>NZ_PVZB01000022.1 GCF_003002025.1 Paraburkholderia sp. BL25I1N1
TGCCTGAGACGCGACGGTGCGTTTCTTTTTCATCGGCATATCCATGACCTTGATCCCTCATGATATGCCCCGCCCACGAAATTACGGATAGGTCCGCGCGCGCAGCGCCGCCGGAAGAATGACTGCTGTGTCACTCACGCCGAATGTGCGGAAACACTGATTCCAGATGCACCACTACCGCGGCTGTGCGGGGGACCCGCTTAAGAATTAGCGGTGTGAGCCGCTTTCTCTTGCTTACTTCTCTTTGCGGCCGGCAAAGAGAAGTAAGTGCCGCCCCGCACAGGGGCAACGCTAATAGACCACAAACAAATCAAGAAAAGGCCAACAACAAAAAAAAACCCACGCACCACAACAAACATCAACTAGCAGCCGCCCCAGCCCGCCGACCCTTCCGGCCCTCCCACCTGACCCGAACCCGATCCATATAAAGATACACAACCGGCGTCGTATAAAGCGTCAGCATCTGACTAACAATCAACCCACCCACAATAGCAATCCCAAGCGGCGCCCGAAGCTCGGCCCCTTCCCCGCGCCCAAACGCCAACGGCAACGCCCCCAACAAAGCAGCAAAAGTCGTCATCATGATCGGCCGAAACCGCAGCAAACAAGCCTGATGAATCGCATCCCGCGAGGACAAACCATGCCGGGACGCTTCAATAGCAAAGTCCACCATCATGATCGCGTTCTTCTTCACGATCCCGATCAGCAGAATCACCCCGATCAACGCGATGATGCTGAACTCCGTCTTGAACAGCAGCAATGCCAGCAACGCGCCCACGCCCGCCGAAGGCAGCGTCGACAGAATCGTCAACGGATGAATATAGCTCTCATACAGCATCCCCAGCACGATATACACGGCGGCCAGCGCGGCCAGAATCAGAATCGGCTGATCGGACATCGACTGCTGGAACGCCTGCGCGGTCCCCTGGAAACTGCCGTGGATAGTCCCCGGCATGCCGATCTGCGCCATCGTGTCGTAAATCGCCTGAGTCGCCGTCGACAGCGAAACGCCCGGCGGCAAATTGAACGAAATCGTCGAGGCCACGAACTGGCTCTGGTGGTTCACGGAAAGCGGCGTGCTGCCCGGCCCGAAGCTCGCGATCGCCGACAGCGGCACCATCGTTTCCTTCGCCGTCGACACCGCCGCGCCCGACGACGCGCTCGACTTGCCGCTCGCCGCAATCGAATTGATCGCCTGATTGCGCGCGGAGTCGGCGGCAATGCTCGCCGCGCTCGAAGCGGTCGTGCCCGCCGTGCCGCCCGTCGTCGCGCTCGTGGACGTGGTTGTCGCGGCGCCGGTCTCCTTCGTCACCGTGCCTGCCGGAGCGTTGGTGGTCTGCGCGCCGCTCGCGCTGCCGCCCGACGTGCTGATGTAAATCTGCTTCAGCATGTCCGGACTCTGCCAGTACTTCGGCGCGACTTCCATCACAACGTGATACTGATTCAACGGGTTATAGATCGTCGACACCTGGCGCTGGCCGAACGCGTCGTACAAGGTGTTGTCGATCTGCGCCGGCTTGATGCCAAGGCGCGCCGCGGTGGCGCGGTCGATCGTCACCATCGCTTCGAGGCCGCCTTGCTGCTGGTCGGAATTCACGTCCGCGAGTTCGGGGCGCGCCTGCAACGCCTCGGTGAGCTTCGGGCCCCACAGGTACAGGTCGGGCGTCGAATCGGCCAGCAGCGTGAACTGGTACTGCGCGTTCGATTGCCGTCCGCCGACGCGAATGTCCTGCACCGCCTGCAGGAAAGTCCGCGCACCGGCCACGTCGCCGAGCGGCTCGCGCAGTTGCTGGATCACCTGATCGGCAGAGGCCTTGCGCTCGGACTTCGATTTCAGCGTCACGAACATGAAGCCGGAATTGGTCTGCCGTCCGCCGGTAAAGCCGGCCACGCTTTCCACCGCCGGATTCTTGCCGACGATCTCCATCATCTGCGCGAACTTGCCTTTCATGGACTGGAACGAGGTGGACTGATCGGCCTGAATGCCGCCGATCAGCCGGCCCGTGTCCTGCTGCGGAAAGAAACCCTTCGGCACGATGATGTACAGCCACACATTCAGGCCGATGGTCAGCAGCAGGATCGTCACGATCAGGCGCGGATGCAGCAGCGCCCAGCCGAGCGTGCGCTCATAGCCGCGCTGCATCGACGCGAAGCCGCGTTCCAGCCAGCGGCCGAAACGTCCTTCTTCCTTCTGCTCGTGCGGCTCGCGCAGAAGGCGCGAGCACATCATCGGCGTGAGCGTGAGGGAGACGATCAGCGACACGCCGATCGCGAGCGAGAGCGTCAGTGCGAATTCGCGGAACAGGCGGCCGACAATGCCACCCATCAGCAGAATCGGCAGGAACACGGCGACCAGCGAAATGCTGATCGACAGCACGGTAAAGCCGACTTCACGTGCGCCGAGGAAAGCCGCCTTCATGCGCGGCACGCCATTCTCGATATGCCGCGAGATGTTCTCCAGCACCACGATCGCGTCGTCGACCACGAAGCCGGTCGCGATGGTCAGGGCCATCAGCGAGAGGTTGTCGATCGAGAAACCGAGCATGTACATCGCGCCGAACGTGCCGATGATGGAGATCGGCACGGCCACGCTGGGGATTAGCGTGGCGCGCCAGTTGCGCAGGAACAGGAACACCACCATCACCACCAGCGCGACCGCGACCACGAGCGTGAACTCGGTGTCTTTCAGCGAGGCGCGGATCGTGGTGGAGCGGTCGGCGGCCGGCGCGATGTCGACGTCCGCGGGCAGCGACGCGTGCAGTTGCGGCAGCATTGCCGTGACACGGTCGATGGTGTCGATGATGTTCGCGCCCGGCTGGCGGTACAGGATCACCAGCACCGAACGCTTGCCGTTGAAGAGGCCGAGGTTGCGCAGATCTTCGACCGAATCGACCACCTCGGCCACGTCGGAGAGCTTCACCGCCGCGCCGTTGCGATAGGCAATGACCAGATCCCTGTATTGCGACGCCTTGCTGGCCTGGTCGTTGGTATAGATCTGCACGCGGTTCGGGCCGAATTCGATCGAGCCTTTCGGGCTGTTCGCGTTGGCCGCGGCGAGCGCCGCGCGCACGTCTTCGAGACCGATGCCGTAGTGCGAGAGCGCATTCGGCTCCAGTTCGACACGCACGGCCGGGTTGGCCGAGCCGCTCACGTCCACTTCGCCGACGCCGTCCACCTGCGACAGCGACTGTTGCAGCACGGTGGCCGCGGAGTCGTACAACTGGCCGGCCGTGAGCGTTTTCGACGTGAGCGCAAGAATCAGGATCGGCGCGTCGGCCGGATTGACCTTGTGGTAAGTCGGATTGCTGCGCAAGCTCGCCGGCAGATCGGCGCGCGCTGCGTTGATGGCGGCCTGCACGTCGCGCGCGGCGCCGTCGATATCGCGATTCAGGCCGAACTGCATGGTGATGCGCGTCGAGCCCACCGAACTCGACGAGGTCATTTCGGTGACGTCGGCGATCGAACCGAGATGCCGTTCGAGCGGACTGGCGACACTGGTCGCCACGGTATCCGGACTCGCGCCAGGCAGTGAGGCCTGCACCGAAATGGTCGGGAAATCGACCTGCGGCAGCGGCGCGACCGGCAGCTTGGTGAACGCGAAAATGCCGGCCAGCGCGATGCCGATCGCCAGCAGCGTGGTGGCGACCGGGCGGGAGATAAACGGACGCGACAGATTCATCGCTCAGTTCCCTGCATCGCTGACGGGCGGCGTGGCGCCTTTGGACGGCCCGCCGCGATTGAAGCGCTCGCGCGCGCGGCGGCCGAGCGAGTCGAATGCGAGGTAGATCACCGGCGTGGTGAACAGCGTCAGCAACTGGCTGACGATCAGGCCACCGGCAATCGCGATACCGAGCGGACGGCGCAATTCCGAGCCTGCGCCGGTGCCGAGCATCAGCGGCAGCGCGCCGAGCAGGGCGGCGAGCGTGGTCATCAGAATCGGCCGGAAGCGCAGCAGGCACGCCTGGTAGATCGCTTCGCGCGGCGGTTTGCCTTCTTCGCGCTCGGCGTAGAGCGCGAAGTCGATCATCATGATCGCGTTCTTCTTCACGATACCGATCAGCAGCACGATCCCGATGATGCCGATGATGTCGAGATCATGCCCGGTGATCAGCAGCGCCAGCAACGCGCCGACGCCGGCCGAAGGCAGCGTCGAGAGAATCGTGATCGGATGGATGAAGCTCTCGTATAGCACGCCCAGCACGATATACATCGTGACGATCGCCGCGAGAATCAGGAACAGCTCGTTCGACAGCGACGCCTGGAACGCCAGCGCCGCGCCCTGGTAGCGCGTCTGGAACGACGCGGGCAAGCCGATGTCCTTCTTCGCCTGATCGATCGCCTTGACCGCCGCGCCGAGCGACGAACCCGGCGCGAGGTTGAACGACACCGTGGTGGCCGGGAACTGGCTCAGATGCGTGACGAGCAGCGGCGCGGGCTTTTCGATGAAGCGCGCGATCGACGACAGCGGCACCTGGCCGCCCGTGGAGGTGGAAGAGGGCAGATAGATCGACTTCAGCGATTCGGTGTAATGCTGCATCGCCGGTTGCGCTTCCAGAATCACGCGGTACTGATTCGACTGCGTGAAGATGGTGGAGATGATGCGTTGGCCGAACGCGTCGTACAGCGCACTATCCACAGTGGCCGGCGTGATGCCGTAACGCGATGCGGTGGCGCGGTCGATTTCGATGTAGACCGACTGGCCGTTGTCCTGCAAGTCGGTGGCGACGTCGGCGAGTTCGGGCGACTGCTTCAGCCGCTCGACCAGCTTGGGAACCCACGTAGTGAATTCGCCGATGTTCGCATCGGTCAACATGAACTGGTACTGCGTCGGGCTGACGGTCGAGTCGATCGTCAGATCCTGCACCGGTTGCATGTACAGCGACGCGCCGGCGATATGCGCCACGTCCTGCTGCAACTGGCGGATCACTTCGCTCGCGGTGTTGCTACGGTCGTCGCGCGGCTTCAGGTTGATCAGCATGCGGCCGCTGTTCAGCGTGATATTGCTGCCGTCCACGCCGATGAACGAGGTCAGGCTCTCCACATCCGGATTTTTCAGGATCTGCGCGGCAAGTTCCTGCTGACGCTCGGCCATCGACGCATACGACACCGACTGCGGCGCCTGCGTGATCGCCTGGATCACGCCGGTGTCCTGCACCGGAAAGAAGCCCTTCGGAATGAACACGTACAGCACGCCGGTCAGCACCAGCGTGAGCACAGCAACGACCAGCGTGGAGCGTTGCCGGTTCAGCACCCACGTGAGCGCGACCGCGTAACGCGCGATCACCCAGTCGATCGCGCGGTGCGCCTTGGCTTCGAAACGATGGCTCTCATGCGGCGGCGCGTGACGCAGCAGTTTGGCGCACATCATCGGCACGAGCGTGAGCGACACGACCGCCGAAATCACGATCGTCACGGCAAGCGTAATGGCGAATTCGTGGAACAGGCGGCCGACCACGTCGCCCATGAAGAGCAGCGGAATCAGCACGGCGATCAGCGAGACCGTCAGCGAAATGATCGTGAAGCCGATCTGTTTCGAGCCCTTCAACGCGGCTTCGAGCGGGGCTTCGCCTTCTTCTACGTAACGCGCGATGTTCTCGATCATCACGATCGCGTCGTCCACCACGAAGCCGGTCGCGATGGTCAGCGCCATCAACGATAAGTTGTCGAGCGAGAAGCCGCACAGGTACATCACGGCGAGCGTGCCGATCAGCGAGAGCGGCACCGAAAGGCTCGGAATGATGGTCGCGTAGACGTTGGCGAGGAACAGATACATGACCAGCACGACCAGCACGACCGACATGGCCAGTTCGAACTGCACGTCGCGCACGGATGCGCGGATCGTGGTGGTGCGGTCGGTGACGACTTCCACGTCGAGCGCGGCGGGCAGTGCCTGTTGCAACTGCGGCAGCAGCTTCTTGATACTGTCCACCACCTGGATCACGTTCGCGCCCGGCTGGCGCTGCACGTTCAGAATGATGGCGGGCGTGCCGTCGACCCACGCGCCGAGCTTGGTGTTCTCCGCACCCTGCACGATGTTGGCGACGTCGGTCAGCATCACCGCGCGGCCGTTCTTGTACGCCACCACGGCGCTCTTGTAGGCGTCGGCGTCGGTCAACTGGTCGTTCGCGTTGATCGTGTAGTTGCGCGTGGGGCCGTCGAAGTTACCCTTCGGCGTGTTGACGTTCAAATTCGAAATCGTGGTGCGGAGGTCGTCCAGGTTCAGACCGTACGCAGCGAGCGCGCGCGGGTTCGCCTGAATCCGCACGGCCGGGCGCTGGCCGCCCGACAGGCTCACCAGACCCACGCCCGCCACCTGCGAGATTTTCTGCGCGAGGCGCGTGTCGGCCAGATCCTGCACCTGCGTGAGCGGCAGCGTCTTCGAGGTGATCGCGAGCGTGATGATCGGCGCGTCGGCTGGATTGACCTTGGCGTAGATCGGCGGGGCGGGCAGGTCCGACGGCAGCAGATTGCCGGCCGCGTTGATGGCGGCCTGGACTTCCTGCTCGGCGATATCGAGCGGCAGGTCGAGGCTGAACTGCAGCGTGATGATCGACGAGCCGGCCGAGCTTTGCGACGACATCTGATTGAGCGACGGCATCTGCCCGAACTGACGCTCGAGCGGCGCGGTGACCGACGACGTCATCACGTCCGGGCTTGCGCCCGGATAGAAGGTCTGCACCTGGATGGTCGGATAGTCGACCTGGGGCAGCGCCGAGAGCGGCAGGAAGCGCAGCGCGACGAGACCGACCAGCATGATCGCCGCCATCAGCAGCGCGGTGCCGACGGGACGCAGGATAAAGGCGCGAGATGGATTCATGCGGTAGGTGCCGTGCCTTTATTGCGAGGCTTGCGCCGCGTGTTTGCCATGATGCGCGTGCGCGCCGGATGCGCCCGACGCAGCGGCCGCGCCACGGGCGCCCGAGGCGCCTGTGGCACCTGAGGCGCCTGAGGCACCACGAGGCTTGTCGGCCGGAATCGTGATTTTCGCGCCTTCCTTCAGACGGTCCGAACCGTCGATCACGACGCGCTCGCCGACGGCCAGGCCGGACTTGATGCTGGTGCGCTCGCCATCCACGGGGCCGAGCTTGACCGGGCGCACCGTCACGGTGTTATCGGCCTTCACGACGTACACGAACGGGCCCATCGAACCGTTGAGCACCGCCGGCGTCGGCACGATCACCGCGTCCTTGATCGTATCGACCAGCAGGCGCGCATTGACGAACTGATTCGGGAACAGCAGATTCTTGCTGTTCTGGAAGATCGCGCGCAGCTTGACCGTGCCGGTGGTGGTGTCGATCTGGTTGTCCAGCGTTTCGAGCATGCCGCCTTCGAGCGAGGTGGTGTTGCTGCGGTCATACGCGGTGACCGAGAGCTTCGCGCCCGACTGGGTCTGCTGGATGATCTGCTGAAGGTTGTCTTCAGAGGTCGTGAAGATCACGCTGATCGGCTGTAACTGCGTAATCACGACGATGCCGTTGGTCAGGCTCGGCGTGACGTAATTGCCCGGATCGACCTGGCGCAGACCGACGCGTCCCGACACCGGCGCGGTGATGCGCGCGTAGACGAGGTCGAGCTTGTAGGTGTCGATATTGGCTTTGTCGGACTTCACCGTGCCTTCGTATTGACGCACCAGTGAGGCCTGCGTATCCACCTGCTGGCTGGCGATGGAGTCTTGCGAGAGCAGCGTCTGATAACGCTTCAGGTCGAGGCGGGCGGTTTGCAGCAGAGCCTCGTCGCGGGCGAGCGTGCCTTGCGCGTTATCCAGCGAGATTTGATAGGGGCGGGGGTCGATCTGGGCCAGCACGTCGCCCTTCCTGACCATCTGGCCTTCCTTGAAATACACGTCCTGCAACACGCCGCTCAATTGCGGCAGCACGGTGACGTTAGCCAGCGGCGTGACCGTGCCGAGTGCGGTCAGCACCACCGGCATTTCGCCCTGCGTCGCGGCCGCCACGCGAACGGGCTGCGGCATATTGCCCATCGCTGCACCCCGTCCAGCGCGGCCGGCGCGGGCACCGCTCGCATCGCCCGCGCTCGCTGCGCCGCCGGGACTGCCCCACGGGTGCCAGCGCCACAGCACCACCCCGAGGATGACCAGTGCGGCGATGATCAGCGCGATATTGCGGCCGCGGTGCCGCTTCACCATGCCCGGAGGCGGGTTCGGTGTGCCGGTGGGGCCGCTGCGGGAGGACGGTTGGGAAGCCGGAGGAACAGGGCGTGTGGTTTCCGAATGCTGTTGTTGTTCGTCCATCGGTTCGGTCAGGTGACTGGCTTGGATGTGAGCCGCGTGCGCGTTCGCGCCGTTTCGACAGTTCGGCGGAGCGGCACGCGAATGGCATGACAGGCGGTTTCGACAACGGGTGCACCGCGCTCGTTCCGCGCGATCCTACCCAAGGCGCGGGACAGCGATGTTAGCGCAATGCGGCGTCGAAACAGGCGGCCGGAACGTTATCGAAGGAGAAAACCGCAAGCCGGGCGCGCGTCCCGCGGCAGGAAGGCATGATCCTACGTCGCGGGCTCTGTAACAGTCCACCCGCGTATTTTTCTGTTGATTACGAAGGTTACAGGATTGCTTGCAAAAGCCTCCGCCGCTCGCCGGCGAGCCCTGCGGCCGCTTCAGGTATCCAGGCGGCGCCCCGGCGTGCCGCCGATCTCCAGCACGATTCTCGCGACGCACTCGAGCAGCGCCGGGGCGGCACGCGAGATCAGCCAGTCGCGTGGGCATTGATCGGCTGAACCGCCGCAATTGACCGCATAGCGCTCGCCCGATGGTCCTGTGAAACCGAGTGCGATCGCGTTGAGTCCGTCGTACCATTCGCCCGTGGCGATTGCGAAGCCGCGCTCGATGGTTTCCTGCAATGCGCTGTCGAGTCGGCTGCTGAGGTGGCCCCAGTCGTCGCCTTCAGCCGCCTGCAGGCCGATCAGCAATTTTTCCCGCTCCGGTGCTTCGAGCGCAGCCAGATAGGCGCGGCCGACGGCGGTGCGGCTCAGATTCATGCGCGAGCCAATCTCAAGGCGTGACACCAGCACTGCCGAACGCGGCCGGATCGCGTCGATCACCACCATGTCGAGGCGGTCGCGCACGGCCAGATGAACGGACAACGCCGTGCGTTCGGCCAGTTCGATCAGGAACGGCCGCGCGCGAGCGCGGATATCGAAGTTGCGCAGGAAGCCGTTGCTCAGCTCGAGCACCGACGAAGTCAGCACGAAACGCTCGCTGTCCGGCAGCCGGAACAGAAAGCCCGCGCTGACCAGCGTCGCGGTGATGCGCGAGACGGTGGGCTTGGGAATGCCGGTCAGCTCGGTCAGTTCGCGGTTGCTGAGCGGCGCGTCCGCGGCGGCGACCGAGCGCAGCACGGTCAGGCCGCGCGCGAGGGCGGTGACTTCGTCGCCGGAGCCGTCTTTGTCTCTGGTCGGGTCCGCGGCAGCTTGGGAGCGCGTGGGTCGGTTCATGTGTTTTTTTGGAACTTTATTTCAATTTCTTTCTTCGTAGCCCAAGCTGGAGCCCTCTCTCAAAGCGCCGGCGGCGGCCCCAACGTGGGGCATCGAAGTGATTTTTCATCGGAAGATTCATTGTATCGGAATATTTTTCCGCCACGAACGAAGCCTCTTTAGATTTTGCTTGACTTAGTCAGCATAACCATAAAAAATGGAATCTCATTTCGAAAGACGGTTTCAGGTTCCGCATTTTGAAGTTCCGAACCTGCCGTGGCCCGCACAATGTCTGTGCCGAGTGTCTTCTCATAGTCCACCGTAACGATCTACGGCGCTCTGTACAGGCGCCGCATCGCAGGCCCAACTTTCGAATACCGTCTCTCAGGTTCTAGCACGGCCCTCGGAATGGCTAGAACTTTTTAAGGCGTCACGGCAACGTGACGCCTTTTTTTTTGTGCGTACAAGCGCACAAAAAAGTTTGCTTCCGGAATCTCTTCCAATTCTCTACCACGCATCCTTCCAGTGGGCGTGGTGAACTTCAACTACACAACGCAGCCGCCGGTCCAGATCGGTGAGCGTGTTCATGTCTCGGGCGACTCCCCGAGCGTGTCGTAATCAGCCTCTAAAACCGGCGAGATTTTCCGATTACCGCCTGTTACAGAATTGACAATCCGGCTGCACCTGCTACGGCTTGGCCCCCCTACAATCCGCCTCGTTCGTCGTTGTCTGGCATCCGCCAGAACCGGGCAGGACTGGAGAACTTCATGAAACGCGCTACCCTTTTTCTCGCGGTGGGAATCCCCGCTGCCTGTGCGTCCAGCGCGGCTTTCGCTCACGCGGACATCGGCGTTTATCTGGGCGTTCCTGGTCCCATGTATGTCGCGCCACCCCCGGTCGTGTACGAGGCGCCGCCGCCAGTGGTCTACGCGCCGGCCCCGGTCTATGGCTACGGATACCGCTATGAAGGCGACTACGGCGACGAGCGCCGGTGGCATGACCACGGCCGGCACCGTGGATGGGAACACCATCGCCATGAAGACGACGACTGATTTGTCACTCGCGGCTCGGCAAGTAGCCGCCAGGTCATGTCCTGCTGTCGCGCGCCAATGGCCGGGTCGCCAGCGCGAACAGCGTTGCGATACAGAATCCCGCCCCGGCATAGAACGTCGTACTCGCTCCGAAGCGGTCCCAGAGTTGACCGGCAACGACACTGGCGACAAGCATCGCCAGCCCGCTCATCAGGTTGAAGAAGCCGAATGCAGTGCCCTTCAGCTCGGGCGGTGCCGATTGCGCGACCATGGTCGCCAGCAGACCTTGAGTCAACCCCATATGCAGCCCCCAGAGGGCTACCCCGAATATCACAACCGGCCATGAGTTGCCATGAGCCAGCACGATGTCAGATGCGACGAGCACCAGAATGCCGGCGGCCAACAGCCTGGTGTGACTCATCGAGTCAGCCAGTTTTCCGAATGGGTACGCCGACAGCGAATACACGACATTCATTGCCACCATGACGAGAGGCACGAGGGCTATCGGGATACCACCCTGCATCGCACGCAACACCAGGAAGGCTTCGCTGAAGCGTGCGAGCGTGAAGACTGCACCGACGCCGACAACCCACCAATAAGGCCCGCTGAGTTTCTTCAAGCTGTCGAGCTTAATCGGGTTGACGCGCTTTGCTCCCGGCTGCGGTGCAGGTTCCCTGATACCGAAAACGAGTAACGCGACGGCAACAAGTCCCGGCACCACCGCGACCCAGAATACCCGACGGAAGTTGTCCGCCCACAACAGCATCAGGGCGACCGCGAGCAACGGTCCAACAAAGGCGCCGATTGTGTCGAGCGATTGCCGCAGGCCATAGGCCGCGCCACGCAGATGGGCGGGAGTGATGTCAGCCACGAGCGCGTCGCGCGGTGCACCCCGAATGCCTTTTCCCACCCGGTCGACCACACGTGCCGTCAATACGATGCCCGCGGTGGGCGCCAGCGCAAACAATGGCTTGCTTAACGCTCCCATGCCGTATCCGATGACCGCGAGCCACTTCCGGTTACCAAGGTAGTCGCTCAGCGCGCCCGAAAACATCTTGATGATGGGCGAAGCGGCCTCCGCCGCGCCTTCAATCAGGCCGACCATCGTGGCGCTCGCACCGAGACTTGTCACGAGGAACATCGGCAGAAGGCTATGGATGATTTCGGACGAGATGTCCATGAACAGGCTCACGAAGCCCAGCATCCAGATGCCGCGGGGGATCTGGCTGAGCGTACTGGCACGCTGGGGGGAATCTGTCTGCACGCGTCCTCGGATTAGTAATGGACTGTGTCAATCCTAGTATTGTCACACCGCCGAGCGATTGTGATAAACGCAATCAGCCTGAGAGACACACGGCACAGTCAGGGCGGGAGTTCTCGGACTGTGACCCGCCCGCTGTGTCATGATGGCAAGTGTGACAATGCAAACGCGTGGTCACCTGACCCGGAGCACGCACCGGAATTACTGAGAACACTCGCCGAATATCTGGAGCGGTCGCTCGATAAAGCCACAAGCGTAGCAATGATGCGACACACGGCCAGTGCCAGGGCCGATTATCCAGGCGACCCCGCAGGTCCGAGCGAAGACCTGAAACAGATTGGCGCGATTGCAACTTTGCTCGCAAACGACATGCTCGAATGGACCTCTTCGGATGCGAATCATCTGCATATCGGCGGCAGGGGTCTTTTCCGCAGATTAGCCGCAGCTCATCACTAGCAAGTTGAACCTGCAGCGGTTGTGAGTCGTAGACGATGAGATATCCTCCCAAGGTCGCCTGCTGAGGAGCGTCTGTGAAATATCCACTGATTCTGGGATTCGGTATCGTCGCTCTCGACATCGTCGTGTGGCGTTTCCGACTCCCTGCGCATGAATTGGCTCGGCTCCTGATACGGCTTACGCTTTTTTCGGTGCTGAGCTGGGTACTTTTCGCGTCCGGCCTGAGCCCATTCACCCAGGCGCCCTATGCGGACGCCGTCGAATTGCACTGGGTCGGGCAGGTGCTTGAAATAATCTGGTGGCTGATGGCAGCGCGTCTGCTTACGCTTTCGCTCGATACGCTGCTACTACCCAGCGCCTGGCGACGGCAGCGGCTATTCTCGGACGTATTCGGCGCGGTGGTATTCCTCGCCGCGGTCGTGGCCGCCCTTGGGTTTGTCCTCGAGCTGCCGGTGCGCGGCCTCGTTGCTACGTCGGGTGCCCTCGCCATTGTGCTTGGCCTCGCAATCCAGAGCACACTCAGCGACGTCTTTGCCGGAATCGTACTCAATACCACGGAGCCGTATTCTGTTGGCGACTGGGTGGAGATTGATGATGTTGAAGGCAAGGTCGTCGAGATGAATTGGCGCGCCACGCATCTGCTGACCGGTCAGGGCAACACTCTTATTGTTCCCAATGCCGTCGCCGCAAAGGCAAAAATATCCAACAACAGTAGGCCGACGAATGTTCACGGCCTCTCGCTGGTCCTGGAGATTGAGCCGGAGGCACGGCCGAAGACCGTGCTCGACGCCTTGAGCCGCGCCCTGACCGGGTGCAACGCCATCCTTGACGTTCCCGCTCCCTCCGCTCGCATGAAACGCACCACGTTGAACTCGGTGCAATACGAGGTGGTCGGCTTTGTCGACGATATGTCCAAAAAACTATCTGCATCTAACGAGCTTTTCGACCTCTGTTATCGGCATCTCGCGGCATCAGGTGTGGCACTGCGCGCACTAGGGATGCCCGCGCCAACCGCTACCGCGCATGACGCCAAGGAAGCACTTCTAAAACGAGTGAATCTATTCGAAAGCCTGACAAGCGATGAAGTAACACGGCTTGCAGCGCGACTTTCCAGACACGAATACCAGGCTAATCAACAGGTCCTGGCGTCTGAAACGGTCCCGGATAGTCTGTCAATTGTCCACTCCGGCGTACTTGCCGTTACCTATACTGAGTCGTCTGGCGCCCGTGAAATTGCCCGTATCGGACCGGACGAAACATTTGGCGAAACGGGGCTGCTCGCCGGACTTCCTATGCACGTTTCCATTGCGACACTTACCCCTTGCCTGCTATATCAGGTAAGCAAGGAGGATATGACTTCGTTCCTGAAGGAGCATCCCCAAGTGGCGAAGCAGATGTGTGAACTGCTGGCCTATCGTCAGAATGCAATCAGCAAGCTGATGACGCCGATTCCTGCAGAGCAGGAGACAGACCATTCGGTTTTCCAGTGGCTTTTCGACAAGGTTCGGCAACTGCACTCTCTGCGTAACGATTCGTGAGTCCCTTCGTCGCACACGGAAAATAGGTTTCCACTTCAGGAAGCTGCGCTACAGGCAAGACGTTTTCCCGGTCGAGCACTCCGGTGATCTTTTAATCTGTGTAACCCTATGCGTGAGCTGTTGTTGTGCGGCTCTGAATATCCCGAGGGTAGTCGACCAACCGCCGCAGGCATTCGTCGCAACGCGCGCATATTGGAGTAAAGGGGTTGCTGAAGTATCGCGTGTCCAATAACCGGCTGTCCAACACCGTCGACGTGTGGCGCCAAACCCCGGGGCATGGCGGACATCACCGCCCCGAATCGTTACGGGGTGCAAAGCTTATCTTTTCCTCCTCGTACAGCCGATAGATGAGTTCAAGCATTTCCCGAATGTCGCGCGATTCATCGAGCGCACGCATGCTCATGATGATTGGCGATACCAGAGTAGGGTCGTCCAGTTCCTTGTAGCTCACATCGTCGCGCTTCAGGCCGTACACGCTACTCGGAACGACAGAAATGCCTTCCCCCGCTGCTACGAGGCCTAGCGCAATCTGCAACTCCCGCACTTCATAGATCCGGCGCGGCTTGAGACCGCGGTCTTCGAATGCCGACAGCACCTGGTCTGCATAACTGGGGCGCGGCGCCTTAGGGAAAATAATCAGCGTTTCGTTGACCAGGTCGCTGAGAGCAAGGACGGGTTTCGCTAGTGAGAGTGGATGGCCCTCCGGGAGTGCAACGATCATCTTCTCCTCGCGAAGGATCACCCGGCGGATGTTGGCGTCCTCGTGCCGAATACGACCGAACCCGACATCGATCTGACCGTCTTTTAGCGCTCGGATCTGGTCCATTGTCGACATCTCGTGAAGGCTGAGTTCGACGGTAGTGTTCTCGTCGCGAAAGCGCCGGATGATTTTGGGCAGCATTCCATACAACGTCGAACCCACGAAACCGACAGAGAGGCTGCGCTCGATGTTGCCCACGCGCCGCGTCATGGATTCGAGTTCGGACGTCTGGGCGAGTAACTGGACGGCGTGAGCATAGAAGAACTTACCCGTCTCGGTAAGCTTCAACGGACGCGAATCACGCTGGAATAGCTGCACCTCGAGTAGCTCTTCGAGCTGCTGGATCTGCCGGCTCAAAGGCGGTTGCGCCATGTTGAGCCGCTGTGCCGCGCGCGTGAAATTGCGTTCCTCGGCTACGGCGACGAAATAGCGAAGATGCCGCAGTTCCATGTCAATACCTCGCAGATATAGACCGATACCAAATCAGTGTTGGACGGCGCCTTCCCGGGTCAATTATTCTGCATTCACACTCTGTTTCAGCACTCATTATACCTCTCAGGCATATTCTGGAGGGCGCTAAACCGAGGGTTTACCCGATCAGAAAATAGAGATTCAGGAGAAGACATGAGCGTCAAAGTGTTCGATACGAAGGAGGTGCAAGACCTGCTGAAGGCCGCTGCCAACGTGGGTAGCCAGGACGGCGGTGCTCGCGCAAAGCAGATAGTCAATCGACTGCTCGGCGACCTGTTCAAGGCCATCGACGACCTCGACATGACGCCCGACGAAATCTGGGCCGGCGTCCACTACTTCAACAAGCTCGGCCAGGACGGCGAAGCCGCGCTGCTGGCTGCCGGTCTCGGTCTGGAGAAATACCTCGACATCCGCATGGACGCGGAGGACAAGGCGGCTGAAATCACCGGCGGCACGCCGCGTACCATCGAAGGTCCGCTGTATGTCGCCGGTGCGCCGGTGCGCGATGGCGTGGCGAAAATCGATATCGATCCGGACGATGACGCCGGCCCACTGGTTATCCGCGGCACGGTAACCGGCCCGGATGGCGAGCCCGTAGCGGGCGCGTTCGTCGAATGCTGGCACGCGAACTCGAAAGGCTTCTATTCGCACTTCGACCCGACCGGCGCGCAGAGCGACTTCAATCTGCGCGGCGCGGTCGGCACCGGCTCCGACGGCAAGTACGAGTTCCGTACGCTCATGCCGGTCGGCTATGGCTGTCCGCCGCATGGCGCGACCCAGCAACTGCTGGACGTGCTCGGCCGCCATGGCAACCGCCCCGCGCATGTGCATTTCTTCGTCACCTCCGACAACTCCCGCAAGCTGACGACGCAAATCAATATCGAGGGTGATCCGTTGATCTGGGACGACTTCGCTTACGCCACTCGGGAAGATCTGATTCCCCACGTGGTTGAAAAGACCGGCGGCACTGCGCTGGGAATGAAGACCGATGCGTATAAGGAAATCCAGTTCGACATCGAGTTGACTCCGCTGATTCAGGGCAAGGATAACCAGCTCGTGCATCGTCTTCGCGCGTCTGCCAACGCCTGAGCGCTGAACGCGGCCGCTGCGTCGTACCACTGCTGCCGCTCAATCCTTCGCAAGAATCTTTCGACACTGATGCGCGTGCTCCATGAGCTGGAGCACGCGTAGGAGAGCACTCATGTCCGCAACTTTCGACAAAGCCTCGCAACTCGATGAACTGCTGCACACCGCGGTTCAGGACGACAAACAAAACGGCGTATTCCGTTGCCGCCGCGACATCTTCACGAACGCAGAATTGTTCGAGCTCGAAATGAAGCACATTTTCGAGAGCAACTGGGTCTATCTCGCGCATGAAAGCCAGATTCCCAATAACAACGACTACTACACCGCCTGGATTGGCCGTCAGCCTATCGTGGTAACCCGCGACAAAAGCGGCGAATTGCACGCGGTCATCAATGCCTGCGCGCACAAAGGCGCGATGCTGTGCCGTAAAAAGCACGGCAATAAAGGCACTTTCACGTGTCCTTTCCACGGCTGGAGCTTCGCCAACACCGGCAAGCTGCTGAAAGTGAAAGACGTGAAGACCACCGAATATCCGGTGCAGTTCAAT
Organism: Paraburkholderia sp. BL25I1N1; assembly: GCF_003002025.1. GTDB lineage: Bacteria > Pseudomonadota > Gammaproteobacteria > Burkholderiales > Burkholderiaceae > Paraburkholderia. The sequence goes on from NZ_PVZB01000022.1 coordinate 16,583, forward strand.
ACCAACGGTTCGCATGATCTGAAAAAAGTCGCACGTTTCCAGAGCTATCGCGGCTTCCTGTTCGGCACGCTCAACGCGGACGCGATTCCGCTCGAGGACTACCTCGGCGAGACCCGGGTCATCATCGACCAGATCGTCGACCAGGCTCCGGACGGGCTGGAAGTGTTGCGCGGCAATTCCTCGTATATCTATGACGGCAACTGGAAGATGCAGATGGAGAACGGCTGCGACGGCTACCACGTCAGCACCGTGCACTGGAATTACGCCGCCACAATGGACCGGCGCAAGGTCGAGGGCACCAAGGCCGTGGATGCAAATAGTTGGAGCAAGTCGGTAGCCGGCGTGTACGGGTTCGAGCACGGCCACATCCTGCTGTGGACCAGGACGATGAACCCGGAAGTGCGACCCGTCTATCAATACCGCGACGAAATTAAGGCACGCGTGGGCGAGGTGAAGGCGGACTTCATCGTCAACCAGACGCGCAATCTTTGTCTGTATCCGAACGTGTTCCTAATGGACCAGTTCAGCACGCAGATTCGCGTCGTACGTCCGATCAGCGTGGACAAGACCGAAGTCAGCATCTTCTGTTTCGCACCGAAGGGCGAGAGCGCATCCGACCGGGCTACGCGCATCCGCCAGTACGAAGACTTCTTCAACGTCTCGGGCATGGGCACCGCGGATGACCTCGAAGAATTCCGTGCCTGCCAGGCGGGTTATGCCGGCACCACGGCAATGTGGAACGACCTGTCGCGCGGCGCGCCGCTGTGGGTCGAAGGGGCCGACACGAACGCAAAAAATATGGGTCTGAAACCACGCATTTCGGGTGAGCGAAGCGAAGACGAAGGCCTGTTTGTGTGTCAGCACGAGTACTGGGTCCATGTGATGCGCGACGCACTCAGGAAGGAACGAGGGGAGGCTTTGGCATGAGCTTCGATCACCAGAAAATTTGCGCCGCGCTGTTCCGCGAAGCGCGCCTGCTCGACGACCGTCAATGGGACGACTGGCTTGCCTGTTATACCGAGGACGTCACGTACTGGATGCCCGCGTGGGATGACGATGATCAACTCACCGACGACCACGAGAGTCAGATTTCGCTGATGTATTACCCGGACCGTGGCGGCCTGGAAGACCGTGTGTTCCGCATCAAGACCGAGCGCAGCAGTGCCTCGATGCCGGAGCCGCGAACCAGTCACAACGTGACCAATGTGGAAGTGCTGGCCGAGCGCGAGAACGAAGTGGACGTGCGCTACAACTTCAACACGCTCAGCCACCGTTATAAAACCACCGACCAGTTTTTCGGCACGATGTTCGTCACTCTGCGCAAGGTCAACAATGAACTGTTGATCTGCTACAAGCGCATCGTATTGAAGGACGACTACATCCGCCAGGTACTCGACGTCTATCACGTTTGAGCGCAAACACCGCGGAAATGAGAAGTACAGGAGGCAAGATGTCCAGCTACAACATTGCACTGAATTTTGAAGACGGCGTGACCCGCTTCGTGACATGCAAGGCGGGCGAGAAGGTGCTCGACGCCGCCTTTCGCGCAAAAATCAATCTGCCGATGGATTGCTCCGACGGCGTGTGCGGCACCTGCAAGTGCCGGGCGGAGAGTGGAAGCTACGACCTAGGCGACGATTACATTGAAGACGCGCTGAGCGACGATGAAAAGGAAGGTGGTCTCGTGCTCACCTGCCAGATGGTGCCGCAAAGCGATTGCGTCATTGCAGTGCCGGCATCATCCACTGCATGCAAGACCGAGCAGAGCAAGTTCGCCGCGACCGTATCCAAGGTCGAAGCGCACAACGATGCGGCCATCATGCTTGAACTGGATGTGGATGCCACCGCGCCGGTATTTCTGCCGGGCCAGTATGTCAACATCGACGTGCCTGGCAGCGGTCAGCACCGTTCGTATTCTTTTTCGTCGGCGCCGGGCGAGTCGAAAATCAGTTTTCTGATCAAGAAAATTTCCGGCGGTGTGATGAGCACGTGGCTCGAATCCGCGCAGGCAGGCAACAAGGTGGAACTGACGGGACCGCTAGGCAGCTTCTATCTGCGCGCTGTCGAGAGACCCTTGTTGTTCCTCGCCGGCGGCACGGGGCTGGCACCGTTCCTGTCGATGCTTGAAGTGCTGGCTCGCACGAATTCGCAGCAGAAAGTCCATCTGATTTACGGCGTAACGCGAGACCTCGACCTCGTGCAGGTGGATGCAATCGAAACCTACCTGGCGAAGTTGCCGAACTTCACTTACAGCACGGTCGTCGCTGACACGGAGTCGACCCATCCTCGCAAAGGTTGGGTGACGCAGCATATGCCGGCGGAGGCCGTCAATGATGGCGACGTGGATGTGTATCTGTGCGGACCCCCGCCGATGGTCGACGCAGTGCGTAAGCATTTCGACGACAACGGTGTGAAGCCCAACAGCTTCCACTACGAGAAGTTCACGCCTAACGCCGCTCCGAGGACCGCATGAACACGCAACGATTCGTCGGCAAGGTCATGGTGGTCACCGGCGCCGCGCAGGGCATCGGTCGCGCGGTGGCGCTCCGCGCAGCCGCCGAAGGCGGCAAGGTGCTGTTCGTGGATCGCGCGGAGTTCGTGGCGGAAGTCGCCGCCGAAGCGCGTGGCGCAGAAACAGCCGGGTTTGTCGCCGATCTCGAGGCGTACGAAGGCGCCGCGTCGGCGATGGCCTTCGCCGCGCGCACGTTCGGCGGCATCGACATTCTGATTAACGGCGTGGGGGGCGCGATTCGCATGCGTCCCTTCGCCGAGTTCGAGCCTGCGCAAATCGATGCGGAAATCCGCCGCTCGCTTATGCCGACGCTGTACGCATGCCATGCAGTCTTGCCTTACCTGCTCAAGCGCGGAGGCGGGACGATCGTGAACGTGTCCTCGAATGCGACTCGCGGGATCCGCCGCGTTCCGTATTCGGCAGCCAAGGGCGGTGTCAATGCGATCACGCAGTCGCTGGCGATGGAATACGCGGAGCACAACATTCGCGTAGTCGCCACTGCGCCGGGTGGGACCGATGCGCCGCCGCGACGTGTCCCGCGCAATGCTGTCGGCGACAGCGAGCAGGAAAAAATCTGGATGGGCGAAGCGGTGAAGCAGGTCACTGAATCGACCTTCTTGAAGCGCTACGGCAGCATCGACGAACAGGCCGCGCCGATCCTGTTCCTCGCCTCGGACGAGGCGGGTTATATCACCGGCACGGTGTTGCCAGTTGCCGGCGGCGACACGGGTTGATTCGTCACGCTTACCGGTCAACGGGCTCGCGCAATCAGCAGGGCAGGCGGCAAAGCGCAGCTCGCGTTGTTCGCGGGTGCATCGGCTAACGTGCCTCGTGAGACGAAGCCTTTCGGGGCTCTCGTAAATATACGTAGCGACACCGCGCCGTCGCATCGCGCCCCTCAGTTTCACGCGAAGGAAGCTGCTGGTCGTGTAACGCGTCACGTCCGGGTAATATCGGGCGACCGGACTGTTCACCATTTCAGAATAGGCATCGATGACTTCGGGCGCTATCGTCGGCGGCCGAGTCGAGGCACAGCTATTCCAGTGCCACGGCGATTTCGCTACGTCGTAAGAGTACGCGCCTCGCGCGGTCCCTTTTCGAACCTTGTGGGAGTGGGCCGCGGGATGCGCGAGGACATCGCGTTGCCTTTCCGCAGCGCGCTGCTCAGCACAGAACAGGTGCCTAGCAGTTCACTTCCGTGCATCCGACAAACCCCATCGCCCTCCAACCAGGCGGCCCGTAAATGCGCGCCGGGCAAAAGCTCGACTATCGGGCGTTTGCTCTATCCGGCATGCAACTTGCGTATCAAATGCCCAGCGTCATCAGGAAAACCTCGGTCTTCGTCGCTGACTCGGGGGAGCGGATGCAAACGTCCCGGCTATGTTCGTTTTCTTCGGGAGAGCCAGTTCAACAGCATCCGCTTTCAGCAGCCAGAAATCGCAGGAGGGCATCATGCTTCGGTCCACGCCAGTCGTCGCCAGCAAAACCGTCGGCGATGAGGAGATTCACGCTGAGTTCCTCAGCGATACGGGACGACTGCGAATCATCGGCGGCGCGACAGTGCGAGCAGAATGGTTTCCGCCGCATTCCTGGTTCGCCATTGCGTCGGTTGCGGGATATAGCCGATGGGGTACGCGGCCGGACGAGACGGACTTGCTGCGCCTGATCGAAAACTTCATGCGCTTGCCAGTGCAATTGGCGAAATGAAGAGGCGATAAGCGCCATCGGCTATTACGTCTTCCGGCTGGCCCGAGGGACGTTTTTTTGAGCCGGCAGCGATGCGAATGTCGATATGCAAAGCCGGCCGCGGGCAGGCATTCCCACCTGAGGTAGCGCGTCATTGCGAACATGTTGCCGAGCGCGCAGACGATGAACTGTCTCGCGCCGGCAAACTTTCAGGCATTCATTGCACCGGTTTATCCGGCACAGTGTTGTAGTTGGGAGTCATGCCCGGCATGTCCTGATGCGCTGTGTCCGCGCTCTTGCTCAGGTCGCCAGGAACCCGGTTCCAGGGGCTCGAGACGGGCTCGCTGTGGTACGTCATGCCTGCGGTCGCGGCACCGTGAGCACCGCCGCCGCCAGACCCACCATTGCCATTCCCGCCAGCCTGCGCAAGCGTCGCGGCGCACGCGCAAAGCGACACGACAGCGACACGCGCGAACAGAAGTTTCGTCGCCGACTTTTCCATGGTGTTTCTCCTTTGATGCAGACGCGTGCATCAGCCGCGCCGAAGTCTCGTATGCCGCTAAAAGCTGACCGGTTGCGCAGCGGCGATTCGCAAGCAGCTACTCCAGCGCAATCAGGGCGGACATTGGCTGCGTCCCGATGCGAGGCATGCAGATGAGTCGTGGCTAGGCACTGAAAATGACAGAGCTACCTCGAATTCGAGCGCCTGAGGTCGATTGCCTGTCCTGTTACTTCAGCATCGGCAGACGGCGCGACAGCGACGAACATAGTCCCGTATTTCATGGTGTATTTCTCCAGAGGCGCCACGCGTCATCGCGCGGATCTGACTGCATATACGAGGAATACTCGCGACTGGATTCGAAAATGGTGTGCGCCTGTTCACACCGCGTTGCTGCGTGCCAATTCTCCCGGACGGTTACCGCGCCGCTGCGCGACCGTCATGCTCGCGCGAGCCGAGTCGAATCGTTGGCGGGACGACGCGATGTATTGTCATATTCAGTTGCTATACAGGATGGGCAATCCACGAAGGAGGTTGATTTGGACGTTCGAAAGTCAGCGTTACACGTCGAGAGCATAACGAAGCATCCATTTGAGAGCTGCTTCGTCGACCTGGGTGGGCACTCCGCAGAACGAGCCCTCACTGTGCTTACCGCGGCGGTGCATGCCGCTCAACGTGAAATGAATGCCTTTGATTGGATTACTCACGCACTTCCCGGTGCCACTCTCAAACCGGCCCTGGCATTCGGCACGGTTGGCGAGCTGTACCGGTCATACACGAGACCCGCTGAGCTGGGGCGCTTGAAAGGCGTGCTGCGCTCCTGACAGCTGACAGGGATCGGCGTCGTGGTAGCTCGCACGTAAACGAGCAGCGCATGGCTGCGGCGTTCGCGCTTGTTTTACGGCGGGCGGTTCAATACGCACTTGCGACACGCTTCACATAAGCGTCGACTTGCATGTCGATTAACGGCGTTGCCGTCACTGCGACCGCCACGTCATCCGACTCGGGCAGCAACCCAACAAATGCTGCGATGCCGGCGCCGCAGACCACCACGACAGAGATGGCAGCGGCGGCGACAAGTGAAGACGCACGCAGCGGAATGGCATTAACGAAACCCTGCAAGACGCACATGATGGCAACCTCCGTTCAGGCAGCCATATTTGCAACGATCGTGCCGACGGAGAGGTCGTTTCCGCAGAGCCATTCGAGTCGGGGCTGCAAGCCTTGTTGATGCCGATCTGGCCGAGCGAAGGCGTGATCCGATGTTGGGTTCAGGCGAACATTTCAGTTTGTCTGCTGCCGTCGAGGCCAACACTTACGCGAACTGCATGCATTGGATAGGGCGGCAATCGTCAGTTCAGAGCCGGTCGTGTAAAGACCATAAAGACGTACGACGCAACCGGGCCGCGAAAGGATTCGAAGCGGACGTCATAGCTCAATCGCGTCGTCTAGCCACCGGTGTCGGCAGAGTTGGAAAGTCTTGCGCTAAACTCTTCGAACAATCGACCACGGCGACTCATGGGGCAAGTTTCATGGACCGTACTGAATTCCTCCAGGCCACTCGACAGCTGGCAGCGGCCGCCGAGATTCTAGCCAGGGCGGGTCCTAAGGATTCGCGATTGAATGCGTCGCAAATGCTCGAATTCTTTCGCCGGTACGACCGTCCCGGTCCCGAGGTGAGCGCCGTAGCAACATCTGACGATGATCTGTTCGTCCGCACAGGCAAAGCGGCGCTGACGATGGCAGGGCGCAATGAGTTCGCCGCGTCGCAAGCTCTCCTCGAACAGGCGAAGTCTCTTTTAGCCGTGACATGAAATCAGCGACTGTGAGCCAGATTCGGTAAGCTGCTTTGAGCGCCGCCTCATGCGGCGGCACTGTGAAGGGTCTCGTGACCCTGCCGCAGGCACAGGGAATTTCGCTCGCGCGCGACCGCACTTTTAGCAAGGCAACGACATTCAAGGAGGGCCGGTGCATTTAAAGCGATTTCTGCCAATGCTGCTGTCAATGGCGGCTTTGGGTCCAACCGGAGCATGGGCAAGCGATATTCAATGTGCAACCACGCGACAACCGGCTGAACGCGTCATATGCGACCACGCCATCCTGAACAACGAATACGACGATATCTCCGCGCAACAACAGGCTCTGTTGAGCAGCGGCAAGCTTTCGCGCGAACAGGTCGCTCAGTGGCGGCAATCACGCAACGCATGCAGCGATGTTCACTGCATTGATACGGTATTCGCCAAGTGGAAGGCGTTGGCCAGATCGGCCGAAGCGAGTTCTAACGCCGCGCAGGCTCCGGCCATGGCTTCATCCACTGAAAGTGCTCCTGTTGGTCCGATTGGGGATACCGTTCCTGCGGTCGCATCTCAGGCGTCCCCGACGTCGGAGGCCTCTCTTGTGCGCCAGGGAAGTGCCGCCGGTGTGGCGCTCCCGAAGCCGGTTGAAACGCCGAGCTCTTCGCCTGCTGCCGCTTCCGCTGCTTCCGGTCCGGATGAAGGGCGCGGCACGACCGGCATGAGCGCCGGTCTGATGGTGGCCTTGCTTGTCGCGCTTGGATTCGGTGTGCTCTTCAGGCGCCGGGCGAAGAGTGGTGGAAAACCGAGGGATCGCTAAAGAGCTCAAGGCGCAAGCTCCAGCCGGTGTCAACCGTAGGCAAGGAGCGCTTCACCTCAAATTTTGATGGACCGGAACCGGCGTCGCTATGAGCGTTGATTTGTCGCCAGCCCACTCGCGATACGCTACCAATAGCGGCCGGGTCTTCGGATTCAGCCGTGCGCCCGCCGCTGACCGTTGAACATCGCGCAACCCGCGCTGAGTCAGGCGCTTACGCTCATTGAAAAGGAACCGGGCGTCAAACTGTTCAACCGGATACAGCGTAGTGCGGTCCTGACCGCCGCCGGACTGGCGAGCGTCGAAGACGTGCGGATGAGCGAATCGAGACGGGTGCGCCTTCAGCGCGACAGCAGCGACACCGTCGCAATACCGAGCATGGTCATCAGAAGCGACGCGGCCACGTGAATCACGATCTCGCCCGCCGCCCAGCCGAGCCGGCCGTCCTGCAGGCGCTGCACCACTTCCGCTGAAAAAGTCGAGAAAGTCGACAGGCCACCCATCAAGCCGGTGATGACGAAGAGCCGCCATTCGGGCGCGATCTGCGGCGCCCGCGCAAAGCCCGCGACCGCGACGCCGATCACATATCCGGCAATGACGTTGGCGGCGAAAGTGCCGAGCGGCAAGCCGCTGAAGACGCCGTTCAGGCGAATGCCCAGAAACCAGCGGAATAACGAACCGAGCGCGCCGCCGATGCCGACAGCGAGTATGGACCAATACATGAGAGGAGGCCTGGCAAAACCGGAGTGTCGACAAACCGGGCAGAGCGAGGAGCACGACGCCGACTCCGCGTTCATCCGGACGAAGCAGGCATCATCAGCCACGAGGGCGGTTAAGGGAGAATGCCATCTCCAGCGCGGAAGTCTAACAGCGGCGCGCGCATGCGGGGACAGGTCGGGGCGTTCGCAAACGGGTTGCTGCCGAGCACGGCCCGGTGGAATACCGCTGGTTCGGCGTCGGCGAGATCCGTGCGCCGGAACTGAAAAGCCACCGGCGCTCCCGGTCGCATTTCACTCCGAGGTCGCCGAAATCTTATGGATCGACAGATCGGCGCCGTTGTATTCGTCTTCCTGATCGAGCCTCAGCCCCACCGTCAACCGGATTGCGCCGTACACGAGCGTGCCGCCGAGCGTCGCGACCACGATTCCGCCCAGCGTGCCCACCAGTTGCGCGCCGAACGAAACGCCGCCCAGACCGCCGAGCGCGCGCAGGCCGAAAATGCCTGCCGCGATGCCGCCCCACGCGCCGCACAAACCGTGCAACGGCCACACGCCGAGTACGTCGTCGATGCGCCAGCGGTTCTGCACGCAGGTGAACATATAAACGAACAGCACCCCGGCGATGCCGCCAGTCACCAGCGCGCCGAGCGGATGCATCACGTCGGAGCCCGCGCAGACCGCCACCAGTCCGGCGAGCGGCCCGTTGTACGTGAAGCCGGGGTCGTTGCGGCCCGCGAGCCACGCGGTCAGCGTGCCGCCGACCATCGCCATCAGCGAATTGACAGCGACGAGGCCGCTGATCTTGTCGATGGTCTGCGCGCTCATCACGTTAAAGCCGAACCAGCCGACTGCCAGCACCCAGGCGCCGAGTGCGAGGAACGGAATATTCGAAGGCGGATGCGCGGCGATCCCACCGTCGCGGTGATAGCGGCCGTGACGGGCGCCGAGCAGCAACACGGCCGGCAACGCGACCCAGCCGCCGAACGCATGTACGACGACCGAGCCGGCGAAGTCGTGGAACGGCACACCGAACACGTAAGCAAGCCAGTCCTGGACGCCGAAGCGGTTGTTCCACGCCATCCCTTCGAAGAACGGGTAGATGAAGCCGACCAGCACGAACGTCGCGAAGAGTTGCGGGTTGAACTTCGAACGTTCGGCGATGCCGCCGGACACGATCGCCGGAATCGCGGCGGCGAAGGTCAGCAAGAAGAAGAAGCGCACCAGTGCATAGCCGTTGTGCGCGGCCAGCGACTCGGCGCTGCTGAAGAACTGCACGCCGTACGCGATGGTGTAGCCGATAAAGAAATACGCGATCGTCGAGACCGAAAAGTCCACCAGAATCTTGACCAACGCGTTGACCTGATTCTTTTTGCGCACCGTCCCAAGTTCGAGAAACGCGAACCCCGCGTGCATGGCGAGCACCATCGCGGCACCGAGCAAAAGAAAGAGCGTGTCGGTGCCGGTTTTCAGACTTTCCATCGATATGTCCCGCGTATACCAAAAAAGCGGGCAGTGAATGCAAGAAGTGGGCCAAATTTGTGCGCGAGCCGCGTCGGGAAGGTGCAAATCGGCACCGGTGAAGGGATTACGCGCGCATTTCGAGCAACGCGGACGCTGGCGCGGCCGCACCTGAGTTCGCACAAAACGCACAATTAATGTGCATGTGCTCTCCGTGACGAAAACTACGAACCAAATCGGGGCGAATTATTCGATTTGATTTACGTTTACGTCAGAACACTGACGTTTTGCGTACGACTGTGGTGCAAGCTGGCGGCGCAGACCTGGCCAATGGCGGGCGCGCTTTGTTTTCCTGCACAACGCCGACATAATGTCCCGTCCCCGAGCATGATCTGTCGGGCCACCGACCCCCAATGCGCACGCATGAGACTGACCACTAAAGGCCTGTTGCTGATCGCGATTCCGGCCCTCTTCGAGTTGTCGCTATTGTCCGGGCTGGTCAAGGCGCAAGCGGATGCGACACAGGCGGAGCGCTGGGCTGTCCATAGCCAGGACGTGCTGCGCCAGACCACCGCGATTCTCGAACCGGTGCTCGGCGAGTCGGTTGCGCTGCGCGGCGCGGTGCTTGCCAACGACGCCCGCTTTTCCACGCCCGTGTCGGTGTGGATGGACGTCGACCGGCGTATCGATCAATTGGCCGAACTGGTCGCCGACAATCCGGCGCAAGTCGAGCGCGTGGTTCAGGTGCGCCAGTCGGTGCAGGCTTACCGGCAATGGTCGGATCGCATCCAGGACCTGCTGCATTCGGGCCGGCGGCGCGACGTGCTCGCGCGCTTCCGCGACCTTGCGCCGTCCGATGTGCTCGACCGCTTTCGTCAGCAAATCGCGGCGTTCCAGACGGAAGAGCGGCGTCTCGACACATTGCGTTCGAATGCCGCCGACGCCGCCCGCGAGCGGCAGCAGACCCTGGTGGTCGCGGCCGTGTTGGGCTCCCTGCTGTTCGTCGCGCTGGCCGTCTGGTTGTTCACGCGCGGCGTGCGTGGCCGGCTTGCGGTCCTCGCCGACAACGCCGGGCGCCTCGCGGGCAATGAACCGCTGGCGCCCATCGGCCCCGGCCGCGACGAGATTGCGCGCCTCGATCTGACCTTGCACGAGACCAGCCGGCGCCTGCTCGAAGCCGAGCGCATAGAGGCGCGCTTCCGGGCCGATCTTGCGCGCCGCACTGGCGAACTGGCACGGATCAACGAGACCTTGCGTCAGCAGACCCAGGAAAACGAAATGTTCATCTACAGCGTGTCGCACGATCTGCGTGCGCCGCTGGTGAATCTGCAAGGCTTCTCGAAGGAGCTGATTCGTTCGTGCGACGAACTGCGCGCCGCCGTGCGCGAGTCGTCGCTCGCGGCCGAGACGCGGCAGCGCATCGAGCGGGTGGTCGACGAGGACATCGGCGAAGCGTTGCATTATCTGCAGACGGCGGTGCTGCGCGCTTCGCACATCATCGACGCGTTGTTGCGGCTGTCGCGCGTCGGCCGGGTCGAGTATCGGCAGCAGAAGGTCGAGGTGCGCGATATCGTGCCGCGCGTCATCGATGCGATGCAAGCCTCGATCCGCGCGCGCCGCGCTCCGGTCAGCGTGGGCGAACTGCCCGCCGTGTGGGGCGATCCCACTGCGCTGGAACAGGTGTTCGCGAACCTGATCGGCAACGCGGTGAATTATCTCGACCCTTCGCGGGAAGGCCGGATCGAGATCGGTACGACGCCCGCGCCGCCGGGTGTGCACTCGTTGCGGATCTTTTACGTGCGGGACAACGGCCTGGGGATTCCGGCGGTCGCCTTGCCGCGGCTATTCAACGCGTTTCAGCGCTTGCATGGCAACGTGGCGGCGGGCGAGGGCATCGGCCTCGCGCTCGTGCGCCGCGTGGTGGAGCGGCACGGCGGACGTGTGTGGGCGGAGTCGAAAGAAGGCGTGGGCACGACGTTCTATCTGTCGCTGCCTGAGGCCGAGGCGCGGATCGCGCAGCAGGCGGTGGGCACGTCGGCGCCACCGGTGGTGACGAGTGCTCAAGCTATTCGCGATGCCCGCCCGGGCGTGGAAGATCGCGATCGAAGGAGTGGAAGTGACGCCGCACATGCGGCGGACGCGCGGCCCGGCATCAGTACGCCGTAGCCGTTACGCGGTAAAGAGACGGCGTGGCTTGAGCATTTTTCTACCGCGAATCGACCAGTAGCAGCCACACGCTATCAGGATCGTAACGCCCGTCAGGGCTTCCAGCGGCGCCGGATGCAGACCCGGCAACCCGTCCAGTGCGAAGAGGCCGCGCGCGGCGAGCAACAGCGCAGCCCATACCGAACACGCGGCCTGAACCAGCATGCGCGTGCCCGCCAGACGGCGCGCGCGGTTTTCGCGCGACCAGTTGGCCGGCGTGCGTCCGCAGAAAAAGGCAATTGCGATCAATACGACGGCGAGAATGACGATCCAGTCGGTCAGTTCCATTGAAAAAGCTCTCCCAAGTCAGCCGGCGACTATAGAAAAGCCTTGCGTTACGAACTATCGGACGAGTCTCAATTACGGGAAGTTTTGGCGTGCGCGCGTTGCCGCAAGGACAAAGCGCGCGCCGATGGATCAGGCAGACAGATCAGAGTTCGATGCGCGTGCCGAGCAGCACGAGGAATTGGCGCAGCCATTCGGGATGCGCGGGCCACGCCGGTGCGGTGACGAAATTGGCGTCGGTGATCGCGGCGTCGACGGGAATGTCGGCGTATTCACCGCCCGCCAGCTTTACTTCGGGCGCGCAGGCCGGATAAGCGGAAATGCGTTTGCCGCGGATCACGTCGGCGGCGGCCAGCAGTTGCGCGGCGTGGCAAACGGCCGCGATCGGCTTGCCCGCTTCGGCGAATTGCCGCACGAGCTCGATCACCTTGTGATTGAGCCGCAGATACTCGGGCGCGCGGCCGCCGGCGATCGCGAGCGCGTCGTATTGGCGCGGGTCGGCATCGTCGAAGGTGGCGTTGAGTGTGAATTGATGGCCGGGCTTTTCAGTGTAGGTCTGATCGCCTTCGAAATCGTGAATTGCGGTCTTGATCCGGTCGCCCGCCTTCTTGTTCGGGCAGACCGCGTCGACTACATGGCCGACTGCCTGCAGCGCCTGGAACGGCACCATCGTTTCGTAATCCTCGGCGAAGTCGCCGGTCAGAAACAGAATCTTCTTTGCCGCCATCGTATGCCTCCAATTGATCAACGGAACACAGCGAATGAGCTGCGACGCTCACTCGTTGACGCACATCAGCTCAGGGAGTCTACTCCACTACGTTTGACAGAACCGCGACGGATCATGCGGTGGACGCGACCGGACGCGTGCGTCCGGGCCGCGGAAATCCGCGCCGGCGTAAGGCCCGGCGCGCGGCGCTGCTTCGAGCGAACCGCCTTCCAGGTGCTCGTTAAGGCGCGCTTGCAGCGCAACGGCGTATCATTGGCGCGTTTTCGCATGCGGAAGCCGCTCGACGCGGCTCACACACAATCATGATTTTATCCATCCGTTCATCCTTGCTGCGCCGTGCCGCGTTCGTTGCCGTCGTGTTCGGCGGCCTCGCCGCCTGTCAGAAGAACGACGCGTCCGCCGGCCAGGTTGCCGGCAAACTCAACGACGCGGCCCAGGTCGCCGGCCAGAAGCTCGATCAGGCGGCCAGCTACGTCGGCCAGCAGGTCGACGCGACCAAGTCCGCCGCGCAGCAGAACCTCGACTCGGCCTCGGCGCCGACGATCAAGATCGACCCCAACGCGTTGGCTTCGACGGCGCAAGCGAACCTGCAAAGCGCGGCGAGCGCCACCAATGCGCAACTCGGCAAGGCTGCCTCGCTGACCGGGCAGGGGCTCGAATCGGCGGGGCGCAAGCTCCAGGAATGGTCGGCGCAAAGCTCGGCGTCGTCGACGAATGCCGCGGCTTCGTCGTCATTGGGCGATTCGGGCGATGCGCAAAAGCAGATGGACAAGTGACATGCCGGCTGGATCGCCATATCGTTTGACAGCCGGATTAAATGTAATTACTATGGTTACACATTGTCGTCGCCGGGCGGGTTTGTTGTGAACACGAGTAGCCGGTTTGCATTCGCGGTGCATGTGCTCGCGCTGTTGTCGTTGCAGGAGGGCGCGCCGTTGTCGTCGGACATGATCGCGGGGAGCGTGAATACGAACCCCGCGCTGATCCGGCGGCTTCTGAGCATGCTGGCGGAAGCGGGCCTCACCACGTCGCAGCTCGGCGCGGGCGGCGGCGCGCTGCTGGCCCGGGCGCCGGGGCAGATCACGCTGCTCGAGGTGTATCGTGCGGTAGACGACGCGCAACTGTTCGCGTTGCATCGCGAGGAGCCGAATCCGGCGTGCATGGTCGGGCGCAATATCCAGGGCGTACTGCGCGGCATCATCGACGAAGCGCAGCAAGCCATGGAAGCCTCGCTCGGCGCGCGCACGCTGGCCGACGCCACAGCCGACGTGGTGCGTGCCGAAAAGCAGCGCGAACGCAAGAAGCGCTCGCACGGGTGACGTAGCAAAAAAGCAGTACGGAAGGGCGCGTGGCGGTCAATCGCAACATGCGCCTCTCAACGAACGGGGGCTCAAGCCCCTCTTTTTTCCGCGTTATATGTAATTGATGCAGTTACATATATGCTAACGACAGGAGCAGTGAAAATGAGCAAACAGTTGAAGATCGCATTGTTCGGCGCCACCGGCATGATTGGTTCGCGGATCGCCGCCAAAGCAGCCCGCCGCGGGCATCAGGTGACGGCCCTGGCGCGCAATCCGGCGCGCGTGCCGACCGACGTGGCGAATCTGAAAGCGGCGCAAGCGGATCTGCTCGATGCCGCGAGCGTCGGCGCGGCGGTGCGCGGCCACGACGTGGTGGCGAGCGCCTATGCGCCGCCGCAAGACGATCTCGCGGCGCTCGGCAAAGCGACTCGCGCGCTTATCGAAGGCGTGCGCGCGGCGGGCCTGAAGCGCCTCGTCGTGGTGGGCGGCGCGGGTTCGCTCGAAGTGGCGCCGGGCAAGCAACTGGTCGATTCGGAAGGCTTTCCTGACGCCTACAAGGCCATCGCGCTCGAGCATCGGAAGGTACTCGACGACTACCGCAGCGCGACCGACCTCGACTGGACCTTCTTCGCGCCGGCCGCGATCATCGCGCCGGGCGAGCGCACGGGCAAATTCCGCACGGGCGCGAACACGTTGCTGGCCGATGCCGAGGGCAATAGCCGCATTTCCGCAGAAGACTACGCCGTTGCTTTCGTCGATGAACTGGAGCAGGGCCGTTTCATCCGTCAGGTCGCAACGGTCGCTTATTGAGCCGGAAACGAGGCTGAACGGGCCGCGCGCGGGCACCGCCGACGCCGACGCCAACGCGACGTCAGGACTCGCGCGCGGTCCTCACAACGCTTGAGCCCGCGCAAGCGTCCTAACATTCGGTTACGCAAGTTCGGTCGCTCCCGATAAAAGTGCGGATACACTGGCGTCTCCCGTTTTCTTACGGATTGCCATGCAGTCATGCCCGTCGCGGCGTGAGTCCGAGGCTGCGCCGTCCAACGGCGGGCAGCCGGCGACCCACGCCGCCTTTCATTTTTCTTCTGACCGTAGCGCATGCGACGCCCGCCGTGGCGCGCGCCCGCCACTCGCCGCACGGTTCGGCGCATGGGCGGCCGCAGTTTTTGTCGCGCTGATCCTGAGTGCCGTCGGCTGGCTTCCCGCGAACGCGTTTGCCGCGGGCGCCGCCACCGGCACGCCCGTCATCCCGGCCTTGCAGAGCCTGATCAACAGCGCGACGGTCTCGGCGACCCCCGCGTCCTCCGCTTCAGGCGCATCGGCCGCGGAGGAGGCGTCCGCGCCGTCGCCGGCCAGCCAGGCGGAATTGGCGCGCTCGCTCGACAGCGTGATCTCCACGCTCGACAACGACCGCCAGCGCACCGCGCTCGTCACCCAGCTCAAAAAATTGCGCGACGTCTCCCAAAACGTCGCGCCGCCCGCGCCTGCGCAGCCGAGCGCCGGCCTGCTCGGCGCGATCGCGTCGGGCATCGCGTCGTTCGAATCGGACGTGCATCAAGGCCGTACGCCGGTCCGCTATTGGGGCGGCCGCTTCAACGCGGCGGGCAATGAGCTCTACACGATCGTCTCCGGGCAGGGGCACGAGAGCTTCGGCCGGATTCTGTTTTCGATGGCGGCAATGCTGGCCGGCTGGGGCGTCTGCGCCGGCGCGCTGATCTATGTGCAGCATCGCCTGTACCGGCGCTTCGGGATTGTCATGGGATTGCAGCCGAATCCCACCACGCGCGAATTGCTGATCTTCGCGCTGCGCCGCGTCGGCCCCTGGATCATCGCCTTCGTGGCCGCGCTGCTGTTCGTGCGCGCCATGCCCGACGCGCTCGGCCGTACGCTCGGCATGGTGGTCGCGTATGCGATCGTCGCGGGCGCGGTGTTTTCGGCGATCTGTCTGATCATGTTTTCACTGTTCGGCTCGGGGCACCGGCGGATCGCCGTGCGCCTGCTGATCGATCATGCGCGGCGCGTGCTGTTCGTGGTCGGCGTGTGCGGCGCGCTAGGCGACGCCGCCGTCAATTACGACGTCGCGCATCAACTCGGCTCGAACCTCGCCGCCTTGATTTCGACGGCGGCCAACATGACGGCCGCTGTGCTGACGGGCTATTTCGCGCTCGCGTTTCGCCGGCCGGTCGCGCATCTGATCCGCAACCGGCCTTATGAGCAGCGCACCAATCACAAGGCCGCGACCGACGCCTTCGAGGTGCTCGCCGCGCTCTGGCACGTGCCCGTGCTGGTGCTGGCCACCGCTTCGGTGGTGGCGACGCTCGGCGGTTCGGGCTCCAGCGAGAACGTGCTGCAGATTTCGGTGGTAACCGCGGCCCTGCTGGTGCTGGCGTTTTTCCTGTCGGCCATCGTGCTGCGTCTGACGCGTCCGCGCAGTGCGCGCGCGCGTCGCCGCTCGCCCTATCTGACACGCTTGCTGCGCTTTTTCGGCACGCTGCTGACGCTCTTCATCTGGTTGTTCTTCTTCGAGCTCGCCGCGCGTTTGTGGGGCGTGTCGCTCGCCGCGGTGGTCGAGGAAAACGTGGCCGCGCGCGGGATCGCGCATGCGGTGACGGCGATCGTCGCCACCGTGTTCATCGCCTGGCTGTTGTGGATTCTGGTCGACACGGCGATCACCGAGGCGCTCAATCCCGCTGGGCCGCGCAACAAGGCGCGTGCGCCGAGCATGCGCGCCCGCACGATGCTGCCGCTGGTGCGCAACGTGCTGCTGGTCTCGATCATGACGATCGCCGGCATCGTGACGGCGGCGAATCTCGGCATCAATGTCACGCCGCTGCTGGCGGGCGCCGGCGTGATCGGCCTCGCGATCGGCTTCGGCGCGCAGTCGCTCGTGACCGACCTGATCACGGGGCTGTTCATCATCATCGAGGATACGATTTCGGTGGGCGACTGGATCGACGTGGACGGCGGCCATGCGGGCACGGTCGAGCATCTGTCGATCCGCACCGTGCGGCTGCGCGACGGTCAGGGCGCCATTCACGCGATCCCGTTCTCGCAGATCAAGATCGTCAAGAACCTCTCGCGCGACTTCGCGTATGCCGTGTTCGAAGTGCGCATGTCGTTCACCACCGACGTCGATCAGATCACGCAACTGATTCGCGAAGTCGGCGCCGATCTGATGGCCGACTTCCGTTACCGGCGCGAGATGCTTGGGCCGATCGAGGTGTGGGGGCTGGACCGTTTCGATCCGAACTGGATGGTCGTGAAAGGGCAGATCAAGACGCGGCCGTTGCAGCAGTGGAGCGTGGCGCGCGCCTTCAATCTGCGTCTGAAGCGCAAGATGGACGAAGCGGGCATCGAGATTCCGGTGCCGCAGATGCGTGTGTACACGTCGTCGAAAGATAGCGAAGGGCAGCCTTTGCAGGACGATGAAGTGTCCGGATTCGCGCATCCGCATGAGCATGAGCATGCGCAGGCTGGCGCGGCGTCGGCGGCGCGGGCGGTGCATGCGCCGCTCGCCGTCGCACGCGATGTGTCGCACGAACCGCGTCCGGCACCGCCGCCGACCGGGCAAACTGCGCCGATTCCGCCGCAGATTCCGACGGCAGGCGAGGCGGGCGGGAAGAGTTGATAGCTGCCGGGAGCGGGAAGTTGGTCTTTCGTGCCCGCGTCGAGCCCATGCGAGCGCGCCGAGGTCACACGCTACTTTTGCATGTCCGGCTTGCGACGAGGCCGCGCGGCTCACGCTGTACGTGAGTTTCAGCAGGCACGGCACGCGTACCCGTTTTGCGTATCACAAGGGTCGGGGGCGCCCGTGCCGCGTGCCGATTCAGGCCAGCGCCGGCACGTCCGCCGTACGCACGATGTCATTGACGTGTGTCGCGATCTGCGCGCCCGCGACGCCGTAAATATGCAGCGAAACGGCCGGCGCTTCGCTGCGATTACCCAACTGATGAATCCCGCCGCGCCCACCGCGCACAAACGAGACCGCGCCCGTTTTGCGCGCTTGTGTGCGCGTGGCGCTCGCGCAATGCTGCGCGCCGTTCCATTCGAATACTGTTTCGCTCAGCGTGCCGTCCACCACGGCGTAGCCGCACCACGTGTGGTGCGCATGCACGGGGCTCGCCTGTTGCGGCAGCCACACCAGCGCGGCGATCGCGTAACGGCCGTGCGGATCGGCAGCCAGCAGATGACGCCGGTATTTCTCGACCGCGCCTTCGCGTTGTGCCGCCGTGAGCAATTCCGGGTTCGCCGCCGCCTCGGCGAGCGCGATGCGCATGCTGCGCGCGAAAAAGGTCGAATCTGAAGGTTCGGGCAAATGAGCACAGGCGTCGAATATCGCATCCAGGGTGTCGCAGAGGCGCGCGAGCGGCGCGTTGCGCACGGCGCGCAACAACATGTCCACCTGCTCGCACGAGGCCGCCTGAGCCGCGTTGGCGGGTAGCAAGCGTTGGGCTGGGAGGCATTCGAAGGATGCGGAGCGAAGGTCTTGACTCATGATGATCAGGCAGCGGCTGGGCTGCTCATCGGTTGTTTTCGGATAGGGATATTTATACCGGTTTGCCTGGAGAAAGAGTTTCCATATAATTCCCTCTGGAATCTGAAAAGTAGAATAATTTCCTATGGGGATGTCATGACGGGAATGGATATCATCGACCGGAAGCTGCTGGAGTTGCTGCAAGCGGACGCGACCATGCCGATCGCCGAACTGGCGCAACGCGTGAATCTGTCGCAAACGCCGTGCTGGAAGCGGCTGCAGCGTCTGAAAGAGGCGGGCGTGATCCGCGCGCAGGTCGCGCTGTGCGACGCGCGCAAACTCGGCGTGGGCACGACGGTGTTCGTCGCGGTGCGCACCAATCAGCACACCGAGGAGTGGGCGCGAACCTTCACGCATGCGGTGCAGGAGATTCCGGAAGTGGTGGAGGTGTACCGGATGAGCGGCGAAACCGATTACCTGCTGCGCGTGGTGGTGTCCGATATCGACGACTATGACCGTGTGTACAAGCAACTGATCGCCGCAGTGCCGCTGTACGACGTGAGTTCGAGTTTTGCGATGGAGCAGATCAAGTATTCGACGGCGTTGCCGGTGAGACCGGCCATGGTGAGGTAGGTGGGGCAGTGGGTGCGCCGTTTGCTGCTTTTCAGACAGCGAATCGTACGAGCGCGCGGCGACGGTCAAGGCTTCCCGGCAAGCTGACATGCGCATGCCATTGAGCCCGCCCGCTGCAAGCTGTGTGCAAGCTCAGTGGGCGTAGAATGCCGCCTTCCCAGACACCATCCGCGACTGCTTCGCGAACCGAGCCAGCCTCATGAACAAACCGCCACGCAAGAAGAACCCGACCTTTGGTATTTCTGTGTTCATCGTGGTCGCGGTGTTGCTGGTGATCGCCACGCTCTTCTATAACGCCATCAAGGAAAAGCACGACTTCGACCGCCAGAATGCAGAGGCGCCGTCGATTTCGTCGGGTGCGGCCGCAGCGGCGACTGCCGCCAAGCCGGCAAGCGGCGTTGCTCAATAGGGCGACGCGCACGTCGACGCCATTCTTCACTCGTCGGGCAGACGAATCACGCTCGCATCCTTGCGAATCTGCGCCGCCGCCGCCAGCATCTGCTTGCACTGATGCGCAAGCAATTTCATGTCATGCACGGCATCCGCCGAATAGTCCGGTGATTTCTCCGTTTCGACCACCATCGCGTCGAGTTCGCGGCCCAGCAGTTTGATCTGCTCGTTTTGATCGGCGGCCGGCGCGGTGCCGGTTTCAGCCTCGGTGAGATTGTCGCGCACGACGCTCAGCGCGCGCTGCAGCGGTTGCAGCGAGACGCCGTCGACCTGCTGTTGCGCCGAAGTGCGCAGCAGTGGCGCGGCCGCGGTGATCTGCGAGGCGAGCACGTGGCTGCGCACCAGCAGGCCGTTCAACTCCGGCACGAACTTCTGCGCGGACTTCGGTTCGAGCATCATGCGCTGAAAGGCCTGGCCCAGATTGGCGAACGCCACGTGAACGTTCTTGCGGGCGAGCCGGTAGCGGTAGTCGCGATCGAGCGCAGTCGCCGCCGCGGCAGCGGCCGCGGAGGCGCCGGAGACGGGCTTCGCGGTCGGGTTGCTGACCGTGGTCGTGCCTGCACTGGCGCCGGAGTCGGCAATTGGTTTTGCCGTTGCGCCAATGGACGCTGTCGCCGCCGCATTAGCAACACCGTTAGCGACACCGTTAGCGACACCGTTAGCGCCGGCATTCGCGCTGCCGCCCGCACCAGCGCTGGCGTGACCGTTTGCAACGCTGCCGCCGCCGCGTGCCCCGCCACCGGCCGCCGCCAACACCGGCTTGCCGAAGTCGATCGCCGGATCGGCCATCGCCGCTGCCGGCGCGCGCGCCCCGGCTTCGGTCACGGTAGCGACCACCGCGGCGGCCGGCTTGCCGCTCCACCACCAGCTCGCTTCCAGATACTGCCGCGTCGCGTTGATCATGTTGTTGACCAGCTTGCCCATCAAGCGATATTCCCAGTACGGGAATAGGTGGCTCGCGGCGATCGCGATCGCGCAGCCCACCACGGTGTCGATCGCGCGCTCGCCGATGATGCGCATGCTGCCCGGCGCGAGCAGATGGAACATGAGCAGCACATATGACGAGGTGAACACCACGCTCGCCGTGTAATTGAACAGCAACAGGCTGTAGCTCATCACCATCGACGCGAACATCACCACCAGCAGGATGTGCGGTTCCTTGACGAAGATCATCAGCGCGATACTCGCCGCGCAGCCGATCAGCGTGCCGACAATCCGCTGTCCGTTGCGCTGTTTGGTCAGCGAATAGCCGGGCTTCAGAATGATGACGGTGGTCATCACGATCCAGTAGGCATTGGTGAGCGGCAGCAGCCGCCCGAGCCAGAAGCCCACGGCGACGGCAATCGTCACGCGCAACGCGTGGCGGAAGCTCGGCGAGGCCATGGTCAGATTCGAGAAGATCTGCCCGAACGGCACGCGCCGGCTGGATACGAAACGCGTGAGCGCCTGATCGAGCCGCAGTTCGGTCTCGCTCGTGCTGGGCTCGCTGGAGAGACTTTTGCGCATCTTGTCGATCAGACGCGTGGCGCTCCAGACGCGCCGGAAAGTCGACGAGATCGCCGAATAAGCCTCGTGATTTTTTGCCGGCAGATCCTGCTTGCGCATCAGCTCGATTTCGAACTCGATGGCGCGCAATTCCGCCTTCACGTTCACGCGCCCACGCGGCGCCTGGTTCTGCAGCACCGCGAGGCCGATCTCTTCCAGATCGGCAGCCGCCTTGCGAATCAGATCGCGGTAGAACACCAGCAGATCCGAGCCGCCGAAGGTGGTGCGCACCAGCGGGTAATCGGTATGTGCGCCCACGAATAGCTCGTGAAGATCGACCGTGTTGATGAACAGATTGAACAGCATGGCGCGGCGTGGTTCGAGCTTGCCGCTCTTGAATCTGGGCAGATTGCGCAGCACGATGTCGCGCGCGGCGTCCTGGCGCTCCACCGCGGTGATCTGCTTGTCGACGAGGTTGCGATAGCACTCGTCGAGATCGTTATCGAGGTCGTAGAACTCGGCGCGCGCGAGCAGATAGTCGGCGCACGCGAACACGCTTTCGGCCAGCGCCTGCTGTTCGATGCGATGCATCATCCAGCGGCTCACGAAGGTCGACCAATAGGTGTACCAGAGGCCGCCCACCAGGATCCACGAAGCGTTGACGAGCGCCTGCATGGGCGTGAAGTGCTCTTCCAGCGTCATGATCATCATGAACAGCGTGGCGAAGCTGATCTGAGGCCAGCGGTTGCCGTACACGACGATCAGGGACAGCAGGAAGGTGAGCGGCACGACCGTGCACCACAGCGCCACCGCGTTCACCGTGGCGAGCCCGGTGGCCAGCGCGGACAGGAAGCCGATCACCGTGCACGCCAGCATCTCGTTGTGCTTGTACTTGAGCGGCCCCGGCATATCCACCACGCACGCGCCGAGCGCGCCGGTCGCGATCGTGAAGCCGAGCTCGCGATCGTGAAACACGATCAGACACAGAACCGCCGGTAACGACACGCCGACTGCGATGCGCAGGCCGCCATAAAAGTACTGGCTGTAGAGGAATTTTTTTATTTCAACCGAATAACGCATCGACTGCCTGGATTCCATTCACTGAGAAAACCGCGGTTGATGAGGCATACCCGGGCAGACCCGGGGCAGCCCCGAACTGCCGTCGAGTCTAACTGATTTTATGGCTGACCTGACCTCGTCCGTTCGGCCAGGTTCTGCCCTGGGGATGCGTTTGTTATGCTGTCGCTTCAATGTCTGTCGCGGCTTGGGGCGTTCCGCCCATGCCGCCCGCAAGCCCCAGGATCCATGCTCCAGCTCTTCTACTCGAATCGCTACGAAACCCTTGTCGGCGCGCTGCTCGACGACCTGGCACAAGCGCCGGCCGATCCCTGGACCGCGCAGCCCGTGATCGTCCCGAGCGCGGCGGTGCGGCGCCGGCTCGAACTGGATATCGCCGCGCGCCAGGGCATCTGCGCGAATGTCAACTTTGGTTATCTCGCGCAATGGCTATGGGCGCAGATCGGCGGCGTGATCGAGGTGCCGAAGCATTCGCCATTCGCGCCGGACCGGCTCGTGTGGCGTTGCTACCGGCTGTTGGGCGAGGCTGACGAAGCGCTACCGTGGAATGCGTCGCCGCGTCTACGCACGTATCTCGATGCAGCGGACGCGTCGATGCGCTATGAACTCGCGCGCCGCGTGGCGACCGTGCTCGACCACTATCTGACCTATCGCCCGGAATGGCTGCTGCAATGGCAGAAGCGCGGCTCGATCTTCGCAAGCGGCGCGGCTGACGACACCGGTCCGCGCCTTGTCGGCGCGAGTGAAGCGGCGCGCGAGGACGAGCGTTGGCAAGCGGCATTGTGGCGCGCTGTGCTGACGGAACTCTCAGGCAACGCGCAAACGCCCGCGGCTGCGTTGCCGCCCGCTTATCGTTTTCTCGACGAAATCGGCACGCTCGACCTCGAGGCGATTTCGAATGCGCAGTGGCCCGAAGCGGTCAGCGTGTTCGCGCTGCCGACCATGCCGCCGTTGCACGTGGCGTTGCTGCGCTCGCTCTCGCGTTGGATCGACGTGCGGCTGTACGTGATGAATCCGTGCCGCGAGTTCTGGTTCGACGTCGTCAGCGCAGGGCGCGTCGAGGCGCTCGACGCCGCCGGCCAGCTCGACTATCAGGAAGTCGGCCATCCACTGCTTGCCGAGTGGGGCCGCCAGACCCAGGCGCAGTTGCACATGCTGCACGAGTTGACCGAGAGCGCTGCTTCAGGCGAGGCCGGCGATTTCACCGAGAACCCGGAGCCGAGTTGGCTCGCCGCCGTGCAGAACGGCATTCTCAATCTGCGGGACGAGACTGAGGCTGACGCGTTGCCGATCGAGAGCGGCATCGAAGTTCACGTCTGCCACAGCCTGTCGCGCCAACTCGAAGTGCTGCACGATCGTCTGCTCGGCTGGTTCGACGAGTTCGACGACCTCCAGCCGTCCGACGTGCTGGTTGCCGTGTCCGACCTCGCGGCGGCCGGTCCTCTGATCGACGCCGTGTTCGGCACCACGCCGCCCGGCGACACGCGCCGCATTCCGTATCGGATTACCGGCTTGCCACCGTCGCAGGCCAATCCGGTTGCGCGGTTGCTGCTCGATTGGCTGGCCTTGCCCGAGCGCAGCGTGGGTGCGCCGGATCTGATCGAATGGCTGCGCGTCGACGCGATTGCCGTGCGTTACGGAATCGACGCCAGCTCGCTCGAAGCCGCGCAGGAATGGCTGGCGGCGGCAGGGGCGCGTCGCGGGCTCGCGCCGGTCGAGCCGTCCGGCGAGCACGTGCCGATGGCCCGTCACACGTTCGCGGATGCGCTCACGCGTCTCTATCTCGGCTACGCGATGCCGGACGGCGGCGAACCGGTCGATGCCTGGCTGCCAGTCGAAGGCGCCGACGGTTCGGAAGCGGAATTGCTCGGCCGCCTGTCGCGTTTCGTGGACGACATCGACAGCTTCGCAGCGAATTGCGCGATCGAGCGCACGCCCTCCGAATGGACGCAACTGCTGCTCGAAACGCTGGCGCAGTGTTTCGACGGCGGCGTCGAGTTCGCCGATTCGCTCGCCGCCGTGCGCGACGCGATCGACAAGATGGGCGACGCGATGCAGGCCGGCGCGCAGGAAGTCGCGATACCTGCCGCGGTGGTGCGCGGCGCACTCACCGAGGCACTCGACGACCCCGCGCGCGGCGGCGTGCCTTGGGGCAGCGTGACGTTTTCATCGTTGACGAGTTTGCGCGGCTTGCCGTATCGCGTCGTCTGCCTGCTCGGCATGGACGACGGCGTGTTGCCGAGTCTTGCGCGCGCCGACGAGTTCGATCTGATGGCCGCGTTCGGCAAAGCCGGCGACCGTCAACGGCGTGACGATGAGCGCAATCTGTTCCTCGATCTTTTGCTCGCGGCGCGCGATCGTCTCTTCATCGCTTATACGGGCCGCAGCATTCGCGACAACGCGCCGTTGCCGCCGGCCGCGCTGGTCGACGAATTGCTCGACCATCTCGCGCAGGCGTCGGCGGGCGAGGGCGCGAGTCCAGCGGAAGTCGAGCGCGCGCGGCATGCGTTCATCGTCGACCATCCGTTGCAGGCGTTCGCGTCGGACTATTTCTCGTCGCAATCCGGGCTGTTCAGCTACGACGCGGACCGCGCCGAGCTGGCCACGTTGCTGGCCGCGCCTTCACATCCGGCTGCGGCGCCGTTCTTCGATCGACCGTTGCCTCCCGAAGAACTCGCGCCGATTGCCTTCGACGAATTCGTGCGTTTCTGGCGGCATCCTGCGCGCGCGTTGTTGCGCGACCGCTTGGGTATCGTGCTGTCGGAGGCACAAGGCGAATTGCTCGATACCGAGCCGTTCGACCTGGATTACGCGGGGCGCGATGCATTGGCGGATCGTCTTTTGCCCGTGCTGCTCGACGTCGATACGGACGACGA
The DNA here is from genome assembly GCF_003002025.1 of Paraburkholderia sp. BL25I1N1. Classification (GTDB taxonomy): domain Bacteria; phylum Pseudomonadota; class Gammaproteobacteria; order Burkholderiales; family Burkholderiaceae; genus Paraburkholderia. The sequence continues at coordinate 41,583 of NZ_PVZB01000022.1, forward strand.
CGTCGTGTTCGAACGCGTGCGCCGCGTGGCGGCAGCGAGCCCGGAATTGCCGGGCGGTGCGACCGGCGCGGTGTGGAGAGCGCGCGAACTTGGCGCGTTGCGTCAACTCGCCGACAGCGTGCGCCGCGAGGTGGCTTCGGGTGTCGAGCGATTGCCATTCATGCTCGACATCGTGCCGCGTTGGCCCGACAGCGCCGGGATGGCCGGTGCGCTGTTCGGCCCGCATGACGCGCAGCTTCGTCAAGCCGCCGAAACGCCGCTGGAACTGCACGGCAGTCTGAACCTGCTCACCGAAACAGGACAAGTGATTTTCCGCTACGCCAAACCTACCGCCCGCGACTATCTGTCGGCATGGCTCGCGCATCTGGTCTATTGCGCCGCGCAGCCAAACGGTCCGCGCCGCACCGTTTGGCATGGCAGCGGCGAGAGCTTCGAGCTCGTGCCGGTCGCCGCACCGCTCGACGAACTGGCGCCGCTCGCCGCGTTGTTCAAGGCAGGCCGCATGCTGCCACTGCGCTTCTTCCCGAAGAGCGCATGGGCCAAGGTCAGCGAAAGCGATTCCGCGGTGCAGGGCGTGTGGATCAACGACCGCGTTCGCGGCGAGTCCGACGACCCCGCCCTGCGCATTGCCTTGCGCGGCACGCCGCTCACGCTCGACGAACCGTTCGGCAGCCTCGCCGCGATCGTGTTCAAGCCGCTCCTGCAACATCTGCGGAGCGCATCATGAGCGGTGCCACGAAGCATCACGCGCTGGTCGCCGAAGAACTCGATGTCTTCGCCTGTTCGCTCGACGGCGTGAATCAGATCGAGGCGTCGGCGGGCACCGGCAAAACCTGGAATATTTGCGCGCTGTACGTACGGCTGCTGCTCGAAAAGAACCTGAATGCGGATCAGATTCTCGTCGTCACGTTCACGAAGGCGGCGACCGCGGAATTGCACGAGCGCATACGCGGGCGTCTCGCGGAATTGGACCGCGCCATTGACCTGGACGACGACGGCGGCGATCCGTTCATCCGCCGTCTCTTTGAAACGACGCTGGCGCCGGAGCGAGGCTTCGCGCGCGAGAACGCATTGAAAGTGGTGCGGCGCGCGCTGCGCACCTTCGACCAGGCGGCGATCCACACCATCCATGCATTCTGTCAGCGCGCGTTGCAGGAAGCGCCGTTCGCCGCCGCCATGCCGTTCGCCTTCGAAATGGAAGCCGACGACGCGGCCTTGCGCTTCGAAATGGCGGCTGACTTCTGGCGTGAGCAGGTGGAACCGGTGGCGCATGCGCATCCTGCGTTCGCCGCCTGGCTGGTGGCCAAACGCGCCGGCCCGGCGTCACTCGACGAACAACTCGCGCGTCGGTTGAAAAAGCCGTTGGCGCAATTGCGCTGGGGCAAGGTCGACGCCAGCGGCACGGGTGCCGATCCGCAAGCCGGCTTCGACGCTGCCTGCGAGCTCTGGCATGCGGAGCGCGACGCGATCGTCAGTTTGCTGACCCAGGCGCAAGACCGTCTGAGCAAGACATCGCACAAGCCCGACCATGTGAGCGCCGCGATCGCCGCATGGACCGAGTACTTCGCGCAGGGCGATTGTCATGCGCCGCCGCCGAAGGCCGCGTTGAAGCTGACGGCCTCGGCGTTGAAGAAGGCCACCAAGGTCAAGTTCGAGCCGCCCGAACATGCGTTCTTCGAGCATGCCGAAGCGCTGGCGGCGGCCGTGGTCGCGGCCGAAGCCGCGCAACGCGCGCGCTGGCTCTCGCTCGTGCAGACCTGGCTCGGCTACGCGCCCGCCGAACTGGTGGCGCGCAAGCGCACGCGTCGCGTGGTGTCGTTCGACGACCTGCTGTCCAACCTGTATCGCGCGCTCGCCGCGCATCCGTGGCTGGCCGATGCGTTGCGCACGCGTTATCCCGCCGCGCTGATCGACGAGTTTCAGGACACCGATCCGCTGCAGTTCGCGATCTTCAGCCGGATCTTCGCGCCGGCCGGCCCGCTGTTTCTGGTGGGCGATCCGAAGCAGGCGATCTACAGTTTTCGCGCGGCGGATCTGCATACCTATCTGGCGGCGCGTGAGGCGGCATCCGCGTGCTACACGCTGGCTGTGAACCAACGCTCGACCGCGCCCATCGTCGAGGCGTGCAACCGGCTTTTTGAAGCCAACCACCAAGCGTTCGTGCTGGAAGGTCTCGACTATCAGCCGGTGCGCGCGGGCGAACGGCGCAGGCCGCCGTTCACCGATCCGGACGCGAGCGCCGGCGACTTCCGTATCTGGACCTTGCCGCAAGGCGACGCCGCGTTGACCAAACGCGAGGCCCAGCGCGAAGCGAGCGAAGCGTGCGCCGCCGAAATCGTGCGCTTGTTGCGCGGCGCGCGCGAAGGCGCGGTGACGATCGGCGATGAGCCGCTCGCGCCCGGCAACATCGCGGTGCTGGTGCAGACGCACAAGCAGGGCAGTCTGATCAAACGCGTGCTGGCCGCGTGGGGTGTCGGCAGCGTGGAACTGGCGCAGGCGTCGGTGTTCGCGACGCTCGACGCCGAGCAGATCGAGCGTGTGCTGGCCGCCGTCGATACGCCAGGCGATCTGCGCCGTCTGCGCGCCGCGCTCGCCACCGACTGGCTGGGTCTCGACGCCGCCGCTTTGTGGCGACTCGAGCAGGTCGCCGACGCGCCATCGGTCGCCGACGATCCCGCGCACGCCGCCGACGCGATGGGCTGGGTCGAGCGTTTCTTGCGCTATCGCACGCTGTGGCACGAGCGCGGTTTCGCGGTGATGTGGCGCACGCTGATGCGTGAGCTGCGCGTCGCGCAACGGCTGGTTGCCGCGGCGGATGGCGAACGTCGTCTGACGAACGTGAACCATCTGGCCGAACTGGTTCAGGCGCGCGCCGCAACGCAGCCCGGCATCGCGCCGACCTTGCGCTGGCTCGCCGCGCAGCGCACGCAGGGCGGCGGCGAAGACGCGCAGTTGCGTCTTGAGTCCGATCGCAACCTCGTGCAGATCGTCACGGTCCATAAATCCAAAGGGCTCGAATACGCGGTGGTGTTCTGCCCGTTCCTGAACGACGGCGGGCTGCGCGAGCCGCCGTCGTCCGGTTTGCCGGATGCGCGCGAGTATCACGACGACATGGGCGACGCGGTGCTGCACTACGGTTGCAACGACGAAGAAGCGGAGCACGCATCGCGCTACGCAGTGCGCGAACAGGCGGCGGAACGGGCGCGGCTCGTCTATGTGGCGTTGACGCGCGCGGTCTACCGCTGCTATCTGGTGGCCGGCACGTACCAGTCCTCGCGCTCCACCAAGGAGTCGCGCCGCAGCGTGTTGAACTGGCTCGTGGCCGGCGAGGGTCATGAGTTCGGCGACTGGCTCGCCGAGCCGCCCGACGAAGCCGCATTGTCGGCGCGCTGGCAGGCCCTGGCTGGCGGCCCGATCGCGCTCGCTGCACTGCCGAGGCCGGCGCGCCGCGTGCCGCTCGAAAGCCTCCAGGACCGCAGCGCGCGCATGCAGGCGCGGGCCAATCGCAGGCCGTTGCGCGATCAGTGGCGCATGGCGAGTTTTAGCGGGCTGATCGCCGCCGGCAGTAAGAGCGAAGAGATGCACGCGCCGGTGGAAGAGGTGCGTCCCGATCACGACGAGATTGCCGATGCGCTCGTTGTCGCGCCCGCGCCCACGCCTCAGGTTCCGGCCTACGCCGAGGACGACATCCTCGCGTTTCCGCGCGGCGCCGCTGCGGGCGACTGTCTGCACCGCATGTTCGAACTCGCTGATTTCACCGCGCCGCATACGTGGACCGATGCCATTCGCGGCGCGTTGCGCGAGCGTCCGGCGCCGGCTGTGCCCGAACTCGCCGCACGCTTGCCGGCGATGATGCACAACCTGCTCAGGGACGTGGTCACCACCGAACTGCAGCCCGGCATGACGCTCGCCAAGCTGAACCCGCGCCGGCGCCTGAACGAGCTCGAGTTTCTGTTCGCCGCGCCGTCGCTGGACTTCCCTGCGTTGCGCGAACTGTTGATCGAACATGGCTATCCCGACGTCGCGCTGGAACCCGGCGTGTTGCGTGGGTTTGTCAAAGGATTTATCGACATGATCGTCGAGTACGACGGGCGTTTCTGGATCGTCGACTGGAAGTCGAACCATCTGGGCGACACCGCCGCCGACTACGCCGCGGCTCCGCTCGAAGCGGCCATGGCGAGCCACGCGTATCACCTGCAGGCGCTGCTTTATACGGTTGCGCTGCATCGTTATCTGAGAACGCGGGTGCGCGATTATTCGTACGACACGCATATCGGCGGCTATCTATATCTGTTCGTGCGCGGCGTGCGCCCGCATTGGCGCGATGCCGATGGTCCAGCAGGCGTGCATATGCGGCGTCCCGCATTCGAGCTGGTCGCGCTGCTCGATGCGGCCATGATCGGAGGTGCTCAATGAGCACGTTCGAACAGAGCGCATCGGCGCCCCCCGAGCTCGACGACATCGGCGTGAGTCTGCCCGCGCCGGCGGATTTCAGTATTGCGCTCGCCGAAGGTTTCGCGCGCCGCATCGGTGCGCTGGCGCGGCGTGGCGGCGCGCCGGCCGAGGCGGTCAAGTGGGCGGCGCGGAGCGCGTTCGCCGCGAGCCGCGCGACGGCCGAAGGCCACGTATGCGTGCCGCTCGCGGTGCTGGCGCGACGCTTCGAGGCGTCGAGCGCGGAAGTGCGCGCCGCGCTGTTCGCCAGCGGCATGGCGAGCGATGGTTCGCAAAGCTCGGCGGCGTTGCGGCCGCTGGTGGTCGATGGGCAAGGGCGGCTGTATCTGGCTCGCTACTACGACTACGAGCGGCGGCTTGCGCGCGCGTTGGTGGCGCATGCGCGGGCGGGAGAGCGTGTCGGGCGATTGGCCGATGCCGGGACACTCCACCAGCGTCTCCTGCGCTACTTCGGTCCGCCGAAGGACGACCAGGTCGACTGGCAACGCGTCGCGGCGGTCATGGCGCTGTCCGGGCAACTCACCATTGTCAGCGGTGGACCGGGCACCGGCAAGACCACGACCGTGGTCGGCGTGCTCGCCTGCCTGCTCGATGCACGCGCGGATCTGCGCGTCGCACTCGCGGCCCCCACCGGCAAAGCCGCGCAGCGCATGCAGGAGGCGTTGCTCGCGCGCGCCGGCGATTTGCCGCCTGAACTCGCCGCGCGTTTGCCGCAGACGTCGTACACGTTGCACCGTTTGCTCGGCTCCGGGCCGGGAGGACGCTTCCGGCATCATCGGGACAATCCGCTGCCTTACGACGTCGTCGTGATCGACGAGGCGTCGATGATCGACGTCGCCATGGCCGCACATCTGCTCGACGCCATCGGCCCGCAGACTCGTCTCGTGATGCTCGGCGACAAGGACCAGCTCGCCGCCGTCGAAGCCGGCGCGGTGTTCGCCGAACTCAGCGCGCGCCCGGCTTTCACGCAAGGTGGTTTGCGGCGCATCGCCGACGCGCTCGGCATCGACGAAACGCAACTCGCGCAGGCATTGCCCGGCGCATCGCGGGGCTTCGGCGAGGGGCCCGCGGATTTTTTCGCGCAGCCTGATGCAGCCGACGACGATCTGTTTGCACACACGGACTCGCCTGGTGCTTTCGACGAACTGCCGGTTGGCGACCTTTTCGAAAGCGTCGCGCCACCACCTTCGCACACGGCGGCCGCGTCGCCCATGCAGAACCCGCTCGCCGATTGTGTCGTCTGGCTCGAGCGCAACTATCGGTTCGGCCTGGAATCGCCCATCGGCCGTCTGTCGCTCGCGATTCGCAATGGCTCGGCGAGCGCCGCGCTCGATGTCCTGCGCACCGATCCGACAGAAACGTGCGCTGCGGCGCTTTACGAAGACACGCACGCGACGCTTGCCGAGCGCACCGTCGCACGGCTCGCCACAGGTTTCGCGCCGTACGTCGACGCGCTTGCCACAGCGCTGGCAGCCGAAACGCCCGACCCATTGCCACTGTTCGACGCGTTGAACCGTTTTCGCATTTTGTGCGCGACCCGTTCCGGACCGCGCGGCGTCGATCAGGTGAATGCGGCGATGGCGGCGCAGGTGCGGCGCGCGGTGGGCGTGACGCTGGCAGTGGGCGCGCAGTGGTTCGCCGGCCGCCCCGTCATGGTGACGCGCAACGATTACGCGCTCGGTCTCTTCAACGGCGACATCGGTATTGCGTTGCCGGGCGCGAACGGCGCGTTGCGCGTGTATTTCCGAACGGGCGACGGCGGCTTGCGAGCGGTATCGCCGGCGGCGCTGCCGCCGCACGACACAGCGTTCGCGCTCACGGTTCACAAATCGCAGGGCTCCGAGTTCGAGCACGCGGTGCTGATGCTGCCGTCGGTATTTAGCCGGGTTTTGTCGCGCGAACTGGTGTACACGGCGATCACCCGCGCGCGTGAACGGGTCGAAGTGATCGGCGCGCGCGCCGTGCTGGCGCAGGCGATTGCGACACCGACACAGCGCGACTCGGGGCTGGCGGCGCGGATCGCGGAGGTGTGGCGTGGGGTTGAATAGCGGATTCGGACAGCGGGAGGCTGCTTCGCGAGCTGGTCGCGCGGGTTAGGCTGCAGAACGGCAGAACGGCAGAACGGCAGAACGGCAGAACGGCAGAACGGCAGAAGGTAGATTGGCGCCACGGTCCAAGCGCCCATTTCGCGCCGAACCCGTTCAACCAGCCGCGCCACCCGACTGCACACGCGCCTCGACCCGGCCAGGCATGGTCTTCCGATACCAGAACGTCCACAACGCGAGGCCGCCATAAATGGCGTAGCCGATAAACGGCGATACCACGAGGAAGCGCTCGATCGGCCACGTGAGCGCCATCCACGCACGCAACGCCGTCTCGCCGGTCAGGCCGACGCCCCACACCAGCGTCATCAAGCGCATCGCGCTGACGAGAGCCGGCCGCTCCTGCCACAGGGCCTCGAAGCGCGCCGCGCCGCCTTCCATTTCGCGCGCGACGGTGGCGCGCGCGAGATAAAAGATCAGCGGGCGGCGCATCGGCAACGAGAGCAGAAACACCACGCCGATCGCGCCGGATACCAGCGACTCGCGCAACAGCAGCATGCGCGGACTGCCACCGAGCGCCATGGCCGCGACCGAGAGTACGATGCCGGCCAACACGATCACGCTGAGCGCGTCCACGCGCCGAAATCGCGCGAGTTCGATCAGGCTCCACACGATCGGCGGCACGGCTGACGCGATCAACGCGCCGGTCTCGCCCAGATGCAGCAGCGCAAGCCGGTAGGCGAGCCACGGCAACAGAAAGTTGACAGCCAGTTCCAGCACAAACCCTGGGCGGAACTTCATGTGAATTTACGCTGTAAGCGAAAAATGCAGTATCGATGAACTGCCCGCGTCGACGCAAATAGTTTTTCGCATCGGCGGGCGCGCTCGATAGTCCGTAGTCGGTGATCGGTCGCGCGCTGTGTACACTCATGTTTTCCGATTCAAGCTCGTGTCATGACATCCCGCTATCCGATCCCGCCGAACGAAATCGAACTGACCGCGGTGCGCGCGCAAGGAGCGGGTGGTCAGAACGTCAACAAGGTGTCGAGCGCCATTCACCTGCGCTTCGATGTGCAGGCATCGTCGTTGCCGGAAGTGTTGAAAATGCGCCTGCTCGCGCTGTCCGATCACCGGCTCACGCGCGACGGCGTGGTGATCATCAAGGCGCAGGAGCATCGGACGCAGGAGATGAACCGGGCGGCGGCGCTGGCGCGGCTCGATGAACTGATTGAAAGCGTCAGCGTGACGCGCAAGCCGCGCGTCGCAACCCGGCCGACGCGCGCGTCGAACCTGCGGCGCCTCGACGGCAAAGCCAAACGCAGTGAGATCAAATCCGGCCGCGGCCGCGTCGACGACTAGCGCTTGCTGCCGCGTCCCGAAGGACCGGGTCCCGAAGGGCGCGCCACGGCGGTCGTGGCGGTCGGCACGAAATCGACGCACAACACATGCGGGCCGCCATGCTCGAAGGCGAGGGCCGCGGTGTAGCAGTCCTGACCGTCGGCGAGCGAATAGTGCGGGCCCATCATCGCGACGCGCCCCGGCGCGGCGAGCGCGTGTTTGAAGTAGGCACGCCGCGACCAGTTGCTGCGCGTATCGGTGTAGAGCGGTGCGAGCCGTAGCGGAGGCGGCGGCACCGAAGCGGCCGTCACCGAAGGCAGGGTTTGCTCGCCCAGCCCGTTGGTGATGAATACGCGGCGTGCCTCGCGCAAATGCCAGACCTTTTGCGCCGCCTGGCGCAGATCGCCGGTGGCCTTGTAGGTCTCGGCGGCGCTCAGCACGGCTTCTGCGAACCCTTCAAAACCGAGCCGCTGGTGGCCGGCATGCTTGCGTTCGTACTCCGCGAACTTGCTCCACATCGATTCGATCACCGCCGGCACCTTGGCGCAGGCCGCCTTCACGGAACTCTTCGGCTGGCCGAGCCAGAAACCCTGCACGAAATCGACATCGGCCTCCATCAGGATCATCAGCTCTTCATCGGTTTCGACGCCTTCGGCCAGCACCAGCGTGCCGGACTGATGCAGCATCGAGACCAGATGGCCGATCATCGAGTCGTCGCCTTCGCGCCTGCCGGCGCGCGCGACCAGTGAACGGTCGAGTTTGACGATGTCCGGGCGGAAGCGCCACACGCGGTCGAAATTCGAGAAGCCAGTGCCGAAGTCGTCGATCGCGATCAGGAAATCGCGCGGCTGCGACGCGGCGAGCATGCTGGCGACAGCTGATTCGTCGTCGGCGGGCTGCTCAAGCACTTCGATCACAATGCGTTCCTGCGGCAGACCGAAATGCGACGACAGTTCGTCGATGAACGCGCGTTGCGGCCAGCCGGTTTCGAACACCTGCGGGCGCGTGTTCAAAAACAGCCAGCCGGTGCTGATGCCTTGCTCCATGAAATTCGCCACATGCAGACAGCGCGCGATGCGGTCGAGTTCGCGGGCGTCCGCGGCCGAGCGGGTGCCGGAAAACAGCACGTCGGGCGAGACCGGCAAACCGACCGGATCGAAGGCACGCAGCAAGCCCTCATAGCCCACCACGCGCTGGTGCGTGACCGACAGCACCGGCTGGAACACGCTATGTAAAGTCAGCGCGCGCCACGTCGCGGTCCAGCCGGACTCGTCCCGGACCAGATGCGGGAGCAGGCCGCTCAGGGTCAGTTCGCTGACGGATGGCATAAAGGCGGGTAAGAGAGCGGACATGGCGACATCGCGGCAAACGGGTGACGGGACGCGCCAGGCAATGCGACGCGCAACGGATGCACGGCCCACGCGTGCGCGGGGCAGCTCGAATACAGCCCGGGAACGCGGAGAGCGATGCCAGCCATGCTGGACTCCGGCGAATTAGTCAAAACCAGTCTATCAGTTTGCAATTCGCGTGAATGTGCGGGTAATCACAGACGCAGGGTCATATCTGCGGTGATGCCGATCTCCACGCCGAGCGGCCGTCCGGCGTGAGTTTTGCGCGCGTTCGCCGCGCAAATCCGGTTGCGCCTCGCGCAATCAATCGCCTGTATGAAACCGAGCGTAACAGGGCGGCAAGCGGACACCCGCCAAACTCCAGGCAAGGACGGTACTCAGACGGAAGGATGCTTGAACCGGTTATGAGTCGGTGCAGGCGATGCCTGAACACGCGCGCCGCTCATTTGCGCGCAGGCCGCCTGCAGCTTTGACGAGCGCCCGGTATGCTGCTGCTTTTCGTGAAAAGGAGGTCAGGCATGTCGGAAATCGCGGTGGTCGCAATCTCGGTGGCGAAGCCGGGCTATGAAGAGCAACTGCGGCAGGCGCTCGAAGGGCTGGTCGGACCGACGCGCAACGAGCAGGGAGCGCTTCAGTACGATCTGCACCGCGACCTGCAGGAGCCGCGCCGGTTCGTGTTTGTCGAGCGTTGGGAAAGCCAGGAAGCGCTCGCGGTGCATGCGAAATCGGCACACATCGAGGCGTACAGGAAAGCGGTGGCAGACTGGGTGGAACGCGCGGAGATTCGCGTCGTGTCGAAAATCGCCTGAACCTTCAGGCGAATCGCACAACGACGAGCGCGCTGCCGGGCACGAGCGGCCCGGCACGGCGTTCGCCGTTTGTGCTGTTTGTGCTGTTAATGCGTGGCTTGCGGAACGTCGAGAATCAGGATGATGGTCCAGTCTGCGTCGCCGTCATGGTGATACTGGCGTTCCGCGACGATGAACGGCTGCTGCTTGCCGTCCGGGCCGAGAAACAGCACATCGCCTTCCATCGGCAGGCATTCGACGGGCGGCAGCGCCAGAAACGCTTCCTGACCGCCGCGCGGCATCAGTTTTTCGATTTTGCGAGATGCTGCTTCAGTCCATTCGATATCAAGCTGAATGTTGCTCATGCTGTCCTCCGCACCAAGGTGCGCACGGGTTAGGGGATTCCGGCCAGGCGCCGGTCGGTGCGCGACTTTAGCACACCGCCCGCCGGGCGCCGCAAGGCTCGAGCCGCCGGCGCGGGCCGGCTCGGCGCGCCGCGCTGCTCCGCGTCTGGCGAGTCTTTCGCCAACCCATTAAACAACAAAAAGCCGAAGCCGGCGGCGCCGGCTTCGGCTTTTGCTCGCTCGCGGCGGGGCCGCGGGTGAGTTGGGTGGCTATGCTTACGAGCCGGCGTCGGCCTTGGGCGCTTTCTTGTGATGCATGCTTCCCTTGTGGTGCTTCATCGGCATGGCCGGTGCGCTGTCCATTGCTTGCTGACGGTTTTGCAAATCTTGCGCACGCTGCTCGACGTCGGCGGCCTTGGCCGGATCGGTGCTCATCATGACGCCGTTGTCCTGCGCATAGGCCGCGCCCGTTACGGCGCTGAGGGAAACCAGGATCGCCAGGGACACTTTCTTCATTGCTACCTCCGCAGAGTGGTTGTGGACCTGAGTACTTGCCTGTCCAAACGGAAAGACAATGCATTCTAGCCAGCAATATCCGCTCCAACAGAGGGTTTTGTAACTCCAATGACAATTCGTTACATCTGGTTACGTTCGGGTGCCAATTGCGATGCGTGTTGACTGGCGCGGGAGGTCATGACGACGTATCACCACTCAAGCACATGGTTGGCATCTCTAAATAATCGTTTTGTCATGCGACTCGAATTTCAGAACCAGCCAATCGCGCGATAGACGTGAAATTGCGCGATGCCAATCAATTCGTGCAACGCGACCTCCGCACACGCCAGATTGTCATATCGCGGGAGTACACCAAGACTTGCGCCGATCGCGTTCGAAATCATCGGCTGCGGCGCGAGGCCGAAGCGGTGGAAGTCGAGCAGGGCGCGCGGCATCTGATAGGCCGAGGTGATAAGGATCAGCGAATCGTAACGCGAGCCCTGCAGAATGCTGGAGACGTTGCGTGCATTTTCGTAGGTCGTGCGGCTGCTGTTTTCCAGCACGATGTCGGCGCGCGGCACTTGCCGGCGCAGCAGGTAAGGCAGATACGTGTCGGCTTCGGTCGCGCGATGCCGCTGCGGATTGCCGCCGCTCACGATCACATGGCACGTATCCGCCGCGCGTTTGCAGGCGGCGTAGTACTCGGCGCTCGCCGCAATGCGCGCCAGCACGTCGCGTGGAGGCATGAGGACGTGGTCGTCGCCGTAGATCGTGCCGCCGCCCAGCATGATGATCGCGGTGCGCGGCGCGAACGTGGGCGGCGTCTCCGTCCGCCAGTGCGGCTGCGCCAAGCGCAGCAAGAGCGCGGTGAGCCAGCCTGAGGCGAGCAGCCAGAAGAAGGCGACCATGCAGATGGCGAGAGGGCGGCGGGCGCCCTTCCATAGCACGATTGCTGCAAAAAAAAGCGCTAATAAAGTGAATAGAATCAATTTAAATGGGGTAACGTATGTCTTTCGGGACAAATCCACGGGCTTGCTATCGCGCCGCAGCGGTTGCATCGTCGGCTCGTGGACAGAACGCTAACATGCCGTTCAGACGGGGGGTCCGAAAACGAGACCAGGCAGCACCTGGCGGAATTCGACTGCACACGTTGCAGTCAGCTTCCAGCCAAGGGCGGGTGCTACGCGCGTCACTGGTGGCGCGGTGACGTGTTGGGCATAAATGTGTCATAGCTGCACTTTAAGAAAGAAGTGAGATGACCACGTATTCCAACGAAGCGGTACTTGAAGCGCTGCGGCGGGCGCAATATCGCCAGGTCCCATGGGCTAGAAGGCCGGGTGTTTTCCAATATCTTCGCGCACTAGGCTTGATGGACACCGTTCGGCAGCGCACTGTCGCGCCGGCTCCGGGCTTTCACGCACCTGTCGATATCGCCGTGCTCACGGAGCGCGGCAGAGCCGAGTTTGCACGGCTCGCCCATGACGAACGTCTGCTCAGCTGGACAGCGCAGCGCATGAACGACTACGTCGTCGCCACCGCCGACACGCGGCCTACCGCCGCGCTCGAAGTCCGGCCTTAGGTCCGGCGGGCGGCAGGCGTCGTTTCCCGGCCGCTTCGAGCGGCTGGCGGCGTCCCCATTGCTCGGTCTTCGCTTCATTGCGCTTGCGTTGCGCCGTGTGTCTTGCGTGCCCGCAGGCCGTGCGATTTGCGCAAGGACAGCGCAAAAAAAAGCCCGTATCGCGAGGATACGGGCGTACCGGAATTACTACTGCCACGCTGTGCTAATGGCGTTAAATCAGACTGGTACGACGCGCGGTGGTTCCCCCAATTACTCAATATGCGCTGCGGAACTTCGCCGGCACGGCGCACGGCCGCGGCTCACGTCCGGCTCCGCCTAACGCCGGCGCGTCGCATCCGGCCGAGGCGGCTCCGGCCGCGTACGCACATTGCTGGCGATATCGCCGCGCAAATCCCCACGCGGCGCCGGCGGTGTGAAGTCGCGAGCGCGTGTATCGCTTTGCTGCCAGGCTTCGATGGTAGCCGGACGATCCGGCCTCCAGTTCCAGGCCTGTTGGCGCTCTTGAGCGAGCGCCGGTGCGGCCATTGATGAAACGACAATGCCGCACAGAAGCAGTGACATTGGTTTCATGCTGAGCTCCCGTCAAGCCGATCAACAAGGCCTGTTTGCATACATATAAGGTATGCCCAGTCACGAAAGCACGCTGTAAGTAATAGTAAATGGATGTTTCACCCGCAACGACGGCGCTGCTTCACACGTCTGGAGCAGCGCGCAGGCTGGGTGCGGCGGGAAGGGACGACTGTGGTGGGCGCGCCGGGAGCGGTGCCCATATCAGGCAGGGCGCGCATGAAGACGCGTCGACCTGGGTTTGATACATGCCGGGCGCCCGCAGGCGCCCGGGGGAAACAGTATGCGTCAGGCCATCTTGACCGGCGCGCGCCACGATTCCGGATTGGTCCAGAATGCGCCGCGCAGGCGATCACGGCTCGGCGGTGCCGGCGGTTTCGCGGCGGTCGCGCCAATCCGGCCGCGCAGCGAAATTTCACGGCCGCTCGTGCCGAGTCGCTTAACTATTTCGGCGAGCGTACCATCGGCTTGCCACTCGTCGAAACGGCGGCGGCAAGTCGGCGGCGACGGATAGCGGCCCGGCAGTTTGGACCAGCCTTCGCCCGTCGACAGCACCCACAGCACGGCGTTGACAACCGCGCGCGCTTCCACGCGTGGCCGACCGCGCCGTTCGCTCCGTGCGGGCTCCGCACAGAACAACGCCTCGACCAGCGCCCACTCGTTGTCTCTCAAATCGTCGAACAGCATCATGTTTCACCTCAGCGAAGCTAACTCCGGTGCGCTGCCCCGCGCCGCGCACTCTCCATGCACTCGATAGGCGAGTGCCAAGGAGGGTCGGGCTTGCCACGGTCTGCTATGCAGTCAGAATCATGGCGCCGACCCTTGTGTGCATCTAAACGCAGGAAGTGTGCCAAGTTGAGTCCAACCGCCTGAAAGCCCTGTGACAGCGGGCCAGCGCGGGCGCTAGCTAGGGGCGTATAAGAATCCAAAAAACCCATCTCGCAAATCGGGACAATCACCAATCTTGTGCAATCAGGCCCGACCAGCGTGCGTTTGCGCCTTATTGCTGCATTGCAGCGAAACTGCGAAAAGGATCTGGGGTGCTGTCTTTGGCCTTACAATGCGCATCAAATGATGCAATTGATGAGGTCGGTAAATGAATGTCACGCTGCGTCAGCTAAGGGTTTTCATCGAGGTTGCCCGTTTGCAGAGCTTCAGCCGCGCCGGCGATGAAATCGGCCTGACGCAGTCAGCAGTCAGCCGCTGCGTGCGGGAACTGGAGAGCGAGATCGGTCTCAAGCTGATCGACCGCACTACCCGGGAGGTGCAACTCACGGATGTCGGCGGCAACCTGGTGTCGAGCGTGTCGCGTCTGCTGACCGACCTTGACGACGCACTTCGCGAGATCCGCGAAATCGGTGAACAGCGCCGCGGACGCGTGGTGGTGGCCGCCAGCCCGACGGTGGCATGTCGGCTCATGCCGCGCGTGGTGGCCTCGTTCGGGCAGCAATTCCCCTATATCGCGCTCGGCTTGCGCGACGACGTGCAGAGCGACGTGGTGCGCAAGGTCAAGTCGGGCGAGGTGGACTTCGGCGTGATCATCGGCCCGTTTTCCGCCGACGACCTGCTAAGCGAATCGCTGATGACGGATTCGTTCTGCGTCGTCTCGCGCGACGATCATCCATTAGCGGCGCAGGAGCAGGTGGCGTGGACTGACCTGGACGGCCAGCAGCTCGTAATGCTCGATTACGCATCGGGCAGCCGGCCGATCATCGACGCCGCGATGCAGGAATATGGCGTGAGCGCCACGGTGGTGCAGGAGCTGGGGCATTCCGCGACCGTTTTTGGGCTGGTCGAGGCGGGCGTCGGCGTGAGCGTGCTGCCTTGGCTGGCCTTGCCGCTACCGGCGGGCGCGGCGCTGGTAGCCCGGCCGCTCGAGCCGCGCGCGGAGCGTACGGTCGAGCTGGTGCGGCGGCGCGACCGCTCCCTGTCGCCGGCGGCGGAGGCGGTGTGGGGACTGATTCGCCAGTTGCCGGGGAGGGCGGAGGACTTGAACTAGTTTGTGGTGGTCGAAGGTGCGCGATGTTCCAGGGAGTGGCGAATCCGCGGCCGCTTAAAGAGTGCGAAATTCCGATGGGTAGAAGGCGCGGTGGCGTGACGAGTGCGCTACCCTGAGTTCGGGCGGTGCGACGGGGCGATCGGCGCGGCTCTCGAAGCATGGCGCCTGGCCGCGCCCCATCCGCGACCAATCGTCCCCACGCATTCTCATCCGGCGGTTTCGCGGTCCCGAAAAGACGCACCAAGCTAAACTATCGCCTCTGCTGAAGTTCAACCCATGCCTTTCCCCGTCTGGAAGCCTCGATGAGCGAATCGGACCTGCCGGTGCCATCCATCCCGAACGCGCGCGATGCCGTGCGCGCACTGCGTCCTTCGCAGATCCGCGAAGTCGCCAACGCCGGTTTCGGCGTCGCCGACGTGCTGCCGTTCTGGTTCGGCGAATCCGACCGCGTCACGCCCGCCTTCATCCGCGAGGCCGCTAGCGCGTCGCTCGCGGCCGGCGCGACGTTCTACACGCACAACCTCGGCATCGCACCGCTGCGCGCCGCGCTGGCGGGCTATGTCAGCGACCTGCACGGCGCGACGTCGGCGCAGCACATCGCGGTGACGAGCGCGGGCGTGAATGCGCTGATGCTCGCGGCGCAACTCGTGGTGGGCGCTGGCGACCGCGTCGTCGCGGTCACGCCGCTGTGGCCGAATCTGGTCGAGATTCCGAAGATTCTCGGCGCGCATGTCGAAACGGTCGCGCTGGGTTACGGCGAGCGCGGCTGGCAACTCGACCTCGGGCAACTGCTGGCAGCGTTGACGCCGGACACGAAAATGCTCCTGATCAACTCGCCGAACAATCCGACGGGCTGGGTGATGAGCCGCGACGAGCAGCGTGCCGTGTTGGCGCATTGCCGGCGCCACGGCATCTGGATCGTCGCGGACGAAGTCTACGAACGCCTTTACTATGCGAACGCCGAGCCCGGCGCGGCCGGGGCGCCCTCGCGCACGGCGCCGTCATTCCTCGATCTGGCCACCCGAGACGAACGCGTGATCTGCATCAATTCGTTTTCGAAGGCATGGTTGATGACGGGCTGGCGGCTCGGCTGGATCGTCGCCCCGGCCGCGTTGATGGACGATCTGGGCAAGCTCGTCGAGTACAACACTTCATGCGCCCCGGCCTTCGTGCAGCAGGCGGGCATTGCGGCAATCGAGCAGGGCGAGTGCTTCACGCAGGAACTGGTGCGCGATCTGAAGGCGTCGCGCGACCATCTGGTGAGCGCGCTCGCCTCGGTGCCCGGCGTCGACGTCAAGGCGCCGCCCGGCGCGATGTATCTGTTTTTCTCGATGCCGGGCGCCTCGCGCAGCCTGGAGCTTTGCAAGGCGATGGTGCGTGATGTCGGGCTGGGCGTGGCGCCGGGCAGCGCGTTCGGTCCGCAAGGCGAGGGCTTCGTGCGTTGGTGCTACGCCTGCGACACGGCGCGGCTGGACGCGGGCGTCGAGCGCCTGAAACGGTTCTTGAGGGAACATGCAGCGGCACAATGAACTCGTGGCGGAAAAGGTGGCTGCCTGAAGCTATTGAGCCAACCAAGCGAAGATCGGCGGAAAAAAGCGGGTTTTTATCAAATTAAGCCCGCTTTTTCACTAAAGCGCGTCCGTGAAGCCGGGGTTGGAAAATGCGCGGGGGATTTCGTCTTTACGCACTGATTGTTTTTGCGTAATATGGCGCTCAGTCACGCGGTTCCCTTCAGGAATATCGCTGCTCCGTCCGGCTGGGTTTGGTTCGATTGTCTGTTTCGCCTCCCCCCGGTGCGTGCTCCCATCAATATGACCGATCAGAATCGGGCGAGCGCGTCTTCAGTTCCACATCGTCTGTTTGATCCGGTTCTTTGACCACAGGGTCTGACCTAGCTGCATGAATACCCAAGAGGCGAAGATCGTCCTCGAGACTGCCTTGATCTGCGCGCAGGAGCCGTTAAAGCTCGGCGAGTTGCGCAAGCTCTTTGCCGACGGCGTGTCGGCAGACACCGTTCGGACGTTGCTCGAAGACCTCAAGCAGGACTGGTCTGGGCGCGGTGTGGAGTTGGTCGGGCTGGCGTCGGGCTGGCGATTTCAAAGCAAGCCCGCGATGCGCTCGTATCTGGATCGTTTGCATCCTGAGAAACCGCCGAAATATTCGCGCGCGGTACTCGAAACGCTCGCGATCATTGCATACCGGCAACCGGTGACGCGCGGCGACATTGAAGAGATTCGCGGCGTCACGGTGAATACGCAGGTCGTCAAGCAACTCGAAGATCGCGGCTGGATCGAAGTGATCGGTCATCGTGACGTGCCGGGTCGCCCGGCACTGTACGCGACCACGCGGCAATTCCTCGACGACCTCGGGCTGACGGCGTTGGACGAATTGCCGCCGCTCGCCGATCCGTCGGCACAGTTGAACGCGGATCTGCTCGGCCAGCACGCAATCGAGTTCGCCGAGGCCGATGTCGCACAGGTTTCGGCTCCGGAAGAAGAGCAGGTGGATTCCGGCGTGGTAGTTGAAGCAGGCGCTGTTGCTGATGAGCTTGTGAGCGCAACTGCCGATGGCGAGGCGGAGAATATTCCGCACGCCACGAGCGAAGCGCCGCAATCCGACTCCGCCGACGCAATTGGCCATGCCGCTGACAGCCCGCCTGGAGAACTGAACGAGGCGTCAGGAACAGAAATCGCCGACAAGTTTGCTGAAGCGCACGAGACGCAGCACGCTGAGCCGGTGGAATCGGCGCAGGCGGCCGACGCGGCGGTGGAAGTCGCCGCGCAAAACGCATCGGCATCGTCCGGAGCGCATACGGACGCCGCTGCCACGCCGGCCGCGCAGGAACAGGCTGAGACTGCGCACCCGGCGAACGTTGTACCGCAGACCGGCGTCGCCGAGTCCGCAGAGAATCACGATCCGGTCTCCCAGGCCGATCCGGCAATACCCGCGCACGACTCGGGCGTACTCCGCAATACGGAGCACGCCGCCGAGCCGAACCCGACCAAGGCGGCGCACGGCGATCCTCTGGATCGTCGCGATGCGGCGCAGGACGCAGGCATTCTGACCGACGACGAACCCGAGTCGCGCAGCGCCTGACGTAACCGAACTTTTTTTGCCACGCCCGCAACGGGCGTGCGCGACCTGACATTTTGAGGTTGTTTTGACACATACCCACGACACCGATTCGTCCGAATCCGAGCGCGCCGTGCCGTCGGCGCGCGCTGACGAAACGCGCACCAAGCAAGCGTCGGCAGGCGAGGGCGAGCGCCCGGCGCAGACCACGGAAGCAGACGGCGAAGACCGTCCGCGCCGCGGCCTGCGTCGCGGCCCGCGCAGCCTGATCGCCCGGCGTCGCGCCGGCGCGAAGACGAAGGGCGCCGAAGGCGCGCCCGCGCAAGGGGCGCCGGTCGTCACCGAAGCGCCGCCGGACGGCGAAGTCGTCGCGCAAGTGCGTATGCCGCGCAAGGACGCCGGCGCCAAGGGTCAAGGGCCGCGCCGCAATGCGGGCGGCGTGAAGCGTGAGGGCGCACCGCGTGACGGCGCGCCGCGCGAAGGTCAGCGTGAAGGTCAACGTGAAGGTCAACGCGAGCGTCAGCCGCGTGAAGGCGGCCAGCGTCAGAACAGCCGCCGCGGCGGTGAAGCGCCGGCGGCCGCGGCAGTCGCGGGTCAGGACGATCTGTTTTCGTACGTCACATCGCCCGCGTTCGACGCGGACAACAGCACCACCGGCGGCGTGCGCGCGCCGATGCTGCGCCGTGGCAAGCCGGCCGCGCCCAAGCGCGTGCTCGCCGCTGACGACGACGCGCCGAAGCTGCACAAGGTGCTGGCCGAAGCCGGCATGGGTTCGCGCCGCGACATGGAAGAATTGATCGTCGCCGGCCGCGTGTCGGTGAACGGCGAGCCGGCTCACATCGGCCAGCGCATCATGCCGACCGACCAGGTTCGCATCAACGGCAAGCCGGTCAAGCGCAAGCTGGCCAACAAGCCGCCGCGCGTGCTGCTGTATCACAAACCGACCGGCGAAATCGTCAGCCATGCGGATCCGGAAGGTCGTGCTTCGGTGTTCGACAATCTGCCGCCGATGAAAACCGCCAAGTGGCTCGCGGTCGGCCGTCTCGACTTCAACACCGAAGGTCTGCTGATGCTGACCACGTCGGGCGATCTGGCGAACCGTTTCATGCACCCGCGTTATAGCGTGGAGCGTGAATATGCGGTGCGCGTGGTCGGCGAACTGGCCGAAGGCATGCGTCAGAAGCTGCTGAACGGCGTCGAGCTGGAAGACGGCCCCGCGAACTTCCTGCGTATCCGCGATGGCGGCGGCGAAGGCACGAATCACTGGTATCACGTCGCGCTCGCCGAAGGGCGTAACCGCGAAGTGCGCCGTATGTTCGAAGCGGCCGGCCTGATGGTCAGCCGCCTGATTCGTACCCGTCACGGCCCGATCTCGCTGCCCAAGGGTCTCAAGCGCGGCCGCTGGGAAGAGCTCGAGGACAACCAGGTGCGCGCGCTGATGGCGTCGGTCGGCCTGAAGGCGCCGGCGGAAGACAAGGGCGGTCGCCGGGAAGCGCCGGAGCGCAAGCAGCCGGATCCGATGCAGACGTCGATGGGCTTCATCGGCCGCGAACCCGTGCTGATGTCGCATGGCCGCTTCGACCAGCAACAACCGCGCGGCCAGGGTCAGGGACGGCGAGGTGCGGCGGGCGGTGGCTTCGGTGGTGGTGCGGGCGCAGGTTTCGGCGGTGGCTACGGCAATCGCGGCGGCGCGCGTGGCGCTGGTGGGTTCAGTGGCCCGATGGGCGGCGGCGCGGGCGGCCCGCGTGGCGGCCGTGAAGTCGATGGCAATCGCGCACCGTCCGGCAGTGGCAACCGTGCGGCCGGCGGCGGCAAGCGCGCCGGCGGCAGCGGCGGTCCCAATCCGGGTAGCGGCGGTGGCAATCGCGGGCCGGGCGGCAATCGCGGCGGTGCCGGCAACCGTGCGGGCGGCGGCAACGCCGGCGGCGCCAATCGTGGCGGCGGCGCTCCTCGCGGCCGTTCGCGCGGTCGCTAAGCACCACGCCGGTCATGCGATGGCGGTGAGCCACGGATCTTTTTCAAGGATCTTTCGCCGGCGACCGGCAGAGTCGATCGACGAAAGGCATTAGCCCGGCGCCGCTCACATTTCATGTGACGCATAAAACCGCGGCGTAAAGGGAAGTGGGGGCGGATTTCATCTGCCCCGCTTGTCCGGTGCGGGTTCAGGGCGGCGTCAGCCGCCTTGCAAAAGCCCCGAAGCGCCGTCATATCGTTGAAAGATTCCCATGAAATCAAGCGGAAAAGCGCGTTGGGCGGCGTTCTGCGGTTTGCGTTTGTCCCGAAAAATGGCTACAATCGCGAAGTCGCTGGGCGTGCGGCTTTTTATGTGCGGCTCAGGTGCGACCACCGGCAATAAGATGATGGGCGTTTAGCCCATTTTTTTTTGCCGCGCAGTTCTCAGTGGTTCGGCATCTCGGGTAGCACGAACGTGCGCCGGCTTGGCGCGCGGCCCGCATTGGTTGTTTGCAAAACAAGCGGCAGGCTCGCTGCGCGAACATCTAAGAGGGCACTGTGCAACTGACGGAACTGATTGAAACCACGGTCGTGGGACTCGGCTACGAGCTCGTCGATCTCGAGCGCACCGGGCGCGGCATGTTGTGTATCTATATCGACCAGCCGGCCGGCATCGCGATCGAAGACTGCGAGAAAGTCACGCGTCAGCTCCAGCACGTTTTGACGGTCGAAAATATCGATTACGAGCGGCTTGAAGTATCGTCGCCGGGGCTCGACCGCCCGCTGAAAAAACTGGCGGATTTTGAACGCTTCGCAGGCAGCGAAGTGGTAATCACATTGAAAAAGCCATTGGACGGACGGAAATCGTACCGGGGCATTCTGCATGCTCCGCAAGACGAGACGATCGGTCTGGAATTTGAAGGGAAGGAAGGCGCCGCGATGCTCGATTTCACGCTCGCGGATATCGATAAGGCACGCCTCGTTCCGAAGTTTGACTTTAGGAGCCGCAAACAATGAGTCGCGAAGTGTTGATGCTGGTGGATGCGCTGGCACGCGAGAAGAACGTCGACAAAGACGTGGTATTTGCCGCGCTCGAGGCGGCCCTCGCTTCGGCCTCCAAGAAACTCTTCGAAGAAGACGCGGATATTCGCGTCCAGATCGATCGTGAAAGCGGCGAACACGAAACGTTTCGACGCTGGAAAGTGGTGCCGGACGAAGCCGGCTTGCAGGAGCCGGATCAGGAAATCCTGCTGTTCGAAGCACGCGAACAGAAGCCCGAGATTCAACTCGACGAGTTCATCGAGGAACCGGTGCCGTCGATCGAATTCGGCCGTATCGGCGCGCAGGCCGCCAAGCAGGTGATCCTGCAGAAGGTGCGCGACGCCGAACGTGAACAGATCCTGAACGATTTCCTCGAGCGCGGCGAGCACATCATGACCGGCTCGGTGAAGCGTCTCGACAAGGGCAACTTCATTGTCGAAACCGGCCGTGTCGAAGCGCTGCTGCGTCGCGACCAGCTTATTCCGAAGGAAAACCTGCGCGTGGGCGACCGCGTGCGCGCCTACATCGCGAAGGTCGATCGCACCGCGCGCGGTCCGCAGATCGAACTGTCGCGTACGGCGCCCGAGTTCCTGATGAAGCTGTTCGAGATGGAAGTGCCGGAAATCGAACAAGGCCTGCTGGAAATCAAGGCGGCCGCGCGCGATCCGGGCGTGCGCGCAAAGATCGGTGTGGTCGCGTACGACAAGCGCATCGATCCGATCGGCACCTGCGTCGGCATTCGCGGTTCGCGCGTGCAGGCGGTGCGTAACGAGCTCGGTGGCGAAAACGTCGACATCGTGCTATGGTCGGAGGATCCCGCACAGTTTGTGATCGGCGCGCTCGCGCCGGCAGCCGTCCAGTCGATCGTCGTCGATGAAGAAAAACATTCGATGGACGTCGTCGTAGACGAAAACGAACTGGCGGTCGCGATCGGCCGCAGCGGCCAGAACGTGCGTCTTGCCAGCGAACTCACCGGCTGGCAGATCAACATCATGACGCCGGACGAATCTGCGCAAAAGCAGAATCAGGAACGTGGCGTTTTGCGTGACCTGTTCATGGCGCGTCTCGATGTCGACGAAGAAGTCGCTGACATCCTGATCGACGAAGGCTTTACGAGCCTCGAAGAGATTGCCTATGTGCCGCTCAACGAAATGCTCGAAATCGAAGCGTTCGACGAAGACACCGTCCACGAACTGCGTAACCGCTCGCGCGACGCGCTGTTGACGCAGGCAATCGCGAATGAAGAAAAGGTCGAAAATGTAGCGCTCGACCTGAAGAGCCTGGACGGCATGGACGCCGACCTGCTCGCCAAGCTGGCCGAACATCAGATCCAGACGCGCGACGAACTCGCCGAGCTGGCTGTGGATGAACTGGTCGAGATGACCGGAATGGAAGAGGATGCCGCTAAGGCGTTGATCATGAAAGCACGTGAACACTGGTTCCAGTGAGAAATGACCATGGCGCACTAAATTGAAGCGGCCGTCAGGCCGCATGACCCGATGCTAACCGCAAGGAATCGGTCCTTGCATTAAGAGGAATGAATGGCGAGTAACAACGTAGCCCAATTTGCCGCGGAACTGAAAATGCCTGCAGGCGTGCTGCTTGAGCAGCTGCAGGCGGCGGGCGTCACAAAAGCGAGCGAAGACGATAGCTTGTCCGAAACGGACAAGGCGCGTCTGCTCGACCACTTGCGCAAGTCTCACGGCTCGACTGATGCTGACAAGCGCAAGATCACGCTGACGAAACGGCATACGTCGGAAATCAAGCAATCCGATGCGACGGGCAAAGCTCGCACCATTCAGGTCGAGGTGCGTAAGAAGCGCACTTTCGTCCGCCGCGACGAAACCTCCGCTGAAAACGGAGATGCATCGAATCATGTGGCTGAGGCCGACATCGACGATCTGGAACTCCAGCGTCGTGAAGAGGAAGCTCGTCACGAAGCCGAGCTGCTCGAAAAGCAGGCTCAGGAGCTGAAGGCGCGTCAGGAACAACTCGAGCGCGAAGAAGCGGAACGTCAGGCGCGCGAAGCGGCTGCTGAAGCCGAGCGTCGTCGCGCCGAAGAAGAAGCCGCGAAGAAGCGTGCTGCGACCGAGGCGGCAGCTCGCGAGCAGGCGCAGGCTACCAAGCCGGCACAAGCTGCGCAGCCTGCGGCCGCGAAGGCTGAGCCGGTCGCCGCCAAGGCTGCGGAGCCGGCGGTCGCCAAGCAAAGCGAGCAGGATGACGAGCGCGCCGCAGCAGAGCGCGCCGCGCAACGCGAAGCCGCAAAGAAAGCAGAAGACGCAGCGCGTCAGGCTGCTGAAAAAGCGCGTGCCGAGCAGGAACAGATCGCCAAGCGCCGTGCCGCGGCTGAAGCCGAAGCGCGTGCGATTCGCGAAATGATGAACACGCCGCGCAAGGCGCAGGTCAAGGCGCCGGAACCGGCACCGAAGCCCGCTGAGCCGGCCAAGGCCGCGGAAGCGAAGGGCACGCTTCACAAGCCGGCGCGTCCGGCGGGTGAAGCACCGGCGCGTCCGGCAGCCAAGAAGCCGGCAGCTGCGGCTCCGGCAGCCACGACCACGCCTTCCGCCGGCGACAAGAAGAAGCCGGGCGGCGGCAAGGGCGGCTGGCAGGACGACGCCGCGAAGCGCCGCGGCATCAAGACGCGTGGCGATACGAGCGGCGGTGTCGATCGCGGCTGGCGCGGTGGCCCGAAGGGTCGCGGCAAGCATCAGGATCAGAACACCACGTTCCAGGCGCCGACCGAACCGATCGTGCGTGAAGTGCACGTGCCGGAAACCATCACGGTCGCCGATCTGGCGCACAAGATGGCCGTGAAGGCGTCGGAAGTCATCAAGTCGATGATGAAGCTCGGCCAGATGGTCACGATCAATCAGATGCTGGACCAGGAAACGGCGATGATCATCGTCGAGGAACTGGGTCACCACGCGGTTGCGGCCAAGCTGGACGATCCGGAAGCCATGCTGGTCGAAGGCGAGATTTCCGATGCGGAATCGTTGCCGCGTCCGCCGGTCGTCACGGTCATGGGTCACGTCGACCACGGCAAGACGTCGCTGCTCGACTACATCCGCCGCGCCAAGGTTGCAGCGGGCGAAGCGGGCGGGATTACGCAGCACATCGGCGCTTACCACGTCGAAACGCCGCGCGGCGTCATCACGTTCCTCGACACGCCGGGTCACGAAGCCTTTACGGCCATGCGTGCCCGCGGTGCGAAGGCAACGGACATCGTGATTCTGGTGGTTGCAGCCGACGACGGCGTGATGCCGCAAACGAAGGAAGCAATCGCTCACGCGAAGGCAGGCGGCGTGCCGCTCGTCGTCGCGATCAACAAGATCGACAAGCCGGATGCCAATCTGGAACGCGTGAAGCAGGAACTCGTCGCGGAAGGCGTCGTGCCGGAAGAATACGGTGGCGAATCGCCGTTCGTGCCGGTGTCGGCAAAGACCGGCGCGGGCATCGACGATCTGCTCGAAAACGTGCTGCTGCAAGCCGAAGTGCTGGAATTGAAGGCACCGGTCGAAGCACCGGCCAAGGGTCTCGTTATCGAAGCGAAGCTCGACAAGGGTAAGGGTCCGGTTGCAACGATCCTGGTCCAGTCGGGTACGCTGAACCGCGGCGACGTGGTGCTGGCAGGCAGCGCCTACGGTCGCGTGCGAGCCATGCTCGACGAAACCGGCAAGCCGACCAAGTCGGCGGGCCCGTCGATCCCGGTCGAAATTCAGGGTCTGTCGGAAGTCCCGCAGGCAGGCGAAGAAGTCATCGTCATGCCGGACGACCGCAAAGCGCGTGAAGTCGCACTGTTCCGTCAAGGCAAGTTCCGCGACGTCAAGCTGGCCAAGCAACAGGCCGCGAAGCTCGAGAACATGCTGGAGCAGATGGGCGAAGGCGAAGTGGCGTACATGCCGCTCATCGTCAAGGCCGACGTGCAAGGTTCGCAGGAAGCGCTGGTGCAGTCGCTGCTCAAGCTTTCGACCGACGAAGTACGCGTGCAGATCGTGCACGGCGCCGTGGGTGGCATCAGCGAGTCCGACGTCAACCTGGCAACGGCTTCGAAGGCGGTCATCATCGGCTTCAACACCCGCGCGGACGCGCAGGCGCGCAAGCTGGCGGAAGCCAACGGCGTCGATATTCGCTACTACAACATCATCTATGACGCAGTGGATGAGGTGAAGGCCGCGATGTCGGGCATGCTGGCACCGGAAAAGCGCGAAATCGTCACGGGTACGGTCGAAGTGCGTCAGGTCTTCAAGGTACCGAAGATCGGCGCGGTGGCCGGCTGTATGGTCACGGACGGTTTCGTCAAGCGCTCGTCGTCGGTGCGCGTGCTGCGCAACAACGTCGTCATCTTCACGGGCGAGCTCGATTCGCTCAAGCGCTTCAAGGACGACGTGAAGGAAGTCCGTCAGGGCTTCGAGTGCGGTATGTCGATCAAGAACTTCAACGACATCGTCGAAGGCGATCAGTTCGAAGTCTTCGAGATCACCGAAGTCGCGCGTACGCTGTAATTCACGCGGCACGGCTCTAGGGGCGGAGCGGGCTTTAACGCCCGCTCCGCCCGTTGTTTTTGGGGCCACACGTTTTGTTCGTGTCCGTCGCGCAGAGCGCCTGCGTTCGAGTTTCTTCCGGTCATCCCGGGCCGTTTGAATGCCGCGAGGATAAAGCCCGAAACGCAGCGGCGCGAACCATTTTTTTGCATCCGTCAGAACGGATCACATCACACCATGCCTAAAAAACGTTCTTCACCCAATCGCAACGTGCAGATTGCCGATCAGATCCAGCGCGATCTGTCCGAGCTGCTTCGCGAGGTCAAAGATCCGCGCATCGGCATCGTCACGATTCAAAGCGTCGAATTGACGCCGGACTACGCGCACGCCAAGATCTATTTCACGACGCTCACCGGCGATCCGCAGCAGACGCTCGAGGCGCTCACGCACGCGGCCGGCCATCTGCACAATCAGCTGTTCAAGCGCCTGCATATCCACACCGTGCCGACGCTGCATTTCCATTACGACAAAACGATCGAGCGCGCCGTCGAGATGTCGCGTTTGATCGACGAAGCCAACGCCAATCGCGCGAAAGAAGACTGAACGCGCTGTTTGCCGCGGCGCTCGCTGCCATGCCTGAGCCGCTATGCGCTCAGTGCTGTTTTCCGCACCCTTCGAAGACTTTTGTCTTTCTGACATGACCGCACCTCAACGCCCCCGCGTGCCGCGTCGCGCGCTCGACGGCGTGCTGCTGCTCGACAAGCCGCTCGGCCTGTCGAGCAACGACGCGCTGATTCGCGCGAAGCGTCTCTATCTGGCGAAAAAGGCGGGCCACACCGGCACGCTCGATCCCTTGGCCACAGGCTTGCTGCCGCTCTGTTTCGGCGAGGCCACCAAGTTTTCGCAAGACCTGCTCGAAGCCGACAAGACCTATGAGGCGACCATGCGCCTCGGTATCCGCACGACCACCGGCGACGCCGAAGGCGAAGCGATCGATACGCGTGAAGTGACCTGCGATGAGGCCGCGATTCTGGCGGTTCTACCGAAGTTCGTCGGCGAAATCACGCAAGTCCCGCCGATGTATTCGGCGCTCAAACGCGACGGCAAGCCGTTATACGAATACGCGCGTGCGGGCCAGACGGTCGAGCGGGAAGGGCGTCAGGTGACGATCCTCGCGCTCGAGATGCTCGCCTGCGCGCTGCCGGACGTAACGTTTCGCGTGACGTGCAGCAAGGGCACGTATGTGCGCACATTGGCCGAGGATATCGGCGAAGCGTTGGGCTGTGGCGCGCATCTGGTGGCGCTGCGGCGCACCGGTGTCGGCGCACTGACGCTCGACAATTCGGTGACGCTCGACGCATTGTCCGACGCAGCCGAAAGCGAACGCGATGCATGGCTTCAACCTGTCGATGCGTTGCTGTCGACATTCCCGCTGGTGCAGTTGAACGAAGACGAGACGCGCCGTTTCCTGCACGGTCAGCGGTTGAAACTATCCGAACTGACCATCACGGGCGATGCGGTGAATGCGCCGCGCGTCCGGGTGTACGCGGCGCAAGGGCGTCTGCTTGGCGTCGCCAGACGAGGCGAGGGTGTGCTGGCACCTGAACGGCTGGTCGTCACGACGGCGAGCTGAAAACCATGCAGGCGGCAAGCAAGCGCGCGACAAACGCGCTGCAAAGAAAAAGGCGGGACCGCTCAGAAGAAGCGGTCCCGCCTTTTTTATATCGTTCTGCCGGATACGGACTTGCGCCGAAAGCTCAGTGCGCCGCCGCGGCCGCCGCGCCCGCGTCGCCGCCAGCACGTTCTGGCTTCGTGATCCAGATCAACGCGATCAATGCGATAAAGATGCCGGCGGACACGAAGAACAGGTCGTTCACACCGAGTTGCGCGGCCTGTTGCGTCGCCATCGTGTTGAACAGTCCGTATGCCTGCGGTTGACTGAAGCCCGCCGCGCCCATCTGCCGGATCGACTGGTCGAACACCGGGTTGTACGCGTTAGCCTGTTCGGCCAGTTGCGCGTGATGCATGATCGTGCGGTGATCCCACGCCGTCTGGAAAATCGATGTGCCGATGCCGCCGCACATGATCCGCACGAAATTCGACAGGCCCGACGCCGCCGGAATCCGGTTGCCCGGCAGTCCCGACAGGGTGATCGACACCAGCGGGATGAAGAACCCCGCCATGCCGATCCCTTGAATCAAGGTAGGCACCAGCAGCGAAAACGTATCGACGCCGGTCGTATAACGCGAACGCATCCAGAAACACAGTGCGAACACGAGAAACGACAGGGTCGCGATATAGCGCGGATCGGTGCGCGGCAAAATCTTGCCGGTGATCGGCGACAGCAGCACCGCGAACAGGCCGACCGGCGCCATCACCAAGCCGGCTTCGGTCGCGGTGTAGCCAATGTCGGTTTGCAGCCACAACGGCAGCAGCACCAGATTGCCGAAGTAAAGGCCGTAGCCGATCGACAACGCGACGGTGCCGCCCGTGAAATTGCGCCGGCTGAACAGCGACAGGTCCACCACCGGGTGCTCGGCCGTCAACTCCCACACGATAAAGAACGCGAGCGCGATCACCGCCACCAGCGCCAGGACGACGACGGTCGTCGACGAAAACCAGTCCAGATCCTTGCCCTTGTCGAGCATGACCTGCAGAGAGCCAACCCAGACGATCAGGAGGCCTAGACCGACGCCGTCGATCGGCGCTTTTCTGATGACCGAATCGCGATTGCGGAAGATCGTCCACGTGGCCACGGCGGCAATCGCGCCGACCGGAATGTTGACATAGAAAATCCACGGCCACGAGATGTTGTCCGAGATCCAGCCGCCGAGAATCGGGCCGGCCACCGGCGCGATCAGCGTGGTCATCGCCCACATGGATAACGCCATGGGCGCCTTGGCGCGTGGATAGCTCGCGAGCAGCAGCGTTTGCGACAGCGGAATCATCGGACCGGCCACCGCCCCTTGCAACACGCGCGAAGCGAGCAGAAAGGGCAGGGTCGGTGCAAGGCCGCACATCCACGACGAGATCACGAACAGGATGATCGACGCCATGAACAGCCGCACCTGGCCGACGCGTTCGGTCAGCCAGCCGGTGAGCGGCACGGAGATCGCGTTGGCGACCGCGAACGAGGTGATCACCCACGTGCCCTGATCCGACGACACGCCGAGGTCGCCCGAAATCGAAGGAATCGACACATTGGCGATCGACGTGTCGAGCACGTTCATGAAAACGGCGAGCGACACCGCGATGGTGCCGATCACCAGTTGCGCGCCCTCGAGCGGCGGATGAGGGACTTGCGCCTGAGCCTGAGCCATTAAAGAAGCCTTGTCTGAATCGTCGCGTGCCTTACATCACTTTCGCTGCGACAGGCTTCGCGCCGTCGGCCTGGGTCGATTTTTGCGAGCCGCCGTTCGGACCTGCGTTTTGCGAAATGATGCGGGCGATTTCCGCGTCAGCCTGGTCGCCGTATTTCTCGAACACGTTCGTCTGGTAGACCGTGTTCGGCGCCTGGCCGAGCTGGCCGCCGTTGTCGTCCTTGATGCTGACGTCGGCTTGCATGGACAGGCCGATCCGCAGCGGATGCTGTTCCAGTTCCTTCGGATCGAGCGCGATCCGCACGGGCAGACGCTGCACCACCTTGATCCAGTTGCCGGTCGCGTTCTGCGCGGGCAACAGCGAGAACGCCGAACCCGTGCCCGCCGAGAAGCCGACCACCTTGCCGTGGTACACCACCGACGAACCGTACACGTCGGCCGTCAGTTCGACCGGCTGGCCGATGCGCATGTGCTTGAGTTGCACTTCCTTGAAGTTCGCGTCGACCCACACGCCGCCGAGCGGCACGATCGCCATCAACGGGGTGCCCGGGGAGACGCGCTGGCCGACCTGCACCGAGCGCTTCGCCACGTAGCCGGTGACCGGCGCCGGCAGGTTGTTACGCGCGTTGTTCAGGTACGCGTCGCGGACCTTCGCGGCGGCGGCCTGCACGTTCGGGTGATTCGCGATCGTAGTGTTGGCGGTCAGCGCGCGGTTCGAGTTCAACTGCTGCTGGGCGGCATCGACGGCGGCTTGCGCGCTCTTCACGGCGTCGCGGGCGTGCGAGATTTCTTCCTGCGACACGGCGCCGGTTTGCGCGACCGTCATACGGCGCTTCAGGTCGTCCTGGGCGCGCGACAGGTCGGCCTGGCGCTGGGCGACTTGTGCCTGGTATTGATTGTCGTCGGCGAACAGGCCGCGCACCTGGCGCACCGTCTGCGCGAGGTTCGCTTCGGCCTGATCGAGCGCGACGCGGGCGTCGGCCGGATCGAGCACGACGAGCGGGTCGCCCGCCTTCACCGTTTGCGTGTCGTCCGCGTTCACGGCGACGACCGTGCCGGTAACTTGCGGCGTGATCTGCACGACGTTGCCGTTCACGTACGCGTCGTCGGTGTCTTCATGGAAGCGCGCGACGAGGAAGTAGTAAAAGCCGTAGGCGATCGCGGCGATCAGGATCACGATGACGAGCAGCGTCATCATGAGCTTGCGTTTGCCGTTGTTCGCCGGGGGTTGTGCCGGCGGTTGCGTCGGCTGCGGGGCCGACTGGGTCGGCTGGGTCGGCTGAGTCGTAGCCGCGGGCTGTTGGGTGGTGCTCATTAATGTGCTCCGGGTTCTTTCAGACGTCGTCGTTTATTCGGATGTTTATGCGTGTGTTCGATCTGGCCGTGGTTCGCGCGCTCAGTTCGCAGCGGTGGTCGCGGCGGAGGCCGATGCCGGAGCATCGGTCGGCACCACGAGGCCGGTCTGCGTCGCGTCGAAGCCGCCGCCGAGCGCCTTGATGAGGCCGATCTGCATGTCGCGGCGGCGCATCTTGAGGCCGGTCACCGTCTGATCGGCGGCAAGGCGGTTCTGGTCGGCGGTCAGCACCTGCAACTGCGGCGACAAACCGGCCTTGTAGCGAATCACAGCCAGCTCATATGCCTTGGTCGATGCGTCGAGCGCGCGTTGTGCGTCGCCTTGCTGCTGGTCGATCGAACGGATCGACGACACTTGCGTCGCGACGTCCGAGAGGGCGCTGATCAGCGTCTGGTTGTAGTTCGCCACGTCCAGGTCGAAGTCGGCGAAGCGGCCTTTCAGTTGCGAGCGCAGCGCGCCGGCGTCGAAGATCGGCAGGTGAATGGCCGGGCCGAATTGCATCTGACGGCTGCTGGATTTAAGGAAGCGGCCCCAGCCGAACGCGTCGAAACCGAAGCCGGCCGCGAGGTTCACGTCGGGGAAGAATTCGGCTTTGGCTTCCTTCACGTCGTGCATCGCGGCTTCGACTTGCCAGCGCGCGGCGACGATATCCGCGCGTCGCGCGACGAGGTCAGCGGGCAGGTTGTCCGGCAGCGCCACCACGTTGCCGTTGGTCAGCGCGGGCTGCGCGATCTGCAGGCCGCGATCCGGACCCTTGCCGAGCAGTGCGCCCAGTTGATAGCGCACGACCGTGATCTGACCGTCGAGGTCGGTCAAATTGGACTGGCTGGTCGCAATGTTGCCGTTCGCGGTTTGCCGTTCGACATTGGTGTCGAGGCCGGCCGTCACGCGGCCGTTGGTGATGCGGCCGATATCCTGGCGGTTGGCGATTTCGCGCGCGGCGATGTCGCGGAACGCGTACAGCTGCGCGAGCTGGTTATACGTGCTCGCCACCGACGCCGCGAGCGTCACGCGCGCCTGCTGCATATCGGCCTCGGCGGCCTTTTCCTGCGACACGGCCTGACCCAGCCGCTCACGATTCTTGCCCCAGAGATCCAGATCCCACGACGCACTGGCCAGCACGTTGTTCTCGCTATACCAGGTGCCGCCGTACGGAGGCGGGTAGAGCGCGTTGGCCGAGAACAGTTCGCGGGTCCACGAATAGCTGCCGTTCACCTTCGGGTACAGCGCCGCGCGCGAACTCTCGATATACGACGAGGCTTTGGCAAGACGCGCTTGCGCCTGCGCGATCGACGGGCTGCCTTCCAGCGCTTCGGCGATCAGCTTGGGCAATTGCGGGTCGCCGAACTGGTTGGCCCAATCGAGCGACGGCCACTGGCCGCCCTGACCGGCGAGGCTCTGGGCGGACTCGTACTGAGCGGGCGACGAGATCTGCTTGTCGCTTTTCATACCGAAGTAGTTCGCGCACCCCGTGAGGGCGAGCGCCGTCACCACTGCGGCGACGGCGGCCCGGCTCGAAAGCGCGGGCGCGGACAGGGAAAGGGATTTCATCGCTCGACTCTTTGAGTGGAATGTAATGATGGACACTGCAAGCAATTTATTACGATTTGCTGTCAAAATTGCTTGCTGCATCACGGGTTAGTCCCGTTTGATCGCCGGAATTGACGAGCACGCGACGCAGCATGCTCTTCAGAAAACCCACTTCTTCCGGAGTGAAGCCGCCTAGCAGACTGTCCAGCACGCCGGTGAAAATAGCCGGCATTTTGGCGGCGATGGCGTGACCTTCCGGCGTCAGCGCGAGGCGCACGACTCGTCGGTCTTCATTGCTGCGAACCCGCGTCAGCAGACCGCGTTTCTCTAACCGGTCGATCAACCGCGTGACGGCGCTCGCGTCGATGCCGTATTCACGGGCCAGTTCCGCCGCCAGCAGGCATTTGCCGCTGGCCACCATAAACAGGATGCTGCCCTGCTGACTGGTAATGCCGAGTTCGGCCATGCTGCGCTGGGTGACCAGGTTCGACAGGGTCGATTTCACTCGCGAGATCAGATAGCCGACGCTTTCGCCTAGCTGGTATTCGCTGATCTCCGGCGGGGGTGTAGCGGACGGCTCCGTCATGATTCTCGTGCGAATGCAATGGTTGACTAGGCAGGATTATAGAGGCCGGTTGGTTGACGCGGCAAGTGTTATTACAGCTTAGGCAAGGAACTTTCTCCGCTCAAGTCATAATCCGCGTGATTTTGCGTAGGATTTCGCCCGCGTGCTTACGTTTCATTTCTGCCGGCCGCTGCGCCGCCGACCCCGGCCCTATCAGGGAATACCAGAAAGCTTCATTTGCACGTGCTACAATATTGGGTTCCCAAAAGTGCGCTTTGGGCTTTGTTGGTTTCGTTCACACAATGCTGCTGCTGGCGCACTCAACTGTCTCCAGGTTCCTATGACTCGCGCCCTACGCAACATCGCCATCATTGCTCACGTCGACCACGGCAAGACCACGCTCGTCGACCAGCTCCTCCGCCAGACCGCCACGTTCCGTGACAACCAGCAGATCGCTGAGCGCGTGATGGACTCGAACGACATCGAAAAAGAACGTGGCATCACGATTCTTTCGAAGAACTGCGCGGTCGAGTACGAAGGTACGCACATCAACATCGTCGACACGCCGGGCCACGCCGACTTCGGCGGCGAAGTGGAGCGCGTGCTGTCGATGGTCGACTCGGTGCTGCTGCTGGTCGACGCCGTCGAAGGTCCGATGCCGCAAACGCGCTTCGTGACCAAGAAAGCGCTGGCGCTCGGCCTGAAGCCGATCGTCGTGATCAACAAGGTGGACCGTCCGGGCGCGCGTATCGACTGGGTGATCAACCAGACGTTCGACCTGTTCGACAAACTCGGCGCCACCGACGAACAACTCGACTTCCCGATCGTCTACGCATCGGGCTTGAATGGCTACGCGGGCTTGACCCCGGACGTGCGTGAAGGCGACATGCGCCCGCTGTTCGAAGCCGTGCTGCAACACGTGCCGGTTCGCCCGGCCGATCCGTCGGCTCCGCTGCAATTGCAGATCACGTCGCTGGACTACTCGTCGTATGTCGGCCGTATCGGCGTGGGCCGCATTACGCGCGGCACGATCAAGCCGGGCATGTCGGTCGCCGTGCGTTCGGGTCCTGACGGCGCGATCCTGAATCGCAAGATCAACCAGGTGCTGTCGTTCAAGGGTCTCGAGCGCGTGCAGGTCGACTCGGCTGAAGCCGGTGACATCGTGCTGATCAACGGTATCGAAGAAATCGGCATCGGCGTGACCATCTGCGCACCGGAACAGCCGGAAGCGCTGCCCATGATCACCGTCGACGAACCGACGCTGACCATGAACTTCCTCGTCAATTCGTCGCCGCTGGCCGGCCGCGAAGGCAAGTTCGTCACGAGCCGTCAGATCCGTGACCGCCTGATGAAGGAACTGAACCACAATGTCGCGCTGCGCGTGAAGGAAACCGGCGACGAAACCACCTTCGAAGTGGCAGGCCGCGGTGAACTGCACCTGACCATTCTGGTGGAAAACATGCGCCGCGAAGGCTACGAGCTGGCTGTGTCGCGTCCGCGCGTGGTGATGACGGAAGTCGACGGCGTGAAGCACGAGCCGTACGAAAACCTGACGGTCGACATGGAAGACGGCCACCAGGGCGGCGTGATGGAAGAGTTGGGCCGCCGCAAGGGCGAAATGCTCGACATGGCGTCGGACGGTCGTGGCCGTACGCGTCTCGAGTACCGTATTTCGGCGCGCGGCCTGATCGGCTTCCAGTCGGAATTCCTCACGCTCACGCGTGGCACGGGCCTGATGAGCCACACGTTCGACTCGTATCAGCCGGTCAAGGAAGGCGCGGTCGGCGAGCGTCGCAATGGCGTGCTGATTTCGCAGGACGACGGCGCGGCAGTCGCGTACGCACTGTGGAAGCTGCAGGATCGCGGCCGTATGTTCGTGTCGCCGGGCGAGCCCCTGTACGAAGGCATGATCATCGGCATTCACAGCCGTGACAACGACCTGGTCGTGAACCCGATCAAGGGCAAGCAGCTGACCAACGTCCGTTCGTCGGGTACGGACGAAGCGGTGCGCCTCGTGCCGCCGATCCAGATGTCGCTGGAATACGCGGTCGAATTCATCGACGACGACGAACTCGTCGAAGTCACGCCGCAGTCCATCCGTCTGCGCAAGCGTTACCTCAAGGAACACGAGCGTCGCAGCGCAAGCCGCAAGGGCGCGGTGGACTAAGCAGGCGGACATCGGCTTTGGCCGGTGCAGCGCACGCTAGCAGTCAGGCAAAAGCCACCTTCGGGTGGCTTTTGTCGTTTCCGGCCTTCCAGTCGCCGCCGATATGCCGCGCCTGGCGCCGCTTTGACCGTTTGTCCCCGATTTCCGCAGAAGACTGTTGCGACTCCCGAAAGTGGCCCGAAAGCCCGTCGTGACGGGCTTCAGCGGCAATCCGTCTGCTATCTGCACTATCCGTTCTGTGATATGCTCCCCGGGTGCAAAGTTTTAGGTCCTTCCAAGCAAGACTTGATTCGCGCAATCCGCTAAACGGTCAGGCCGTGTCGCGGAAGGTTCTGTAACCCGCTATTTCTCGAGAAACTCGAAGAAAGGTGAGCGTAAAAATGATGAAGCAATTCCAGTCGAACTCTTATCTGTTCGGCGGCAATGCTCCGTACGTAGAAGAAATGTACGAAGCGTATCTCGATAATCCGGCGTCAGTGCCCGAGAACTGGCGCAGCTATTTCGACGCGTTGCAGAACGTCCCTGCATCGGATGGCAGCAATGCCAACGACGTGGCCCATGGCCCGATCGTCGAATCGTTTGCACAACGGGCCAAGGCTAATGCCTTCATCCCGCGTACGGCAGCCGGCGGCGAAGATCTCGCTACCGCTCGCAAGCAGGTCTATGTGCAGTCCCTCATCGGCGCATATCGCTTCCTCGGCTCGCAATGGGCCAATCTCGATCCCCTGAAGCGCCGCGAACGTCCCGCTATTCCCGAACTCGAACCCGCGTTCTACGACTTCACCGAAGCCGACATGGACCAGGAGTTCAGCGCCACGAATCTGTATTTCGGATTCGAGCGTGCTTCGCTGCGTGAGATCGTCAAGGCTCTGCGCGACACGTACTGCGGCACGATCGGCGCCGAGTACATGTACATCAGCGATCCGGAACAGAAGCGCTGGTGGAAAGAGCGGCTCGAGTCGATCCGCTCCACGCCGAACTTTTCGAACGAAAAGAAAAAGCACATCCTGAATAGGCTGACGGCCGCTGAAGGCCTCGAGCGCTTCCTGCACACCAAATACGTCGGCCAGAAACGCTTCTCGCTCGAAGGCGGCGAAAGCTTCATCGCGTCGATGGACGAAGTGGTGCGTCATGGCGGCGCCAACGGCGTTCAGGAAATCGTCATCGGCATGGCTCACCGTGGCCGTCTGAACGTGCTGGTCAATACGCTCGGCAAGATGCCGGCTGACCTGTTCGCCGAATTCGAAGGCAAGCACCACGACGACCTGCCGGCCGGCGACGTGAAGTACCACAAGGGTTTCTCGTCGGACGTCTCGACCGAAGGCGGCCCGGTTCACCTGTCGCTCGCGTTCAACCCGTCGCACCTCGAAATCGTCAACCCGGTGGTCGAAGGCTCGGCGAAGGCCCGTATGGACCGTCGCGGCGACGACAGCGGCCTGCAAGTGCTGCCGGTGCAGATCCACGGCGACGCGGCTTTCGCGGGCCAGGGCGTGGTGATGGAAACGCTGAACCTCGCGCAAACGCGCGGTTACGGCACGCACGGCACGCTGCATATCGTCATCAACAACCAGATCGGCTTCACGACGTCGGACCCGCGCGACTCGCGCTCCACGTTGTATTGCTCGGACGTCGTCAAGATGATCGAAGCGCCGGTGCTGCACGTGAACGGCGACGATCCCGAAGCGGTCGTGCTGGCTACGCAACTGGCTATCGACTTCCGGATGCAGTTCCACAAGGACGTCGTTGTCGACATCGTCTGCTTCCGCAAGCTGGGCCACAACGAGCAGGACACGCCGGCAGTCACGCAGCCGCTGATGTACAAGACGATCGCCAAGCACCCGGGCACGCGCGCACTCTACGCTGAAAAGCTGGTGCAGCAAGGCGTGATCACCGCGGAAGAAGGCGAGGAGTTCGTCAAGGCCTACCGCAAGGCGATGGACGAAGGCCACCACACGGTCGATCCGGTGCTCTCGAACTACAAGAGCAAGTACGCGGTGGACTGGGTGCCGTTCCTGAACCGCAAGTGGACCGACGCTGCGGACACCGCGGTGCCGCTCGCTGAACTGAAGCGTCTGGCCGAGCGCGTCACCACGGTGCCGGAAAACTTCAAGGTTCACCCGCTGGTCGAGCGCGTTCTCAACGACCGTCGCGCGATGGGCCGTGGCGAAGCGAAGCTCGACTGGGGCATGGGCGAACACCTGGCTTTCGCGTCGCTGGTTGCGTCGGGCTACGCAGTGCGCCTGACGGGTCAGGATTCGGGCCGCGGCACGTTCACGCACCGTCACGCGGTGCTGCACGATCAGAACCGCGAACGCTGGAACGACGGCACGTATGTGCCGCTGCAGAACATCGCCGAAGGTCAGGCGAAGTTCACGGTGATCGACTCGGTGCTGTCGGAAGAAGCGGTGCTGGGCTTCGAATACGGTTACTCGACCGCTGAACCGAATACGTTCGTCGCGTGGGAAGCGCAGTTCGGCGACTTCGTGAACGGCGCGCAAGTCGTGATCGACCAGTTCATCTCGTCGGGCGAAGTGAAGTGGGGCCGTGTTTCGGGTCTCACCATGCTGCTGCCGCACGGCTACGAAGGTCAAGGTCCGGAGCACTCGTCGGCACGTATCGAACGTTTCCTGCAATTGTGCGCAGACCACAACATGCAGGTCGTTCAACCGACCACGCCGGCGCAGATTTTCCACCTGTTGCGCCGTCAGATGATCCGCCTGTTCCGCAAGCCGCTGATCGTCGCCACGCCGAAGTCGCTGCTGCGCCACAAGGAAGCCGTGTCCGATCTGTCGGAACTGGCAAAGGGCGCGTTCCAGCCGATCCTCGGCGAAGTCGACGAAGCCATCGACGCGAAGAAGGTCAAGCGCGTGATCGCCTGCTCGGGCCGCGTGTATTACGACCTGCTGGCGCATCGCCGCGAATCGAAGTCGAACGACGTCGCGATCATCCGTATCGAACAGCTCTATCCGTTCGCGCACAAGCAGTTCGAAGCGGAAATGAAGAAGTACGACAACGCGACCGAAGTGGTCTGGGTGCAGGACGAGCCGCAGAATCAGGGCCCGTGGTTCTACATCGAGCACCACCTGAAGGACGGCATGAAGGAAGGGCAGAAGCTGGCATACAGCGGGCGTCCGGCTTCGGCCTCGCCGGCAGTCGGCTACTACGCGAAGCACTACGAGCAGCAGAAGGCGCTGGTCGAAGGCGCTTTCGGCCGCCTCAAGAGCGCGTCGATCGCTAAATAATCACAAGAGCTGAACCGGGAAAGCGCAGGGCGCTTTCCCGTGCCGCATCTGAAAGATCAGCGCGGCAGTCAAGGTTCGCAGGCGGTGACGGGTCCATGGATCGCGCGCCGTCACCCGATACGTATTCAGGATATTCATAATGGCTATTGTTGAAGTCAAGGTTCCCCAGCTTTCCGAGTCGGTCTCGGAAGCCACGATGCTCCAGTGGAAGAAGAAGCCGGGCGAAGCGGTTGCTCAAGACGAAATTCTCATCGAAATCGAGACCGACAAGGTCGTGCTCGAAGTGCCGGCACCCTCGGCCGGCGTGCTCGCGCAAGTCATCGCGAACGACGGCGACACCGTCACGGCGGATCAGGTCATCGCCAAGATCGACACCGAAGGCAAGGCAGGCGCCGCCGCTGTCGAAGCCGAAGTGAAGCCCGCTCCGGAAGCCGCACCGGCACCCGCCGCTGCGCCGGCTCCGGCGGCTCAAGCTGCATCCGCAACGGGTGCGAACACCGCTGCTTCGCCGGCTGCCGGCAAGCTGATGGCCGAAAAGGGCCTGGGCGCGGGCGATGTGTCCGGCACGGGCCGCGACGGCCGCATCACCAAGGGTGACGTGCTGACCGCGGGCGCTCCTGCTGCCAAGGCCGCACCGGCACCGGCTCCGGCCGCCGCACCGAAGGCTGCGAAGCCGTCGCTGCCGGACGTCAAGGCGCCGGCTTCGGCTGACCAATGGCTGAAGGACCGTCCGGAACAACGCGTGCCGATGTCGCGTCTGCGCGCGCGTATCGCCGAGCGTCTGCTCGAGTCGCAGCAAACCAACGCCATCCTGACCACGTTCAACGAAGTGAACATGGCGCCGGTGATGGACCTGCGCAACAAGTACAAAGACCGCTTCGAAAAGGAACACGGCGTGAAGCTCGGCTTCATGTCGTTCTTCGTGAAAGCCGCGGTTCATGCGCTGAAGAAGTTCCCGCTGGTGAACGCGTCGATCGACGGTAACGATATCGTCTATCACGGCTACTTCGACATCGGTATCGCGGTCGGTTCGCCGCGCGGTCTGGTGGTGCCGATCCTGCGCAATGCGGACCAGCTGAGCCTCGCCGAAATCGAGAAGAAGATTGCTGAATTCGGCCAGAAGGCCAAAGACGGCAAGCTGTCGATCGAAGAAATGACCGGCGGTACGTTCTCCATCTCGAACGGCGGTGTGTTCGGTTCGATGCTGTCGACCCCGATCATCAACCCGCCGCAATCCGCGATCCTGGGCGTGCACGCCACCAAGGAACGCGCTGTGGTCGAGAACGGCCAGATCGTGATCCGCCCGATGAACTACCTGGCGCTGTCGTACGACCACCGCATCATCGACGGTCGCGAAGCGGTGCTGTCGCTGGTCGCCATGAAGGATGCGCTGGAAGACCCGGCGCGCCTGCTGCTCGACCTGTAAGCGCGGCTCGGCTGGCGTCGGCTTGCCTTAGCGCAAATCGACGCCATATAGGCATCACGTCTTTCGCATTCCGCAGTACAGGAACGCCGTGCGCCACGAAGCGTGGCCGCGCGCCGTTCCGCCATCAAAAGGATTGTCATGTCCAAAGAATTTGACGTCGTCGTGATTGGCGCAGGCCCTGGCGGTTACATCGCCGCCATCCGCGCAGCGCAGCTCGGCAAGACCGTCGCATGTATCGAAAAATGGAAGAACCCGGCCGGCACGCTGAAGCTCGGCGGCACGTGCCTGAACGTGGGTTGCATTCCTTCGAAGGCGCTGCTCGCGTCGTCGGAAGAATTTGAAAACGCGTCGCATCACCTCTCTGACCACGGCATTTCCGTGGAAAACG
The DNA here is from genome assembly GCF_003002025.1 of Paraburkholderia sp. BL25I1N1. Lineage (GTDB taxonomy): Bacteria > Pseudomonadota > Gammaproteobacteria > Burkholderiales > Burkholderiaceae > Paraburkholderia. The sequence goes on from NZ_PVZB01000022.1 coordinate 81,075, forward strand.
TGCAGGTCGATATCTCGAAGATGATGGCCCGTAAAGAAGGCATCGTCGAAAAGATGACCAAGGGCATCGAATTCCTGTTCCGCAAGAACAAGATCACGTGGCTCAAGGGTCACGGCAAGTTCACCGGCAAGACGGACGCCGGCGTGCAGATCGAAGTGAGCGGCGAAGGCGAAACCGAAGTGGTCACGGCTAAGAACGTGATCATCGCCACGGGTTCGAAGGCACGTCATCTGCCGAACATTCCGGTCGACAACAAGATCGTCGCCGACAACGAAGGCGCGCTGAGCTTCGACTCCACACCCAAGAAACTCGCCGTGATCGGCGCGGGCGTGATCGGTCTGGAACTGGGCTCGGTGTGGCGCCGTCTGGGCGCGGACGTGACCGTGCTCGAAGCGCTGCCGGAATTCCTCGGCGCGGCTGACCAGGCGCTCGCGAAAGAAGCGGCCAAGCAGTTCAAGAAGCAGGGTCTGGACATCCACGTCGGCGTGAAGGTCGGCGAAGTGACCACGACCGATAACAGCGTGACGATCAACTACACGGACAAGGACGGCAACGCGCAAAAGCTCGAAGCCGACCGCCTGATCGTGTCGATCGGCCGCGTGCCGAACACGGACAACCTCGGTCTCGAAGCGATCGGCCTGAAGGCCAACGAGCGCGGCTTCATCGACGTCGACGACCACTGCGCGACCTCGGTGCCGAACGTTTACGCGATCGGCGACGTGGTGCGCGGCCCGATGCTCGCGCACAAGGCGGAAGACGAAGGCGTGCTGGTCGCTGAAATCATCGACGGTCAGAAGCCGCATATCGACTACAACTGCGTTCCGTGGGTGATCTACACCGAACCGGAAATCGCGTGGGTCGGCAAGACGGAACAGCAGCTCAAGGCCGAAGGCCGCGAGATCAAGACGGGCCAGTTCCCGATGATGGCGAACGGCCGCGCACTCGGCATCAACAAGGCGGAAGGCTTCGTCAAGATGATCGCCGACGCGAAGACCGACGAAATTCTCGGCGTGCACATCATCGCCGCGGACGCATCGGACCTGATCGCGGAAGCCGTGGTGGCGATGGAATTCAAGGCGGCGTCGGAAGACATCGGCCGTATTTGCCATCCGCACCCGTCGCTGTCGGAAGTCATGCGCGAAGCGGCGCTCGCCGTGGACCAGCGCGCGCTGAACATGTAATTCCGCGCACGCCTGACTGACAGTACTCCGGCATTACCACGAAGGCGGGCGGGTTCACTCCCTCCCGCCTTTCTATTTGCAGCAACACGATGAACGTCACCGAATACTACGAAAAAGAACTGCAGACGCGCGGCTACCAATCGGATCCGGCGCAGCGCGCGGCGGTCGACCGTCTGCAGCGGTGCTATGAAGAGTGGGTCGAATACAAGTCGCGCCGCTCGAACGCGTTCAAGAAGCTGATCATCCACCCGGACCTGCCGCGCGGCGTGTACATGTGGGGCGGCGTAGGGCGCGGCAAGAGCTTTCTGATGGACAGCTTCTACATGATCGTGCCGGTGCAGCGCAAAACGCGTCTGCATTTCCACGAATTCATGCGCGAAGTGCATCGCGAACTGGAAGATCTGAAAGGCCAGGCCGATCCGCTCGACGAACTCGCGCGCCGCATTGCCAAACGCTACCGGCTGATCTGTTTCGACGAATTCCACGTGTCGGATATTGCCGACGCGATGATCCTGTACCGCCTGCTCGACAAGCTGTTCGAAAACGGCGTGCAGTTCGTGATGACCTCGAACTACGATCCGGACACGCTGTATCCGGACGGCCTGCATCGCGACCGCATGTTGCCGGCGATCGAACTCATCAAGCAGAAGCTCGACGTGATTAACGTCGATGCGGGCATCGACTACCGGCAACGCACGCTGGCGCAGGTCGAGGTGTATCACACGCCGCTCGGCGCCGCCGCCGACAAAGCCTTGCGCGACGCGTTCGCGCGTCTTGCCGCGGTGCCCGACGAAAGCCCGATCCTGCACATCGAAAAGCGTGAGTTGAAGGCGCTGCGCCGCGCTGACGGCGTGGTGTGGTTCGACTTCGCGACCTTGTGCGGCGGTCCGCGCTCGCAGAACGACTATCTGGAACTGGCGAGCCGCTTTCACGCGGTGGTCCTCTCCGGCGTGCCGCAGATGTCCGCGCGCATGGCCTCGGAAGCACGCCGCTTCACGTGGCTGATCGACGTGTTCTACGATCACAAGGTGAAGCTGCTGATGTCCGCCGCGGTGCCGCCCGATCAACTGTATACGGATGGTCCGATGGCCAACGAGTTCGCGCGCACGGTGTCGCGCATCGTCGAAATGCAATCGAAGGAATATCTCGACACGCCACGGCGGATCGTCGACACGTCGCTGACCTGAGGCGCCGCAGGCCGTGGCCGGCGGCGCTTTTGCGATAGATCACGCGCCGTTCACCGACAGCGCGGCGTCGTCCGGCGTAATTTCAAGATTCGGATTGGTCTTATATTCCGTGCGCGGACGACTGGATATCTTTTGTCAAGGTTTTGACAAAGGAGAAACCATGAATCCTTACCGTGATATCAACGACGAAGAATGGCAACGTGTCGCACCGTTGCTTCCCGAATTGCGTCCGCGCTCCGAACTGCGTGGCCGGCCGCTCGCCAATACGCGCTCGGTGCTCAATGGCGTCCTGTGGGTCATGTACAGCGGCGCCACCTGGTCCGCCATGCCGCGCAAGTACCCGTCCTACCAGACCTGCCATCGCCGCTTCAAGGCGTGGTACGAATCTGGTGTGCTCAACCGCGTCATGGAGCAACTGTTCGGCGCGGCGAGCGAAGAGCTTTGCGGCCTGATGGAAGCGCGTATGCGTACACACGTGAACGAGAAACCGAAGAGCGGCGAAGCTGAAAAGGCGCCGGTTGTCGCACCAGCGGTGTACAGCCCGCCCACCAGCCAGCCACTGCCGTCCTCGCCGTTCCCGTTCCATTCGCCCTTCAAACACGCTGCATGACCCACACAGCGCAGCGTCTTCCAATAAAAGAAACGGCCGAACGATTGCGATCGTCGGCCGTTTTTTATCGTCCCATGCGGGCTCTGTAACGAGCCCCGAGCTACCCGTGCATCATTGCTGACGAATCCACGTCTGCGAGCGGCCCAGCAGCGACACGCCGATATACCCTCGCACGACCAGTTTGTTCCCACCGTCTTCCAGGTGCATCTTGCACTTGTAGAGCTTGCCATTTTCCGGGTCGAGAATCTGCCCGTGATCCCAGGCGTCGCCGTCCTTCTTCAGATCGCTAAGGATCGTCATGCCGAGAATCGGCTGATCCTTGCGCGCATCGGTACAGGCCGTGCAGCGGCGATCCGGCTGGTCGTTTGCGCCGAGACCCTTGATGACCTTGCCGCTGAGCGCGCCGCTGCCGTCCTGCGAGATCTGCACGAGCGCTTTGGGCTGGCCCGTATGATCGTCGATGGTTTGCCAGGTGCCGACCGGACTGTCGGCCTGCGCCATGGCCGTCACGGCATTGGCGACCAGGACGCCGGCGAGCGCCGCATGTCGGGCTGTGCGAAGCGCGACTGCGCGCGCGCGGTGGGTGAATTGCATCATTGTCTTCCTCCTTGATTAAAGACGGCGCGATCATGGTCGCGCGGCGTTATTGGCATCTCGGGCGGTCTTCAGACCACGGCCGCCGTGATGCCTTGCATGGCCCCTCAGGTTCAACTTCTGCTGCCCTCGTGCGCCGCCCGCGGCCTGTGGATTGCTGCTTGGCCGCCGCCGGTGACACGTCGTCAGCGCAGAATACGTGAAAGTGCGCGCGTCGTTTGATAGTGGATACTCTAATCAGGACGCGGCACTTCCTCGATCAATTCAGCTGATACGAGAACGTCGCGTTGATGCGCGGACTACGCGACGCGCTTTCCACCGGCGCGTCGCCGATCGCTTTGGCCACCGAGAGATCCAGGCTGTAGTACTTCGCGTCCGAGATGCGGAAGCCGAACGCGATCGACGAAAGCTTCGAAGGCGAGGGCGTGCCCGCATGCAGATAGACGCGCGCCATATCGAACGAAACGTAAGGCGTGAGCGTGCGCAGATAGGTGAAGCCCGGCGTAAACGCACGGTTGACTTCCAGTATCGCGCCCCAGCCCGAATCGCCTGATGCCTCGCCCGGCTGATAGCCCTGCGCGAAACGCTGCGCGCCGAACGAGATCTGCTCGGAGGTCGGCAGCGATACACCGCTGTATTGGCCGGTCAGCGAGACTGCCGTGCCGATCTTCAACGGCCACTCGTTGGTTTGCGAGAAGCTCGCGCCAGTGCGCACGAAGTTGATCGACGCCGGATTGATGACGGGCGAGCCCGGCACATTCGAGTCGCCCGACTTGGACGCGCCCAGAATGTCGAACGCTTTCGCCACGTTGACGCTCGCGCGGCGCACCTGGCCCGTCTGCACGCTGGTGTAATCGGCCTGCAACTGCATGACTCGCACTTGCGAGCGGAAGCCGATCTGGGCGCCGGTGTCGTGGTTGTGGTAGCGATCCTCGTCGTGCGACGCATAGACCGACGCCGTGCCGATCACGCTTTGCGTGTTGCTCAACAGGATCGGATACGCCAGCGAACCGCCGATCTTGTCATTGATGACCGTGCGTTCGATGGAAGAGGGCAGGCCGGGATTGTCGGTCGGATTGCCGCGATAGTGCGAGGCGTCGATCTTCGCGATCAGCCCGTTGCTGCCGATCGGCACCGCGCCATGCGCGGCGAGATAGGTGACGTTGTCGCGCCCCTTCGGCAGCAAGGCCGACACGCTCAACTGTTCGCCGAACGAGGTCAACCCGTTTTCAGTGGCGGTCAGAAGACCCTGCACGCCGGGGTGATTGAAGTCGATCCCGGTGCTGACGTCGAACGGCTTGCGCTCCACGTTCAGTTCGAGCGTGGTGGCGCCATCGGTGTTCTGCGGCGGCGGCACGTTGGCCGCAACCTTTACGCCCGGCAGCAGGCCGAGCACGTTGATGTAGCGCTCGAACGTAGCGCGCCGCAACGGCCGGTCGGCGGTGATGTGATCGGCAATCGCGCGGATCTTGTCTTCCACGGCGCCGGCCTTGCCCGTCACCTTGACCGCGGACACGTAGCCTTCCACCACCGTCACGCGCACCACACCGTCTGCGAATGTCTGCGCCGGAATGAAGGCGAACGGGAGCGCGAAACCGCGGTCCTGATAGAGCTTCGTGACGCCGTTGGCGACCTGGATCAGATCGCCGATCGTCGTGTCCTTGCCGACGAGCGGCGTGAAGCGCTGCGCGACATCGTCGAAGGGAATGGACTTCACGCCCTCCACCTGCACGCGCGAAGGCGTGATATGGCGCGCAAGCAATTCTTCGAGTTGAGGGGCTTGCGGCGCGACCTGCACGGTCACGTTCGGGCCTTTGTCGGGCGCCTTGATCTGCGGCAGCGAGTCCAGCGGATTGCCGCCGACCGCCGAGCCGCCAGGGCGGGACTGCGCATGCGCTTGCATTGGCAGAGTGCCCGCCGCAAATGCTGCGAGTACCACGCTCCCTAGGCTGCTGTACCCGAGTTTCATCGGATGTTCCTCGTATGTCGTTCTTGTGTGTCGCAGACGCACCGCCTGGCCGGGCGGGTCGCGAGCCCTTATGTGCGGCTCGACGTGTAGTGCGATGCTTACGTGTATTACGTCACGTACCAAGTTGGGCTTGAGTGCTCTGGGCAACCGCGCGAAGCACGTGACGAGTCGGACTGTTAGTGCGCATTGCGTCACTCGCTGCGGTTTGCATCATTCAATGAACAGCCGCGCGGCAAGTCTCACCGGGTGGCTGATGCACGCCGCAGCGATTGAATAGTTAGGCTAACTACTTATGGTTGACCGGCGCCAGACCACCTAGCAGGGTCGTCAAGCCGCTAGTCGCCGTGCCCGAGCCGCTCGTCGAACCTGCGGCCGAGCTGAGCGTGCTGGTCAACTGGCCGACCAGCGCGGTCACTGGCGCGAGCGCCTGGCCGCTGCCGCCCGAACCCGAGCCGCCGTTCGTGACGCCGGAGAGCGCGCCCGTCAACGTCGACGACGGATTCGATGCGTTACCCGAGCCAGCGAATGCCGAAGTCAACGAACTCAACGGCGAACCGATCAAGCCCGAGGAAGTCAGCGAACCCAGCGGCGTGCCGCCGAGCGCCGAGGTCAGTCCGGCCAGCGGTGTGCCGCCGAGCAGCGTCGACAGTGAGCCGAGCGGATCGCTGCCGAGCCCAAGACTCGCCAGCGAACTTTGCAGCGGGCCGAACGGATTGCTGCTGGCGGGCGGCCCATTGGCGACGCTCACGCTCGTGGCGCCGACGAGGCTCGTGAGCAGTCCGGGAATCGGCAGCGCGCCATTCGGGCCGTTCGGATTGACCAGGCCGCCTGCGTTGGTCACGGTGTTGCCGAGCGAGCCGGCCAGCGTGCCGAGATCGGCGCCGACCGGATTCTTCGTGGCGCCGCCCACTTGCGAACCCGCGGAACTCAATGCGCCGCCCACTTTCGCGAGCACGCCGCCGAGCGGCGCGCCGAGGCCGGTCTGCGTGCCGACCGCTTGCGTGACGAGTCCTGCCGTCGTCACGATCGGCGTGATGGCGGTGCTGATCGGCTGAGTGATCTGCTGCACGGGCACCGAACCGAGCGTGTTGCCGAGCGTCGCGCCACCGGCGTTGAGTGCGCCGGCAGCGGTAGAGAGCGTGCTGGCCAATGGTGTCGTGAGCGGCGCCAGCGGCGCGAGTTTGCCGCTGCCGAGGCCGCCGACGGCCGTGCTCAACCCTTGCACGACGCCGCTCGTCGAACCGACCACCGAGCCGAGTCCGGCGACCGTGGTGCCGACCGGATTGGCCGTCGTACCGGTCTGGCCGACGCCGTTGCTGACGGCATCGGCCAGCGAGTTCAGCGTGCCGCTCGTGCTCGACACGGCGTTGCCGAGCCCTTGCGTGACTTGCGGGCTGAGGCCCGGAATGGTCTGCGAGGCGATCGCCGTGCCCAGGTCGTTGGTGGTCTGCGCGGCCGCGGTGGCGACGCCGGTCGTGCCCGTCTTCGTGGTGGTGCCGCTGCCGGTATCGGTCGAACCCGAGCCGCTGCCGGTGCTTGACGTGGTGGGCGGCGCGCTGACGGTGCTGCCACCGCACGCTGCGAGCAAGCCGGCGACCGCCACGGCGACTAACGGTGCGCGCAACGACGACACCGTCGCGCACGTCGCAGGGAGAGAGAAAAAACGTTGAGTGGACATGTGTGCTCCTCTGTGTCTTCTGGATGTCGTGTGCGTTGGTGTCAGTGCGCCGTTGCAACAGATGTCTGAACGGCGCGGCCCAGTTCAGCCAGTTTTCGGGAAGCGCCGGGACGCAGTTGGCGGGCCGCGCTCCGGCCGGGTCTCGCTCAACGTTTTGCGCTGTTCCCGAAAGGGCTGCTTACTTCTTGCCCAACCCGCCGAGCAGGCCGCCGACGAGCGACGTCACTGGTGCGAGCGGATTGTTCGCGGTGCCTTTGCCCGTGCTGGTCGACAGCGACGGACCCGCGCCCGAGTTGGTGGATGCGGCGGCGGTCGTGGTGGTCGGCGCGGCGCTCGCCGTGCTGGTGACGCCGCCGAGTGCGCCGGTGACACCCGACAGCAAGCCGGTGACCGGTGCGAGCGGGCCGCTGCTGCCGCCGGCCGCGCCGGAGAGGCTGCCTGTCACGGTAGAGAGCAAGCCGGTGACGGGCGCGAGCGGGCTGCCGCCGCTCGATGCGCCGCCGACGGCGCCAGTCAAGCCACCGAGCGCGCTTGTGAGCGGCGCGAGCGGGCCGCTGCCGGTGCCGCCGGTCAAGCCGCCCAGTGCGCTTGTGAGCGGCGCGAGTGGCCCGCTGCCGGTGCCAACGGTCAATCCGCCCAGCGCGCTGGTGAGCGGCGCAAGCGGATTGCCGCCGCTGCCGCCCGTGAGCAAGCCGCCCACCGAAGCGACCGTCGTGCCGGTGTCGGTGACCGTATGGCCGAGTGCGGCCGTGACCGGGTTGCCGCCGGTCGCCGTCAACAGGGCGCCGGCCTTGCCGAGTCCGCCGCCGACCGTCGAGAGCAGGCCGTTGAGCGGCGCGCCGAGACCCGTGGTATTGCCGACCGTTTGCGTGGTCGCCGCGACCATCGACGTGATCGGTGTGATCGCCGTGCTGAGGGTTTGCGTGACTTGCTGGACCGGGCCCGTCGAGAGGGCGGTGGTGAGCGTGCTGCCGCCGTTGGCGACCGCGCCGCCGAGCGTGTTGACGACGCCGCCGAGCGGCGTGGTGATCGCCGACAGCGGAGCGAGCGGACCGCTGCCGAGACTCGTCACGAGGTTGCCCGTGTCGGTCACTGCGCCGCCGACGTGATTCAGCACACCGCCCACGCTCGAGACTGTCGTGCCGACCGCGTTGCCGCCGGTGCCGAGTTGGCCGAGCCCTTGCGACACGCCGTTGCCGAGCGTCGAAACGGCCGAGCCGACTTGTTGCACGATGCCGCCGGCGGACTGGGTGGTTTGCGAGCTGACACCGGGCAACGTCTGCGAACCGATCACGGTACCGATGCCGGTGACCGCCGAGCCGGCGTCGCTAACCACGCCGCCCGTGTTGCCGACTACCGTGCCGAGCGCGTTGGCAACGGGCGTCGTGCCCGTACCGGTTCCTGTGCCCGTACCCGTTCCCGTGCCTGTTCCCGTGCCTGTTCCCGAACCGTTGCTACCCGTGGTCGTGTTCGCACCTGCGCCCGCACCCGAGCCCGAGCCGCCCGCACCCGTCGAGCCGCTGCCGGTCGTGGAAAGTGTGCCGCCGGCGGAACCGCTGCCGCTGCTGCCGGTGCCGGAACTCAGGCTGCCGGAGCCTCCACAAGCACCAAGAGAAAGCATCGCAGCCACGCTGGCTGCAATGAGGGTTGCCCGTACTGTCGTGTTGGTCGTTTGAATGTTCATGTCGCCCTCGCATCGCATGTGTTATTGGATGTTGCTGCGTGCCTGTCTCTGCACGAGCCGTGCCATTTCGGCTGAACAATGCGAGGACTTTTTCGGCGCAAGCCGAAGCGCTATATGCGATAAGGCTTTGCGAGGAACTGACGGAGCATGCGCTAAACCAGATTGCGCTCACATTAGGCACTGCGCGGCGCCTTCGCATGGCCGGCGTAACGTAACGAGCCCCGCGCGCCGTTACGATGTACGGCGTAACGCGGGCGGGGCGAAACTGGTGCGCGCGCTTGAAACGTTCTGTTCAAACGAATAATTAGTGGAGCGAATCTAACTCATGGTTATTCCTATGTGCTGCAACGCACGAACTGCCGTTAACTAGAGTGAGTGGTAAAAATGCATACGGGATGAGATTCGGCGCAGCGGACAATTGCTTAAAAATGATTGTTCGGCTATAAAACCCGAAAGCATTGGAAGATTGATGACGGAGGTGGGTTATCGAACAGACAACTCATGCGTGGGTGTTTTATTGAAGGGCGGCTGCAGGGCATGGCACTGCGATGCAATAAACGAGACTGGGAATGAGAGCTCAACGGTCCGCGCATCCAAGGTACATGGTCGAGAATTGCAGAACGTATACGAACGAAATAAATGAAGTTCGAGGGTTCAAATGAAAAAATTCGCACAACGCTTTCTGGCCGATAACAAAGGCGTAACGGCTATCGAATATGGCCTTATCGCAGGCCTCGTCGTGCTGGTGATCGCTACCGCGGTGACGAATGTCGGCACGAACGTCTCCAATGTTTTGCAGCAAGTCGCGGATAAAATCTCGCCGTCCACCACGAAGACCGGACCGTAAAGGCAAACCGTAATCGCTGCGCGAAGCAGCCGGCGTTTCGACGTCCGCCCGCTTCGTGGGCGTAATAACGCATCGCTGAATCGTTAATGTGGATTGCATTGCAATCCACATGGCGCAGCTTCGCCTGTCGAGTTCGAGATGAATGTTTCCGTGGGCATGTTGTTATTTATCGCGTGGGCAGTGGCTGTCGCAATTAGCGATTGCCGTTGGCGGCGTATATCCAATTCAGTAGTTGTCGCCGGCCTGGCGGCGGCATTTTGCTGCGCGTTTTTTCAATGCGGGCCTTTCGGCATTTCGCTGACTCAGGCAGGCATTGGCGCAGTAATCGGTCTTGCTGTATTGCTGCCGTTTTTCGCGCTCGGCGTGATGGGTGCCGCGGATGTCAAAGTCTTCGCCGTTCTCGGCGCATGGTGCGGCATGCACGCGCTGCCCGGTCTATGGATGGCCGCGAGTCTCGCGGCCGCTGTGCACGCAGCGTGGCTTCTGATTACCACCCGCACGCGGCTCGCCGGCCTGGCCCGTCGATCCGGCGCCACGTTCGAACTCGCCGGCAAAGCAGCCACGCCTTACGCTGCGTGTCTCACCGTGGCCGCGAGCGGCTGGCTCGTTCTGCACGGCATGGCGGGAAGCGTTCGATGAAAACCGCCATGACACCACGCGCGCGCTCGCCGCATCGGCGCATCAACGTGCGCCTTGCGCGCGCGCAACGCGGCGCCACGGCCGTCGAATTCGCGCTGGTGTTCCCGCTGTTCTTCACGATCCTGTACGCGATCGTCACGTTCAGTCTGATTCTCGTCGCGCAGCAGAATCTGACAATGGCTGCGGAAGAGGGCGCACGCGCCGCGCTGAACTGGCAGAGCAACACCTCGATGCAAAGCGCGTTGACCAATCGCGGCAACGCGGCCTGCGCGGCGGCGAAACTGGTAGCCGCGACGCTCGTGCAGTCGATGCAATGCACGCCGTCTTCCAAGGCATGCGGGCCGAACAGCGCGATGCAATGCGTGAATGTCCTGGTGAGCTACGACTACCAAACCAATCCGCTGATACCGAGCTTGCCATTGCTGGGATTCGCGCTGCCGAACACGCTCACGAGCAGCGCCACGGTCCAGCTCAATCCGGAGAACATACAGTGACGCACGCGCCGGCACCCAGCTCCCTCGACCGCCTGGTCCGTCCACGTGCGATCGAACGCGCGCACGGCATGGCATCGTTTAACCGAAGCAGTCAACCTTCATGCCGAATCTGACCAAAATTCTTGCCGGCGTCCTGATCGCGGTCGCGCTCGTGCTTGGCCTGTTCGCGTGGTCGCTGTCGCGCCGCCCGGCGCCGGTGGCCGTCACGCCCGCCACGCAAGCAAGCTTCCCAGTCGTGGTGGCGACTCACACACTGCCGGCGGGCAAAGCCATCACCGTCAACGATGTGCGTGTGCAGTCGCTGCCGATCAATCCGAACGGCGCCTTCACGGACCCGGCGCAACTGGCCGGCCGCGTGCCGAACGCGGAGATCGGCGCGGAATCGCCGGTGCTAGAAAGCCAGTTGTCCTCGGGACTCGCCGAGCGCGTCGAACCGGGCGAGCGCGCGCTTGCTGTCCGGGTAGACGAAGGCAACGCGGTCGGCAACCGTTTGCGGCCGGGCAATTTCGTCGACGTGTTTTTCACGCTCAAGCGCGACGGCAGCCTGGGTAACGGCGGTGAAATCGATCGGACCCAGGCGCGTTTGCTGATGTCGAAGGTGCGCGTGCTCGCGTTCGGCAATGCGACCGCGAGCGGCGACAGCGCGGGCGATCCGAACGGCATGGTCCGCACCGCGGTGCTGGCGGTGCCGGTCGCCGATATCGACCGTTTGACGCTCGCCGAGAGCGCCGGCCGTCTGATCTTCGCATTGCGCAATCCCAAGGATCCCGAAGTAATCGACCAAACCGTGCTGCCCGCCTATCCAGGCGTGCTGAAGACGGCGGCGCATGCGGGCGCGGCCGAGCCGCTGCGGGACTCGACGCGCGCCGCAGCCGGCGTCGCGCTCGACACGTTGTCGGGCGCCGCCAACGCGAGTGGCGCGGGCGCCGCCGCGAGGCCGTCATTGCCGCATATACCGCTGCCGCCCACGCGCGTGGCTGGCACTACAAACAGTACAAAGAGCGGTATCGAAGTGATACGGGGTGGGCGCGCCGAAACGGTCGCCTGGTAAGCAGTGGTTCCAGGAGCGGACGGCCAGTCGCGTCCAATAACTACATGACAGAACGGATTTTTGTTTTCAGGAAGGCGGCGTGCGTGGGCCTGGCTTTGCTGGCCGTATCGGCGGCGACCGACGCAGCCGGTCCGGCGCAGCGGGGCCAAGCCGCGCCAGCGGCGCAGCCGGCTCAGACCGAGTTTGCCGCGCCGGCGCAAAGCATCGACCTGACGGTGGGCGCGCAGCGGCAACTCGCAGTCGGCCACACGTTGCAGCGGATTGCGATCGGCGATCCGTCGGTGGCCGACGTGCTGATCATCAAGGGCGACAAGCGCGGCGGCGTGCTGCTGGTCGGCAAGGCCGCGGGCACCACCAACCTCATGCTGTGGGCGCGCGATCGCGACGCGCCGCTGCAATACACCGTCAATGTGACCACGCCGGCGGCTGCGTCGCTGCTCGGCGCCGATACGCCGGCCGTCAAGGTGCTCGGCGGCACGGCGATCGTGTCCGGCACGTCGGCGACCATGGAGGCGCACCAGCGCGCCGTGGTCGCGGCGGAGGGCTCGCTCGGCAAGGACGGCGCGGTATTCGACACGTCGACGGTCGCAAGCCGCGCGGTCGTGCAGGTGGATGTGCGGGTCGTCGAGTTCAGCCGTTCGGTGCTCAAGGAAGTGGGCTTCAACTTCTTCAAGCAGAACAACGGCTTTACGTTCGGCTCGTTCGCGCCGTCGGCATTGAGTTCGGTATCGGCGACGGCGGGACAGGCGCCGAGTATGACGGCTGTGACGCCGATCTCGTCGGCGTTCAACCTGATCTTCAACTCCGCCACGCACGGCCTGTTCGCCAACCTGAGCCTGCTGGAAAGCAACAATCTCGCGCGGGTGCTGGCCGAGCCGACGCTCGTGGCCTTGTCCGGCCAGAGCGCGAGCTTTCTCGCCGGCGGCGAGGTGCCGATTCCGGTGCCGCAGGCGCTCGGATCGACGTCGATCGAATTCAAGCCGTATGGCGTAGGGCTCACGCTCACGCCGACCGTGCTGAGCCCGCAGCGCATCGCGCTCAAAGTCGCGCCGGAGGCGAGCCAGCTGGACTTCGCCAACGCCGTGACGATCAGCGGCGTGTCGGTGCCCGCGTTCACCACGCGGCGTGCCGATACCACCGTCGAACTCGGCGATGGCGAGAGCTTCGTGATCGGTGGGCTGATCGATCGCGAGACGGCGTCGAATGTCTCGAAGGTGCCGTTGCTCGGCGATCTGCCGGTGATCGGCACGTTCTTCAAGCAACTGAACTATCAGCAGAACGAGAAGGAACTGGTGATCATCGTGACGCCGCATCTGGTCTCGCCGCTCGCCAGGGGCGCGACCTTGCCGTCGACGCCGGGCGAGCAGTCCGAGCAGCGCAACGGGCCGGTGTGGCGTTCGCTGATCGGCGGCGTGGTGGCGCGCGATTCGTCGCCGGGATTTTCCAGGTGAAGCCGGCAGGTGCCATCGCGGCGCGGCGGCTGACTACAGGTGTGAGCCGGCGCGCGCGCGAACTGCGTGCACCCACCGGCAAGCAGTACGACGTGGGGGCTTTGCCGCCTATGCGGCATAAGGACGTGCAACATGAACGCGAGAACGCATTCATTGACTGAAAGGGCGGTCACCGATTATTTCGTGTTCGCGTCGCTGGCCGACGAACACGTGCATTGGCTCGCCGATACGCTGGCAGGCGCCGGCGTGGTCGAAGCGGCCACGCTCGATCCGTCGATGCTGATGCAGCGCATCGCGACGCTCAATCCGTCGCTGGTATTCGTCGATTTTTCAGGCGGCCGTGCCGCGGCGGCGAGTGCTGCCGCGAGCGCGGTGCGCACCACCTATCCGGGCATGCAGATCGTCGCACTGGGCTCGCTCGCCGAACCCGAAAGCGCGTTGGCGGCGTTACGCGTCGGCGTGCGCGATTTCATCGATCTGTCGGCGCCGGCCGGAGACGCGTTGCGCATCACGCGCCAGGTGCTCGACAATCTCGTCGAGCCGGTCAGCCGCCATGGCCATATCACCGCGCTGCTGGGCGCACGCATCGGCATGGGCGTGAGCACGCTGGCCGCGAATCTCGCGGTGCTGCTGCAGCGGCGCGACATCGCGCAGGGCCGGCAAGCCGCCTTGCTCGATCTCGGCCTGCCGGCCGCCGACGGCTCGCTGCTGCTGAACACGCGCAGCGAATTCAACTTCGTCGAAGCCGTGCGTAATCTGCGCCGCTTCGATCAGACCTTCGTCCATACCGCGCTGTCGCATCACTCGAGCGGCCTCGCGCTCACCACGTTGCCGCCGAATCTCGCCGATATGCGCGAGGTCTCGTATTCGTCGTCGATCGGTTTGCTGAACCGTCTGCGCGCGTTCTTCGACCAGCAGATCGTCGACCTCGGCGGCTTCACCAATAGCGAGTTCATCGCCCATGTCGTGCAGGCCGCCGATGAAACCTGGCTGCTGTGCGACCAGGGCGTGGCCTCGATCGTGTCGGCCGTCGGCGTGCTCGACGCGTTGCGCGAAGAGGGCGTGGATACCGCGAACGTGCGTCTGATCGTCAACAAGTTCGACGCCGATCTCGGTCTTGCCGCCGCGCAGATCGCGCAGCGTCTGGATATTGCACTGCTTACCACCTTGCCGGAGCGGCGCATCGCGCTCGGGCAGGCGGTCAATCAGGGACATCTGCTGGTCGATGCCGCCGCGCGCGATCCGTATGTGCGCGCACTCGAGCCGTTGATCGAGCGGCTTGGCGGCGGCGAACGCGCGGCGGCGAAGGCACGTGGCAAATCGGCACTCGGCGCGCTCAGGCGCTTCATTCCAACTACTCAAAAGCGGTCATAGACGATGGCAAAAGAGATCGAATTTGCCGACGACGCGGCTTCGTTCGCGCACAGCCAGCAGTTCCAGGACATCAAGAACGCGGCGCACGAACATCTGCTCACGCGCATCGAAGAGCTCGGCTCCGAGTTCGGCCGCTGGTCGCGTAACGCGATCAACCAGTTCGTCGATCTGGAGATGGACAGTTTCGTCAGGCTGCGCCGGATACCGATCAACGAAAGCGAGGTGCGCCTGATTGCCGAGGCGCTGACCAAGGAGCTCGCGGGCTTCGGTCCGATCGAGGATCTGCTCGCCGATCCGGCCGTCGAAGACATTCTGATCAACGGCTACAACGACGTGTACGTGTCGCGCCACGGCATTCTCACGCGCATCCAGGTGCGCTTCGCGGACAACGCGCATCTGCTGCGGATCGTGCGGCGCATTCTCGCGCCGATCGGCCGGCGTCTGGACGAATCGAATCCGATGGTCGATGCGCGTCTGCCGAACGGCGGCCGCGTGAACGTGGTGATCGAACCGCTGTCGATCGACGGCCCGATCGTCTCGATCCGCAAGTTCCGCAAGGATCCGATGCGGCCCGACGATCTGCTCGGCAACGGCACCTACAGCCCGGAAATCGGCGCGCTGCTCGAAGCGGCGGTGGCGGCGCGCTGCAACGTGCTGGTGTCGGGCGGCACGAGTTCGGGCAAGACCTCGCTGCTCAACGCGCTGGCCTTTCATATTCCCGAACCGGAACGGGTCGTGACGATCGAGGACACCGCCGAACTGTCGCTGAACCATCCACATGTGGTGCGGCTCGAAAGCCGACCGGGCGGTTTCGACGGCTCGGGCATCGTGACGATTCGCGACCTGCTGCGCAATACGTTGCGGATGCGGCCGGACCGCATCATCGTCGGTGAAGTGCGCGGCGGCGAAGTGCTCGAAATGCTGCAGGCGATGAACACCGGCCACGACGGCTCGATGGGCACCGTGCACGCCAGCTCGCCGCGCGAATGTCTGTACCGGCTCGAGATGCTCGCCGGTTTCGCGGGCTTCCAGGGCACCGAGTCCAGTCTGCGCCGCCAGATCGCCAACGCGATCGACTTCATCGTGCAGATCGGCCGGCTTTCCAACGGGCGTCGGCGGATTCTGTCGATCACGGAAGTGACTGGACTGTCGGACAACATCATCGCGACGCAGGAGTTGTATCGCTATGAGCCGATCCTGACGGCCGAAGGCGATGAACTCGACAACTGGGTGTCGCTCGGCATTCACCCGCACTCGCCGAAGCTGGCGCGTTTCCGTCAGGCGTTGGGCGGCGGCGAGGCAAGTCATGTGTTCGGCAATGCGGGCTTCGGCGGCTCGGGCGGAGGCTTTGGCGGTGGCGGTGGGTTCGGCGGAGGCTTCAATGTCTAGCGCGGTTCTGGTCTTCGCGGCGCTTGCGCTGCTCTGCGCGGCGCTTGCCTTGCTGCTCTGGCAGCGCGGCGCGCAACGCAAAGGCCAGGCGAGCGCGGAACGTTATATCGACAGCCGCATGGCGATGCCGGCCGGCGCAGCCGTGGGCGGCATGGGCGGCGGCGCGGCAAGCACTGCGCGCGTCGCCCCAGCGCGCGTCGTGGCGCAGCACGCCGTGATCGCGCCGCAGGCACCGTCGGCCGATGCAGGCTGGCTCGCGCGCTGGCGCTACTGCCAGGCGCGCGTGCGCTTTATGGTGCAGCACGCGATGGCGCGCGCCGGTATTGTCAATGCCAAAGGGCCTGCTGCGATCGCCGGCACAATCGTGGTGCTGCTGTGCGGCTGGGCCGCCATGGTGGGCGGCGCGCTCGCGGCCTGCGTCGCGTTGCTCGCCTGCGTGATGTTCTTCTATTTTCTGCTGACGATGCGAGTGAACAAACGCCGTCAGCAGATCGTGCGGCAGCTGCCGCTTTTTCTCGACGGCATCGTGCGGCTCATTACGCTCGGCAACAGTGTGCCGGCCGCCTTCCAGGCCGCGCTGCAAACCACCGAGGCGCCGCTGCGCGAATGCCTCGACTACGTGTCGCGGATGCTGCGCACCGGCGTCGAAATCGATCGCGCGCTCTCGCAGGTGGCCATGATCTACGGCGTGCGCGAACTCGAACTGGTCGGTGCCGTGCTGCGTCTGTCGGTCAAATACGGCGGCCGCGCCGACGTGATGCTCGAACGGATGGCTTCGTTCATGCGCGATCTCGAACACGCCGAGCGCGAGCTGGTGGCGATGTCGTCGGAAACGCGGCTGTCGTCGTGGGTACTGGCCATGTTGCCGATCGGCATCGGCGGTTTTCTGATTCTCTCCAATCCTAAGTATTTCGCTTCGATGTGGTTCGACCCGCTGGGGCGACAGCTCGTCTATCTGGCGTTCGTGCTGCAGGTGGTCGGGGCGTATCTGCTGTACCGCCTCGCGAATCTGAGGAATTGACGATGCAGACCCAACAACTCGCCGCGCTTGCACTGGCTCTGGCCGCGCTCGCATTGCTGCTGATCGCCGGCTTGGTGCTGGCGCGCGTGGCGGCAGCGCGGCGCAGCGAACGCACGCTGCGCAACGCACTCGACGAGCGCGCGTCGCAAAGCGCGGCGCTCGCGGCTGCCGCGGCACGTGGGGCAGAGGGCGCGCGGGGTGGTGCGAAGGGTGGCGCAAACGCTGCCGTGCGCAGCGCGCCGCCGGCGGGTTTCAAGGGCCTGCTCGAACGCTTCGTGCATACCGGGATTCGCTGGCTCGACACGCCGCTCGGCCGCCAGGTCGTCGCTGAAGAAGATCGCCGGCTGCTGGAGCAATGCGGCTTCGTGGATACGCGCACGCGCGGCCTGTTTCTGCTGGCGCGGCTGCTCGGCGCTCTGATGCTGCCGGTGCTTGCCGGCACGCTGGCGAGCGCCCATCTGGACGGATCCCGTTATGTGGCGCTGGTGATCATCGCCGTGATGGCGGGCTTCATGTTGCCGAAGTTCGTGTTGCAGCGGCGTGCCGGCAAGCGCCGTCGCGCGGTGGTCGACGAATTGCCTTTGCTGGTGGATTTGCTGCGTCTTCTGCAAGGCGTGGGTCTGTCGCTCGATCAGAGCTTGCAGGTGGTGGTCAACGATTTTCGCGGCATGCTGCCAGTGCTCGCCGGCGAACTCGAAATCGCGCAGCGCCAGTTCGCTGCCGGCCGCACGCGTGAGCAGTCGCTGAACCGGCTCGCGTCGAGTTACGACAACGAAGATCTGCGCGCCGTGGTGCGTTTGCTGGTGCAGGTCGACCGGCACGGCGGCGCCGTGCAGGAACCGCTCAAGCAGTTCGGCGACCGCCTGCGCGAGGCGCGCCGCGCGATGCTGCGCGAACGCATCGGCCGGCTCGCCGTGAAGATGACGGGCGTGATGATCGTCACGCTGCTGCCCGCGCTGATGATCGTCACGGCCGGACCCGGCGTGCTGGCTGTTCAGCATTCGCTGGGCAAGGTGAAGCACTAAGGATTTGCCATGACTCACAGTCTCTCATTCGATTCCGTCAAACCGGGCGCCCGTTGCGCGGCGGCGCTGGCCGCGTTGTCGCTGCTCGGCGCGTGCGCGTCCAAAGACGTCATGGGCTATGGCGTCGGGCCGCAGGCGGAACGCGCTGTAATGGCGCAGCAGGCCAGCAAGGATCCCGCGCCGGACACGCCCGGCATGTACCTCGGCCTGATCGATCAGATGCAATCGCAAGGGCTGTACTTTGCGTCGCTCGCGCATATCGACGCGTACGACAAGCGGTACGGCGCAAGCCCCGACTCGATTCTGCTGCGCGCCGACGCGCTGCGCAGGACCGATCAGCCGGCCGCCGCCGCGAACGCATACGGACAACTGCTGAAGACGCCGCTCGCCACGCGCGGCTACCGCGGCCTCGGTCTGATCGCGGGCGCGGCCGGCGACTTCGGGCGCGCCGCGCAGGAATTGCAGCAGGCCGTCCAGCTCGCGCCGACCGATGCGACGACGCTCTCGGACCTCGGCTATGCGCGATTGCGCGACGGCGATGTGGACGGCGCGCGCGTGCCGCTCATGAAGGCGGCGGAACTCGACCAGACCAATCCGAAGATCGTCAGCAACGTCGCGCTTTATCTGCTTGCCAATGGCAACCATGCGCAGGCGCTGGCGGTCATGAACCAGCAGAAGCTCGCGCCGGACGTGCGCGCCGCGATCCGCAGCGATGCGGCGAAGGTGGCCGCGGCGGCGCGCGCACAAACACGCGGTGCGCCGCCGCAACAAGACTCGGGTGCGCTCGGCGCGGGCGCGCGCACGGTCGCGAGCGCGCAGGGCATCGAGCCCGCGCCGCGTCTCTTACAGCGGTTCGCGCAGTGAGCGCGCGACGACCTCGTGGCGATGCATCAGGGAATCAGGGATTCAGGGAGCAGCAATGAGAAACACAACAACGAAGCGGGGCTGGAGCGCGTCGATGCCGTGCCGGTGGTTGGCAACGGCTGCGGCGGCCGGTGCGCTGCTGGGCGCGTCCGTCTCGGCCATGGCGCAGACGAGCGAAATGACCCCGGCCGATCAGAGCGCGCCGCCGGCAGTGCAAGCCAGCGAAGTGGGTCACGCGACCCGCGCATGGCGCGACCTGCAGAGCAGCAACACGGAAGCCGCGCCGGCGCTGCCGATGCTCGGCGCCGAAGCCGGGCTGGCCTACCGCCGCTACATGGAATCGTTCAAGAGCAAGATTCCCGATCTGTACGGCTCCGCGTTGAACGCGGGCAGCGGCGGCAATGGTGCGATGGCTGTCAACGGCGGGCTCGGTGGAAGCGGCGGCGGATCGAACTGACATGCGCCAATTGCCTTGCGCCATGACCCGTGCCGCGCGCCACGCGCATCCTCTGTGGATGCGGCGCGCGGGCGCGCGCCGTCAGCATGGCTCGGTCGCGGTGGTCGCGGTGATCTGGCTGAGCGTGGCGATCGCGGCGCTCGGCGCGCTCGACGTCGGCAACGTGTTTTTCGCGCGCCGGCAGTTGCAGCGCACGGCCGATCTGGCGGCGCTGGCGGCGGTCCAGATGATCGGCTCCACGGGCGGCTGCGCGACCGCTACCACGGCCGCGCAGCAGAACGCGGCGGCCAACGGTTTCACGGCCGGCGCCACCACGACGATCAATACGACCTGCGGCCGCTGGGATACCAGCAAGAGCACCTATTTCGGCACTAGCGGCAATCCGCTGAATGCAGTGCAGGTGACGACGACGCAGGTCGTGCCGTACTTCTTCGTCGGACCAAGCCGCAACGTTTCGGCGACGGCTACTGCGTTCGCTTCCAACATCGACGCGTTCTCGCTCGGCACCGGCATCGCGTCGATCAATACGCAGCAGTCGGCGCTGTTGGATGCGATTCTTGGCGGCTTGCTGAAAACCAGTGTGTCGCTGAGCGTGGGCGACACACAGAGCCTCGCGACTGCGCACATCAAGCTGCAGGATCTGATGGTGGCGCTCGGCGCCTCGACCATGCAAGGTTTGCTCGGCACCACTGTGAGCTTTCAGAAGTTGATGGTCGCCATGGTCACCGCGTTGCAGGCAGGCGGCGACACCATCAATGCATCGATTCTGCAGAAGGTGGCGGTGGCTATTCCAGGTGGGCAGAACATCACGATCGGCGACGGCGGTGCGACTTCGCCGGGGCTGCTCGCGCTCGGCCTTGCCACTCCGAACGCCGCGGCAACCGCGACGGTCAATGCGTTCGATGCGTTGCTGGTCGCCGCGCAGATCGCGCAGCGCAGTCCGGACGGAACACAGGGCAACGCGCCGGTGATCAATGTGGCGACGGGTCTCGCGGGCGTGGCGGGCATTTCGCTAAAGGTTATCAAGCCACCGGTGCTGGCGGTCGGCGAGGGCGGCATGTTGCCCAATGGGACGTATCGCACGATGGCGCGCACGGCGGTGGTGAACGCGAGCGTGAATCTGCTGCCGCTGACGTTCGCGCCAATCACCTTGAATCTTGGCATCGGCTCGATCAGCATTTCCGCCTTGAGTACACCGATCATGCTTTCGCTGACGAGCGCGCAGGGCACTGCCGCGCTCAGTTCGGTCGACTGCGAGTCGACCAAGGCAGCGACCAATGCCACGATTCTGGTGCAACCGAGCATCGCGACGGTCTGCGTGGGGGCGAATCCGGCTTGCGGCGGAACGATCAATGTCGCCGACGTTACGGTATGGACCCTGCCAACCGGCACGAACGAACTCACGAAAATTGCGATCAACGGAACGGAGCAATTGCCCTTGGCGCCGCCTTCGTCCCAGCCCGTTACGTTCAACGGCGCATTCGGCAGTTTCGATTCGTCGGTCACCATCAATTCCAATGCCGTTGGCAGCGATGCGTCGACGCTGACCGCGCAGCTACTCAAGGTGTTGCCCAACACACTACAGGTGACCGCCTTGGGACTCAATCTGACCGCGGTGATCCAGCCTTTGCTCTCCGCCCTTGCGCCGGTGCTGTCGGCTGCACTACAACCTGTCTTCTCGCTGCTCGACGCGGTGCTCGTGCCCACACTGTCCCTGCTCGGCGTTCAGGTCGGCACCGCCACGGTCCACAACATGTCGCTGACGTGCGGCGTTTCGCAACTGGTCAACTAGCCAATCCAAGATGAGAACCACCACCAAAATCGAGGAACTCGATATCTACGTCTGGGAGGGCAAGGCCGACATCGTCGACCGGGTCGCGCGCTGCATGGCGAGCTTCGATGTCGAAGTGATCCGTGCGGACGACATCGCGATCTCGCCCGAGCGGACCGCGCTGCGGCCGTCGCTTGCGATCATCAGCGTGTCGGTGATCGACAGCGGCGCGCTGATCCTGCGCGACTGGCAGGCCGCGCACGGCATTCCGGTGGTCTGGGTCGGCGCCGCGCCGCGCGAGCACGATCCGGCCGCCTATCCGTCCGAGTACTCGCATATTCTGCCGCTCGACTTCACCTGCGCCGAACTGCGCGGCATGGTCATGAAGCTCGTGCTGCAAATGCGCGCGCACAGCGCCAAGACGCACGAGTCCGATGCGATGATCGCCAACTCGGAGTGCATGCAGGCGCTGCTGCACGAAGTCGACACCTTCGCCGATTGCGACACAAGTGTGCTGGTGCACGGCGAAACCGGCGTCGGCAAGGAGCGCATCGCGCAACTGCTGCACGAAAAACATAGCCGCTACGGACAAGGCCCGTTTGTCGCGGTGAACTGCGGCGCGATTCCCGACGGCCTGTTCGAATCGCTGTTCTTCGGTCACTCGAAAGGCTCGTTCACCGGCGCGGTGGTTGCGCACAAAGGCTACTTCGAGCAAGCCGACGGTGGCACGCTGTTTCTCGACGAAATCGGCGATCTGCCGCTGTATCAGCAGGTCAAGCTGCTGCGCGTGCTCGAAGACAGCGCGGTCACGCGCATCGGTTCGGCGACGCCGGTCAAGCTCGATTTCCGGCTGGTGGCGGCGACCAACAAACTGCTGCCGCAACTGGTGAAGGACGGCACGTTTCGCGCCGACCTTTACTACCGGCTCGCGGTGATCGAATTGAAGATTCCGTCGCTGGAAGAGCGGGGCGCCGTCGACAAGATTGCGATCTTCAAGGCGTTCATCGCGCAGATCGTCGGCGCGGAGCGTCTCGCCGCGTTGCCCGATCTGCCGTATTGGCTCGCGGACGCTGTCGCCGATACGTATTTCCCCGGCAATGTGCGTGAGTTGCGCAATCTGGCCGAACGCATCGGCGTGACCGTGCGGCAAATCGGCGCGTGGGATGCGGCGCGCCTGCAACGGCTTCTCGCGCTCGCGCGCACCACTCAGCCGGTGCCGGCGGAGAGCGTGGCCGAGGTGCTGGTGGATCGCAGCAAATGGGACATGGCCGAGCGGAATCGCGTGCTCGCCGCGCTCGACGCAAACGGTTGGCGCCGCCAGGATACGGCGCTCTATCTCGGCATTAGCCGCAAGGTGTTATGGGAGAAAATGCGCAAGTATCAAATTTTCGACGAGGAGCCCGAAACGCGGGAAAGTGAGTAATAATGGGATGGTTGTACTAAAACAAAAAAACTGTTCGAGCATAAATTACATGGACCGAAAGTCGAAACTGCGACAGATTGCGCTTGCCGCATTGATCGCAATGGGCACGGCGCAAGGCGTCAATGCGCAAGCTCTGCAGAACAGCGGCGCGAGCGGCGGTGTCGTTTCCCAGCCAGGTACGACGGCCGCGTTGCCGGCTACCTCGCAGGCAGGACAGGCGCAGACTTCCGCCCTCACGTCGGACGAAGCGAAGCAGTCCGCAGCAGGTAACGTGGCGGAATTGCAGCAGATGATCCACGGGTCGGATCTAAGCGAATTGCGCACCACGTATAACGGCAGTTACGGCGCGAGCTTGCTGTTTTACGGCAAGGAAATGACGTACTACGTGGCGCTGTTCCAGCAGAAAAATTTCTGGCGTGTCATCAAGACGCAGGACGCGACACGTGCGGACATGATCTACAAGGATTTCGTGCGTCAGACGGTGCAACTGTCGGACGTCGAGATTCGCCGCACGCAACTCGAAGCGCAAAAAGCATTCACGGAGCGGATGATCGCGTTGCAGCAGGACAATGCGAACCGCTTGCAGGCGGACCTCGATGTCGCGCGTCAGCAGCAGAGCATCGTGGCGACCCAGCAGCAGCAAACTCGAGCCGAAGCGACGTCGCTGGCTCAGCAGAAGGCTTCCGCGCAGGATCAGCTGCGTGCCGCACAGCGCCAGGTGCGCGATCTGCAACGCCAGTTGGAAAGCGGGTTGCCCTCGCGCTGAGTGTGGCGGTCTAAAGGGCATCCGGTGGGCAGGGCGGCGCGGTGTTGACCGTTTCGCTCGGCTTCACCGCAACGATGGCTCGTTGTTCAACGACCTTCGTGCAATGCGCGTAGTTCGCGAGGCCCACGCGAACGCCGTTGCCGGTTCACGCACTCGCCGGATTTTCCAATTCCTGCAGTAGTAATAGCCACCCACGTTTATTTCACGCGTGTTCGCGTGAAGTCTCACGCGCGGCGCGCGAGTGGCTCGCCGCGCTTCTTCCCCATTGTTTTGCACGCGCACTAGCGGCAGCGCTTAACGCACCGCCTACGCGATGGCGATAGCGGCGGCCACGCTTTGGCTGCTGCTTCGTTTTCCCTGTGCTCCGCCAGCCGATAAAGCGGCCAGCTCTAATGCCGCTTCTTTCCCTCCGAAGCCCCCTCCTTGTCCGACGCGTGATGCGGGTCTCCCACATCGACGGCGATCGGATCGCTGGCGGGGAAGCTTTCCTCGAGCGCCTCGTCAAGACGGTTGTCGTCGGATTCGGCGGGCGCTTGCGTTGCCGCGGGAGGGGATTCGTGTTGCTTCTTGCTGGTCATGACGTGCTCCGTGAGAAGAGAGTCAGCAAGTCAGCATAGCGCAAAGCAGGCCTCGGCGAACATCGGCCGAACGGTCCAGGACCGTGCGCCGTAAGTGCCGCTGCAAACCCGCAAGCCGAACGATGCGCAAACCGAGGCGGGTTTATCAGCCGAAACTTAAAAACCATTGCGCATCAGCTCGTTTTCCGTGTGTCGACACAGTGCGGCGCGCAAAAGAAAAGCAGGCACTGGCTGCGTGGGCCGGTAGACCGCAACGCATGCCGCGAACCGGCAATATCGCGCTCGGGAGGGGCGCAACCAGAACCCGTGAACAACAAGGCAGCGAATAACATGAACCGGAAAAAAACCGCGTGCGCGTCGCAGCGCCTCAACGCGTCGCACGTCGTGGAAGCTGAGCTGGAACACCTGGATTGGGCAACGAAGCAACCGGCGCAGCGCTGGCTGGACGCCGTGTATTGGCGCCGCCGCGTGCTGGCGGTCAAATGCGGATTTGAACTGACAGACCTGCAGGTGATGCGTCTGGAGAAGATATTGCAGCGGCTCGGCCATTCGCCGGAGTAGCCGAGCGCCGCCGCGGCGGCTTACTCGCTGCCGCCATTACCGCCATGATTGCCGCCACCGTGGTTACCGCCGCCGTGGTTGCCACCGTCGCCGCCCGTGCCGAACAGACGCCGGCGGCGCGTAACGACCACGGGGCCGTCCGACGTACCGCTGCTTCGATCCGACGCAGGCCGGTCTGAAGACGGCGCGCCATACGACTCGCGCGGTTCACGCGGTTCGCGCGGCTCACGATGATCGCGCGGTTCACGCGAGCCGTGCGGGCCGCGCGTGGTGTGCTCGCCGTGCGCGGGACGCCCCGCGCGCGGAGCCGGACGCGTGCCGGTGTCGAGCTGGATCGTCGAGATCGCGCGCTTGTAGATGCCTTGCAGGCCGACAGGCGTGCGCAGCATCACCAGATACTGATCGAACGACTCGATGCACCCGGTCAGGCGGATGCCGTTGACAAGGTAAATCTCGACGCGCTTTCGTTCTTTGCGCGCAGCGTTCATGAAGTCGTTTTGCGGATGCGATTCTGCGGAAGCCATGGACAATTCAGGTTAGAAAGACGGTTGTTCGCCGCGATTCTACCCTGTGTGGGGGCGGAACGCGTCGGCGGGCGAACTGCGTCCACTATAACGGCTTGTGGGCGCATAAGCATCTGATAACTATTGACTGTAACGTTGAGTTACGAATCTGCGGATGAATGCCGCGTTCTTCCGCCACGCGCGGCCCTGCGCGGCGCGGATGGCGGAAAAAGATGGCGGGCGCGGTGTATCGGATGGAATAAAGCGCCGCCCGACCGCGTTATACCAGGCATGGCGACACTGCATCGTGCGCGTCGCCGATCGGCTTGTGCCGGCCGCACCGGATGTTCGGGCGCTCATCCGCAAGCTTCTCGCATGAGAGCCGAGTCAGGCGCGAAAGCGCCAGCTCTGACCGACAGGAGACTCACCATGAAAGTATCGCGCATCCTTTCCGCCGTTTTCGTTCTGCTGGCACTGGCGGGGGGAACCCTCGCGACGAGCGCGTGCACGTCCGCGACCGATAGCGGCGCCTCGAGTTCGAGCGGCGGCGGCAGCGGCGGCTACTGAGCGCCGCTCGCCGGGTGAATTTCGAAGCCGAAGTGATTTCGTGGCTCCCGCAGCTGCGCCGCTACGCGCGCGCACTGACGGGCGACCGCGCATGGGCCGACGACCTCGTACAGGATACGGCGGAGCGCGCGCTCGCCCGTTGGGCGGCGTTCCGGCCGGACAGCAATTTGCGCGCATGGCTCCTGACGATCCTGCGGCATCTCTACATTGATCAGCTGCGCGGCCGCCGCGAGATTGCCGTCGATGAAGAGAGCGCGCCCTGGCGCAATCTCGAAGCGCCGCAGGGCGAGGTCGACGGTCTTGTGCTGCGCGATCTGCAGCGCGCGTTGTATTGTCTGCCCGTCGAACAGCGTGAAGTGCTGTTGCTGGTCTGCGTGGAGGAGCTGTCTTACCAGGAAGCGTCGCGCGCGCTCGGCGTGCCGATCGGCACGGTGATGTCGCGGCTCTCCCGCGCGCGCGAACACATGCGCGCGTTGCTGACGGAGGGACCGGCGCAGGGGCCGGCGCGTAAAAGTCCACCGTTGAAAGTAGTGAGAAACCCGTGATGAACAGCGACGACTACGATTCCAGCTTGCCCGAAGGGCTCGATCTGCGAGCGCTGTCGGCGTATGTCGACGGTGAATTGCCAGGCGCGGAGCGTGCCGCGATCGAGGCGCAGCTGGCGCAGCATCCGCAGGCCGCCGCGCGCGTGGCCGCGTGGCGCGCGCAGAAAGCCGCGTTGCGCGTGCTGTGCGGCGCGCCGCAGCGCAGCGAGCGCGATGAGCGCAACGAGCGTCATGAACGCGAGGCGGCCGATGAACCGGCCTTCATCGTGCTGCGGCGCAGGACCGCCTGGTGGCAACGCGCGGGCGTCGCGGCCTGCTGGCTCGCGGCCGGCGCCGGGCTCGCGCTCGCCCTTGGGCCGCTCGCGCCGCGTCTGACCGGCGGCGCGTGGGACGGTCTCGGCGGCAGCCCGCCGAGTTTCGCCGAGCGCGCGGACATCGCTTATGCGGTGTACACGCCGGAGCGGCGTCATCCGGTGGAAGTCGCCGCGAACGAAGAAGAGCATCTGATCAACTGGCTCTCCAAACGGCTGAACCGGCCGCTCTCGGTACCGTCCTTGCAGGAATACGGCTACTCGCTGGTGGGCGGCCGGTTGTTGCCGGGCGAAGCGGGTCCGGCGGCGCAGTTCATGTACGAGAACACCAGCGGCGCGCGGCTCACGCTCTACGTCACCGGCATCTCGCGCGACGAAACCGCGTTCCGCCTGTTTCGCGACGGCAACCGCCGCACCTTCTACTGGGTCAGCGACGGCATGGGCTACGCGCTCTCCGGGCCGATCGCGGAAGGCAAGCTGCGCACGATCGCCATCGACGTGTGCAGCGCGCTCGGCGGCAAACCGGAGTCGTGGCAGTAGGGGCATGTGCGAGTCCGCTCCGCGCGACTGTCGTGTCGGTCGGCAGAGGCCGTGCAACACCCGGTAACAGCATCGGCGTGCGCTTGCGCCGCGCGGACGGAATAGCGTCGCGCGGCGCCGCGTTTACTTGTTGCTGGATCGTGCCTTTCCCGCGTGCGTACATGGCTACATGGCAAGGTCTTCAGCGAGACAAACGACGGTGTCTTCACGGTGCCGACACGTTTCTTGCGGCCGCAATGCCGGTGCGCGTCGGACAGCATAGAGGCAGCAAAATCATGCTCACATTTCATCAATTCGGCAGCGGGCTGTATTGCGGCTTAGCTTGTGTGTGCCTGTGCGCCGCGTGTGCGGCGCCGGTCGAGGCGCAAGCGGATGCGCCGGTGTGCCGGTTCGTGGCGGGGCAGGCGCAAATCGACGGCGTCATGCAGCAGATCACCGGCCGCGCGTGCCTGCAACCGGACGGCACATGGCAGATCGTCGAGGACGATGCCGCCGCGCAGGCCTTGGCGGATGGCCCGGTCTACTACTACGATCCATGGTATTGGGGGCCGCCGGTGGTGTTCGGGGTCGGCGTGTCGTTCGTGTTCGTCGACCGCTTTCATCATTTCCATCATATGGATCATGTGCGCTATGTGCATGGCGTGCACGGATCGTTCGGCGCGGGCGGACGCGGCGGTTGGCACGGCGCGGCGCCCATGCACACGTGGGGCGGCATGCCGCACGGCGGCGGAGGAATGCGCCGCTGACTCGCCGCCAATGACTCGTGCCGCTGACTCACCGCCGCGGATTCGCGCGGCGGCCAGGGAGACGCTTTGATTCGCAACTTGCCGCCAAAGGTGTCCGCCGCGCAGTTCGACCGCGCGCTCGCCGGTTGGCGTTCGATTGTCGGCGAGCCGCAGGTGGTGACCTCGGCGGACGGCCTCGCCGCGTATCTCGATCCGTTCGCGCCCGGCGAGCGCGAAGCGTTTTCGGCAAGTGCCGCCGTCTTGCCCGGCTCCGTCGATGAAATCCGCGCGGTGCTGCGCATTGCCAATCAATTTCGCATTCCGCTGTGGACCGTTTCGACCGGACGCAACTTCGCGTATGGCGGCGCCGCGCCGCGTCTTGCCGGTTCGGTCGTGCTCGATCTGCACAGGATGAACCGCATCATCGAAGTGAACGAGGCCATGGCGTACGCGCTGGTCGAGCCGGGCGTCAGCTACTTCGATCTGTACGCGCATCTGCGCGACAAGGGCTACAAGCTGTGGGTCGATCCGCCCGCGGCCGGTTGGGGCAGCGTGGTCGGCAATACGCTCGAACGCGGCTTCGGCTATACCGCGTACGGCGATCACGCGGCGTCGCAGTGCGGCATGGAAGTGGTGCTCGCCAACGGCGATGTGTTGCGCACGGGCATGGGCGGGATCGAAATCGGCACCGCGTGGCAGTTGTACCAGCCGGGTTACGGGCCGTCGTTCGACGCGATGTTCATGCAGTCGAATTACGGCATCGTCACCAAGCTCGGCGTCTGGCTGATGCCCGCGCCGCCCGCTTATCTGCTCGGCGAAATCCAGTTTCAACACGAAGCGGATCTCGAAGCGATCGTGGAGATCTTGCGGCCTTTGCGGCTCGATGAAACGATCCGCAATCACGCGGTGATCGAAGGCGGTTTGCGCCGCGCGGCCGGCTTGTCGGCGCGCGCGCAGTGGTATGACGGACCGGGGGCGATGCCCGGAAGCGCGGTGGACGCGATGCTCGAGAAGCTGAATGTGGGCCGCTGGAATCTGCATTACGCGCTTTACGGTACGCCTGAATCGATCGACGCGCGCCATGCGATCGTTCAGCGCGCGTTTGCGCGCATACCGCGGGCGCGCTTTCTGGCGGCGCGCTACGCGGGCGACGCGCAGCCCACGGCGGGCGGCGACCGCAACCTCGCCGGCATTCCGGCGATGAGCGCGTTTCGCATGCTCGACTGGCGCGGCGGCGCGGGCGCGCACGTGGACTTCGCGCCGGTGTGTCCCGCGACCGGGCGCGACGCGTTGCGTCAATACACGATGGTCAAGGCACGCGCCGCGGAATACGGCTTCGATTACTACGGCGGTTTTACGGCGGGCGTGCGCCATCTGCATCACATTTTCGCGGCGATCTTCGACCGCGACGACGCGAACCAGGTCGAGCAGGCCGGCGCGCTATTGCGCTCGCTGATGAGCGACGCGCGCGCGGCGGGCTACGGCGAATACCGCGCGCATCTCGCGTATATGGATTTTGCCGCGGCCCAGTACAGCTTCAACGACGGCGCGTTGCTGCGGTTCTCGGAAACGATCAAGGACGCGCTCGACCCGAACGGCATTCTCGCGCCGGGCAAGCAGGGCATCTGGCCGGCGGCGTGGCGCGACCGGCGCGGCTATACCTGAGGGCGCGGCCGCAAACGAGGCATGACGACAGGAGCAGTGCATGGACCGGCGCACTTTCATGATGATCGGCGCTTGCCTCTCGACCGCGGCAGGCAGCGCGTGGCCGTGGCTCGCGCATGCGGCGGCGCGTGGCAATACGGTGGCGGTGGTCGACTCCACGTTGGCGTACGGCGCCGCATTCGTCGGCTATGCAGCACACCGGCGGTTGCCCGTGTTCGAAACCGGCGACGATATCGGCGCGCTTTGGTACACGACACTTGCACCGCTGCTTTGCGCAACGCCGACACGTACACCCACACCTACGCCCACGTTCCTGTCGGTTTCGCTAATCGGCCTCACGCGCGCGTCCGACTACTTCGTGCTGAACCAACTCGCTAAAAGCGCGGGACAGGTGATCGAACACGAACACAGTCACGAGCAAAGCGCCGGCTCGGACAGGCAGCATGGTCACGTCGCATTTGCATTCGCCTTCGCGCCGCGCGTATTGCACGAGAGTTAGAAGCTGTACGCCTTGTTCTTCGGATCGAAGGTCGAGTCGTCGAATGTTTTCGGTGTGATGGTTTCGAACACGATCTTCTCGAAGATCTTGCCGTCGTTGTCATAAGACTCGACGGTGCGGAAATACGGATGCCGCAGGTCGAGGCCGAGCGTTTCTTTCTTCGCGTAGAACTGCGGCTGGCCGGTCGGCGTTTCGAAGGTGAAGGCCACCACGCGCACGCCGTCGACCGTCTTGACTTCCACCAGGGTCGAACGCGGCAAGCCGGCCTCGATGTATTTCTTGCCTTCGCTGAGGTACTGGTTTGCGATGTATTCCGTGCCGAGATCGCGCACCTGATGATTCGATTGCGCGCGGGCGAGGGCGCCGGTCAGCGAGGTCCACACCGGCATCACGTTCATGATGCCGCCCAGATGCCCGTACATCTCATCGGTCCGTTTGGATTCGTCGTAGATGATTTCCTGGCCGGCGTGCGCGCCGTCGGGCAGCCACTTCGCGTAGATGCGCAACGGGTCGTGCGCGACGCGCACCAGCATGTGATCGGGCTTGTCGGGCCATTGGCCGTGAATGCGTTCCGAACGCGCCATGGTGAACTCGTACGACGGGTAGCCGTTCGGCCCTTCCTTGATATAGCGCGGCAACGCGAGTGGATCGAGCGACTGGAACAGCGCGACCAGTTGCGCGTCACTGAGTTTTTCCATCGCGCCGCTTTGTTGCGCGGCGCGCAGCCACTTGACCTGCTGATCCAGCGTCAGCTTGCCGACCTGCGCGGAGGGCGTGGACGGCGCCTTGACGGTGCTGGCGCTGTCGAGCGCGGGCGGCGTGTCGTCGTTTTGCGCGAATGCGACCGGCGTGGCGAGTGCGGCCGCGCCCGCCACGAGCGCCGCGATCAGGAGCTTGCGCGACGGCACGCTATGCAACGATGCGCGCAAGCGTGTGAATAAGTCCGCACGCAAACCAGCGGTCCGCAGCGACGAAAGCGACGAAAGCAACAAACCGGCGAGGCGCATGAAGACGGGCGTGCGGCGTGATCGTGCGGACAGGCGGTGCTTCATGAATCTCTCCGAAAGGTGACGCGAAGCGCCTTCCCTGTCAGGCAGGCTTTTGCTTCGCGAGTTCCTCGTCGCGCAGGGCGCGGCGCAGAATCTTGCCGACATTGGTTTGCGGCAGCTCGTCGCGGAACTCGACGAGCTTCGGCACCTTGTAGCCGGTCAGGTTCTTGCGGCAGTGGGCGATCACCTGTTCCGCCGTCAGGGAGGGATTGCGCTTGACGATGAATACCTTCACCCGTTCGCCCTGCGCGGCGTCGGGCACGCCGATTGCGGCGACTTCGCGCACGTCCGGAAGCGCCGCGATCACGTCTTCCACTTCATTCGGATAGACGTTGAAGCCCGATACCAGAATCATGTCCTTCTTGCGGTCGATCAGCCGAATAAAGCCGCGCGAATCCATCACGCCGATGTCGCCGGTGGCGAGCCAGCCGTCGTCGTCGATCACCTTGGCGGTTTCTTCCGGACGATTCCAGTAGCCTTTCATCACCTGGGGTCCCTTCACGCACAATTCGCCCGCCTCGCCGATGTTCGCCCAATGGCCGTCGTCCTTCCTGAAACGCACTTGCGTGGACGGCGCGGGCAACCCGATCGAACCTTCGAAGTCACGCATATTGGAGAGGTCGACCGGATTCATCGACACGATCGGCGAGCATTCCGTGAGCCCGTAGCCTTCGATGATCGGCTTGCCGGTCACCGCCTTGAAGCGCTCGGCCACTGACTTCTGCGTGGCCATGCCGCCCGCCATCGCCAGCTTGAGATCGGAGAAGTCGCGCTTGCAGAATTCCTCGTTGTCGAGGAACGCGTTATAGAGCGTGTTCACGGCGGTCATGCCGGTGAATTTCTCGTGACGGATGATCATCATCACGCGCTTCATGTCGCGCGGATTGGCGATCAGAATGTTGCGCCCGCCCAATCCCATGAAGATCAGCGCGTTCACCGTCAACGAATAGATGTGGTACAGCGGCAGCGGCGTGAGCACTGTTTCGACCTCGCCGGTCAGTTGGCCTTCTGACCACGCCTTGGCCTGCAAGAGATTCGCAATGATGTTCCTGTGCGTGAGCATCGCGCCCTTGGCGACGCCGGTCGTGCCGCCTGTGTACTGCAGGAACGCGATGTCGTCGTGGGTGGGCCGCACGGGCGTCAACGGCCGCGAGTAGCCCGTCGAAAGCGCTTCGAGCAGTGGCACCGCTTTGGGCAGGTTGTACGCGGGCACCATCTTCTTCACGTGCCGCAGCATGAAATTGAGCAGACGTCCCTTCAGATTCAGGCCGTCGGCGAGCAGATCGCCGAGTCCCGTCACGATCACGTTCTGCACTTTGGTGCCGGGCAGCGCGTCTTCGACCGTCTTCGCGAAGTTCTCGAACACGATGATGGTTTGCGCGCCGCTGTCCTTCAACTGATGCGCGAGTTCGCGCACCGTATAGAGCGGATTCACGTTGACCACCACGCCGCCGGCCTTCAGTACGCCGAACAGCGAGACCGGATACTGGAACGTATTCGGCAACATGATCGCGACGCGTTCGCCCGGCTTCACGCCGATGCTCTGCAGATACGCGGCGAACGCGGTGGCCTTGCGGCCGAGTTCACCGTAGGTCATGCTCGCGCCCACGCTCACATACGCGACACGCTCGCGGAACTGCGCGATGCATTCGTCGAAGAACTGTACGACCGATTCGTATTTCGACACGTCGATTTCACGCGGCACATCCGCCGGATAGGACGCGTACCAGATGCCGTCGGTGTTGGGCGCGTGAGCCTGTGTGAAAGCAGGCGCCGGGTTGGCCGCGTTCGGCGCCCCCGGTTCGCCGCCGGGCGCAAGCGTGGTTTGAGTGGGCTGGGTCATGGTCGTCTCCTGAAGCTGTGGCTTCATCTCTTTGTGTGCCGGCCCGGTGGCCGGTCATCGAAGCAATCAACGCGAGTGTGGCAGCGTGTGAAGCAAAAACATGCGGCGAAGCAAACACTGAAACGCATCTCGTGCTCAGCGTTCGAGAATCGCGACCACCCCCTGGCCGCCCGCCGCGCAGATCGAAATCAGCCCGCGCGCGGTGCCGGCCGGTTTGTCGAGTTGCGCGAGCATTTTCGCGAGGCCGGCGACGATGCGTCCACCCGTCGCCGCGAATGGATGGCCTGTGGCCAGCGAGCTGCCGTTCACATTCAATTTTGCCCGATCGATCGCGCCGAGCGGGCCCGGCAAGCCGAGCTGCGTGCGGCAATACTCGTCATCCTGCCATGCCGCGAGCGTACACAACACCTGGGCGGCAAAGGCTTCGTGGATTTCGTACAGATCGAAGTCCTGCAACGTGAGCCCGGCGCGCGCCAGCATGCGCGGCACGGCGTAGGCGGGCGCCATCAGCAGGCCTTCTTTCTTGTCGAAGAAGTCGACGGCGGCGGTTTCGGACCAGCTCAGGTACGCGAGCACCGGCAGTCCGTGACGCGCGGCCCATTCTTCACTCGCGAGCAGCACGGCGGAAGCGCCGTCGGTGAGCGGCGTCGAATTGCCCGCGGTCAGCGTGCCGGCGTCGCGATCGAATACCGGTTTCAGGCTAGCAAGTTTTTCGAGCGTGAGGTCGGAGCGCAGATTGTTGTCGCGCGCGAGACCGCGGTACGGCGTCATCAGATCGTTGACGAAACCGCGCGCATACGCCTCCGTGAGCTTGCGGTGGCTGTCGTAGGCGAGCACGTCCTGGGCCTCGCGGGAGATGTTCCAGCGCTTGGCCATCAGTTCGCAATGCTCGCCCATCGAAAGGCCCGTGCGCGGTTCGCCGTTACGCGGCAGAAGCGGCTTGAAAAACATGCCGGGCCGCAGCTTGCTCAGCGCGCTGACGCGTTGCCCGGTGCTCCTGCCGCGATTGGCTTCAAGCAGGATCTTGCGCATCCGCTCGTTGACGCCGATCGGCGCATCGGAGGTCGTATCGACGCCGCCCGCGATGCCCGCTTCGATCTGCCCCAAGGCGATCTTGTTGGCGACGAGAATGGCCGCCTCGAGTCCGGTGCCGCAGGCCTGTTGCACATCGTAAGCGGGCGTTTCTTTGGCAAGCGTGGTGGACAGCACGGATTCGCGCGTCAGATTGAAGTCGCGCGAATGCTTGATGACGGCGCCCGCGGCGACTTCGCCCAGACGTTCGCCGTGCAGGTTATAGCGGTCGATCAGCCCTTGGAGCGTGAAGGTCAGCATGTCCTGATTCGACGCGGTCGCGTAGGCGGTATTCGAGCGGGCAAACGGAATCCGGTTGCCCCCGACGATGGCGACTCGGCGTACGGCTGGCAGCGGGTTGGACATGCTCGGCTCCTTCGGGTCGTTCCCTGAGTATTGAATAATGCGAATGGTCTAACAATGGTCTGACGGCCGGTCGCGACGGTCCTGATTCAACAACGATTCAGCCGCCCGCAATTCCACGATTCCACGATTCCACGACTCGACGCACGACGCGCGCACCTCATTGCAACCTCCACTGCATGCGGCCGCGCAAGTGCGGTTTCTGCCCCGCGATATCGCGCACCTCGATGTCGCGTTCGATCAGCGAAGGCGACGCGCTCCACAGCGACGCCTCGCCGGGCAGCAGCATCGGCAGTTTGAATTCGGCGCTGAGGGTGGCTTCCGCAAGCGGCTTCGGCGGTTGCAACGCGGAGGCGGCGCGCGCCAGTGTCCACATGCCATGCGCGATCGCGCGCGGAAAGCCGAAGGCCTTCGCGGACAGCGCGCTCAGATGGATCGGGTTGTAGTCGCCGGACACGCTCGCGTAGTCGCGGCCCAACTGCGACGCGAGTTGCCAGCGCGCGATGCGTTGCAGCGCAACGGCGCCGGCTTCGAGCGGATCGAGCACGCTGCCGCTCGCCGGCATGCCGCGTTTCAGATAGACGCTGTCGCCGTCCCAAACCGCTTCGCCGCGCCGGTACATGCGCGTATGCAGCACGAACGCCTGGCCTTTGTCGTGGCGCAGCAGCGCGCCGAATTCCACCTCGACGCGCAGCATCTCCTTGTAGGCGAGCGGCCGGCGCAGACGCACATGATTGGCCAGATGCACGAGCCCGAGCGCCGGCCATGGAAACGCCGGGTCGGTCAGCATCAGCAGATGCAAGGGAAAGGCGAGCAGATGCGGATACGTGAGCGGCACGCCGTGCTCGGGGATGAAACCGCACACGCGCGCGTAACGCCAGATCGGCCCCGGCTCGAGCGCGACGGCGGGTCGCACGAGCCGCAGCGGCGGCAGATGCGTCTCGCGTCCGCGTTTGACGAGCCCGGACAACGCGCGCGCATAGAGCTTGGCGGGCGCGGGCAAGGTCTCGATCACGACGGTCTTGGGCCGCACCGCATCCGGCCGCGCCGGGTTCGATAGAGGACTGCCGTCGAACGGATCACCGGGCTCAGCCATGGTCACGCTCCAATCAGGCTTTGTCCGCACACGCGCACGATCTGGCCGCTCACGCCGGCCGACCCCGGATGGGCGAGCCACGCGATGGTCTGCGCGACGTCGACCGGCTGGCCGCCCTGGCTCATGGAATTCATGCGGCGTCCGGCTTCGCGGATGGTCATCGGAATCTTCGCGGTCATCTGCGTTTCGATGAAGCCGGGCGCGACCGCGTTGATCGTGATGCCGCGCGCACGCAGATGCGGCGCCATGCTCTGCACGCGGCCGATCACGCCGGCCTTCGACGCGGCGTAGTTGGTCTGGCCGAGATTGCCGGCAATGCCGCTGATCGACGACACGCCGATGATCCGGCCGCCGTCGCGCAGAATGCCGGCGGCGAGCAGGGCGTCGTCGATCCGCTCCTGCGCGGACAGGTTGATGTCGATCACGC
The DNA here is from genome assembly GCF_003002025.1 of Paraburkholderia sp. BL25I1N1. Classification (GTDB taxonomy): domain Bacteria; phylum Pseudomonadota; class Gammaproteobacteria; order Burkholderiales; family Burkholderiaceae; genus Paraburkholderia. The sequence goes on from NZ_PVZB01000022.1 coordinate 116,893, forward strand.
TTTGCCACGCGGCCTCGGTCATCTTCGCGATGGTTTTGTCCTTCGTGATGCCGGCGTTATGCACGACGATATCCACGCCCTGTTCGTCGAGCGCGGCCGCGATCTGCGCGGGCGCTTCGGGTGCGGCGATATCGAAGGCGAGGGCGGTGCCGTTCAACTGGCGCATGGTTGCGTCGAGCGCGTCGCGGGCCGTCGGGATGTCGATGCCGATCACGTGCGCGCCTTCGGCGGCGAGCACGCTCGCAATCGAGGCGCCGATGCCGCGCGCCGCGCCGGTCACGACGGCGCGCCGGCCCGCGAGCGGTTGCTGCCAATCGAAGGTGGGTGCTGTCTCGTCGCCCGCGCCGGCGGCGACGCGCACGACCTGGCCCGACACATAGGCCGAGCGCGGCGACAGAAAGAACCGCAATGTCGCTTCCACCCGATTTTCCGCGCCTCGCTCCACGTACACGAGATTCGCGGTGATGCCGCGCCGCGCTTCCTTGCCGAGCGAACGCGTGAAGCCTTCGAGCGCCCGTTGCGCGGTCCATTGACGCGGCGTCGCGCAGCTCTCCGGCGGCCGTCCCAGCACGATGATGCGGCCGCACTTGCCGAGCGAGCGCAGCGTGTCGTGAAAGAAGCCGTGCAAGGGTTCGAGCTGGGTGCTGTCTTCGATGCCGCTCGCGTCGAACAGCAGGGCCGCGAGTTTGCCTTGCGAACCGGAGTCGGCCGCTTCGAAGCGGCCTGTCATGAGGCCGTGGCGGTTGGCGAGCGGCACCCACAGGCCGGCGCTTTCATGCGCGACGCTCGTTACGCCGATGCTCGCCACGAGGCTCGCGAGCGCGTCGAGCAGATGCGGTTCGCGGCCCGCGCCGAGCGCGACCAGTCCGCCGAACTCGGGCTGATCCGCGCGATAGCGGCGCAGCACCTCGGGCTTCGGCAGGCCGACCGAGCGCGCGAGGCGCGCGCCGAACGGCGAGTTGACGAAGTTCAGATAAGAGTCGTTCATATTATTAGTCGCTCCGCTGGCCACGCCCGAGGGAAGTGCCCTTTAGGGACGCCCCGCAGCAAGTCTCTCTGAGGGACGTCGAACGTGTGTCAGTGTGCACCGAGTTCGGCGCTCGCGGCGCGCCTTCCCCGCATGTTTTTTTAAGCCGGCGCCGAACTCAGGCCGCGAGCTCCAGCGCCTTTTCCAGCGCCTCCTTGCGCTTTTGCAGGTTGGCAAGCATGTCGAAGTCGGCGGGGAAATCGTCCACCTTCACGACTTGCGCGCCGTAACGCGCGTAGTCGTCGAGCACGCGCCGGTCGTCGGCGTCGAGCAGGCCTTTTTTCTGTGCGGTGTCGGTCCAGGCGGCGAGTTGCGGCAGGCTCTGCGGCATCGGTTCGAGCAGGCCTTGCTTGACCGCGTCGCGCAGCTTCTGCTCGATCTGCGTGAAGCGCGGGTTCAGCTCGAACACCAGCTCGCCGTAGCCGAGCGCGTCGACATCCGGATGCGGCACGTACGAATCGGATACCAGACGCTCGCGCGCGGCGCCTGGCGTTTGCATCAATGCGGCGATCTCGCTGCCGAGCTGGTCGGACGGCTCGCGGTGCGGCAGTCCGAACGGAAACGCGAGCACGCGCACGAGGCCGGCGGCGAGCCGGTTCGGATAGTTGGCGAGCACGCCGTCGAGCGCGCGTTGCGCCTTGTACAGCGAGTCCTCGACACCCCAGCGCACCAGCGGCAGGTCTTCTTCCTGACGGCCTTCGTCCTCGAAACGTTTGAGCGTGGCGGAGATCAGGTAGAGCTGCGACAGCACGTCGCCCAGACGCGCGGAGATGCGCTCGCGGCGTTTCAGATCGCCGCCGAGCACGAACATGGAGACATCGGCGAGCAGCGCGAACGCGGTGGAGAGCCGCGTGGCCGCGCGATAGTACGCATGCAATGGCGCATGCGCCGTGCGCGGTTTGGCGATGAACGCGCCGCCCGTCACGCCATAGACGAAACTGCGCACCACGTTGGAGAGCGTGAAGCTGACATGGCCGAAGAACGCCTCATCGAAATCGCGCAGCGCCTTGGCGCGATCCGTTTCGCGCGTGGCGGCCATTTCCTTCAGCACATACGGGTGACACCGAATCGCGCCTTGCCCGAAGATGATCAGGCAACGCGTGAGAATGTTCGCGCCTTCCACGGTGATCGCGATCGGCACCTGCTGATAGGCGCGCGCGAGAAAGTTCGACGGCCCCATGCAGATGCCCTTGCCGGCGGCGATATCCATGCCGTCGTTGATGACCATGCGGGCGCGCTCGGTAATGTGATATTTGGCGATCGCCGAGATCACCGAAGGCTTTTCGCCGAGGTCCACGGCGTGCGCCGACAGGCGGCGCGCGGCGTCCATTACGTACAGGTTGCCGCCCATGCGGCCAAGCGCTTCCTGCACGCCTTCGAACTTGCCGACGGCGGTGCGGAACTGGCGGCGAACCGCGGCGTAGGCGCCGGTGCCGCGCACGGCGATCTTCGCCATCCCCACGTTCGACGACGGCAGCGAAATCGCCCGGCCCGCCGCGAGACATTCCATCAGCATGCGCCAGCCGTTGCCGACCTGGGCGCGGCCGCCGATCACCCAGTCGAGCGGAATGAACACGTCCTTGCCCGAGTTCGGGCCGTTCTGGAATACCGCGTTCAACGGCCAGTGACGGCGGCCGATGTTCACGCCGGGATGGTCGGTCGGAATCAGCGCGCAGGTAATGCCCGGTTCGTCGTCATTGCCGAGCAGATGCTCCGGATCCAGCGCGCGAAACGCGAGGCCGAGCACGGTAGCAATCGGGCCGAGCGTGATATAGCGCTTGTCCCATGTGACGCGAAAGCCCAGCGTCTCACGGCCTTCAAACCGACCCTTGCACACAATGCCGACGTCAGGAATCGCCGCTGCATCCGAACCGGCATAAGGGCTCGTCAATGCGAAGCACGGTATTTCCTCGCCGCGCGCGAGGCGCGGCAGGTAGTGGTTTTTTTGCTCGTCGGTGCCGTAGTGCATCAGCAGTTCGGCGGGGCCGAGCGAGTTCGGCACCATTACCGAAACGGCGGCGGCCGAGCAGCGCGTGGCGAGCTTCATGATGACCTGCGAATGCGCGTAGGCGGAGAACTGTTTGCCGCCGTACTGCTTCGGAATGATCATGCCGAGAAAGCCGTGCTCCTTGATGTACTGCCAGGTTTGCGGCGACAGGTCCTGCCAGACCATGGTGGTTTCCCAGTCGTTCGCGAGGTCGCACAGCTTCTCGCATTCGACGTCGAGAAACGACTGTTCTTCCGCGGTCAGCGTGGCGGGGCCGTAGCCGAGCAGCTTGTCCCAGTGCGGACGTCCCGAGAACAGTTCGGCGTCCCACCAGACCGTGCCGGCTTCGATCGCATCGCGCTCGGTTGGCGACATCTCCGGCAGGATCTTGCGGAAGATGTCGAGCACGGGCTTGGCGAGCCATGTGCGGCGCAGCGGTTTGAGCGCAAGCACAAGGGCGGGGAGGACGAACACGATGGCAAGCAGCGTGGTGGCCACTGGACCCGCCGCGCCGCTGACATGCGCGGCCGCCACCCAGACGATCATGAAGGCAAGCCACCATGCCGCGCGCGCCTGAACATAGACGAGCGCGAAGGCGGCAATCACTAACACCAGGATGAACCACGGCATGACGTTTCCTCCTCTTTCGATGGTGCGTGCGGACGCATCCACGCAGCGCGGATGGTTCGCGTTCTATTGATTTTCTGCTTCACGCTCGCGTTGCCTCGTTGCGCGTATTGCGTTTGCGCGGCGTGTGTGCAGTTCGACAGCGCGGCGTCGCTTAGGTGCGTAACTTAGACGTGCTGCTCAGGTATGCGGCGTTCATCGTGTTCGGTTGCCTTCCTGCTGAGTGTTGACTGAGTACTTGTTGCCTGTTTAGCGCTGGCCGGCGGCGTAGGGATTGCCGTTCGCCTCGGGTTCGATGCTGCGGCATGCTAACGATCTTGTGACTTGTCCGCACGACGCGGTACTGATTCGCTCGCCTGATCGCGCAGGCACCGCATGCGGGCAACGGCGGACGACGGCGCGTTGCCCGCAGCGTTAGATCGTCAAGCCGCGCCGTGCAATGCGTGCTGACGCGAACCTGCTTCCATGTTGCCGCCGCGATGCTCGCCTTCCGATACGGCCGGCGATGGCGACTCGGATCCGCCCTCGGTGCGTGCCGCGCTCGCGGCTTCAGCACCGCCGATGCCGGCGCACTCCGAGCCGCCTTCGCTGGCGTCGCCGAGGACTGCGGCGAACGCGGCCAGTTGCGTGCCGTCAGGCAACGGTGCCTTGAGCGCGGCCACCATCAGCGAAGCGAGACGGGCGATGAGTTGCAGGTCGTTCATCGACTTGCCTTGCGAGAACTCGGAAAGCAGGCTGTCCGTGTCGGTGCCGGCCAGCACGCCCGACAGCGCGCCGATAGCGAAGTGCAGACGCCAGCCCAGTTCCTCGCGCGGCAGATGCGGCAGCGCGCGCTGAAAGGCATCGAAAAAACGCACTGCCACTGAGGCGTAGTGTCCGTTGAGAAAATCACGAATGAACGACGACGGATCGGTATAAGCGCGGCCGAGCAAACGCAGAAACGCCTTGCCGCCTACCCGCGGATCGCGCGACAGGCGCAGCGCCGGAATGAACATCGCGCCGAGCACATGCTCGCAGGTCAGGCGCTCGCCGAGCAGAGTATCGAAGCGGTCGAGCAGCTTGAGCCGCTCCTGGTTGAGATGGTCGAGGCGGCGCGACAGCATCGAGTGAATCAGCGATTCCTTGCTGCCGAAGTGATAGTTCACTGCCGCGAGATTCACTTCGGCGCGCGAAGTAATCTGGCGCAACGACATGGCCTCATAACCGCAGTCGATGAAGAGTGTTTCGGCGGCGTCGAGGATGCGGGACTTCGTATCGCCGGCATGCCGGCCTGTTGTGCGAACTGCCATGTTGCGTCTCCCAGTTGCCGGGCGTCCGGCCCGCAAACAAGCGATTCAAATATTGATTTGAAACGGCCGTTTTTTTCAGGATAAGAAGAAATGATGCGCGCGATCAAGGGGTCACAGTCGACTAACTCCTCTAGAAGACCTGACGAAGGTCCGTCTTTCCATGCGCGCGGCACGTCAAACCGCGCGGAAATAAAAAAGGCCGTTCCGATGGAAATCGGAACGGCCTCGTATTGCTTGCTAACTTGTTTGGCCCTGCGTTTGCTGGCTGACGCATGCTCTGCGTCGCGGCGGTTCGAGCCGCCTTTGGCGTCTATTGTGCCCGATAACGCGCCGGCAAAATAGCTGTTCGGTTCGAACGCTTAAAGCTGCGCCGCGACCTGTTTCGCCGGCTGCGTCATATCGATGCCGCGGCGCTCGCGGCTGAACGGAATCAGCACGGCGATCACCACGGCCACGATGCCGATCACGACGGCCATGATGAGCGCGTAGTTGTTGCCGTGCGCCTCCGCGGCGCTCGCCTGCAACGGACCGTTCACCGACGCGATCAGATTGCCGAGCTGGTACACGAGGCCGGGGAAGGTCGCGCGAATTTCATCGGGTGAGATTTCGTTCAGGTGTACTGGAATCACGCCCCACGCGCCCTGCACGGAGATCTGCATCAGGAAGGCGCCCACCGCGAGCAGCACCGGCGTGGTCGAGAAAGCCCACAGCGGCAGCACCGGCAACGCGATCAACGCGGCAATGAAGATCGCGCGCTTGCGGCCGATCTTCTCCGACAAGGCGCCGAAGAACAGCCCGCCGCAAATCGCGCCGATGTTCAGCGTGATCGTGATCCACGACACCGTGTGCGCGTCGAACTGATGCTGCACGCGCAGGAAGGTCGGGTACAGATCCTGCGAGCCGTGCGAGAAGAAGTTGAACGCGGTCATCAGAATGATCGCGTATAGCGACAGCTTGACGTTCTGCCTGAGCGTGGCGACGAGACCCGGACGCGCTTTCTTTTCGAGTGTCTTGAAGGCGGGCGACTCCGGCACGTGCGCGCGCACGTACAGCACGAGCAAAGCCGGCAACACGCCGACGAAGAACATGCCGCGCCAGCCGATGTACTGATAGAACACGCCGAACACGACCGAAGCGAGCAGATAGCCGCTCGGATAGCCGGCTTGCAGCAGACCCGAGACGATGCCGCGCGATTTCGGCGGCACGGTTTCCATGGTCAGTGCGCCGCCGACGCCCCATTCGCCGCCCATCGCGATACCGAACAGCGCGCGCAGCACGAGCAGAGTGGCGAGATTCGGCGAGAAGCCGGACAGCAATTCCAGCAATGAGAAGCACGCGATGTTGACCATCAGCGTGGGACGGCGGCCGTACTTGTCGGCGAGCCAGCCGAAAATCAATGCGCCGAGCGGACGCATCACCAGGGTCAACATAATGCCGAAGGCGACTTCGGGGATTTTTGTATTGAACTCGGCCGCAATATCTTTCAATACGAAAACCATTAGAAAGAAATCGAATGCGTCGAGTGTCCAACCCAGATAGGCAGCGATCGTGACGTTTCTCTGTTCCCGTGTCCAACTCATTGATTGTTCTCCTGGTTCTCCATTCACCCATATTCAACGACCGGTGGCTCCGCAGCCCCGCACGCCCCCGGGCGTAGGCTCCGAGCGAGTGTACGCCGACTGTTAAACGCTTGCATGGATGAAGGCGCGTTTATCCGTATTAATCCCTGGGACGGAGTTCACGCAGAATAGCGGCGTGTGCGTCGTGTCGGGTAAATGTAATTGTCGTATTAACCGGGCGTGCAATTTCGTTTGTTATTTGTAATCCATTTAGAGTTTGATTTCGCGCTAATCCGCTCACTTTTACGCGGACGGATATGTGCGCTATCGGATCGAACGAGGCGACGCGGGTTGCACTGCAAGCTTTACCGGTGCCCGGAAAGGCTCTCTGTTCGATATATGCAGCACACGCATCAGTCGAGCTGAAAAATCAATTGGATTCATGCTGCGGCGCGGAATAAGATGGTCGCCATCCTACTCATTCCGCTTTTGTCGACGCACCATGTCAGTCAAATCAATCACTTCCGAGCCTGTACGCCGCGAGCGGAGTCCATTTGCCGTGGTCGCGGCTGTCACGCTGCTTACAGGCCTCGGTGCCGGCCTCGGCGGCATGCTGCTCGCGCTGCTGCTGCACGGCATCCAGCATCTTGCCTACGGCTACAGTGTGACGCAGGTGATCAGCGCCGAGAGTTTTCTGCAGGGCGTCAGCGCTGCCGCGCCCGAGCGCCGCCTGCTCGTGCTGACCATCTGCGGCCTCGTCGCGGGAATCGGCTGGTGGGCGCTGTACCGGTTCGGCCGGCCGCTCGTGAGCATTCGCCAGGCCGTCAAGTCCGACGATCCGCAAATGCCCGTCTTGAGCACGACGATTCACGCGGTGCTGCAGATCGTCACCGTGGCGCTCGGCTCGCCGCTCGGCCGCGAAGTCGCGCCGCGCGAAATCGGCTCGGCGTTGGCCGGCTGGCTGTCGCGCCGGGCGGGTCTGTCGGTCGCGCAGAGCCGGATCATGGTGGCGTGCGGCGCGGGCGCCGGTTTGGCCGCTGTCTATAACGTGCCGCTCGGCGGCGCGGTGTTCGTGCTTGAAGTGCTGCTGGGCACGTTCGGCTGGCCCGCTTTGGTGCCGGCCATCGTGACCTCGTCGGTGGCCGCGCTGGTTGCGCAACTGGGATTGGGCAACGAGCATCAATACCTCGTCCCGTCGATGACGTTGAGCCCCACGCTTGTGGTCTGGTCCGTGGTGTGCGGTCCGATTTTCGGCGTGGCGGCATGGAGCTTCGCGGAGCTGATGAAGCGCTCGCGCGCGGCGGCGCCGAAGAACTGGCGCTTGCCGGTGTTGTCGCTGCTGAACTTCGCGATGATCGGGGTCCTCGCGATGCATTTCCCGCAGTTGCTCGGCAACGGCAAGGGACCTGCGGGGCTGGCATTCGACGGCGGCCTGACCATCAGTCTCGCCGCGATGCTGCTGGTGTTGAAGGTGGTGATTTCGGCGAGCAGTTTGCGCGCGGGCGCCGAAGGCGGGCTGCTCACGCCGGGACTCGCAAATGGCGCGTTGCTGGCGATTGTGCTTGGCGGCTTGTGGAGCCTCGTGTGGCCGGGGGCGTCGCTGGGCGCATTCGCGGTGGTCGGCGCGACGGCGTTTCTCGCTGCCTCGATGCAGATGCCGATCACGGCCGTGGTGCTCATGTTCGAATTCACCCGCGTGAGCCAGGACTTTCTGATTCCCGTGTTGTTTGCCGTGGGCGGCGCGCTGCTGGGTTTTCGTGCGTGCGCGAAGTGGGCGCCCGCGTTGCAGTCAGGCTTCGGGTTTGGCTGGAGTGATGCAAGCAGGGCGCGATAAGGCATAGTCGCCTCATCGTGACGCGGACGGCGAAAAACGAAAGGAGAGCGAAAGGAAAGCCGGCGTGCACCTGGAATTGAAATACGCCAACGAGAACGACGGCAGGAGCGGTACGTTCTCGAAGCTCGCGACACCGCGCGCTTCTTAGCGACGAGTCCGCGCGCCGGCTAATCGCGAATGCACAGTTACAGCAGATTAATGCGCACCTTCTGATATGCTTTTTCCCGTGCTCCGGCGCGGGAATTCGGCGTCGGTACCGACGGCAGGCGGTATCCACTCAAGAGGGTTGCGATCATCATGACCAGTCAGTCGAATTCCCGGGGCGTCATCGGCGTCATCACGTTGCTCTTCACCGTGCTCACCGCGCTTTATTTGTTGATCGGTGGCGCGTGGCTTCTTGCGGTCGGCGGCTCCGCCTACTATCTCATCACGGGCATTGTGCTGCTGGGCGTGGCCTGGCTGCTGTGGCGGCGCAGTCCCGCCGCGCTCGTTCTGTACGCGCTGGTGCTGATCGGCACGGCGATCTGGGCATTGATGGAGTCGGGTCCCGACTTCTGGGCACTCGCGCCGCGCTCCGGCGTGCTCGTCATCTTCGGCGTGTGGTTGCTGCTGTTCGTGAGTTGGCGGCTCGTCGGCGAGCGCAAGCTGGGTGTGGTGTCCCTCGTCGTCGCGCTCGTGGCATGGGCGGGCGTGCTGGTGTACGCGAACTTCAACGATCCGCAACAGGTCAACGGCACCTTGAGTGCTTCCGCGCCCGCGAGCGGCGCGGGCGCCGGCAGCACGATCGACGCCGCCGACTGGCCCGCCTATGGGCGCACCCAGGAAGGCACGCGCTACTCGCCTTTGCAGCAGATTACACCTGAGAATGTGAAGGATCTCCAGGTGGCCTGGACCTTCCGCACGGGTGACATGAAGGGGCCCAACGATCCTGTCGAGATCACCGACGAAGTCACGCCGATCAAGATCGGCGATCTGCTTTACCTATGCTCGCCCCATCAGATTCTGTTCGCGCTCGACGCGAAGACGGGCACGCTCAAATGGAAGTTCGATCCGAGGTTGAAGTCCGATCCGTCGTTCCAGCACGTGACTTGCCGTGGCGTGTCGTATGTCGATTTGTCGGCCAGCGGAGCGGCGGCCGCGCCCGCGGCGGCGCCGGCGAGCGATGCCACCGCAGCAGCAGCGGCACCGCCGAGTGATGCCAGCGCAGCCGCTGCCACGCCTGCGAGCGATGCCGCCTCAACCACTGCTGCGCCTGCGAGCGATGCTGCCACAACCACCGCCGCGCCGGCGAGCGATACCACCGCAGCCTGCACACGCCGCATCTACCTGCCGGTCAACGACGGCCACCTCTACGCGCTCGACGCGCTGACAGGCCAACGTTGCGACGGCTTCGCCAACCACGGCGACCTCGACCTTCAACACGCCCAGCCGGTCACGACGGCGGGCATGTATGAGCCCACCTCGCCGTCGATCGTCACCAGCAAGGTGATCATCGTGGCGGGCTCGGTCGAGGACAACTTCTCGAACCGCGAGCCGTCGGGTGTCATTCGCGGCTTCGACGTGCGCACGGGCGAACTGCTCTGGGCATTCGATCCGGGCGCGAAGGACCCGAATCACATTCCGGGCGCGGGCGAGCACTACACGTGGAACTCGCCCAACTCGTGGGCGCCCGCTGCCTACGACGCGAAACTCGACGTCGTCTATCTGCCGATGGGCGTCACGACGCCGGACATCTGGGGCGGCACCCGCACGCCGGAGCAGGAGCGTTACGCCAGCGGCCTGCTCGCACTCAACGCCTCGACCGGCAAGCTCGCCTGGTTCTACCAGACCGCGCACCACGATCTGTGGGACATGGACCAGCCGTCGCAGCCCACGCTCGCCGACATCACGGGCAAGGATGGCCAGACCGTACCGGTCGTCTACGCGCCGGCCAAGACCGGCAACCTGTTCGTGCTCGACCGCCGCACCGGTGTGCCCGTCGTGCCGGCGCCCGAAACGTCCGTGCCGCAAGGCGCCGCCCCCGGCGACCACGTATCGCCGACGCAGCCCTTCTCGCAACTCACCTATCGCCCGTCGAAGAAGCTGACCGACGCCGACATGTGGGGCGCAACGATGTACGACCAGCTTATCTGCCGTGTGATGTTCCACAAGCTGCGGTATGAGGGCACGTTCACGCCGCCGTCGCTGCAGGGCACGCTCGTGTTCCCGGGCAACCTCGGCATGTTCGAGTGGGGCGGCATTGCAGTCGACACCGATCGCCAGATCGCCATCGCGAACCCGATCGCGCTGCCGTTCGTCTCGCGTCTGATTCCGCGCGGCCCCGGCAACCCAATGGAGCCGGTGCCGGGCGCCAAGGGCAGCGGCACGGAGTCGGGCATTCAGCCGCAATATGGCGTGCCGTACGGCGTGGTGATCAACCCGTTCCTCTCGCCGCTCGACTTGCCGTGCAAGCAGCCGGCGTGGGGCTACATCTCCGCGATCGATCTGAAGACCAATGAGATCGTGTGGAAGAAGCGTATCGGCACGACGCGCGACAGTTCACCGATTCCGCTGCCGTTCAGGATGGGCATGCCGATGCTGGGCGGTCCGATAGTCACCGCGGGCGGCGTCGCGTTTATCGGCGCGACGGCGGACAACTACATCCGCGGGTTCGACGTCAACAACGGCAAGCAGGTCTGGGAGGCCCGCCTGCCCGCGGGCGGCCAGGCCACGCCGATGAGTTATTCGATCAACGACCGTCAGTATGTCGTGATCGCGGCGGGCGGCCATGGCTCGTTCGGCACGAAGCTCGGCGACTATGTGATTGCCTACGCGTTGCCACAGCAGTAAGGGGTATGCGCCGCCGCAGTTGATGCAGTGCGGCGCGCCCGAAGGCATCTGCCTCATGCAACGGCATGCCGCGCGCGCGGGAAGCGCGCCGCGCATGCCGTTTTTCTTGCGATCCTTTTTTTGCTTCGCGCCAGCTGCTGTTCAATAACTGGGACGACCGCGCACGCGATAGCCGGGAAGCCGCGAAGCGCGGACAATAATTTCTAAATGGAATTCGCAGCCTTACAGCAACCTCTTTGCGTGGGATCGAAGTGAACGCTATGCGCCAAGCTCCGGTCGACCGCGTTCTGCGTGGGACCGGAGCCAGTGCCGAAGCGCTGGTTCCGCTCGACAGTGGAGTCCGCCGTGGATCTCACCGGATACGAGTTGGAGCCGCTGCACGACGACGGCGACTTCTCTCTCTATCGCGCCAAGAGACCCCGCCATGCCGTCTCGGTGCTTGCGCTGGTCGTCACGCGCCCGGCCGCGCAGAGCATCACCCGGCTCGAGCACGAATACGGATTAGCCCCGCTGCTCGATGCCAGCTGGGCGGCTCGGCCGCTCGCGCTGTACCGGCGCAGAGAGCCGCCCGTGCTGGTTCTCGACGACGACGGCGGCGAGCCTCTCCATCGCTTGCTGGGCCGTCCGCTGGAGCTCACGCGCTGGTTGCGCATCGCCGTCAATCTGGCGCGGGTCATCGGCCACGTTCACCGATGCGGGCTCGTTCACAAAGACATCAAGCCGGCGAATGTGCTCGTCGACGGGAACGGCAACGTACGGCTCACCGGCTTCGGCATCGCCTCGCAATTGCCGCACGAACATCAGCCGCCCGCGCCGCCGGAGATCGTGGCCGGGACTTTCGCGTACATGGCGCCGGAACAGACCGGCCGCATGAACCGCTCGATCGACACGCGCAGCGATCTCTACTCGCTCGGCGTCACGCTGTACGAGATGCTCACCGGCACGCTGCCGTTCACCGCATCGGACGCGATGGAGTGGATTCATTGCCACATCGCGCGCAGGCCGACACCGCCAGGCGAGCGTGTCGACGCTCTGCCGAAGCCGGTCGAAGGGATCGTGCTGAAGCTCCTCGCCAAGGCCGCCGAGGACCGTTACCAGACCGCGGCGGGTGTCGAAGCCGACCTGCGGTCGTGCCTCGTGGCATGGGAGGCGCACCATCGCATCGAAGCGTTCCCGCTCGGTGCGCACGACGCGTCCGACCGCTTGCTGGTGCCCGAAAAACTGTACGGACGCGAGGCGCAGATCGAAGCGCTCGTGACCGCCTTCGATCGCGTCGTGGGCAGCGGGGCGGTCGAACTGGTGCTGATCTCGGGCTATCCGGGGATCGGCAAGTCGTCGGTCGTCAATGAGTTGCACAGGGTGCTGGTGCCGCCGCGCGGCCTGTTCGCGTCCGGCAAGTTCGACCAGTACAAACGCGACATCCCTTATGTGCCATTTGCTCAAGCCTTCCAGACGCTCGTACGCAACCTGCTGAGCCAGAGCGACGCGGAGGTCGAGCCGTGGCGGCACGCGCTGATGGAGGCGCTTGGGCCCAACGCTCAGTTGATGGTGAATCTGATTCCCGAGCTTGCGCTGATCATCGGCGAGCAGCCGCCGGCGCCCGTGCTGCCGCCGCAGGATGCGCAAAACCGCTTCCAGATCGTATTTCGGCGTTTTCTCGGCGTCTTCGCGCGGCCTGAGCATCCGCTCGCGCTGTTTATCGACGACCTGCAATGGGTCGATACGGCGACGCTGGATCTGCTCGCGCATCTGGTCACGCATCCGGACGTGAAGCACGTTCTGCTGGTCGGCGCGTACCGGGACAACGAGGTGGACGCATCGCACCCGTTTGCGCGCACGCTCGAGTCGATCAGCCACGCCGAAGGGAAGGTGCAGCAGATAGAACTCGCGCCGCTCACAGCGGAGAACGTCACGCAACTCGTCGCTGATTCGCTTCACTGTGACAGCGCGACCGCCGGCCCGCTCGCGCAACTGGTGCACGAGAAGACGGGCGGCAATCCATTCTTCGCGATCCAGTTTCTGACCGCACTCGCCGATGAAGACCTGCTCAGTTTCGATCAGCGCGCCGCGGCGTGGCGCTGGGATCTGCCGCGCATCCGCGCGAAGGGCTTTACCGAGAACGTCGCCGACCTGATGGCGACGAAGCTGAGCCGCTTGCCCGCGCCCACGCGCGATGCATTGGGGCAACTGGCGTGCCTCGGCAACATTGCTGAAGTGATCGCACTGACGTGGGTTCAGGGCGGCTCGGAAGAGACGATGCACGCGAACCTGTGGGAAGCCGTGCGAATGGGGCTCGTTTTTCGCGTGGCCAACGCCTATGCATTCGCACACGACCGCGTGCAGGAGGCCGCTTATGCGCTAATCCCCGCCGACGAGCGTGCCGCCGCCCATCTGCGGATCGGCCGGGCGCTGGTGTCGCGGACCCCACCAGAAGCGCTGGAAGATGCCATCTTCGACATCGTCAACCATCTCAATCGCGGCGCTGCGCTGATCGTGACGGAGCCGGAGCGCGAACAGGCCGTTGCGTTGAATCTCATCGCGGGGCGGCGCGCGATGAATTCGACGGCCTACGCGGCGGCGCGCAGCTATCTGGCGCAGGGCGTGGCGCTGCTGTCTCCCGATGCATGGACGCAGCGCTACGACAGCACGTTCGATCTCTATCTCGCGTTTTCGGAGTGCGAATATCTGGTCGGCGATTTTGCGAAAGCCGACGCGCTGGCCGACATGATGCTCGCGAGAGCGCGCTCGAATCTCGATCGCGCGAAGGTCTTCAGCCTGCGGATCGAGTTGTACCAGCTCGCCGGGAGATATGACGAGAGCTTCATGGTCGCGCTGGTTGCGCTGCGCGATTTCGGCATTCTCTTTCCTGAGACCGATCAGGACATCCAGGCGGCCCTCGACCATGCATTGCGGGACGTTCACGTCAATCAGGCCGGGCGCGCCATCGGCGAACTGGTTGAGGTGCCGGTGGCGACCGATCCTTCGATCCGTGCGATCGTCAACCTTCTCCTTCAGGCGATGAACTGCGCTTTCGCCGCGCGGCCCGCGTTCTATCCGCTCATTACCCTCAAGGCGGTCAACCTTTCCTTGCAGCACGGCAATACCGAGAACTCCAGTTTTGCTTACGGCAATTACGCATTGATGCTGGTGTCCCTGATCGGCGATATCCCCACCGCGGTGCAATTTTCAGAGATGTCGCTCAAGCTCAACGAGAAGTTCGGCAATCGGCGCCTGAAAGGCAAGCTGTTGCATCTGTACGGCGCCCATGTCAATTTCCGGCGCTGCCACATTGCAGCTAATCTGCCGGTTCTCGAACGGGCCACCGCTGCGTGCCTGGAAGCGGGCGATCTGGTTTTCGCGGGCAACGTCGCCTTCAACGCGGTTTGGCAGACAATCGAGAAAGGAGCTGCTCTCGAAGATGTGCAGACGCTCGCGGAAAAGTACGCGGCGCTCGCGCGCGAGAGTCACAACGACGCGGTCTATGAGTTGATCCGGGTCGAGCGGCAATTCGTCATCAGTCTTCGCGGCAAGACGACCGAACCGTTGAACCTGAACGACGAGACGTTCGATGAAGCAGCCTGCTTCGAGGCCATCATCAAATCGAATTTCGGCTGCGCGATCGGCGTGTATCGCATCATCAAGGTCATGCTCGCTTTTCTCGATGGCCGGTACGCCGAGGCATTGGAGGCGGCCGGCCGGGCGGAGGCGGTCCTCAGTTCCGTCATGGCATTGGCGATCGAACCGACCTATCACTTCTTCCATGCGCTCATCCTGACGGCGCTTGTTCCGCAGGCATCCCCGGAGCAGCAGCAAGTCTACAAGCACATTCTTGCAGCGAAACTCAGGAAGCTCGAAAGATGGGCTGAGCACTGCCCGGAGAACTATCAGAATCGCTACGCGCTCGTTTGCGCGGAGCTCGCGCGTGTGGAGGGCCGCGATCTCGACGCCATGCGCCTTTATGAACAGGCTGTCCACTCCGCTCACGAGAATGGCTTTCCACACCACGAAGGCATCGCCAACGAACTCGCCGGTCGCTTTTATCTAGGCAGCGGTCTCAGGACGAATGCCGATGCGTATTTGCGCAACGCGCGTCATTGCTTTGCCTTTTGGGGCGCGGAGGGCAAAGTCGCGCAACTCGACGCGGAGTTTCCCCGCCTTGCCAATCAGGACGGGAGCACGGCGACGTCGACGCTCAGTTTCGACTGGCGGCAGTTCGACGCCGCGACGCTGCTCAAGGCGTCGCAAGCCCTTTCCAGCGAGATCGAACTGGATGGCCTGATCGAGCGCCTGATGACGATAGCGCTGCAGACCTCGGGCGCCGATCGGGGCCTGCTAGTCGTGCCGCAGCAGCCGGACGGCTACCGGATCGAGGCTGAGGCGCGTATCGATGGGCGCGGGATCGCGTTGAACCGGCCGCCGTTTGCCCATTGCGCCGTTCCCGCCGCCATTCTGCGTTACGTGATGCACACGCAAAAGAGCGTCATCATCGACGATGCCTTGACACCCAATATGTTCTCGCAGGACAGCTACCTGGCAAGTGGCGCGACGCGCTCCCTGTATTGCCTGCCGCTGGTCAGGCAGGGCACACTCAGCGGCCTGCTGTATCTGGAGAACACGGCCACGTCGCACGTTTTTACGGCACGCCGCTCCTCGCTGCTCGATTTGCTGGCGTCACAGGCGGCCATTTCGCTCGAGAACACGCGTCTTTATGCCGATCTTCAGGAGCGCGAGGCAAAGGTTCGGCGGCTGGTGGATTCCAACATCATCGGGATCCACATCTGGGATTTCGAAGGCAATGTTGTCGAAGCCAACGACGCTTTTCTGCGCATCGTGGATTACAGCCGGGACGATCTTGTCTCAGCGCGTATCCGCTGGCCCGATCTGACTCCGCCTGAGTGGCGTGATCTCGACGAACGGGTGAGGGCGGAATTGACGACCACCGGAAGCGCCAAACCGTTCGAGAAAGAATACATCCGCAAGGATGGCAGCCGCGTGCCCGTGCTGGTCGGCGCGGCAGCGTTCGGCGACCGCGAGGGGCAGGGCGTCGCTTTCATACTCGACCTGACCGACCAGAAGCGGGCGCAACAGGACGTGCGCGACAGCGAACGACGATATGTCGGACTCCAGATGGAGCTGGCGCATTCCAATCGCGTGGCGACGATGGGCCAGCTATCGGCGTCGATTGCCCACGAGGTGAAGCAACCCGTTACCGCAACCATCGCCTACGCCAGCGCGGCCTTGCGCTGGCTGGCGGCGCGCCCGCCGAATCTGGACGAAGTGCGTGAGGCGCTCAAGCGGATCGTCGCGGATGGCGGCCGCGCCAATAACATCGTCGACCGCACGCGCGCTTTCTTTAAAAAGGAGCCGCAGCGAAAAGACGGCCTCGACATCAACGAAACCATTCTCGAGTTGATCGCCTTCATGCGCAGCGAAGCTCGCAAGCATGGTGTCGAGCTGACCGCGCAACTGGCCGACGGGTTGCCGCAGATTCAGGGCGACCGGGTACAGTTGCAGCAAGTCATGCTGAATCTGATGATCAACGCCCTTGAAGCGATGAGCGCCACGGATGTCGGCGAGCGAGCGCTTCTGATCCGATCCGGCAGGTCCGGCGCCGATGAAGTCTGCGTCAGCGTGGAGGACTCCGGGCCGGGTCTCGACGCAGAGCATCTGGAAGGCGTTTTCGAAGCGTTCTTTACGACCAAACCCAACGGGCTGGGGATGGGACTGCCGATCTGCCGCTCGATCGTGGAAAGTCACGGTGGACGGCTATGGGTGACATCGAACGAAGCGGGAGGCGCCACGTTTCAATTCACGTTGCCCGCGCAAGGCAACCTGGCGCATCCAGGCAACGCCTAGCGCGCGACGCGACCGCCACCGCGACGCGCACGCTGAAGAACCGACTGATTTTCAGCCGACTCACTTCTGCAATATCTCGCCGATCAGCGCGAGTAGCCGCGCATCATCCACTGGCTTCGAGAAGAAGCCGGAGGCTCCACTAGCTTCGGCTCGTTCGAGAAGCGCTTGCGTCGCGTAGGCGGTAATGAAAATAACAGGAACAGGCCGCTTCCATAGCTTGATCGATTCAAGCAGCGCAAAACCGTCCATGCCGGGCATGTGAATATCCGCGACAACAAGTTTCAGTGCCGAGCGGCGCGTATCACCTAGAAGATGGCTGGCGGACTCATAAACAATCACTTTCCAGTTTGCAGAACGAAGCAGACTGGATGTCGCCATCCGGACGAATTCGTCGTCGTCCACTACCCCAATAACTGCAGGAGAGCGCTTTGTTCTCATCTCGAGTCCGCAGGGCATCGAAAGGATTCAGAAAGGCTGAATCCTCTAGGCAAATTACAGGCCTACGGAACCGGCGACAATAAGACCTTAGAATGGTTTTAGTGACAGTTCGTATTAGACGCGGCTCGACCTGGCGCGGAAAGCGCGCGGTGAATCCGCATGTTGCCGACGCCTCAGTGCAACGGCAGAACCTGTTGCAACTTCCTGACGACATCAGGCACTGAGCGCGCCTGCAGCTTATGCATCGCTTGCGCGCGATGGATCTTGACCGTCACTTCGCTCAGACACAGGAGGTCGGCAATCTGCTTGTTCAACAGTCCGTCGGCGACCAACCTGATGACTTCCCGCTCGCGCGCTGTCAGCGAGTCATAGGTTTGACGGATGCCCGCCACGATCCTCTCCTGGCGTTTCAATTCGCCATCCCTTTTGAGCGCCGCGGCAATCGTATCGATCAGATCCTGGTCCCTGAACGGCTTGGTCATGAAGTCAAAAGCGCCTGCTTTCATTGCCTTGACGGACATCTCGATGTCGCCATGCCCGGTCAGAAATATGACCGGAAATCGAATACTTTCCTTGAAGGGATCCTGCTGCAACGTCAGGCCGCTCGTGCCGCGCAGACGCACATCGAGAATGAGACAACTCGGCACGTCCGGCATGTCCGCGGCGAGAAAATCGTCGGCCGATTCGAATGCTCTCGCGTGAATGCCAACCGACATGAGCAGGGAAGTTAGGGCGCCGCGAATGGACTCGTCGTCGTCGACCACGTAAACAAGCGAGTCCGGCAAAGATTCTCTTCCTGCCGCAGCGTTGTCATGTTTCATCGCTCGATCTTCGAAAAGTTCGTTACGCTAAGCTGACGCCGATACTTTTCGTATAGTAAGCAATGCTCGCGCTTATCGCTACCTGTTGCGCATGGTCTTCGCTGGTTTCATTCCGTCGCTGTTATTTCGTTGCCGGGAAGCGCGGCCGATCATCCGCAACGATGCTGTTTCTTCTGATGAATCGCGTGATGCTCGTGAAAGAAACACCCCGGATTAGCGGATTGAATCACTGCAGGCAGACGCGGCTCAGATCCACTGTGCGCCGGTACACGTTCTTGTTGAGCCATGGCACGAAGGTGTACTCGTCGTAGGCGTTGCTGCCGACATAAATCCAGTTGTGCAATACGCGAGACATATTCACCTCCTCAATCAAGTGCGTCGACGCGCAACCGCATTCCTGTCGAGGACGCTATCGCTCGCGTGAAAGTTTGTCTCGCGACGATGCGACGCCGAATGCCAATACGCACGCGGCCTTGCTGAAGCATTCGATCGAAGAAAAGATTGCTATCGCGAAGGAATGGTTGAATTCCATCGGTAGTGCGGGTGCGATGGCCAACACGCTCGCACCGCAGAGAAACGCAAACGTTCCGCGAGCGAAGCGTGCCTTGGCAACGGCAGCGAGACCGGTGCCGACCACGAGGAGCTTCGACAGGAGCAGGGCAAGCAGCCCGGCGTGAGCGTCGGTGCCGTTTAACTCCAGCGGCGCTTCAATGAGGGACCATCCACAGACAACAAGCACGAGTATTTTGAATACCCGCTCGGAGAGCGCATTCACTGTGGCGCTGTCGCTATGTATTTGGAGCGCTGTCGACTGGAGTGCATCGCCGTGCAAGCCGATCCCTGAATCTGCTGTTTCTCTTGCATTCACGACTCGCCCTCCAGGTGACAGCGCGCGAGACAGCCGTGCTTGCCATGAAATTAAGGTACACGGCCTTGCAGGTGAAAACCATTGTGCGAAAGGGTGGAGTTGCCTCTGAAAAAGCGTGGTGAACTCATACGGCCGTATATTCGATGGGAGCGAAATCTGGTCTCGCGGATATCGACACGAGCAGACCGCGCGCCATCCCCGCGCAACAACGAAAGCTGGGAAAGAATCGGGCCAATGCCGGAAACATTGCCGAGGAAAAAGAAAAAGCCCTTTTCCTGCGCGCGCATTCTGTTGAAGCTTCAATGGCCGTATCATGGCTTCGGAGCAAACACGCAGACGCATGGATTGAGAGATGGACAAGCGGTAACCGTCCTTGGGCGTTTGAGTCACCGACCGTCTGTTCGGGCGCTTACCGTGTTGTTGCCGGCGGTGGCGTCCCATTCAACGAGAGTGAAACATTACGTTTCGATTCATAAGGAGCGCGGCCATGCTGGTTAGCCGAATCGACCCGTGGAGTCAAACGATACGACTGTTGTCGTCCGGATTTCGACGCGCCAATGTGGACGGTGGTACGCAGTGCGTGCCGGAACGCGCGACATCCCATGGTTTCGAGACGACGCCAGGTACGAGTCACTTACCTCATCTGAAGGTGAGTCTGATCGAGCGGACCACCTCGCTCACCGTGACCATTGCGTGGCGCGATTCCACGAGTTGCTTTTACGGCGCACAGGTCTGGCGGGTCGCGAACGCCAAGGTGTCAGGGACATGCGTGCTGAGCGGGCAACGGATCAGGCGCGGGGACCGCATATTCCATCCGCAGCGCTCGAAACCCTCGCCGGTTAATGCCCGCGCGATGATCCTCGAATCGGCCCTCAATGCGCTAGAGCCGTTGCAGATAAGCCCGACCTAGATTCTTTCATTTGCTAGCCGATTTCGCTCCTGTATTTTCGCCCTCCCGAAGCACCACGACATCTCGCCACCACATGAAGCGTTGCGATAGCCGCGTCCTGAGACCGCGCGAAAGTTACCGGACGAGCATTCAGGCCGGATAGGTGCGCGCATCCGAACGTATTAGGCGGGCACGCGAGTGCACGATGCGTTACACCATATCGAACGATGGTGCCCCGCAGCGTTCGCGCTTACGCTTCATTCGTTCTCCGGTTGTTTGAATTGTCTCCCCGGTGACGATTCGCGGCATCTGGATTCTCTGCTCTACATCTCTACATTGACTAGTGAGGTGCGAGATGGACCAGCTTTACATGTTGCGTGCATTCGTTGCGGCCGCGCGGTATCAAAGCTTCAGCAAGGCTGCGGAGTCGCTGAACGTGACCACGGGATCGGTCTCGAAAGCGATCGCCAAGCTCGAAGGGTGCATTCAGACGAGGGTCTTGCTCAGGACGACAAGGTCCGTTTCCTTGACTGAAGCGGCGCAACCCTACTATCAGAGTTGCTGCCGCTTGCTCGAAGAACTCGACGAAGCGAATCGTCGCATTACACGCTCGCGTGAAGTCGACAGCGGAAAGCTGCGGCTGATCGTGCATCCGATGCTGATGAGCGAAACGTTTTCGCGCCTGGTGCGGGGCTATCACGCCATTGCCCCCAATGTGAATCTGATCGTCTCCGTTCAGGAGGGGGCCGCCAACCTGTACGACGGCCGGTTCGATATGGCGATCCTTCCGCCGCATCTTGTCGAGCAGTCTGCCGTGATTCGCCGTACGTTGTCGAAGTCGCTGCGCATCTTCGTCGCAGCGCCTGCTTATCTGGAGCAGTATGGAACTCCCAAAGTGGCCGCCGAGTTGAGCCGCCATTTTCTCCTGCTGGACATGGATTCACGGAAGAAGGGCGTGGACGTCGTGGAACTGCTCGAGAACGACACACGGGTGAGCGTGTCTCCCATGTCGTCGATGGACGGGAACGAAATCTTGCTCAGGGCAGCGGCCCTCATGGGGACAGGCATTGCCGCTTTGCCTGAAACGATGGTGCGTGAGGATATCGAAGCCGGGCGGCTTACGCATATCTTGCCGCTGTGCACGACATTCGACAGCAAGGTTGAAATCTGTCTGTTCTACTCGCACAGGGAACTGCTTCCGGCGCGGCTCAGGACATTCGTCGATTATTGCACCCAGTTCTTCAGATCGTCGGCTCGATACGACGTCAAGGATGCAGCGACTGTTTTGCCGTTGAATGACTACCGCGAAGATTACAGCCGGCGGCCGGCTGAGGCTCGGCATGCGCGGCCATCACCGTTCGAATCGGTAGGCCGGTGACCCAGGCAGCGTCGGAATGAGGGTTCCTCTGCGTTGACCGGATCGACGTAAGCACGCAGCCGCCGAAATAAAACCAGGCGGCTGATGGCACGACAAGCTACGAGGCGCGTGGAATTATCTGTCCGGTTGATTGACCTGGCCGGTGTACCGGTCGAGATGAATCTCCACGTCAGGATTCTTCTGCAGTCCGAGTTCCATTAGCTTGCTGATATCCCGCTGTGCAGCAGGACGTTGTACGGAGGTAATGAACGCTTCCCACTGTGGCCCAACCTCGCTATCGGGAGGGAGAGTGGCAACGTTCACGAAGTGCTTGATCTCCCCGATGGTTTGCTTGTCGAAGGATGCAATGCGGCGAGCCAGCGTATCGACGAACTCATCCAGTTCAGCGTCCGGAAAGGAGCGGTTGACATAGCCGTAGCGTTCGGCGAGTTCGCCGTTGATGTCGTTACCGCTCAGCAGAATTTCGAGTGCGCGGCCTCGCCCCATCAGACGGGGAAGGCGGGACATCGGTCCGCCGCCGGGAACGAAGCCGGCGCCCACTTCGAATTGCGAGAGCACGGCTTTCTCACGGCTGGCGAAGCGCATGTCGGACGCAAGGGACAATTCACTACCAACGCCCGTAGCCCGGCCCCGGATAGACACGATCGACACCACCGAAGAGCGGCTCAGACGTGTGAGCATATCGGGTAGCGGGGGCATGCCTGTAGGACCCGGCGGCATGCGCGTCGTGACTTCGAGAGGCGGTAGGAAGTCGTAGTGAGTCAGGAAGAAACCGGGTACTGCGCTATCGAACACCACGACCTTCAGTTCGGGATCGTTCTCTATCTGCGTGATCACGCTATTCAGCTGCGGTATGGATTCCGGACCAAAGATATTGAAAGGAGGGTGGTCGATGGTGACGCGCCAGTATGCCGGCGTCACGCGCTTGATTGTGAACTCTGGCTTCGTGTCGGCCTCCGGTTGCGCATTTCGATTCGCAGCGGTGCTTGTCTGGTCGCTCTGCGTTATTGCCGATTGGGTCTGTTTCATGTTGCTTCCTTTTTAAGGCTGAGAAAAGTCGCGGAGGAGAGAATGCACGGGGCATCCGGTCCACACGAATTAGTGTAGGCAGCCGTTCGGCAGATACCAATGAGCATGACTGCAAAGTCGATCAAGAATCAGGGCGAGATATTGAGCGATGCGAAGGAATGCTGGATTTGTTCGCGGCCGACACAACTGTTGTTCTAACCTGACCGTTTACCCGGCGGGCGTGCTTCCACACAATCGGAACAACTACCGCGAACTACGGTTTGCGGTCGGTCGAAGCGATAACGATGCGAGGCTTGCCAACCGGCTGCCTCTATAGGCGGCTCAATTGGACAATCGTGAAGGTGCTTGCCCAAAATATTGCGTTGCTGCCGTACTCATCGCTTCGCCTCATTGGACTCTTTGCCAACAGGAGCTTGTATGGCAGACAATATTCTTCCCCAGACCCCGTCGCGTCGCCGGTTTATCGGCGTGGCCGCGGCGGCCGCTGTTGCGGGCTCGTTGAGTCGACTCGCTTTCGCGCAGACGAGTCAACCAATCACGGAAGTCACGAAGTCGAGTGGTGGTGACAAGGCCGCCATTCGTCCACTTCGTGTGCACGCGCCGGAATCGCAACTTATCGAATTGAAGCGGCGCATCAAGGCAACCAGGTGGCCCGATCGCGAGACGGTAACTGATGCGTCACAAGGCGTGCAGCTTGCGACCATGCAGAAGCTCGCACGGTATTGGGCGGCCGACTATGACTGGCGCAAAGTCGAAGCGAGGCTGAACGCGCTACCGCAGTTCGTCACCGAAATCGATGGGGTCGACATTCATTTCATCCACGTTCGTTCGAAGGATGCCAATGCGTTGCCGATTATCGTCACGCACGGGTGGCCCGGTTCGATCATCGAGCAGTTGAAGATCATCGGTCCGCTGACCAATCCGGCCGCCCATGGCGGAGCGGCGTCGGACGCATTCGATGTGGTGATTCCGTCGCTCCCCGGTTACGGGTTCTCGGGCAAACCGACAGCGACGGGCTGGGATCCTGTTCGGATCGCACGCGCCTGGGTCGTACTGATGAAACGGCTCGGCTACACGCGATATGTGGCGCAAGGCGGCGATTGGGGCAATGCTGTCACGGAGCAGATGGCTCTGCTGGCACCGCCGGAACTGCTCGGCATTCACACCAACATGCCGGCAACTGTGCCGGACAACGTCGCACAGGCACTCAAGCTCGGAGAGCCGGCGCCAGCAGGTCTCTCGCCCGATGAAAAGCACGCGTTCGATCAGCTCGACTATTTCTACAAGCACGGCTTGGGCTACGCATTGGAGATGGCGAACCGCCCGCAGACGCTGTACGGCATCGAGGATTCGCCGGTCGGCCTCGCCGCGTGGATGCTCGACCACGACTCGGCCAGCCAGGCGCTGATCGCGCGCGTGTTCGACGGCCAGCCCGAAGGGCTCACGCGAGACGACGTGCTCGACAACGTGACGCTCTATTGGCTCACGAGCACGGCGATCTCGTCAGGCCGGTTGTATTGGGAAAACAAGCTCAACTTCTTCGCTCCCAAACACGTTGCCATCCCGGTTGCCGTCAGCGTCTTTCCGGATGAAATCTACGCTGCCCCGCAGAGCTGGACAGCGAACGCGTATCCGAAGCTGATTCACTATAATCGCCTTCCTAAAGGCGGACATTTTGCGGCCTGGGAGCAGCCGCAAGTTTTCTCGGAAGAGGTTCGCGTGAGTTTCCGGCCGCTGCGCTGAAAACAGGAATACAGGTGATGTTGCAACGGTTGGCGGGGTCGTAAAGATGCATGTTCGCCGGCCTCCTGTTTGCGGGAGGCCGGCGACGGGGACATGGGCTTCATAGACACATCTTGTTGTACGTGGCAGGGCACGGTTTCAATGACGACTGTCCTGCCTGGCATACGTCGACTCCCATCCACCACCCAGCACCTTGCACAGCGTGATGAGGTTCGCGTCGGCTTCGGCCCTGCTTTGCTCCA
>NZ_PVZB01000023.1 GCF_003002025.1 Paraburkholderia sp. BL25I1N1
CAATGGAATCGACCCTGCTCTAATACTCGCTTGGTACATGGGAGCGCACCGCAGCCATAGCAGTCTCTAAAAGAAAAGCAAAAGGTCCGTCACTTTGGACTGGCCTTTCTTATCCTCCAAAGCGATAGCCCGCGTTATGTCACCAGCTGCACCATGTATTGATGCAGTGCGTAATTTGGCACGACCCTGACACAAAAACCATCGATCATCCATCGCGATTACGGCTTCGCGGGTCCGCTCGTCATTCTCCAACGGACATTCGCCCTCCGGATCTGAACGACGGAACATGGCCGACCGGCGACGGATGCGGCCGGCGCAAGACGTTATTCGATGCCTGCCATCGCCATAGGAGTGTGAATGTCTCCGTGCGTGTCGGCAGGCGACGAATATACCGATGGAGGAAACTGCGGCGTGCTCGGCTGTGGTCGTAACTCGCCGGTAACGGAGTCACTCCGGCCTTGCCGACGTGCCGCTACCGTCATTGCGCGTAGGTTCGCCCGCGGCGGTCACCGACGGGCTCATTGACGCCAGAATCTCGTCGCGGCAAACCGCAAGGATTTCGTCGGCCAGTGGCGAATCGTCCGGACAGGCGCGCGACATGACAATGGCCCCGACCACGTGCGCCAGTATGTCGAGGGACCTAGCCCGCGCCTGGCCTGTGTCCACACCGTCCAACGCGCTGTCTTCAGGGCTCAGCGCAGCCAGCAGGCTCTCAATGCCGGCCGCAAACGTGGCTCGAACCGCTTCCGGCTGACGGGCGGCATCCCCGCCCAGTGCGGCCATCGTGCAACCAGTCGCGCGGGTGTCGCGGTGCTCGCGAGAAAGGTAATACCGCACAAACTCAGGCGCGTTTACGCCCGCGCTCAGCGCCACGGTCTGCGCGATGCCGCAGGCCGCCGATTCTGCCATCAGGTCGGCCTTGGAGCGGAACTGTTTGTAAAAGCCGCCGTGGGTGAAGCCGGCGGCAGCCATCAGATCGGCAACGCCGACCCCATCGTAGCCACGCTCCCGAAACAGCTTCGACGCCGTCTCGACGACGTGTTCCCGGTTGGCTTGCGCCTGTGCCTTGGTGATCTTCATTTCTTGACCACTGTGAATGCATGTCTGCGAAGGTTTCATTATACATTGATGTCGACCATCATCAAAACCTTGACAGGTTAGATTATGATTGTCATCATTGCGTCCATTCCCAATCCTGGAAGCCGACGCAACATGACCGAGAAGACGCTTTTCGAGCCCTACGCCCTTGGCCGCCTGACACTCGCCAACCGCTTTGTCATGGCTCCGCTGACCCGCAATCGCGCAGGCGCGGGGCTGGTACCCAGCGAACTGGCCGCGACCTACTACGCCCAGCGCGCCTCGGCCGGCCTCATCATCACGGAGGCCACCCAGGTGTCAGCTCAGGCTCAGGGCTATCAGGACACTCCTGGCCTGTACACGTCCGAGCAGATCGCCGGCTGGCGCAAGGTCACCCAGGCTGTGCATGCCACGGGTGGACGCATCTTCGCGCAGCTCTGGCACGTCGGCCGTGTTTCGCACGTCGATGTCCAGCCTGGGGGCGCTGCGCCGGTCGGCCCTTCGGCCATTCGCGCGGAGACGAAAACCTTCGTCAACAACGGATTTGTCGACGTGTCCCAGCCCCGTGCGCTGGCGCTTGTCGAGTTGCCGGGCATCGTGAATGATTTCCGCCTGGCTGCGGCCAACGCTATCGCGGCCGGCTTCGACGGCGTAGAAATCCACGGTGCCAACGGCTATCTGCTGGAGCAGTTCATCAAGGACGGGGCCAACCGGCGCACTGACGCCTACGGCGGCTCAATCGAGAACCGTGCGCGTCTGTTGCTGGAAGTCGTTGCGGCAGTGGTGGAAGAAATTGGTGCCGATCGCACCGGCGTGCGCATCTCGCCTGTGTCGCCGGCAAACGGCATCTCGAGCAGCGATCCCCAGCCGCAGTACGACTACATCGCCGCGCAGCTCAGCGCGCTGGGCATCGTCTACCTGCACGTGGTCGAGGGCGCGACCGGCGGCCCGCGCGATGTCGCACCGTTCGACTACGACGCGCTGCGCCGTCGGTTCAGGCAAACCCACCTGGCGAACAACGGCTACGACCTGGAACTCGCTACTGCCAGGCTCAACGAGGGTAAAGCAGACCTGTTCGCCTTCGGCCGTGCATTCATCAGCAACCCCGATCTGGTCGAACGCCTGAAGACCGGCGCACCGCTGGCGCAGCCCGACTTCGCCACGCTCTATGGTGGCGGCGCTGCGGGCTACACCGACTACCCGTCCATCATCGCCTGAGGCGAGCGCAGCTTGCGTCCACCATCCGAACCTCTCTTGCAAAGGAATTAACTCATGACCACGCTTCCCACAGTTCTCATCACGGGCGCCTCCTCTGGTATCGGCGCCACGTACGCGGAGCGCTTCGCCGGCCGCGGCCACGACCTCGTGCTGGTTGCACGCGACAAGGCGCGCCTCGATGCTCTCGCCGCGCGCCTGCGTGAGGAAAGCGATGTGGCCGTCGACGTGCTGCAGGCCGACCTGACCCAGCCTGGGGATTTGGCCGCGGTCGAGACTCGCCTGCGCGAGGATGCTCGCATAGGCATCCTGATCAATAACGCCGGCGTGGGCCAGGCCGGTAGCTTCGTGCAGCAGACCGCAGAGGGCATCGAACGCCTGATCACGCTCAACACCACGGCGCTGACACGGCTCGCTGCCGCGGTCGCTCCGCGCTTCGTGCAGTCGGGTACCGGCGCGATCGTCAACATCGGCTCGGTGGTGGGTCTCGCGCCCGAGTTCGGCATGTCGATTTACGGCGCCACCAAGGCCTTTGTGTTGTTCCTGTCGCAGGGATTGAACCTCGAGCTGTCGCCCAGCGGCGTCTACGTGCAGGCGGTGCTCCCGGCGGCGACCCGCACGGAGATCTGGGGGCGCGCCGGCATCGACGTCAATACGCTTCCCGAGGTGATGGAGGTCGGCGAACTAGTTGATGCGGCACTGGTCGGCTTTGATCGCCGGGAACTCGTCACCATCCCGCCGCTGCACGTGGCCGGGCGCTGGGACGCGCTGGATGGCGCGCGTCAAGGGCTCCTGTCGGACATTCGGCAGGCGCACGCGGCCGATCGCTATCGGTCAGAAGCGTGACCCCTGCGGCTTCTGTCATACCCGAAGCCACCAATGCCTTATCGTGCGGCTAGAAGCGTGAGCACGTCTGGCCGCCGACGTGGACCCCGGAAAGCTCGCACACGCACCCGGGTGGTCGCCGTGGCCGAAGTGCCTGGCCTTGCAGATGCGGTGCTCCAGGGCTAGGTGGGCGGCCGCACTATCGTGGACGTCAACGCGTGAAGGCCGCCCCTCAAGGAATCGATGATGATCAGTTTCAACCCAGATAGCCAATCGGCAACATCCTATGCCCACGCACAGAACGACGAGATCAAGGCGGGGGGAACCACTTTCGCTTACCGCGAACTAGGCCCGCACGGGGGCATCCCGCTGATGCTGCTGAACCATTGGGGCGCGGTGCTGGATAATTTCGACCCACGCATCGTCGATGGCTTGGCCCGCAAGCATCGAGTGATTGCGATCGACTACCGGGGAATCGGTTCTTCCGGTGGCATTGCGCCCGTGAGCGTGGACGAGATGGCCCAGGACACCATCGCGTTGATCCGCGCGATGGGTTTCGATAAGGTTGATCTGCTCGGCTTTTCGCTCGGCGGCTTCGTGGCGCAGGACGTGGCGCTCAAGGCGCCGGATCTGGTGCGCAGACTCATCCTCACAGGCACAGGACCCGCGGGCGGCCAGGGAATCGATCGCGTGGGGGCTACGTCCTGGCCGCTGATGCTCAAGGGTCTGGTGACGATGCGCGATCCCAAGACCTATCTGTTCTTCACCGCGACCACCAACGGCCGACAGGCAGCAAGCGCTTTTCTGAAGAGGCTCAAGGAACGCAAGGCCGGGCGCGACAGGGGGCCGACACCCCGCGCGTTGCTTCGCCAACTCAAGGCGATCAAGGCGTGGGGCCAGCAGGCGGCGCAAGACCTTACCCGCCTGCGCATGCCTGTCCTGATCGCCAATGGAGACAACGACATCATGGTGCCCACCGCATTGAGCTCTGACATGGCCCGCCGCATTCCCCACGCGCAGCTCGTCATATACCAGGACGCCGGGCACGGTGGCATCTTTCAGTATCACACCGACTTCGTGATCAAAGCACTGGAGTTTCTGGCGCGATGAATCCTTCGCGGTCGGCGACAGGTACCCAACATTGAATTTAGAACACCATGAAAGCACTCACCTTCAAACGCTATGGCAAGTCGCCCGAGATCGGGTTTGCCGAAGTGCCTCGCCCCACGCTAAAGCCTGGTGAACTGCTGGTCCAGGTCCACGCGGCGGGGTTGAATCCAATCGACAACATGATTCCGGCTGGGACGTTCAAGCCCGTCCTCAAATTCGAATTGCCGGCTACGCTCGGCAGCGATATTTCTGGTGTGGTGACCGAGGTCGGCAGCAGTGTGACGCGTTTCAAACCGGGTGATGCCGTCTTTGCCAGCCTCTTCGATCTCGGTAGGGGCTCGATCGCCGAATTCGCGGCGGTGCCGGAGCGCGTTGCGGCGTCGAAGCCGGTCAATCTGGACTTCGTGCAGGCTGCCGCCGTTCCGATGGTCGGACTTACCTCCTGGCAGGCGTTGAAGGAGCGCGCCAATCTTCGGGCTGGCCAGAAGGTGTTCATCCCTGCCGGGTCGGGCGGTATTGGCACGTTTGCGATCCAGCTGGCGAAGCACTTCGGCGCCAAGGTCGGAACGACCACCAGTACGGGCAACGTCCAACTGGTAACCAGTCTGGGCGCCGACGAGATCGTCGACTACAAAAAGCAGGAATTCGAAAAAGTGCTGCGCGGCTACGACGTAGTGCTTGGCACTATCAGAGGTGATGCGATTGAAAAATCCATAGGCATCCTTAAACCCGGGAGCAAGATTGTGTCTCTCATCGGGCCGCTGGACGCGGCGTTCGCCCGTGCTCGCAGGCTGAACTTTATTCTAAGGTTGGTATTCGGGCTAATGAGCCGCAAGATCATGCGGCTTGCGAAAACGCGGGATGTGACCTATTCATTTCTCTTCGTACGTCCCGATGGAACCCAGCTCTCCGAAATTGGCGAACTGCTCAGGTCAGAACAGGTTCGTCCAGTGATTGACAAGGTGTTTCCGTTTGACCAGGCGAAGGAAGCGCTTGAATATCTGGCCCAGGGACGCGCCAGGGGCAAGGTCGTCGTGAGAATCAAGTGAGCTGCCAAACGGTTGACGGCTGACTGTGCAGGTTCCTGCCCTGGCTTTTGAAGAGGCGGAGCGGCGACTAGGTCCAGACTCAAGAGAGAACCGGATGGCCTCCCAGGGAGCGGAGCCGACTCCCGAATGTCTTAGCAAGAAAGTGAGCGAATGCCGCTTGTTGGCCGATCGCTGACTGCAACCTCACGGCGCGATGGCGTCGGAACCGAAGATCCCCATCAACATCCTCGCATTGTGCTGCCCCTGATCCTCGAAGCAGTTATTGAAAATCACATGCGTGCGTCCGGCCCGCGTCGCGATCGCACGAATCGGCACGGCGAGCTCCGTCAACTCCGCTTCGTCATAGTCATAATCAAACCGATCCGCTGCGCTCGCGGCGCCGGTCGCGCTCCACGTCTGCGTATTGCGTCCGTGCAGACGCACCATCGCGAGTTCGGGATTCGTCACGTCCCACACCGTGTGCACGCGGTTGGTCACGTCCGGCGGCGCATCGACGATCACATGCACAATGCCGCGCTCGCGCAGGAATTCGAGCGACCAGGCTGCATGCTCTTCATCGAACCACGACTGATTGCGAAACTCAGCCGCCATCATGTAGCCCGCCATCCGCGCCCGGCATTCCTCCACCAGCGCGAGGCCGTCCGGCGCGCGCGTGATCCACGGCGCGAACTGGAACAGCACGGCGCCGAGCCGCCCGCTCACGCGCAGCGGTTCGAGCGCTTCCAGATAGCGCCGCCAAAGTTCATCGCGGATATCGTCCGGCATGTCGCGGTAGTACACGTTCTTCTTGCGCGGACCGGTGATGCCTTCCGGCAGCGCCATCGCAATGTCTCGCGGCAACGCATCGGGCGAAGTCTGATGCCCGGTGAAAAGACGAAACGCCTTGAAGTTGAACGTGAAGCCTTCGGGCGTGCGCTCGAACCACAATTGCGCATTGCTCGCCGAAGGCATCGCGTAGTAGGCCGAGTCCACTTCGACCAGCGGGAACTGCGAAGCATAAAAACGCAGACGTGCTTCAGCGCTGCTGCTGCCGCGCGGATAAAAGCGCTTGCACGCAATCAGTGTCTTGTCGGTCCAGCCTGCGGTGCCGCAGCGAATGTCCATCGTGAAGTCGGTTGAATGCGTGGCGCGCGCCGGCTAGGACGCTGCTTCGGTGTGATCGATCCAGTCGGCGAGTTCGCGCCGCAGTTCCGCGATATCGAGCGGTTTGCCGAGCAGCCGTGCGCCTGGAATCGCGTCGCCGATCTGCGCGTTCTTGCCGTAGCCCGACACCAGCAGCACGCGAATACCCGGCTGCTGGCGCAGCATGACGCGTGCAAGACTGTCGCCGGACATGCCGGGCAACGTGAGATCGGTGAAGAGGATGTCGAAGTGTTGCGCGGGCACGAGCGGCAGCGCTTCTTCCGCGCTCGCGACCGCAGTGCAATCGAGGCCCAACGCAGTCAGCAGATCGCTGAATGCTTCGCGTGAGTCCATATCGTCTTCGACGAGCAGCACACGAGCCGGCGTGCGAGTCGAGCGCGCCGTCCCCAACGGCGACTTCCTTTGGCGGATGGCTTCAACCGCGGGAGCTTGGCTTTCGTGGCCGGATTCCCTGGCGGGGTCGTAAGCAGCAGGCGGCACGCAGGCGGCGATCTGTCCTTCGGCCACGGACACGGGCAACGCCACACCGGCCGCCGCGGCAGCGCCGGCGCGCAACACGCTGCGCACCTTGCGGGCGAGGTCGTCGCGCCGGTACGGTTTCGAGAGCAGCGTGATACCGGCGTCGAGTTTGCCGTGATGGACGATTTCGTCGCGTGTATAGCCGGAGGTGAAGAGGGCGGGCACCGCGGGCGAGCGCGCCGCGGCACGCTGCGCGAGCTCCACGCTCTTGATCTTGCCTGGCATCACCACGTCCGTAAACAGCAGATCGATCGGCACGTCGCTGTCGATGAACTCGATTGCCGCGTCGCCGCTCGACGTGGTCAGCACCTTGTAGCCGAGTTGCGCGAGCATTTCGACGGCGGTCAGCCGTACGTCGGCGTCGTCTTCCACGACCAGAATCGTTTCGCCGCTACCGGTGGGCGCCGTGGTCTCGTCGACGGTTTCCGAGGTTTCGGCTTCGCAGCAGCGCGGGAAAAACAGCGAGACGGTGGTGCCGCGTCCCAGTTCGCTATCGATCAAGGTATGGCCGCCGCTTTGTCTGACGAAGCCGAACACCATGCTCAGACCGAGGCCCGTGCCGTGGCCGTCGGGCTTGGTGGTGAAAAACGGTTCGAACACGCGCTGCAGGACCTCGGGCGGCATGCCGGTGCCGGTATCGGTGACGGAAAACACCACGTATTCGCCCGGCGAGAGCTCCGGCTTGCCGCGGCAGAACGCGGTGTCCAGCACGCGGTTGGCCGCGCGCACGGTGAGCGTGCCGTCGGCCCGCATCGCGTCGCGCGCATTGATCGCGAGATTGAGCAGCGCGTTTTCCAGTTGGTTGCGATCGGCCTGCACGTTCCACAAATCGTCGCTCAGGACCGTGTCGATCCGGACCGTTTCGCCGAGCGCGCGGTGCAGCATCTCGCTCATGCCGCTCAGCAGCCGGCGAGGGTTCAGCACGGTCGGCGAGAGCGGCTGACGTCGCGCGAAGGCGAGCAGATACGCGGCCAGTTTCGCGCCGCGTTTGACGGCGTCCGTCGCGGCGCACAGGCGGCGCAAGGTCGCCGGATGATCGCCAGCGTCGGCCGCGAGCATTTGCAGGTTGCCGTTGATCACCTGCAGCACGTTATTGAAGTCGTGCGCGACGCCGCCTGTGAGGCTGCCGATCGCTTCCATCTTCTGGGCCTGGCGCAACTGCTCTTCGGCCAGCGCGCGCGCCGCGACCTCGTCGGCGACGCGCTGTTCGAGCGTCTCGGTCAGCTGGCGCAGCGACTGTTCGGCGATCTTGCGCTCGTGGATGTCGATCAGCACGCCGGGAAAGCGTGTCGGTTCGCCGTGCTCGTCGAATTCGCACTGGCCGTTCGCCTGCACCCAGAGATAGTCGCCGTCGGGCCGCCGGATTCGAAACTCGGCGCGAAACGGCTGCCGCGTGCGGATCGCCTCGGCGGTCAGTTGATCGTTGAGCGCCTGGTCGTCCGGATGAAGCATGTGGACGGCGGCGTGGCGCTCGACTCCTCTCGCGGCTTCTTCCTGCTGAAAGGAAAAGGTGCGCGCGAAACGTTCGTCGCCGCTGACCTTGCCCGTGCGCATATCCAGCATCCAGGTGCCGAGCACCGTGCCGGTATTGAGCGCGAGTTGCAGCCGTTCGTTGGTTTCGTGCAGTTCGGTTTCGGCGCGTTGCCGCCAGCGCTCGGTGAGCACGCGCGCGGTGGTCTCGACGACCACTGCCAGCACGCCCGCCGGCGCGCCGCTGTCGTCGGCGACCGGGCTGTAGTAGAGATCCATCCACACGTCTTCGGGCTTGCCGTCGCGCAGCAGTATCAGTTCCTTGTCGCGATACGACAGCGTGCCGCCCGCGAGACACGTGGCCATGACATGGCGGTTGAAATCGGCGACTTCCGGCCAGCCGTGTTCGACCGGGCAGCCAAGCAGATAGGGATGTCGTCCGCCCGCGAAGATCGCATACGCGTCGTTGTAGATCATGTAGCCGGGCTTGCCCCACAGCAGCACGAGCGGCACGGGCGAGGCGAGCAGCAACTGGACGGTCGCCGTGAGGCTGCGCGGCCAGTTTTCGATGACGCCGAGGCCGGTGGCTGCCCAGTCGAATGCGCTGATGCGCTGCGCCATCTCCCCGCGCCAGCCGGAGCAGCCGTGGTCTTGTGCCGGAAATGGCATGCTGCGCTCCACAGAGGTCACGTCGATGAAAGTGTCCCACTCTGCCGGCTCGCGTGATGCGTTTGCACCCGCAGCAGGAGGCGGGATGAAGCTTCTGCCGTGTACCGTGTACCGCGTGCCGGTGCATGGCGGGCACCTGGCTGCGACAATTGTAAGCCACAACACCGGGCCGGTGATTCATCGCGCATGCGTTGTCGGGTCTAGCCGGGGTCTGGCCGACGTCGGCAATTGTGGTGGCTCGCTGCTTACAGTTCGCATTCAGAAGATAGGCGCGAATCCTGCTGCAGCGAGTCGTTCGCACGCGCCG
Source organism: Paraburkholderia sp. BL25I1N1 (assembly GCF_003002025.1). Classification (GTDB taxonomy): domain Bacteria; phylum Pseudomonadota; class Gammaproteobacteria; order Burkholderiales; family Burkholderiaceae; genus Paraburkholderia. The sequence goes on from NZ_PVZB01000023.1 coordinate 9,385, forward strand.
ATAGGCGCACCGTGGCATTGAACGCCGCGCAGAATTCGAACGTCGATAAACGCGGACCCATCATGGCGAAAAAAAACATCACACGAAACAAGTTGCCCAAACCGGATGCGCGCCAGGCGCTGTTGATCACGCGCCGCAACGCCAGAATGGCGCGCTCGGCGCACGCCTACGTACGCGGCAACACCAGCAAGTTCTACGAATGGCTCGAGGGCATAGAAGGCCACGCTTTGCCGGAAGGCCCGGCCATCTGGATATGCGGAGATTGCCATACCGGCAATCTCGGACCCGTCGCCGATGCGCAAGGGCGCGTTGAAATCCAGATTCGCGATCTCGACCAGACCGTGATCGGCAATCCGGCACATGACCTGATCCGCCTCGGCCTCTCGCTGGCGACCGCCGCGCGTGGCTCGGATCTGCCCGGCGTCACCACCGTGCGCATGATGGAAGCGCTCGCGGACGGTTACGAGCGCGCCTTCGACGAAACGGCGGGCGACGCCGACATCCACGCGGAAAAGCCCGAGGCGGTGCGGGTGGTGATGAGGGAAGCGGTGCGCCGTTCGTGGCGGCATCTCGCGGAGGAGCGTATCGAGGATCTCGATCCGACCATTCCGCTCGGTCCGCGTTTCTGGCCGCTCGCCAAGAGCGAGCGGCGCGAGATCGAGGCGTTGTTCGAGAAAGGCTCGTTGGCACGGCTCGCAACGGTGATTCGCGGCGCCGGCGATGAAGCCGACGTGGAAGTTCTCGACGCCGCTTACTGGGTGAAGGGCTGCAGTTCGCTCGGCAGATTGCGTTATGCGGTGCTGCTCGACATCGACGGCGCGGCGGTGGAGGGCGACGACCTGTGCCTGATGGATATCAAGGAAGCCGCGCAAGCGGCCGCGCCGCGCTATCCCGGCGTGCGCATGCCGCGCGATAACGCGGAGCGGGTGGTGGAGGGCGCGCGACATTTGTCGCCGTCGCTCGGCGAGCGGATGCGCGCGGCGCGTCTCGCGGATCGCGCTGTCGTGATTCGTGAATTGTTGCCGCAGGACATGAAGCTGACCATCGAGCAACTGACCCGCGACGAAGCAATGAAGGCCGCGCGCTTTCTGGCGATGGTGGTCGGCAAGGCGCACGCGCGGCAAATGGATAGCGCGGAGCGCAAGGCGTGGCTCACCGAGCTACGCAGAAACCGTTCGAAGACGCTGGATGCACCGGGCTGGCTGTGGACGGGTATTGTGGAACTGGTGAGCAGCCATGCTGCTGGGTATCTGGAGCATTGCCGGCGGTATGCGACGGAGCGTGAGGGCGGGTAATGTGTTTTGCGCACGGCGGCGGCCTGATAAAAGCCGCCGCCGACATTCACACCCGCATCAATTCGACAACGACAGATACGGCGAAACAAGCGGCGTAGGCGGGAACGGCTGCAAACCGGTCTGCTTGCTGAAGCTATACCGCACATAAACCGCCGCGAGATACTCGCGATATTCATAAGCATTGCCGAGCGAAGCGGTGGCACCGAACGCCAGTTGCGGCGCGAGTTGATATTCGCCCACTGCGCTGAGCGAATACGACACCCCGGTCTTGCTTTGGCCCGGATACTGCGCGCCGCTCTGCACACTGGTGCCGACAGTTGCTGCATTGCCGATCGCCGCGTTCTGGCGATTGGAACCGTCATTGAGCGGGAAGTAGTTCGACGCATCCTGACGATAATGCTGCACGCCGATCGAGCCCTTCACGTCGTACGTGAACGCGCCATTGCGCCCGGTCCACTCGACCGGCAAGTTCAGGATCACGTACTGTTGCGGGCTGAAATAGCCGCCCTGGCCATAGGTGAAATACGACTGGTTCTTGTCGTATCGCATTAGCGTCGTATTCACGCCGATCGTGAGTGTCTGATCGGCGTCTTTCAGCAGACGCGTATAGATGCCGCCGCCGCCTTTGACGGCAGTATTGCTCAGTACGTTATTGCCGTCGTAATACTGGAACGCCGCATTCACATACAGGCCGCTCGTGCCGTCGTCCCATGCGAGGCTGCCGAGGCCGCCGGTTGAAGTGACGCCGCCCCATTCGAGACCGGAGCCGGAATCTCGCGCGCCGGCATAGGACAGCAGACTGTCGGTCACCGCGCGGCGCGCGACGGCCAGCGAATACGACACCTTGTCAGTAATGCCGCCGTTGTACTTCGCACCGCCCACGATGTTGGTCTCGCGGAACCCGATCGGCGTCACGCCGATGTCGCCGCTGAGGCTGCGGCCCTCGTAGCCGACCGACAAGCCCACGCCGCTTGCCGTCTGGCTGCCTACATTGGCAGCCGATACCGACGTGCCGTTAGACAGGCCGGCGCCGAAGCGCGCGAGCGTCGAGACATTGTCGGCGGGACTGCCGGCGTCGAGCGTGACAGGCGTCGCCGTGACGACCACGTGGCCGTTGCCCGCCCGGATACGCCCCTGGATCGGCGCTTCGATATCGGTGAGATTGGACAGGCCGTCCTCGCCGGCGCGGTTACGGAACACGATGCCGCCCGAGATGCTGCTCGACTGTTCGCGATTAACCTGCGCGAGTTCTTCCGCGACGCCGAGTGTTTGCGCGTTCGCCACGTTCGGCTGCGCGTAGGTGTTGCCATTGCCGTTCGCGCCGGGTTGCGCCGGATAGTACGGTTGCGCGTAACCGGTGGGAGGCTGCGGAATGTATGGCTGCTGCTGCGCGTAGTAGCCCTGATTCGAGTAAGCCTGCTGCTGCGGCGGTTGAGGTTGATACGGCTGTTGCGCGTAGCCCTGCTGCGGCTGTTGTTGCGGATACGCCTGCTGCCCGTAGTACGGCTGTTGCTGCTGCGGATAACCTTGCTGCTGCCCATAAGGCTGCTGCGAATAGGCGGGCGCATTGCGGCTATTTTTCGACGCACTCTGCTTCTTGCCGGTCGAGCGCTTTGGACTCGCGCCCTGCGCGCCATACGGTTGAGTTTGCATCGAACCGGCATTGGCCTGCGCTTCGCGCGCGGCCGGCGACATCGGCCAGGGCGTGGCCGCATAGCCATCCGGCGCACCGTATTGCGGCTGCTGCGGATAAGGCGCCTGCTGTTGATAAGCCGGGTTGTACTGCTGCGGAGCTTGCTGCATCGGCGGCATCTGCGCCTGCTGCTGCGTCGGCGGCTGTCCTTGCCCCGGATACGGCTGCAACGGCGCGCCCGACTGGCTCGACCCGTAAGTCTCCTGCCCATACCCGCCGGTATTGAGCGCGGGACGCGGCGCGTTATACGGCAAGGCGGCAGGCGCGCCGTTCGGCGCATAAGGCTGCGCAGGCGCCGTATAAGGTGCGACGTAAGGCGCGGGTTGCGTAGGCGGCGGATAGTTCGGCACGGTTTGTGTCGGCAAGGAAGACTGCGAATACGGAAGCGCTGAGCGCGCGGCGTTGTAGCCACCGGCGAGCGCGGCGTTGTCGGCGTCGGTTGGCGTGACCGTGGCGGTTTTGCCTTCGAATGGATTGGTGCCCGGCAGCGGCGTCGCGCCAATCCGGCGCATCGCCACTTCCCAGCCGCGCGGCACGTTGCTCGCCGGACTGCGCGGCGCATTGGCCATCAGCGGCGTGTTGGCGGCGACCAGCGAGCGTTGCAGATAAGTCGACGCGAGCGACAGCTTGCCTTCCGCGCGATACATGCGGCCGACGGTGGCGAGCACGCCAGGATCGGCAGGCGCCGCGTTCAAGGCCTGTTTAGCGAGTGTTTCGGCGTAACTGAAACTCTTCGCGCCGGTCGCGGCGGAGATCGTCGCCTGTAAAAGGTTCAGATCGTCGGGCTTGCGTTGCAGCGCGACGCGATAGCTGGCGAGCGCATTGCGATCGTCGCCGGCAGTGGCATAGAGGCGGCCGAGCGCGGCCTGCAGATCGGGATTGTCGGGCATGGCCGCGAGCCACGGCGCGATCACGTCGTAAGCGCTCGCGAGGTCGCCTCGCTGGCGCACCGCGTCGCATTGCTTGATGACGATGCCGAGATTCAGGTTGCCGAAGTCGGTGCGTTGCTGCGGCGTCAACTGCATCGACGCGAGCCTACGCATCACCATGCCGAGTTCGGCTTCCTGTTGCGTGGCCGACAGAATGCCCGCGTATTGCAGCAACAAATCGGTGTTGCCCGGCGCCGCGTTCATGGCGGCGCGCACGAGTCCGAGCGCGCGGTTGGGATCGCCGGCCTGCTGGTAAGCGGCGGCGATCACGCCGATCAGTTCGGGGCTGTTGCCGGCGACCGGTTCGGCCGCATGCAGTGTGGCGAGCGCCTGCTGCGTCTGCCCGCTGCGCGCCATCCGCGTGGCGAGGTCGGCTTGCTGATGCACCCATAAGCGGTGCTGCAACGTGGTCATCGCGTCGGTGCGCTGCGCGACCGGAATGCGGTCGAGTTGCGCGAGACCCGCCGACCAGTCCTGCGTTTCAGCGGACAGCAACGCGCTCGCATACAGCGCGTCGGTCATGTCCGGATGTGCGGCGAGCAGGCCGTCCATCATGCTGCGCGCGTTGGCGACCGCGCCCTGGCGCACGTAGATGCGCGCGAGGTCGAGCCGCAGCCACGGGTCGTCGGGCGTATTCAGCAGCGCGTCTTCGAACAGACTGCGCGCGCTGCCCAGATCGCCGCGCGCTTCGGCGGCGCGCGCCTGCGCGGCCTGCGCTTCGCCACGCAGACGGTTGATGCCGCCGGCCTTCGACTGCTGTTCGGTGTTGAGTTGGTTGGCGAACTGCAATGCCTCGTCGCCGCGGCCTTGCGCTGCCAGTGCGCCGACCAGGCCGCGCACCGCGTCGGGGTTGTCGGCCTGACGGCGCAGCGCCATCCGGTAGGCCTGTTCGGCACCGCTCGGGTCGCCGTTCGCAAGCAGCATTTCGCCGAGCAGCACCTGCGCGGTGACGTCGGACGGATTCAGCGCGATCGCGCGTTCGAACAGCGACTTCGCCTTCGCGAATTCGCCGTTGCTGCGCGCGCCGATCGCGTCGCTCGTGTAGGTCCAATAGCTCGCGCTGTCGAGCGCGGTTTTCCAGCGCGCCGGATTGCCGTTGCGCGACGCGCGTTCCAGATAGTTGCGGGCTTCGGCGAAATGCTCCTGCTTCAGCGCGGCGATGCCCATGCCGCCGAGCGCGTCGGTGTCGTTCGGGCTAGTGGCCAGTACGGAGGAAAACTTTGCGCGCGCCGTGGCCACGTCGTTGCGATCGAGCGCGCTGAAACCATCGGCGACGGTGCGGCCGCGTGCGTCGGTTGCGGCATTTTCCTGTGAACGTGCGCGCGCCGCGCTGTCCTGCTGGACCATCGAATCGAAGCGCGCTTTCACGGCGGCGTCATCGTTGGCGGTTTGCAGATAGGCCTGATAGAGCGGGGCGTCGGACGGCCGCGCGTCGAGCCACAACAGCGCCTGACGCCAGCTTTTTTTCGCCGACGCGCCGACCGTGCTGTCGCCCGCCAGTTTCTGCAGACGCGCGATGCCGTCGCGGCGCGTCACGTCGCGATAGGTCAGATGCTGCGCATAGGCGAGGGCGTAACGCGGGTCGTCGGGGTTGTCGCGCGCAAGCTGTTCGAGACCGCGGCGCGCCTGATCCCAACCTTGCGGCGTGGCCGAGAGCGCCTGGTAATACTCGAGTTGCAATTCGGGCGTGGCCGGTTTGCCGTTCAGCGCGCGCTGGTATTCCTGCACCGCGCTCGCGCTTTGACCGCTTTGCGCGAGCCGCCGCGCGTCGTTGACGGTCTGGTCGCGCAGGCTCGATTCGCCGAGGCGCCGGCCGAGTTCATCCAGATTCGGATAGTTTGGCGCGACCGCTTTCAGGCGCGCCAGATATTGCTGCGCGCCGGCGCCGTCCTTGCGGTCGGCGAGCACCATGCCCATGCCGAAGAGCGCATCGGGCTGCCTGGGATCGATGCGCAGCACCTTCAGCCACGCCTGCTCGGCGAGGTCGCCGCGCTGATGCGATTGCCAGTACTTGCCCTGATCGATCAGCACGTTCAAAGGATCTTTCGACGCCTGCGCCAGCGCATCCGGCGCAGCCGTCGCCACGCAGTAGACGGCCGTGAGGCTGAGCGCGAGGCGCAATGACAACGCGAGGGCGCTCAGTCGCATGCGTTTCTCCAACTCGGCACGAGACGTCCGGCTTCGTCAAAACGATAGCGGCCGTCGATGAAACCCGTGCCGAACAAACCCAGCACACGATCGTAATAAACCGGTTCGCGGCCCGGCACGTTGGTGTCGAGCGCGGCGAGATGCGTGCGCGCGAGGCCGAGGCCGCGCTCGTCGCCGAATGCCTTGAAGTACGGCGCGAGTGCAGCCCAGTAGCTGAGCGGTCCTTCGCCGTTGGCCGCGCCGGTGGTCGATGAAACCTTCTCGGGCGGAAAGCCGGTTTGCGCGACGCGCGCGCGCATGCCGCCGAGCGCCGCGAGCCAGGGTTTGGCGAGCGGATCAGCGGGCGACGCGAGGCCGGCCCACAGATAGACCCGGATCGCGTCGTAGCTGCCGGTGTCGCCGCTTTTCGGATCGACCACGAACTGGCCGTTTTGCCAGGCCGCCCAGTCGGGCGCGAAGCCTTGCGGCGCAGTCGTTTTGATGAACCTGTAGGCGCTGTCGGCGAGCTTGCCCCACGGGCCGTTCGGCATCTCGTGCGCGAGCGAGCGCAACACCGGCAGCGGCAAATAGCTCGGATTCAGGCGCGTCACGCCGCCGCTTTTGAAGCCTTGCGGTCCGGGCAGCAGCATCGGTCCGACGCCCGGCAGTGTGGTCATTTCCTGACGCGCAATCTGCGCGGCCAGTGCTTCGCCCAACTGCGTGTAAGCCGCTTCATGCCACAGGCGGCCAGCTTGCAGCAGATCGTAGGCGATCCACAGGTCGGAGTCCGAGGCGGAATTCGGATCGAGCACGCCATACGAGCCGTCCGCTTTTCTGCCCCACTGCCACGACGGCAGCCGCATGTTCTGCGCGTCGAACTGATTGCCCGAGAGATTGGTGCGAATCCAGCCGAGCAGCCGGTCGAACGTCGCGCGGTCATTCGCGACCAGCGCGAAGAAGAGCGCGTACGACTGGCCTTCGGAAGTGGTTTGCTGCGCCGGCGTGGAATAGTCGATCACGCGGCCGTCGGCCTGCACGAAGCGTTCGACGAACGTGCGATAGCCGTTCCAATCGCCACAGGCGCCGGGGGCGGCGGTGGTCTGCGCCACTTTGACGAGGCTGGCGAAACTCGCGGACGCGGCCAGCCCGAGCGTCAGCGCCACGCCGATTTTCTTGTTGATTCGAACCCGCATATCAGTCCTATTAGTCCCTCAGGCGGCGCGCGGCGATCGAGCGCAGCGTCCGGTAGAACAGGCCCGCGATGATCAGCGCGGCGAGCACGCCGCCCAGCATCAACAGCAGCGGATGCGACGACAGCGCCCAGCGCAGATACTCCTGCGGCGACAGATGGCCGACGTAATACGCTTCGCCGTTCGAGGTGATGGTGACGGTGCGGCCATGGGTCACGGCCATCGCGCCTTGAATCTGCGGCAGCACGTCGGAGTCGAGCAGCGCCGCGGACAGGTCGGCGTCCGACTGGCCGGCCGCGCTCACCAGCGCCACCGCGCTACGGTTCTTCTGCAGCGGCGATTCGAACCCGGTCAGCAACGCGTCGCCGTTCGAACTCACCAGAGTCAGATCGGCGCGCGCCGGCGTGCGCTCCACGCCGCGTTCGCCGTGCCACCAGTCCTCGAGCTTGAAGACGATGTCGGTGAGCTGGAAGGTGCGCGAGTCGCCGTCGCTGGAGAACGGCATCGACTTGGCCCAGCGCTGCAACAACGGCTGCTTGCCCGGCGCGCCGAAAATCAGCAGGTCCTTGTTGGCGAACTTGTCGGCGTCGTCGGCGGTGCCGATTGTGACGCCCGTCACCGGATAGCCGGTCGAGGTGCCCATGCGGCCCATGGTCAGCAGAAACAGGCTGTAGTCGCTCGAATCGGCGTCGTTCGGCAGGATCACGGCGGTCTCGGAAAGGTCCGCCATGCGCGTGAACGGGAAGCCGCTATTGGCGAACGCGGCCAGATCCGGCAGCGCCATGTAGTGCGGGAATGAAGAGAGGTCGATGGTCGAGTTCGGATCGATCGCGCCGACCACGTTGTCGAGCAGACGGCCATGACATTCGCCGGTATTCGGAATGTCGTAGAAGAAGTGCAGGCGCACCTGGGCGCGCGGCGTCAGCAGCAGCGGCGGAATGTGCAGCGTGCGACGCGCTTCGGCGGTCTTGTCCGGCAGCACGGTGGCGAAGTAATGGCTCAGCTCGAACACGGACGCGGATTCGGCGGGAATCGGCAGCGCCTGCACGAAGCCGTTGTTCACGCTCACGTTCAGCGACGAGCGGTCGCGCAGCGGACGCACCGTGTAGCGGTAGCGCAGATCGATTGGCGCGCCCTTGGTGTGCCACATGAACAGATCGGGCGGCACGCGCAGATTCACGCGCACGGCGTCGGCGTCGTAACCGGACACCGTCAGATCGCGCGGATCGGTGAGTTCGCCGAAGCGCACCGGACGATTGGTGGGCAGCCAGTTCGGCGCGTCGTACGGCGCGCGCGGCGCGAGCTCGTTCAGTTGAGTGATGGTCGCGCTCGGGCCGGTCAAGGTGTTCTGGCCGATGCCGAGCGATTTCGCGGCGGTTTTAAGTTCGGCCTCGGTGCGGCCGAGCACGAGCAGCAGTTTGCCGCGCGCCGGCGCTTCGCGATCGACCACCGCGATGGTCGGGCCGGAGATGGCCGGAATATTGATGCCGGCCGGACGCTGATCCGAAGTCGCGAATACGACGGCGTTGCCCGACAGCGGCGCGTTATCCAGTTGCGCCGGAAACACCGCACCGCGATAACCGGCGAGCGCGCCGAACCACGACGCCACGATGCCGCCGGCTTCGAGCGTGGCATTGCCCGGTTTCTGCGGGAACACGAACGGCAGCTCGAGACGGCGCACATCGCGTCGATCGAAGAACGGCGCCGGCAACGCGGCCAGATCTGGCTTGCTGGCGAGCGACGCGTAAGTCAGATCGAGCGAACTCGCATTGCTGACCGTGGCCCACAGCGACGAGTTGGCCGGGTCTTCGCAACTCGTCGTGTAATGGCCGATCAGTTGCACATTCAGATGGTTGAACTCAGTGATGAAGCGCGGATCGATCGAGACGTCGCGCGCCACCAGCATGCCGGCCTGTTCGTGCGGCACGGGCAGGGTGGCGGCAACTTCGCCGTTCACCAGCACCTTGAGCTGCGAGATATTCGCGAGCAGCGCGGGCGAGTAGCTATACACCAGATGCAGGACCGCGCCCGTCACCACTTCGTCGCCGCGCACGGAAAACGCCACGCCGTTCTGGCCGTCGGTGCCGCGCAATTGCAGCGGGTCGAGCGCGCCGAGATCGGCGAAGGTCAGCGTCTGACGCCGGCCGCCCGGCACCAGCGTGCCCGGCTCGGCGGTGGTCGGCGTCCTGACGCCCAACGCTTTGACCGACGACGCGGCGAGCGCCGGCGTCGGCGTCGCCAGTTGCGGCTGCGCCAGCGCGTTCGGATCGTAGGGCACGGCCGGACCCGGCGCGCTCGCAGTGCCGGCGCCGGTCGCAGTCGGCACATTCGGCGCAACCGGCTTGCTCTGAACGGAGCCCGCCGCACTCTGCCCGGCGCCCGTCGGGTTTGCACCGCCGGCAGCCGCCGCCACGACTTCAGCCGCCGAGGCGAGCGGCGCGGCCAGCGCCGTCTGCAACGCCAGCCAGCACGCGAGGCCGCGCATCAGCCGATGCGAGCCGGGGCGTGCCACGCGATGCATGCTCAATCCGGACCCACTGCGCTCGTGATTCGAGCGTTCGATGTTGCCCTTCGCCATCCAGTTGCGCATAGATCAGTCTTTCGTTTTTAGCTTCTTGACGTCCATTGGACGGCTTTTCATCGAGCTGCGAAGGTCGGCATAAAGATGCTCGAACAGACCCGCGATACCGCGCGCGCCCACCGTCAGCACATGCGACAGGCCGCGCAGGGGCGTGTCCTGCTGCCGTCCTTCCGCCCAGCCGGTCCAGGCGTCGGCGCGTGCAAAGGTGGTCTTGACGAACTCGTACTCCTGCTCGCGCGTCATGGTGGAGAAGCGCAGGCCCACGCGGCCCGGGGCGGTAAAGCCGACGGTCGCGGGGAACGCATATTCCTCGTCGCCGCGAAACAGCGAGACGGTCACGCGTTCGTGCATCGGGACCTGGATCGCGGCGGGCAGCGCCACGCCCACGCCGCCTTCCGAGTAGTCGATGGTTTCGCAGGCGAGCGTGCGGCCGGTCGAAAACTTCAGCATGACGGGCATCTGCATCGCCACGCGGTGCACCGCGCGAATCTGCTTGCGCTCGCTCGCGGCGGCCACGCTCGCGCCGAGAATCAGCATGTTGTACGTGGTCCAGCCGAGGTTGAGGATAGTGGTCTGCACCACGCTGCGCACATGCCAGTTAAAGTAGATGTGCGCGACGCCCACGCAGAAGCCGATCAGGTTCAGCAACAGCAGGAACAGGTAGGGCCGCGAGATCGCCCAGTCGAAATAGTTCTTCTCGATCTGGCCGCCCTTGGCCGTCACGTTGAACTTGCCGAGCTTCGGGTTGATCAGCGCGAGTAGCGTCGGTGCGGTGATGTACGAGGCCAGCACCGACTCATAGACTTCGGCCCAGAACGAATGGCGGAACGAGCGCTGCATGCGCGAGTTGGTGATGCTCGCGTGCATCATGTGCGGCAGCGCGTAAATTGCGATCGTGCCGGCGGCGGCTTCGATCACGTGCGCGCCGAAAAACAGATACGACAGCGGCGCGGTGAGAAACACCAGACGCGGGATGCCGTAGAAGAAGTGCATCATCGCATTCAGATAGCACAGGCGCTGGCCGATTTTGAGGCCCTTGCCGGTGAGCGGATTGTCGATGCGGAAAATCTGCGTCATGCCGCGCGCCCAGCGAATCCGCTGGCCGATGTGGCCGGACAGAGATTCCGTGGCCAGCCCCGCGGCCTGCGGAATCGCCAGATACGCGGTGGTGTAGCCGAGACGGTGCAGCTTCAAGGCGGTGTGCGCGTCTTCAGTCACGGTCTCGACCGCGATACCGCCGATCTCCTCGACCATGGTCCGGCGCAATAGCGCGCACGAGCCGCAGAAGAAGGTGGCGTTCCACAGATCGTTGCCGTCCTGCACGAGGCCGTAGAACAGCTCGCCTTCGTTCGGCACTTTGCGGAAGGTGCCGAGATTGCGTTCGAACGGGTCGGCGGAGAAGAAGTGGTGCGGCGTTTGCAGCATGGACAGCAGCTTGTCGCGCAGGAACCAGCCGAGGCCGATTTGCAGGAACGAGCGGGTCGGAATGTGATCGCAGTCGAAGATCGCGAGGTATTCGCCGCTGGTGATCTTCAGCGCTTCGTTGATGTTGCCGGCTTTCGCGTGGCGGTTGTGCGTGCGGATCGTCCAGTTGACGCCGACCTCTTCGCAGAACGCCTTGAACTCGGGGCGGCGGCCGTCGTCGAGCACGTGGATCGAAATCTTCTCGGCCGGATAGTCGAGCGCGAGCGCGGCGTAGATGGTCGGCTTTACCACCGAGAGCGGCTCGTTGTAGGTCGGAATGAACACGTCGACGGTCGGCCATTGGTCGCGCGAAGCGGGCAGCGGCATCGGCGTGCGCTTGAGCGGCCACGCGGTCTGGAAATAGCCGAGCAGCAGCACGATGGTCGAATACACTTCGGCGGAGACCAGCAGCAGGCCCCAGCCGGCGTCGAGCGGATGCTCCCAGTAGGTGGTCGCGGTCAGGCGCCAGAACATATAGCGGCCTGACGTCACCACCGAGAGCATGATCATCACCATCGTCGCGTAACGGCCTTGCAGGCGGCGGAACATCAGCGCGGTCACGAAGCAGCAGGTCGCGAACGTCAACTGTTCGTAGAAGGCGAGCGGCACCGTGAATACGAAGTACAGCATCACCAGCGCGAACAGCGTGACGAGTCCGGTGACGATGCGGCTGTTCCAGAAGCGCGCGTCGACGAAACGATCGAGCCGCGACGATTCGGCGGGCTCGAGGCCCGGCGCTGGAGACGTGCTCATGCGACGTTCCTCGGCGAGATGGCGATCGCGTCGAGCGCCGCCAGCAGCCATGCGCCGCACGACTTGAAATCGGCGGCCGCCTGGCTGAGTGGATCGTAGTGAATCAGCGTGGTGTCGCACGCGAGCGCTTCGCTCACGCCTTCGTCCAGATGGATCACGCCGGGGAACAGTTTGGTGCCGAGCATCTGACGCAGCACCTTGAGCACGTCTTTGGTCAACTGGCGCGACTGGTCGATCTGGTTGACCACATAGCCTTCGCCGCCAAATTCGGCGCGCGGCGCCGCGTAGGCTGCGATCAGCCGCTCCATCTGCGGAATCGCGGCGTATGACGCGGCGTCGGCGAGCACCACGTTCAGCGTGAAGGTGGCCGCCGTCAGGGCCGTGCGGACATACGTGGACGAGCCCGGCGGCGTGTCGATGATCACGATGTCGGAGGCGTCGAGGCGCAGGTTCTGCAGCGACTGCGCGAGCCAGCGCGGATACTGGTCGATATGCGCTTCGAAGCGGCGGCGGTCGTCTTCGAGCAACGCGCCGTAGGGCAGCACGGTCACGCCGTCGACGCCGTCGAACATCACGGATTGCCACGGGTCGCCCGTTAGCGTGGCGCGCGACAGACCGTCGATGCTGTCGAGCGGCACGCCGAAGTGCAGACGCAGGGCGTTCTGCGGGTCGAGGTCGAGCGCGATCACACGCCGGCCGCCAGAGGCCAGCACCGAAGCCAGATTGGCGGCAAGAGTGGTCTTGCCGACACCGCCTTTGGCGGACACCACCGCGATGACTTTCATGAGCGACGAGGGCCGTTGATCAGCCACGAGTTGGGGGTGGCGGGCGCGGCGGCGCGCGTGGCGCCGGCCGGTGCTGCGGCTTGAGCGGGGGTGCCGCGCAAACGGTCGAAGACCGACTGCAATGGCGCGGATGCGTCGCTGGCCTTGGCCGGTTGCGGCGGCGCGGACGCGAATGCGTGCTCCGGCGCGAAGAGCTTGCCGAGGATCGAAGCGGGTTGCGTCGGAGCGGTGGGTGCAGCGAGAGGCGCGGTCGTGCTCGCATAAGCGCGCGCGGGTGCCGGGGTCTGCGCCCAGTTCGGCGCGGCCGCGACCGCTTGCATCACCGGCGGCCGCAGCGGGATCGCCGGCGGCATGGAAACCGGTTGCGCGGCGTGAGGCACGGGAGCGAGCGGCGCTGTCCGTGCCGGACTCGCAGCCGAAGCGAACGGAGTCGCAGCCGGCGTGCTTTGAACCGGAGCCTGAGGCGCGGGCGCGGCTTGCGCAGCCACCGGCGCGACGGCTTCCACCCGGACAGCGCCAACCGCCGCTGGCGGCGTCGCGTCGCTTTTCGACTCGAGTTCGCCGAAGCGCGACGCGCCCTTCGGCCCATTCACCGGCGCGGCCACGGCGACCGGCGGAATATCCCGCCGATGCGAACGCGTGAACAGCGGCGCCTTCGCGCGCGTGACAGAGGCCGCATCTTTTGGCGTGATGTCCTGACGATCGACGGCCACCGCCGCCTCGACCGCCTGCGACTGAGGCTTCGCCTCGCGATGCTGCCCGATGGCGGGAATCGTCGGCTGGGTCAGATCGAGCGTCACTAATAACGGCCAACGGGTGCGCGCCGAACGCGCTTCGTTCTCGCGGCCGATTTCCTGGTACGCATTGGCGTCGCCGCCAAAATGATCGAAAAGTTTCTCGATGTCGCTCGATGAGCTCATAGTGCCGCCGTCTTATTCATGCCTACCCTTGCCCCGATCCTGACTTGCGTTCGCGGCCCTGAAACGCCGGTCCTGCCTGTTCTGCCACTTCACGCGCACCGGTCTGGCGCGTTCCTCTACTGCCCATTGCAACTGTGTCCATTTACACACGCGGCCCACCTGGCTGGGCCACATGTTCATCACCGTGCGGCGTTCAAACCGGATGACGGCCCAGACGAAATTCGATCGCGGTGTCCTCGCTGTACCCGCTCGTTTGCGCGACCGACAAACCTTGCGCGCCCAGCGCGCTCAACCAGCTCTGATACACGCCTTCGAGAAACGCCGGCGTCCATGCAAGCGCCGCGCCGCCGAATGCCTGCAACGGCGCGCAGTAGTGGACGATGCGCAGCGACTCGGGTTCGTCCGCCAACTCGACGTAGCCCCAATCCATTTCATGCCAGTACTGATTCAAGGTCCGTGCGAGTTCGGCGGTGGAGTCGCACGCGGGCAACGGATGCGCCGCGGCAAACCGGCTGCCGACGCGATGCATCAGCTGACGCAGTTCGTCGCGACCGATCTGCGCTTCGAACTCGGTGGCCAAGGCGGTGAGCATGCCGCGCCACTGCGGTGAGATTTGGCGTTCCAGCAGGTAATCGAGAATGGGGACCATGTTTTCCGGGAAATGGCCGTTGCTTCGACTGCTTAACAAAATTAGATGCCACGACCGGGTGAAAAGAAGAAGTCTTGCGGGAAATTGCGTATTGCACGCGGCCTAGGTTAATTTTACCGGGCTGTCTAGTCTGTCCACCACACTTCGAAGCAGTCTACTTAAGACACTAACTTTTGGCCACTTTCCATTCGTCTGTTTATACGCGCAATCGATTGCGGTGGATGCATTCTGGATTAAGTAATTTTTGCTGCTTGAATCGCGCGTGGGCTGAGCCATCATGGAGGGCCGGTAAGAATGTGTCCGTCATGGCTGTATTAACGGCTGGACTCGCCAGGTGATTTAGCATTTTCGGTTTCGTGATAAATGCAACGTTTCGCGATTGCGAAGCCGTTGTGATCGTCCTCCTGCGGAAATTCTTTCTGAATCTTTCGGAGCCCTTGCACGCCCACTTTTTGTCCGAGCCGCTAAGCTTGCGGACTTGTATCAAGGTGCGCGCGCAAAACGAACGGGCGTACGTGGCGAATGCCGACGATGCCGTTTGATTCACTTTCACTGCAATGCTCAATCCACTCAGTATTCTTCTGGTCACCGTGTTGTCGAGCGCCATGGCGATGGCCGTGCTCGGTTCGTTGTGGCGCGCGGCGATCCCAGGTGTCGGTTACTGGATCTCGGCCAATGCGATCGCAATCGTCGCGTTGCTGGCTTTCGCGTTGCAAGGCCATGGGTCGCGCTGGCTGACCTTCGTGGCGTCCAACGTGTTGCTGGCTGCTTCGCTGCTGCTCGTAGTCGAAGGCTGTTGTCGCTTTCTAGGGCGCCGCGTGCGACCGTGGCCGGCTTACGTCGGCCTTGTCGCCGTGCTGCTCGGCATCTCGTACTGGACCTTCGCCGCGCCGGACTTCAATGCGCGCGTCGCGCTGGTGTCGGCGTTTCACGCGGCGTTATATGCCGCGCTCGCCGCGCTCATGCTGCGCGGCCGTCCCGCGAACCGGCCGCGCTATAGCTACTATTTCCTCGCGGTGGCAGCAATGCTGCTGTGCGCCGGGCATGCGTCGCGCGGGCTCATGTACGGCTTCGGTCTCATGACGCAAAGCAGCCTGATGCAAGTGTCGCCGTCCAACATCATTTTTCTCGCGTTGGGCATTCTTGCGCCGCCCTGTCTTTCGATCGGCGTGGTGATGCTGGCGCACGACCGCCTCGCCGAGCGGCTCGAACGGCTGGCCAACGTCGACGACCTGACCGGCGCGCTGTCGCGCCGCGCGTTTCTGGCAATCGGCGACGCGCTGCTGAGCGCGTCGCTGCGTACCCGCTCGCCGGTGGCGCTGGCGATCATCGACATCGACTCGTTCAAGGCCGTCAACGATAACTACGGCCACGCCGCGGGCGACCAGGTGCTGAAGCACTTCGCAACCTTCGTCGCCGGCAACCTGCGAGTCGGCGATGTGTTCGGCCGGCTGGGCGGCGAGGAATTCGGCGTGCTGTGCCCGGCCACCAGCGCCGCCGAAGCAGTGAGCCTGCTCGACCGTCTGCGTAGCCGCCTGGCCGGGGCCGCGCCGGACGAGTTGCCGCGTGGGCTGCGGTACACCTTCAGCGTCGGTGTGGATCAGTTTCGGCGCGATGAATCGCTCGCCCAGCTGATGGCGCGCGCGGACGGCGCGCTGTATGCCGCCAAGGCGTCCGGCCGCAATCGCGTGATGGCGGCGTAGAGCGTAGAGCGGAAAGCAGAGGGCGCGAAAGGAGAAATCTTTTCTATTTGTAGGGAAGGCATAAATATTTGTCAGACATTTGCCGATATCCATTGGCAGAGTGACCGGAACCAGGCTGATATCTATCAATATGCTTTCCACCGCAACGCAGCACCAGTCCGACGCCGGATTGCGCGATCGCTTCCACCGGCGCTCGCTCGAGCACCAGCGTCCGCTGTCCACCGTGACCATGGCATTCACCGTGGTCGCGTTCCTGTGCTTCGTCGGGGCGCGCAGTCTGGTCGATGGCCCGGCTGCGCCGCTCGCCTACCGGCTCACGTGTGCGCTGCTGCTCGCCTTGCTGGTGCTGGCGATTCCGCGCGCCAAGTCGACGTGGAGCTTCGGCCTGATCGGCGTTGCGTACTTGCAGGTGCTGGTGGCGGGCATGGCGATGAACGTCGTCGGCGTGGCGCAGCCGTTGCTGTGGACGCTGCCCGCCATGGTCGTGATACCGATCTGCGCCGCGCCGCTATGGCTCACGCCGACGCACTTCGTCACCGGCAGCGTGCTCTTCTATGCCACGGCGTTCGCGCTGCTGTTCGGCGCGCCGCTGACGCATGACGTCGCTACGGTGGTGTGGATGTGGATCGTGGCGATCGGCGTGCCGACTTCCGCAGTGTTTCACTTCGGCTTCTACCGGTTTCGCCGCAGCCACTTTCTGCTGGAAAGCCAGCTCGCGCAACTCGCCGCAACTGACCCGCTGACCGGCCTGCAAAACCGCCGCGCGTTCGTCAAGCAGGCCGAGCGCCGCCTCGACAGTGTCACGCCGGATACGCGGGTCAGCGCGATCTTTCTCGACATCGACAACTTCAAATCCCTGAACGACCGCTTCGGCCATGCGGTCGGCGACCACGCGCTGTACCAGGTCGCCCAGGTGCTGATGGAAGAGGTCTCCGCGGACGACAGCGTGAGCCGGATCGGCGGCGAGGAATTCGCGCTGCTGCTGGGCGACGGTCTCACGGGCGCGCTTCATGTGGCTGAACGGCTGCGCCAGGCGATCGCCGCGATCGAGCGGCCGGACGGCCGCCTCACCGCGAGCTTCGGCGTGGCCGAGCACCGCAGCGGCGAAAGCATCATGGTGCTGCTCGATCGCGCCGACGAAGCCTTGCTGCGCGCCAAGCATTCCGGCAGAAACCGGGTATGCGCGGAGCGCGCGCTGCCGCGCGAGGCGCTGCAACTGCTGGCCGACGACGGATCCGACGAAGGCGGATCGCTCGTGCGGCGGCACCGTTGGGAGGAGTACTACCTCACGTCGCATTTTCAGCCGCTCTACAGTTTGTCGCATCAGAAGCAGGTGGGCTTCGAGGCCTTGCTGCGCGGCGAGCAGGAGGACGGCACGCTGGTGCTGCCTGCAGTGCTGTTCGCCCCCCGGCCTTCGAGCGACGAAGGCGCGCTCGACCGCGCCAGTCACGTTGTGCATCTGGCCGGCGCGCGCCAGTCGCTGCCGGACGACGCGTGGCTCTTCCTCAACATTCTGCCGGCCACGTTCATCGCGGAAGGCTACGCCGATCAGCTGGCGAAAATCGTGCGGGCGGTGGGACTCGAACCTGAGCGCGTGGTTCTGGAGATTCTCGAATCGCACGGCGGCAGCGTCGACGACATGTCGCGGGCGGCGGCGCTGTATCGCCAGCACGGTTTCCTGATCGCCGTCGACGATTTCGGCGCCGGCCAGTCGAATCTCGACCGGCTGCTCAGGATCCGCCCGGACCTCGTCAAGCTCGACGGCGAGCTGATTCGCGCGACGGGCCACGGCACCGAGCAGCCGATTCTGCCGAAACTGGTTTCGTTGCTGCATCTGGCGGGGATGCTGGTGGTCGTCGAAGGCGTGGAGACCGCGGAAGAACTGATTCTCGCCGTGGAATCGAATGTGGATTTCGCGCAGGGTTATCTGCTGGGGCGGCCGGCCAAAGAGATCGCGCCGCCGGAGTCAGTGCACCGGCGCATCGATGAGGCTTTCGATGTGATCGCGCAAGGGCGGGCGCATCAGCATGCGTTGTTCGAAACCGAAGTGGAGCCCTACCGGGTTGCCTTGCGGCTCGCTGCCGACGCCTTGCTGGCCGGTGTGGCCATGGACGATGCGTTCGCTCAACTGGCGAGGTTCGAGCGCTGCGTCAGCTGTTTCATTCTCGACGACGCGGGCAGGCAGATCGGGCATGAGGTGCAGGGGCCGGCATGGAGCGCGGACGGGGCCTCGCTGCAACCCGTGGCGAATCCGCGCGATGCGCGCTGGGATCATCGGCCGTATTTTCGTAACGCGGTATTGCTGCCGGGCGCGGCGGTGTCGAGCAATCCTTATCTTTCGCTGGCGAGCGGCCGGCCGTGTATCGCGGTGACGCTGGCGCTGCAGTTCGCCACCGAGCGGTCCGTGATCGGGGTGGAACTGGACTGGTCGGCGCCGGGCTTGCCTTGGCCCGCGGGGGAATAGGCGTTTCCTTTTTCCCTTGGCGCGGCCCTGCATGTTCGCGCTGAACGGGTCGGGTCAGTACCCGCCCTTGGGCGATGCCGCCATCGTCGCAGACTTTTTATACGACGCCGCCAGGTCGGCCGCCGCGCGGCTCAGCAAACCCGTGTCCGTGCCGACCGCCACAAAAGTCGCGCCCGCTTCGAGGTAGTCGGCGGCAATCGCGGGATCGGGCGCGAGCACGCCGGCCGCTTTGCCCGCGCGCAGCACGCTCTGGATGCCGTCGCGAATCGCTTCGCGCACGCTGGCATGACCGGGTTTGCCGAGCAGCCCCATCGACGCGCTGAGGTCCGATGGGCCGAAAAACACACCGTCGACGCCGTCCACCGTCGCGATCGCCGGCAGATTCGCCATGCCCTGCACGGTTTCCACCTGCACCAGCACGCACAACTCGTCCGCGGCCGTGTTCAGGTAATCCGGTATCCGGTTCCAACGCGATGCGCGCGCCAGCGCACTGCCCACGCCGCGAATGCCTTGCGGCGGATAACGGGTGGCCGCGACCGCGTCGGCGGCCTGCCCGGCGGTGTCGATCATCGGCAGCAACAGGGTCTGCGCGCCGATGTCGAGCAATTGCTTGATCAGCGCGCTATCGCTGCGCACCGGACGCACTACCGGATGCGACGCATATGCGGCCACCGCCTGCAATTGCGCGAGCGTGCTGCGCACGTCGTTGGGCGCATGCTCGTTGTCGATCAGCAGCCAGTCGAAGCCGGCGGTGGCCAGCAACTCGGTCACGTAGGCGTCGGCGAGCGCGGCCCACAGGCCGAATTGCGGGTTGCCTTCGGCGAGCGCGCGCTTGAATGGGTTCTGCGGGAGAGACATGTCGTGTCGGCTCAAATGAGTTCAGATGAAATTCAAACCGATGCCGCCCAGCGGGCCGTAGTCGACGTGGAAAGTGTCGCCTGCGCGCGCGGTGACCGGACTGGTGAACGAGCCGCTCAGAATCACGTCGTTTGCGTTGAGCGATTCATCGTATGGCGCGATCTTGTTGGCGAGCCAGGCCACACCGGTGGCAGGATGATTCAGCACGGCGGCCGCGAGACCGCTTTCTTCGACGGTGCCGTTCTTGTAGAGCAACGCGCCGACCCAGCGCAGATCGACGTCTAGCGGACGCACGGGCCGGCCGCCCAGCACGATGCCCGCGTTCGCCGCGAAGTCGGAGATCGTGTCGTAGACCTTGCGCGGCGCTTTGGTTTCGCGGTCGAACTGTTCGATGCGCGCGTCGATGATTTCCACGGCCGGCGTCACGTAAGCGGTCGCGTCCAGCACATCGAATAGCGTGACCCCCGGACCCTTCAACGGCTTGCTCAGCACGAACGCCAGTTCCACTTCCACGCGCGGCGCAATGAAGCGGTCGGCGCGAATGTCCTGACCGTTTTCGATGAACATGCTGTCGAGCAGCGGCGCGTAGTCGGGTTCGTCGATCTGCGACGAGCGCTGCATCGCGCGCGAGGTGAGGCCGATTTTGCGGCCCTTGATCACGTGGCCTTCGGCGAGCTTGAGCTTGACCCACTCGCGTTGAATCGCGTAGCCGTCCTGCACGGTCATCTGCGGATAAGCGGCCGAGAAGTGGCGCAGTTGGGTGCGCGTTTTCTCGGCGTGGTCGAGTTGTGCCGCGAGTTCGCGGATCGTCTGTTCGTCTAGCATGATGGATTCTCTCAGTGCCGCTATTCAGCCTTCAGGCGCGCGTGCAGGTTGTTATGTTTCCACGTACCGGCTTCGCTGAATTCATTGATTTCCAGCGATAACGCCAGCCCGTGTTGTTCGAATTCCGTGGCGAAGTGCTGCTTGATCAGCGCGAATAGCGCGTCGCCGGTGGCCTTTTTTGCCGCTTCGGAGCGGCCCGCGCCGATCTTCAGGTTCGCGTGCAGGAACGCGGCGTCGGCGCGGCCGTCGGCGATGCAGTACTGTTCGCACCGCAACGCGCGCACGCGGATGCCGCCCAACGGATAGATGCGCTGTTCGTTCTCGCGTTGCGCGTCGAGGCACTGCGCGAGGGCCCGGCAAAGTTGGCCGATGCTTTCTTCAGCGGCGAGATTGGCGCTGTATTCGAGAGTCAGATGCGGCACGGTGAACTCCTTGACGGGTATTCAGGCGGGTAGCGGCGTAACCGGGAAGATCGCGTTGATCTGGCCGGTGCCCGAACTGCCGAAATACGGCGTGACGACTTCCACCTTGCCGTCGTAACGGTCCCAGCCAAGCGCGCCGAGCAGCATCGCGGTGTCGTGCATGCCGCCTTCGCCCCAGCATTTTTCGTTGTAGAGCGGCAGCATTTCGCAGAAGGTCTTCCAATCGCCGGCTTCCCACAACTCGACCACCTTGCGGTCCATCTGTTCGAGAAACGGACTCCACACCTTGTGCATGAACTGCTCGGCCGTGCCGTTGTTGGCGAAGTGGTGGCTGAGCGAGCCGCTCGCCAGAATAGCCACGGTGCCGTCATAACGCTCCTCGATGGCCTTGCGCACCGCGAGGCCGAAGCGCGCACTGGTGTCGAGGTCGTGCCACATGCACCAGCCCGCCACCGAGACGGTCCTGAAATGCTGATCGCCATTCATATAACGCATCGGCACCAGCGTGCCGTATTCGAGTTCGAGCGTGGTCTCGCTGTGCGCGCGGCTTTTCACGCCCATTTCGTTGGCGACTTCCGCGATCAGATTGCCGAGTTCGACATTGCCCGGATACGCGTACGGCATGTTCTTGATGAAGTGCGGCAGTTCATTGCTCGTATAGACGCCTTCGAACTTCGGCGCGCAATTGATGTGGTATTCGCTGTTCACGAGCCAATGCACGTCGAACACGACGATCGTATCGACGCCGAGTTCGCGGCAGCGCCGGCCGATTTCATGATGGCCGTCGATAGCCGGCTGACGGCAGCCTTTATGCGGACCGTCGAGTTCGGACAGATATAACGACGGGACGTGCGTCACTTTTGCTGCCAGCGCGAGTTTGCCCATCGCGGTCTCCTGTTCGGTGTGGCTGCTCCGCACGGGGCACGAAGCCTTGGCGCACGAAGCGTATTAATGACTCAAGCGCCCCAGCGCGGAATGTGATGCGAGCCTAGCGAGACGCAAACATTCTTCGGTTCGAGAAACACTTCATAGCTCCACGTGCCGCCTTCGCGGCCCACGCCGGATGCCTTGGTGCCGCCGAACGGCTGGCGCAGATCGCGCACGTTCTGGCTGTTGACGAAGCACATGCCGGCTTCGACGGCGGCGGCGACGCGCAATGCGCGACCCGTGTTCTCGGTCCAGATATAACTCGACAGGCCGTAGGAGATGTCGTTGGCGAGTTTGATCGCGTCGGCTTCGTCGTCGAACGGAATCAGGCAGGCGACCGGGCCGAAAATCTCTTCCTGCGCGATGCGCATGCGGTTGTCGACATCGACGAATACAGTGGGCTGCACGAAGTTGCCCTTGCGCATGGCCTCGGGCAACTCCGGCATGTCGAGGCCACCGCACGCGAGCGTCGCGCCTTCTTTCGGCCCGAGTTCGATATAGCTGCGCACCTTCGCCAGATGGCCCTGACTGATCATGGGGCCGACAATGGTGCTGTCGGACAGCGGATCGCCCACCGTCAAACGCTTCGCACGCTCGATGAAACGCTCGGCAAAGCGCGCGTAAATTCCGCGTTGCACGAGAATGCGTGAGCCCGCCGTGCAGCGTTCGCCGTTGTTCGAGAAGATCATGAAGACGGCGGCGTCGAGCGCGCGTTCGAAATCGGCGTCGTCGAAAATCACGAATGGCGACTTGCCGCCGAGTTCCATCGAAAACTTCTTCAGCCCCGCGGTTTGCACGATGCGGTTGCCGGTCGCCGTCGAGCCCGTGAACGACACGGCATGCACGTCCGGATGCGCGACCAGCGGCTCGCCGGTGTCCTTGCCGAAACCGTGCACCACGTTCAGCACGCCGGCCGGAATGCCGGCTTCGAGCGCGAGCTTGCCGAGCATGGAGGCCGTCAGCGGGGAGAGTTCGCTCATCTTCAATACAGCGGTATTGCCGAACGCGAGACAGGGTGCGACTTTCCATGTGGCCGTCATGAACGGCACGTTCCACGGCGAGATTAGCGCACACACGCCGACCGGATGGAACAGCGTGTAGTTCAGATGCGTGTCGGTCGGGTACGTATGGCCGTCCACACGCGTGCACATCTCGGCGAAATAGCTGAAGTTGTCGGCGGCGCGCGGCACGAGTTGCTTGCGCGTTTGCGAGATCGTCTGGCCGGTGTCTTTCGTTTCGGTCTCGGAGATCTCCGGCACGTGCTTCGCGATCAGTTCGCCGAGCTTGCGCACCAGCTTCGCGCGTTCCGCCGCGGGCTTGGCGGCCCATGCGGGAAATGCGTCTTTGGCGGCGCGCACGGCGGCGTCGACTTCTTCCGCGCCGCCTCGCGCGACTTCGGCGAGTACCTCTTGCGTGGCCGGATTGACCGTTTCAAAGTAGTCTTTCGCCGCGCTCGCTTTACCGTTGATCAGATGCTCGATTCGCATTGCTGTGTCCTTTTCTGTTTCTCTCGCTGTCGATCAGGCGCGGTTGAAGTCCGCGTCGCATGCAATCGTGTTGACGAGACGGCCCAGACCGTCGATTTCGCAGACCACTTCGTCGCCCGCATCGACGTTGACGATGCCTTCCGGCGTGCCGGTCAGGATCACGTCGCCGGGCGCGAGGGTCATGAAGCTGCTCAGGTATTCGATCAGCGCCGGAATGCCGGTGACGAGATCGCGCGTGTTGCCGTGTTGCTGACGCGTGCCGTTCACGAAGGTGCGCAATTCGAGTTGCGTCACGTCTTCGATGTCGGCGGCGTCGACGAACCAGGGGCCCAGCACCGTGCCGCCGTCGCGATTCTTCACGCGCAGGTTGGGGCGGTAATAGTTTTCCAGGTAGTCGCGGATCGCGTAGTCGTTCGCAATCATGTAACCCGCCACATGCTGCATGGCGTTGTCGCGCTTCACGTTCTTCGCGGTTTGCCCGATCACCACCGCCAGTTCGCACTCGTAGTGCATGAAGGCGACGTCGGCGGGGCGGCGCGTCACGCCGCGATGGCCGACCACCGTGCCCGGTCCCTTGAGGAACACGAGCGGCTCTTCCTGCTTGCTGAACTGCAATTCCTTCGCATGCTCGGCATAGTTCAGGCCGAGCGCGAAGATCGTGCCGACTTCGATCGGTGCGAGCCATACCAATTCATTTTCCCGACGCACGCGGCCATCGGCGAGACGCACGCCGTTGGCGTCGGGATAGGCTTCGTGAATCGCGCCTGCATACGCAACGCGGCCGCGCATCATGGCTGTGCTCCTTCTTGTTCTTCTTCGGCGCCGACGAACGATACCGTGAGCGGCGGCATGGCGCCGATCGACAGCCTGGCCGTGTCGCCGATGTGCGCGACAGGCGAACCGTGCGGCACGCCGAGCGTGATGACGTCGCCCGCGCTGAGCGTCATGAAATCGGTGACGTCCGCGAGCAATTGCGCGACCTTGCGTACCGACGACGCGGTGCTCGCCGTGAATGCGTCCCGTGACCCGAGCTGAACCCGGATCGCCAGGTTATCCGGCGTCGCAACATGATGCGACGCAACCACGGCGGGTCCGACGACGCAGAAGCCGTCGCGCGCCCGGAATCGCACCGACGGCCGGTACACGCTCGCATGCGGCACGCTGAGATCGGCGACCAGCGTGTAGCCGGCGACATAGTCGAACGCCTGGGCCACGCTGACCCGTGTTGCAGTGCGGCCGATCACAATGCCGAGCGACGCGCCGACTTCCACGCCCAACGCGTCGTTCGGCACGACGACCCGCGCGCGATGCCCGGCCAGCGTATTGCGCGGCTTCAGATAAAGCACTGGCGCTTGTGGCGGTGCTTTATACGGCGCGGCGTGCACCGCGTCGCCCAGCGCCGCGAGCGCGGCGCGGTCGTTCAGCAAGGTTCCATAGACAGCGCCGCGAACCGGCGCGCGGCAGGCCGTGCCGCGTGCGAGCAGCGCGGCCGCGGCGCGCGCATCCACGTCGCGCGGCAGCGCCTCGCCCTCGGGATGCAGCAGATGATCGGCAAGTGCAAACATAAATTAGCTGTCTCTCGGCAAAAACACTAACATGTTAGTAGTATTGCGCTTGATATCATCCATGGTCAATAGCCTGTCGGCTGATCGCGGGTTTTCCCTTAAGCTTCCACGGCTGCATTTAAATCATCTTCCAACATGTCCGCTTCCGCATCGACCCGAGTTTTGCACCGCAACCTGCCCATGCTGTTGCTGCGCGCCAGAGAAAAAATGATGGAGCGGTTTCGTCCGCTGATTACCGCGCATGGGTTGACCGAACAGCAGTGGCGCGTGATTCGCGCGCTCAATGAGCACGGCCCGATGGAACCACGTCACATCTCCGATATCTGCACGATTTCGAGCCCGAGCATGGCCGGCGTGCTCGCGCGCATGGAGAGCATTGAACTGGTGACCAAGGAGCGGTTCGCCGAAGACCAGCGGCGCGTGCTGGTGTCGCTGACGGACACGAGCGCGGAATTGGTGCGCGTGATTTCGAAGGATCTCGAAGTGCATTACCGCGAGCTGGAGCGCAAGGTGGGACCGGAGATCGTCGAGCGCGTGTATCGCGCGGTGGACGATCTGCTGGCGGGGCTGGAGGAAGAGGAGGAGTGATGTGGCGGCTTAGCGGCTTAGCGGCGCGAGTCGGGTGTCGCGGTGTTCGCCGCGTTGTCGTGCATGCCTCGCTCCTTGTACGCGCAACGCGGATAGTCGAGCACGATGGTGGGCGAAATCGTCATGCGTTATGCGACTTCCTTGTGGAGCGGCCGTCGCCGTAGAGCTTGATCGCACCCTCGGCGCTGCGCAATAGAGGTGTCATGCGCTGGCGCCTCCTGCTTCACCAGCCCTGAAAGCGCCGCCACTCCACGCTGTTGCCGTCCGGCGCCACCGCGTGATACTCGGGAAATTGCGCGCCGGTAGCGCACGCGTGATTCGGCAGAATGCGCAGTTTCATCCCGATCGGGAAGCGCTGCGTGACATCGTCGTGGGCCTGCGCGCTGTCCGCTGTCGGCGAGAGGATGCCGTGCTCCTGATTGGCGCCGCTGACCACGTAGCCGGACAGCGGCGTGCCGTTCAAGAGGCACGGCTGGCCGTAGGCGAAATCGTGCGACTGCTTCGAAGTACCGCGATCCCGGCTCATCGCCATCCAGCCCGCGTCGAGAATCGCCCAGCCCTTGTCCGCCTGATGACCGATCACGGTGGCGAGCACGCTGAGCGCGATGTCGTCGAGCGCGCACACGCCGACGTTGTGCATGACGAGGTCGAACAGCACGTACACGCCGGCGCGTACTTCCGTGACACCCTCCAACTGCGTGGCAGCGAGGGCCGTTGGCGTCGAACCGACGCTGACAGCCGGGCAAGCAATGCCGGCTTCGCGCAGCCGCTGCGCGGCGCGCACGCAGCCGGCGCGTTCCTGCTCAGCGAGCGCGGCGAGTGCTTCGGGCGTATCGAGCTCGTAGCTCGAACCGGCGTGGGTCATCACGCCGCCCACCTTCACACCGTTCTCATGCAGAATCCGGCCGACTTCGAGCAGTGTGTCCTGCTCCGGTGTAATGCCTGAGCGGTGCCCGTCCGTATCCACCTCGATCCACACCTCGAAGGTTTCGCCGTGCTGATCGCCGAATGCGGCAATGGCCGAGGCGGCCGTCGGATTGTCGACCACGAGCCTCAGATTGCAGCCCTGGCGGCGCAGCGCGAGCGCTCTTGGCAGCTTCGACGGGGCCATGCTGACGGCGTAAAGAATGTCGTCGACGCCGGCGGCGAAGAACGCCTCGGCTTCCTTCAATGTGGACACCGTGATGCCGCGCGCGCCGGCAGCGATCTGCGCGCGGACCACGTCGATGCATTTGGTGGTCTTCACGTGCGGACGAAACGCGACACCGAGCGTGTTCATACGCCCTTGCATCCGCGCGATGTTCCTTTGCATCCGTGCGATGTCGATCAACGCGGCGGGGGTTTCAATCTGGTCGAGTTTCATGCTTTCACCGGAAACGGGGTTATGCGTGGTCATGCTGGCTAGTGCCAAATCGAGCGAGCCACGGAACGAGCGAGTCCAGCGTCGCGGACTGGATCTCGGGCGGCTGCGCGCCGGCTACGAGCGGCAGGCCGACGCGGTTGTGCCAATACGTCCGCATGCCGATGGCGGCGGTGCCGAACATGTCGTAGCTGGAGCCGGCCACGAACGCCGCTTCGTGAGCTTGCACGCCGAGTTTGTCGAGCGCGAGGCGGTAAGGCAGCGGGTCCGGTTTGTACATGCCGGCCTCTTCGGCGGTGACGATCGCATCCCAGCGGACCGGCAAAAGGTGTGCCGCCTGTGTGCCGAGGCGCGTCGAGCAGTTGGTGACGACCGCCAGCTTGCAATGCGGTGCGAGCGTTTGCAGTGCGTCGAGGGCGCCGCTCCACGGCGTGAGCATCGGCCAGTCCGCTTCGAGCGCCAGCGCAGCGGATTCGGGCAGGCCCACCTGGGTGGCGGCTTCGCGCACCAGTTGTTCGTACGCAGTGTATGAGTCGCAGCCGTAGGTCAGCCGCAGATACGCGGCGCGCCATGTCCGGCCCGCCTGCTCGGAACCGGCCGCGCGATTCCATGAGGTCCACGAGTCGAGCAGGGCGGTCAGCAGATCGAACAGGACGGCTTTGGGATAGGCGGCAGGCACGGAGGCAAGAGTCATGATCGATTTGACCAGCAGCGGACGGTGAACTGATTATAAAGTTTCACCGGTGGCTTGACGTTCAGATTGGCTAACTCATAGATTCGGTCAGATTGAATGATCCGTTTTGCAACTGCGCCGGAGTTGGTTTTGAACATTCATCGCCGCCACGGCGGCTGCGGCCTGAACCTGCTTTGCAGATACTGCATGAAATGGCGAGTGCGTGCCGGCAGGCCCGCTCGTTGATGTGTAAGCGCCATGACGTCGGCATCCGGCGCTTTCCAGCCGGGCAGCAGACGGGCCAACTTGCCCTTCGCGATATCTTCGGCCACGTCCCATTCGGAGCGCAGGATCACGCCGCGTCCTTCGCATGCCCACTGGCGGATCACGTCACCGTCGTTGCAACTCAAATGAGCGGACACCCTCACGCTGCGGCGCGTGCGGCCCTTGCTGAACTGCCACAGCGAGACATCTTCGTTATTCTCGCGCAGCACGATGCAGGGCAGTTTGCTCAATTCATCCGGAGATTCCGGCGTGCCGATTCGCTTGATCAGCGCGGGCGCCGCGCAGACGAAGCGCGCATTCGGCGCAATCGTGTAGCCGATCAGATTCGACACCGGCAGTTCGCCGATGTGCACGACGATATCGAAGCGATCCATCGTCTCGGTCAGCGGCTTGTCGGAAAGCGTGAGCGCAACGTCGACATCCGGATGCCGCTGCTGGAAATCGGCAATCGCGGGTGCGAGATGCCGCCGTCCGAACCCCAGCGGCGCGTTGATCTTCAGCGTGCCGACGAGTCCGCCGCGGCGCATCTGCAGATCTTCGAACAGCGCGTCGAACTGCTGGACAAGGTCGGCACCCCGTTCGCACAGCAGCGTGCCTTCGTCCGTGAACTGCAGGCGGCGTGCCGTACGGTTCACCAGTTGCGCGCCCAGTTTCTTTTCCAGTTGCTGAAGACGCTGCGTGACCGCCGAGGGCGACAGCCCCAGCTTGCGCGCCGCGGCGACCAGGCTGCCGCTTTCGCGCAGCGTCAACAGGAAGCGGATATCGGCCGAATCGTTCATATGAGCGGCGTTTTGGTTCGGAAGACTGGCAGCTTAAAGTGTTTGGACTGGCGTTTCCAGTTCGGGTTGACACGCGCGCCGGCGAACGCGGTGCCGCTTGCAAGGTAAAGTGATGCTTCTGTCACGCAGGCGGCGGCGCGCGCCGCTAAAGTAGACGCTTGCGCCGATTACCTTTCATTGAAGAGAAGTCCACATGCCGTTGTCCTATGGGTCGCCGCATGACCCGTCAAACGATGCCGCGCGGAACAGCGCCTTGAAACAGGCTGTATTTCTGCATACAGGCTGGCGTAGTGCGGGAACGTGGGTCTGGTCGCGACTGCGCGAACTCGACACCGTGACCGCCTTTTATGAACCGCTCAGCAACGTGCTCGCGGACCTGAGCCTTGCCGATGTGTCCGCGTCGCGCCCCACGCTGACGTCGGGACACCCGCCGCTCGACGCGCCGTATTTCGACGAATATCGCCCGTTTTTGCGCGACGGCGCTCGCGGTGTGGACGGTTACCGCCGGGGGTTCAGCCTTGATCGCTTCGCTAGCGTACCGGACGCGGAATTTCCCGCACTGCAGGCCTATTTACGCAATCTTTGCGAGCGCGCCACCGAACAAGGCAGCGTGCCGGTCTTCAAATTTTGCCGTTCGTCCGGCCGGCTGCCGTGGCTGAAACAAGCTTTTCCGCTGGCCATGCATGTGGGTGTGCTGCGAAATCCCGCGTCGCAGTTCGCTTCGGGGTGGCTGCTTGGCCGGCAATGGAGCAATCCGTTTTTCGTGGCCGCGCCGTTTCGGGTGCTGGGGTTGAATCAGGCGGACCCGCTAGTCAGGCAGGCCATCGAGATTTGCGGCGTGAGCTTGCCGCCCGCCGCGCCCACTTCGGATGACGCTTATGCAATGGCCTGCGAGCAGTATGCGCGCACGGCCGAAGGCAATAACGCGTATCGGGCGTTCGTTGCGTTGTGGATTCTGTGTGCATTGCGCATGGCGGGCGGCGTCGATCTGCTGATCGACATGGACCGGCTCGGAATATCGCGTGACTATGCGGCGGGTTTGCGCGCGGCGTTCGAAGCGCAGAGCGGCTTATCGCCCGACTTCAGCAGCGCGCGCGATCTGGTGGATGAGACGCGGCGCGGTGCGGCGCGCATGAGCGGCATCGACGGAAGGGCGATGCGTGCCGTGCATTCCGCCGCGCTCAAATTCCTCAAGGCACAGGGTGGCGCGGACGCCGGCTTTGTCGAAGTGATCCGCGAAAAGATGGTGCTGGCCAACGAACTGACCGACGCATGGCGCTGATGGAGCATTCGCCGCGCACGGTGAACGACCCCGAGCGCGGCGACGCAAAAGCACCGTTGTTTAAGCGGCCGCCGCCGATACAGCCGCCCGCAACCCCAGCAAATAACTGTCCGCACCAAAGCCGCAAATCTGCCCTTTGACGACTTCCGCGAACACAGACACGTGCCGGAATGCTTCGCGCGCATGGATGTTCGACATGTGGACCTCTACCACTGGTACCGTCAGGATCGCCAGCGCATCGCGAATGCCGTAGCTGTAATGCGTCCACGCGCCGGCGTTGATCATGACGCCGTGCGCATTGTCCGTGAAAGCCTGGTGGATGCGTTCGCACATGGCGGCTTCGCTGTTGGTCTGAAAGCTCTCGACCAGGACGCCTAGTTCCTTGCCCAATGCCTGCAGACTGCTGTCGATTTCGGCCAGCGTCACGGTGCCGTATTG
Source organism: Paraburkholderia sp. BL25I1N1 (assembly GCF_003002025.1). GTDB lineage: Bacteria > Pseudomonadota > Gammaproteobacteria > Burkholderiales > Burkholderiaceae > Paraburkholderia. Next base: position 39,427 of record NZ_PVZB01000023.1, read on the forward strand.
CGCGGGATCGCGCTTGCCGAACATATTGTGGTTGATGCCGTGAAGCATCACGAAGGTTTTCATGGGATGTCCCTGGAGCAGTGGATTCAGTAAAGGCCGGGCGACATCAGTGCGCCGCCGCGAGCGCGGACGTCGTGTCGACCGCGCAACCGGTATTGGCCGCTTCGACGATCGCCTCGGTAATGCGCAGATTCTGCAGGCCGTCGCGGGCGCTCACGAGCGGTTTGACTTCCTTGCGGATCACGCGCACGAAATGTTCGAGCTGGAGCTTGAGCGGATCGTCGCGAGTCATCTCGGCGACGCCGACCTGAAACGGCTTCCACCACGAACGATCCTCGGCCTTGCCATAGGTTTTCAGGCGCATGGTGGGCACGGCGAGCGAGCCGAAGGTGCCCGCGATGACGTAACAGTCTTCATCCGGATACGTGGGATAAGCCTTGTTTTCCTGCGACGTCTGTTCCCAGCTACGCGCGCTCGCGGCCGTGTCCGACAGCATGAAGCTGCCGAGCGCGCCGCTCGCGAAGCGCAGGTTGATCGCTACTGTGTCTTCGACCGGAAAACCGCGCGTGGCATGCGACGAAAACGCCTGCACGGCCACGATATCGCCGCACAGCATGCGCAGGTTGTGCACCTCGTGAATCATATTCAGCAGGATCGGACCGCCGCCCGGCTCACGCCGCCAGGGGGCGTCGGCGTAGTACTCATCCGGTTTGAAGAAGACCGCGCTGCCCATCACCGCGACCAGTTTGCCGAGCCGGCCTTCGTCGATCAGTTGCTTCGCACGGGCCATGATCGGACTGTGCGCGCGATGATGCCCAATCAGCAACGGCACGCCGCGGCGTTCGACTTCGCCGACCAGCGTTTCGGCCTCATCGACCGTGGGCGCGATCGGTTTCTCGAGCAGCGTGGGCACGCCGGCCGCGAGACAGGTCAGCGCGTGCTCCACATGCAACTGGTTCGGCGTGGCCAGGATCACGCCGTCCGGGCGATCGCGTTCGAGCAGTTCTTGGAGCGTCCGGTAAAGCGGCACGCCGGCCTGGGCAGCGAGCGCCTGTGCCGCCGGCGACGGGTCGACGATCGCCGACAGCGTGCACATGCCGCTCTGCTGCGCGACAGCCATGTGAGCGCGGCCGATATAGCCCGCGCCGGCCACGGCGATCCGGATGGTGGTCATGGATCGATTCCTTTGAAGTTCGATCGAAATGGCTTACGCGAGGGCTTTTTTGGTTTCTGCCATGGTCTCGGCCCGCATCCGGTCGTAGCTGGCCTTATCGATCGGCACCGCATTGGGTTCGCCGAGATCGCTCAACTTGACGCGGTAGTTCTCGCGTGCGGTCCATGCGGTTACCGCGGCAACGATGGTGATGGCGAACGTGATCGTGCCGATGATGAGCGGCACATTGGTCGATCCAGGCGGCGCGACATAGGCGAACAGCGCGGGCAGCAGGGCGGTGATCGTCGTGCCGATATTCTGGCCAATGGCCATGGCGGAGACGCGTGAACGGGTCGGGAACAGCTCCGGATAGAAGCTCGGGAAGATCGCGTTATAGCCTTGATAGATGATGCCCCACATGAGGACCGACATCACAATGGCGAGCGGCACGTTGCGGATGCTGATCGCGTACAGGTAACCGAACGACAGCAGACCCGCGCCGAGCGCGCCGACGACGATGGGCAGGCGCCGCCCGATCCGGTCGGACAGATTGCCCACATACGGAATGACCAGCACGGCGACGATGTTGCCGATCACCGGAATCCACAGATAGACGCTCTTGGAAAAACCGATGCCGTACGACGCCTGCACCGCATAGGCCGCGCCGAAGATGGTGGCGACGACCGGAATCACGTTCATCAGCGAGCAGAGAATCACGCGCACCATGTCGCGCCAGTTGTAGCGGAAGGCGTCGACAATCGGCGACCTGGGTACGTTGCCGCTCGCGTCTTCCTTGGTGAAGGCGGGCGTTTCATGGACTTCGCGGCGAATGATGTAGCCGGCAATCAGCACCACCGCGCTCAGCAGAAACGGGATGCGCCAGCCCCACGAATTGAACGAGCTCTCGTCCATGAAGTAGGCAAGCGGCAGGAACACCGCGGCGGCGAGAATCTGGCCCGCCTGCACGCCTTGCAACGTAAAACTGGCGTAGTAACCGCGCCGCCCGAATGGTGCGTGTTCGAGAATCATCGAACTCGCGCCGGAGATTTCACCGGCCACGGCGAAACCCTGAATCAGGCGCAGCACCACCAGCAGAGTGGGCGCAAGCAGCCCGACGCTGTGATAGGTAGGCAGAAAGCCGACTGCCATCGTCGAGAAGCCCATCAGGAACATGCAGACCAGCAGAACGTTCTTGCGGCCGTGGGTATCGCCCCAGTGCCCGAGCACCACCGCACCGATCGGCCGTGCGACATAACCCACGCCGTAAGTGGCGAGCGAAGCCACGATGGCGATCTTCGGATTGCCCGAGGGAAAGAACAACTGCGGAAAGATCAGGGCCGCCGCCTGGGCGTAGATAAAGAAGTCGTAGTACTCGAGCGCCGATCCGATCCAGCCGCTGGCGGTTGCTTTGCGGGCCTGCGAGCGGCGCTCGTGGCCGGCCGCCGATGTAGTCGTTTCCATGTCGTCTCCATAACAGAAATGTTTTTTGATCAGCTTCTACGGCTGATTCATTGGCGTACTGAAAGCAAAACTATGCAAGCCAGGATTTACCTGGCCCCGACCGCGCGGCCCGCTTTCCGGGCGCCTGGAATGTTGCTGTGCAGCGAAACGGACTTCCGAATACAGGGTTAACGAGTACCTGGTTGTACCGAGCAATTCGTCCGGCCGGCGTCGCTTGCCCGATCGGCTCGTTAAGGCTAGGGTAATGTGCTTCTGCACGGACACAATGCGGCCAGATGGAAAATCAGAATGCGCTCACAGCCAGCAATGAGTCTTTCCTGCGCGATCTGCAGTTGTTCTGCAACATCGCGCGCCGGGGCAGCTTCGTGGCGGCATCGACGGAAATGGGTTTGTCGCCTTCACATGTCAGCAAGCGTATCGCCATGCTGGAGGCGAGTCTTGGCGTGAAGCTCTTTCAGCGCACCACGCGCCGGGTCAGCGTGACGAGCGACGGCGAAGCCGCTTTGCAGTGGGCGCAAAAAATACTCGACGACGTGCAAGGCATGGCCGATGCGTTCGCCGATCGCCGCACCGAACTGCGCGGCTTGCTGCGCATCAGCACCAGCCTGCGGCTCGGCCGCAAACACGTGTCGCCGATTCTGGCCTTGCTGCGCCAGCGTCATCCGAATCTCGAGATCTGGCTGGAATTGCTGGACCGGCGCGCCGATCTGGTCGGCGAGAACTTCGATATCGACGTTCGAGTGGGCGAAGTGCATGAGCCGCACCTGATCGCGCACAAGATGGTGGAGAGCGCGCGGATACTCTGCGCGTCGCCGGAGTATCTGGAACGGCGCGGCGTGCCGCTCGAACTGGCCGAACTGGCCCAGCATGACTGCCTGCTGTTTCGCGGACGCGACGACCGCTTCGGCGTCTGGCGTCTGAGCGGCCCCGACGGTGAAAAGAGCGTGAAGGTGACGGGCACCGTCGCGTCCAATCTCAGCGATATCGTCGTGCAGTGGGCGAGAGACGGCTACGGCGTGGTGATGGTGTCGATCTGGGACGTGGCCGAAAGCCTGCGCACCGGCGAACTGGTGCGCGTGCTGCCTGATTACATGCAGTCCGCGGATGTCTGGGCGGTGACTGCGGAGCGGCTGTCGTCGTCGGCGAAGATCCAGGTGTGCATCGAATTTCTCCGGGAACAGTTGACGAGCGGCCCGTATGCGCTGGTGACGCGCGGCGTGGGCGGGTTTTGACTGCTTTGCGCCGCTGCGCCGCTGAGGCCTCGACAAGGTTCGCGTCCCAATACAGTTGCCACACAAAAAACAATACAGTGAGGCGCGGTTTTAATTGGCTGTATCGGGAGTATGACCGGCGCCGTCGATACAGTTGGCGGGTCTCGATGGAGCCTGCCCGTGAGCGGATCACCGCTCTGGCGCCTGGCGACGTAGCCTGATTTTTTGCCTATGGCCCGGTGCCGACGCGCCGCGGTTTATCCCGAACACGAGGTAAGGACATGAATGCAGTGAACGAACAAGCGAAGCTGTCGGTGCAACAGCTGGGCCACTACATCGGCGGCGCGCCGGCCGCGCCGACCAGCGGCCGCTTCAAGGACGTGTTCAATCCCGCCACCGGCAAGGTGAGCGCCTCGGTCGCGCTGGCGTCGGTCGAGGAAGTGGATGCGGCGGTGCAGGCCGCCAAGGCCGCCTTTCCCGCCTGGAGCGAAACGGCACCGATCAAGCGCGCCCGCATTCTGTTCAAGTTCAAGGAGTTGCTGAATCAGCATCACGACGAACTGGCGATGCTGATTACGCGCGAACACGGCAAGGTGTTTACGGACGCGCAAGGCGAAGTGGTGCGCGGCATCGAAGTGGTCGAGTTCGCGTGCGGCATTCCGAACCTGCTGAAGACGGATTTCACCGACCAGATCGGCGGCGGCATCGACAACTGGAATCTGCGGCAGGCGTTGGGCGTCGTCGCGGGTATCACGCCGTTCAACTTCCCCGTGATGGTGCCGATGTGGATGTTCCCGGTCGCGCTCGCCTGCGGCAATACGTTCGTGCTGAAGCCGTCGGAACGTGATCCGTCGGCGTCGCTGCGTCTCGCGGAATTGCTGAAGGAAGCCGGTCTCCCGGACGGCGTGTTCAACGTGGTCAACGGCGACAAGGTGGCCGTGGATGCGCTGATCGATCACCCGGACGTCGCGGCGCTGTCGTTCGTGGGCTCGACGCCGATCGCCGAATACATTCACACGGAAGCGTCGAAGCGCGGCAAGCGCGTGCAGGCGCTCGGCGGCGCGAAGAATCATCTGGTGGTGATGCCCGACGCCGATCTGGATCAAGCTGTCGATGCATTGATCGGCGCGGCCTATGGTTCGGCCGGCGAGCGGTGCATGGCGATTTCGGTTGCGGTGGCGGTCGGCAACGTGGCCGACAAGCTGATCGAAAAGCTGGTGCCGCGCGTCAAGTCGCTGGTGATCAAGAACGGCGAACATCTCGACGCTGAAATGGGTCCGTTGGTTACCGCTGAACATAAGGCCAAGGTGACGGGTTATATCGCGTCGGGCGAGGCGGAAGGCGCGAAGCTGATCGTCGACGGCCGCGCGCATCCGGTGGCAAGCGAAGAAGGCTTCTTTGTCGGCGGCACGCTGTTCGACCATGTCGGCACGGACATGAAGATCTACAAGGAAGAGATTTTCGGCCCGGTGCTGGCAGTGGTGCGGGTGCCCGATTTCGCGAGCGCCGTGGATCTGATCAACGCGCACGAATTCGGCAACGGCGTGTCGCTGTTCACCTCGGACGGCGGCGTGGCGCGTGAGTTCGGCCGGCAGATTCAGGTGGGCATGGTCGGCATCAATGTGCCGATTCCGGTGCCGATGGCATGGCACTCGTTCGGCGGCTGGAAGCGTTCGCTGTTCGGCGACCATCACGCTTACGGCGAAGAGGGTGTGCGCTTCTATACGCGCTACAAGAGCATCATGCAGCGCTGGCCGGATAGTATCGCCAAGGGGGCGGAGTTTACGATGCCGGTGGCGAAGTAAGTCGTTCGACAGGATCGTTGCAACGATAAAAAGCCGCGCCTGACAAGAGTCAGGCGCGGCTTTTGCGCATCTGTGCGCGGCGACGGCCTCTTAAACGCCCGCGGACGAATCTTCTTCCGCTTCGCTCAACACAGCGTTTTGCACCGCCGCAGCGGGGCTGACATAGGCGGGCGCCTGCCGCGGATCGTCGACGCTGTAGCGCAGACGCCCCGCTTCGATATACACGCGCAGCTGGCGGTACTTCACGAAATAAAGCAAGCCGACGAGCGCCGCCGCGAATCCCGAAGCCGCGCCTACCCCGAGCGCCCAGCGCGGGCCGAAACGGTCCGCGACCCAGCCGACGACCGGCGCGCCGAGCGGCGTACCGCCCATTAAAATAGCCAGCAGAATCGCGATCACGCGGCCGCGCATGGCAGGCTCGGTGGTGACCTGTACGAGACTGTTGGTGGACGTCGAGAAGGTCTGCGTCGAAACACCGATCGCGATGAGCATCAGGCCGAATAACAGGGTGCTCGGCATCAGCGAAGCTACCGTGCAGCCTACCCCGAACATGGCCGCCGAGCCGAGCAGCAGCACCATGCGCGGTTTCGCGCGGCGTGCGGCGAGCAGCGCGCCGGTCACGGAGCCGATCGCCATGGTCGAACTCAACACGCCGTATTCGCCGGCGCCCGCATGAAACGCCGTGACCGACATCGTCGAAATGAAGATCGGGAAGTTCAGGCCGAAGGTGCCGATCAGGAACAGCATCAACAGCGCGGTCACCAGATCGGGACGCTTCCAGACATACTTGAAGCCGTCGATAAAACTGCCGCGCGAGCGTGCCGCGTGCGGTCTCAGATGCAGTTCGTTCAGCCGCAACATGCGCAGCGACCCGAGCACGGCGACGAAAGACAGCGCGTTGATGAGAAACACCCAGCCGGTGCCGACCGATGCGATCAGCAATCCGGCGACCGCGGGCCCGACCATGCGCGCCATGTTGAACGAAGTGGAGTTCAGTCCGACGGCGTTCGACAGATCCTCTTCGCCGACCAGATCGGACACGAAGGTCTGCCGCACCGGCGAGTCGAACGCGGTGACGCAGCCGAGCAGCCCCGCGAACGCATAGACGTGCCACAACTGCACGAGCCCGGTGACGGTGAGAATGCCGAGGCCCAGTGCGCAAGCACCCATGGCCGCCTGGGTGGCGAACAGCAGCTTGCGGCGGTCGAAGTGATCGGCTGCATAACCGGTGAGCGGCAACAACAGCAATTGCGGCCCGAACTGCAGCGACATGACGATCCCCACCGAAGTCGCATTGTGCTGGGTGAGTTCCGTGAGGACCAGCCAGTCCTGCGCCGTGCGCTGCATCCACGTGCCGATGTTGGAGACGATCGCGCCGCTCGCCCAGACCCGGTAATTGAAATTGCGCAGCGAACGGAAAGTGCCTGTCACCGGACTGTTTCCCTGTGCGAGGTTAGCCCGGTGCGCGGGCTTCGATAGATGGTCGAACCAGGCATCATGCGCGCGAGCGCTCGAGCAACGCGAGCAGTTCCTGCGTCGTGCCGGTCTCGCCGATACGCGGGAAGATGCGCGTGATGCTGTTGGTGTGAGCGTCCGCATGGAGATCGGTCATGGCGTCGACGACCAGCGTGACGTTGAAGCCGAGTTCGTTGGCGTAGCGCGCGGTGGATTCGACGCCGATGCTGGTTGCCACGCCCACCAGCACCACTTGCGTGACGCCTTGTTCGCGCAGATAGGCTTCGAGATCGGTGTTCGTGAATGCGCCCCAGGTGCGCTTGGTGACCCGATGATCCGACGGCTGCGCGTTGATCTCGGGCACGAGGTCCGCGAAGCCGGCGGGGAAGTCGCCGGATGGGCGTGCCTGTTCCGCGCGGCCCGGCGCACCGCCGGTCACGTTGACGAGCACCACGGGTAGACCATGGCGGCGAAACGCGTCGGCGACGGCAGCCGAGCGCTTGACGACTTCGCCGGTGGGATGCGCGGTGGGCAGCGCAACAATGCCCTGCTGCAAATCGATGACGATCAGTGCGGTTTTTGCGTCGAGCGTGGTGAGTGCCATGAGTGGCTCCTGAAAGTTACGAGTCGATGAGGCGTTTGAGTAAGTCCACGCCGGTTGCGAGCTGTCGTTGCTCGGCCGCCGAGAAGCGCGTCTGGATGGTGCGGAACAACCAGTCTTCGCGCGCCGCGCGGCTTGCCTTGATTTTCTTGCGAAAGGCGGGTGTGAGGGAGAGGACCGTCTGCCGTCCGTCATTCGGATCGGGCGCGCCGCTGACGAGCCCGGCCGCTTTCAGAACCGAAAGCGTCTCGCCCATGGACTGCGGACGCATGCCGTGAGCACGCGCGAGCGCGGTGACCGTTGCCGGACCTTCGCGCTCCAGCAAACCGAGGACCTGCACCTGTGAAGGGGTGAAATCGCCCAGATGCGATTCTTCGCGCAAACGGCGGCGCAATTTGCCGACCAGCACGCGTAAGTCTTCCGCCATGGCGTGCAGGGCTTCGGTGTCGGGCGGTAAGTCGCTCTTGCTCATGCTTATGCCATGACGAATGTGAAGGTTACCTGCTAAGGTTACCTTCGTATATGGTTGAGGTCAAGGCGAGGGAGGTATTCACGTCGTCCTTGCTTTGTCGATTTGTTTAACTATAGTGTTAAATATCAACCATGACGTTTAATAAGGAGGCAGTCATGAGCGAGCCGCTTCATCGTCCTTCGTTGGGATCCGCGGTGTACTACAAGGACCCATTTGCCGCGCTCGACTGGCTCGAGCGGGCGTTCGGCTTCGAGCGCCAGTTGGTCGTCATAGACAACGACGGCCAGTTGGGCCATTCGGAAATGCGTTTCGGCGACAGCTACGTGATGATCTGCCGTGAATGGTCGGAAAACGCGGCCAGCCCGGCGTCGATTGGCGGCAAGAACACGCAGTCGGTGCACGTGCAATTGCGTGACGGCATCGACGAACATTGCGCCCGCGCGCGCGCCGCGGGCGCGGTAGTCACGCGCGAGCCGGAAGATCAGTTTTACGGCGACCGCGTCTACGCGGTCCGCGATCCGGAGGGGCACGTGTGGAGCTTTGGCCAGACGGTTCGCACCGTGTCGCGCGAGGAAGCCGAGCGCGTCAGCGGCCTGAAGATCGAAGGATGGGTGTAACACACATGGCCCTGCCTGCCGCCGCCTCGCTCGACCGCACATTGGCCGCGCTAGCCGATCCGAACCGGCGTCGGGTGGTCGATCTGCTCAGCCATCAGCCGATGCGCGCCGGCGAACTCGCGCAAGCCACCGGCCTGTCGCCTCAAGCGATGAGCCGGCACTTGCGCGTGCTGCGCTCGAGCCAACTGATCGAGGAATCGCATGACGGTGTCGACGCGCGTGTGCGGCTTTACGTGTTGCGCTCGACGCCGATGAGCGAACTGAAGGCGTGGCTCGAACAGACCGAGGCCATGTGGACCGGACAATTGCTGTCGTTCAAGGCGCATCTGGAGGCCCAGGGATGAGTTCGCGCGTGCAGGTGTCGTTGCGCGTGGCTGCCTCGCCGCAACGTGCGTTCGATGTTTTTACGCGCGAGATTGCCGCATGGTGGCGGCCCAATCAGCTGTTTCAGTTCACGCCGCAAAGCGCCGGCGTGTTGTCGTTCGAAGCGGCTGAGCCAGCGGGCGAGCAACGCCGCCTGGTTGAGACGCAGGCGGACGGCAGCGTCTTCGAGATCGGTCGCGTCACCGTTTGGGAGCCGGGCGCGCGTCTTGCCTTCGGCTGGCGTCAGGCCAGCTTCAGCGACGCGCAGCACACGCATGTCGAGGTGCGTTTCGAAGCGGTGGGCGACGAAACGCGGGTGACCGTCGAGCATCGCGGTTGGGATAGCGTGCCTCAGGACCATGTGGCGCGTCACCATTTCCCCGATCGCGTGTTTCTGCTGCGGCACGGCGAATGGTGGCAGGCGTTGCTCGCATCGTTGCGAACTGTGGTGCAAAGGTCCGGATCGACCGGCTGAGGAGCGCGAAGACGTCCAGGCGAGGAAAGTTTCAGCGCGTGGCGATTGCCGCCGCGACGCCCGCCATCATCGTTGCGCTCGCGCGGTTAGCGATCTTCACGGCGCGCCGGGTGGTGAGCAGCTTGCGCGCACGCGTGGCGAGCAGCGCCCAGCCGAAGTCGACAGTCATCAGCACGATCAGCATGGTGAGCGTGAGTTCGAACCACGCGACGGTGCCGATGCGCGACACGTCGACCATGGTCGGCAACAGCGCGAGGTAAAACATCATGATCTTCGGATTGCCGAGCGTGACGAACAGGCCCGCCATGAACATACGCCACGGCGACTGGCCGCTCGGCAAGTCGCTGCCTTGCACGTCGGCCGGCGCGCGCCACATTTTCCAGGCGAGAAAGAGCAGATACGCCACGCCGATGAATTTGAGCACCATGAACACCGTGCCGAAGCTGCGCGCGATCACCGCCAGGCCCGCCACCGCGCAGGTGAGCCAAAGCGCCTCGCCGATCCACATGGCGGCGAGAAAGGGCAACACGTCGCGAAAGCCGTTAGTCAGCACGCGTGCGACCAGCGCGGCGACGCTCGGTCCCGGCGTGCCGGCCGCGACGATCAGCGCGAGGGCGAAAACGAGCAAGGCAGATAGCGTCATGACGATCTCCACGAACTTCAGTGCGCGCGCAGGCGCCGGTTGACGAAACGCCAGACGGCGCTCATGAGCAGCGAGCCGACACCGAGCGCGATGCCTAACAGCACTATCGAACTCATGTGATCGCGCACCAGCGGCACATTGCCGAACAGATAGCCGGCCGCGACCAGCGACACGATCCACAACGCCGCGCCCGCGGTGACGAAGGACACGAAACGCGCGAACGTCATGCGCGAAACGCCTGCGACGAACGGTGCGAAGGTGCGCACCACGGCGATGAACGGCGATAGCAGAAAGGTCAGTCCGCCGCGCGCTTCGTAAAACGCGTGCGCCTTGCGCAGTGCGTTCTTGTCGAGCCAGCGATAGTCGGCGGTATAGACTTTCTCGCCGATCGCCCGCCCGATCGCGTAGTCGACGATGCTGCCGGCCACCGTTGCGGCGAACAGCACTGGAATTACGAGCCAGACGTTCAGCGCGCCGGTGGCCGCGAGTCCGCCGCAAATGAAAATCAGCGGATCGCCGGGCAGGAAGAACAGCGGCAAGAAACCGATCTCGACGAATACGACGAGAAACAGCATTGCGTAGACGGCGGTGCCGTATTGCACGATCAGGCCGCTCAGGTGCTGGTCAAAGTGGAGGGCGACCTGCAGCACATGCATCAGATCCATTTTGGGTCGGAGGGGAATTTGGATCTTCAGGAGTTTAGTCCCGCGGCGGCGCGATGACTTGTCTATTTCTCCGAGGTGATGTCAATATCGGGGCGTGTCGTCGAGAATAACCACCAGCACGAAACTCCCGGAACGCCCATGCAACACGCTGCCCGTATCACCTTCCGGCTTGCCGAACTGCACGATGCCGATGCGATCCGCGCGATCGAATTCGAGGCGGGACGGCGCTTTCTCAGCGTCGATATGGCGGGCATTGCCGATGCACCGCCGATGGATCTGGAAGTCGTCGAGCGCAAGATCGCGGCGCGGGAAATCATCGTTGCCGTGGCCGCCGATGAAACGTGCGCCGGTTTCGTGATGTTCGAGCCGCAACCCACGCGCATCTACGTGCAGGAACTCGATGTGCTCACCTCGCACGCGGGGCAACGTATCGGTGCCTCACTGATCGAGCAGGTCGCGCACCTTGCGCGCACGCAACGGCTTACGCAACTGATTCTGTCGACGTTTCGCGAGGTGCCGTGGAACGCGCCGTATTATCGCCGGCTCGGGTTTCGCGATATCGACGAGGCCGACCTCGACGCGGCCTTGATCGCGCGACGCGACGCGCATATCGCGCGAGGACTGGACGAATCGAAACGGGTGTTCATGCGGCGTGATCTTGCGTGATGTATGACGCGTGGGCTCGGGTGTCGAGCCATAAAAAAACGCGGCGGGTATGACCGGAACGTATCCGTTCGAGTCTCGCCCGCCGCGCGTTTTTCGGCACACATGTCACGCATTGGCTGCTTTTCGATTCAGCAGCTTACCTCCGCCAACGCTCCGCCTGGCTTCGGCTTTTTTCAGCCTGTGGCAAGCCTTATTCCACGGTTTCCAGCGTCGGATAGTCGATGTAGCCGGTTTCACCGCGTGCGTAATACGTAGCCGGATTCGGCTTGTTCAACGGCGCATTCGTCGCAAAGCGGCGCACCAGATCCGGATTCGCGATGAACAGTTGACCCCACGCCACCGCGTCCGCTTCGCCCGCGTCGAGCACTTGCTGCGCGGTTTCTTTGGTGAACTTTTCGTTTGCGATGTACGGGCCGCCGAAGGCTTTCTTCAGTTGCGGGCCGAGACGGTCGTCGCCGAGCGCTTCACGTGCGGCGATGAACGCGATCTTGCGCTTGCCGAGTTCGCGAGCCACGTAGCCGAACGTGCCGGCCGGGTCGGAATCGCCCATCGCGTGCGCGTCGCGGCGCGGTGCGAGGTGCACCCCGACGCGGTTCGCGCCCCACACGTCGATACATGCGTCGGTGATTTCGAGCAGCAGACGCGCGCGGTTTTCGATCGGGCCGCCGTAAGCGTCGGTACGCTGGTTGGTGCTGTCCTGCAGGAACTGGTCGAGCAGATAGCCGTTGGCGCCGTGTACTTCGACGCCGTCGAAACCGGCTGCCTTGGCGTTTTCCGCGCCTTTGCGAAAGGCTTCGACGACGCCGGCGATTTCATCGAGTTCGAGCGCGCGCGGCGTCACATAGGGACGCTCCGGGCGCACCAGGCTCACGTTGCCACGTGCCGCGATCGCGCTCGGCGCGACCGGCAGTTCGCCGTTCAGAAACAGCGGGTCCGAAATACGGCCCACGTGCCACAGCTGCAGAAAGATCTTGCCGCCGGCGGCGTGCACGGCGCTCGTGACGAGTTTCCAGCCTTCGACCTGCTCCTGCGACCAGATGCCCGGCGTCTCGGCATAACCGACACCTTGCGGTGTGACCGAGGTTGCTTCGCTAATGATCAGGCCGGCGCTCGCGCGTTCAGCGTAGTACTTCGCCATCAGCGCGTTCGGCACGCGGATTTCTTCGGCGCGCTGGCGCGTGAGCGGCGCCATGATGATGCGGTTCGACAGCGTGATGTCGCCAATTTGCAGTGGATCGAAAAGAGTCGGCATATGAGTTCACCTTTGGCCGAGGGCGCGCGGCCCGAGCCGGAAAAAACTGCTTGATGAAAGAAGCGCGGCATGCAAATCGCGGCGCCTACAGCTTGGTGTTGATGTGCTCGAGGAACGCCTGGATGGCGGCTTCGTTGCGCTTGAAGAACACCCATTGACCCACCCGCTTAGACGTGACCAGCCCCGCGCGCTGCAAAGCCGCCAGGTGGGCCGACACGGTGGACTGCGACAAGCCGCACTGTCCCTCGATCTTGCCGGCGCAGACGCCGTAATCGAGCGGCAGTTCCTGGTCGCCGAAATGCGCGTACGGCTCGCGCAGCCTGCTGAGAATCTCCCGGCGGACCGGGTTGGCAAGCGCTTTGTGAATCGCGTCGATGTCGAGCGTCATTGGGTAAGTTTCAGTGTGATCAACAACAACGGGCAGGCGAGGGCGCCGGTTAGCGCCGTTGCGGCTGCATCGCTACAACACGAATCATATATCGTAATTTAACGATATGCTAGAAGTCACTACTGACAATGGGGGTGATAGAGGTGGACATACAAAAAGTCCGCACTTTCTGGATTAGGCATAAAAGTAACGAAAGAGAGCGCACGTCATATCCCATATGTCGGGTTGGGATGTTGACGTATTGATCGAATGACATATTTTTCGCCTGCGCTTAAGAGGATGGTTGCCGATTGGGGCGACCATAGAAAAGGTTGGCATTTGAGTCAGGCTTGGCATACGTGCCGGTCATTGACGTGCGCGGTCCAGCAGGGTCCGAAAGCGCGCGCGGCCTAGCGGTTTTCCCGTTCACTAGTCGGTTACTGACAGTAGCGCTACCGCATGGGTGTTGCGCCGGATATTTACCGGACGGGAAACTCTTGATATCGAAGAGTCGGAATCGAGGGCGTGTTCGGCGAGCGCATCGATAACGATTCCTCATCCGCCGAATGAGTTTTTGCGGCGAGGAATTGCGACGTCGGGGCCAATCAAAGCCGTGTCTCGCCTGTCGGCGCGCTTGTCATTGACTTGGCGCTGTCTCAGATTCGGCCAATGCGGTCATTGGGCCGATCGTCAGTCAAGGGTCGCGATAGATTGCTCTGCGGTCATGGACCACCTGTGATGTCGAACGACAGCTGCCCTCCTGCCGGAGGACAGCACCCGACCCGAAGCAGCCGGTCAAAGCCTCATGCAAACAACGTCCGATGTCGCGAACAATACGGACGCTCAGGAGCGGCTCAAGCATGCTGCAAACATCAATGCGCCTCTGATCAACTGGCCGGCGTCCGGCACTTGAAAGTCCGCATCCGCTCCACTATGTTTAATCATCTGACTCAGCCTCGCCAAGTCGCGAGGCTTGTGCCAATCCCGCCTAAGCAGCGACAGCCGTTCTTGTTTCACTTCCATCCCAGCGCAAGCTTTTCATTTCATCGACACCACGCGGGGCAGCGCTTCGCCACAAGCGTGTGCCCCAGGGCGAGTCCTGCCATGTGGCGCCATACCAGGAGATAGGAAATGCGCAAGTCACACGTCGCTGTCCTGGTTTCCCTTTGTTTGGCCTCGCTGGCACACGGTGGCGATAGCTGGGACTCAGGGGACAGGCAAGACAGCCACGGCGGTCATCAGCGAGTCCTAAAAGTGTTCGACGGCCAGGGCAATTATGTCGGTCCCGTGGTACCGATTGACCAACTGACGATAGGCACGGTGGTCCGTGCGAACGGCACCATCATAGTCGCCCCAATTAGTCGCGTCTCGCAGAACGGCCAGGTGTCCGCCTCGCAGTATCAATGGGCGAGCACGCTCACCCCAAGCGAAGCTCCTCCGACAGTGGACTGCAGGAACCTGCCTGTCATCAACGCACTCATCGCCCCCGGGGTGCTAAGGCCATCTTTTAGCGTCAGAGTCGGAAACGTTGCAACGGCGTACATCGGGGGAGACACCTACTCAATGCCGACCCCGCCTAATGGCCAGTGCACAGGCCAAGGGTCGCCAACACCGGCTTGGTTGGCAGAAAGCGTCTACTCGCTCACGCAGAATCATCCTGAGCCCCTTGCCATTCACTATTGAGCGTTCGGTTTGCCAGCACCGTTGTCGTGCCCCTGAGAATTGCGCGCCAAGTCGTGCCTTCCCCGTCACGCCGGCTGCCAGAACAGGAGATATGAAATGCGCTACTCGAAAGCTACTGCCCTGCTCGCCCTTTGTCTGGCTTGCTCAGCATACGGCGGCGATGGCCGCGACCCCGCGGACGGCCCGGGCGATCCTCTGGCAGTGTTCGACGCTCACGGAAAGTATGTCGGGCCGCTGGTTGGGTTCGAGGACAGACCTATCGCCACGGTGATTACGGCCAACGGCGCCATCATTGTCGTGCCGATCAGTCGTGCCCCGAGTGGCACTCATGTCTCCGCGTCGAAGTTCGAATGGAGCAATAGCTCCCCGTTCCAGCCGTACGCCTCGTCGAACTGCAGCGGGCCGCCCGTTATCATGAGTAGTAGTATTACCGGCAGCGGTGAAACGGAGCCCGTAAGACCCTCTGCGACAGTCAGGGCAGGAACAGAGACAACGGCATACATTGCGCCGGACGCATACTCGACCACGATTGCGATCCAGTCGGAAATTGAGGGGCCCTTCGGCTGCTCACCATTCAGTCTTACGACAACCGGCTGGTTGCCGGCGAGCACCTACCCGGTCAACCGGAATTATCCCGAGCCTCTTACCATCCGCATGGATGACCACCAGGGTCGCCGCTGAACGACGCGGAGGTCGCGGGCATGCTAAACGGTGTGAGGGGACATCGTAGATCTCCCGGTTCCTGGCAAGCCGTGTGTCGACCCCGCCCGCAGCGACGACAGTCGTGCCGTTCTTAAGCTGAACACCGGAACCTGCCGTCGGGCGGGAACAGGAGATTGAAATGCGCCATTCACACGTCGCTGTCCTGCTTGCCCTTTGCCTGACATCGCTCGCATACGGTGGCGATGGCCGCGACCCCGATAACAGGCAATCCGGCAACCGTGACGATCAAGCCGTCCTAAGAGTATTCGATGGTCAGGGACGGTATGTCGGGCCGCTGGTCGCGTTTAACGGCGCCCGGGTCGCCACGGTCGTCGTGGCGAACCGTGCCACCATCGTGGTCCCGCTCAGCCGAACCACCAATCCCAACGACGAGTTCTCCGCCAGCCAGTATGAATGGGGTAGCGACCTCATTTCGACCGCTTACTATCCTTCGGCTGACTGCAGCGGGCCGCCTTTCATTAACGGCGACTCGCCTGTTAGGCCTTCCGTGACGTTGAGAGTGGGCGCTACCGCAACGGTTTACATTGCTCCGGATACCGACTCAAGCACAATCACGGTCCTGTCGTATGGGGAACCAAAGTCATGCACCACGCTCGGATTCGGCCACGATGTGCAGCCCCCCATAACGGCCGAAGGCTGGGCGCCGGAAAGTACGTATCCGCTCACCCAGATCTACCCAGAGCCCCTTTCCGTTCACTATTGATTCTTTGCCGGCCATCGTGTCCTGATGATGCCCGGTGTCACTGTCGGTAACCCGGCCTGTGACCCTCCGGCACCAGCCTGCGCGCACAAACACTCATCGCCGCAGATCTCCGGCGTTTGTGCGCGTCCGCTTTGTGATGCGAAACCGGACATTTGAATGGCCGCAACCGGCTCGGTTAAATGACTGCATTTGGCCGACTGTACGCATTCACGAAAGCCGCCCGAAAGCCGCCGCTGAAGATTTCAACGGCAGCTCTACAGCACCCTCATTGAGTTGGTGCTCTCGGCCATCAAGAGGCGCTCGACGATAGCGAGCGGCCGTCGGATCAGAATGCGGCAGCGGCCATTCGACGCCCGCCCGCTGGCTTCCGCCACGTCGCTGCGAGGAATATCCGGGCGGGGGAGGCGGAGGTCAGAAAAACGTTTACATCCTCCTTCTCGCGGCTTACTTTGACCCGGTAGGATTCAAACTCCTCGAGCGTTTTGTTTTCGTCCGTCTGCGTATTTTACTTAATGCCTTACGTACTTTGCGCATACCGGGCTACACCGGTTGAGATTGGTAGCCTGCGCGCGCAGTACGGTCCCTACCCAGCCGACTACAAAACGATCATTGAGAGGTATCGCGAAGCAGGGTTTGAGGAAACAACAAACGCACTGGTTCAGTACCTCAGCGTGCCGCAAAAGTCGTGGGGCGAGTTCAGTTTCCATCCGTACTTCGGTTATGTGGTGTGCTTGGCCATAAACGTCAAAGATAGTCTTGGCAGGTCTACAGAAAGCCGGTTGACTGAGGTGTTCATCAGGGATGGGCAAGTGGTGACCAATCAGTCCGCAGACCATTCGGCCGACGGCACGGATCTGCGCGTGCGCGATATGTGCAGAAGAGTGATCGGCAGATTCGATACCCCCGCTAACGTGAATTGACAGAGTAAGTTAACTTCGGACTAACGCGGCGTGTCATGGGAGATGCTCGCGCATACCCCGCGAATAACTTTCGCTAATTGCAGCACCAATTCGCATGCGGCTGAACCGACTCCAACTTCCTAAGAGCCATATAGATCATGCAAAACGCACATATGCTGCTGCCTGACGCACTCGTAGTGCTCGGCTTCGTGATCGCCTCCCGGGTGGGAGATTTCTGCTCTGAAGCAACGAACCGGCGTCTTACTTACCTCATCGCGCTCGTGTCGTCGACCGCGGCAGGCGTCTGGTTCGCAATCCAATCGTCCGATCCGCACCACTACTATTTTTTCTCACGGATGATCGTGATTGATCCATTCGCCAGCGTGATGAAGGCAACCGTTTCGCTTGGCTTCGCGGTCTCGCTCGTCTATTCGCGCAGATATCTTGAAGATCGCGACCTGTTTCGCGACCACGTGTTCCTGCTCGGCATGTTCTCGCTGCTCGGCCAGTTGGTCATGATCTCGGGCAACCACTTCCTGATGTTGTACCTCGGTCTTGAACTGATGTCGCTGTCGTTGTACGCAATGGTTGCACTACGCCGCGACGTCGCGCAATCGGGCGAAGCGGCGATGAAGTACTACGTGCTTGGTGCACTGGCTACGGGTTTCCTGCTTTACGGCATCTCGATGCTCTATGGTGCGACCGGCTCGCTCGAACTGAACGAGGTGCTGAAGGCGGTTGCCTCCGGCCACATCGACGAGTTCGTGCTGCTGTTCGGTGTGGTCTTCATCGTCGCGGGCGTTGCATTCAAGATGGGCGTGGTGCCGTTCCACATGTGGGTGCCGGACGTCTATCAGGGCGCGCCGACCGCGATGACGCTGTTCGTCGGCGGCGGTCCGAAGGTCGCGGCGTTCGCGTGGGGTCTGCGCTTCCTGGTGATGGGCCTGCTGCCGCTCGCCGTCGGCTGGCAAGAAATGCTGGTGATTCTCGCGGCGTTGTCGATGATCGTCGGCAACTTCACGGGTATCGTTCAACGCAACGTGAAGCGAATGCTCGCCTATTCGACGATCTCGAACATGGGCTTCGTGCTGCTTGGCCTGCTGTCCGGCGTGGTGGACGGCAATGCGGGTTCGGCGGCAAGCGCCTACGGTTCGGCGATGTTCTACAGCATCATCTATCTGGTGACGACACTCGGCTCGTTCGGCGTGTTGATGCTGCTTGCGCGCCGTAATTTCGAAGCTGACACGCTCGACGACTTCAAGGGTCTCAACCAGCGCAGCCCGGTGTCCGCATTCGTGATGATGGTGATGATGTTCTCGCTCGCCGGCATTCCACCGACCGTCGGCTTCTACGCGAAGCTCGCCGTGCTCGAAGCGACGGTGAACGCGGGCCTCACGTGGCTCGCGGTGCTGGCCGTGGTGACGTCGCTGTTCGGCGCATTCTACTACCTGCGTATCGTGAAGTTGATGTACTTCGACGACCCGCAAGACACATCGCCGATCTCGGCCGGCGCCGGTAACCGCACGCTGCTTGCGCTGAACGGTGTGGCCGTGCTGGTGCTGGGTATTGTGCCTGGTCCGCTGATGACGGTCTGCCTGCAGGCAATCACGCATACGCTGCCGCTCTGACGTCGGCGGCGGGCCGGTTCATCGTGCTGTTGCCGGTGATCGGCGTCAACCGGCCGCTCCTGACAACGCCAAGTGGAGGCATTCGAGATCACGCAGTCCCGCTGTTGCAAAAGATTTCAACAAGCTCTTCGCAGCGTTACGGGCGACTGTCGGCAACGCGGTCACTTGAACGCTTGCCCCGAGTCCATCCCGGCAGGAGAGGCCTGACGAGAGAGGGCAACGATGCCCAAGCAGAACCCAGCGCTTCAACGTACCCAGAAAGCCCCCATGACACCGGGGCGCCGGCGGTTTCTCGTCATTTGCGCGATAGTGCTGCTGGCCGCGCTAGGCTGGGCGTTGGTGACAATGCTCAAACCTGCCATCCAGCGCACGATCGTCATTACCACCGGGGCGGACCAGGGTATCTACCGTAACTTTGCCGATCGCTATGCCCCCATCCTGAAGCGCGAAGGCATCACCCTCGATATCCGGAGTTCTTCCGGTTCGGTCGAAAACTATCAGCGGCTGACGAATCCGGACAGCGAATACGAAGTGGGTTTTATCCAATCGGGCACCACCAGTCCGAAAGCAACAGACCACCTGCAGACCATCGCCGCCGTCTCATACGAACCGATCTGGGTGTTCTTTCGTGGCGACATTACCGTCAACAGGCTGTCACAACTGCGCGGCAAGAGGATCGCCATAGGCGTTCCCGGCAGCGGTCTGCTTCACGTCTCCCGGGCATTGCTGGGTTATAGCGGCGTCACTGGCGACAACACCACGCTGCTGGAAATGGACGCCATCAAGGCATATGAAGGCCTCGAAACTGGCCAGCTGGATGCTGCTTTCTTTATTGGCAGGCCCGACGCCGCGATGCAGATAAGGCTGCTGAACAGCGATCTGAAGCTGATGAGTTTTGCCCAGGCCGATGCGCTGGTGCAGAAATTCCCGTCCCTGTCGAAAGTTATTTTCCCCCGCGCCTCAACCAGCATCGTCGACGATCTGCCACAGACTGATGTCACCCTGCTGGCCGCCACGGCTCTGCTCGTGTCCAAAGATACCCTACACCCGGCCCTGGTCTACCTGCTGCTGGATGCAGCCAGAACCGTCCACGGCGGTGAAGACTACTTCACGCCGCTGGGCGCGTTCCCCAATCTGACCACCGAGGAATTTCCCATTTCCGACGAAAGCGCGCGCTATTTCAGATCGGGTCGCCCCTTCCTGCAGCGCTACCTTCCATTCTGGCTCGCCAGTCTCATCGAAAGGCGGCTGCTGATCCTGCTCCCCTTCATGGCCCTTGTGCTAGGCCTGCTGCAGGCATTGCCGCGCATGCTGGAGGCGCGGATAAGAAGACGGCTTGTGGTCTGGTATCGCGAAATAAAATCGCTGGAAGACGAAATATGGAGAAACAGGCAACCCACCCCAGACGATGTCGCGAAATGGCGCGATGAAATCGAGAACATTGATGCGCATGCCAGCCAGATACGTATTCCGTATCGTTATTTTCAGGATGTTTACGCCCTCAAACAGGCGATCGGCGTCGTGCGGAACCGGATTTCCCAGGTCGGTGAGAAGGTGAAGGAATAGCTGGGCCGCGACAATGGATCGGCAGAGACGTTGGTTCAGCGATCGAACCATCGATACCGCAGCGCAAGCGATGCAGCTTTGTAGTCGCCGCACACGCGCGTCACCAGTCCTTTCGGCAATGTCAGTTTCGCCGACCAGCCGGCCGCAATCGGCACCGAGACTGTCAGCCGATCACGTAACGCACAGGTCGTCCGACGCCTGGCGTAGTTCCAGATATTGCATATTGGCGGTGAATCCTCCGCTATCGGACCAAAGTCCAATAGCGCTCGAGCGTCATGGCGAATACCCTGTACAAAGGACATTGTGCCGCCCAGGGAAGAACACCAAACGAAAAGATGTTTATCGCCTACCAGCGCGAGCGGCCTGGCCATATGAGCGAGCCGAAGGCATGGGCGCGTTGGAAGCCCAATGCTGACGCTGGCTTATACAGCGCGTCAGTTTGACAGAATGGAGCATGAATCATGTGTGACACATGTGAGCCTCTTCTGCCCGGCAACGGTTCGGGCCGTCGGAATTTGCTTAAGTTCACCGGCACCGCGGTCGCGCTCGGGCTTGCTGGCGGCGCGCTCGTTGCGAGTCCCGCGCACGCCGACGCTTTGACCAGGGAGCAGCGCGACAGCATGACGCCAGAGCAGATTATCGAGGCGATGAAGCGAGGTAACGCACGCTTCCGGCGGGGCGAGAGGAAAGCACGCAATTACCTGAATGAACAGAGGGCGAGTGCCAGCGGACAGTATCCGGCAGCCGTGCTCCTCAGTTGTATCGATTCGCGCGCGCCGGCTGAAGTGATCATGGATCTCGGCATCGGTGATATCTTCAACTGCCGTGTTGCCGGCAATGTTGAAAACAACGACATCCTGGGTAGCATGGAATTCGCGTGCAAGCTTGCTGGCGCAAAGGTAGTGCTCGTGATGGGTCACACAGCGTGTGGCGCGATCAAGGGAGCCATTGCCAACGCCGAGTTGGGCAATCTGACCGGATTGCTGGACAAGATCAAGCCCGCGGTGCAAGCGACGACCTACAACGGCGATCGTTCCGCGACGAACTATGATTTCGTGGATGCGGTGGCGCGCAAGAACGTCGAATTGACATTGGCGAACATTCGTAAGGATAGCCCGGTGCTTGCGGAGCTTGAAACCAAAGGCACGATCAGGATCGCTGGCGCGATGTACAACCTGAAAACCGGCGCTGTGGAGTTTCTGAGTTGATCTTCAGTGTTTGCGCACGACACGGTGCAACAGTGCCATTGAAATTGCGAGGCTGCGGAGAGGTCGCACAAGCTGCGACTCCGGGAACAGGGCCCGGGCATGGATGCCGTTCCGTCTACAAGAGAGATTCGATTGGCAGGATTGAAAGAAACCAGACCCCCAGACGGCGCAGCCAGGTCGTGTTGGGCTCCGTGTCATAGCGCACTTCCATCCCGTTCTCCCGCTTCAACCAGTAGAGTCTCCCGTCGGCATCGAGGCGCGTCGAATAGGCGACCTGTGGTACGAGTGACACGAAGATGGATGCGATCCGGCTCGCAAGTGACGCGCTGTCTATAACGAAGCCTAACTCGGTATTCAGATGGGCCGACCGCTGATCAAAATTGAATGATCCAACAAAGACGCGGCTGCTGTCCACTACGAAGGTCTTTGCATGCAGGCTCGACCCCGAGCTGCCGAATATGCCGGCATGCTCCTCACTTTTGTGTTCGACGCCAGGCAATCGTCGCAATTCGTACAGTTCCACCCCCGACTCGAGCAGTTCGACACGACGGGTCATATAACCGGAATGAACCGCTGTCACGTCGGTGGCTTCAAGTGAATTGGTTAGTACGCGCACGTTGACGCCGCGACGAGCGAGCCCAGTGAAATATTTTGTTCCGGCCGCGCCCGGAACGAAATACGGAGACACCAGATCCAGTTCATGCATCGGGTCGCCGAGAATCTCCCGAAACTGATGTACGACGCTTGCCTCAGGCGGCGCCTCGCTCAAAGCTTTAGCCGGGTCGTCGCTGACCATCTGCGTCCTGGCCCATTCCAGCGGTAGCGTACCGTCAAGCAGTTGCTGCACGATCGGTGCATCACGCAGGGCGTCCAGGTAGGCGGCGGCCGTCGAGTCACTTTCGACAGATCGAACTTTCCGGTCCAGTTCATCGGGTTTGTCGCTGGCGGCACGATGTACGATAAGGTCGACCGGATATGACGATCCGCTCGCCCAATATCGATCGAACTCATTTGCGACATCGGTTGAAATCGGGCCTACTGCCAGTACATCGAGGTCGGCGAAAACAATGCCATCGGTGGCGCCGAAGTATTCGTCGCCGATATTGCGTCCGCCGACGATCGTTACGGCGCCGTCAGCGGTGAATGACTTGTTGTGCATGCGACGGTTGGCACGCGAAAAATCCGTCAGGAAGCCGATGAACTTCGGCTTGCGGATGACGAACGGATTGAACAACCGGACCTCGATGTTTGGATGCGTCTGAAGCGCGGCCAGCGTGCCATCGAGTGAAGACGATATACCGTAGTCGTCCAGCAGCAGGCGTACGCGTACGCCGCGATCGGCCGCCGCACGTAATGCATCGAGCAGGAGCGTGCCCGTGAGGTCACTTCGCCAGATGTAATATTGGACGTCCAGCGTACGCTCAGCCGTGCGAATTAGCTCCATGCGCGCAGCGAAGGCTGCACGCGGGTCCGCCAGCGGATGAATGCCGGCCAGATCATGGTGAGCAGCAAGCTCATGAGCGGCAGAACGCCCAAGCGTTGTGGCCTGCGCCTCTGCGTTGCTTATTGCCGTCGATGGCGTGCGGCTTTCAAGCGGTGGCAACGCGCAACCGCACAGCGCGGCCGCGCAGACGACATTCAATGAAACGACAATAAGCGACCTTTGGAAGAAGCCGGGTGCAAAGTGTCTCGGCAATGGCATGGCTTAACCGGGCTCTGCGGACAAACAAATGGGACTTCATCTTTTCCTGAGCCGCAAGAGGAATCTGAGCGATTGGAACGCCGGGGAAAGTGTTCGCTCATTCATCCTTTTCACGGAAAACTCCCTTTCACTTCAGGTCCGCACAGGGAAATGCCGTGTCAGACAGGGCCTTGTTTTTGTCACGGGGCAGCTTGCAAGTCGTCACTTCCTTTCTTGAGGCTTTCTTTCACGCGGTCTTGAGGCCCACTTTTACGTTATAGGCCCGTTGGACAATGCTTGCCATGCTCCGCGGGCGGATCGGCGCACAACTGCGGAAAAGCTGCCCCTTCTTGCTGACGTGAGGACCAATTTATCTTAACGCCATTTCGCGTACAGCTTCCGCTGCAGCGTCGCGAACATCTTTTTTGCAAGACCCTCGCATTTGAAATCGACAGGCCGATGGCGCGTGGAAAACCCTGCCGCTCCTTGTCCAGATGTGACGGGCTTGTGCAGCAAGTGCATTAAGCGATTCCATACCGTGGCAGCCGGCTCACACAAATATGAGAGGTAGCGCCAACGGAGAGTCGCGACCCGAGCAGATAGATTGGGCCCGATTGCGTGACGTGGATTGAGAATGGCAGAATTTCTGATCGCCAGTCCTTGTGCAGACGGGCCTTCGCGGCTACAACCTGAGTGTGCCCGATACATGGGCCCTTGCTGTATCCATGGTTGTATCAGGGAGAATGCTTATGCTCGATGTCTTGAAGAGCGGGGCAGTTGCAGCCCGATTGGCTACCGGTGACTGGATTGCCATGACACTAACCATCGGAAAGCTGCATGGACGCGCTGTGTTGTTTCTGGCGTTGTCGACAGCGGCGGCGCTACCCGGTTCGAGTTTTTCGTTCGGCGCGGAGCCGGCGGACGCCAGCAGGACTACCCGTGAAATCTGCATACCTAAAGGAACATATCCGACGGCGGGTGGTGGCACGACGGTTTTCTCGCACGAAAAGACCTGCTTTAGCCGTCCCGCGATTGACACCTACGCTTGGGAGAAGAAGAGCGTGCGGATAAAAAAAGGCGCGTCCGACGCCTTCAACGGATTACGAATCGTGATGTACGATTACCACGACGCGCTTTACCACTGTGCCAAGCGGCGTATGCGGCTGCCTACGCTTGATGAACTGAAGGCACTGTTTGCCTATACGAACGCGCATGGCAGTCCGGGTGGAGGAAGCCATAATGCAATCGTCGCGTCAAAAGACGACTCGCGTTATGAGGGTGGTATCTATGCTTGGGGCGGTTCCAGCCCGTATTGGACGCATACGCTTGCAGGGAACCGCATGCACAAGGTAGTGAATCTGGCCGACGGCCGGGTGAGCATCCGGCACGATCCGCAACCAAACTACGTATCGTGTGTACGTTGAAGAAATTAACGCGCTACTTGCAGACGGTCCTGCCCGCGTCGGATGATTGAAGGTCGCAGATGTGCGGAACTCGCGCCGCGCGCCCTCTCGCGGCTGACATGTAACCGTCAATGTGCGGAACGTTCATACCGCACTTTGCGGCGATTCCGCCAAGGAAGGTTTCGATCCGAAGCTCAGAAGGAGGCACCCGGCAATCCCGGAAAGTAATGAGCCGACGATGACGCCCAGCCGGACAGGAGTGAAGAATTCGGCTCCTTCGAACGCGAGGGAACCGATGAACAGACTCATCGTGAAGCCGACGCCGCATAATGAGGCGACGCCAGCGAATTGTCGCCAGCTTGCCCCTTCGGGAAGTTTTCCCAGCCCGACAGCGATGAGTGCTGCACCTGCACCATATACACCGACGAGCTTGCCGACAAAAAGACCCGCCGCAATACCGAGTGGCAGCGGCGCCGACAGCGCAGCAAGGGTAACGCCGGCAAACGATACGCCGGCGTTTGCAAACGCAAAGACAGGTAGTACCGCGAAGGCGACCCACGGGTGCAGGCCGTGTTCAAGCTGATGCAGGGGAGCTTGTCCCTTGGCGTCCTTCGTCTTCAAGGGTATGGCGAACGCCAGTGCGACACCCGCAAGCGTTGCGTGAACACCGGACTTGAGAACGAATACCCACAGGACGATTCCGGTGAGAATATAGGGCGCAAGGCGCGTAACTCTTTGCCGGTTCAGCGCAATCAGGACCGCGATGGCGCAGGCCGCCAGAAAGAGCATTGCAAGCGAAAGATCAGCGGTGTAGAAGAGCGCAATGATAACGATGGCCCCGAGGTCGTCGGCTATCGCAACTGCGGTCAGAAATACTTTCAGCGACATCGGCACCCGGCGGCCGAGGAGGGAAAGGATGCCGAGCGCAAACGCGATATCAGTTGCCGTCGGAATGGCCCAGCCGCGGAGGTTTGCCGTGTCACCGCGGCAAATAAAGAAGAAAATGAATGCCGGCACCACCATGCCGCCAGCGCCGGCGACGACCGGCAGCACTACTTGCGCGGGCGTTGACAGTTCACCTTCGATCACCTCACGTTTCACTTCGAGCCCGACCAGAAGAAAGAAGATGGCCATCAATCCGTCGTTAATCCAGAGCAGTAGTGGCTTTCCGATGTGGAACGACCCAAACCGGATCTCGACCGGAATGTTCAGCAAATGGTCATAGATCTGCCGAAGCGGCGAGTTGCTGAAGATCAAGGCGAGAAGCGCGGCGGCCGCGAGCAACAGGCCCCCGGCCGATTCCATTTTCAGGAAGTCGGAAAGGCCATCGGAAAGCTTACGAGACGCATTGTGATTCATCGTGTCGGCTCGCGTATCGGCAGTTTCTCGTGAGGGTGAAGCCTGGGATAGAGGCGGGGTCGCGTGGTCCCGTCCGTTCAGAAAGTAGAGTAACGTCTGTGCGTCGCAGTGCAACTAAAAGTGATTCCACATATCCGTCGTTCGTGCATGCATGCCCCGGATCGCTGAGATTGCATTCAGATACTGAGTGGGCTCACCTTGGTTCCCGAAAGGGAAACGTCGGCCATCAGCCCCGAGTTGGTCAGCACAATTGCGTCAACAGCGGCGGTTGCCGTCGACGTGTCGATTGTGCCGTTTGCGCCTATCTTCACGAGTGCGACTGACGCGTCAGTGCCAACCGACCACCCCTTGGCGCCGCGGAATTTCTGGAGTGCATCTTCCGTCATGAAAAGGAAGATGATCGCCTTGGATTGTGCGCCGGCTGTAAGACCGAACGAACCTGATACCGTGCTGTAGTAGCCGACCGTGCGCTCGGCTACCCGCAGCGCACCTTCGCCGTACTGTCCACCTACAACGAACCCGACCTGGAGAACTGAGGGAAACACCAGCACGCCTTGCGCTTTGGACACGAGTTCGCGCGCGCCCGGCACCGACGCGTAGAGTCGCGATATCGTTCCATCAACGCTTGCGTCAATCGACTGGCGCTTTGACGCGTCAGTCGCCTCACTCCTGGTCCCACTCGGAGTCGTGGTGCATCCCGCAAGGAGTAGACCGGTGATGCCGGTCGCGGTGTGCAGCAGAAAATTACGTCGTTGCATGTCATCCTCCATTGCAATTCCCGCCGTCGTTTCCTTGTTGATCGGTTTGATGGCGCTGGTCGAGTGGCCGCGCCTCCCGGGCAGAGGCGTATTGCAAGCGCGCTACCGATCGGCCGGTGCTGCCATGCAGGTCCTCTCTGCTGCGCAATCTGCCCGCAGGCGCTATGGCCTGCGAACAGTACGCATGTGAATAGCGTTAAGCCCTCGGTCCTGATGTCAGCGTCTGGCGAGTGCGCGCCCGCTAGAAAGACGAACGACCTGGCCTGATCTCAGAGCACTTCATACGTTCATTACATGCATTCCCGGTCTTCGTATGCACGGCGCGAAATAGTGCACTACGGGCGGCTGTTGAACAGCGCCACATGAACAGGCTGCGCAGTATGACGTCTCGATCTCGGCGTTCATTGGTCGGGGAACATTGAAGCAATTTGAGTGCTGCTATTTCGGCAGCTACGATTACGGGCCAAGGCGTCGCCTCCCATTTGTCGGCGGCCATGACAGGCCGGCTGCGAGCTTCCGCCTGATGGCATCATGTCATACGGTCCGGATGCCGAGAAAGTGGACTTTGGTCCTAGGTGTATACACGCGTTCGAGGAAAGGTTTCTGGCTAATCCTTTTCGCGACGCAAGGTTGTGGTCTTAGGGATGACCGTGTTTTTTCGCCAGCGCTCGACCCTGCTCGCCGCTTGCATTCGACGTGACGGGGCGTGTCGTGCAGATCGCACGCGAAGGAACAGGTCGAGGTGATTCATGCCCAGATCGCGATGTTTCGCGCGATGGGAGGTGGTCGGCAGATGCCCGGGGTGTTGCACAGGTAGCGCATTCCCGACGAGTGCAAAACATCGATGCTTGCTCCGACGCCCTCCCGGACGAAGTACAGCACGAAACGCGAGGGTGCAGAGCGCATCACGAGAGAGAGGTGCGGCAGCAGGACGCGCCGCGCGGAACAGACGAATCCGGCTATCACGCCTGGTTGGCAAGCGGACCTCTTCAACGAACGCTCCGGTCTCACATCGCGTCCGGATGAGCGGCCGAGAGACGGACTTTAGCCATAAATAGGGAGCAGCAGAAACAACTTGATGACGATCGCGTTGGCGATGTCGATAAAAAATGCGCCCACCATCGGTACAACCAGAAAGGCGAGATGGGATGGGCCGAAACGTTCTGTAATGGCCTGCATGTTGGCGATGGCAGTCGGCGTGGCGCCGAGGCCGAAACCACAGTGTCCGGCGGCCAGCACGGCCGCGTCATAGTTGCGGCCCATCACGCGAAAGGTGATGAAAATCGCGTACATCGCCATTGCGATGGCCTGCATGACCAGAATCGCGAGGAGCGGTAGTGCAAGCGAGGCGAGATCCCATAGGCGCAGGCTCATTAGCGCAATGGCGAGAAAAAGCCCGAGGCTAACATTGCCGAGCAGCGACACCGCGAGCTCGAATGGTTGATACAGACCGCGCACGGCGAGCGCGTTGCGCAGGATGACGCCGATAAACAGGACGCACACGAACGTCGGCAGCTCGAACGCTGTGCCAGCAATCCACGATGCGAGTGCCGAACCAACGGCAAGGCAAACGGCTATGAGCGCAACTGTTTCGATTACGGCCTCTGCCGTGATCGGCCGGACTGCCTTTGGCTGTTCGAAGCCTGTTGTGCCCGCGACATCAGGTTTCGGGCTGGGGGAAAGACTGTACCGGCTGATGAGAAAACGCGCGACCGGTCCACCGATCAATCCGCCGAGGATCAGGCCGAATGTCGCGCAGGCAATCGCAATCTCCGTTGCCGAGGCGAGCCCGTGACGAGCTGCAAAAACCTTCGCCCACGCCGCTCCCGTCCCGTGTCCGCCGGATAGGGTCACCGATGCGCCGAGCAGACCGAGAAGGCGGTCTTGCCCCAACGCCCAGGCCAATCCGATGCCAAGCGCATCCTGCATCACGAGCAGTCCGACCACGACACCGAGAAAGACGATCAACGCACGGCCGCCGGCCCTCAGTCTGGCCAGATCGGCATTAAGGCCGATGGTGGCAAAGAAGGTGAGCATGAGAGGCGCCTGAAGCGTCGTGTCGAATTGCACTTCAATTCGCAAGATGCTGCGTAACGCAAACACGAGTAACGCGACCAGCAGGCCGCCAACGACCGGTTCGGGGATCGTATAAGTTCGAAGCACACGGATCCGGGCAAGGATCTGGCGACCGAGCAGAAGCACCAGGGCGGCAGCCATCAGCGTTTCCTGCGTGTCGAGCCTGAACATGTCCGACCCCCAGTCGGGAGGATGCTCACACGAACCCATACGGTGTGTCGGCGAGTGAACGATTTCACGCAAAGCCCACCAGACAACCGGTAATACCCAATAATGCCGTGCCAGCGATCGCGCCGAGACGGAGCGGTGTGACATGTTCGCGTCTTCGAAAGTGAGAGCGCCGATAACTTGCCTTTTGATAAAAACGACTCGTCGCAGTGCAGCGACGCAAGCACACTGGTGGGGAGGAATTGACCTCTACAAAATGATAATAGGCGGCGCGTGTACCCATTGATACCCGTTTTTTGTCGCCGAAGGAGTCGGCATTCAGCCGCCAGGGGTTGCAGTTTGATCAGTCGGCACGCGGTCATGTCGAGGCGGATTGCCGTCATTCGCCAACGCCCTGCTGCGACGAATGCGACGATGCGACGGGGGCAGTTTGCGTTTGCAGGTAACCCAGTATCGCGAAAGAAAGTTCGTTAGCAGGAAAGGGCCGTGGCATCATGGTTGAATGGCTCGGGAAAAGAGCGGATATCCGGGCATCCGGGCATCCGGGCATCCGTGCGAAAACTGAACAGGGGCATGGCTCCCATAGGGTTAGTAGAAGACAGGACGTTCGCTCTGGCTCGGGTACGTTCGATTCTCATTCAATACAAGTCATCAGCGCCGGTCCATGCCGAAGTGTGGACTCTCGCTGCGTGAGACGGTCAGACGTAAGTCTCCGTGTGATGTTTTAACGGTCTCGGACAAGGAGGCCAGCATGAGCGTGTTCAACTGGTTGTTTAGACGCGAACCACCGCCCGGTGAAGCTACCGCGCGAGAGACGCGTGAAGCGCTTGATCGAATCCTCAATCTGGCTCCGCAACTGCGGCTCGTGACGAACCATGCGGCGAGACTGGCACCGGCCATCAGATGTGCGTTGGAATATGTGCGCGCTCTGACCGAAGATGTCCCAATCGCACGCGAGGCGAGCGCCGCGGCGTGGTCATCGGACCCACACATTCACGCCTTCTTTGCGGTGTCGGAGGATGTCACCCGCGCGCAGAGCCGCTCGGCCGAACTGCGTGCGTACTTTGACCGAAATGCACTGGATCGCGAGGCGTTTGTTTTGCTTGGTATGGCCATGACCGAGCGCCGCACCCTGGGCGTCGCGCAGCACGGCGATGCTGTACGTACCGACGTTGAGCGAACGACGGTCAGTTTTGGCGATCATCAGGTGCGCGTGTGCGAACGCAATGAATCGGAGTTGCGTGACGAAATTGTGTTGCGGGTCGTGGAGCAACTCGCGCTTGAAGCGCTCGACCGGATCGCCGCCGACGTATCGCGCCGTGGCCTGCTGGAACAGGAGCGTGCGCTGCTGAATACGCGACTCATGCTTCTAGGGCGACAGGGCAAGGGCATGAATTCACTTCTGGACGGTAACCGGTTGTCGGGTGTCGGAGAGATGGCTGCCTTGCAGGCGCAGCTCGAGGAGAACAACCGCAAACTGGCTGGCCTTGGGCTAAAGACCGACGCACTGGAGCGGGAGATCAGCATGGTATGCGAGATGCTGACGTCGCCCGGTCCTTACATTCAGGTGGAAAAGAGGACGCTGCGTCTTGACCGGACGAACGTGATCGTGGACGACGACCATCAGCGTGAAAGTACCGAGATCCGGGTTCATCTGGCGCGGGTGCCGGGTGCATTGCAGGAATCGCGTGCCTTCTGTCTGGTGCGTTTCGCGCGAAACGATCTGCATGCGGTCCCACGCATGTCGGACGATGCAAACCAATGGCTTCTGTGACGCTCCGACACGTGATATGCCGAACTCGCGACACGGGATGCGGCTACACCTCGCGTCAGTCTGGAAAAGTCTTGTTGGGCGCCAATCGTTTTGGACGCGACGATGTCGGCGTCGCCCTGCGGGGACAACCGGCCACCGCCATGCTTGTGTCGTTCAAGCTTACGGCGATAGGCTCGGCGTTAGTCGCTACAAGAAAGTGATTGCGTCAGTTGGACTGCAAACACCCTCACGCGCCTTATCGTCCAGATCGGGTTCATTGGGACGGGGTAGTTAAAAATGGGAACAGGCACTCGCTTTGTCAGGATACTGGTGCGAGCGTTGCTATTAATCGCCGCATTGTCTTCACTCCTGCTTGCCGTCCGTGCGTACGATTCGCGCACGGGGCCTCCGCTCGAACTCTGGCACACCTATGTACCCGAAGAATTGAGCGCCGGGCAAACCGATGGATCGGACTGGAACGCGTATCTCAGGCACGAAGACAGTCTTTTCGAGCAGGTGCGCCGGGAGGTCACGGACCGTTTGCCAGCATCGGCGCAGGTAATGTCGAATCGGTACTTTAAAAACAGTCCCATCTATCCGCCAGGTTTCGACCACGACTGGAACAGGTCATATGAGATGCTCCCGTCTGGGAAGCCCCTGGGCGCTGTCGTGCTGCTGCATGGTTTGACCGATTCTCCCTATAGTCTCCGGCATATTGCACGCATCTACGTCGCCCATGGATTTGTTGCAATCGGAATTCGCCTGCCCGGTCACGGAACGGTGCCCGCCGGGCTGACCGATGTCGACTGGGAGAGGTGGATGGCGGCAACGCGGCTTGCGATGCGTGAAGCCAGACGTCGAGTCGGGCCGAATTGCCCATTAGAGATGGTCGGATTCTCGAATGGTGGTGCGCTCGCGATGAAGTATGCACTGGACAGCCTCGAAGATAGTCGGCTGGGCCGGCCAGAACGGATCGTGCTGTTCTCACCGATGATTGGCATTACACGTTACGCGCGTTTTGCCGGTCTCGCGTCACTTCCGGCGCTATTGCCACCATTTGCAAAAGCTGCGTGGCTCGGGATCGTGCCTGAATTCAATCCATTCAAATACAACTCGTTTCCGGTCAATGGTGCAAGGCAATCGCACCGGCTGACAATGGCATTGCAGGAGGAATTGGTTCGTCTTGCGAGAACAGGACAACTCGCGAAACTTCCGCCGGTATTAACCTTTCAATCCGTTATCGATTCCACGGTAAGCACACGCGCGATCCTGACCGCGATGTACGCGAATTTTCCATCAAACGGAAGCGAACTGGTACTGTTCGACGTGAACAGACGGGCAAAGATGGGCCAGATCCTTAATCCGGCATCACCACTGGCGCTATCACGCTTGGTACCGCGTTTTCCTGTGGCATACCGGCTCACGGTCATCGCCAATGCTCCGTCGGGCTCCGAGAACATGAAGGAGCGCGTGGTCGAGCCGGGAAGCACTCAATGGCAAACACGTGAGCTTGACCTCGTCTACCCGCCGCAGGTGTTCTCACTGTCACATGTCGCCATTCCTTTTCCACCGGATGATCCGTTGTATGGAACCCGCCAGGACGAGGAATCAGGCACGAAGTATGGCGCAGCACTCGGCACTCTCGTTCCACGCGGGGAGCGCGGAGGGCTGATTGTCAGTCTGGATACGCTCTTTCGAATCGCATCTAATCCATTCTTTCCGTACGTTTTGACGCGACTCGACGCGACCATCGGCGAGCCCGTGCGGCGATCGGGCACGTCACGTCAGTCGTTCGATCGTTCGATGTCAACTCCGGCTGCGACGACTTCTGCAGATTTGCCCGGCATTCAAATGGACGGGATGAGCGATGATGCGGTGACTGAGGAGGATCTGTCTGCAGCGACACCTTGACGGTCGCGCACGCGACGAAATGTTCATGGCGACCGAGACGGAGTTTGCGCCCTGGTACGTCGTGAAGTCGGATGACAAGAAGCGCGCACGCCTCGATCTCATTAGCCACTTACTAAGCAAGATTCCCTATGAGGAGGTGGCCCGCGACAAGGTCACGTTGCCCAAACGACAGAAGCCCGGAGATTACCAAGAGCCCGACTATCCATTCAGGTTTATCCCGGAGGTTCGCAGGTAACTTTCTGCTACCCGCCCCGCCGCGAACGCGGCGGTCGATGAAACGCGTGCAGTAGTTGTGAACCACGCCGACGCGACAGGCCGGCACAACTCGCAGGGTGTTCTGCCATTCGGCAGCGGCGGGGGAGACATGGTGGTCAGAACCCCGAAGCGGGTACATACTTGGCATGCGGCGCAGCATTGTCTTCCGTCGACGTGATCTCAACACTCGAACGGCTTTCCCGCACAGAGGAGAACGGACAAGGAGGTCGCCATGACACCAATCCAGGGACTGTTCGCCGCGGCCTCCGCGGTTCTTCTTTTCCTTTACGGCCTTCAGGGCTTTAGTCGCGAACTGCAGGAGGTCGGGGGCACGGCGCTGCAGTCATGGCTCGAACGTGTGACTGCAAGCCGCTGGCTCGGGTTTCTGGTTGGTGCGTTCGCCACAGCGATTGTGCAGTCAAGCAGCGCGATCACAGCGCTTGCGGTCACTCTTGTGGACGCGTCCGTCATTTCCTTCCGCGCCAGTCTCGGGATCCTGCTCGGCAGCAATGTCGGGACCACCGCAACCGCCTGGCTGGTCTCCTTCAAACTCACGGGTATCGGACCGATATTCATCGTACTTGGGGCCTTGATTTCGATGTTGCCGATCCGCGCCAGGTACATCGGAAAAGCTGTTTTCTATTTTGGATTGATCTTCTTCGCGTTGGATCTGATATCCGCGGAACTGAGGCCTCTGCAAAATCGCCCGCAGTTCAAGGAATGGCTTGCACTTGCAGAGGCTCCTTGGGCAGGCGTGCTTGCCGGCTTGCTATTCACTGCGTTGGTCCAGTCAAGCAGCGTCACCACTGGTCTGGCAATTCTCCTCGTCCAGCAAGGGGTGCTACCGCCGCAAGCCGCGATACCGATTGTCATTGGCTCGAACGTCGGCTCGACCTCAACCGCGTTGGTTGCAGGTCTCGGGATGAGTTCCATCGCAAGAGCCACGGCGATTACGAACTTTCTGTTCAATGCGACCGGAGTGCTGTGCTACTTTCCATTCCTGAGATCCTTTTCAAGAGCAATGGTGGATTTAACAACCAACCCGGGGATGGCGGTGGCATGGGCGCATCTGATATTCAATTTTACCGTCGCAATCTGCTTTCTTCTGGCGCTGACGTGGGTTGAACCCTTGCTCAGAAAGTGGCTGGGTGCCGAGGCTCGAAGTGCAGGTTCAGAGCCGGCGTCCTGAGTGGTCGCTATCACCGCCGCGTGAATTTTTGGCTCGGTGAGAGGAAGGCCATTGCTGACAGAGCGGTCGCGCGTCCATCCATACGCTTTGACTCCGTAAATAGGTGCGACCTTGCGCAAAGTGCGATTCCGGTTAGGACGATCAAGGCAATGCGTCAACTTGCGGACTGCTACCAACAAATGGTTTCAAATAAGCGGAGTTAGTCATGCGTAGATATCGATGCACAGCATTCCTATCTATGTGACATAAGCTTTAGTTGTCGTTCGCAGTGGTTGTAGCAGCTTTTTAGAAATGTCCGGTTCTGGTTCATTAGAAATGTCCGGTTTCCTGTTTTGTACTGACTGTTGTGGCGCATGCTGCGGCATCACAGCCAGCCCGGAGCCAGACCATGAACGGACATGGATTCATCACGATCAGCATGAACCGCCGCTCGAGATGACTATGGTATCAACGGCCGGTGGCGAAAGTTGAACAGTCGTCCCGCCAGCGATCAACGAACGTTGGCACTGACCGAATAGCAAGGACCCTGACGGTGCGAAGCGGCTATCAAGATGCCGGACGACAATCAAACTCCCATCAACTCAACGGGAGTCTGTCATGGGACACAATCAAAGCCGCGAGCCTTGGAACAAGGATAAGTTGGTCGGTCAGAAGCCTCCGCTGAAGCCGAAATATGTCTGGGCGATCCGAATTCACCTCCAGAATAGTCACGCTGTTCGTGATTTGGCGCTGTCCAATCTTGCGACCGACAGCAAAAGCTGCGAACCGACGGTATGAAGAAACGTGGGCGTCTGTGAAACATAGAAGGTTCCGACGGTATCGACGGCGAGGCGGATGTCGTCGCGCCTGATTACGGGACTGCGCAACACTGAACTGACCAGCTCCGCGTCGACCGTCAGATCATCGAGAAACGGGTGACGACCTGGGTCTGTCGGAGAATTACGCTGCGGATAAGCGCTTCGAAGTCGATGGCGCCGACGCTGCGAGCAGGTTTCTGCATGCCCAATCGACGTCGTCGGGGACGCCATTGCGCTTCACTCGTCTGCTGAGATTGCCGATCGCAGGGAGCCCCAGAAGTCGCGCTCGTCCACTTCGGCGCTCATGTCGACGTCATGGCGTCTCACGATGCATTTGAGTCGTTGATCTTTCACTGCTCTGAACGGCTCTTGTGGGTCCGGTGGGACCAACGCGGCGCAAAAACGGGACGAATGCGAAGTGATGCCGGCGAGAGAATCGGTTTCGCGGCCGATATCTATGGGCGCAACGAACTGACGCTCCCGCTACGTCGCGCGTGAGGCTCTGCCCGGGACAGTGGCGTGCTTCATGTCGGACTGCTGGCCAGAGACGACGCATGATTGACGGCAGTAGCGCCCCATTTAAAACCCGAGCCCAACGCCGACGCCTCCGAAACCACTCCCACCGAAACTGCCTGCCCCGATCCCGATGCCGAAACTGGGGCGCGGCGCATAATAGCCGGGCGGGTCACCGTAGCCGTAGTAGGGCGGCTGGGCGGCGACGCAACCCGCAATACCGAACGCTAAAGCCAGGATGCCAAGTAGCTTGATCATGACGCGCTCCCTTCCATCAACAGGACAGGGACATCGCGAGCAAGATTCGGTCCCTCGCTCGCCGTCCCCGAGGCAGCGACATTCCGCGCATGCTTCCATGCATGCGTCGGCCTAATAGCCGTCCGATCAAACGTCCAAGTGCGATTCTTTGCATCGCGCCATCGAGCCAACTCGTTTCGACAATGATCGCAGCGCCGACCGAAAGATTGAGATGGGGCGTCCCTGCGATGTCCGCCGTCCCGCTCAGTGCGGCCAAGAACGGCCGTTTGGCCCAAGCTTTCGCGCGGACGCTCGAATGTCGGCTCTGCCCTGGACAACGGACCTTCTTACGCCGATCATGTCGGTCGGATCGTCGGCCTTCTGGATAGGTTTGCACAACGCCACAACGCCGCCTTGCGCTCGGGGAACGATGAACTCAAACGCAAGCTCGAAGCTCTTGCCACAACGGGGAGGCTTCTCCGGTGAACGTCGTGCGGACCCTACGAGTCACGATTATGGAAAACTTCATTGGTATGTTTTCGATGTTGCTTGTCGGCCGGCGCCCAAGCCCAGCTTCCGCACCGGGCCGGGAAGCCAAGGAAGCAGTAGCGCACTCGCCGAGCGAGGCCTCGCCGCTCAAGCTGCGGTTGGTCGAGGCGTCGTGGGATTCACGCTCCACGAGTGCGCTTTGATGCGCAACGTGGAGCCTTCCTGCTGGGCAATGAGTAGGAAGTTTCCGCCGATGTCCATGGTCCGCTCATCCGGCACATTGATATTCCCAGTCCAGGTTCCGGATTCCCAAGCCACATTTCCATCAGATCTGCAAAGCCCTTGCTGGATTTCCAAATGGTTCCAGACGGTCGTTGCCACTTCGGCCCATTCTTCGATCCCCTTTCGGCCGGTCACGATTTCCTGGCCCGCCGGGACGAGAATGGCGTCTTCGGCAAACAGAGCCACCCAACCGATCGTATCGTGAGAATTGACTGTATCGACGAACCTACCGTTCAACGCGGCAAAAGCCTGTGAGATGTCCATGGTGCTGCCTCCATGAGGCGTGAAGTTGGTGAGACTAAACCCACCGGAATGAGATGTTCGGTTCTTCGCGTTACGCCAAGCGTTAATCACAACCAGACCGTCGCGCTACGCGCGTGGCGAACCCTAAAAACATCCAAAGGGGCGTGCCCTGCCCAAGCTTAGTGCCACCAGGGCTGGCTGTCGAGTGGCGCGATTGATCGGACTAAAGGAACAGAACTTCTTCGACATCTCCTGTCATCCATTGCGTGGGTGACGATGGAATTGTCGCGTCGCCCGTACCGCAGAAATCGTCAGTGGGGAGGAAACCGTAAGCAGGGTTTGCCGATGGCGTCGCCGATTACTTGACGTTCGCCGTGACGACATGGATGGCCGAAGAAACCCCTTGACGCAAACTCGGCTTGCCAAACTACGTTATGGTCGGAAACGCGGCTTTCCCGCGCTTCCGACCATGCAAGACTGGCTCTTTGCGACCAACACCACTTGACGGACTAACTCAGGGCATGAAGCCGCCATTCAGGTTCTCCTCGGGGACTTAGCTTCAGTTCGATACGGCTATCGCGACTTGAAAATCGGGCTGGGGCCGTCTAGCGTAGTTCGAAGTAGAGAGGAGCCACAGATGATCGTATACAAAGTCGGCTATGGAGGCAGCGCAGACTCGCCCGATATCAGTCCGTTCGTCGTCAAGCTCGAAACGTGGTTGCGCATGTCGGACCTGCCGTACGAGACGCGCATCGGCAACCTGGCAAAGATGCCGAAGCACAAACTGCCCGTGGCGTTGATCGATGGAAAACTCGTTCACGAGCTTTAACTCAGCGGCAGCTCATCGACCTTTGGCTGCTTTGAGGAACGAGGTCTCTTGCCGCTACCCGACACACGACCGCGAATTCTGTTGCGTCTTCAGACCCAGACGCTCAACTGCGCGTCAGGGTTTGAGTTCACAAAACATGAAACCGCGGCATCGCGTGCATCTGACGATACACACACCACACTGCATCAGAAGCGGTGCACTACACCCGCACCGACCGCAATCTGGCTGCGCGACGACGCCGGCGTGCTACTGAATCCATCGCCCAGCGATGGTTTCGCGATTATCACCTTGCCGTTACTCCACAAGGTGTCACCATTCGCGCGCTGATAGGACTGGACCGCA
Source organism: Paraburkholderia sp. BL25I1N1 (assembly GCF_003002025.1). Classification (GTDB taxonomy): domain Bacteria; phylum Pseudomonadota; class Gammaproteobacteria; order Burkholderiales; family Burkholderiaceae; genus Paraburkholderia. The sequence goes on from NZ_PVZB01000023.1 coordinate 77,328, forward strand.
TAGACGCCGGTACGCTTCGACAGAGCGTAGTACTGCGACAACGTGAACTGTTGATACTGCGCGGCGCTCGTGATCCCGTTCGCTTTGGTAGCGCGCGTGTAGCTGTAGCCGGCAGCGAAATCCCACGCGCTGGCGGGCTTGAAATGCAGCACCGCGCCCGCCGTGTTGAAAATCGCAGTATCGCGAAACGTCGAGCCGATGCCGGGGATGTACTGGACGTTCGAGTACGACGCCGACACGTCCCAGGCGGCCGAGAAGCGATAGCCACCCGTCACCGCGACGCGCTGCTGCGCCTGCGCGGTCTGGTAGCCGTAGTTGATCGCCGAGACGGCCGTTTGCGCGCCACCGTTTGAAGTCGTCGACGACGCGCCCCAAGCGCCACCGCCCGGCGTCGAGTTGTTCACCCGCTGAGCCGCAGCACCGATCCCGAATGGGCCGTTTTGGTATTGCAGCCCTGCGCTCCAGGTCGAGCCCGCGTCAACGCTGCCCGGCACGCCGCCGAACGCGTATGACGCGCTGAACGTGAAGCCGCCCAGTGTCGGCGACTGGTAGACGAGCGAGTTATTGGCGCGATATATGTTGTCAAGCGAATCGATATCGCCCGGGTGCGCACCGAAATACCCGGTCAGCCAAGTGGTCGGGCTCCAAGGCGCCAGCATGTTGTAGTAGGCCGTGTACTGGCGTCCAGCAGTCAGTGTGCCGTAGCGGTCGCTGGTCACACCAACCCACGATTGCCGAGTGAACATTCCCCCCGTGAACTGCGAAGTGCCATTCGTGCTGTTGAACCCCGATTCCAGCGTAAAGATAGCCTTGGTACCGTTCCCGAGATCCTCGCTGCCTTTAAGGCCGAACCGGCTGCCAGCCCACACACCCGCGGTCATCTTGACGAGAGAATGGCCGCCCGAAGTTGAACCCAACGAAGTCGCGCTGTTCTGCCATGCGAGGCCGTTGTCGGCAACACCGTACAACGTCACGCTGCTTTGTGCATGGGCGCCCACGCAGACACCGCCCAGCATGCACGAGGCGACGATGGTCTTCTTCATCATTAGTAATCCTATTTTGTGTTGAAAAAACGAAAAATGTCACGGCTTCGCCTTCCCCGTTCAGGCGAGCATGGTCAGCCAGCGCGCCGCGCGGACGAGCAGCTCGTCTGCCGAATCGAACGTCTCGACGCCCGCCACCTGCGGCGCGTCGCATACCGCGAATACCGGTTTGCCCCATTGCAACCCGAGCGCGATCTCGGACAGTGTGCCTAGCCCGCCGCCCACCGCCACGAGGCACAGCGATGAACGCGCGATCAACGCATTGCGTGTTATGCCGAGCCCGGTCGGCAGTGCGACGCTCAGGTACGGGTTTGCGCCTTCAGCGTCGTCCTCGGGCAGTAGGCCGATCGCGATGCCGTCAGCGCGGAAAGCTCCGCGAGCGGCCGCTTCCATTACGCCACCCTTACCGCCGCCGACGATCGCGATGCCCGCTTTTGCGAGCGCGTGCGCGATCGATTCAGCTGTCCGCAGTTGTTCCTCAGTGGCCGCTCTCGGGCCGATCACGCCAACCGGCATCAGGTGCCGATTCGCGCAGCGCTGACGCTCCGCGAGATCGGCGAGTGCAACAGCGACGAGCCGCTCATGTTCAGTGTTGCCTTGGTCTGACAATCCATTCCCCCATTGCAAGAACGCAGGTGCAAAGCGCTGTCAGTACGATCGACAGTACGGCTGCCTGCGAGAAATCGGTTTGCCCATCGGACAGCTTCAGATACAGCAAAAGCGGCAGAATGTTGATCTGCGTGCCGGCCAGAGCGATGGCGGTACCGTAGGTACCGAGCGCGATCGCTGCGACGAGGCACCAGGCCGCAGCCACCGACGGCCACAGCTCGCGCCAGGCCACGTCGAGCCAGGCGCGCCACGGCCGCGCACCGAGCGTGAGCGCCGCATCGAGCGGCCGCCGGTCGAAGTTGGCAAAGGCCGGATAGAGCATCAGCGCCACGCGCGGGATCAGGTAGTACGCGTAGGCGATCGCCAGGCCCGCGCTGGTATAGATCAGGCCTCCGATCTGCGCCGGATTCGCGCCGAGCTTGGCGAGCAACATCGTCACGAAGCCGGCGCGGCCGAAGCTCAGGATGAAGCCGTAGGCGATCACCAGGCCCGAGAAGGCGAGCGGCACGCCAAGCGCGGCGAGCGAGAGTCGCCGCCTCGCCGGCGACTGCCCGGCCAGCGCGATTGCCAGAACCATGCCGATCGCCGTCGACAGCGTGCCGGTGGCCACCGCCAGGCCCAGCGAGCGGCCGATCGCATCGGCCACCAGCGGATCACCGAACACGGAGGCAAACGCGCGGCCGCCGCCGTCGAAAGCGGCGCCGACCAGAGCCGCGAGCGGCAGCGCGAATGCGATTGCGAACAGCAAGCCGGCCGGCAACGCGCCAAAGCGGCGCAGCAGCCCCGCGTCGCGAGTGGCGAGAGTTGAGCTCCGTGTCATCGCGGGCGTCCCTGGTCGTTACCGGTGATCACTGGATTCACTGCCCGAGCGTAGCCTGCGACCACAGCTGGTCGACCTGCGCCTTCTTCGCGGCGGCCTTGGCCACGTCGAGCGGGTGCACCTGCGGCGCGTTCGGCATCTTGGCGGCGATCTCCGGCGCCAGCGTCAAGCCCGGCACGGCAGGCCGCACATAACCCTGCGCGAACAGCGCTTGCCCCGCATCGGTCATCACAAAGTTGAGCCAGAGTTGGGCTGCCGACGGATTTGGCGCATTCTTGACCAGGCTCATCGCATACGGCGCCGACACGCTGCCATCCTGCGGAATCACCACCTCGGCCGCGTCGCCCATACCGTCCGTGTACTTGGCCTTCAGGCCGTCGTTCTCATAGCCGATCAGGATGGGGATATCCCCCTTCACGAACTTCGCATAGGGCGTCGTGCCCTCCACGCGCAGGACATTGCCGGCCATCTTCAGCTTGCCGAAGAAATCCGCGCCCGGCTTCGGATCGTCGACGCTGCCGCCCATCGCGTAGGCGGCGGCGAACACGTCCACCTGCCCCTGGCCGGTTGAGCGCGGGTCGAGATAGACGACCGCGTTCTTGTATTCGGGCTTCAGCAGATCGGACCAGCGCTTCGGCACGTCCTTCACCAGCTTACGGTTGACGAGGAAGGCAACGTTCAGCGAATGCACCGTGAACCAGCGGGCGCCGGGATCGCGGAACACCGGCGGCAGTTTGTCGAAGTTGAGCGGCTTGAACGGCGCGACCACGTCCCTGGCCGTCGCGTCGAGAGCCGAGGCGGCGAAGTAATAGGCCGTGTCGGCCTGCGGGCGACGGCGCGACTTGTCGAGCGTGACCACGGTGGCGGCCGAACCGATGTCGTTGTAGGTGATCTCGACCTTCGGATAGCGCTTGCGGAATTCGGCGAACAGAGCTTTCCAGTTGGCCCACTCGGGACCCGTGTCAAACGAGGCCACCATACCTTCGTCGGCAGCCTTCTCATAGAGCGCGTCCTCGCCGGGATAAAGCGGCGCCGGTAGCGCGGCATGGGCCGCGCAGGCCACGAGCGTGCCGAACGCGAGCGCAGTCGCGCGTATGCGTTGAATCAGGGTGGGACCTGCAAACATCGTAGTTCTCCGTAATGCGTGTGGGTGTCCGCCGAGGCGGGCGAGTGTGTGTTGATCAGTCATGCGAACAGATACAGCTACGGTCCAGCCGAGGGTGCGGTGTCGATGAGCGTTCATTCGCGCACCGAGGCCGGCAAAACGCGCAGATGGCACGGATCAATCGCGATACTGTGCACGGCCACCTCGCGCCCCTCACCAAGAAGGGGCGTGGTGGCGCCGTGCGGGATGAAGTCGTAGCGATGTGTCGAGCCGAAATAACGGACCTCGCCACACGCACCGTGGATGCGGTTTGCACACCCCTGCTCGGGATCAGCTTGCACGTGCTCGGGGCGCACCAAAAGCTCGACGGCCTCGCCCTCGCGCAGCGAGCCGGACGGGGCGCACAGCGTTGTGAAGCCGACATCGACGCGATCAGTCGCGACCACGCGCCCGGGCAGGATCGTCGAATGGCCGATGAAGCGTGCGACACGTGCCGAGACCGGCTGTTCGTAGAGTTCGCGCGGTGTACCGACCTGCAGCACGCGGCCGCCGTCAACGATCGCGACGCGGTCGGCCATGCTGAGCGCTTCGTCCTGGTCGTGTGTAACAAGCAGAGTGGTCGCGCCACAGGCGCGTTGCAGTGTGCGGATCTCGTCGCGCAGTTGATGACGAATACCAGCGTCGAGCGCCGCCAGCGGCTCGTCGAGCAGCAGCACGCGCGGCTCGATCACGAGCGCCCGCGCCAGCGCGACGCGCTGCTGCTGGCCACCCGACAGTTGCGTGGGAAGTCGCCCGGCGTGACTCGTCAGGCCGACGCGCTCGAGCATTGCGAGCGCCTGGCGGCGCCTCTCGGCCACGCCGATGCCGCGCATCCTCAGACCGTAGGCGACGTTGTCGGTCACGCTTAGGTGCGGAAATAGCGCGTATTGCTGGAACACCATGCCGACGCCGCGCTTCCAGACCGGCTGCTCAGCCACGTCCTGGTCGCCAATCACGATACGACCGGCATAGCCCGTCAGCAGGCCCGCCGTTAGCCGCAACAGCGTCGACTTGCCGGAGCCGCTCTGGCCGATTACGGCGAGCAGTTCGCCCGGCGCAGCCTTCAGCGAGATGTCGGAGATGCCGTGCGAAGCGCCCGGGTAGGTATAGCTGACGGTATCGAATTCGAGGCTCATGGCATTACTTCAGTCGTTGCACGGTGGTGATTGAGGCGAGTGTGGCCGCCACGGCGAGCACGAGCAGCACGACGGTTGCCGCGCATGCAAAGCCCGATGCGCCATAGAACGCCTGTAGCAGCAGCACCGGATAGTTGCGGTAGCGAAAGCCCGCGATCAGATTCGAAATCTGGAACTCGCCGATAGACAGTGCCGCCACCATCACCAGGCCGGCGAACAGGCTGTGGCGTAGGTTCGGCAGTACCACGGTCAAGAACTGGCGCGAGGGCGCGGCGCCGAGCGTGGCGGCGCAGGCCTCGAGCGTGGCTAGATCGAGATGGCGCAAGTCGGCAAGTAGCGTCTGCAGCAGGTAGGGCAGCGTCAGCACCGCATGCGCGGCGATCATCAGCCACAGCGTGCCGAGCCAGGGCAGCGTGTCGCCGCCGAACACGGCGATATAGCCGAACCCGAGTGTGAGCGCCGGCACGGCGATCGGCATCAGCATCACGAGCCGGGCGACGAGCCCGCGTCCGGCTCTTGCCCGGTAGTTCAGCGCATAGGCGAGCGGCACACCAAGCAGTGCGTTCAGCGCGCAGCATGCGAGTGCCACCGTGAGACTTGTCGCGAACGCGCGGCGAAAGCTACGGTCGGCCGCCAGTTCGGCGTACCAATGACCGGTCAGGCCGGTTGGCAGCAGCGTGTTGGTCCAGCTTTGACCCATCGAGCCGATCACCAGCAGCGCGATCGGCAGCAGCAGGTAGAGCGCGAACAGCACCACCACGGCACGTACCAGCATGCGGCCCGGCGATGGCGAACGGTTGCCACGACGAACAGGAACGCCAGCGGCGCTGGCCGCGGCAGCATAGGATGACATCAGCGAATCCGGTGGTGAGCAGAGGAGACAGCGCAAAACCCCGTCTAATCAATGACTTGGAATTGCGGTAACGGGCGTCATTGTGCGTTGCCGACATGGCATCGTCATGAAAAAAAAGTACAAAGTCCGCATCGTGCTTTGCGAATCTGGAATATCACGCAATGAAACATCTGTATCCGAACATCGCCGAACTGCATGCGTTCACCAGCTCGGCCAAGCATCTGAATTTTTCGTATGCGGCGCGCGAGCTGGGCCTGACGCCGAGCGCGGTGAGCCGGCAGATCGCGAATCTGGAGGTGCTGTTCGGAATGAAGCTGTTCGTGAGAGAGGGGCGCAACCTGTCCCTGACGCGTGCCGGACAGGTCTATCACGCGCGCGTCACAGGCCCGCTGCGCGAGATCGGCAACGCCTCGCTTGAATTGCTGAGTGTGCGCGAGGACAGCGACCTGCTGACCATCGCCAGTGTGCCGACCTTCACTACCAAGTGGCTAGTGCCGAGGTTAACGTCGTTCCTCACGGCAGCGCCGAACATCACACTGAGCTTCCGGCGCCATCTCGCGCACGGCGATCCGTTCCCACTTGGACTCGACGCAGCGATCCGTTATGGCGACGGACGCTGGGATGGGGTGAACTGCGATTATCTGGCGGGGCGCACTTTTGTGCCTGTCTGTTCGCCCGAATTCGCAGCGAAGCATGCGTTGCGCACGCCGGCTGACCTCGCGGCCGCGCCAAGGCTTGTGCACGAGCAGGCAGAAAGCGTCTGGCTTGTATGGTCGGAAAGACATGAGATCACGCACATGAACGCGTTCTCTGGACCGCGCTTCGAGCAATACGCAGTGCTGATCCAGGCTGCGCAATCTGGACTCGGCCTTGCGCTCGTACCAGCGTTCCTGATTGGCGCAGCACTCGATGCGGGTACGCTCGTGCAGCCCGTCAATGCACCAGTTGATGTCGACAACCAGGGCCACTTCCTCTGCTACACGCCGGAGCGCCTCGATACGAGCGCGGCGCTGCGCAAGCTGCGCGACTGGATGCTGGAGGAATTCTCGACGCACGATCCGGCGGCACCAGCTACGAGAACGCCGACTCGACGGGGCGGTTGTTAGCCGCGTGCCAGGCTCCTGAACATTCTTCCGTATGCCACGTCCAGCGCGCCATCCGCAGGCAGCGATCGAACATTAGCGTGACTTTGTAGCTGCGCGTTTCGGAGAAAAATCTGTTGCCATAGTCGGCCATTCGGTCATCCGGATTCTCATAAGCACCGAGATCACGGACGTAGTACTGGCGCAGCTGAGCTGACAGCTTCCGCGATTCTCTGATGGCAACGGTGGCCTCGTCGTCGTTGCCGTCAGCGGGCTCGGCGTTTCGCGTCAATTCACGTTAAAGTGCACGCGAACGTCCTGATGACTTTCGACGGGCCGTCCATTCTCGATTGCCGGGAAGAAACGCCATTGCCCAAGCGTGGCAAGCAGGATCTGATTCAGCCGCGGGTTCTGTGTGGGCTTGACCAGTTCGACATCGAACGTACCGTCTGCATGGACAGCGAAGCGTGCAACGGCAACCGCCTGAAAGGCCTGATCCCGAAGATCGTCGGGGACTTCCGGAAGCGGTTGCGAGAGCAGCCGGGCCTGCTGGCTGACGGTCGCGGGTGAGCCTGCGGCTGAAGATGGCGCGCCGTGCTGCGCGATGTCGTCGCTTGGGGCCGGCGCCGCTTTCGACTCTGGCGTGATGGGCGCATCTTGCCGCGCGGCCGTGGCGCCTTGCTGCGCGTCGGGGGCGGGGTGTGGCAGCGGCAACCCCCGAGGGGCCTGGTGCACGGTGCTGCTACGCGCCACCTGCGGCTGCCGTTGCGCAAGGGGCGCGGCATGGGACGCGGTGACGGCATCACGCCGGACGTGGCCCTGGGGCGTTTCGCTCGTGCGTGGCGCGGGCGGCAGCTCCACGACCTGCAGTTCGATCGCCTGCGGGGGCGCTGCGGGTTGCCCGGAGCCAATGAGCCAGCGCACGTGGGAAAGGAAGAACCACCAGACCATCGCTGCCAGCGTGGCGGCAACGATCACGCGACGCCCATTGCGGTTGCCGTATAGCAGCGATTCTCTACTCACGATGCACGGCAACGAGAAAGTGTTCGGCGCCGGCCTTGCGCGCTTCGAGTATGGCTTGCACAACCACGCCATGCGAAGCGCCGTCGTCGGCCGCCACGACAAGATTGCCGTCCTTTCGGAGCAGGTTCGTGACCGCCGCGCGAACTTCATCGAGCCGAACGGGCCGCTGGTTCACAAATATCTGGTTGGCGCGATTCACGGAGAGGGTGAGGGACTGCTCAACCTGCACCGGCTGCGCCTGTCCCCGCGGCAGGTCGACATGGACCGCGTCGAGCCGCTGCATAGCCAGTGTCGTGAGCATGAACGTGGCCAGCAGAAAGAACATCACGTCGATCATCGGGATGATCTCGATGCGGCCACGCCGCGATATACGTGCGCGCCGCAGCTTCATGAGACCGCTTCCGCACGTTCGCGCGCGAGGCGCAGGTCGCCAAGGCGCTCGTTCGCGAACGTCTCGATCTCCTCCATGAGCCGGTCCACGCGTCGCGAAAAATAGTTGAACGCAAAAAGCGCAACCAGTGCGATCACGAGACCGATGGCAGTAGCGACCAATGCCTGCGCGACGCCACCCGACACGCCCGAAGGACTGACGACGCCATCCCCGCCGATCAGCCGGAACGAATGCATCATGCCGACGATCGTGCCGAGCAATCCGAGCAGCGGCGCAGCGGTGACGATCGTTTCCAGCAGCCACAGACCGCGGCTCATGTCGCGCTCGATCTGCGAAGCGGCCTTTTCGATCTGCCCTTCGATACGCCAGACAGGCGTGCTGTCGTCGTCGAACAGGACGTCCACACGCCGTAAAACATGCTCGCCCGGCAGTGAATGCGCGGCGCCATTGTGCGGCATACGCGCGTAGCGCCAGCAGACGTAAGCCCGGTCGAACGCGATCGCGAGCGCGACGATCGCCAGCAGGCTAAGCGGGTAGATGACCCAGCCGCCGAGCCTCAACGCCTCGGCGACACCTTTCCATTCGTCCATGACTGGCTCCTTCGTGCCGGAATAATCAGAAGTGCTTGGTAAGGCCGGCGTAGATCGCTCGCTGCGGGCCATACTGTGGCGCGCCTACGCCGATGCCGGATCCATCACGCAGCTCGTAGACACGGCCGAAGGCATTGACCAGCACGAGCCGCGCATCGAACCTGCCGATCAGCGGCTCGCTGAAATGCTGGATCACGCCGAGGTTGACCTGCGCATACCATGGCAGGCGCCCGGTGTTCGCAAAGCCGCTGCGAAGGCCGCTACCGACGATCGCATCTGTCGTGAAAGTCGTCTGGCCCAGGGCGTAGCTGCCACCGAACGACGCGGTAATGCGTTGGTCGTGATCGAGGTAGACCAGGTGGTTTGCGATGTAGGCCAGTTCGTCGGCGCCGAAGTTGAATTGCGCCGATTCGATGTTCTTTCCCTGCGCCCGGCTGTATGCGACATTCAGATACGCAGTCACATTGTCCTGGTGGTAGCTCGACGTGAACTCCACGCCGTAGACGCGCCCGTACTGGTAATTGAACGGCGTGAAGATGAGCGCAGTGCCGAATTGCCCCTCGTCGAGCAGATCGCTGGCGCGCTTGTAATACGCGTCGAGTCCTACGGTCAGTGCAGACGTGAGGCGCTGGGTGACGCCGATGTCAAAGTAATCGGCTCGTTCGGGCTTCACCGGGTCGTTCTGCGAGGTCGGGCTCTCATTGGTCGTGCCGTTGAACTTGCTGATCGTCGAATCGGACACGAGTTCGAACGCGGGCGGCGTGAAGTAGCGCGCGTATCCGGCGTGCAGCGTCGTCGCGTTGGTCGGCTGGTACACGAGTCCGACGCGCGGGCTTAGCTGTCCGGCCTGCACATACTCGTCCATGCGGTCGTAACGCAGACCATAGTTGAGTGTCAGCTTCGGCGTGATTTTCCACTCGTCCTGCGCATAGAGGCTGTACAGGTAGCCTGATTTGCTGTTCGCATCCTGAATCGTGAGCGGCTGGTCGGAGGTCTGATTTCCGTTCGCGTCGACGGGAAACACGGCCACGGTGTTGTCGAACACGGCATGTTCCTGCTGGAACAGGAGACCGGCACGCAGCGTGTGGTGATCATTGAGTCGCCAGGTGAAATCGGTCTGGACGCCATTCGCCTGGTTGCTGTGGAAGTCCTCGGAAGCGACGCCGTTGAAAATGAGGTCGCCCACCGGGTCCGGATTGAACTTGGTGCGTGTGTAGCGCGTGAAGAGCGCCACCTGATAGTCGAGCGCGCCACCGTTGGTGCCCTGCAGTGCTACTACCGCGAAGTTGTTCAGCTCCGACTGGGTCTCGTTGAGGTTCGCCGAGTCGAACGTGGACTGGCTGTTCAGCGTGTAGACGGGCGCGAGCCCCGGCGTATTCGGAATCTGGAACTGGTTGCTTGCAGTGCCGAACATCACTGTCACGCGCGTGAGCGGGTTGAGCAGGTACGACATGTAACCGAAACCGTTGCCCTGGCGCGTGTGATCGTGCAGGGGGCTGCCGTCCGAAGTGGGCGCCTCGATGCCGAGATTGTTCTGGCCGAGCGAACCGGCGAAGTAATAGCTGAACGGGCCGCTCGAGCCGAACACGTCGGCGCTCGTCTCGATCGTCTGGTGACTGCCGCCGTATACGTCGATCGTGCCGCCGTTGCCGCCGTCGCCGGACTTGGTGCGGATGTCGACGATGCCCGCCGTGCGATAGCCGTACTGGGCCGGCAGCGCACCCGTCACGAGATTCACCTGATCGATGATCCGCGTGTCGAGCGACTGCCCGAAACCACTGATCGGTTCGGGAATGATGATGCCGTTGAGTCGGTACTGCAGGTTCGCGTGGTCGCCGCGCACGTGAAGCTGACCGTATGAATCGTTGGCGACGCCGGGCGCCTGCAGCAGAACCTGGTTGAGCGGCGTGTTCGCGCCTTGTGGCGACGAGTCGATGTCGGCCTGCGTGATGCGGTAGATGCTTGCACCGACCTCGGGCAGCAGACCGTTGCGGGCGCGGTCAAGGCGCTGCACATTGACGGTGACGTCGAGCGTGGTGTCTTTCTGGAGCACGACGGCGAGCGGCTCGAGCACCTGTCCCGGCGTCACCGTCGCGACGCGGGTGACGGTGCCGTAGCCTGGGGCCTCCCCCTTGACGGCGTAGGTTCCGGGCGTGATGTGGTCGAGCTGGAAGTGCCCGCTGGCGTCAGCCGTCGTCCGTGCGACGCTTTTGCCGCTGGCGTCCTGAAGCGATATCTGGGCATGGTCGGGCGTGTGGCCCTGGGCGTCGGCCACTGTGCCGGCAAGTGAGGCGTCGCCACCGGCAGCGACTGCGCGGGAGCAAAGCGTACAGGCGAGCAGCAGCATACCGGCCTGCGATAGCGGCGATCGGTTCATTGTCTTGTTGTGGTTCAGGGGTGGACGTGCCTGATGTCAGGCCACGATGCGCCATCGACGACAGGGGCGACGTTACGCAGCGGTGGCAATGTTATAACATAGCATTGCGAGTTGGCAATCCCCCGCTTGGCGCAACCTGCGCTCCACAGGGAGAGGGAGCGAAAGACTCCGCTATCGTTGATCGACCGAGGTGCTCGCCTTCATATCGAACATCGGCCGCGAATGCTTCAAACGCATCGCGGAGCGGACCTTTAAAAAGCCACGCGGCAAGGCCGGAACTGCGCGCTTTCGGAACCGCGACCGTTCAATCTTGAAACGCGGGGAGCCGCAGCCTCAGGGGAATGTTAAGTGCGCACCTTTTTGCCTGTCCATATTAGGTGTGGACGCACAAACAGGTCTGCACTTCTCGCGGCAAGTTGACCGCTGAAGTGGACTGCCTCAATACGCGAACTTCTGATACGCCTCCGGCGCGCGGGCAACGTCCAGTCGATCCACTCGCGGCATGTAGCGTAGTAACCGCTTCGCCCTGAGGCTCAGGCGTTCGTCCACGTCGGCCGGCACGTCGATATGAACCTCCGGTCGAAAATACCAGCTCCTGCTGTAGCCGATCACCACCATTGGGCGCGGCTGATCCGTTCTATTCGGCGTACCTCGATGCAGAGCGCGAACGTCACGCACCATGACGTCGCCAAGTTCCATCTGGACCGCCTGCAGACCGACCCGGTTCTCGCGCCACGCCTTCATCGCTTCGTCCGGACGCATGCGATGAGTGCCTAGCGTGGTTTCAAAGGGACCGTTCTCGAGGGAGACGTCGCACAGCGGAAAATTGACCGCCAACTGAAAAGAGGGCATTTCCGGCTGGTCATCGAACAGCGGCGGCGTGTCGCGGTGGATGTCCTGGTACGTCGAGCCATTCAGCGGCGTGTCGGTGGCAAGCTGGCACATTACCGGGTCGTCGCCGGCGACCCGCTCGACGATACCGAGAATGGCCGGGTCGCAAAAAATACTTTCGTCGGCGAACACACCCGTGAACGGCAGGGTGATGTAGTGCCGATTGTCACCGCGCACGGCAGTTGTCCCCGAGGCGACGCGCTCGCGTAGCAGCGGCTCGAATGCATCGCGCCAGGCTTTTAGCGTCGCCTGAGGAAAATGGCGTCTCAACACAACCATGCCATCGCGCTCGAACGTCGCCGCGTACTCGTCCAGTTCGTCTGAAGAGAGGATGGCCATGCTTGTCTCCTTTTGAAGTTATAGAGCGTTTGTCGAAAGCATTCTGTTGAGCGTGAACCCGCAAACCGATCAAGGAGACCGACCGAGCAAGCGCCTGCACTCGAACCTTTTCAAGCGGCCGCGGCACGCCGCATGCTTGCGTACGCAGCATTACGCGTCTGTTGGCATCAGTCTACCTATCGAAATGGAGTTTATATGACTACCGAGTCCGCACGCCCAACGCCACCCCGTCAAACCGAGTCCGATCCGACCGCCGCGAACCGCCGGTTGAGCGACGAACAGAAAGAGTCGCTGAAGAATGAACCGGCGCCGCCAACGCCGAATAGCGGCGAAAAGCTGCCCGACCCGAAAGAGGTGGGCGAAGCCGGCTGATAGGGAGGCAGGCTGCGCCGCGAGCCTTTTGCTCGCCCGCATAGATTGCGCACCGAGCGGCCTTTCATTGTGCTCGAAATGGAAGCTTCCCCATGGATGGTTCGATCGACTGTGTGATCGTAGGCGGAGGGCCGGCCGGCTTGACCGCGGCCCTCTATCTTGCGCGCTATCGCCGCACGACGAGAGTCTTCGACGCCGGCGAAAGTCGCGCGCGGCTTATCCCTGTTGCGCGCAACGTGCCGGGCTTTCCATCGGGCATTAACGGTGAGGCTTGGCTGGCCAACCTGCGCGAGCAACTCGCGCCGTACGACGTGACGCCCGAACCTGCCCGCGTGGAGGCCATCGAAGCTGTCAGCGATGGTTTCCGGATCGAGTATCGTCCAATCGGAGGCGGCGACGCACAAACCGCGCGCTCGGTGCACGCCAGACGTGTGTTGCTCGCCGCAGGCATACGTGACGGATTGCCCTCAGTGCCCAACGCCGATGAACTGACACGCTCCGGCCTGTTTCGTCTCTGTCCGATATGCGACGGTTACGAGACTGAAGGCAAGCGTATTGCGATGTTAGGGCCGGCGAAGTGTGCGCTGTCACATGCCATCTTTATGCGGACATTTTCACGCGACGTGTCCGTGGTCGCGTCCGAGCTCGACGCGCTATCGGACGCGGAAGTCGCTTCGGCTGCCGCTTGCGGCGTCAGTTTGATCGCGCTATCGAGACTCGACGCAATTCGGGGCGCTGACCAGGCGGTGCAGATCATCGGCCAGAGCGGAACTGTTCACCGTTTCGACTCGGTATATCCCGTCATGGGTTGCGATCCGCGGACTGACGTATTGGGGCTCGACGTAGCGCGCGATGAGGACGGAATGGTGAGAACCGACAAACACCAGCGTACTAGCATTGAACGGCTCTATGCGGCCGGCGACATCGTCAATACCCTCAATCAGATCAGCGTCGCCTCGGGCGAAGCGGCCGTTGCCGCGACGGCGATTCATAAGAGTCTTCCGCACAACGCACTTTGAAGTGCTTACGGAGTGCGCTGATCAGGGAGAAGCAACGCCGAGGCTCTGTGTCCATCATTTCCGCTGCGCTAGCGAGGAATCGCCGGCAGGCGGCACGCCGCTTGCGCCGCCTCATGCATGGGAAGGCAGCCCGCCTGCCTGAAATACCGTCTTGGGGGTACGTCATGAAACATGGAAACAGGTCGTTCGTTGCTTTGGCTCTTGTTATCGCGTTGTCGTCTGCGGCAAGCGCGCGAGCTGGCGATGGCGCTGCGCGGAGCTCAACATCCGGCGCTGGTTCCGCGCAAGCGTTGGACCAGCAGGACTACGGTTCTCCCGGGGACGCGCGCACCGACGCGGGGGCGCGAACCAGTGCGGGTTCCGGCTCGACTAGTTCTGCGACCACCCGTTCCAACAGCGGGAAGACCAACGGGTTAAATATGGGTACAAAAAGCGGCGCGAACAGCGACGTCAATAGCGGACTTAGCCGTTCGAAACAGAACGGTGGCCAGTAAAGATCGTCGCTGCTAGCGTCAGGAGTTACGAAGCCAAAAAAGCTTGAATGATTCAAAAGCGTTGACAAGCATGTAGCGTCGTAGACGCCGACTCAGGACGGTCGACATTTTGCGGTTGAGTCGGCGTCCGCGACAGATCGTGGATATTTTGTTGCTCAAGCGTGAAAGCGCGTTATCGCAAAGCACCAACAGGCAGCGCGACTCGCGCAAGCGCGGCCATCGGCCCGAGCCGCTCGATCGCTCTCATCTGCGCCGCGTCGCGCACGAAGAGCGATCCGGCGAATCCCAGTGCGTTAATCGATACGCCCTCGGCACGCTCTTCCGATCTCGGTACTAGCAACATCCAACGGCGTGTAACGAGCAGGTTGTAGGGCGCGGATTGATGAAGTTCACCGCCGACTTCGACTGGCGCGATGCCGGCGGCTTCGAGCAGCGCGCGGTAGCGGGACAGGAGCGACGGCGCCGCATCCACGGAAATCGCGGCACCGGGTTCGAGGCTCGCGAAAGCGTGCCGGAATGGCAGGCGCGGTACGGTCCGCGCCAGACCATCAAGGAGCGCGGTTGCCAGAACGGACTCGATGGGAACCGGCGGTTCAGAATCGCCGAGCGGCAACGGCACCATTTGCAGATGCTTATGCGCCTGGCTCGCCCCCGCAGCAGCGCCTGCATTGTAAAAACCGAGGCCGTCGAACTCGGCCATGCAGGCAATCAGCGACTCGAAGTCGGCCAGGTTGAGGAGTGCGTTCTGCGATTCGAAGTCACGGGTAACAATCAGCAGATGATTGTCGATGACATTGAACTTGTTGAGCAAAGCCAGATGCGTGTCGGAGATATCCGCGACAAAGAGGTCCGGCTCGTAGGGCAGGAATGGATCCGCCGATAGATGCTCCCCGTCGCGAAGCTTTGGTGTTTGTCGGCGCTGCTCCTCCTTGCGGATCAGGTTCGAGACCTGCCGCACGACAAAGCGGATGCCGTCGTTTTCGAGCACCGTCTGCGAAGTCTCGATCCGTTGCAGCGCGCCGCAGCGTAGTGCGTGCTCCGCCTGGCGCAGCATGGCAGGCCATAGAGTTCCAGGTTGAAGGCGTCGATTTTCCATGCTTCGTTGCGGAGATTAATTTGTGATTGGGCCTGCCAGTGCACGGCTTTACCGCGACTTCCAGGTGAGTACTAACCGCCCGCCATCCGATTGGTCAGGGGACAGTTTTGAACTTCGCGTGCCGTCGGCAATATGTAATCGCGGAACTGCTCGCGCAGTTTCAACTTGTGTAGCTTTCCGGTTGCAGTGTGCGGCAATTCGCCGACGAAAACGACATCGTCAGGAATCCACCACTTCGCAACCTTGCCGTCGTAGAACGTACGCAACTCGTTCGGGGTCACATCCATATCGGGGCGCTTGACGACCACCAGCAGTGGCCGCTCTGCCCACAAGGGATGCGCGCAGGCAATGCACGCCGCTTCCGCCACCGCGGGATGGGCGACCGCCACATTCTCGATGTCGATCGAACTGATCCACTCGCAGCCGGACTTGATCAGGTCCTTGCTGCGATCGGTAATGCGCATGAAGCCGTCGCGGTCGATCGTGGCGACGTCGCCGGTCGGAAACCAGCCATCGACGAGCGGCGACGCATCGTGGCGGAAGTAGCGGTCGATCACCCACGGTCCGCGCACATGCAGATCGCCGAACGCGGCGCCGTCCCACGGCAATTCGCGCCCGTCGTCGCCGACGATCTTCATATCGACGCCATAGACCACATGTCCCTGCTTCTCGAGCAGCCTGCGCTGCTCGTCGGGCGAGCGCTGCGTCTGCTCCCAGTTGAGTCTTGCAAGGGTACCGAGCGGCGACATCTCCGTCATGCCCCACCCGTGGATGGCTTCGACGCCGTAGTCGTCCTTGAACATTCTGAGCATCGCGGGCGGGCATGCCGAGCCGCCGATTATCGTGCGCTCCAGCGACGAGAACCGCACGCCCGCTTCACGCACGTAGTTGAGCAGTCCGAGCCACACGGTCGGTACGCCCGCTGAACACGTGACGCGTTCCGCTTCCATCAGATCGTAGAGCGACTTGCCGTCGAGATCCTTGCCGGGGAACACCAGCTTCGCGCCAGTCAACGGCGCGGCATGCGCAATACCCCACGCGTTCACATGGAACATCGGCACGACGGGCAACACAGAATCGCGCGCGGACAGGCCCATCGCATCGGGAAGCGATGCGCCGAACGCATGCAGCACCGTGGAGCGATGCGAATACAGCGCGCCTTTCGGATTGCCCGTGGTGCCCGAGGTGTAGCAAAGATTCGATGCGCTTCGCTCGTCGATGGGCGGCCAGTCGAAGTCGCCGTCCTTCGCCATGAGCAACGCTTCGTAGCACGACGCGGCCGTCGGCATGCGCGGCATATACGCCTCGTCCGTCATTGCAATCCAGCCGAGCACGTTCGGGCATTGCGGCGCAAGCATGTCGACGAGCGGCGCGAACGTGATGTCGAACAGCACATAACTGTCGTCGGCGTGATTGATGATATAGGCGATCTGCTCGGGAAAAAGCCGCGGATTGATCGTGTGGCAGACAGCGCCGAAGCCCGTCGTGCCGTAGTACGTTTCCAGGTGCCGGTAGCCGTTCCATGCGAGGGTGCCGATCCGGTCGCCCGCTTCGACACCGAGCGCGATCAGCGACTGCGCGAGTTGCTTCGCGCGCCGCTCGCAGTCGCGATACGTGTACCGATGCATATCGCCCTCGACGCGCTTCGACACGATCTCTGTCGTGCCGAAGTAGCGTGACGCATGCGCCAGCAACGAAGAAACCGTCAGCGGGACGTCCATCATCTGACCATGCAGCGGTGTTGTCATGGCCGCGTCTCCCTCGATCCGTACTCGAATTGACTGGCTGATGCTTCGATCGGCCTTTGACGCAAACGACGCGGCCAATCCCGCTCAGTGATTCAAGATAGGCTAGCCCCGGACCTGTTGCAATGGCGAATGGGGAATAGTTGCCGCCAACCGATCCATTTCTGGAAGCATTTATTCCAGCAAGGAAAAACTGTTGTTCAGCGACACGCCGTGTCAAATGGCCACCGCGACTCCTATAGTTGGCTTGGACCACAAGCAGATATTGTCAGTCAACATGCGCCAAGACTTTATGTGCGCGCTACTGCCCTTTATCGATCTGCTCACGCGCCATCGCGTCCCCGCACGGTGTAACCATGAAACGTTTTAGTCTGACCGCATCGCTATGCATTGCGTCGCTCGTGTCGCCGGCAAGTCAGGCACAAGACCCGCAGCCGTCCGGCTATCACTACACCTTGCCGCTCGACGTCGCCCTCGACGCGGCGAAAGAAGCGATTCGCGTGTGCGAAACGAAGCATTACTGGGTGAGCGCGACGGTGCTCGATATGGATGGCGTGCCCCAGGTAGTACTGCGCGGAGACAGGAGCACGGTACACACCGCTGAATCGAGTATGCGTAAAGCGTTTACCGTCGTGACATTAGGCCCGGAATTCGGCTTCGACCGGTCCAGCGGCTTTTTCGAATTGATGAAGACGAGTCCATACGCACCGCAACTCGCGACCGTGCACAACGTCATGGCATTGCCGGGTGCGGTAGCGTTCAAGGTGAATGGCGAGATAGTGGGCGCGCTTGGGATCGGTGGCGCACCCGGCGGCGACAAGGACGAGGTGTGCGCGGCGGCGGGCGTGGCGAAAGTCGCGGAGCGCCTGCCACACTGAGTCTGCTTCCAGTAGCAGCGCGCGCTCAGGTCGCCGCGACTCGCGGATCGAAGTCGAACTCGAGCCGGATGCCGCCCGGTTCGAAAATCATCGTGTGCCGCTTCGGGCCGGCACCCAAGGTTTCTGGTGCAAATTGAACTTCGACGCCGGGCCATTTCGACACCTTCGAGAACACGTCCTCGAGCGCTGCTTCACTGCCCACGCGCAGCGCCAGGTGGTGCAGGCCCACGTTCGTTTTGCGGTCGAATTCGACGCGGCCCGCCTGATTCTGGACTTCCCACAGCGTGAGCATCACCTGTCCGTCGGACACGAACGCAGCCGGATAGTCCGGCTTCTCGCCAACTTGCGTCCATCCCAAACAATTGATGAAAAAGTCGCGAGTGAGATTCAGATCGCGAACGGTCAAGCCGATGTGATCGATACCAAGTGTCAGCGGTTTCGCAGTCATGTCGAGCCTCCAGGTTGTGGTGGTGATGCTACCGCAGAAGCGCAATGTGGATCGATGGCGCGATCTGATCCCGGTTGATGGAGGCGAGATATTCACTTATGCATGGCGAGCCAATCGTTGCGTGCATTCATGCGCGCCCCGTTGAAGCACAGACTTCATTCGCTACTTCAGACAATTGAGTTTGTTACAGGCAGGTTCAACATTTATCGAGGTGTTTGCCATGAAATCGATTATCCGTGGAGTCCTTTTTGCCAGCGCGCTTGTGATTCCCGTTGCGTCGTTCGCTCAGTCGACCGAACACACGACACGTGCGCAGGTCCGTGCAGAACTCGTGCAACTGGAGAGCGTGGGATGGCACGTCGGTGACGGCGATCCGACGCACTATCCTGATGAAGTCCAGGCCGCCGAAGCGAAGGTGGCGGCGCGCGATGCATCGACGAGTAACAACGCCGGTGCATCGATTACGTCCCGAGTGGGCGGCGGCGTGTCGGCTGAGGACTGGAATGCAATGTATAGCCGCTGAGCGTTCAACAGGCTCCGAGCGATTCCGCGAATTGACCATACGACCATCTATCACGGTGCTGCTGACTCGCTGATCGACTACCAGTTGAATGACTGCAGTCGAAAAGAATCCCGGTGACAACACCAGATGCGCATGTGTCTCAACGACTCGCATCCCGTGGCATGGGCGGCATGGGCGGCATGTACAGCCGGCCGGTCACGAACATCACCACCGCCAGCACGGCAATTCCGGTGAGAATGCCGGATAGCCGCATGAGCGCAGGCAATGGATCGGACGACCAGTGGTGATCCTGGACGAACACCATGATGAAGGCGATGGTGAATTGCCGCCCCACGTAGCTTGCTCCTTCCTGTCCTGTTTGCACGTGACATCCTGCCCACACGCCGATGGACAGCGCGAGCATGCACAGGATTGCCTGCCCTTGCATCAGAGGGAGGAGCGCCACACCAATCACACCGGCCAGCAGGCAGCCGGCCACGCGCTGCACCATCTTTTCCATGACCGGCTGCCGCGTTCCGTCTGCTGCCAGACCCGGCGGCACGATCAGCACCGCGATCGCCGTGACCATTGCTTGCGCGAAACCCGGCAGATGCAGAACGTACGTCAGCGATGCAAGGATTGTGATGGACAGCGCGGCCTGCAAGCACAACAGCATGCGAGTCGAACGCGCCGATTCCAGTGGCGGCGTCAAATTTTCGGCGGCTGGTACACCGTCGGACTCACCCGCCGCACGAGCGGTTGAAGCCTCCGGTGCCGTCCTGTTCCTTCGATACCACTTCGGCCCGAAATGAAACAAGCTCGCCACCAGCAGGCAAGCAAGTGTTCCAACCGCGACCTCGGCGACGCGCAGCGCCGCAAACAATGCGGTCGCCCGGAAGGACGCGAGCTTGTGCGCTTCGTACATCACCATGAGGGCCGTCACGCCGCCCAGAACCCAGGCGTAGGTCGCCTTGGACCCGTTGGCCCGATACACCGCGAAGCCGCTGATTGCGGCCCACCACGTGTCCGATAGACCCAACGCGTTTGCAAGCGCGACGGAGAGCGCGACCGAGAGCATTGCCTCTGCGGCGAATGTCGCGCGCGCCCGGGAAGCCTTCCAGGCCGCCAGCTCACGCACGAGCCCGAAAACGGCCGTACGGCAGAGCTGAACAAGCGTGCCGGCGAGCGTCATCTATTCGCCGCACTCGAAACGAGAGGCCCAGGCACAATGCGGAAAGACAGCATGATCCATGTGAAAGGAGCCTCCATTTATCGCGTGGCTATGACACTGATGTCGAGCCGTCCTCGCAGCCATGCGGCAGATTATATGACTGGCGGCGCGAGAGGCCACGCGTTACGAAGCGGACGTGCCCGCTAACGAAACTTGCCGAACGGGACGGGCCGCAAGTTGCCACGCGTCGCGCAGCAGTCTCAGGAACTCGGCTTCGCGGTAGCAGTGGCGTTGGTCGGCCATGACCGCTTCGCTGCACAGTTCCATGATGTCGCGACGGAGTTGCCGGTCCTGCACATCAGCCGCGAGCCAGGCGAGCGTCGCGGGATCGACCTGACATGCGTCGTTCCAATTCAGATAGCCAGACCGTGTCAGGTCTTCGTACAGCGTTTGCACGATCGAAAGCAATCGGTGCCGATCCAACTGCAGGCGCCTTTCCATACCACAGCGGTCGAGGGTGTCGAGTTCAGTGAGGCTGAGGTGTCCATCGATTAACAGGCATGCCGCCAGGATGCGGCCTGCTGCCTCGGGACTGTTGCATTGATAGTGACGCATTTGCTACTCCTTTCCATATCGACAAGAACGGGGCGGCGAAATGAACCCTGAGATAGTCCGGGCGAATCGCCGTGACAATTCAGCTAACCTCACGCGGTTGCTAGCTGAGGAAGACGAATGATGGGTGTGTCATGTGGCGGGTCGGGGGCCATTGGCGGAGGCATTGCGGCGATCGCCCGGCTGGCGGCCATTGATAAGCTGGCGCCGGTCCTCGTCGTTCGCCGCGCAGACCTTTGCCGAATACGCCGCGAAGGACCGGCGGCTGCATTTGGGCACACCCGTCGTGCCGCCCGACGAGACGACGACCGCCAGGTCATCGGCGCTCAGTGGTCTGCGCAACGGCTGATTCGCATGCACTTGCGCGAGCTTGTCCAGGCGTGCAGAAGCGGGACCGACGCCGACGAACAGCACGCGGCTCTCGAGCGCAATGGGTATGTCGTGAAGAGTTTCAGGGAAGGCTACGAGAAGCGTCGGTTGGACGCGGGCTAGCAAGGTTGCGTGCCGCCCGGCATTCGTTGATGCAGGCACGAACATCGTCGCCGAACCAAGCAGGTTTGCCGCGTAGCGGATCGCAAGCGCGTCCGGACAATTGGGGGCGAGCAGTGCGACCAGCGAGCCCCGGCCGATGCCGAGCACCGTAAGCGCCCGTGCATAGCGAAAGATTGCCGTTCGCAGGGTACTGCCCGTTACGTCATGGTCGAAATAGCGCAGCACCGCCCGATCAGTTTGTGTTTCCAGTTGATCGAGCAAGGCGTCGATATACGGCCGAAACGCTGCTTTCTCTTCGTGTTGCATGATTGCTCCGCTTCAGTGATGCGTGATTCGATAGGCGAATCAGGCTGTGCTGAGACGGATTGTGCGTTTGCATAATGAGCGGAGAATTAGCGGGTGTGGGTGCGAGTAGTGGGGCGTTGCCCGGGCGGCGCCGCTAGGATGATTCTTGAAGATCAAGGTGGGCAGCTTCGGACGGCGATTGTCGAGCCCGGTCCATAAGAAAAGCGATGTGCCGCCGAATTCGCGTTAGCATCTCGGTACAGAGGGGCGACGGCGACAAAGCGCTCGCCGCAGCTAATGCGGGCGCATCGGGTCGGAGTAAGCGCCAAAGCGCTAACTGTGGTCGACAGCCTTGCATGGGACCACAGTAAGCGCTAAAGCGCCAACTGTGGTCGACAGCTTTGCATGGGACCACAGTAAGCGCTAAAGCGCTAACTGTGGTCGACAGGAGACAGCGTTGGATCTATTCACGTCGATGGAAGCGTTCGTCCGCGCCGCGGAAGCACAGAGCTTCGCCGGCGCGGCGCGCCAGCTGGGTGTCGCCAAATCCGTGGTGACCTCGCGCGTCAAGCAACTGGAAGACCATTTCGGCGTGCCGCTCTTTCATCGTTCGACCCGGGCGGTGCGCCTGTCCGAACTCGGCGAGGCCTACTACCGCGACTGCGCCGAACTGGTCACCAAGGTCCACGATCTGTCCGGGCGCTCGCGCGGCGATCCGCAGGCGCTGGCGGGCACACTCAATATCCACGTCCTGCCGGGCTTCGCGCTCGGCCATTTTTCGCAGACACTGATCGAATTTCGCGCCGCTTACCCACGCGTGGAATTTGTCGTGACCGTCAACGACCGCGTTATCGATCCGGTTCAGGAAGGCTTCGATCTGGCATTGCAAATCTATCCGCCGGCGTCGAACCTGCTGGTCGAGCGGCGTCTCTTTCCAGTGCGCGGCGTGCTCTGCGCCGCGCCCGGCTATCTGAAGGAGGAGCCGCTGATCGAGACACCGCTCGATTTGCTGCGCCACGATTTCGCCCGGTATTCGTATTACCCGTGGGGCGACAAGTGGCCGCTCATGCGCGGCAACGAGTGCTTCGAAATCGCGCTCAATCCGGTGCTAAAAACGAATAGCGTGCACCTGCTGCTGGAATTCGCGAGGGCCGGCGCGGGTGTCGTCTATCTGCCGACCATGGTCGCCGCCGCCGATCTGCTCGAACGCCGGCTCGAGCGCGTGCTGCCGGAGTACGCGGCGCCGCCGCTGTGGCTCTCTGCGGTGTATCCTGCCTCGCATCGCTCGACCACCAAGGTCAAGGCCTTCGTCGACTTCCTGCGCACCCGCTATCTGCGCGAACCACAGTGGGACAGGGCGCTCGGCATCTCGCCGCCCGACGACGAAACGAAAAGCGTCGGCGAGGAGCTGTCCGACAGCTGAGACCCGCCTTAAGGCCTATGAGGGTTCGCCACCAGGTAGTTTCCCTGGCGCGATTCCGGCGCACCCAAGGTTCGCGTTTCCCGACCCTCGGAACATTGCTGTAGCGCCTGCCGCCGCTTAATCTTCGATGCAAGCAAAGCATTCGTGGATCAATTGGAGGCAGACATGCAACAAACCTGGTTCGGCAGCCTGGACAACTTTCGGAAAGGCTCCATCGAAATCATCAAGGGCAAACCGGAACATTACGCAATGTCGAATGTGTTCGACGTAGCGAGCCGTGCAGAACCCTACGAGAAAGTCGTTGTCGGCAAGAATCTCAAGTATGTGATCGAGACGCTGCGCGCGGAAGGATCGTCGCCGTGGTTTGCTGCGTCGCACGATGAGTTCGCGGTCGTGCTCGACGGCGAGATCGACATCTATTTCATCAAGCCCTCAGATGGCCCGCTGGTCGACGCGCAGACCGAAGGCAGCGTGCGCCTGGAAGGCCAGCCGTCGGGCCAGTCGATGGGACATGTGCGGCTGCGTCGCGGCCATCAGGCGCTGCTGCCCGCGGGCGCCGCCTATCGCTTCGAAGCGAGGACTAAAGGCGTGCTGCTCGTGCAGACGATCCTCGGACGCTATTCGGTCGAGAAGTGGGCCGACATCTGCATCCACTGAATCCCTCTACACGATCGATCCATCCGGAGCCCATCATGGACAAACTCAGCACCCTGCAAAACGTCACCGCGAGCGAGGCCGACGCGGTCACCGGTTATCGCACCTTCTGCCTCGGCGATTTCGAATTCAGCCGCGACGCTTACTTCGCCACCGTCAGATGGCCGGCCAAAGGCCAGATCCGCTCGCACCAGTTGCACGCCGACGACTTCCTGCGCGCGATGATGCGCGATGTGGCGTGGGGTTTCTTCTACGGCTGGGTCAACTTCGACGAAGTGATCGGCACGCGCAATCACTACGGCAAGGTCGACATGTACGCCGGCGCATTTAACGCGAGCTTCAAGGAAGCAGGTGTCGATCATACGCAGCAGTTCGACACGCCGCTCATCATGGCGACCTTCAAGGCGATCCTGAAGGACTGGGTCAACGAAGGCTTCGACCCGTTCGCCGCGCCGGAAGAAACCGGCTCCGCATTCGGCACGAAACACGGCGATAACATTGCCGCGATCGAGCGTACGCGGATCGCCACCAAACGCATGCCGGGCCTCGAAGGCGACTCGCCGTTGCGCGACGACCTGCCCGTCAATCGCCAGTTTGCCGACGTCGGTCAGGACGAACCTGAGATTTACGCCGAGCCGGGTTTTGAAGGCGCGCTGCATGCGTTCAGTCTTTTTAAATACCTGTCGCGCTCGGACGTGACGTGGAATCCATCGGTCACGTCGGTGTGCCAGCAGAGCCTGTTCTGCCCGACCACCGAGGAATTCGTGCTGCCGGTGTTTCACGGCAACGACCGCGTCGAGTGGTTCCTGCAACTGTCCGACCAGATCATCTGGGACGTCGCCGACAAGGACAGCGGCGAGCCGCGCGCACGCATCACCATGAACGCGGGCGATATCGCCGCGATGCCGGCCGATATCCGCCACAAAGGCTACTCGCAGAAGCGTTCGATGCTGCTGGTGTGGGAGAACGCCACGCCCGATCTGCCCAAGCGTTACGAAAGCGGTGAACTGCCGCCGTATCCGATCCAGATGTAACTCTCCGGCATTCCCCTGATCGTCGATCGAACGGCGCCGGACCGCTGGCGCCGCGGGGAAAGTCGCGTCCAGGTTTTACTTGCTCAGGACTGTCATGCAAACGCAACTCTTCATCGGCGGCCGCTTCGTGCCGGCTGCAAACGGCGAAACGCTCGCCTCCCTCAATCCGCACGACAACTCGGTGATCGCCGAGGTCGCGATGGCGGGCCCGGCCGATGTCGATCGCGCCGTCGCGGCGGCGAAGGCGGCGTTTCCGAAGTGGAGCAATCTCGCTGCGATGGAGCGCGGGCGCCTCCTTCTCAAACTGGCCGACGCGATCGAAGCGAATGCCGATCAACTCGCGCGCCTCGAATCGCTCGATACGGGCCACCCGATCCGCGATACGCGCAATCTCGACGTGCCACGCACGGCAGCCACGTTTCGCTATTTCGGCGGCATGGCCGACAAGTTCGAAGGTTCGGTGATTCCGGTCGAGCAGGGCTTTCTGAACTATATGACCCGCGAGCCGGTCGGCATCGTCGGGCAAGTGGTGCCGTGGAATTTCCCGTTGATGTTCACGAGCTGGAAGATGGCGCCGGCGCTTGCCGCGGGCAACTGCGTGATCATGAAGCCCGCCGAACTCACACCGTTGTCGAGTCTCGCGATTGCCGAACTGATGGCCGAAGTGGGTTTTCCGGAAGGCGTCGTCAATATTCTGCCGGGCCTCGGCCATGTAGCGGGTCAGTACATTGCCGAACATCCGGAGATCAGCAAGGTCGCCTTCACCGGTTCGACCGCAGTGGGCCGCAAGATCGTGCAGGCGTCGAGCGGCAATCTGAAGAAGGTGCAGCTCGAACTCGGCGGCAAGGGCGCGAACATCGTATTCGGCGACGCCAATATCGACGCCGTGGTGCAAGGCTCAGCATTCGCGATCTTCCACAACCAGGGGCAGGCGTGCATTGCCGGCTCGCGGATGATCGTGCATGAATCGATCGCCGACGAAGTGCTCGAAAAGTTCGCCGCATTGAGCCGCACGATCAAGATCGGCGATCCGCTCGATCCGTCGACCGAGATGGGGCCGCTCACTTCGCGTCAGCACCGCGACCGCGTGCTGTCGTTCGTCGATGTCGCCCGCGAACAGGGTGGTCGCGTGCTAGCAGGAGGCAAAGCGCCGGACAATGCCGCGCTCGCCAACGGTTGCTATGTCGAGCCGACAATCGTCGAAGCGAAGCCGGAGGATCGGGTCTCGCAGGAAGAAGTGTTCGGGCCGTTCATGACGGTCACCCGATTCCGCACCGACGAAGAAGCACTCGCTATCGCGAACGGCACCGAATACGGTCTCGGCGCGGGTCTGTGGACACGCGATCTGCAACGCGCGCACCTCGTGGCGCGCGAGATTCGCGCCGGCATGGTGTGGATCAACTGCTACAAGCGCGTGAGTCCCGCGTCGCCATTCGGCGGCGTCGGCGCAAGCGGCTACGGCCGCGAAATGGGCTTCGAAGCGATGCGCGAATATACACAGCCCAAGTCTGTCTGGGTCAACGTGGATGCGCAGATTCCGCCTTACTATCCGCGCTGAGCCACCATGGAACCGTTCATCTATAACGGCCTGCCGTCACGCGTGATTTTCGGCGCGGGCAGTCTTGAGCAGCTCGATCGCGAGATCGGTTTGCTCGGCGCCACGCGGGCGATCGTGCTGTCCACGCCGCAACAGCGTGCGCAGGCCGAAGCGCTCGCGGCAAGCCTCGGCTCGCGTGCGGCGGGCGTCTATGCCGAAGCCGTCATGCACGTGCCGGTCGAAACCGCACGCGCGGCACGGGACTTTGCCGCAAGTGTCGGCGCCGACTGCGCGATCGCGATAGGCGGCGGTTCCACGACGGGACTCGGCAAAGCGATCGCGCTGGAAACCTCGCTGCCGATCATCGCGATTCCGACCACGTATGCAGGCTCGGAGATGACACCGATCTACGGCCTCACCGAGAACGGCATCAAGAAGACCGGCCGCGATCTGCGCGTGCTGCCGAAAACGGTGATCTACGACCCGGCGTTGACGACGTCGCTGCCACCCGCATTGTCGTTGACGAGCGGTATCAACGCGATCGCCCACGCGGCGGAAGGGCTCTACGCACAGGACGCGAATCCGATCATCAGCCTGATGGCAGAAGAGGGTATTCGCGCGCTCGGCCAAGGGCTGCCTCGCGTGATGCAACAACCGGAAGACCTCGCCGCGCGCGGCAATTGCCTGTATGGCGCCTGGCTATGCGGCGCGGTGCTCGGCAGTGTCCGCATGGCCTTGCATCACAAGCTGTGCCATACGCTTGGCGGCGCCTTCAATCTGCCGCACGCTGAGACGCACACCATCGTGCTGCCGCATGTGCTCGCCTACAACCGTGCGGCAGCGCCCGAGGCGATGAAGCGTATCGCGCACGCATTGCACGCCGACGATGCCGCGCAAGCCGTGTTCGATCTCGCACGCGACCACGGTGCGCCGACGGCGCTGAAAGACATTGGCCTGAGCGCAACCGATCTCGATGCCGCACTCGATCTCGCCTTGAAGAACCCGTACTGGAATCCGCGGCCGGTCGAGCGAATACCGCTTCGCGCCTTACTCGAGGCCGCCTTCGACGGCCGACGGCCGGACTAGCGCGCTTACCTCACTCATACAAAAAATTCAGGAGACAACCATGGACTCACATACTTTTGATGCGAGGCGCCGCCGCTTTGTCAGCCTCGCGGCCGGCGGCGCGCTCGCCGCCACGACTTCGGCGTTCTCGCCACTCGTTTTCGCGGCCGGCCCGCGCACGCTGAAAATCGGCTACGTATCGCCGCAAACGGGGCCGCTCGCGCCATTCGGCGAGGCGGACCGCTTCACGATCCAGCAGATGCAGACGGCGCTGAAAAACGGCATCGTGATCGGCGGTAAAACGTATCCGGTGTCGATTGTCGTCAAGGACAGCCAGTCGAATCCGAATCGCGCCGGCGAAGTCGCCAATGATCTGATCCTCAAGGACAAGGTCGACATCATGCTGGTGTCCGGCACGCCGGAAACCGCCAATCCCGTGAGCGACGCATGCGAGCTGAACGAGATGCCGTGCGTTTCGACGGTAGTGCCGTGGCAGCCGTGGTTCTTCGGCAGAAAGGGCGATCCGAAGAAGGGCTTCCGCTTCACCTATCACTTCTTCTGGGGACTGGAGGATGTGATCACTGTCTATACCGGCATGTGGCAGTCGGTGCAGACCAATCACAGCGTAGGCGGTCTTTTCCCCAACGACGGCGACGGCAACGCCTGGGGCGACGCGAAGCTCGGCTTTCCGCCGGTGCTCGCGCAGAAGGGCTTCACGCTGAAGGACCCCGGCCGCTTCCAGAGCATGACGCAGGACTTCTCCGCGCAGATTTCCTCTTTCAAGCAATCGAATGCGCAGATCGTCACGGGCGTCGTGATTCCGCCCGACGCCAAGAATTTTCTCGTTCAGGCGCGTCAGCAAGGTCTGAAGCCTAAAGTCATTTCGATCGGCAAAGCGCTGTTGTTCCCGACCTCGATCGAAGCGCTCGGCAATCTCGGCGACGGACTCTCCACCGAAGTGTGGTGGTCGCCCTCGCATCCGTTCAAATCGTCGCTAACGGGGCAAAGCGCGCGGCAAGTTGCCGACGACTACGAGCGCGTCACCTCGAAGCAATGGACTCAACCAATCGGCTTCGCGCATGCGCTATTCGAAATCGCCGTCGATTCATTGAAGCGCGCGAAAGACATCGACTCGAACGAAGCGATCCGTGATGCGGTGGCCTCGACGAAGCTCGATACGCTGGTCGGTCATGTCGCGTGGGGCAGCGGTCCGGTGAAGAACGTCGCGAAGACGCCGCTTGTCGGCGGCCAATGGGTGAAAGGTCAAAAGCATCCTTTCGATCTCGCCATCGTCAACAACCAGCTCGCGCCGAGCGTGCCGCTATCCGGCCCGCTGAAGCTGATCGCTTGAACTCAACGCGGAGAGCAGTGATGAACCCTGTGCTCAGACTCACCGGCGTGTCGAAGCGTTACGGCGCGCTACAGGTGACCGACGACATCAGCTTCGCGGTCGAACGCGGCGAAACCTACGGCATTCTCGGCCCGAACGGCGCCGGCAAGACCACGCTGTTCAACCTCGTCAGCGGCGACGTGCGGCCCGATCAGGGCAGCGTCGAATTCGACGGCGCCGATGTGAATCACTTGCCGCCGCATCGCCGTTGCGCGGCGGGGATCGGCCGCTCGTATCAGGTGCCGAGGCCGTTCGGCGGAATGACTGTGTTCGAAAACCTGCTGGTCGGCGCCACCTTCGGCGGTGAACTGACCGGCCACGCCGCCTACGACGTCTGCGCCGACGTGCTCGAACGCACCGGCCTCAAGGCCCGCGCCAACCAGTTGGCCGGAACGCTGGGGCTGCTCGACCGCAAGCGCCTCGAACTGGCTCGCGCGCTCGCGACGCAACCGCAACTGCTGCTGCTCGACGAGATCGCCGGCGGTCTCACCGAACCTGAAACGCACGCCCTTGTCGACGAGATTCGGCGCGTCAAGGAGCGTGGCGTGACGATCGTGTGGATCGAACATGTTGTGCATGCGCTGCTCGCGGTGGCCGACCGGCTGCTCGTCATCAACTTCGGCAAGCGGCTCGCGGAAGGTCTGCCTGCCGCCGTGATGGACGACCCCGAAGTGCGGCGCGTGTATCTCGGACTGGAGGCTTGACCATGTCGGCACTATTGGAAACACGCGCGCTGAGCGCGTTTTACGGCGACTTCCAGGCGCTGTTCGGCATCGACGTGGCGGTCGCGCCGGGCGAAGTAGTCGCGCTGATCGGATCGAACGGTGCGGGTAAATCGACCTTTCTGAAATCGGTGGCGGGCCTGCTGCGCCCGCGCAATGCCGGGCAGATTCTGTATCGCGGCGAGCCGATTGGCGGGGCGGCGGCAGCGAGCATCGTCGGCAAGGGCATTGCGTTGGTGCCGGAAGGGCGGCGCCTGTTCGCGAGTTTGACCGTCGAAGAGAACCTGTTGCTCGGCGCGTTCAGCAAGCGGCCGGGACGCTGGAATCTGCAAAGCGTCTATACGCTGTTCCCGGCGCTGCGGGAGCGCCGCCATCACGCCGCCACCGCGTTGTCGGGCGGTCAGCAACAGATGGTGGCGATTGGCCGCGCCTTGATGAGCAATCCCGATCTGCTGATGTGCGATGAACTTTCGCTCGGCCTCGCGCCGGTGATCGTCCGCGAAATCTATGCGGCGTTGCCCGAGATCGTCGCGCATGGCATGAGCGCGATCGTCGTCGAACAGGATGTGCAACTCGCACGCCGCGTCT
This sequence comes from Paraburkholderia sp. BL25I1N1, assembly GCF_003002025.1. Classification (GTDB taxonomy): domain Bacteria; phylum Pseudomonadota; class Gammaproteobacteria; order Burkholderiales; family Burkholderiaceae; genus Paraburkholderia. The sequence continues at coordinate 107,153 of NZ_PVZB01000023.1, forward strand.
CATCGCGTTTTTATTGCCTGCAGGAAGGGCGCGTTTCGTTGACCGGCGTATCGGCCGAGGTATCCGACGAGGCGATCACGCAGGCGTATTTCGGAGTGGCCGCATGAACACGTTCATCAATATCGTCGTGCAGGGCGTGCTGTTGGGCGCGCTTTACGGGCTCTTCGCGATGGGTCAGTCGCTGGTGTTCGGCGTGATGCGGCTCACCAATACCGCGCATGGCGACTTTATCGTGCTGCTGGTGTTCGTGCTGTTCGCGTTGACGAGTTTCACTCATCTGCCGCTCGCCGTCGCGCTGGTGCTGTTGCTCGTGATCGCGTTCGGCGCGGGCTATGGCGTGCAATTCGCGCTTTTGAACCGCGTCAGCAGCCGCGATCCGCTGCCGTCGCTGATCGTCACGTTCGGTCTGTCGATCGTGATTCAGAACGTGTTGCAGCAGATTTTCTCGGCGGACCCGCGCTCGATCGCCACCGGCAGTTTCGAGTCGCGCAGCATCACGCTCGCGGGCGGCATCACGCTCGGCTATCTGCCGCTCGTCACGCTGGTGGCGACGGTGGCGCTTGCCTTCGCGATGCAGTGGCTGTTCGGCCGCACGCCGCTTGGCCGCGCGTTTCGCGCCACTTCGGACGATCGCGAGATCGTGCAACTGATGGGTGTCTCGTATCGCCGCACCTACGCGCTGGCGATGGGCATCGCCTTCGTGCTGATCGCGGTGGCCGCGGCGCTGTATTCGATGCGCACGGCGGTGTCGCCGAGCGATGGCCCGGCGCTGCTGCTGTATGCGTTCGAGGCCGTGATCATCGGCGGCATGGGGTCGTTCTGGGGCACTTTCGTGGGCGGCATGGCGCTCGGTATCGCGCAGCAGGTGGGCTTTTACTTCGACCCCGGCTGGGGCATCTGGCTCGGCCACGTGGTGTTTCTCGGCGTGCTGGTGGCGCGGCCGCAGGGCTTGCTGCCCAAAACCGCATAGAGGCTTCGACATGACCATGCAATTGAACCGGCCCGCAGCGGGCTTCGAGGTGCGGCGCGCGACGCGTGCGAGCCGTGTGGCGGTGATCGTGCTGCTGATCGTCGCGCTGGCGGTGGCGAGCGCGCCCTGGTGGGGCGGACGCGATGCGATGCGCGACTTCGTACAGTTGGCGTCCTACCTGGTATTCGCGTTGATGTGGAACCTGCTGGCGGGTTATGGCGGGATGGTGTCGATCGGCCAGCAGGCATTCTTCGGCATCGGCGGCTACGGCATGCTGATTCTCGCCAACTACTGCGGCATCTCGCCGTTTATCGCGGTGCCGATTGCGGCCGTGATCGCGACGGTGGTGGCGATTCCCGTGTCGATGGTGGCGTTCCGCCTCGAAGGCGGCTACTTCGCGATCGGCACGTGGGTGATCGCCGAAGTGTTCCGGCTCACGGTGGCGAACGTCTCGGTGCTCGGCGGCGGCTCGGGCACGAGTCTCACCGCATTGCAAGAGGTAACACGTGCGCTGCGCGAATCGCTGACGCTGTGGCTCGCGCTCGCTATCGTCGCGGCGGCGATCGGCCTGCTGTATCTGTTTCTACGCTCGAAAGCCGGTCTCGCACTCACTGCGATGCGCGACAACGCGGTGGCCGCCAGCAGCCAGGGTGTGGACGTGAAGCGCGCGCGCCTGATTGTCTATCTGGTGTCGGCGTGCGGCACCGCGTTGGCGGGCGGCCTGTACTTCATCGGCAACCTGCGCATTTCGCCCGACGCCGCGTTCTCGGTGAACTGGAGCGCGTTCGGCATTTTCATCGTGATGATCGGCGGGCTGGGCACGCTCGAAGGGCCGATCATCGGCGCGCTGATCTTCTTCCTGCTGAACCGGTTCCTGTCCGATTTCGGCAGCTGGTATCTGATCGGCCTCGGCGCGCTGGCGATCGTCGTGACCCTGTTCTTTCCGCAAGGGCTGTGGGGCTTCGTCTCACACCGCTACGGCCTGCAACTCTTCCCCGTGGGCCGGCGCGTCGTGTTTCGCGACGCCGGTCCGTCTCAACAACGCTCGCCGGACGGCGCGTCGGATTCGCTCAACGCGGGCTCGGCGGCACACCGCGCATGAGGCCAACCATGAACGATAAGACCATTCATCCATTGACGCAGAACGTGCTCGACACGTTCGCCGATTGCACCGATCCACGCCTCAAGCAGATCATGACCGCGCTGGTTAGACACCTGCATGCTTTCGCCCGCGAAGTTGAACTGACCGGCGACGAATGGCTTCGCGGCATCGAGGTTCTGACAGCCACGGGCAAAATGTGCAAAGGTATCCGCCAGGAGTTCATCCTGCTGTCGGACACGCTCGGCCTGTCGATCATGGTCGATGCGATCAATCACGGGCGCGGCGGTGTCACCACCGAAAGCAGCCTGCTCGGCCCGTTCTATCGCGAAGGCGCGAAGGAAGAAGAATTCGGCGCCAACATCGCCCGCACGGAAGGCGAGCCGACGCTGATTCATGGCCGCCTCGTCGATGAGCGCGGCGCGCCGGTGGCCGGCGCGTTGATCGAGGTGTGGGAAACGGCGAACAACGGCATGTATGAAGGCCAGGATCCCGACCAGCCCGAGAGCAACCTGCGCGGCAAATTTCGCTCGGGGCCGAACGGCGAATACGCGTTCAGGACCATCAAGCCGACCAGCTATCCCATTCCGACCGACGGCCCGGTCGGACAGATGCTGATGGCGAGCGGGCGTCATCCCATGCGGCCGGCCCACATCCATTTCCTGATCGTTGCGCCCGGCTACGAGACGCTGATCACTGCGCTGTACTCCGAGGGAGATCCCTACGTCCACTCCGACGCGGTGTTCGGCTCGAAGCCGTCGCTCGTGATCGACTACGTGCCGAACCACGACGCAGCCGCCGCAAAAGAGTGGGCGCTGCCGAGCCCGTTCTTCGAAGTACAGCGCGACTTCGTGCTGTCCGATCAGCACGCGTAAGGAGACGAGGCGATGAACGCGGCGAATCCCGAACCTAGCCAAGGCTTTCTCTGCGCGCTCGATGACATTCCCGACGGCGGCGCGCTTGAAATCCCCGCCGGGCAGGCCGGCGCGCCAGGCGTTGTGGTTCTGCGCCGCGGCGACGACGCATGGGCGTACCGCAACATGTGCCCGCATTTTTCGATTCCACTGAACTACGAACCGAACACGTTCTGGGCCTACGACGCCGAATTGCTGATGTGCGCGCATCACAGCGCGATGTTCCGCTTCGAAGACGGCCTGTGCATCGATGGCCCGTGCGAGGGGGCATCGCTCACGCCGGTCGATATCCGCATCGAACGACGACAGATATTCAACAACGACTGCAGGGGATAAGCATGAAGAGTAGAAAGCCGAAGCGCCTGGCTATCGCAGGCTGCACGTTCGCCTGCATCGCGCCGGGTCTCGTGCCGAATATAGCCGGCGCGCAAAGCAGCGTGACGCTGCAAGGCGTGATCGATGCGGGCGTCACGTATGTGAATAACCAGCATGGCGGCGCCGCGACGCTGTTCGACAGCGGCGTGCTGTCGCCGGACTTGCTGACGTTCAAAGGCAGTGAAGATCTGGGCGGCGGCAACAAGGCGATTTTCGAACTCACGTCGCAGTTCGATCTGGGCAGCGGCGCGACGATTCCGGGCGCAGGGCAGATCTTCAACCGCACGGCGCTCGTCGGTCTCACCAACGACCGCTTCGGCTCGCTTACCTTCGGCAACCAGTACGACTTCATGTTCGAGACGCTGACGCTCGGACTGTATGACGGTGCGTTCCTCTTCGGCGGCATCTACGATTTTCGCCAGGGGCCGTTCACCGCGCTGGGTGTGCCGAATAATCCGACCGGTTCATTCGATTTCGACCGCATGGCGGGCGCTACGCGAGTAGGAAACTCGGTCAAGTATCGCAGCCCGGACATCTCGGGTTTCACGTTCGGCGCGCTGTATGGATTCGGTGGCGTGCCCGGCTCGTTCTCGTCGGACTCGACTATCAGCTTCGGCGCGAACTATGCGAACGGCCCGTTGGGCATCGGCGCGGCGTATGTCGAAGTGAAGTATCCGCACTTGGGCGATGGTCACGACGGCATCCGCAATTTCGGCTTCGGCGCGCACTACAATTTCGGCAGCGTGCTGGGAATGCTGCTCTATACCAATACGAAAAATACCGCGAGCGGCGCGAAGATCGATGTCTACAAGGGCGGTGCGTCGTGGACGATTTCAGGTCCGTGGACGCTCGGTCTCGACTACGCGTACATGAAGGGCAACGACGTGCTGCTAAACAACAAGGCGCAACAGGTCACCACCGCGTTGCAGTACAACTTTTCGAAACGCACCACCGCTTATGTCGAAGCGATCTATCAGCGCGCCAGTGGCGACGCGGCTGTGACGCGGGCATGGATCAACGGTCTGCTGCAACCGGATGGCGCGGCGAGCAACCGGTCACAGACGCTTGCGCGCATTGGTTTGCGTACGAGCTTTTGACAAGACAGGGCGCACGGTTTTGTCGAGAGGCTTCACGATGATCCGCTTAGGGCGCAAGAGGTTTCACACTGGCCCAATGCAGCGGCGCGCCTCCTCGCTCGACAAGACGCCCCGGTCCTTGCGATTCGCGGCGCTGGCCGCGTAGACGTCTTTTCGGGCGTGCGTGATGCCGAGCGGTTCGAAGCCGTTGGCCGGGTTGAATGCCATCTGGTTGATGCGCGCTTCGTCGTCGGCGGAAGGCGGTGACGCAATCTCCAGCACGCCGATCGCAATCGGCGACCCGGCCCATACCACCGATGCATCGTTGACCGGCGTGCTTTCTTCATCCACGAAGAACTGTGCGCAGAGTTGCCACTTGAGCGGAGCTTTTTGCAGGCGGTTCAACAGGTCTTCGCGCAGATAGTCGTCGCCGTGACGGTCGCCGTCGGTGCCTGGCGCCGTGGCGTCTTCGGGTTGCAGCGAGTACTTGATGGCTGCGGGTCCGAGCTTCACGACCGAGCCCCAGAACCGCTCGGTCGTCAGGCTTTCGACGGAGCGCAGCGTCGTTTCCCTGGCCAGGATCGCGACGATACGTGCCGTTTCGGCGGGGCCCAGCGTGCCGTTCAATAGTTCGATCGACGCTTGCTCCAGTGCTCCACGCGCGCCTCTGGCGATCTGGGCGACGAGGATATCGGCGAAGTCCATGAATTGCACCGCGTTTCGTGCGTGCGAACGGCCGCCCTCGTTGGTCATGAGGAGGTCGGTTTCCATGCCTTCGGCGGTGAAGAACTTGATGGCGACACCGCGAACATCCACGGCCTGGTCGGAGAAAGGGCAGGGCTGGCCGTTCGAAAAACGGCAGGCGACCCGATAGCAAAGCGAGCGCTCCAGATCGTCCTGCTTCGCGAAAGGACCATGCTTGAGCGCGATGGGTATCGTTTCGAAGATCCGCAGCGTGCCGAAGGCGCCGAGCGTTTGCTTCTGATGCTGGCCGCGGTCGACGCGTCCGTCCAGATGAGTGGCGCTGCTCGCGGCAATCATCGCCTGCTGTGCCTTGATTTTCTCGACCAGCAGCGCGATCGCCTGAGCATTGTCGGGTTGGTCGATCCAGCCGGTGCCGCGTTCTGCCATGTCGGGGGAGTCGTTGGCCATGCTCGTCCTCCATCAAGATTCGCTGCGATGGGAATGCGTCCAGGCCTGCGCCGCGCTGCATTGGCAGAAGTGCCACTGCTGGCGCGCATGGATGTGCACTACATCGTAGACTACGGCGCAATTGAACGCATCATGGCTTGAGCAGCCGGCGCGTGATCACGGCGATTACATGGATCACGTGGATCACGGCGGCCGCACGAGCGGCGTTTCACCCGATTAGTGCACGCCCGATGGGTTCGGCGGCGGCAATGCCGGATCGAGCTTGGCGGACTCTCTGACGAGCTGTTCCGTCATCGCGGCTCCGACCGCGTTCGAGCCGCGACGAGGCTGGTCGTCGTGTGCAAACGGCTCGGGCGGTGGGAGCGCCGGATCGAGCTTGGCGGATTCCTTGACGAGTTCGTCCGTTGCCGGGGTCGAGAGCGAGGTGGAGTCGCGGCGGTGCAGACCGTCCCGGCTGCGGCCGGGTTGCACAACGGTGGCTTTTTTTGAATCGGTGCCGGCAAGCACAGTGGCCACAGCGGGTGTTTGGACCGTTTGGGGATGCGGTTGTGCCGGTTGCTGCTGCATTTGCGCGGCGTGTTCAGTTGACCGTTCGGGCGCGGGCGCGGGCGCGGACGTGATGTGTCCCTGCACGGATTGGGCGGGGCTCGGCGCGGGAGCGCGAGTGGCGATATCCGCGCTCGCGGCGGGCGGCGGCGTGCCGATTGCGTGGTCGGCTGTCACCTGTAACGTGCCGGACTGCACTTTGTCTGAAGCCGACGCCGCGGAGCCGTCCGAAACGGCTGCGGGATCGCGGGTCGCCGGATCACTTTTTGGGGACAGTAGGTAAACGGCGAATCCGACCTCTGCCAGCACCAGACCGACTACCAACGCTTTTCCGATCTTCCTCATAATTAGCCAACGGTGCTCAGAGCGATGCGAGCGCACATGATAACCAACCGGTGGCTGACGGTTTGTAACGAGAGGTATGCGGAAGTAACCAGAATACCCGGCGCGGAGCGTGCTAGATTGAACTTACCGCGCCATCAACGGAGCTGTTGCCATGGACACTCATTCGATTCTGGGCATGATCCACGCCGAAGAGGCACTACTGGTCTCCATCGTGCGGTCGTTGCCACCGGACGTGCGGCGCGCGGTCGCCAACGATTTCCACGAGCAGGCTCAACTCGCCGAGACGTCGCATCTGAATCCCACCACCGATCGCGAAGCCAGCGACGCGTTCAAGGCTCACATCAGACGGCTGTCGAATATGCTTGCTTCGCTATCCTGAGATAGTCGTTGCGCGGTGAACCGGGCTTTGTCGCGGCGTCGCCGGCGCGGCATCGGATCGCCGGCGCGGCGGTGGCGAAAGAAAACGACCAGCATCCCGACCGAACGGATCGGCGAGTCAGGGCCTAGGGGCTCAGGGCGACGCGCTCTGTTGCCCCGTCTTGCGCGGATCGCTCAGTTCGCTATCGGACCAGCCGCCTCCCAGGTCGCCGATCAACGACGCCGCATCGAGCAAGCGTGTTTGTTGCACGTTCAATGCGGTTTGCTGAAGATTCAGTTGAGCGGCTTGCGCAGTCGCCACCGTCGTAAAGTCCACCGTGCCGGCCTGGTATTCATTGCGCGCAATCTCGGTGCCGCGCGTCGCGTCGCGGACGGCGCGCTCCAGCACCTCGGATTGCTGCGCGAGGATGCGCAAGCCGGCAAGGTCGTTCTCCACGCCCTGGAACGCCGCCAAAACGGTGCCGCGATAATTGGCCACGGCCGCTTCGTACGACGCCTTTGCCGCATCGACCTGCGCACTGCGCTGCCCGCCGTCGAACAGCGTCTCGCTCGCCTGGCCACCCAACGACCACACGTAGTTGCTGATATGCAGCAGGCCGGCCAACGGCGATTGCGTGAAGCCGTCCAGCGCGGACAGCGAGATCGTCGGGTAATACGCGGCGACGGCCACGCCGATTGCGGCGTTCTGCGCCGCCATCTGACGCTCGGCGGCGGCAATGTCGGGGCGGCGTTGCAGCAGGGTGGACGGCACGCTGACCGGAATGGACGGCAGCGTCGGCAGCATGGTGTTCGGAGGGATGTCCAGTTCTTCCGGATTCTTGCCGACCAGCACGGCGATCGCATGAACGTTCTGGGCGCGCGCGACGCCCAGCGCGATCAGACTCGATTGCGCCGACTCCAGTTGTGTCTGCGCGCTCACCAGGTCTGACGGCGGCACGGTGCCGGCCTTGTCCTGCTCGGCGACGACGCGCAAGGATTGCTGGAACGCGTCGACGGTGTGAGTGAGCAGGTCGATATTCGCGTCCGTCACGCGCAGATCGATGATCGCGTTTGCCAGCGCGATCTGCTCGGAGAGCGTGGCGTTCGCGAGCGTCGCCTGGGTCGCTTGCGCGGTGGCGGCGCTCTGCTCGATATTGCGTCGCACGAGGCCCCACAGGTCGGGCGCCCAGCTGGCGTTGGCTTCGAGCGAGCCGGCATTGTTGATGCGCTGAAAACTGCTCGCCCCGCCCAGGCCGCCAAGTGAGCCGCTACTGAAGTTGCCGGTCGACGAACGTGCGCGGGTCGCCGATCCCGTCACGCCGATCGTCGGAAACAGCGCGCTGCGTGCGAGCCGCACTTCGGCCAGTGCCTGCTGGTAATTCGCATAGTCCTGGCGCACGGTCTGGTTCGACACCGACACGAGCGGCTCGAATTCATCCATGAGCGGGTCGTTAAAGCCCGTCCACCAGTCGCCCTTCGGAACCTCGGCGGCGGGCTGCGCTTCGGTCCAGCCGGGCAGTTCTTTCCACGTGGCGGGCGTCGCGACGGGCGGCCGATGGTAGTCGGGGCCGACCGTGCAGCCGGCTGTCAACACCGTCGACAGCACAGTCGAAAACACCAGCATCGCGCCGGCCAGTCGGGTGGGGGAGATCGTCTTCATCATGAACTCGTATCCGGTGCTTCGCCGCGGCGATTCCACGGCAGGCGCGCTGACCATCTGGCGAGTCGTGCGCGCAGCCGGTCGAGGTACAGATAAATCACCGGCGTCGTGTACAACGTAAAAACCTGGCTGACGAGCAGGCCGCCCATGACCGTCACGCCGAGCGGCTGGCGCAGCGACGCGCCCTGGCCGATGCCGATCGCGAGCGGCACGGCGCCCAGCACGGCGGCAGCGGTCGTCATCATGATCGGACGCAGACGGACCACCGCAGCCTCGTGAATCGCATCGCGCGCGTTCCTGCCTTCGTGGCGCTGCAACTGGATAGCGACATCGACCATCATGATGCCGTTTTTCTTGACGATGCCGATCAGCAGAATGATGCCGATCATCGCGATCACAGAAAAGGGCGTGCCGAAGATCAGCAAGGCCAGCGTTGCGCCAATGCCCGCCGACGGCAGCGTCGACAGGATCGTGAGCGGGTGCACCGTGTTCTCGTACAGCACGCCGAGTACGAGATACACCACCACCAGCGCCGCGAGAATCAGCAGCGGCACCGCGCCCATCGACTGTCCATAAGCTTGCGCGGCGCCCGCGAACGCGCCATGCACCGACGCCGGCATGCCGATGTCACGCTCGGCCTGCGCAATGATCTCACCGGCTTCGCTCAGCGATCCGCCTGCCGGCAGATTGAACGAGATGGTACCGGCCACGAGTCCGCTTTGGTGGTTCACCTGCGTCGCGGTGTGGCTGTTCGAGAAGGTCATCAGCGCGGCGAGCGGCACCATGGTTTCGGCCGCCGTGCTGTCGGCGCTGCCGCTCGAATTGCCGCCCTTGCTGTTCGAAATGCTGTTGGTCTGCTGATTCGCTTCGGCATCGGCGTTCAGCGAATTCGTGTTCGCGCTGGTGCTCGACGCGCTGCTGACAGCCGCCGGCTGCTGCACGGCTTTGACGGTGGCGCGCGACATCTGTGTCTGCTGCGTGCCGTTCGCGTTGCCCGCTGCGGTACTCAGGTAGATCTGATTGAGCGCTTGCGGATATTGCCAATAGGCCGGCGCGACTTCCATCACGACAAAGTACTGGTTCAGCGCGTTGTAAATGGTCGACACGGTGCGCTGGCCGAACGCGTCGTACAACACGTTGTCGATCTGGTTCGGCTGAAAACCATAACGCGCGGCGGTCGCGCGGCTGAAATTCACATAGGTTTGCAAGCCGTTCTGTTGCAGATCCGAGTTCACGTCCTCCATCTTGCTGCGGTATTTACCGAGTTCGGTCACGAGTTTCGGCACCCATGTGAAGAGCGCGTTCGCATCGTCGCTGGTGAGCGTGTACTGGTATTCGGCCGCGGCCTGGCGTCCGCCGATCTGCAGATCCTGCTGCGCCTGCAGGAAAAGCCGCGCGCCCGAGACGGCGTTGAGTTTCGGCCGCAAGCGGTTGACCACTTCAGTCGCCGACAGATGGCGTTCGGCGAGCGGCTTGAGTTCGATGAATACGTTCGCGGTATTCAGCGCGCGTCCGCCGGTAAAACCTGCGACCGAGGCTACCGCGGGGTCCTGCTTCACGATTGACTGCAATTGCGCGAGCTTCTTTTCCATGGCGCCGAACGAGACGCTCTGGTCGGCAATGATCTGTCCGATCAGAATGCCGGTGTCCTGCTCCGGAAAGAACGTCCCGGATAGGAGCCGTGCAAGAAACACGTTGGCCACCAGCAGGCCGATCAGCAGCAGGACGACCGCGAGCGCGTGATCGAGCGCCGTTGCGAGCGAGCGGGAATAGGCCTGTTTGAAGCGCTCGAACTGCGCCTCGATCCAGCGTGCCCAGCGTGCCTTTGAATGCATCGCGCGTTCGTGGCCGAGCAGGTAGGCGCACATGACCGGCGTGACTGTCAGCGAAATGATCAGCGACAAAATGATCGCGATTGATAGCGTGACCGCGAACTCGTGAAACAGCAGGCCGACAATGCCGGGCATCAGCAGGATCGGTAGGAACACCGCGATCAGCGAGAGGCTCATCGAGATCACGGTGAAGCCGACCTCGGCGCTGCCGCGCAGCGCGGCTTCTTTCGGCTCGAGGCCGGCTTCGAGATGACGCACGATATTTTCCAGCACCACGACCGCGTCGTCGACCACGAAGCCGGTGCCGATGGTCAGCGCCATCAGCGAGAGATTGTCGATGCTATAGCCGAGCAGATACATCGGTCCGAAGGCGCCGACGATCGAGAGCGGCAGCGCGACCGCCGGAATCAGCGTGGCGCGCGGTGACAGCAGGAACACGAAGACCACGCCCACCACCAGCAGCACTGCGATGAACAGCGTGCGCTCGGTATCGGCCACCGAGGAGTTCACCGACTCCGAGCGGTCGATGGCGACGTTCACATGAATCGCGCTCGGCAGCGCGGCTTCGATGATCGGCAGACGGGCGCGGATTTGCCCGACGGTCTGCACGACGTTGCTGCCCGGCGTCGGATAAACGATCACGAGCACCGCCGACTTGCCGTTGTAGAGTCCGGCATTGCGAATGTTTTCATTCGAATCGCGCACCTGGGCGACGTCGCGCAACAGCACGGGCGCGCCGTCGCGATAGGCGATCACCACGTCGCGATATGGCGCGGCCTTGCTGATCTGATCGTTCGATGTCACCACGTAGCGCTGCTCGCCCTGATCGACATGGCCTTTCGCGCTGTTCGCGTTCGCCGCGCCGATCGCCGCGCGCACGTCTTCGAGGCCGATGCCGTAGCTGTTCAGCTTGCCTGGCTCCAGCTCGACGCGCACCGAGGGCAACGCGCCGCCGCCGAGCGTGATCTGCCCGACGCCGGTGACTTGCGACAGCTGCTGCTGGATCACGGAGTCGGCGGAGTCGTAGAGCTGGGCTTTGGTCAGCGTGTCGGAGGTCAGCGCGAGCACCATGATCGGCGCGCCCGCCGGGTTGTACTGGCGGTACGTCGGATTGCTGCGCAGCGTGGTCGGCAGATCGGCGCGCGCGGCCTGAATGGCGGCTTGCACGTCGCGCGCCGCGCCGTTGATATCGCGGTTCAGGCCGAACACCACGATGATCAGCGACGAACCCACGTAGCTGATCGAGGTGAGCTGGTTGACGTCGGCGATGGTGGCGAGACGCCGCTCCAGCGGTGCGGCAACCGTTGCCGCCATGATTTCCGGACTCGCGCCCGCCATATTCGCCTGCAACGCGATCACCGGAAAGGCGATGTTCGGCAGCGGCGCGACCGGCAGGCGGAAATAGGCAAGCGCGCCGGATATCAGGATCGCGAACGCCAGCAGGGCGGTCGCGACCGGGCGCCGGATGAAGAGCGCCGAGATGTTCACGGCGCGTTCTCCGGCGGCGCGGCGGCGCCGTCATTCGCCGCGCGGCGGCGGTTCTTCACGCGCTGCGCGAGGCGATCGAAGAAGAGATAGATCACCGGCGTCGTGAACAGCGTCAGCACCTGGCTGAGCGTGAGCCCGCCGATGATCGCAAGACCCAGCGGCCGGCGCAGTTCCGAACCCGTGCCGGTGCCGAGCAGCATCGGCAGCGCGCCGAGCATGGCGGCGAGCGTGGTCATCAGGATCGGCCGGAAGCGCAGCAGCGACGCTTCGAAGATCGCCTCACGCGGCGGCTTGCCGTGCACGCGTTCCGCTTCGAGCGCGAAGTCGACCATCATGATCGCGTTCTTCTTGACGATGCCGATCAGCAGCACGATGCCGATGATGCCGATCACGTCGAGATCGCTGCCCGCGATCATCAACGCAAGCAAAGCGCCGATGCCGGCCGAGGGCAGCGTCGAGAGAATCGTCACCGGGTGAATGTAGCTTTCATACAGCACGCCGAGCACGATATACACCGCGACCAGCGCGGCGATCAGCAGATACACCTCGCTGGAAAGCGAATCCTCGAACGCCTGGGCCGCGCCCTGGAACGAGGTCGTGATGGAAGGCGGCAGATCCACCGCTTTCTCGGCGTCGCGGATCTGCGCGACGGCGGCGCTGAGCGACGCGTCCTGCGCGAGGTTGAACGAGATCGTGACGGAAGGGAACTGCGCGAGGTGGCTGATCAACAACGGCGATTGTGTGATGCTGATCTTCGCGATGCCCGACAGCGGCACCTGCCCGGTGCTGCTCGTTTGACTCGGCAAATACAGATTGCCGATCGACTGCACCGTGGGAATCGTCTCGGGCTTCGCCACCAGAATCACGCGGTACTGATCGGACTGCTGGAAAATGGTCGAGACGATGCGTTGGCCGAGCGCGTCGTACAGCGCGTTGTCGATCGTAGCCGCCGTGATGCCGTAGCGCGCGGCAAGCTGGCGGTTCACTTCGACGTTTACGCTCAGGCCGTTGGTGTTCAGATTGCTGGTGACGTCCGTGATCGCGGCAATCTGCTTCATGCGTGCGATCAGCGCAGGCACGTATTGATTGAAAGCTTGCTGGTTCGGCCCGCGCAGCACGAAGTTGTACTGGTTGCGCGAGATCGAGGTGTCGAGCGTCAGGTCCTGTTCGGGCTGCAGATAGAGGCGAATGCCGGGCACGTCGGCGACTTCCTGCTGGATGCGGCGGCCGATCTCCTCTGCGGTGATCGAGCGGTCGTCGCGCGGGCGCAGATTGATCAGGAAGCGGCCGTTGTTCAGCGTCGGATTGGTGCCGTCGATGCCGACATACGAGGTCAGCGACACCACGTCGGGGTCCTTCAGAATCGCGGCGGCGAGGGCGCTTTGACGCCGGACCATGGCCGTGTACGACACCGAGTTGTCGGCCACGCTGATGCCCTGAATCACGCCGACGTCCTGCACCGGAAACAGTCCCTTCGGAATCACGATGTACAGGATTGCGGTGAGAGCGACCGTAATCAGCGCGACCACCAGCGTCAGCAACTGGTGATCGAGCACCCAGACGAGGCCGCGCTCGTACGCGGCGAGCGTCTTGTCGAACAGGCCTTCGCTGATGCGCTCGAAGCGGCTCGGGTGACGTTGCGCCTGCGCGCGCAACAGACGCGCGCAGAGCATCGGCACGACGGTCAGCGAGACCACCGCGGAGATCACGATCGTCACCGCGAGCGTGATCGCGAATTCGCTGAAGAGCCGACCGATCACGCCGCCCATGAACAGCAGCGGAATCAGCACGGCGATCAGCGAGACCGTCAGCGAGAGGATCGTGAAGCCGATCTGGCCGGCGCCCTCGAGCGCGGCTTCGAGCGGCATCTTGCCTTCCTCCAGATAGCGCACGATGTTCTCGATCATCACGATCGAGTCGTCCACGACGAAACCGGTCGCGATGATCAGCGCCATCAGCGAGAGGTTGTCGATCGAATAGTTGAGCTGGTACATCACGGCGAGCGTGCCGATCAGCGAGACCGGCACGGAGATGCTCGGAATGATGGTGGCGGGCACGTTGCGCAGGAACACGAAAATCACCAGCACGACCAGCACGACGGCGAGCACCAGTTCGAACGCGGCGTCCGAGACCGACGAGCGGATCACGCCCGTGGTGTTGGCGACCACCGTGACTTGCAGCCCGGCGGGCAGCGTCGATTCGAGCGCCGGCAATTGCTTCATGATCTGGTTGACGGTGGCGATCACGTTCGCGCCCGGCTGACGCTGCACGTTCAGCACGATGGCCGGCGTGCGGTTGTACCACGCGCCGCGTTCCACATCCTGCGCGGCCTGGCTCACGCGCGCGACGTCTCGCAAATACACTGGCGCGCCGTTCTGATACGCGATCACCGTGGCCAGATAGTCTTGCGGATCGACGATCTGGTCGTTCGCGTTGATGGTGTAATCGAGCTCCGGTCCGTCGAAATTGCCTTTCGGCTGGCTGACGTTGACGTTCGCGAGCAGCGTGCGCAGATCGTCGAGATTCAGGCCGTAGGCGGCGAGCTTTTGCGGGTCCGCTTCGACGCGCACGGCCGGCACATTGCCGCCGGCGGTTGTGACGAGGCCGACGCCGGGCACTTCGGATATCTTGGTGGCGAGGCGATTGTTGGCGGTGTCCTGCAACTGCGTCAACGACATGGACTTCGACGTGACCGCGAGCGTGAGGATCGGCTGATCGGCCGGATTGACCTTGGCGTAGGTCGGCGGCGCGGGCAGGCCGGCCGGCAGGAAGCTGTTGGCGGCGTTGATCGCCTGCTGCACGTTCTGTTCGGCGATGTCGAGATTCAGCGAGAGATCGAATTGCAACGTGATCACCGACGCGCCTTCCGAACTGTAAGACACCATCTGCTGCAAGCCCGGAATCTCGCCGAGCTGGACTTCGAGCGGCGCAGTGACGGTGGTCGCCATCACATTCGGACTCGCGCCGGGGTAGAACGTCTGGACCTGGATGGTCGGATAGTCGACAGCCGGCAGCGACGAGACCGGCAGGAAGCGCACCGCGACCAGGCCGACGAGCACAAGCGCGACCATCAGCAGCGACGTCGCCACGGGCCTCAGGATGAACAGGCGGGAGAAGTTCATCGACGGGGCGGCGTGCTATGAAGCCGTGGATGCCGCGTTGGCCGCGGACGCGGAGGCCGGCGGTGCGGCCGGCGTGGCCGCCGACGCACCCGCGGCACCCGAGCCCGGCCGCGCCGTCGACGCCTTGATCTTCAAGCCGTCGCTCAAGCGGTCCATGCCGTCGGTGACGACCACGTTGCCGGCGGCGAGCCCTGTTGTGATCACCGTATGCTGACCGTCGCTGGGCCCCAGCGTAACCTTGCGCACCGATACGGTGTTGTCGGCGTTGACCAGATACACGTAGTCGCCGGGCGCGCCGCTCTGCACCGCGGGCGTCGGCACCAGCACCGCGTTTTGCAGCGTGTCGACCAGCAGTTTGACGTTGACGAATTCGTTGGGGAAGAGTGCCTCGTCGTCATTGGGGACCGTTGCGCGCAACGTGACGGTGCCGGTCGCGGTCGCCATCTGATTGTTGATCGCGTACAGCGTGCCGGTCGCGATCTGCCGCGAATTGTCGCTGCTGAACACGGCGACGGGTAACTGCGCGCCGGCGTTGACGCGTTGCAGCACCTTATCGAGCGCGGTTTGCGGAACCGTGAACTGGACGGTGGTCGGTTTCATCGTGGTGATGACCGCAATGCCCGGTTGACTCGACGCGGTCACGTAGTTGCCCGGGTCGACGAGCCGCAGCCCGACCCGGCCTGACACCGGCGCAGTGATGTGGCAGTAGATCAAGTCGAGATCGAACTGGGCGATGTTGGCTTCGTCGGCCTTGACGGCAGCCTCGTCCTGCAGGACGAGAAACTTCTGGTCCGCATAGGTCTGCTCGGCGATCGACTTACGCTCGTTGAGTTGGGTAAAGCGCGCGAGATCGGCGCGCGCCTGGGCGAGCGCCGCCTTGTCCTTGGCAAGTTGCGCCTCGGCTTGCCGCTTGCTGATTTCATACTGGCGCGGGTCGATCTGCGCGAGGAATTGGCCTTTCTGCACGTCCTGGCCTTCGCGATAGCCGACGGCGGTCAGGTAGCCGCTCAGTTGCGGCAGCACGGTGACGGTGGCAACGGGCGTTACGGTGCCCAGTTCGCTCAGCGTCTCCGGCATCGGTCCCGTGGTGGCTGCGGCGACCGTTACGACCTGGGGCGCGATGCCGGGCTTGGCCGGCTTCGAGCGCAACACATGAAACACCACCAGGGCGATCAGCGCCAGCACCACGATCGCGAACACGATGCGGCCACGCCGCGGACGCCTGACCGGGATCGTCGACGCTTCGCTCATGACGGTCTCCCGCCGGATGCGTGGCACCCGGCGAACGCCGTCGATGGACGGTCCGGCCAATGGCTGTCGAAGAGCGTCATACGAACTCCCAGGATGGGTATCGCCGGTGCCGGCGACAGGATCCACACAATCACGCCCAGAGTCTATCCGACTGTGGAGCTAATTCTCGCGACACCACCTTGACGGGCGTTTCGATTTGTTACGGTCGACCGGACCGTGGCGCCGTGCCGTCTACCCCGGCGCGAGCGCGGCCATACGGAAAAAAGTAGCAACGACGCGGACCGTGACGGGAGAACAAGCGAGGCATACGCGCAGCCGAGCTGTAACCGCGTAACTCGACGCAACAGAACCGTAGCCCGAATGTCGGGCTCGCTCGCTAGCATGAGGGCCTTGTCCAGTCTCAACCGACGAGGTACCCGATGCTGAGCCATCATGAACTCGCGACACTGCTGCGTCTCGCTGACACCGGGCGGCGTCAGGAAGCCATCGATCCCGATGTGCTCGCGCTGAGCCGGTACGAGCTGATCGAAATCGACCGGCGCGAGGAGGGCGTGATGGTGGGCGGCACGTCGGCGCTGCGGCTGACGAGCCGGGGCCGTGAACTCGTGCGCCGTCTGTTCGGCGGGGGCGGCGGCGTGTGAAAGAACGACCTTGCGGCGTCGCCGGCGTTTCGATCACATGAGATCGGGGCGCGGCGCCGGCGTGCGTCTGATCTGCCGGGCCAGCGTGTCGCGATAGATGCCCGGCACGGCGGCCAGCTCGGCCGGCGTGCCTTGCTGAACGACGCGGCCACGGTTGAGCACCACGATCCGGTCGAACGACTGCAAGGTCGACAGCCGGTGAGCGATCGCGACGACGGTGCGATGCTGCATGAGCCGTTCGAGCGCGGCCTGAATGGCGATCTCCGATGCGGTGTCGAGCGCCGAGGTCGCTTCGTCGAGCAGCAGGATGGGCGAGTCTTTCAGAATGGCGCGGGCAATCGCGATGCGCTGCCGCTGTCCGCCGGAGAGTTTGGTGCCGCGATCGCCCGCAATGGTGTTGAGCCCTTCGGGCATCGCGTTGATGAAATCGAGGCAGTAGGCGTCCTCGCACGCGCGGCGCACGTCGGCCTCGGTGGCGTCGGGGCAACCGTAGCGGATGTTGTCCAGCAGCGAGCGGTGAAACAGCGACGCGTCCTGCGGCACGACCGAGATGGCGCCTTGCAAGCTTTGCAAAGTGACATGCGCGATGTCCTGGCCTGAGATGCGCACGCACCCGGAGACCGGCTCGTAGAAGTGCTGAAGGAGCGCGAGGATAGTCGATTTGCCCGCCCCCGAAGGGCCGATCAGACCGACGCGCTCGCCCGCGCCGATATGCAGGTTCAGACCGCTCACCACCGGGCGGCGGCCGGGATACGCGAAGGTCACGTTTTCGAAGTCCACGGTGGGCTGCCGGACTTCGAGCGGCGCCGCTCTGGTGGGTTCGGGCATGGCGTGCGGGATCAGTAATGTTTCGGACGCTTCGCCGAGCCGGGCGACATGCAGGGTCAGGTCGACGAACGCCACGGCGATGTCGCGCGAACCATGCAGGATCGAGAAACCGAGCGAGCCGACCAGAACCACGTCGCCGGTGGTCGCACGGCCGACGCTCCACAGCCACACGGTCCACCCGAGCACGCACGCCGACAGGACGGAAGTGGCGAGCGCGTGCAGCAGGCGCAGCTTTTCGAGGTAAAGCACACTGCTTTTGCGGGCGTCGCTTTCGACCGCGAGCAGTTCGTCGAAGCGGCGCCGTTCCATCACCACGGCGCAGAAGGCGCGCACGAGGCCCATATTGCCGATCACGTCGACGAGTTCGCCGTCGACCGAGGCGGCCCGCGCGGCGAACGCCTCGTGCCGGGCCGTGCCTTTGCGCGCCAGCAGGAACAGGCAGAACGCCAGCACGGCGGACATGGCAACCAGCGTCAGGCTCATGGGAATGCTGACCGCGCCGACCATGACGATCGCCCCGACCACGGTCAGGCTCGGCGGCAACGCCGTCCACGCCACGGTGTTTTCGATCACGTACACCGCGTTGGCCGTCGCTGAAATCCGGCTGGACAGAACGCCGGGTTGCTTGTCGGCGAAGAAGGTGGGGGCGTGCACCGTGAGATAGTCGAACATTTCGCGCCGGATATCGCCCGTCACGGCCACGAACGTGCGCGCCGAGACCCAACCCGCGATGCGCCAGAACAGATTGTCGGCGAGGATCAGCGCGACCAGCACGGCAAACGCGTGAATCACGTGTTGCGGGTGGGCGCGGCCGTTCGGCAACGCGTCGATCAGATTGCGGATCCCATATTGCGATGCCAGCGCGCAGCCGACCGCCGCCACGACACTCGCCAGCACCACGGTGTGCGTCAGCTTGCGGCGCGCCACGTAGCGCCAGATCAGCCGGATGGGCCGCCCGGCGTAGCGCGACAGCACGCGGGATTGCCGCCGTCTGCGCACGCGTCCGGCCCGGCCGGCATCGCCATCGTTGGACAGTTCCATGGCACCGCACTTGTTCGAAGGGTTCGGGCGTCCATGCTGTGCGATCCCGCGGCGCAGGCGACAGTGGATCAGTCCGGCTCTGTCGGTACGCAAGCAACGTGCCGTTATGCGCGGCGAGCCCGTCTGGTTTGCGCTGATGCATATCGGATAAGGCTGTGCGGTGATTCCCCATTTTTCGCGAGACGCGATACCCTATACTTCCAAACGCCAAAACGATCCGGTGCTTGCCGCGCGGCAAGCCATTTTTATCATCCGTAACGTGGGTTTCGTTCAATGTCGACCCGCCGCCATCCGCTGGGAATGCGATGAGTGACCCTATGCAGCCGCCGTTTTCCGTTCTCTTCGTCGACGACGACGAGATGTCGCGCAATCACTTCGCGCGCGCGATGAGCGCCGATTACAAAGTGTATGTCGCCCAAGGCGCCGACGAGGCGATAACGGTGCTCGGCAAGCACGCCTCGGAAATTGCCGTGCTGGTGACGGACTTTCGCATGCCGGGCCGCGACGGCGACGATCTGCTGCGCCAGGTGGCGCGCGAGTATCCGCAAATCGTGCGCATTCTCGTGACCGCTTATGCCGACAAGGACATGCTGCTGCAAACGGTCAATACCGGCGACGTGTTCCGCATTATCGAAAAGCCGTTGCGAACGGACATGGTGCGCGAGGTGCTGCAACTCGCAACCGCGCGCTACACGGAACGCGAAACGCGTCAGCAGCGGCTGCTCGCCATGGACGAGACGCTCGCCTTCCTCGCCCACGAACTGAACACGCCGCTCGCCACGATCTCGCTGTTCGCGCGCTCCGTCGAGAACGACGTGGCCGAGCAATACGATCCGGAGCGTCAGCGGGAGATCGGCCTCGCCGCGAAGTCGATGTTGAACAATGCGCAGTATTGCCTGACGCTGATCTCGTCGTTCTGGGCGACGGTGCACAAGAGCGGCGGCCAGAAGTCCGCCTCGGGCGGCGGTACGCGCGCCGTCAGGGCGACGCGCCTGATCGCCACGCTGCTCGACACCTATCCGTTCGTCGCGTCACAGCGCGATTGGGTCAAGGTCGACGTGGAAGGGGATTTTGTCGTGCACGCCATGCCCAATTGCGTGGCGCTCGTGCTGTCTTCGCTGTTGTCGAACGCGCTGCGCGCGCTCGACGGCAGCAGCGCGCCTGCATTGCGGCTCGAAGTGGTGGCGTTCCCTGAACCCGAGATCCGCATTCGCGACAACGGCCCGGGAATCGCGCCGGAGGTCAAGGCGCGCCTGCTGCAGGATCCGGTCACCACGTACGCCGGCGCCGGCGGCCACGGCATGGGAATGATCTTTTGCAACCGCATCATGCAATCGTTCGGCGGATGCCTGCGAGTCGATTCGACGGTCGGCGCGGGGACGACGGTGACGATGGGTTTTCCGGGGTTCAATAGCCGCCTGCACGCCGCTGATGACGAGGAGCCGTCCGCTAGTCAGGCGGCTTTGCGGTGAACTGGATGGCCCGCATGGCAACTTGCGTCACTCCTGATCGCTGAAATAATCCCGATGCTCACGGCCAGCCTTGGCCGTGGCGAAATACGTCTGCAGCGCATCGGTCGAACGCTCGCTCAGGATGCCGATTCGCGCGAGCCAATCGGTTTCCACCGGCCATTCGCCTTGCACCACACGCGGATAGATTTGCCGCGCGAACTGATGCAGCGCTCGCGCGCCGAGATTGCCGCTCACGCCGAGCAGGATGTGCAACACGCCGTGCGTCGATTCGAGGTCGCCGGCCGCGACACTTGTCGCAAGCCGCGCCACCAGCTGGCGGATCTGCTCGATGCCTTTGAGGAACGATTCGTCGAGCAGATCGAGCGAGCCCAGTTCTTCGAGGTGTTTCTCGTCGAGCAGTTCGCTGTCCGTCACGATCGGCAGATTGCCGGCCGGCGTGGCCGCCGACGTCGACGATAGTTCGGTTTGCGCCGGCGCGTTCGAGTCACGTTGCCGGCCAAACTGTCGCGCGAGGCACGCGTACAGCGAACCGGCTTGCACCGGTTTGATCATGACTTCGTTCATGCCCACGGCGAGACAGGTTTGCACCGCCTTGAGATCGGACTGGCTGGTCAGCGCGATGATCGGTACGGTGGCATACGAATCGTCACGGGCGCGAATCGACGCGGTCGTCTCCAGGCCGCCCATGCCCGGCATATTCATATCCATGACGATGGCGTCGATCACGCCGTCCGCCTGCAGATGCGCGAGCACGGCCTGCCCATGCTCGGCCTCGACGACGCTTGCTCCGCATCGTTCCAGATAGGCTTTGGCCACCAGCCGGCTGTAGGTGTCGTCGTCCGCGACGAGGATCGATTTGCCGGAGAACGCGTCGGATTTCTGGCTCAGATGGTGGCGATTGCCGTTTTCGAGAAGTGCCTGCAGCGTCGTGATCAATTCGAGCACGCTGCAGGACTTGCTGATGATTCCGTCCATGCCGGCGCGCCGGGCGAGCACGCGCACCACGCTTCCGGGCTCGGCCGTATAGGCGGCAATCAGGACATTCCAGCTTGGATAGTCGTGAGCGGCGCGAATTTCCTCGGCGGCCGTATAGCCGTCCAGAACCGGCATGTTGATGTCCATCAACACGAGGTCGTAAGGGGCCGACTCGCGGAGCACGGTCAATGCAACCGCGCCGTTTTCCGCTTCGCTCACGCATGCGCCCACTTTCGACAACGCACGACAGGCGCGCGCACGCTGACCGGCGTCGTCGTCCACGACCAGAATGCGCCTGTCCTTGAAGACCGGCGTGGCGCGTTCAAATATCTGCCGCTCGTGGTCCACGATTTCGCTCTTTGGCACAACGGGAAATTGCAGCGTGAATTCCGTGAACCTACCGACTTCCGAGCGGCAACTGATACTGCCGCCGAAGGCGCGCATGGCGCGCTGGCAATAGGCGAGCCCGAGCCCCGTGCCGCCCGAAGTCTCCGCGGTACGGAACGGCTCGAACAGATGCGATACCATCGCGGGCGCAATGCCGGGACCGGTGTCGCGAACCATGACCGACTGCTGCTCGATGGTCAGGGTAAGCGTGGCCGCCGGATGCGTGGCGATGTGATAGAGCGCGTTCTTGATCAGATTGAACAGGGTGAACAGATAGACGGTTTCGTCGACCTTGAAGGTGAAGTCCTCCCGCACTACGAGTCTGACCTTGTCGCGTTCCTTTTCGTCGGCAAAGCCGTATTCTTCCAGCGCCTTACGCGTGGTGCTCGCCGCGCTCAGATAAGCGAGGTAGTCCGGACGAATCGGTTTGGCGCTGACTTCGTCCAGCGTCATGGCAATGATGCGCAGGCCGCGCTCGATCGACAACTGCCCTTGCGCGAGATGACGATACAGCCCGGCGGTATTCCCATTCCTGTCGTGTCGATCGTGCGTGTCGTGCACGAGCGCAAGCGGTCGTTCGGGTCCCCTGGTTGCGGGCAGCGCTTCTTCCACGCGATCCAGCACGTAGCGCAACTGGCTCAGAGGATTGCGCATTTCATGCGCGATCGAACCGGCGAGCGCCTGCAGGGCACGGTTCTTTTCAACGAAGATGCGTCCTTTACTGATCGCATGACTAAACGCCATGCTGCACAGGACGACGACCGGCAGCAAGGCGAGATTCGACTGATCGGCGGCGGTCACGACAATCGGCACCGGCGAACTGAGCACCGCGGCAAGCGCCCCGGAGAACACGCCAATGCCGATGCAGCCCATCAGCAAAAGCGGATTGTCGATGCACAGCGCCATGATGAAGATCATCATGACCTCGGTCATCATCCACATGGTGGAGAATGAATTTCTGATCGCGAGGAATGTGCAAACGAATGGCAGGACGTAGATCAGGCAGCAATGCCAATAGATCAGCAGGTAATGATTGAACCGCTTCGGCCAGCGCGCCTGAAAAATCAACGGAATGCAGACTAGCGCCGCACTCAGTCGAAGGGAAAGATTGTCGTAAGGCTGCGGCAGGACATAAGTCCAGACTACGTAGTAGATCGGGTGGCACAGGAGGCCCAGTGCGCCGCCCCATCGTATTGCAAACCGGCTTCGTTCCAGCACGTCCCGCATGCTCTCGCGCGGCATGACCATCAGGCCTCCAGTGACATTTACGAGCCCATCAATTCTTGCTTGCCGCGAAGTTGTGCAGCCGCCGGCTCGATCGGCGAACCGTCCTTTCCGTGGAAAGGGCCGACCGCGAAACCGTACTTCTTCAGCAGGCTGTGTGTGTACGAGACGGACCACACGGGCGGGCTGCCGATGATGAAGTCGGACGCAATGCCTTCCTGCCAGGCGGAGTAGCCTTCGGCGAAACAGGTATAGCAGTCGCGCGTGGTCGGCAGCCGGAACGGGAACGCGGTGTTGAGTCCGGCCGGCCCACGCGCGAAGCACTCAATATATAGCGTATGTCCGCGTGACGCGAGTTCGGCCTCGACGCTCGCCGCCCGCGGGTGGGAGTCGTCGATCCAGAACTGCGCGCGCCTGAGATCGGCCGCGGTGAGGTAGGGCACGCTGGTGCTGCTCGCCAGAATCGCGCCGTCGAAGTCCGGCAGTGGGGTGTCTGGACTGAAGGTGTGCACGGAGACGCGCGTTTTACCGAGCAGGTCCGATGCCATCAACTCCCTCGCTTGCTCGGTGAGCAGATTCACCTTGTCCGGCAGATCGATCAGAACAAGCTCGCGCGGCGCATCTTTGTAGAGCGCGTATTTGGCCACCGTCGTGCCGAGCCGGCCAGCCGCGCCGAATAGAGCAAGCGTGGTGTTGCCGAATTCGAGGTCGAGTTCATTGCAGCAGTGCATGGCCCAGTCTTTCAGCATCGCGGCAGTGGCGGCGTGGCCCGTGGTGATATGCGGCGGTTTGATGTCGCGCGGCAGGGCTCCGTAGTTGCACGCATAAGGCGTGGAGGCGCCCATCGCCACCATGTTCAGGCCGGCCTGTCTTGCCAGCTCCAGGGCCGGGAAAAATTGCGTCTCGCGAAATCGCTTGATGCCGCGCGGGCTGCCGAGCCACATTTCGAGCGGCACGGGGCAGGCGATATTGGCGCCGATGATCTGCGATCCCGAATAGATGGGTGAGGCAATGAAAGGCCTGGTGTTCCAAAGTTCTTCTTCGAATGACGCATTTCGATGCTTCACATTGTGAAACGAAAAGGAAAGGGTTTCCCAGTCGGTCGCGTGAAAGAGAAACCCGACGCCGCCTTGACCGGCCGGCAGGTTATCCCGGATCTCGTCCGGGGGGATGGTGTGCTTAAGTTTTAAGGCGCCCGTTTGAAGTTGACGACCCCCGATTTGCCCGTCGGAATAGGTCTGTATTTCGTGGTGAACAGAAGTTTTCATTTGTTTTTCCCTTTGATTGAAACTCGCGTTGGACGATCAGCGCGACAAAGTCGACTGGCGTGTTGGATGGTCGACCCTTCAACTCTAGAGAAAACTGATGCGGTGTGCGCGTCTGTTGCTTCGCATTGCCGAGAATGGACATCTGCGGCGGTCGGGCCCGGTAGATTTTTCCAACGAGAAGATGCGATGGCCAAACGGGCCGGAGAAGGCGGAATCTTTCCGTTGGAAAATTTCGGGCCGCCGTATGAACGAGTGGCGTCACTGAGTTCGGCGCTTCGCCGGAGCACGCGAGCCAGTCGGTCCGCACCTCGTGGGCACGTTTGAGCGACGCGCCCATGAAAGCGTGGGCGGCAAGACTTGCTTCACATCCTCCCTTCGTGCGGCGTGCTCGCCCCATACCAGCGTACCGGATCCGCATGCGTTTCGACCACGTTGATGCGGTGCTCCAGATCGACCAGATCGGCCGAGGACGCCAGATAGGCGTCGCGTTCGTGGTCGTCGGTGTTGATCAGCAAGGCGCTCAGTTTCTTCGCAAGCTCAGTGAACATGATTTTCTCCAGTCCGTGTTGCGACGAGCGTTGCGATCCGGCTATGGGAGCTGGCGTTGCCCGTCGATGGAATGAAGCTTAGGCGCGAAGAATGAGCCGGAAATGAGCGCGTGAAACCGGCGAACCGCAGTTCGGCCTTGGGTGAATTTTGGACTGGAATGCCTGCGGCGCCGGCCGAGGCTGGGGGATTTATTCGGCACTGCTGGGCGGGCGCGACGTCGCGATAAACGTGTTGATCGCGGCGGCCAGCGCGTGCGGGTATTGATACATCATCGCGTGGCCCGCCGAACGCACCACGAGCAGTTGCGCATGCGGAATCTGTTCGGCGAGCGCTTCCGAGTTCTGCTTCGGCAAGACCTGATCGTCGGCGCCCGTCAGGATCAGGGTGGCGAGGCGGACGTTTTTCAGCGCCGCAGCGGCGGCCTCGTCACCGGCCCAATCGTGCAGCAACGCGGACTGCCCCTCGGTCACGGTCGCGGACATGGCGGGCGGCTGATAGCCGGCCGGCTGGAACATATTCCGACGGAAGCACCGCTGCGCTGCATCCACGGCGTTGGGCGGAAACAGGACCCGCATGACGTCCATGAAAGTGGTGCCCGCTTTGCCTGACAGGGTGGCTTCGACCCCCGGCGTCACCGGCACGCCGAGCGATCCCGGCGCGGGCGCGCTCATGAGGACGATGCGCCGCACGGCGAGCGGCGCATCGAGCGCGAGTTGCTGGGCAATGGCGCCGCCCATCGACCAGCCGACGAAGGTGACGTCGGAGAGTCGCAGCGTGTCGATCAGCGCAGCCGCGTCGAGCGTCATGTCCCGCATCGTAAAGCTCGATGCAGCCGGTTCGGAGCGGCCGATGCCGCGGTTGTCGAAGACGATGACTTCGTGCCGTTTGGCGAGATCGGTCAGAAAGGCCGCGTCCCATTCCGCGACCGTCGCGCGAAAACCGGTTTGCAGCACGATCGGCGTGCCGTGGCCGAAA
Organism: Paraburkholderia sp. BL25I1N1; assembly: GCF_003002025.1. Taxonomy (GTDB): domain Bacteria; phylum Pseudomonadota; class Gammaproteobacteria; order Burkholderiales; family Burkholderiaceae; genus Paraburkholderia. Next base: position 132,700 of record NZ_PVZB01000023.1, read on the forward strand.
CGGTAGTACGCGATGTCGCCGTTGACCGTATGGGCGATCTGCTCGCGAGTCGACGGTTTGTGGTCCGGGCGATCGGCAACGACAGGGCAGGCCTTTTCGTTCGCGAAGTGGACGGTTTTCGCTTCGACGAGCGCGGGCTGCGTGGCGCCGAATAGCGCGACCAGCGACGTTGCGGCGACGAGCGCACGTAGGCGCGTCATGACGCCGGGCCTTTGCCGGCTTCGCCGAGCATCACGGTCCAGCCGAGCCCGCGGACATTGCGAATCACCGAGAGGCCGAATTTCTTGCGCACCGAATGAATCAGCACGTCCACCGCGTTGCTTTCGACCTCTTTGCCCCAGCCGTACAAACGGTCCTCGAGCTGTTCGCGCGACAGGATCGTGCCGGGGCGTTCGAGAAACGCGAGCATCAGCGCGAATTCGCGTGCGGACAGCACGGTTGTTGCGCCGTTGCAGGTCAGCGTGCGCTTGTCGAGATCGAGGCTCAGCGATTCGTCGCCGAGACGCGACGATGCGTAGCCTGCTTTGCGCCGCAGCACCGCACGGATGCGGGCGAGCAGTTCGGGGACGTCGAAAGGTTTGAGCAGGTAGTCGTCGGCGCCGACATCGAGACCCTGTACGCGCGAATCGAGATCGTCGCGGGCGGTCAGGATCAGCACCGGGACCGCGTTGCCGGCCGCGCGCGACGACTTCAGCAACTCGATGCCGCTCATGCTGGGCAAGCCCAGATCGAGCAGCACGACGGTGTATTCGGCATTGGCCATCGCGTCGCGCCCGGCGACGCCGTCTCTCACCCAGTCGACGCTATAGTCGGCGTCCTTGAGTGCACGCAGCAGACTTTGACCAATCTGCAGGTCGTCTTCAACAAGGAGAACTCTCATGATCGTCCTGTCGGCAACAGTCAGGTTGTGCCTGACTCGCAGCTCGCGCGCGCATGGCCGGACCACGGTAAGCGGGCGATTGAATGATAACCGATGCACGCTCGGCGGCATGATCCGGCGTGCCGTTCCGGACGAACGGATGAGAAGTCTTGTGCGTGCCGACGCGAGCGTGGACGCGGAACGATTCGAGGACTTCGCTGGGCGCGAAGCGCTGAGGTGGAGGGGACTCGTGGCGTGCCGACATCCCGCTGGCGTTGATCTGGATACACGAGCGCGCCCGCGCCGATCCAGATTTCCTTCGACGCGGTGATGACGATCTTGCCGTCTGTGCTGGTGATGTCCTTCAGGGCCGCGAGCGCCATCTGGTCGCTCTGCGCCTGGATATCGACCTTGCCTTTCGCGGCGACCAGTTTCAGCCCAAGCTGGTAGGCGAACACCGAGATCGCATCGCGCACCGACGCGAACAGTGAGCGCCCGGACGACACGCTCACGTCGCGGCCCGCTGTCACTGCATGATCCTGCCCGCTCACGATGTACGTTCCCCGCGTGGCGGTCATGCGGATGCCCGCCGCGCTCGCAACGACAAGATCGGGCCGCGTCATTTCGGGAAACGGATTTTCACGCCACTGGGCGGTGCCGCCCCGGATCGCGTCGAGCTGCGCCATGTTCTCGTGTTGCGCGCGCGCCTGCGTCAGGCGCTGCACCATCTCGCCCATGTCCTTGGCGGGCGACTGCGCACCGCTGCGCGTCTCGATGGTCACCGGCATGCCGTGGTTGCGCAGCACGCCCATGCAAATACCCGTGTCGTGGAAGCGACCCGAGAACGTGAAATCAGACGACGCTGGGTATAAGGCTGCAACCGCATGTGGCATGGTGGCCCTGACGCGCGACGGGGACACCGTGGTCCGTGATCCTGTCGTCGCCCCCAATGATGACGTTGGGCACGACCTCAGGGTGGAGCGGATAGGTCACTTCGTCGCCCTTCGGGCCACGCGCACACCGCCATAGCGCATGACTTCTGAGGCGGTGATAACTTCGCCGCCGTGGTCGGTGGCGTCACCGAGTCGGATGAGATCACTCATGGAAATGTCCCTTCGTTATTGTTTGCACGATCCGCGTATCAAGCCGACTCTATCGAGACGCTGCTTGGCGAGGTTGAGCTTCATTTCACCTGCAACCCATCCAGGCAAACTATCAGCCTTGTCCAAAATATCACTTTCCATGCGAGATGCGACGTCTAGATACGAAGCGGAAAAGTTCACACAGACGGCTCCGCTTTTAGATTTCACGTCTAGCATCTGGCGGTTTATTTTCTCATTTATATCCGCGATACCTTTATCGTAACACTGTTGAATTATCATTCCGCATCCGGCCTCGCAGTTCAATCGATCATGCCTGGTGCGATTCATGCATTTTGGAAGGCATCTGCATTGCATGTTTTCGCGAACGTATTGGAGGTGTTGGCGAAACACGGTGCAATAGAAATAAAAATATTCTTAATGTCCATATTCTTTACTTTGGTTTCAACAAATCCGTCCGCACGACGCAATAGTACGGCGTGCACATAGGCGAATTTTTACGGAAGATCAAACCGAGCCGCTTGGGCGGCATCACGATAGTGTGCAACCGCACTTCGCTCCAAATGCAGCACCGGAAAACATGCAGCAGATACATCTGGAATTGCGTAATAAAGAGAGATTGATCCGTTGCCCTCCGGGGAGAAGGTAATTGGATAATTAGTTACTGCTTGTTCCCAATCCGAGTTCGCAAGGCACGACTGATTACTTGAATTTTCTCTTCGATAACTTGTTTTCGCGGATTCCGCAAGCTCCGATCGTAAAAACAAGTGATGATCTCGAGAAATCGCAATATTGTAAATGGCGTTTAAATTCAATCGTTCTCCGCTAAACCTTTCAAAGGCAATCCCATAACGATATGACGATGGGTGAACGCCGTCGCACATCATAGAGCCAGAAACTTCTATAACAATAATTTTTTTGGTATCTATCGTTTTCCTAAAAGCGGCCGTATAGGTTCCGATAGATTCCATTCCTTCGGCGTTTTCCATGCAATATTTCGCATCTAACCGCACGCGAGCGCGGAGTGCCACAAGCGAACGGTTAAGTCCTGACGATACATTCCGAACTGTCGGAATGGGGTCAATGCTTATTGAACCTTCTGCATGCGCGCAAAATGCCACCCCGATGGCTAAAAACAACACTGCAATGGAAAGTTTCATTTCATGGTCCTACTTTATGTATAGCGTTGAGGGGTGAAATCCACGTACATTTGTACTTGCTCGGGATATTCACCCCATGCTGTGTGCGGATGAGAGACAATCCGCTGTCGCCGGTAAGTCAGCGTAGTATGTACATTGGTGTCCAAGGAGTCGCTTCGATACCGCAAAAGAAATGCGGCATACTGTTGCCTTTCGTCATATCCGGCTCCGCCCCCGTTCACCAATACCGAGACACGACCGATCGTCGTCGAGGTTATGCCTTCGTCGGCCATCCGTAGAATATTTGTTGTTCCCATAAAGTGCTTCCAGAACAAGAAGAATCCGCCGCTCTCACATACATTCCAACTATCGGAGCCAACCAAATCAGGATCATAACGAGGATGCCATCGTCTGAGGTCCTGATGTATATGTCCGCTCGCATCTGTCGTTGGTCCTGAAGACCAGTAATGCATTGAGGTCGTCGTAATTCTAGAGTCCGTGTAATGGCCGGAACTGTTGTCGGGGAATCCCCTATATTTTCCGTAATCGGCGTACAGCGACGGCCAAGTAAGCTGCATCACGCCGCGACCATAAAATGCCCTGTAATATTGAACATTTCCGGTTGAACCCTGCCCAATATTATCCTCTACGGCGGTCCTGAATAATCCTGTCTCAATGTAGCATTGAGACAAAAATGCAATCTGTCGGTCCGGTGTCGTGACACAATATTTCCTGAACGTCTTGTTAAGGGCGGCATATTTAATCGTTCCGTCGGTCAACCGATTATGTGCGGTCTGCCAGTCAATAGTGTATTGCGCATTATTCGGCCCGTGCTTTCTGGGGATAAGTTGTGTCAGTTCGTCGAGGCTTAACCAGCCGCAACTTCTGAAATGCCGGATAAACGCCGTCGGCGGAAAATGCCAGACCTCATCGGCATGCGGAAAATCAGGATCGCTGACGTCCTCCCAAAACGCCAGATCGCGCGCGTGATCCACCAGCTTGCTAAAAGCTGCGTCCGATAACGGACTGGTCAATGCCTCATGCGGACTCCTGAGCCAGTTGTATCGCGCCTCCAGTCCGTCCCGGCTCCATTCCGAAGGAAACTTGCAGACAGCGTGAGCAAGGCGCTGATGAACCGCATCGACACCCAGAGCCCCGACAGCGTCGGCGTGGGTGACATGACCGGAATGATTGACGTCCAGCCACCGCTTCACAGTCGGTGAATCGCACAGGCTGTCGGGTGTCGGATCATCGTTGATGAAGTTCCAGCCGGCCCACTCCGGGAAATCGGCGTCGCTATAGGCGCGCACGCCTGCCTTGGACAGGTTGATCCATCCATCACCGTCTGGCGTCTTCACTTTCCGCCAGTGATTGAAGCGCGCGCCGGCGGGCAGTTGATCGTTGATGCAGCGTCCGAAACGGATCATCTCGAAGATGGCGCTCGGAGAGGCCACAGCCATGCCTGGAGCAATTGCCGACAGAGAATCGTCTGTAAAGCGTCCGTGAAGGGCGTTAGCACGCTGATACAGGTTGTACTCTGCCTCTCTTTCCGCGGGCATTGCACCGCACACGGACCAGCTCAAATCCGCATTCTGCCTGTAGGTCGTCAGCGTGCAATCCTTCTCGTAATGCATGCGGACGACAAGCTCGCAACTGGTTCCCGTCGGCACGAGAGACGGCTGGGGGTGCAACGTCGCGACAGGCGGCGCGCTGTCGTCATCACGGAAAGGGTGTGGTTCGCTGGCAAAGAGCTTCGCACCGCGAGGAATGAAGAACCAGCTGTCGCCATAGACCGCATCGGTACGAGCCGGGGTGCTGCCCAGCGGCCCGGGGGCGCGCCCGATGAACTTCCTCAGGTTCGCCTCGTTGCAGACGATCTCGAAGTGGATCTGCGGAAACTGCCCGTAAATCTGGCCCGGTGTGCCCAGGATATCCTTGCGATAAACCTTCTTGCCCACGGACAGCGACGACAGCGCGGCCTGGAGGTGCATGTACACCGAGTAATAGGTGACCTTCGCGTTGTCGCCTTCGCCAATTTCCGTATCGTGCCGGATGACGACACAGCCGTCGTCCGTACGCACGTTGCGGTACTGAAGCGTCGGCTTATGGGTCGTATCCGTCTGGCGCACGTACACGATTGTGCCGTCCGCGATGGCGCGCACGGAAGTGACCTGATTGCCGTCGAGCGGGGCTTTCAGATGCGCACCGCCATGCCAGCCAAGATTGAAGCTGACCGGATAGGCGCCGTTGCCCGGCGCACATTCGAGCATGTTGGCGGCACACACATCATCGTCGGGTACGACCGTGTTGCCCGCATCCGCTGTGGGCATTGCGTCATTCTGCTGCGGGTGGGCTGCTGAAAGAAAGGGCGGGCTGATAATCATAGGTCTGTCAGGAGGGAAAGTTACAGCGAATGGATGTAGTCATCAGTGGGCGTACCCGATCCGAACGGAGGGAAGCTCGGTATGCGAGCGTCTGCGTCCTGCACATCCCAACGCCCCTTCTCCAGAATCACCCCCGGCGAGCCGTTGATAATCCCGCTACCGTTGATCTGGATATACGACCCACCCGCGCCGATCCAGACTTCCTTCGACGCGGTGATGACGACCTTGCCGTCCGTGCTGCTGACCGTGATGTCCTTCAGGGCGGCGAGCGCGATCTGGTCGCTCTGCGCCTGGATATCGACGCGGCCTTTCGCGGCGATCAGTTTCAGCCCAAGCTGGTAGGCGAACATCGAGATCGCACCGCGCACCGACGCGAACAGTGAGCGCCCCGACGACACGCTCACGTCGCGACCTG
>NZ_PVZB01000024.1 GCF_003002025.1 Paraburkholderia sp. BL25I1N1
CCGCGCAGCAGGCCCTGGAGGCCTTTGCCGAAGGGCCATGGGGTGCGAAGTATCCGACCATCGTGCAGTCGTGGCGACGGGCGTGGGAGAACGTCACACCGTTCTTCGTGTTTCCGCCCGACATACGCCGTGTCGTCTACACCACGAATGCCATTGAGAGCCTGAACATGCAACTACGCAAGATCATCAAGACCCGCGGTCACTTCCCCAACGACGAGGCCGCCATCAAGCTACTGTGGCTGGCATTGCGCAACGTGCTGGCGAAGTCTGTACGGGCGGCATTCGACTGGTCCTCCGCCATGAACCAGTTCGCTATTCTGTTTGGAGAGCGTTTTACCAACGCACGCGGGTAACTCCGCTAACCGCCTCGCACACAAAAATGCGGACAGGTTCCAAACCTGCGAATTACTTGACGGGTGCCCAAAAAGGTTGGACATGCGCCCAACCTTTCTGGGTGAAATCTCTTAAGCAACTAGCTTATGCTGACTCCCCGCGCATCTTCCTCCCCTGCTCCCTAACCTGCTCCAACGTCGCACCCGGCGTGCTCGCCTCCTGCGGCATGCGAATCTCGATCACCGCCGCACACTTCGCCTCCATTGAACGCTTGAGCGCAGGCAGAAAGTCCTCAGTCCGCTCCACCGTCTCGCCATGCGCGCCGAACGATCGCGCGAACGCCGCGAAATCCGGATTCGTGAGCCCGGTGCCATGCACCCGCCCAGGATAGTGCCGCTCCTGATGCATACGAATCGTACCGAAGTGACCGTTGTTCACCACGATGAAAAGCACATGCAGGTCGTACTGCATCGCCGTCGCGAGTTCTTGCGCAGCCATCATGAAGCAGCCGTCGCCGGCCAGCGCCACAACCGCGCGTTGCGGATACATCGACTTCGCCGCGATCGCCGCCGGCACGCCGTAGCCCATCGCGCCACTCGTCGGCGCAAGCTGCGAACGGTAATGCCGATACGAGAAGTGCCGATGCAGCCACGTCGCGTAATTGCCCGCACCGTTGGTGAGAATCGCGTCGTCCGGTAGATGCGCGCGCAACTGCTGAATCACTTCGCCCATCTGGACGTCGCCGGGAATCTGACGCGGTTTGCGCCAGTCGAGATACGCCTGATGCGCCTCGCTCGCTGCACCCGACCACGCGAGTTGCTCGGACGATGGCTCCAACTCCGCAAGCATTGCCGCCAACTCCGGCATGCCAGAGACGATCGGCAGATCGGCCGCATACACGCGGCCCAATTCCTCCGCGCCCTGATGCACGTGCACGAGCGTCTGCTTCGTTTTCGGAATGTCGAGCAACGTATAGCCGTTCGTCGTCGCTTCGCCCAAACGCGGTCCGATCGCGAGTAGCACGTCGGCGTCGCGAATGCGTTGCGCGAGCGCGGGATTGATGCCGAGGCCGACGTCGCCGGCATAGTTCGGATGCTCGTTGTCGAGCGTGTCCTGAAACCGGAACGCGAGGCCGACCGGCAATTGCCAGTTCTCGACGAAGCGTCGAAAGTCCGCGCACGCAGCCGGCGTCCAACCGCTGCCGCCTGCGATCACCATCGGCCGTTGCGCGCCGTCGAGCAATCCGCGCAACTTCTCGATCTGCGCCGCCGACGGTGACGCCGCCACGCGCTGATAAGCCGGCGCGCCGGCCACGGCATCGCATGCGTCGCTCAACACGTCTTCGGGCAACGACAAGACCACCGGCCCGGGTCGCCCCGAAGTCGCCGTGTGAAACGCATGGCTCAGATACTCGGGAATGCGCTTCAGATCGTCGATTTGCGCGACCCACTTCGCCATCTGACCGAACATGCGCCGATAATCGATTTCCTGAAATGCCTCGCGGTCGAGATGCTCACGCGCGCATTGGCCGATCAGCAGAATCATCGGCGTGGAATCCTGAAACGCGGTGTGCACGCCGATCGATGCATGCGTGGCGCCCGGCCCGCGCGTGACGAGCGCGACACCAGGGCGCCCCGTCAATTTGCCGACGGCCTCCGCCATATTCGCCGCGGCCGCTTCGTGACGGCAAACAATGGTCTGGATGCGTTCGGTTTCGTCGTGCAGCGAATCCAGCACGGCGAGAAAACTCTCGCCGGGCACACAGAAAACACGTTCGACACCGTGCGTGAGTAAAGCATCGACGACGAGACGCGCGCCGGTGGTTTGAGCGGCGGCGGGACCGGAAACGGGAGTATTCGGCTGCGACATTGCGATGAAGTCTCCAGGCAGTGCGTAAGTGCGGTATGAGATTGCCGAATCAACCTGAACATCAGCCGATCGGCGCTCCGACAGCTTACGCCGAGCGCGCCGCCGCTGTCACGGCGCCGTGCTACGGGATCGCTCGCGGCCGCGCGCAGGTAAGAAGCGCACGCGCCTTCTCCCGCTTCGGCGACAGTACGTAGCACAGGCGTCCGCACGTGATGTACGAACGCGAAGAAGCGACGCGCAAATAAAAACGCGGGCCATAGCCCGCGTCGTCATCCGCATCGAGGCAAGGAAGCGCCGCCCTCAACACTCGACGATATTCACCGCCAACCCGCCCCGTGACGTTTCCTTGTATTTGGTTTTCATATCCGCGCCGGTCTCGCGCATGGTCTTGATCACCGAATCGAGCGACACGTAGTGACTGCCGTCGCCGCGCAAGGCCATGCGTGCGGCATTGACCGCTTTCACCGATGCCATCGCGTTGCGCTCGATACACGGAATCTGCACCATGCCGCCGACCGGGTCGCACGTCAGCCCGAGGTTGTGCTCCATGCCGATTTCCGCGGCGTTTTCGACCTGCTTCGGGGTGCCGCCCATGACTGCCGCGAGTGCGCCCGCCGCCATCGAGCAGGCGACGCCCACTTCGCCCTGACAGCCCACTTCGGCGCCCGAAATCGACGCGTTCAGCTTGTACAGAATGCCGATCGCCGCGGCGGTCATCAGGAAGTCGATCACGCCTTGCTGATTCGAACCCGGCATGAAGCGCGTGTAGTAATGCAGCACGGCGGGAATAATGCCGGCTGCGCCGTTGGTCGGCGCCGTCACCACACGTCCGCCGGCGGCATTTTCTTCGTTGACGGCGATCGCGTAGAGATTGATCCAGTCGATCATCGACAGTGGATCGCGTAACGCCAGCTCCGGATTGCCCGACAGCGCGCGATACAGCTGCGGCGCGCGCCGCTTCACCTGGAATGGACCGGGCAGGTTACCGTCGGCATCCGGATTGTTGATGCCGCAACCCCGTGATACACACGATTGCATCACGTCCCAGATCTTCAGCAGGCCCGCGCGCGTCTCTTCTTCCGTATGCCAGACGCGCTCGTTTTCCCACATCAACTGAGCGATGCTCTTACCGGTCGATTCGCACAGCGCGAGCAACTCGTTGCCGCTGCGAAACGAGTACGGCAGTTGATCGACCGCGGCCAGGACTTTCGTATTCGGCGCGCCGGCCGTCACCACGAAACCGCCGCCCACCGACAGATAGGTCGACTCGCGCAATGTCTCGCCTTGCGCGTCGAGCGCACGCAACTTCAGACCATTCGGATGCTCGGGCAGCGCCTGACGATAAAACGAAATGTGATCCTTCTGCACGAACGGCACCTCGTGCGTGCCGAGCAGCGCCAGCTTGCGGGACACGCGCACTCCCTCGAGCCGCTGCGCTATCGTGTCCGGGTCCACGGTATCGGGCGCATCGCCCATCAGGCCGAGCATCACGCCGCGATCGGTACCGTGCCCTTTGCCCGTCGCGCCGAGCGAGCCGTACAACTCCACTTTCACCGAGGCGGTCGCGGCGAGCAGCCCATCGCGTTCGAGCCCTTGAGCGAACATCAGCGCCGCGCGCATCGGCCCGACCGTATGCGAACTGGACGGACCAATGCCGATTTTGAAGAGGTCGAAGACGCTGACTGCCATTTACTGCTCCCTGCTATGGATAAAGTTGATTTACCGCGCCGGCAGCGGCAAACACACGGCGAGCCACGCGGGCGGCGTCGGTGCGAGCTGTAGCGCGATCGGCGTATAGCGCCCGTCGAGGCGCGCCGCCAGGTGAAACAGTTCCGTCGCGTTCTTCGGATCCCACTGACCCGAATAGCCGGGCAAGCCGGCCTCGCGACGTTTTGCATCGAACGGAACGCTCGAATGCACGAATTCTTCATGCGTCTTGCTGCCGGCCGCATACGGCGCCAGCCAGTTGAGCGCGGCTTGCAACGACGCGCCGTCCGCGCCCTTCTCCGGCAACCAGTTGCGGTTATGGCGACGCGCGGCGAGCGCGGCTGTCACGAGCGGCTGCAAGTCGTAGGTGACGTAATGCAGCGCGTCGCGTTCGTTGAAATCGACTGTCGAACCATCCGGCTCGATGTTGTCGCCGATATGCTCGACGAACAGACGCTGGGCCGCGTTGATCATCTTGCGGTTGTCGAGCGTGAACGCGGCCATGGCAATCAGTTTGATCCGATGGCTCTGCCAGTTGTTCCTGAACGTTCCTTTGAGCGGGCGCGGCTGCGCGTCGATTTGCCCGATGTAGCCGTTCGCGAGTTTCGTCAGGAACGCCATGGACGCATTGCGCGTTTTCACCGGCAACGCGCTCGCCGTCATGTCGTACGCGAGAATCAGTCCTTCGAAACGGGTTTCGTCGATGGGATTGAAGCTCGGTTGATAGGTCGTGACCCAGGCGTACAGCAAGCGGTCGACGAGCTTGAGATAGCGGTCGTCGCTGGTGGCGCGCCAGGCGAGCGCGGCGTCGCGCAACAGATCGAGATCTTTCTCCGCCTCGACGCTCTGGTCGTAAATGCCCTCGTGCGGCAGCGTGCCTTCGGTATGCAGTTTCGCCAGCGCATGCGGCTGGTCGTTCAGATGGGCCTGCACGTTGCTCACCAGCGCTTTCACGCCGGGATCGGCGTTCGTGCGTTCGCTGGTTTGCAGCGCGGGCGCCGCGCAAAAATTCATCGCGGCCTGCGCTTGCCGTAGCGGCAGCAGCACGGCTGCGCCAGCCAACAGCAGCGTGCAGACTTGCCGCCAATTCGGCGCTCGCGTTGCTTCGGTCCGGCTTTGCATCAATCGCACCTTTCGCGCCATGCGAAACTCCTCGTTAGGCTGATTCGGTGTGTGATGTTAGCCGTTTGCGGCCACGAACGACAGAGAACCTCAGAGCGGAACCGCGCATCGCCTCGCCGCCTCTTTTTCGAGACGACGGGCGATGCGCACTGGCAATCCCGCTTACTCGTAGTCGGCGATCGGCACGCAGGAGCAGAACAGATTGCGGTCGCCGTACACGTTGTCCGCGCGGCCGACCGGCGGCCAGTACTTCTTCGCGATCAGCGTGGGCAGCGGATACGCCGCGGTTTCGCGCGCATACGCGTGCTTCCAGTCATTCGCGATCACCACCGCTGCCGTGTGCGGCGCATGCTTCAGCGGGTTGTCCTCGCGATCCGAGCGGCCTTCTTCGACTGCACGGATTTCCTCGCGGATCGCAATCATCGCTTCAATGAAACGGTCGAGTTCTTCCTTCGATTCCGATTCGGTCGGCTCGACCATCAGCGTGCCCGGCACCGGGAAGCTCATGGTCGGCGCGTGGAAGCCGTAGTCGGCGAGACGCTTGGCGACGTCGTCGACGGTGATGCCGCTGGTTTCCTTGATCGGACGCAGATCGAGAATGCACTCGTGCGCGACCAGGCCGCCCGGGCCCGAATACAGCACCGGATAGTGCGGCGCGAGTTTCTTCGCCACGTAGTTCGCGTTGAGGATCGCGGTTTCGGTCGCGGCGGTGAGGTTCTTCGCGCCCATCATTGCGATGTACATCCACGAAATCGGCAGGATCGATGCCGAGCCGTACGGAGCGCCCGATACCGCGCCGATGCCGTTCGGCGCGCGTTCGTAACCCGACGAAATCTGGTTCGGCAGGAACTGCGCGAGATGCGCGCCGACCGCAACCGGACCGACGCCCGGTCCGCCGCCGCCGTGCGGAATGCAGAAGGTCTTGTGCAGATTCAGGTGCGACACGTCGCCGCCGAACTGGCCCGGCGCGGTCAGTCCGACCATCGCGTTCATGTTCGCGCCGTCCACATAGACCTGGCCGCCGTGCGCGTGCACGATCTCGCAGATTTCACGCACGTTCTGCTCGAACACGCCGTGCGTGGACGGATACGTGATCATGATCGCCGCGAGTTTGTCGGCGTGCTGATCGGCTTTCTTCTTCAGGTCTTCGATATCGACGTTGCCTTGCGCGTCGCAGGCCACCACGACGACCTGCATGCCGGCCATCTGCGCCGACGCCGGGTTCGTGCCGTGCGCCGAAGCGGGAATCAGGCAGACGTTACGATGCGCTTCGCCGCGCGACGCGTGATACGCGTGGATGATCAGCAGGCCAGCGTATTCGCCTTGCGAGCCGGCGTTCGGTTGCAGCGACACGGCAGCGTAGCCGGTGGCCGCGACCAGCATCTCTTCGAGCTGATCGATCATTTCGCGGTAGCCGACGGTTTGCTCAGCCGGTGCGAACGGATGAATCTGGCCGAATTCGGGCCATGTAACCGGCAGCATTTCCGAGGTCGCGTTCAGCTTCATCGTGCATGAGCCGAGCGGGATCATCGAGCGGTCGAGCGCGAGGTCCTTGTCCGACAGGCTGCGCAAATAGCGCAGCATTTCCGTTTCCGAATGATGACGGTTGAACACGTGGTGCGTGAGGTACGCGCTCGTGCGCTCAAGCGCGGCCGGCACCGATGCGGTATTCGACGCAGCCATCGCCGCGTCGAGCGTGTCGACCTGCGGGACGTCTTTCGCGCCGGCGGCTTGCGCGAATACTTCGAGCAGATCCGCCAGATCGCGGCGCGTAGTGGTTTCGTCGATCGACAGGCCGACTTGCGTATCGCTCACGCGGCGCAGGTTGATGCGTTTCGCTTGCGCGGCCTCGTGCAGCGCTTGCGTGCGTGCGCCGGATTCGAAGGTGAGCGTGTCGAAGAACGTTTCGTTGGCGAGCGAGTAGCCGAGTTGCTTCGCGCCTTCCGCCAGCAACACGGCGATGCGGTTCACGCGCAATGCGATCGTCTTCAAACCGTGCGGGCCGTGATAAACGGCGTACATGCTGGCCATGATCGCGAGCAGCGCTTGCGCGGTGCAGACGTTCGAAGTGGCCTTCTCGCGGCGGATATGTTGTTCGCGCGTTTGCAGCGCGAGACGCAGCGCGGGGTTGCCTTGCGCGTCGACGGTCACGCCGACGAGGCGGCCCGGCATCTGGCGCTTGAATTCGTCGCGCACGGCGAGGTAAGCCGCATGCGGGCCGCCGAAGCCGACCGGCACGCCGAAGCGCTGCGTGTTGCCGACGGCCACGTCCGCGCCCCATTCGCCCGGCGGCGTGAGGACAGTCAGCGCGAGCAGATCGGCGGCGACCACCACGTGGCCGCCCGCTGCGTGGATCGCTTCGGTGAGCGCGCGGTAGTCGCGCACGTCGCCGTTCACGCCCGGATATTGCAGCAGCACGCCGAACGCATTTGCATCCGCGGCTTCCGCGGCCGGGCCCACTTTCACTTCGATGCCGACCGGCGTGGCGCGCGTCTTTACCACTTCGATGGTTTGCGGCAGCACGTCGTCGGCCACGTAGAACACGTTCGACTTCGGCTTGCCGATGCGTTGCAGCAGCGTCATCGCTTCAGCGGCAGCCGTGGCTTCGTCGAGCAGTGACGCGTTCGAGATCGCCAGGCCCGTCAGGTCGACGATCATCTGCTGGAAGTTCAGCAGCGCCTCTAGACGGCCTTGCGAAATTTCCGGCTGATACGGCGTGTACGCGGTGTACCACGCCGGATTTTCCAGCACGTTACGCAGGATCACCGTCGGCGTGTGCGCGTTGTAATAGCCTTGCCCGATGTATGAGCGGAACACCTGGTTCTTGTCCGCGAGTTCGCGCAGCGCGGCGAGCGCTTCGGCTTCGCTCTTCGGTTGCGCGAAGGGGCCGAGCGGCAGCGTTTCGGTGCGGCGGATCGTCTTCGGAATGACGGCGTCGATCAGCGCGGCGCGCGATGCGAAGCCGAGGGCTTCGAGCATCGCGTGCTGGTCGGCCGAGTCCGGGCCGATATGCCGTTCGGCGAAGGCGTCATGCACTTCGAGCGCGGCGAGCGAGAGAGGAGTGCGGTTCATCAGACGATCCGGGTGTTCGAGCTTCATGGGTGTTCCTGGCGGTGCGGCGTCCTTCGGCATTCAAAAGGACGCGCCGCACCTGTCGGGTTAAACGTAAAGGTGAATCAGGCGCCGATTGACTTGCTGTACGCGTCGGCGTCGATCAGACGGTCTTGCGTCGCGTCCGCAGCCGGCTTGATCTTGAAGAGCCAGCTTTCGTACGGCGTGGAGTTGACCGAATCAGGCGTGTTGGCCACGGCGGTGTTCGCTTCGATGATCTCGCCGGAAACCGGCGCGTAGATATCGGAAGCGGCTTTCACCGATTCGATGACAGCGACGGTGTCGCCGGCGGTGACCGTCTTGCCCAGTTCCTGGACTTCGAAGAAGACGATGTCGCCGAGCGCTTCCTGCGCGTGGTCGGTGATGCCGACCGTCAGCGTGCCGTCCGCCTCGGTGCGGACCCACTCGTGCGATTCGGTGTATTTCAGATCGGCCGGGATGCTCATCGGATGCTCCTATGCGGTGTGATTCGGTTGTAACGTGGGAAGTAGACGCACGCGCAGGTTTGCTTAAACCGCGAGCACTTTGCCATTGCGCACGAACGGCAGTTTTACCACGCTTGCAGGTACGTTCTTGTCACGAATCTGAACGTGAACGGTGTCGCCCGGCTGCACGCCTTTCGGCACGCGCGCAAAGGCGATGGATTCCTGCATGGTCGGGGAAAACGTACCGCTGGTGATTTCGCCTTCGCCCTGCGGCGTGACGACTTTTTGATGAGCACGCAGCACGCCTGCCGCCTTGCCGTTTTCCTTCAGCAGAATCAAGCCGACGAACGCAGCCTGCGAACCGTCCGCTTCCAGCTTGCCCTTGCCGACGAAGTCGCGCGGCGAGGTGAGGTCGACGGTCCAGGCGAGGCCGGCGTCGAGTGGCGAGACGTTGTCGTCCATGTCCTGGCCGTACAGGTTCATGCCGGCTTCGAGCCGCAGCGTGTCGCGCGCGCCGAGACCGGCCGGGCGCACGCCTTGGGCTTGCAGCGCATTCCACAACGCTTCGACGTGATCTGCGGGGACAATGATTTCGAAGCCGTCTTCGCCGGTGTAGCCGGTGCGGGCCACGGTCAACTCGCCGAACGGCGTGTCTTCGATGCGGGCGGCGTTGAAGGGCTTGAGCGCTTCGGTGGCGGCGCGTGCGGCCGGCACGGTTTGCCATACTTTTTCGCGCGCATTCGGGCCTTGCACGGCGACGATCGCGTAATCGCGGCGCGGCGTGATGGTCAGGCCGAAGCTGCCTTCGGCGTTGAGCTGGCCGAACCAGGCGATGTCTTTATCGGCGGTGCCGGCATTGACGACCACGCGGAAATGATCTTCGCCGAAGTAATAGACGATCAGATCGTCGATCACGCCGCCGTTCGGGTTCAGCAGGCAGGAGTACAGCGCGCGGCCCGGCGTTTGCAGCTTGGCGACGTTGTTCGCCAGCGCATACTCGAAGAATGCGCGCACGCGCTCGCCGGTGAAATCGACGACACACATGTGCGAGACGTCGAACATGCCGGCGTCGGTGCGCACGGCGCGGTGTTCGTCGATCTGCGAGCCGTAGTTGACAGGCATGTCCCAGCCGCCGAAATCGACCATGCGGGCATTGAGCGCACGGTGGGTGGCGTTGAGCGGGGTGTGTTTGAGTTCGGTCATGGGGCCTCGGGCGTCTCGCGAAACAAAAAAGGCCATGCGGCGCTACGCCTCGCGGCCTTTTAGCTGCGAGCGATGCGTTGCATGGCCCCTCTGTCCTCGATACCTGAGAGATTGCGTTGCCGTGGTCACGTTGACGTGTCACGGTGAAACGCGCGCCCCTTCGGTGGGCAGCTTGCCAGATTCGCTCGCACTTACGACGCGCGATGCGCACGGCTACTGCCGCTCTCCAGAGTGCGAAAAACCGGTGCTCGATGTTGCCTGAGAGCGGGTTCTCCGACGCGGTCGGTCCTTTTGCCTGAGAGTTTGCGGGTGTGCCCCTTCGGCGGCGCGGCCTGCGGTTTTCTGCGGCCAGCACGCTCTCCCGACGCGTGCGGCGAATGTACGCGAGGGCCGGGGGCTTGTCAAATAAAGGCCCGAGAACCGCGCGGCGGTTGACGGAGCGTCTGCGCACTTGTCAAAAAAAGCGCGGGACGTGATGCCCGCGCTCGTGCTGCTTCGGCGTTGAAGCCGGATTTGATTCTGGCGCGATTACTCGCCGATAGCGTGTGCCGCGTTGTCCAGTTCCTGATTCAAGACGCGCTGTTCGTCGCCCGACAGGCCGCCGCCGTGTTGCGCGGCCATGTCGTGCGCTTCCTGACGGATCACGTCGAGGCGATGGTGCAGCGCTGCGCCTTGGGGCGGCGGGTAATAGCCCTGATTCACGCGGTTGTCGATCCGGCGGCTGAGGTTGTCGATGCGGCCTTCGACCTGATGCAGGCGCTGATCCGCGATCTGTTGCGGGTTGGGGCGAGGCGCCGGCTGGGGTTGAGGCGCCACCACACAGGCGGCGAGGGAACTGAGCAAGGCGCAAGCGGCGAGCGCGCGGATAGTACGGGGCATGGACACTCCGGAAGTCATTGTCGTTTTGTGGTGCTACCTGGTAGCAACGGATGACTACCGGGCCGCGCTGACCTGCGGCGCGGCCTGATTTGTAACGTTATGTTCCTTTTGGGCTTGTCAGGGTTTTGGGCCCGCGCCGCGTGCACGGCGAGTGCTGTTTTAGGTACACAAGCCGTTTCGCCGCGCGGACCAAACCGTCAGCGAATCCGCTCGAACGGCAGCCGGGCGCCTTCTTCCGAGCTTCGTTCGGCAAGCTCGATAACCGTCATAACGTCGACGGCGTCCTGTGCGCTCACCGGGAATTTCACGCCGTTCTGGATCGCGTCGGCCACCGCGACATAAAACCCGGCGTAATCGCCATTGCGCGTCGGCCACTCCCGCTCGACTTCCTGATC
This sequence comes from Paraburkholderia sp. BL25I1N1, assembly GCF_003002025.1. Taxonomy (GTDB): domain Bacteria; phylum Pseudomonadota; class Gammaproteobacteria; order Burkholderiales; family Burkholderiaceae; genus Paraburkholderia. The sequence continues at coordinate 11,045 of NZ_PVZB01000024.1, forward strand.
GCCTTCCACGACGCGCACCACACCCGGGGCGTTGCCGGCGCCGAAGCCGTCGTCGCCCGGACGCAGGCCCGCCTTCAATTGATCTTCCTGCGTGTCGAGCCCGTATTTCATATAGCTGCCGCGTGTGCCGTGGAGGGTGAAGCGCGGCGCGACCAGCGCCGTCAGCGCGCTCGCGTGCAGCACCACTTCGAATTCGCCGTAGCCGAGCTGGATGTGCACGTAGTCAGGTGCGCCGGCGTCGTCACGATGTGCGCGCACCGTTGCCGACACGGTTTGCGGCGTGCCGAACAGCGCCAGCGCCTGGTCGATCAGATGCGGTCCGAGGTCCAGCAGCAAGCCGCCGCCTCGCGACGCTTCCTCGCGCCAGCGCTGGCGCACCTCCGGCCGGAAACGGTCGAAGTGCGATTCGTATTGCGTGATCCGTCCCAACTCGCCGCTCGCCAGCAGATCGCGCACGGTCAGAAAATCGCCGTCCCAGCGACGGTTGTGAAACGGCATGAAGAGTTTGCCTCGGGCGAGCGCGATGTTGGCCAGCGTGTGCGCGTCGGCGGCGTTCAGCGTGACCGGTTTGTCCACCACCACGTGCTTGCCCGCTTCCAGCGTGCGGCGGGCCAGGTCGAAGTGCGTGTCGTTCGGCGTGGCGATCACGATGCAGTCGAGTTCATCCAGCGCCAGCAGCGCGTCGAGGTCGGCCACCACCTTGGTGTGCGGATAGTCGGCGAGCGCGCGCTCGGGCTGGCTCGTGGCAATGGCCGCGACGCTCGCGCGGCCGCAGTGCTCGATCACCGGCGCATGAAAGGTCGCGCCGGCGAAACCGTAACCCATCAATCCAATCTTCAGCGATGCGGACATGCGTGTCTTCCTGCAAAAACGGCGCGCCGCTTTGCCACCGCGGCGACGGCGCGCAACACCGCAATTGTGGCATGTCCTGGAGGTGGACCGTCAGCGTCGTCGTGAGCGTTTGTCGCCGCTATCCGTCAACACAATCGTGTTAACATCGCTCCTCTCGCGCGAACCGCAGCGGGCCGGAATACCCGCGCACCGCGCGGGGCGCCCGTTCCAGCTGCCGGGGCTGCGCAGCATGCCCCCGGGCCTCCGGCGAATATGCCGCCACGCCCTCAACCGCTGCTTTCAACCGCAACACCCATCCACTGACGATGTCCGCAGGCCTGAACCCCGCTCAAAATGAAGCGGTCCGTTATCTCGACGGTCCGTGTCTCGTGCTCGCCGGCGCAGGTAGTGGCAAGACGCGCGTGATCACGCAGAAGATCGCGCACCTGATCGAGGCCAAGGGCTTCGAGCCGCGCCACATCGCCGCCGTCACGTTCACGAACAAGGCCGCGTTGGAAATGCGCGAGCGCGTGGGCAAGCTGCTCGAAGGCAAGACCCTCACCACGCCTGGCAAGGAAGGCCGCAAAGTGCCCGTCAACCAGTTGACGGTCTGCACCTTCCACTCGCTTGGCGTGCAGATTCTGCGGCAGGAAGCGGAGCACGTCGGCCTGAAGCCGCAGTTCTCGATCATGGATTCCGATGACTGCTTCGGCATGATCCAGGAGCAGGTCGGCTCGACGGATAAGGGCTTCATCCGCAAGATCCAGTCGATCATCTCGTTGTGGAAAAACGGCATGATCATGCCGGAGCAGGCGATCGCGATCGCCGCGAACGAGGATGAACATCAGGCCGCGATCGTCTACCGCAATTACGTGGCGACGCTGCACGCGTATCAGGCAGTCGATTTCGACGACCTCATCCGTCTGCCCGCCGAACTCTTCGAAAAGAACGAGCAGGTGCGCGACCGCTGGCAGAACAAGCTGCGCTATCTGCTGATCGACGAGTATCAGGACACCAACGCCTGCCAGTACGAACTGGTGAAGCTGCTGGCCGGCAAGCGCGCGGCGTTCACGGCGGTGGGCGACGACGATCAGGCGATCTACGGCTGGCGCGGCGCGACGCTCGAAAATCTCGGCCAACTCAGCAAGGATTTTCCGAAGCTGCATCTGATCAAGCTGGAGCAGAACTACCGCTCGACGGTCCGCATTCTGACCGCCGCGAACAACGTGATCGCGAACAATCCGAAGCTGTTCGAAAAGAAGCTGTGGTCCGAACACGGCATGGGCGACACGATCACCGTCACGCCATGCAACGACGAAGAGCACGAGGCCGAGTCCGTGGTGTTTCGCCTGTCGGCGCACAAGTTCGAGCGGCGCGCGAATTTCCGCGACTACGCGATCCTGTATCGCGGCAACTTTCAGGCGCGAATTTTCGAGCAGGTGTTGCGGCGCGAGCGGATTCCGTACGTGTTGTCCGGTGGCCAATCTTTCTTCGACAAGGCCGAGATCAAGGACATCTGCGCGTATCTGCGTCTGATCGCCAACGCGAACGACGACCCCGCGTTCATCCGCGCGATCACGACGCCGCGACGCGGCGTCGGCAACACGACGCTCGAGGCGCTCGGCTCGTTCGCAGGCCAAGCCAAAGTGTCGCTGTTCGAGGCGGTGTACATGGGCGGCATCGAGGCGCGTCTGTCGCCGCGGCAGATCGAGCCGATGCGCGTGTTCTGCGATTTCATGCAGCGCCTCACCGATCGCGCCGAGAAGGACGCCGCCGGCACGCTGCTCGACGAACTGATGGACGCGATCCACTACGAAGCCTATCTGTACGACGCGTTCGACGAACGTCAGGCGCAGTCCAAGTGGCAAAACGTGCTGGAGTTCATGGAATGGCTCAAGCGCAAGGGCACCAGGGCCGAGCCCACGGGCGCCGCGGCCGATGAAGCCACCGGCTACGACACCGCCGACGGTCTCGGCGACACCGGCAAGAGCCTGCTCGGGCTGATCCAGACGGTCGCGCTGATGTCGATGCTCGAAGGCCGCGAGGAAGATCCCGACGCGGTGCGTTTGTCGACGGTGCATGCGTCGAAGGGTCTGGAGTATCCGCACGTGTTTCTGGTGGGCGTCGAGGAAGGCATCATGCCGCATCGCGGCGGTGCGGACGACGAGCCGATCGACGACGCGCGCATCGAAGAAGAGCGCCGGCTGATGTACGTGGCGATCACGCGAGCGCAGCGCAGTCTGCATCTGAACTGGTGCAAGAAGCGCAAGCGCGCGCGAGAGACGGTGGTGTGCGAGCCGTCACGCTTCATTCCCGAAATGCTGCTCGACGACGCCCCGCCGCCGACGCCCGAAGAAGCGCCGATGTCGCCGAAAGACCGGCTCGCGAGTTTGAAGGCGCTGTTGCAGAAGCCTTGAGCTGATGCTGAGATTGTTGAGATCGCGTAGGCCTGTTTGCCGGCCGCGATATAAAAAATCCCTGCAGCGCGGCGACGCGGCGCAGGGATTTTTTAGTGCTGCGGCAAACGCCGCGAGCGTTTTACTTCACCGCGCTGACCATGTAGTCGACGGCGGCCTTCACATCCGCGTCGGAGGCTGTCGAGCCGCCCTTCGGCGGCATCGCGCCCTTGCCGTGCAGCGCGTAGTTATAGACCGTGTCCATCGGCTCTTTCAGCCGGGGTGCCCAGGCATCTTTGTCGCCGAACTTCGGTGCGTTCAACACGCCGGCCGCATGACAGGCCTGGCAAACCTGCTGATACAACGCCTTGCCTGCTTGTGACGCGTCGGCGCTTTGCGCGCCGACCGCTGCCGGCGCGGCCGCTTGCGGCACGCTCGCCATGGCGGCCATCGCTGCGGCGGCCTGAGCCGCACCCGCGTCGGAAGCGCCGGCGGGCGCCGCTGCCGCAGCACCGGATGCCGCAGCTGCTGCTGCGCCCACTGCCGGCTGAGCCGGTTCAGGGAAACTGCCGCCGGAATTGTTGGCCATGTAGGCGACCGCGCGGGCGATTTCGAAATCGCTGTAGTCGTCCGGACTGGTGCCGCCGCGCGGGGGCATCGCGCCTTTGCCGGAGAGCGCCGTGTGCAGCAGCGTGTCGAAGCCCTGCGCGATGCGCGGTGCCCAGTCGGCGGTATTGGTGAATTTCGGTGCGCCTGCCGCACCCGACGCGTGACACGCGGAGCACACCGCCTTGTAGACTTCCTCGCCGGACTTGTAGACGCGTGGCGCGTTGGCGTCGCGAATGTCGACTTGGGCGAACGGCTTGATGCGGGCGGTGACCTCGGCTTCGGAGAGGGAGTCGGTGCCGGCGCCGGTGCGCGTCGAATTGTCGACGTAGATCACTAGCAGAACGATGATGACGATCGGTACCGCAAAACTGGCGATGATTGCGGCGACGAGCTGCCCGGGGGTTTTGATCGGGGCTCCGTGTGGTGCTTCGCTCATGCTTGTCTCGTCTCCGTGGGTATGTGAGCGGTACAGCGTGACGGCAACTTCTTGTTCTTTAATCAGGCACGGACGATTATAGACGGAACATTTCGGCGGCGGCGAGGGGCGCGGCGCGGTGTTCAGCAGGCGTTTACCCGCATCGCGCGGGTTGTGCGAAAGACTGCGAAGACCGGCCTTCAGGCCGTCCGGTGGACGGTATGGCGGAAACCGGGTATCCTTTCGGTCTCGCTTTGGCGTCGCATCCGTTCTGGTGCCGCGCATTCGTGTTGAAGCGCCCGTAGCTCAATGGATAGAGTACTGCCCTCCGAAGGCAGGGGTTGCTGGTTCGATCCCAGCCGGGCGCACCAAAAAGAGTCGAACTCGCTCAAGGGCTTACGCAATATGCGCTAAGCCCTTTTGTTTTTTTACGGTCATGTCGTGTTCAGACGACTGCCGCCTAAACTCCCATATTCCTGCAAATAATCGTCCCTCGACGCCCTGCGTCCGCTCGCATGCGCTTTGCAGAATTATCCTAAAAAAATGCGCTTTGTCTGTATTGAAACTAAGAATCGGACGTTTGAACGTCTCCATGCGGAAATTTCCCATTGCCCCACCCTATCCTCTTAATTAGCATGGCTTGTTCATGCAAATTGCATCGCGTGAATATCCCCGAAGCGGCATTCGACATCGCTTCACTGATTAATAAAGGTGTCGCGATCTATCCGCGCGCCGATCGTTTTATTGCAGGTCATGTACAAAATAACCCGGCTGATTTTAACCGCATCGATCATGATGCTATCCAATCTCGTCCACGCGCAATCGGTGGCGCCTCAAACAGGTGCAAGCGAGTTTGCCGGTCCCTATGTGGGTTTCAAATTGGGTGTGAATACCTCCGATGCCTCAGGCGTTCACAGTAAAGCATCGCACGCCACGGTTTTTCCCGGTTTCACGGCGGGATATAACTTTGACGTCGACCGTTTCGTCGCAGGCGCCGAAGTTTTTGCCGATCTGCATCATGGCTCGACAACCTATAAAGACGGCGGAATCGATGCGAAATTCGGCATGCCGTTCAATCAGTTCATGCCCTATGTCCGTATTGGATTGACAACGGATTGGCCGAACATCCGTCCTCACTGGGGTTTAGGCGTCGAATATAAATTCGCTAAACACGTGAGCGCGGTGGGCGAATGGACAACCGACACCAGCAATCACGACGGCACCCGAAGAACGAATAACAGCTTCACCATCGGTGTGCAATATCACTTCAACTAACGTGCTGGATTCGCAACTGCGCGACTAACCGATCGGACTCGAACAACCGCCTTCCCCGCAACAAGGTTGTTGAAAGCGCCCCCTGCCGTTAGAATGCCCCGGTCACTGGGGAGTAGCCTTCCTTCATCCTTTGAAGGAGAGCGCGTCAACATACTTGGCCTGCGGGTCATGGCGCGTTCGACCGGGTCGGTTTGGCGAGACCATTGACGCACTGCCTCGTTCTGGTCGGACGGGCGGCGGTGCGTCATTGGTTAGTCATCTACGTCCGACCGCGGAGTTGCCCTGTGAAAAATCGTCGCATCCAGCAAGTCTCCCCTCTCGTCCGTTCGCCGCGTCTCTGCTTCTGTCTGTCCGCGGAGCGCCGCGCATGACCGGTCTCCTGTTCGAACTTGCCATCATGCTGGTCGTCATTCTGGTGGCGGCCGAGCTCTTCACCAATGCACTCGAGCATCTGGGCGAACGCCTCAAGATTTCCGAAGGCGTGACGGGTTCACTATTCGCCGCCGTCGGCACGGCGTTGCCCGAGACGCTCGTACCGCTGCTCGCGATCGCCGGCGGCACGACCGATAACGTGGTCAACCAGGAAATCGGCGTCGGCGCGATTCTCGGTGCACCACTGATGCTCTCCACCCTCTCCACCTTCCTCATGACGCTCGCGATTGTCGGCTCGCGGGGCGCGCGCGGCTGGGTCGCGCCGGAGCGTACGGGTTTCACGCGCGACCTCAACTATTTCCTGTGCGCGTTCGTGCTGGCCGCTGCGGCGATGTACGTGCCGCATGAGCAAATGATCGTGCGCGCGCTCTTCAGCGTGGCGCTGGTCGGCGTGTACGTCACCTACGTGGTGATGACCTTCCGTGCATCGAATGATCTGGTCGATGCCGGCCACGGCACTGAAGCGCCGGGCAAGATGCTGATCTCGCGCCTCGGCGTGCCGACCAACCTCGCGACCATCGTGGTGCAACTGGCGCTCGCCGTCGCGTTGCTGGTGTGGGGCGCGGAAGGCTTCATCCATGGTGTGCGCGGTGTCTCGCAGGCGCTCGGCGTGTCGCCGCTGCTGCTCTCGCTACTGATCATTCCGATCGCGACCGAGCTGCCCGAGAAGGTCAACAGCATTCTCTGGATTCGCCGCGGCAAGGACACGTTGGCGTTCGGCAACATCACCGGTGCGATGGTGTTTCAGGGCACCTTGCTGCCAGCAATCGGTATCCTGCTGACGCCGTGGGTGCCGCGTATCGAAGTGGTGACCGGCATCGTGATCACGCTCGCCGCCGCGGCGTGGCTGCGGATCAATGTGCGTGAGCGCGGCGTGCCGGTGTGGGCGTTACTGATTTGCGGCGTGCTCTATGCCACGTATCTGGCGATTACGCTGAGCCGCTAGACGAGCCGCCGACGACAGTTGAATCAGTCGCAGAAGGCCGCTCGCCCCACGGCCTTCTGAGTTTCAGGTTCAGTTCGGCCGGGCCGTTGTCGGCGCTGCGGTCGCTGTCGCGCCGTCCGGCTTGAACACGACTCTCCAGTCATCTTTCATATCGACGACAAGCCAGCCTTTCGCGCCGGCCTCGTCCAGACCTTTGTCGAGTTTGCCGCTCTTCGCCGTGCGGTCGTATGCGTATTCGCGATCCGCGTCCGTGTGATGCACGAGCGCGGCGAGGCGCGGGCCATCGCCTGCCGAGGTCCATTCGAGCATTGGCCCGTCCCCATCCGCGTTACCGAACGCGATCACCGGACGTCTGCCGATCACGCGCTCGATGGCGAGCGGTTTGGCCGAGCCGTCGACCAGCGTGTCGACTTGCGCGAGGCGCGTCAGCGAGACAGCACCGTTGCTCTGGCCATACCGATACTTAACGGTGCTGCCGATCACCTGCTCGGGCGGAATGCCGTACATGCGTTGGGCGACGTCGCGGGCGAACTCGGCGTCGCCGCCCGTCACCAGATAGCTCTTGAAGCCGTTGGCGCGCAGATAGGCAAGCAACTCGAGCATGGGCTGATACGCGAGATCGGCGTAGGGCCGGTTGAAGTGCGGGTCAGCCGCGGAATCGAACCATTCGCGCACGAGTGCGGCGAACTGATCGCCCGTCATGCCGGCGTGGGCCGCCGCCAACACCCGCATCGAGCCGCTGTCGCCGCTTGCCGCCACACTCTTGAGATTGCCTTTGAGGATCGAGCGAAACGGCTCCTGACGCATCCATTCCGGATGCCGTCCGGCCACCGTCTTCACACGTTGCAGCGCGAACACCAATTGCACCGAAGCGGGCTGCTCGGGCCACAGTGTGCCGTCGTTATCGAATACGGCGATCCGGTCGGCACGCGGGATGAAGTCCTTGGACTCGGGCGTAGTCACGAGCGTCACGAAGTCGACAATCGAGTGTTTGGTCTTCGTGTCATTCCACGACGCCAACGCGGCGGCCGTCGATGCGCCGGCCTGCGACACCCCGTCCTGTCGCGGCGTCACGGAACAGGCACAAAGAAGGACAACGGTGAAGGCGATGCAGTACCGGTGCAGCGTGCGAATCATGAAAGCCTCATCGAAAGCGGTGGGACGAACTCAAGCGAGCGCCAGTCTAATGGGCCAAAGGGTTTATTGCAGCCGTTGTGGGATTTTTTCGACATTGAGGCTTGAGCCTGCCTCGGCAAAACACAATGCCGATTGAATAAGCGGGCAAGCCGGTCGCGACTGACCTGGCTTCTGCCGTGTTACAAATTTATCTCCGTGATTGCAGAAATCGTTGCTAGTATTCCTAACGATACAAGCGTGGTGAATCTTCTCCTTTCCGCATGCTTCGTTTGATGCGGCGTCTCTCGTTTCAAGGACCGTTCATGCAAGCCCGTACTCAGCTGCGCCACCTTTCTAGATTGTTCGAGTGATATAACGCGCTTCATTGCGCGATGTGGCGTCCGGCCGCGCGTAGGTGTCCGAATTCGCAAACACGCGCGAGATGAATTGAACTTGAATCCGTCACCCGAACGCCGTTCCTTTGAAATGATTTTTTCGTCGGGGAAAGGTGGGTGCACGCCTGGAAGAAATACCCATAATACAAGGCTCGATAATGGGTTACCGTTGCGCGTTTCGGATGAGGACGTTAAACGCCGCTGCGTTCGTGCGGTCACGGGCCTTGGCTCAGGCATCCGCCGCCGACGTCAATAAAGTTAATCACTCGCTCAATCTTGCCGTCCCATTCAACATCCATAACCACTACGCGCCGAACGTGTTCGACACCGTGCTCGACCACAGCTGGATGTTTCCACGCCGCAGAGCGCTGAGGCGCGCATGGACGACCCGGACATCGACATGCACAGGAAGGCGGCGACATGGGTGACGACGGCCGTGCTGGCGTCGGTCGCGTCGCCAATTGTGCGCGAAGCCTGATGCCTGCGCACAAGCGCGCAGTGTGGCTTGCGGACGCAGGCTGCCCAGATGCGGTGCCGGAAGAGTGAGAATGCCGAACATCCATTCGATGAGGACAATTATGAGTCAACCTAACTGTTTGTTGGCAGCCGGTCGGCTCGTTGCCGGATTGTGCAAAGGCGCGCTTCTGACCACCGTCGGCGTGAGTCTCTCCCAGACGGCGTGGGCGACGGAAGGCGGCATAGGCCGTCCGATCACCGGCCAGCAGGTGACGCCGTACGGTGGCATCGTGCCGCCCACCAGCGACTGGATCGTGTCGGCCGCCACGATCTATTACGAAGGCTCGCTAAGCGCGAGCAAGTCGATTCCGATTGCCGGACAGGTCACGCAAGGCGTCAATGCGAAGGCCGAATACACGATCCTCGCCGCAGTCAAGACGTGGGGGATTACCGTGGGCGGCTGGAACTTCGCGTCGTCGTTCGGGGTGCCGGTTCAGTACACGAACATCTCGTCGTTTCATGGTCGCTTGCCGAACGACCACGGCACGCAGTTCGCCGATTTCTTCTTTACGCCAGTCATTGCCGGCTATCACCTGACCAAGACCGACCACGTCGCGTTGAGCGTGCAGATCTACGCGCCGACCGGTGCGTACAACTCGAACCGGCTCGCGAATGCCGGACAGAACACGTGGACCTTCACACCGACAATCGCCTATACGAAATTGCTGCCGAAGGAGAACATCGAACTGTCGTTGAATTACGGCCTCGAGTTCTATACGCCCAATAAGGACACCCACTATCACAACGCGCCAGTCAGCGTGCTCGATCTGCTCGTGCTCAAGCGCTTCAGCAGCGGCTGGGGCGTCGGCGTGGTGGGCGGCTATATCCAGCAGATCGGCCATGACAGCGGCGGCATTGCGGACATTGTCGGCGGCGACCAGGGTCATTCCGTGGGGCTCGGGCCAATGATCACGTGGTCGGGCAAGGTGCAGAAGACCCCCATTTCGGCTGCGCTGCGCTGGGTCAACGAATTCAACACCAGCAATCGGCCGAAGGGTAACGCGGTGCAATTGTCGGTTAATGCGACGTTTCAGTAACGCATGTAGCGAAAAGTGCAAACAAGGTGCGCTGCTGCGCTGCGCGCAGCAAGCCCACGATTACACCGCAGCGGCCGCGCGCTCTTTCTCATACTTGATGAGCTTTAACACGCGCGAATTGACGAAGTAGCGAATGTAGTTGGTCGGCGAATAGAAAATATCCGTTTGCCATTCGCCGCACAGCAGATCCTTGCCGGTCGGATCGTCCGCCGGCTGCACGATGGTGTCGGCCATGATGCGGTTGATACCCGACACATTCGGGCCGGACTCGTGCCATAGCGCGCTGTTCATGATCACAAAGTCGCCCGGATTCAGTTCCGGCGTGACCTTTGGCCACTTGAACTCGAAGCTGTCCGGATTGATCTCGCCGGCATCGCCGAGCACGCCGAGTTTGTGCGAGCCCGCGTAAAACGACATGCCGCCGTTGTCCGCGTTGACGATGCTGAGCGGCACGAACATGCTGCATTTGTTCAGGTTGCCGAGGTGATAGCAACTGTCCTGGTGCAGGAACACTCTGTTCGAACTGAATCTGTCCTTGATCACGAAGCGATGGTTGTACAGCGCGACGTGATCTCCGAAGATCTGCTTGAACGTCTCGGCAAAGACCGGCTCCTTGTACATGGAGGCCAGCTTCGGCGGCAGTTGCTCGGTGAGCGAAACCGGATTCGCCTTGTTGACGTCGCGGCCTTCGGCCAACTGCGCGTCGTAAAACGCCTGCCACTCGGCTTGCCATTCCTGCACGACAGACTGCGGAATAGCGTCGCGCATCACGAATACGCCGGTCTCTTTGAAGACGTCTGGATTGAACGTCTTCGAAGCGATCTGATCGATGACCGCCTCAACGGATGCCAGGGTGTTTTTCATGTCGAAGACTAAATGAATCGGAACGTCAGTTCGCTGTCTTGCGTGTTCTTGAATTTGTTGCACTTGGCGAGCACGTTGTATCTGATGGGAAACAGTTCCCGGCCAGGCGATTCCAGGATATCGATCTCGAGAATATCGAAGTCACGCAGCAGAGCATTCCAGCCATGTTCCGTGATGCGCCAGCAATCCGGGCTCGGGCCGTGAATGCGCCAGTTGAGCGGCGCCGAAATCAGCAGAAATCCTTCGTGTTTCAGAATTCTTCTGATTTCCTTGATCGTATCGAATGGATTCACCGTGTGTTCGATGACCTCCATGCAAACAATGCAATCGTACGCGCTGTCGCCAATGGTTGAATTATGCTTTGTGATATCGCCGACAATTGTTGGTTTATAATCGTCAACTACGTCAAATGTGTCGACCGAGAAGTTATTAAAGGTCTCCCTGACCAATAAACGTTCCTGAGGGCCGACTTCAAGCAGGCGCCCGCTCTGACCGCTGAGTTTGGCGGCAGTTTTTTTAACAAACGCGGCGAGATGGTCCCGCGCCAATGAAAAGGTGCTGTTATCGAATTCGGATGGAACGGCCATAGTAATTCCCGCTTCAGTGTTGTCGCAATTATAAAGACGCGATGGTTCAGGGTTTCCGAACCGGAACTTCGACGCCCTTCATATGAAACACGAGCATCGTGCCTTCGATGTGGTAAAGCGTCAGATCGGAGGCAAGATCGTCAAGATATTGCGTCAACTCCGGGAATTCGCGGTTTCCGTAGTCATGCCATATGATGCAACTAGGCGAATCCGCGAGCATCTCTAGAGAATTTTCGGTGTCCTTTTTGACGTAGCTGACTTCGTGGTTCGCATCGACAAAAATATATTGGAATTTCTTGGCGTACTGTGTTGCATCAAGCGTCATCGAATCCTGAAAAATCTGTTTAACCAGATTTTTTCTGTTTGAACCAAGGTATTTTCGTTTAAAGTTTAGCGCCTCTAATGCGAGGTGTTTGTCGCCTCCTTGAAAAGCGACGTTGTCGATCTCTGGCAGGTCAAGGGTATAAATCCGTTTGCCTTCGACACTGCTTTCCGGAAGATTCTCCAGCAACAGGCGCGTCGTATAACCCTTATATGTGCCAAATTCGAATATGAATGCTGGTTCGACGCATCGCAGAAGTTTCAGGAGCATCACCGACTCGATCGTCGTAAGCGAGCCGGCGCCTTGCGCTGGTGGCATGAAGAACTTGATTTCTTCTTCAAAATCATCCGGGATCGACAGCAGGTGAGTGGGGCGGATGTGAATCATTTTTGAAGGGCGATAGGTCTTGCCGTCAGTATTGGTCATGATTTCAAAAGTTGATGATTGGCGAGTTGTACACAAATGCTTTCGCGGTATGCCTGCCTGAAATGAAGAATTTTCGATTCCAGATCGGATGCAAATTTGAGCGGCTCCATCGACCACGAGTCTCGGGGAAGCAGCTTGCAGACCTCGTGATCCTCATCGAACACCTGCCGGTTCATCCGCACGGTCGACTCGAAAAATGAGTCGAGCGCGCGCGCAGCTTTCTCACTGGTCGTGCTCGATGCGTACACGCGGCTGGTAAATCGTGTTCGGTTCTCATCGTGCGCCGCGGGAAAGAAATTTTGCAGGGAGTATGAGTAACCATAGGTCGACGAAATCATCGTGAACGGGAAGATATAGATGCTCATATATCCCTCGTACTGATAGTCGATGTTGAATAGATTGCGCAGCGTCGACAATTGCTTAGCCAGGCGCGCTGCCCCTACCGGCGCATACCAGATGGAGTTGGCACCGTCGAGGATGTTTTCCCCGTCGCCCAGTTGCAGCGTGGCGAGCGTATCGGCATGCACAGCCGGGATGTGATACGGCTCCAAGGCATTTTCGATGACCAGTGGCCAATAGCACTCGTAGTCGTAGCGGTTCAGATCGATCCGGCGATCGATGTTGAACGAAATGTTCTCAAGAATTCCCGCGGTCTTGCCCAACTGCTCATACAGGCCAACACGCGGCGTAATCGCGAAAAAGACGAAATCCCCGCACCAGTCGATCTGGAAGGTGTTGAAGCGCGCCTTCGCGATATCACACGACTTGAAGCGTTCTTTCTCGGGCACGATGATCGTGCCGTTCTTGTAAGTCCAGCCGTGATAGCCGCAGGTCGCTGGCCGGTTGCCGTGCGAGTCGACATACAGGCGAGCGCCGCGATGTGGGCACTTGTTGTCGAACGCGACGATCTCGCCGCCGTCGTTGAACAGCACGATCTCGCCGAGCACGCAGTTGAACTTGATGAAGTCACCGTCGTTAGACAGTTCACGGCGATGGCACGCAAGGTGCCAGTAGCGCTCGAACAGAATCTGGTCGAGGTTCATATCAAAGTCTCTTGGCAGGCGTGGTGTATAGCACGGCATCTTTCGCAACCGAGCGCATCACAGTCGCACCGGCGCCGATCTTCGCGCCCGCGCCGATCGTGAGCTTCGGCAGCACTTTCGCGCCGCTGCCGAGAAAGACGTCTTCGCCGGTTTGCACGAAGCCGGTCAGATCGACGTGCGAACTCAATGTCGAGTACGCGCCGACTTTGACGTCGTGGCCCACGCTCGACAGCACGTTGATCGCGACGAAGTCGCCGACATGGGCGTCCGCCGACACCACCGCCTGGGGACACACCACCACGCCTTCGCCGAGCACGGCCGAGCGCGCGATGACTGCAGTCGGGTGCACGAGGGTCGCGAACGCTGCGCCGCGTTCACGTAGACGCGCGACCACCGCACGTTTGGCAGCGGGATCGCCGATTGCGACGATCACCGCTTCGCCGTCTTTTGGGCGGTAGTCGTCGATGTCGCCAAGCCATTCGAGTTGGTACGACGGGTAACCTTCAAGCGCCGCCGGATTCGTGTCGAGAAAACCGGTGATGCGTGCACCGCGGCTCGCATCGGCCGCGTCTTCTGCCCAATTGATCAGTTCGCGCGCGAAGGCGCCACAGCCGGCCACGATCAGTCGCGTCACCATCATCGAACCTTGTATCCGCCGTCGACGACCAGCGTCGTGCCGGTGATCCAGCGGCTCGCCTCGCTCAGCAGGAACAGCGCGGATTGCGCGACGTCGTCGGCCTCGCCGAAACCGAGAAGGTGGCTCTTTTCATATGCCTCTAAGGCTTCATCGGGGCTGCCGCCCGTCAGCCGGTCATGCATGGCGGTGTGAACCGCGCCGGCCGCGATCGAGTTGACGCGAATCTTGCGCGGGGCCATTTCGCAGGCGAGCGAGCGGACCAATCCGTCAATAGCGGCCTTCGCGGCGGAATACGCGGTCATGCCAACCTGACCCGTCGAACCGGCCACCGAGGACATGAAGACGAGCGAACCGCCGTCCGCGATCACGTTCTTCTTGCTGCCCGCGCGGGCAATCCCGAACGCGGCATACAGACTGCTGCCGAACACCTGGTCCAGTTGTTCCTGTTTCGTCAGCTTCGCGGGACGAATCAGCTCGACGCCGGCGGCGTGAAACACGCCGGCAAACGTGCCGTGCGTCTCTGCGAGGTGGCTCACCCATTCGGCGGTTTGATCGGCGTCGGCGAGCGACGCCACGGCGGGAGCATGGCCGCTGCCGTGAAGTCCGGCGACCGTCGTCTGAAGGCGAGTCTCGTCGCGCCCGGCGGCAATCACGCGGCCGCCCAGGCTAGCGATCAGTTTCGCGCTGGCCTGGCCGATACCCGACGATGCGCCGGTCACGAGATAGAGGCCGCCGGCGAGGCAGTTGTCAGCAAAGAGTGTCATGTCTCGATCGTGTCCACGATGGTGAGCGGCCCGACCGCGAGCGCCGCCGAAGCCCACGAATACCCGACGCCAAAGCCGAACATGCCCAGTTGCAGCGTTTCTTCCTTCAGGCGGTGCTTCAGTTCGGTGGTCATCAGCAGTGGAATCGATGCACAACTCGTATTGCCGTACTCGCCGATATTGGTCGGCACGCGTTCGACCGGCAGGCCGGCCTTCTTGGCCAGATGCTTGAGCATAAACAGGTTGGCCTGATGGAACAGGAACGCGTCGTACGTGTCCTTGTCGCGGCCGGCGATGTCGAGCGTGCGTGAGACCAGCTTCGGCACCGCGTTCAGCGTGAAATTGAAAATCTCGCCACCGTCCATGAAGAGGCATTCCGGCGATTTGCCGACCATGCGTTCGTCGGCCGCGGCGTCATACGACTTGAAGCCGCCAGACGGCACGATCAGGTTGCGCACGCCCTTGCCGTCCGCACCGATGATGAAGTGCGCGGCCGCCTCGCTTTCCGACGCTTCGAGCGCGGTCATCGTGCCCGCGTCGCCGAACAGCAGCGTGGTAGAGCGGTCGGTCGGGTCGATCATCTTGCTGATCGTGTCGCCCACCGCCAGCAGCACGCGTTTGGCCGCGCCGGTCTGAATCAGGTTCATGCCGAGCCACAGCGCTTGCGGATAGCCGGAGCAGCCGAGATTGATGTCGAACGCGAGACACGCTGTCGGCAAACCCAGTGCCGCCTGCAGCACGAACGCCGTGCCGGGCAAGCGGTAGTCCGGCGTTTGCGAAACGAAGATCAGCGCGTCGATCGAGTCCGCCTGCCAGCCGAGTCCGGCGAGCAGCTTGTCACCGGCCTTGCGGCACAGATCGCCGGTGCTCGTCTGCGCGTCCGCCCAGCGGCGCCGGTTGACGCCGATCATCTTGACCACGTCGCGCACAGCGGATGCGTCGAACCTCTCGAGGAAGTAGTCGTTATCCACCTGTCTCGACGGCACGCACGACACCACGCCTGCAATGCGGGCGCCTTGCGTGCGTAACTCGCGCCCTGCGCTGAAGTCCGGCGAACTCATGCTCAACTCCTTAGGCTGCTTTTTTCGCCGTGCTGATCAGCGCTTCGATGTCGGCGATGGTGTTGCAATTGTTCAACGTCTGGCCGCTCAGCATCACGTTGAAGCAGTCGTCGACGAGAGCGATCGTCGACACGACGGCGAGCGAATCCCAGTTGTGCTCGTGCAAATCGAGTTCCGGCGTAATCAGGCTCACGTCGATCTCGAAGATTTCGGCCATTCCTTCGTAAAAGTTTTCCATGTCCACTCCTGCTAGTAAGTCACCATGCAGCCGGCCCATGAGTAGCCGACGCCAAAGCCCAACAACATCAATCGACTGCCGTGCGTGAGCAGGCCGTCGTCTTTCATCTGCTTCAATGCGAGCGGAACCGTCGAGGAAACGGTGTTGCCGCATTGCTCCATCAGGATCGGAAACTTTGCTTCCGGGACCTTCATCTTCTTGCGCAGTGCTTCGAGCATGAAACGGTTCGCCTGATGCAGCACGAAGAAATCGATTTCCTCGCGGTCCATGCCGGCCTTTTCGAGCAGCGAGGTCGCCGCTTTCGGCACTTCGGCCAGCGAGAACGCCATCACTTCGGCGCCGTTCATGTACAGATGTTCGTCTGTGCGCACGTTGCCGGACGCATCCGGTTTTTTGAGTGCGCTTTGCGGGCTCTTCGGCTCGCGAAACAGTCCCGCCTTGACGATCAGGTTTTGCGCGCCGCGGCCGTCCGTGCCGAACACGAAGGGGCCGATCGAGGCGTCGCCGTTAGTGCCGGCGGTAATCGCCGTCGCGCTGGCGCCGTCGCCGAACAGGGTGCGAACGCTCTTGTCGAGCGGGTGCACGTATTTCGAATAGGTGTCGGCAGTCAGCAACAGCACGCAACGTGCGGCGCCGGTTTCCACCAGACCCTTGGCGAGCGAAAGCCCGTACACGTAGCCCGAGCAGCCGAGATTCACGTCGAGTGCGCCGGCGTGCGTTGCAATGCCCAGGCGGTCCTGCAACAGGCAGGCCGAAGTGGGCAGCACATAGTCGGGCGCCTGCGTGCACAGAATGACGAAGTCGACGTCCCGCACGTTCACCGCGCCCTGGGCGAAGAGATTCCGAGCCGCTTCGTAAGCCAGATCCGCAGCGGTCTGTTCGGCCGATGCGATATGCCGTTGCTGAATGCCGGTCTTGGCCAGGATCTTGTCCGCCGGCCACTCCGGATAGAGCGCCGCGAGCTGCTCGTTCGTCAGGATCTGCTCGGGCAGAAATCCAGCGATATCGAGAATGCGCGCTTGCACCCGGTCGGATCGAACAGAGGACGTCATGATCAGCAGCCCGCGATGAGTCCGACGATGCGCTCGAGCATGCCGTCGGTCAGCGCCGGGAAAATCGGCAGACACAGCACCTGTTGCGCAGCCGCGTGGGCGATCGGCAGATTTTCACGGCGTGCCGACGACAGACCGCGATAGATCGGGAAGTCGGAAATCAGCGGATAGAAGTAGCGGCGCGCGTAGATGTCGTGATCGCGGAACTTCTGATACAGCGCGTCGCGGCTGATCGGGAATTCCGGACCGACGAGGATCGGGAAGTACGAGTGATTCGCTACCTTCTCGCCGGCTTTCTGCATGCAGCGGATGCCGGGAATGTCGCGCAGCCGTTCGCGGTACATCGCATCGATCTGCGCGCGGCGGGCCAATGCTTCGTCGATGTGCTGCAGTTGCAGCAGACCGAATGCGGCATTGATTTCGCTCATCTTGCCGTTGATGCCGGAGGCCACCACCGTCGTTTCATCGACGAAACCGAAGTTTTTCAGATGGTCGATGCGCTGCTTGGTCTTCGCGTCCTGGCAGATGATCGCGCCGCCTTCGAAGGTGTTGAATACCTTGGTGGCGTGGAAGCTCAGCACCGCCAGATCGCCGTGTTCGAGCACGCTGCCGGTGTCGGTCTGAACGCCGAACGCATGCGCGGCGTCGTAGATCACCTTCAGGTTGTAGTTGTCGGCGATCTTCTGGATGGCGTCGACATCGCACGGCTTGCCGTAACAGTGCACCGGCATGATCGCAGTGGTCTGCGGTGTGATGGCCGCTTCGATCTTCGCGGGATCGAGATTGAGCGTGTCCGGATCGACGTCGACGAACACCGGTTTGATGCCGTTCCACACCAGCGAGTGCGCGGTCGCGACGAACGAATAGGGCGTGGTGATCACTTCGCCCGTCACACGCAGCGCCTGCAACGCGGTGAGCAATGCCAGCGTGCCATTAGTGAACAGAGCTAGGTGCTTGACGCCGAGATACTTGCACAGCGCCGCTTCGAACTGCTGGTGAAACGGACCGCCGTTGGTCAGCACCTTGCTGTCCCAGATCTGCTGGAGATAGGGGATGAACTCTTCAAGCGGCGCGAGATGCGGCTGGGTAACGTAGATACGCTCGTCGATCGGTGACTCGATAGCGCGAAGCGGCAAAGCTGCGTTCACTTGGATTCCCCTTTATCGGACAGCACGGGCGCTTCGCTGGCGGCGCCGGTTACGTCTTCGATCGAAACTTCAAAGGCGGCGGCCGGTTCGCCGGCGCACCAGCGTTGCCACATGATCCGCAGTGCCCGTGAGACGCCTGCCGCGACCACGTCGGGGCGGAAGGCTGCCGAGGCCGCGCAGCGTTCGCGCAGGCTGGTGCGAATTTCCGCGAGCGCGGGAATGTCGGATGCCAATGCCACGCCGCGCGCAACGAATTCCTGCTTGTTCGCGACGACGAAATCTTCGAGCCCGACATGCGACATCCAGGTCGTACCGGCGCGGCTCGCCAGCGTGTCGCCGGCGATCGTCAGCGTGGGCACGCCCATCCACAGTGAGTTCAGGACCGTGGTCGAACCCGTGTACGGGAACGTGTCCAGGCAGATATCGACGTGGAAATGCTGCTGCAGGTAGACCGGAATGCTCGAACGGCGGCGGAACATCAAGCGCTCGCGTTCGATGCCCTCTCCGGCGAACCAGTCGATCAGCAACTGTTCGTCTTCGTCGGTGGCGATCGCGCCGAGCAACATTTTCGCGGTCGGCTGTGCGCGCAGCAATCCGGCCCACAAGGAGATCACGTCCCGGCGCAGTTTGTTCAGGCGGTTGAAACTGCCGAACGTGACGTAGCCGTTATGCATGGCCGGCAGAATATTGACCGGCGGCGCGCTCTGCTCGGGCAGGAACGTCGCGCTCGACGGCAGATGGACGATCTTTTCGGAGAACTGTTTTTCCGCCGGTCCGAACGGCACGCCGTACTTGTCCGCGAGGTAGTAGTCCATCGCACTCAGGCCGGTGGTGCCCGGATAACCCATCCAGGTCACCTGTATCGGCGCGGGCTTGCGCGCGAACGTCAGCAGACGGTTGCGGCCCGTGTGGCCCGACAGATCGAACAGAATGTCGATGCGTTCGTCGCGGATCTTGTTGGCGAGTTGCGCGTCCGGCATGCCGGTGATCTGCTGCCATTCATCGGCGCAATTGCGCAGCAACTGCGTGTAGTCGTCTTCGGCGATGTGGTTGTTGTACACATGCAAGGACAGATTCGGGTCCTTGGCCAGATGCTCCATGATCGGCAGCAAATACGACGCGACGGCGTGGCGGAACAGGTCGCCCGAAACGAGGCCGATCTTCAGCTTGCGATCCGGCGACCGCTTGTTCACGTGACGCGGCCATTGCGCGCGCACCGGATCTTCATGCTGACGCGCGAAGTTGGTGTGCTCGGCGAACAGCGTGCCGTGATCGATCTCGGGGTTGTGCGACAACGTGAAGAGGAAGTTGTTGGCCGCGATGTGGTCTTTCGGATCCTTCTCCAGCGCTGCGCGGAACTCTTTTTCCGCCTCGGCCACGAAGCCGAGATCGAGCAGCAACACGCCAAGCGTGCTGTACCCCGTGGAATTGTTCGGCGCGAGTTCGATCGCGCGCCGTGCGGCGGCCAGGCCCTCGGCCACGCGGCCCTGATGAACCAGCGACATGCCGAAGATCCGCTGCGCTTCGGCATATTCCGGGTTGATCGCGAGGATCTTGCGGCACTCCTGCTCGGTTTCCGCCGGCAAGCCTTTCAGGCGCAGCGTATCGGCCAGCACGGTGCGGCTTTCGAGTTCCTCGGGAAACAGTTCAGCGGCTTTGCGCAGCGGGGCAAGTGCTTCGTCATAGCGGCCCAGACGGTGCAGCGCGATGCCGAGCCAGCGCCACGAATTGCCGTCGGCGGGGAAGCGTTGCGTCAGGGAGCGGGCGAGTTTCACCGCCTCGACGACATTGCCTTTGTTGTAGAGCGCCGTGTAGCGGTTGGTTTCCTGCTGGCTGACCCGGCGGCCCGATGCGATGGTAGTGCGCGTGCTTTCCGCAGTCGGCGGCGTGTCTGTTGCAGCGGCCGGCTCAGCTTGCGGCTTCTGCGCCGCGACCGGCAAGGTATGGATGACTTTGCCGGGATTGGCCATGCGCACGATCAAGCCGTCCACCGCCGGTCCCTTCAAGCCCTGCTTCTGACCCATCTCGAGCGCCAGCCATGCCGCGGCGGTTTCGCCGGCGTCGATCAGCGCGCTGATGTAGGCGGCCCAGTACTGGCCGTTGTGAGGATGCAGTCCTAGGCACTGCTCGAAAAGCGGCAGGGCTTCCGGCGTGCGGGCGGTCTGGCCGAGCAGTACGCCGAGGTTGTACAGCACGTCGGCGTGTTTCGGATTTGCGTCGAGAATGGCCCGATACAGCGCTTGCGCGTCTTCGAATTCGCCCTTGTGGTGATGGTCGAGCGCCGTTTGCAACACGAGCGCAATGTCCTGCTCGAGTTGTTGTTCGGGCGTCAGGGGTTCAGCAGGCGGCTGCTCGTACAGGAGAGTCATGGTCTCGGCGCAAAATGTTCTATGGAGGAAATTGTGCGACGAGGTCGGTCTTTCCGATGCGCGGAGATGACGGTAAAAAGGCCGCCTGTTTAGCGTATGGAGGAAGGGGCCGGAAAGCCGGAAGGCAAGAAAAAAGCCCGCACGAGGCGGGCCGAGGGAACGAGCGCGCCTCACTTCGGCACGTAGTTCTTATTATTGGGTCGGCCGGCTGAACCGGCTCCTGGGAACGGATGCCACCTTGCGCGGCTCCGCTCCGGGTTTTTTACAGGCGCGCCATCCGCTGATATTCACCGGCGGCCTTGGTGCGTCCGATCGCCGCTTCGAACTCGAAATGCAGTTCGTTCTGGGTCACTGCCGCGTCCGCGAGGAGCGCCGCGTCGATCGCCTGGATCTGGCGGATCATGTCCAGCGCCGCCGGTTCCTGATCCGCGGTGAGCGACATCAGCAGCGGCGAACGCGTTTCGGTCAGGCGGGCGGCTTCCGGCCAGTCCGCCAGCGAGGCGGCCTGCTCGATTTGCCGCGTGATCGAAAGCACACGTTCGACCAATTCCATCTGGTTCAGGTTGTGCGCGGTCATGGCTTAGCCCTTGTTCGTGGCCAGCGCGCCTGCGCTGTTGGTGCCGCCGAACAGCGCGGTCAGGTATTGCGAATTGTTATTCATGGTCGCCATCAACGTGTTCAGGGCGGTGAACTGCGCCTGATACTGGTTCGTCAATTGTGTCGTGTAGTCGGCGAGCGCGGTTTGTTGCGTGGTGATGCTCTTCAGGTCGGCGTTCAGCGCGCTGTTGCGCGTATCAATGATGCCGCCGGTCTGCGTGAAGGTGGTGATGCTGGCGTTCAACTGCTCGGCAATGCCGTTGGTCGAGTTGAAGAGCGATGCGACCGTGGCCGGGCTGCTCGTCAGCGCGGTGTTAAGCGCGTTGTTGTCGACCACCATCGTGCCGTCGGCCGGATCGTCCTTCAACTTGATGCCGATCGCCGCCAGCGTGGTGCCGGTGCTGCCCGAGCCGACCGCGCCGCCGATGATGTTGGCCAGCGTGTTCTTGATGGTCTGCAGCGTGGAGTCGCCCAGCAGCGGGCCTTGCGACGTCGCCCCGGCGCTGAACGACGTGAGCGTGGACATCGTCGTGACGACGGTGTTGTACAGGCTCACGAAATTGTTGATCGCGGTGTTCTGCGCGGTGGTGTCCTGCGCGATGGTCAGCGTCTGCGGGGTGCCAGCCGGCGTGCCGACCGCCGCCGCCGTCAGGTTGATCGTCACGCCTGAAATGGCGCCCGTCACCGCGTTGCTCGCGCTGCTGCCCGCGATTCCGCCGATCGTGTACTCCGCGTCTTGCGCGTAGCCGCTCTGCGTCCACGCGCTGCTCGAATTAGCCGACGTAATGGTCGATTGGCCGCCCGTGGTGCTTGCCGTCGACGTCACGCCGAGGCTCGACAGCCCGGTGTCGCTCGTGATGTTGCTGGTCGAGACGTTGATGACATTGGCCGCCCCCGTGTTCGCCGCGCGCAGCACGAGGTGGGCGCCGTCCGTGCCGGTCACGATGGTTGCGGTGACGCCAGGGTTGCTGCTGCTCGCGTTGATCGCTGACGCGATGCCCGAGAGTGTGTTGTTGGTGCTGTCGACGTTGATATCCATCGACTTGCCGTTCATCGAGATCGACAGCGTGCCGGTGCCCAGCTGCGTCGTGGCGCCGAAGGCTGCCGACGACAAGGCTTGCGAACTGGCGATCTGCGTGACGGCGATCGAATAACTGCCGGCCACGGCGCCGACGCCGGCGGTCGCGGTCAGCCCGGTGCCGCTCGCGGTTGCCGCGAACGTCGCCAGCGTGTTGCCATTGGCGAGATTCGTGATGCCCGACTGGAGGGCGCTCAGCGCGGAGCTTAGCGCGCCGTACGCCGACAGCGTGGTGCTGTCGGTGGTTTGTCGTGCCGCCAGAGCCGAAGTTTGCCCGGCGACCTTCGCGTTCACGAGTGCCGTGACGAGCGTCGACACGTCCATCGACGAATTGCCCGTCGAGCCGCTGATGATCGATTGAGCAGCCGACTGCAGCGCGGCGTTGGCGCTTGCTGTAGAAGACGAGGTTGAGATCGAGGACATGCAGAGGCTCCGGGCGTCTGGAAATCTGTATTAGGTGGTGCGCGATGCTACATCACTACGTGATCGAAATGCACAGCGGGAGGCATGCCTCCCGTCGTTTCAAACCCGGCGATGCGCCCCGCTTACGCGCGACGCATCGCCGTTACCGCATCAGCTCTTACTGCAGGAGCTTCAGAACTTGCTGCGGGTTCGAGTTAGCTTGCGCCAACACCGAGATACCAGCTTGTTGCAGCACTTGCGCCTTGCTCAGGTTTGCCGTTTCTTGTGCGAAGTTGGCGTCCGTGATTTGCGATTGTGCCGACGACAGGTCGGTCGACTCAGCTTGCTGCGACGTCGCGATTGCGGTGAAGCGGTTTTGCGCGGCGCCCAATGCGGCTTGCAGCGTGTTGACCGTTTGCAACGCGTTGTCGATCGAGACCATCGCTTCGTTCGCGCCCGTGACCGTGCTGATGTCGAGGCCCGAAACCGTCGGCGGGTTGTTGATCGCGTTGATCTGAGCCACTGCGGCGACGGCTGCCGCGGAACCTGCGCCTGCCGTCGTCACTGCCGATGCGCTCAGCGTCAGGTTGGTCACGGCGGTGCCCGTGCCAGCGGCCGTGCCTGCGGTGAAAATCGCGCTGGAGACGCCCGAGGTGATGGCCGTGTTGTTCTGGTCGGTGAAGGTGTAGCCACCCTTGCCGTCCGACAGAACGTTGACCGACGTGATCGTCGCGCCGGTGCTGGTGTATGCGCCCGACGCGTTCAGGCTGACCGCGATCGTGCCGACCGTTTGACCCGTTTGCACCAGGCCGCCACCGATCTTCGCTGCCGACATCGATTGGCTCAGATCCAGGCTGATCGTCTGACCGACGTTCGCGCCGACCTGGAACGACACGCTGCCTGCCGAGCCGTCCAGAATGTTCGTGCCGTTGTACGTCGTTTGCGACGCGATACGGTTCACTTCAGAGATCTGCGCCGAAACTTCCTTCTGCAGCGCGGCCTGGTCGCTCGACGACAGCGAACCGGTCGATGCTTGCACCGCCAACTGACGGATACGTTGCAGGCTGGAGGTCAGCGAGGACAGTGCGCTCGATGCGGTTTGAATCATCGACACGCCGTCATTCGCATTCGACACGCCCTGGTTCAGGCCGTTGATCTGCGTTTGCATACGCGTCGAGATTGCCAGGCCTGCTGCATCGTCAGCCGCGCTGTTGATGCGCTTGCCCGACGACAGGCGGGTGATGGCTTGCGAAAGGGCGCTTTGCGAGCCATTAAGGTTTTGCTGTGCAACCAGCGAGTTGATGTTGCTATTGATTCCGAGCATGGAAAATCTCCTAAATAAGCCTTGAGCCCAATACGCCACGTTGGCATCGGCGGAAGCACTCGTTCATTGCTGGCCGCCTCAGTGAAGGTTGACGGCCCCACTAAAAAAAACTTGAGGGACTTATGCAATGACGGACCTGACGCTTTCCACGCCGGGCATATTGCAATGCGGCTGAAAGCCCCTTGCAGCCTTATCCGGCAGATGCACTGCAGGTATTGAAAAGACGGCGTATTCTCGTTTTCTCTTGTGACAAACCTTGGAGACATCATGCAAAACCGCAGGATTGGGCGTTCGGAATTACAGGTCGCGCCGCTTATGTTCGGCGGCAATGTTTTCGGCTGGACCGCCGATGAAGCCACCTCGTTTTCGATTCTGGATGCGTTTGTCGACGCCGGTCTCGACTTTATCGATACCGCGGATGTCTATTCCGCATGGGTGCCCGGCAACCAGGGCGGCGAATCGGAAACGATCATCGGCAAGTGGTTCCGTCGGAGCGGCAAGCGCGACAAGATCGTGATCGCCACCAAGGTTTCGAAGCATCCGCAGCGCAAGGGGCTGTCGGCGGCCAACATTCAGGCGGCCGTTGAGGATTCGCTGCGGCGCTTGCAGACCGACTACATCGACGTCTACTTTTCTCACGACGACGACACCGAAACGCCGCTCGCCGAAACACTGGGCACTTATCAGAAGCTGATCGAGGCGGGCAAGGTGCGGGTGATTGGCGCGTCGAACTACAGCGGCGCGCGGGTCGAGGAAGCGCTGGCCGTATCCCGGCAGCACGGCCTGCCCGAATACCAGGTGCTGCAACCGGAGTACAACCTGTATGATCGCGCCGAATTTGAGCGCGACATCGAACCGGTGGCGCTCGCCAACCAGCTCGGCGTGGTGGTGTACTACAGTCTGGCGAGCGGCTTCCTGTCCGGGAAGTACCGTTCGCAGGCGGATCTGGCCAATAAGGCGCGCGGCAGCCGGGTCGAAAAGTATCTGAATGATCGCGGTTTGCGAATTCTCGACGCGCTGGATCGGGTTGCCGACGCGCATGGCAGTACGCCTCCGACCGTCGCTCTGGCCTGGTTGATCGCGCGACCCAGTGTTACGGCCCCGATTGCCAGCGCTACTTCTGTCGAGCAACTCAAAAGCCTAGTGGCGGCCGTGCATCTGATGCTCACGGGCGCCGATATCCGTGAACTGGACGAAGCGAGCGCCTGAGCATGCAATAGGCGACCTGGCGCAATCCCTAAACCCCTGGTAGGATGGAGAGTTTCCTGATATCATCGGGAGTGAATTGAGATCTTTGCCTGTTTCGTCAAAGCTTTTTTATTGATGAAAGGTTGGCGAAACAGCAGCAGACGCGGCTTTTGCATTATGTCTGTCCGCGTTCCGCGGTGAACTCCCCACCTCTCTTTTCCGGCCTCCGTGGCCGCTTTGCCTCCGTTTCATTCGTGGTTTGGCCGGGTTCTGCCCGCGTTTGCCTGTTACTGGCCATGAACTGAAACGACCGGCGGGCCGGCGCGTGAGCGGTATGCCGCCACGCAATTTACCCCTATCAAGTGATTGAGTTAGGAATTAAATGACGACGATTCTTCTGAAAGAAAACGAGCCGTTCGAAGTGGCGATTCGCCGCTTTCGTCGCGCAATCGAAAAGAATGGCCTGATCGCTGAACTGCGTGAGCGTCAATCGTACGAAAAGCCGACCACGGCACGTAAGCGCAAGAAGGCTGCTGCTGTGAAGCGCCTGCACAAGCGTCTGCGCAGCCAGATGCTGCCGAAAAAGCTGCACTAAGCACGCGTTTTCCGCACGGCCGAACGGCGGTGTGAGCTTCGAAAGAAGCCACATCGCCGTTTTGCTTTTGGAGCGCCAAATGGAGCGCTCAGTCTGGAATGGACGAATGCGGCCTCGGTGACTCCGGAGCGCCGGTTAGTGGAACCGTTGCCGGTGCGCCGCGACACCGCAGCGTGGCGCCGCCGCGGCATCCAAGCGGGTTTTTTTCTGCCTACGCCGCGCTTTTCAGCCGGTCAGCGGACAAGCCAAACTGACGGGCGATAGAGGCCAGGCGCTCCAGCCATTCCCAAGTGCCGAAAACGTCGTGCACGTTTTGCAGGCAACTAAGCAGGTCGACGGTGGCCGCGTCGTACACGTTGATGCGCGAGCGCAGCAGCGCCTTCTTCAGTGCGGACACGCCGACGTCCATATATGCCGGCATCTCCGCAGGCGTTTTGCCGATGAAGCGCACCGGAATGCCTTCCATCGCGGTCATGTAGTCGCGCGGTTTGATGAAGCTGCCGACCGGGCAGCCGCCACAGTAGCCGCGGTAAGCACCGCCGCCTCGCGGCAGTAGCGCGGCGCGCTTCTGGCCCAACAAATGATCCACGGCCTGGTCGAAAATCTCCTGATGCGTCAGGAAGCTAAGAGTTTTCATGGTTGGTCTCCCACGCGTTACGCAGCGGTTATTCGTTGTTCGAGCGCATGACTTGCAGTATCGAGCGTGCTCGATTCGGCGAACGCCGGACTAGCGTGGCAAAAAGGCGCCAATTCCCGGTTTGGCTCGTATTCCGCGATGCACTCCACGCCGCAGGTTTCGCCGACTGCCGCAGCCGCAACTCATAACCGTATAACGACCGACATGCCCGGGAAGCGCAGCAGGGCTTTACCGGATGGGCGCATCGCGCCGAACCCGGCGTCGTGAGGCGTCGTGTTCGCGTCCTCCAGGCCTTGCGCCGCGAGGTGCTTGCCGGGCGCGCGCCATGGCGCCTGGGAGTTTCCCTGAGCCGCCGTCCTTTGTTAGAACAGCGGCACTAAGCGTGGGCGAATGCCGGGCCGCCTCAGCCCGCTTTACGATTACGTCCTTTCTTGCCAAGCGCCGCGCATCGCGCGCGACACATGCAACTCGCCTCGTGGTCGTTCACCATGCCGACTGCTTGCATGAACGCGTAACAGATCGTCGAGCCGACGAACTTGCAGCCGTAGCGCTTCAGCCCCTTGCTCAGCGCGTCCGAAATGTCGGTCGACGCAGGTGCCTGCTTGTAAGAAGTCCAATCGTTCTGGATAGGCGTTTGGTCGACGAACGACCACACGAAGTTGGCAAGCGAGCCGTGTTCGCTCTGAATCTGCTGGACGGCACGCGCATTGGTAATGGCTGCTTCGATCTTGCCGCGGTGGCGCACGATACTTTCGTCTACCACCAGCGCATCCACGTGCTTCGGCGTAAACCGCGCGACCTTGGCGATGTCGAAGTCCGCAAACGCGCGGCGATAGCCGGCCCGTTTGTTGAGAATCGTCGACCACGACAAGCCGGCCTGAGCGCCTTCCAGCACGAGCATCTCGAACAGATGCTGGTCGTCGCGCGAGGGGACGCCCCATTCGGCGTCGTGATACTGTGCGAGCGCTTCGCTCGATACCCAGTTGCATCGCTGTGTCACTGTCGCGCTCCTGCGTTGTGATGTCGCCCGCCAGCATAGCCGAAGCCGAGCGCACTGCAAGCTGGCCATTCGGCCGATTGCCGGATTGAAACTGACCTGCCACGCTATGCGTTATTCATCCCCGGAACTCACTCGTTTCCATGAACACAGACTTCTTTCTGATCGGCATTGACGGCGGCGGCAGCGGCACCCGGGTCGTGCTGGGCGACGCGCAAGGCCGCGAGTTGGCGCAGGCGGCAAGCGGGCCGTCGGGCTTGGGGCTCGGCGTCGAACGTGCGTGGCAGGCTATCGCGGCCGGCTGCGGCGAAGCATTTGCGAGCGCCGGCAAGGCGCTGGACTGGTCGCGCTGCGTGCTCGGCTGCGGATTGGCAGGCGTCAACAATCGCGACTGGCTGGCGGCGTTTCGCGCACAAGCGCCCGCGCTGGCGGGACTCGCCGTGGAAAGCGACGCCTACACCACCTTGCTGGGCGCACACGGCGGCGCGCGCGGCGTGATCGTCGCGCTCGGCACCGGCAGCGTGGCGGCCGTGCTGGACGGCGAGGGCGAATGCCGCCAGGTCAGCGGCTATGGCTTTCCATCGGGCGACGAAGCAAGCGGCGCGTGGCTTGGACTGCGGGCCATCGTGCATGCCCAGCATGCGCTGGACGGCCGCGGTCCCATCGACGAATTTGCGCGGGCCCTGGTCGCGCACATCGGCGCGCACACCGGCGCGCACGACCGCGACAGCCTCGTCGTCTGGCTCTGCGAAGCCAACCAGACGGCTTACGCGAGGCTCGCGCCGATTGTCATTGCCCACCGCGCGCATCCGTTCGCGGCGCGCTTGCTCGGCGAGGCCGGCATCGAGGTGGGCAAGATGATTGCCGCGCTGGACCCGTCGGCGAGCCTGCCGGTCGCATTGTGCGGCGGCCTCGGCGCGCCGCTGCGCGAGTACGTGCCGCAGATCTATCAAGCGCGTTTACGCGAACCGCTGGCCGACTCGGCGCACGGTGGATTGCAGTTAGCGCGACGTGAAGCAGCCCGCATTGGCGGCTGAAAACGGTGAACCGCGGCGCACGTGAGTCGTGCGCTTGCGGCTGAGAATCGTCGCGCACGGCGAACGCGTTCCGTCGAATGCGGCTGGCAACGGTAAAATACGCAGCTTCGACGCTGCCCGGCTGCCCAAACTATGTACAAAGTCATCACCACGGATCTCGACGGCACGCTGCTCAACGCGGATCACCAGGTGGACCCGTTCACGATCGCCACTGTGCGCAAGCTTGAAAGCGACGGGTTGCAGTTCGTGATTGCAACGGGCCGCCACTATTGCGACGTCGCCGGCATCCGCGACGTGCTGGGCATCAATCCGTATCTGATTACGTCCAATGGCGCGCGCATCCACGCGCCGGACAACACGGTGATTCACGCCGACGACCTGCCTCCGGCTATCGTGCAACGACTGGTACAGCCGGAAGTCGCCGGCGCGCATGGCCGCGTGATCGTCAACCTGTTCGCCGATCAGGCGTGGCTGATCGACCGCGACGCGCCGGATCTGCTGAAGTTTCACCAGGACTCGGGCTTCACCTACGAGGTGACCGACCTGCCGAAACACGACGGTGTCGACATCGCGAAGGCCCTCTACATCGGCGATCCCGCTGATCTTGCGCAGGTCGCGGCCAATCTCGCCCGCGAATTCGGCGATGCCTTATACGTGACCTATTCGCTGCCGGACTGTCTGGAAGTGATGACGGCGAACGTCTCGAAAGGCCGCGCGCTGCGCATCGTGCTCGAACGCCTTGGCGTGGACACCTCGCAATGCGTCGCTTTCGGCGACAACATGAACGATATCGATCTGCTGGAAACGGCCGGCCATCCCTTCATGATGAACAACGCCAATCCCGACCTCATCACGCGTTTGCCGAACGTGCCGCGCATCGGCAACAACTTCGAAGCGGGCGTCGCTCACCATCTGCGCAAGCTTTTCTCGCTCGACGACGAACTGATGTCCTGAGCGGAAATGGAAGCGGCCCGCATCCAGTTTCATGAATGCAGGCCGCGTCTTTCGAATGGGCGCACCGGTTGGTTGAGGCTGCGAGTCACGGCGTTGCGCGACCAAAGGTCCATCAAAGTCGGCAAACTGTCTCACCGGCCGACGGCAGGCGCAGCCGGAAGATTACCCGTGCCATCCGCCGCGGCGGTTGTCATGGTCGCCCCGGTTATCGTGGCCCCAGCCGCGATCATTGTGGTGCCAGTCGCGATCATATCGATGGTCGCCACGGTAGTAGTCGCCGCGATCGTAGCGGTGGTCCCACCCACCGTTGCCGTAGTAGACGGGCTGCGGCGCGACATAGACCGGAGCCGGGCGGGTATAAACCGGTGCGCCGAGCGACAGGCCGATGTTCAGATCCGTATGCGCTTGCGCGACACCGCATGCGCCCGCCGCGAGTCCTGCAGCAACCAGCAAGTGAGTGACGATGCGTTTCATGTTTGTTCTCCTGTGAGGCGACGTATGTTTGTCGCACAGGATCAATCTACGCATTCCGGTCGATGGGTACTGCGACGAGATGTTACGGACTGCAAGCATCGTCGCAGGATTTGAAAGGTGTGAGGAGCCCTGCATAGGTACACGGCGCGCCCAGTGCCACTCTGTCAAAGCCCCGTCAGCTAAGGATTCGCGGCTCCTCGAACCGCGCCGGATCGCGCCCGTCGCCTCGCTGTACTCAAATCAAATGGCCGCTTGCGTAATTGCGGCTTACATCTGTATTACCCGATTAATCTGCCGCACTCGAAGAAGCCGCCGACGCAGCCGCCGCCGACGTCCCTTGCAACTGCGCGCAAGGGCAATCGGTCGCGCGCCCGTCCAGCCCCTGTCGATCGTGTTTGAAGCTGGCGCGCGCGGTGCCGTTACCCCAGTCGAGGCGAACAATATAAATACTGTCGAAGTCGTCGCTCTTCCAGTTCGGGACATCGGCGGCATTGCCGCCATGCGCGGTCATCATCTGGCGCAATAGCTTCACGATTAGCTTGTGTTCCCACGCGACGACGATGAGCTTGTTGCGATTGGCTGGGTTGACGAGCGCGGTGCCGAGCTGGTCGATTTGAGCGAAACCATAGGGCGTTTGCACCGGCATCTGGAACTGGATGGCGGTCGGCTCGATCGTCGCAAGCGGCCGGATGTAGTAATAGGGCTTGCCGCTGTCGTCTTTCTGCTGGCCGGGATCGGGTGCGTAGATCGCATCCGGTTTGCCGAACTTGGCCGCGATCACGGCCGGCAAGGCCAGCGCGCGGTTGAGTCCCTGGCAGTTCAGCTGCCCATAGCCTTGGGCGGGTTTCTCGCCGTGCCGCACGAACACGAGCGTTTCCGTCTGGCCGCCGGCCGCATGCGCCGTGGGTAGCGCCAGCACACCCGAGCACAAGCCGCCAATGGCAAGCGCGACGCCATGCAGGAATCCGTGGAAACGCTTCATAGGGAGCACCTGTGCGAGCTTGGGAAGTCGCACGATTCTAGCAGCGGGCGCGAGTGCGTCATCGCGGCGATATCGAGACCTCGGCGCCATCGGCCGCAAAACAAAGCGGGCGCCGAGGCGCCCGCTTTATTGCCGAAATGACTGCGCGCGAATTAGTCGAGCGCCAGCTTCTGCGAATTGCCGCTGCGGCTTTCAGCGATGACCGGGTACAACACGCCCGCGATCACTGCGCCGAGGATCGGCGCAACCCAGAACAGCCACAATTGATCCATCGCCGCACCGCCGACGAACAGCGCCGGCCCCGTGGAACGTGCCGGATTGACCGACGTGTTGGTGACCGGAATCGAGATCAGGTGAATCAGCGTGAGGCACAGGCCGATGGCGATCGGCGCGAAGCCAGCCGGCGCGCGCTTGTCGGTCGAGCCGAGAATGACGAACAGGAAGAAGCCAGTCATCACCACTTCGCAAATGAATGCCGCGGTGAGCGAGTAGTGGCCCGGCGAGCGTTCGCCATAGCCGTTGCTGGCAAAGCCGCTGGCAACGAGGTCGAAGCCGGGTTTGCCCGACGCGATGAGCGACAGCACCAGCGCACCCAGCACCGCGCCGATCAACTGGGCGACGATGTACGGCAGCAGATCGCGCGCCGGAAAGCGGCCCGCGACGGTCAGGCCGACGCTCACCGCCGGATTCAGATGGCAGCCGGAGATGTGGCCGATCGCGTAAGCCATAGTCAGGACGGTCAGGCCGAACGCGAGCGACACGCCCACGAAGCCGATGCCCAGACCGTGAACCGGGCCGGCGAAATTGGCGGCGAGGACAGCGCTGCCGCAGCCCCCGAGCACGAGCCAGAAAGTGCCGAACAACTCGGCAGCGAGGCGCTTTGACAACTGCATGATTGGTAATCCTAAAAAGATGGGGCCTTCCGCTAGCACGCGCGACTAAATCCGTCTGCATGCCTTGAGCGGGCAATTCTAGGGAAAGGCCGCCAAATCAGGTGTCAAGAATTGTCAATGTGGCGTCGCCTTTACCTTTTTATTGCGAGATAAAGATGGCGTTTTACAATTGGCCGGTCTTAATAATTATCAGAGGATATCTTGCTAAATCGGTATTCTTGTCCATTGCGAATTTTTATAATTGCAGTTAGTCTGCGAGCCAATGAGTTCTAGAAAAAGGGAGAACCGGAATGTCTCAATATGCAGACCTCAAGGCGCAGATCGCTAAATTGCAGGCACAGGCAGAAGAAGCGCGGCGCACTGAAATCGACAATGTGGTCGCCGACATCCGCCAAAAGATCGCTGAATACGGTCTGACGGCTCAAGACCTCGGCTTTGCGGTCGCCGCCAAGCGTGGCCGCCCGCCCAAGAAGGCGCCGTTGCCGGCGAAATACCAGGATCCGAAGTCGGGCAATACGTGGAGCGGGCGTGGCAAACCGCCCAAGTGGATCGTCGGTAAGAATCGCGAGCGTTTTCTGATTGGCGCGGCTTAAGCCGATCGCCGGTCGGGGCGAAAGCCAACTGAAGGTTTATTGGCACTCGGCCTTTATTCGTTGAGTGCTAATCTGCGATGGAAGCGCATCCATACCCGTATTAAAAAGCCGCCCTCGAGGGGCGGCTTTTTTGGACAAAGAAGCGGGATAATCTGGGTTTGCCGATCGCGCAAACGATTCACACGACAAATCGGCCGGTTATCGGCCGACAAATCGGAAACGCCGTAAGCGGCGACTTTCAACATTCAAGCGGCTGAGCGAGAACTGCCCAACCGCTTGATCGTGGCGTTTAGCCCACCGCGACTTGACGCAATACCGGGCGGCGCGTGGCGTCGATCAGTGCCGAATAGCCATCCACGTAATTCTGGGCCATCGTCTTCGAACTGAAGCGGCGTTCGAACTGGGCGCGGATTTCGGTGCGCGACAGTTCGTCCAGGCGTTGCAGCGCCGCGACCGCGCCTTGCACGTCCTCGACGATGTAACCCGTCACGCCGTGGTCGATCACTTCGGGCACCGAACCGCGGTTGAACGCGATCACCGGCGTGCCGCACGCCATCGACTCGATCATCACGAGGCCGAACGGTTCCGACCAGTCGATCGGGAACAGCAGCGCCTTGGCGCCGGACAGGAATTCGGGCTTCTGCGCTTCGTTAATCTCGCCGACGAATTCCACATGCGCCAGCGACAGCAACGGCTCGATTTCGCGCTTGAAGTATTCCTGGTCGGCCTTGTCCACCTTGGCGGCGATCTTGAGCGGCAAACCGCTTTGTGCAGCGATCTTGATAGCCGTATCGACGCGCTTCTCCGGACAAATACGGCCGAGGAACGCCAGGTACTCCGGCTTTTTGTGGGTTTGCGGCGTGAGCAGTTGCTCCGGCAGACCGTGGTAAATCGTGTTGAGCCAGTTCGCTTGCGGCAGCGGCGCGCGCTGCGAATCCGAAATAGAAACCACCGGTACGTTGGAAAACGCATCGAACACCGGCTGCAGTTCCGGCAAGTCGAGGCGACCATGCAGCGTCGTCACGAACGGCGTGTCCATTGTCGTGAAGAGCGGGAACGGCATGTAGTCGAGGTGGAAGTGAAGCACGTCGAACTCATGCGCGACCTTGCGGACCTTCTCCATCATCAGGACGTGCGGAGCGAGCGCATCGCGGATCGTCGGGTCCAGACGCAGCGCACGAGGCCAGCAGGCGTCGAGGTTCGCCGAGGTGACCGAGTCGCCGCTCGCAAACAGCGTGACGTCGTGGCCGAGATCGACCAGCGCTTCAGTCAGATACGACACGACGCGTTCGGTGCCACCGTAAAGTTTCGGCGGAACAGCTTCATACAACGGCGCAATTTGTGCGATTCGCATTCGTTTTCTCCTAATCAGAACGGCATCGCACAGCGGCGCTCGAGTAGAGCGAGGAGCGAATGCCTGACGGACGGTTGGGCGCGGTAAGCCGCCGCCCGGGGTGTTCCGAACCTGCATCGGGTAATCCCTTAGCTTCATTATCGGGATCGGCCGCGCTAATTCGAGCTATTTTTCAAACGCTTAATGTTGTTACAGCGCGAAACATGGCGCGTTACAGGTCGTCCGGCCGCGCAGTTCCCTGATTAGCAAGCGCCGCCGGATGATTATTCAAACGCCAAAAGGCCACCAGCAAGGCGTGGGCCTGAAACGTGGAACGCGGCGCCTACACGGTGCGCATTGCAGGGAAGTGAAAACGTCTTATAATTCTCGCTCACCGCTGTAACGGTGCGGGCCACGAGTCGATCAAACTCACCGTTTGGTTCACATCAGAGAAGGCAGCGTGTTTAGGGCGCATGGAAATGTTCGCATCGCCCGCCTTTGCTCCTTCCCATACCGCTCCCCGACTTGTCTTTGTAGGAAAAATTCCTACACGAATGACGGATTTATCCGTCAACAAGGCTGGGTGTCTGTCCGATTTTCGTCCGCTCCCCCTTTCGACACAATGCTCGCAAGACCAGAAACGAGCCGATTCGTGCGGTTTAAGTGCGCGCGTCCGAGCAAACGTTTCCGTAACGGCCTGACCAGCCAGATACACCCCGGGGGAATCATGAGCGCGACAAGCGAAATGCTCAATGAGATCAGAGAAGTCAACCTGTCTTATCTCCTGCTCGCCCAGCGATTGCTGCGCGAAGACAAGCCAATGGGCATGTTTCGCATGGGGATTTCGGACCAGTTAGCCGATGTGCTCGCCAATCTGTCGTTGGCGCAGACCGTCAAGCTGGCGGCGTCCAATCAGGTGTTGTGCCGTTTCCGTTTCGACGACCATGCCGTGCTGTCCGCTCTGGCGGACAAGGGCAAATCCAGCGCCGTGGCCCAGGCGCATTCCGCGATCCTGATGGCAAGCCAACCAGTCGAGCACCTCGGCTGATGGCACGTTGTAATTCAAACAAAGCGATCAGGACGGGGGAAACGCAAACGGATGGCCTATAAAAGTGTTGTGCTCGAAGTCAGGGAGATCACCCTGGCGATCGAACTGATCGAGCTCGGCGCGCGTTTGCAATTGCTGGAAGCGGAAACCAGCCTGTCGCGCGACCGGCTCATCAAGCTCTACAAAGAACTGAAAGGGGTCTCGCCGCCCAAGGGCATGCTGCCGTTTTCGACCGACTGGTTCATGACCTGGCAGCCGAACTTTCACTCCTCGCTGTTCTACAACATCTACCGGTTCATGGCCGGCCATGGCGGCTGCCTGACGATCCAGTCGATCGTGAAGAGCTACCGGCTCTACCTGGAACACGTCCAGTTGCACGACGACGAGCCTGTGCTCAGCCTCACGCGCGCCTGGACTCTGGTGCGCTTTTTCAGTTCCGGAATGCTGCAAATGACAGCCTGCTGCCGCTGCGGCGGGCATTTTGTCGCGCATGCGCACGATCCGCAGCATGCGTTTGTCTGCGGCCTGTGCCAGCCGCCCTCGCGCGCCGGTAAGACAAAGAAATTCGCCGACGCCCGGGTTCGCGAGAGCCTCGCCGCTCTCGAAGCCTGACCCACCGGGCGGCCGCCGCCGTGCGAGCCGCCTTCCATCTCCCGTGTGGCGGGCCTTCCAGGCCGTCCGCGAGACGCCCGGTCCAGCCGGACCGGCGCATCCGCCTCTGGTTTACACCGGAGCGACGAGCCGCTTTTCCGCCAAAGTTTTCCGCTTCGTTGCCGTAAACCAGATTAACGACGGTCACCGTCGCTTCTTTGTGAGGGCTCGGCAGTGCTGATTTTCGTGGGAACACTCGTGACGCTTTTGTCCGTTTTCGGCGGTTACGCGCTGGAAGGCGGCCATCTCGGCGCGCTGCTGCAGCCCGTTGAAGTGCTGATGATCGTCGGCGCCGGTGTCGGCGCATTCATTCTGGGTAACGGAATGAAGACGATCAAGGCCACGCTGCGCGTCATTCCAACCCTGTTCAAGGGCGCGAAGTACAACAAGGACGTCTATATGGAGCTGATGGCGCTCCTCTACGTCCTGCTGGCCAAGGCGCGCAAGGAAGGCACGCTGACGCTGGAAGCGGACATCGACGATCCGTCGAAGAGTCCGATCTTCACCCAGTATCCGAAGATTCTCGCGGACCATCACATCATCGAATTCCTGACCGACTACCTGCGCTTGATGGTGGGCGGCAACATGAATGCGTTCGAGATCGAAAGCCTGATGGACGAGGAGATCGAGACGCATCACCAGGAAGGCGAAGCGCCCGCTCACGCGCTGAACAAGGTCGGCGACGCCATGCCGGCGTTCGGTATCGTGGCCGCGGTGATGGGCGTGGTGCACACCATGGCCTCCGCCGACAAGCCGCCCGCGGTGCTCGGCGAGATGATCGCCCAGGCGCTGGTCGGCACCTTCCTCGGGATTCTGCTTTCGTACGGGCTGATCGGGCCGCTCGCAAGCGTCGCCGAACAGCGCGTGACCGAGTCGACCAAGATGTTCCAGTGCATCAAGGTGACGATTCTGGCCAGCCTGAACGGTTACGCGCCGGCGATTGCCGTCGAGTTCGGCCGCAAGGTGCTCTTCTCGACCGAACGCCCGTCGTTCGCCGAGCTGGAAGAGCACGTGCGCCGCGTCAAGGCCAAATAAAGGGCGCCGGGAACCGAACCGATGAGCAAGGACAAAGACCGCGCCATTGTCGTCAAGCGCTCCGCCCCGAAGAAAGCCGGCCACCACGGCGGCGCGTGGAAGCTCGCGTATGCGGACTTCATGACCGCGATGATGGCGTTCTTCCTGCTGATGTGGCTGCTGAGTTCGGCGTCCACGGTGCAGCTGAGAGGCATTGCCGATTACTTCAACCAGCCGTTGAAGATCACGCTGTGGGGCGGCGACCGCAGCGCCGAGGACTCGAGCATCCTGAAGGGCGGCGGCCGCGATATCTCGACCGACGCGCAAGGCGTGACGCGTACCAGCGAAGGCTCGAACAACCGCGCCGAGCATAGCGTGGCGCACGGCAGCGAAGAGTCGGTGAAGCAGTTGCAGGGCGAACTGGAGCGTCGCGAGCAGGTTCGCCTGCACGATCTGCAGGTCAAGCTGATGGCCGCGATCGAAGCGAATCCGGTGCTGCGCCAGTTCAAGCAGCAGATCCGTATCGACTCGACGCTGACCGGCTTGCGCATCGAGATTGTCGACTCGCAGAAGCGGCCCATGTTCGCGACCGCGAAAGATCAGGTCGAGCCGTATATGCGCGACATCCTGCGCGAAATCGGCCACACGCTGAACGACGTGCCGAACCGCATCATCGTGCAAGGCCACACCGACGCCGCGCAGTACGCCGGCGGCGAGAAGGGCTACAGCAACTGGGAATTGTCCGCGGACCGCGCCAATGCGTCGCGCCGCGAGCTGATCGGCGGCGGCATGGACGAAGCGAAGGTGATGCGCGTGCTCGGCCTCGCGTCGACGCAGAACCTGAACAAGGCGGACCCGATGGATCCGGAGAACCGCCGCATCAGCATCATCGTGCTGAACAGGAAGTCGGAGGAGGCGCTGAATCATGACGACTCCACCACGACCACCTTGTCGGACGACGCAGCCGGCTCCAAGCCGTTGCTGCAAAAGCTTGCGCAGCCGGTAACGGTTGCACCGAAGTTGCCGGCGGCAGTGCCGTCGGCCCAGTAACAGACAGCGGTTGCCCTGCCGCTTCACGCGCCCTGCCGGCGCGGACGGCGGGACGAACCATAGCGTACGTGCAGCGAGGTTTTCATGATCAGGCACATCCTGGCAATCGACGATTCGGCATCGATGCGGCAGATTCTCGCCGCCACGCTGACGACGGCAGGCTACGAGGTGACGCTCGCGGCGGACGGCAACGAAGGGCTCGAAAACGCGCTCGCCAAGTCGTTCGACCTCGTGCTCACCGATCAGTACATGCCAGGCAAGACCGGCCTCGATCTGATCGCCGCGCTGCGCAACAACCCGGCTTACCAGGCCACGCCCATCCTCGTCCTCACGACGGAATCGGGCGAGCCGTTCAAGGAAGCGGCACGGGCCGCGGGCGCGACCGGCTGGATCGAAAAGCCGCTCGACCCGGACCTGCTGACCGAACTGGTGGCGGCGCTAGCCGAGCCAGACCACGCGTAAGCGCCACACATAGACCCAGTTATAGAAGCTCTCGACGCGGCGGCACGGCAGCCCAAGCCAAGACAGGAACTCTCGCGGTGACCCAGGCATGACACTCGACATCACTCAGTTCTATCAGACATTCTTCGACGAAGCCGACGAACTGCTCGCGCAGATGGAGCAGTTGCTGCTCAATCTGGATATCGCTCACCCGGACCCCGAAGACCTCGCGGCCATTTTCCGCGCGGCGCATTCGATCAAGGGTGGCGCGGCGACGTTCGGTTTTACCGCGCTGACGGAAACGACGCACATTCTCGAATCGCTGCTCGATCGCGCGCGCAATAACGAACTCGTGCTGCGCAAGGACATGATCGACACGTTCCTCGAAACCAAGGACGTGTTGTCCGGCCAGCTCGCCGATTACCGCGCGAGCGCCGAGCCGGACGCGGCTACTGCGAAGGCGATTTGCGCGAAGCTCGAACGCCTGAACGCGGAAAGCCGTGACGGCGTGGCGCCGGCTGCGCCCGCGCCCGCTGCCGCGAGCGTGGCGCCGGTTGAAACACAAGCAGTTGAAGGCGGCACCCCGCCGGAGCACGTCGTCGAACAGGCGGTGCAGGCGGCGGGTGAATGGATTGACGGCGAACCGGCACAGACCGGGCAAGCCACGGGAGACGGCGCAGAAACCGGTCCCCATCTGAAAATTACGCTACGGGGCGTTGGTGAGAAGGACCAGGAACTGCTGGCCGAAGAGCTCGGCAACCTGGGCAACATCGTCGGGCAGGTCAAGAGCGGCGGCGATCTCACGCTGTGGCTCGCGACCGATGTGACCTCCGACGACATCATCGCCGTGTGCTGTTTCGTGATCGACGAGAGTCAGATCGTGATCGGCCGCGGCACCGCACCGGCGGACGACACGCAGCAAGGCGAACCTGGAACGCCCGACGCTGCCGATTCGTCCCCGGCGCAAGCAGCACAGGCAACTCAGGCGGACCCTGCAGCATCGCCGGCACCGGCTGCCGGCACCGCTGCGCCCGCATCAACGGCCACGCATGGCATGTTCGACGCACCGGCTGCGGCCGCGCCGGCTGTGGCTCAATCGGCGGCGCAACCCGCGGCAGCGGCAAGCGCAGCGGCGCCGGCCAGCGCGGCCAGTGCAGCGAGCGCAGCCACGCCCGCCGAGCAGGATCGCAAAGCAGCACGGCCGGCTGCGGCAGCCGGCGGCGCCGAAGGCAGCTCGATTCGCGTCGGCGTCGAAAAGGTCGATCAGCTGATCAACCTGGTCGGCGAACTGGTGATCACGCAAGCCATGCTCGCGGAAACCACCAGCACGTTCGACCCGGCACTGCACGATCGCCTTTTCAACGGCATGGCGCAGCTCGAGCGCAATGCACGCGATCTGCAGGAAGCGGTGATGTCGATCCGCATGATGCCAATGGATTACGTGTTCAGCCGCTTCCCGCGTCTGGTGCGCGATCTGGCGGCGAAACTCGGCAAGGAAGTGGAACTCGTCACCTTCGGGCAAGCGACCGAACTCGACAAGAGCCTCATCGAACGGATCATCGATCCGTTGACTCACCTCGTGCGCAACAGTCTCGACCACGGCATCGAAACCGTGGAAGCACGGCGCGCGGCGGGCAAGGATTCGACCGGTCAGCTGGTGCTGTCGGCGGCGCATCACGGCGGCAACATCGTCATTGAAGTGAGCGACGACGGCGCGGGCTTGCGCCGCGACAAGATTCTCGCGAAGGCGGCCAAGCAGGGCATGCAGGTCAGCGAGACAATGAGCGACGAAGAAGTCTGGAACCTGATCTTCCTGCCGGGCTTCTCGACGGCGGAGCAGGTCACCGATGTGTCGGGCCGCGGCGTGGGTATGGACGTGGTGAAGCGGAACATCCAGTCGATGGGTGGTCACGTGGAAATCACCTCGCACGCCGGCAAGGGCAGCACCACACGCATCGTGTTGCCGCTCACCTTGGCGATTCTCGACGGCATGTCGGTCAAGGTCGGTAACGAGATATTCATTCTGCCGCTGAACTTCGTGATGGAGTCGCTGCAGCCGCAAGCCGAAGACATTTATACGGTGGCCAACGGCGAACGCGTGGTGCGGGTGCGCGGTGAATATCTGCCGCTCGTGGCGTTGCACGAAGTGTTCAACGTCGACGGGGCGAAGCAGGAACCGACGCAAGGCATCGTCACCATCATGCAAACCGAGGGGCGCCGCTTTGCGATGCTCATCGACGAACTGGTGGGCCAGCAGCAGGTGGTCGTGAAGAACCTGGAAACGAATTACCGCAAGGTGCACGGCATTTCCGCCGCGACCATTCTCGGCGACGGCAGCGTCGCGCTGATCGTGGACGTGGCAGCGCTGAACCGCGAAACACGCCACGCGCATGGCGCGATGAGCCTCGCATGATGTCCGTCACATTCGCCGCAACAGTAACACTTACTCAACTCATTTCATCCCAACCGTTTGGGGGCTAACGTGGCAGAAGTCCAATCCATCAATTCGAGCGTCGCGAACGCAAGCGGTGCCAATAGCCGCCGCGATGCGCAGCAGGCAGACGCCGGCGGTCAGGAATTCCTCGTCTTCACGCTCGGCGCCGAAGAGTACGGCATCGACATTCTCAAGGTGCAGGAAATCCGCGGCTACGACAACGTGACGCGGATTGCCAATGCGCCGGAGTTCATCAAGGGCGTGATCAATCTGCGCGGCATCATCGTGCCGATCGTGGACATGCGCATCAAGTTCCACCTGGGCCGCGTCGAGTACGACCACCAGACGGTGGTGATCATCCTGAACGTCGCGCACCGCGTGGTCGGGATGGTGGTGGACGGCGTGTCGGACGTGCTGACGCTCGCCACCGACCAGATCATGCCGGCGCCGGAATTCGGCGCCACGCTGACGACCGAGTACCTCACGGGTCTGGGCACCGTCGACGGCCGCATGCTGATACTGATGGAC
The DNA here is from genome assembly GCF_003002025.1 of Paraburkholderia sp. BL25I1N1. Lineage (GTDB taxonomy): Bacteria > Pseudomonadota > Gammaproteobacteria > Burkholderiales > Burkholderiaceae > Paraburkholderia. The sequence continues at coordinate 51,774 of NZ_PVZB01000024.1, forward strand.
ATCGAGAAGCTCATGACCAGCCGCGAAATGGCGCTGATCGAAACGCTCGGCGCCTGACAGCGGCAGCTTTCACGAAACGATTGGGACAGGGAGCATTGAAATGTTGAGCAGGTGGTCGATTCGCACGTCGTTGACGATGATGGGGATCATTCTGGTCGCGCTGACCGTGGTGGTCGGCGTACTTGGGCTGAGCGCGCTGAATCGCGCGAGCCAATCGCTCGACCGCATTGCGCGCGGCGATCTGGTTGCCATTCACGCGCTCGACGATGCTTCCGCGTATCTGCTGCGCTCGCGCGTGTCGCTGGACCGCTTCAATGCATTGAGCGCGGCGGGCGACACGGAGCAGGCGAAGAAGGTGCTCGATCGTGCGGAGGAGTTGTACGGCAAGGGCAATCAGAGCTGGCAGACGTATCTCGACGCGCCCAAAAACGGCGTGGCGCAGGCGCAGCTCGACGAACTGCTGGCGCGCCGTACGGTGGTGATGCGCGAAGGCCTCGAGCCGGAGTTCGCCGCGCTGCGCGCGAACGATCTGGCCGCCTATCACGCGATTGCGGATACGAAGATCAGCCCGATGTTCGTGGCCTACGACATCGCGGCCTCGGCGGTCGTCAAGAGCTTGCAGCAGCAGGCCGTGGATCAGCAGGCGAGCGCGCAATCGAACATCTCGCTGATGACGACGCTGATCATCGCCGTCACCGTGCTCGCGCTGCTGCTGGTGGTGGGCGTCCGCTTCGCGCTGCGCGGCCTGATCGTGCAGCCGCTCGCCGACGCGACGGCGTGCTTCGAGCGCATCGCCGCGGGCGACCTGTCCGAATCGATCAACGTCTTCAGCCGCAATGAAATCGGGCGGCTGTTCGCCGGCATCAAGCGCATGCAGGACAGCATGTCGACAATGGTGAGGGCGGTTCACAGCAGCACGGAATCGATCGACACCGGCGCGCGCGAAATCGCGATGGGCAACACCGACCTGTCCCAGCGCACCGAACAGCAGGCCGCCTCGCTGCAGGAAACCGCATCGAGCATGGAGCAGTTGACCGGCACCGTGCGGCAGAACGCCGAGAACGCGCGTCAGGCGAGCCAACTGGCCGTCAACGCATCCGACATCGCCACGCGCGGCGGCGACGTGGTGAGTCAGGTCGTCACGACCATGCAGGACATCGCGACCAGTTCGAACAAGGTCGTCGACATCATCGGCGTGATCGAAGGCATTGCCTTCCAGACCAATATTCTCGCGCTGAACGCGGCGGTCGAAGCCGCGCGCGCCGGCGAACAGGGCCGCGGCTTCGCGGTGGTGGCGGGCGAAGTTCGCAGTCTCGCGCAGCGCAGCGCGAGCGCCGCGAAGGAAATCAAGGAACTGATCGGCGATTCGGTCGACAAGGTGCAAAGCGGCTCGACTTTGGTCGGCCGTGCCGGCACGACGATGGACGAGATCGTGCAGGCCGTGCGCCGCGTGACCGACATCATGGGCGAAATCAGCGCGGCGTCCGAAGAGCAGTCGGGCGGCATCGAGCAGGTGAACCGCGCGGTCGTGCAGATGGACGAAGTCACGCAGCAGAACGCCGCGCTGGTCGAACAGGCGGCGGCCGCGGCGGCCTCGCTCGAAGATCAGACGCGTCAGTTGCAGGCCGTGGTGAATGGCTGGAAAGTGGCCGGCGGCGCGGCACACGGCAGCGCGGCGGCAACCCGTCCGCAACCGGCCGCATCCCGCGTGACGAGCAGCAGGAGCAAGCCGGCTGCCAAGCTTGCGCAGCATGCAGCCGTGAACGGCGGCGCAGCGCATCCGGCGACAGGCGCAGCCGCAACGAGCAACCCATCGGCGTCGGGCAATCACGACGCAGGCGCCGCGCGCGTCGAACCGGCACTCAGGCCGAAGACGGCCCGCGCGGCATCCGAATCCGCAGCACGTCCGGCCGCGGTCAGCGCAGCTACGGCGGGCTCGGACGCGGACTGGGAAACATTCTAGGAAGTGGCGCAAAGACATGCGGTCATTCGGCATCTCGCTCCATGAGGGGCGAATCATCGAAGCACGCTTTATCGGCGTGTCGCGGGCCGACTGCATGGTGGCGGAACTCGCGGGCGGGCGCGACCCCGCGAACACAATCCCTTCTTCCCAAGGCGAGTTCCTGGGCGGAATGCGGGATGGCTCGTATCGCAGGCAGGAACACTCATGATGGCAACGCGCGCACAGCAACGTCCCGAACGTTCGGACCCGGTTAGATCCGGCGAACAGTCGCGGGATTTCGAATTCACGTCGGCGGACTTCGCTCGCATTCGCGAACTGATTCACCGCAGCGCGGGCATTTCGCTGTCGGATCACAAGCGCGACATGGCGTACAGCCGTCTGGCGCGCCGTCTGCGCAGCCGCGGTCTCGACACCTTCAAGCAGTATCTCGACCTGCTCGAAGCGGAAAACGATCCGGCCGAGTGGGAAGCGTTCACCAATGCGCTGACCACCAACCTGACAGCGTTTTTCCGCGAGGCGCATCACTTTCCGATCCTCGCCGATTTCGTGCCGCGCCGCGCGCAGCCGGTTTCGGTGTGGTGCTCGGCGGCTTCGACCGGAGAAGAGCCGTATTCGATCGCGATGACGCTGATCGAAGCGCTCGGCGACAGCGGCGCGCGTCAGGCCTCGGTGCTCGCCACCGACATCGACACCCAGGTGCTGGCCAAGGCCGAAGCCGGCATGTACCAGTTCGATCAGGTTAAGCATCTCTCGCCCGAGCGGCTCAAGCGCTTCTTCCTGAAGGGCACTGGCGCGCACGCGGGTATGGTCAAGGTGCGCCCGGAAGTGCGTGCGCTGGTGCGCTTCGAGCAACTCAATCTCACCGACCGCGATTACCAGTTGCGTTCGCAGTTCGACGCGATCTTCTGCCGCAACGTGATGATCTATTTCGACAAGCCGACGCAAGCGCAAGTGCTCGCGCGCTTCGAGCCGTTGATGAAGGCGGGCGGCCTGCTGTTCGCCGGCCACTCGGAGAACTTCACGTACGTCACGCAGGCATTCAAGCTGCGCGGCCAGACCGTATATGAATTGACGCGTGATGCAAGCGGCGCGCGCACGCCGACGGCGACCCGCGGCTCGGCAACGGCATCGCATCAAGCGGCGAGCGGGGTGACGGTATGAGCAGCGCCCTGCCGATCGCCACCAATCTGTATTTCGACAACCACTTCCAGCGCCCCGGCGTGAAGTTGTTGCCAAACGAGTTTTACACCACGCACGAAGACATGGTGCTGGTCACCGTGCTCGGATCCTGCGTCGCGGCGTGCATCCAGGATCGCACGGCCGGGATCGGCGGCATGAATCACTTCATGTTGCCCGACGACGGCGCGGACGTCGCGCAGGCCGCATCGGATTCGATGCGCTACGGCGCCTACGCGATGGAAGTGCTGATCAACGAACTGATCAAGGCCGGCGGCCGGCGCGAGCGCTTCGAAGCGAAGGTGTTCGGCGGCGGTGCGGTGCTCGCCGGCATGACGACGATGAACATCGGCGATCGCAATTCGGAGTTCGTGCGCCGCTATCTCGCGGTGGAGAAGATCCGCATCGTCGCCGAGGACTTGCAGGGCTCGCATCCGCGCAAGGTGGCGTTCATGCCGCGCACCGGCCAGGTGATGGTGAAGAAGTTGCGCTTGCAGCAGGAAGCGGGCGTGGCCGAGCGCGAACAGGCGCTGATGCGGCGGAGCGCCGAAGCACGCGCCGAGCGGCTCGCCGCGGCACGCAAGCGGGTGGAACTGTTCTCGGCGCCGGCAGCGTCGAGAGCCAAGGTCGAACTGTTCGGCTCGGCGGCCGGCGGAGCAACGGGAACAGCGGCGAGCAGTGCGGGCGCAGGGGCAGCAAAGCCGCGCATCGAACTGTTCGGCACGCGCCCGATTAATTCAAACAACGCCAGAACCACAGAGGAGGCGTGAGCGCTGTGCAAAAGATCAAAGTACTGTGCGTCGACGATTCGGCGCTGATCCGCAGCCTGATGACGGAAATCATCAACGGCCAGCCGGATATGACGGTAGTGGCGACCGCACCCGACCCGCTGGTCGCGCGCGATCTCATCAAGCAGCACAACCCCGACGTGCTGACGCTCGACGTCGAAATGCCGCGCATGGATGGCCTCGACTTCCTCGAGAAGCTGATGCGCCTGCGGCCGATGCCCGTCGTGATGGTCTCGTCGCTGACCGAACGCGGCAATGAAATCACGCTGCGCGCGCTGGAACTCGGCGCGGTCGACTTCGTCACCAAACCGAAGGTCGGCATCCGCGACGGCATGCTCGATTACTCGGAAAAGCTCGCCGACAAGATTCGCGCCGCCGCGCGCGCACGCGTGCGCCAGGCCGCGCCGGTGCAGCACGCGGCTGCACATGCCGCGCAGGCGACGGTCGGCGCGGCACCGCTGTTCAACAATCCGCTGCTCAGTACCGAGAAGCTGATCATCGTCGGCGCGTCGACGGGCGGCACGGAAGCGATCCGCGAAGTGCTGGTGCCGCTGCCGCCGGATGCACCCGCGGTGCTGATCGCGCAGCATATGCCGCCGGGCTTCACAAAATCTTTTGCACAACGCCTCAATGGTTTGTGCCGGATTACCGTTAAAGAGGCAGAGCACGGCGAACGCGTGCTGCCGGGACATGCTTACATTGCACCCGGCCATGCTCATCTGTTGCTTGCGCGCAGTGGCGCGAACTATATTGCTCACCTGTCGGACGAGCCGCCGGTCAACCGGCATCGTCCGTCGGTGGACGTGCTGTTCCGTTCCGCCGCGCAGCATGCGGGCAAGAACGCGGTCGGCGTGATTCTGACCGGCATGGGGCGCGACGGGGCCGCCGGACTGCTGGACATGAAAAAGGCAGGGGCGTACACCCTTGCGCAGGACGAGGCGAGCTGTATTGTGTTCGGCATGCCGCGTGAAGCGATTGCACTTGGCGCGGCGGACGAGATCGCCGCGTTGCCGGAAATGAGCCGACGTGTGATGGCGCGTCTCTCGGCAATGGGCGACCGCGTTCAGCGGGTATGATGCGGGCCGGTAGGATTTGAGGCGCTGGTTTGAGGCGCGAGTTGAGCGGTGAGGCGCCGCACCATGGATCAAGCAAAGGGAATGAAATGGATAAGGGAATGAAGATTCTGGTTGTTGACGACTTTCCGACGATGCGCCGGATCGTCCGCAACCTCCTCAAGGAACTCGGCTATTCGAACGTCGACGAGGCGGAAGACGGCCAGGCCGGTCTCGCGCGTTTGCGTGGCGGCACGTACGACTTCGTGATCTCCGACTGGAACATGCCGAACCTCGACGGTCTGGCCATGCTCAAGGAGATCCGCGCCGACGCCAACCTCACGCACCTGCCGGTGCTGATGGTGACGGCCGAATCGAAGAAGGAAAACATCATCGCGGCGGCGCAGGCCGGCGCGAGCGGTTATGTCGTCAAGCCGTTCACGGCCGCGACGCTCGACGAGAAGCTCAACAAGATTCTCGAGAAGATGGCCAAGACCGGGAGCTGATGTGAATCTGCCGACCAACGCGCAAGGCGCCGACGCGGGCAACGAGAGCGGCGACTTCGCGTCCGACCGTATCCTGGCCCGCATTGGACAACTGACGCGCACGCTGCGCGACTCGATGCGCGAGCTCGGGCTCGACAAGCATGTCGAGCGTGCGGCCGAAGCCGTGCCCGATGCCCGCGACCGCCTGAAATACATCGCGGATATGACGGAGCAGGCCGCCGAGCGCGTCCTGTCCGCTATCGACATCGCCAAGCCGATCCAGGAGCAGCTGCAGAAAGACGCGGGCGAACTCGACGCGCGTTGGGAGCAGTGGTACGCGGCGCCGATCGAGCGCGAGGAAGTGCGCGCGTTGATGAACGACACGCGGACCTTCCTGCGCGGCGTGCCCGAGGCGACCAGCGGGACCAACTCGCAGCTCATGGAGATCATGCTGGCGCAGGACTTCCAGGATCTGACCGGCCAGGTCATCAAGAAGATCACGGATGTCGTGTATCTGATCGAGCAGCAGTTGCTCGGCGTGCTGGTCGAGAACATCGCGCTCGAACGGCGCGAGCAGTTCGCGGCGAACGCGGCGGCACTGGCGGCCGAAGTCTCGTCGACCGGCAGCCCCGAGCATCTGCTGAACGGTCCGCAAATCAATCCGGAAGGCAAAACGGACGTGGTGCAGGACCAGTCGCAAGTCGACGATCTTCTGGCCAGCCTCGGCTTCTGACCCACCGGCGCGACGCCACGTCGCGCCCGCCCACCAAAGGCGCTGGGTCCAGCCGGGACCCATAGCGAGCCACGCCCCCGCGTGTGCTTGCTGTCTGCCGACACAAACCACAGGCATACTACGGGCTCAAGCAGCGGCACGGCGCTCCGGCGAAGACACATGCCGGTCGGTGGCACGATGGGGAGAAACCCTCCACGGTGCGATCGCAGCGGTGCCGTATGATCTGCGTACATGCAGCCGGTTTGCATCACGTGCGAACCGAGCGGCCGCTCGGGAGGAGCCTTGTTATGTGGAGTCGTGTACGCCGCGCCGGGATCGTTACGGCGCTTGCCTTACCCTGTTCGCTAATCGTCGTGCAGTCCGCTCATGCGGGACTGGGCGGCGCCCCCATGACACCGCCCACGGGCGCGTCAGTCTCGTCGCGTACCGTTCAGCCCGGCAGCAGCGCCGTCAACGCGGCGCAGAGCGTAATGCGCTCCGCGTCCAACGCCGGGTCGTCCGCTACAGCTTCCACGTCTTACACCGTGCGTGAGACGGCGCTCGGCAACGGCACCGTGGTCCGCGAATATCTCGCCTCGGACGGATCCGTGTTCGGCATCGCCTGGCGCGGCCCGCAAATGCCGGATCTGAACGATCTGCTCGGCAGCTATTTCCCGCAGTACGTGGCAGGCGTCAAGGCGGTGCGCGCGGCGCGCGGCGGCGGCCGCGGCCCGGTCGCGGTCGACCAGAGCGGCCTCGTGGTGCGCTCCGGCGGCCACATGGGCTCGTTCAGTGGCCAAGCGTGGTTGCCTCCTGCGCTGCCCGCCGGCGTCAGCGGTTCAGACAGCGTCAGCGGTTCAGACATCCAGTAATAGCGAGGACGAGACATGCGAACCAAGCATATTGCTGTGAAGCTCAAGGGCTGGATGCAGGCCGTCGTCGCCGTGGCGCTGGTGTCCGCGCTCGTCGCGTGCGGCGGCGGTGGCGGCTCCAACAACGATTCGTCGACCTCGCTGAACGGCGGCTCGCTGCCGGCCAGTCCGACTCAGCAGCCTATTGCCGCCACTGCGGCGAATACAGTGCCCATCACCGTCGGCCGAGGCGTGAACGGCGTCATCAATATCCCGGCGGTCAGCGTGAGAATATGCGCGCCCGGTTCGACCACGAATTGTCAGACCATTGACAATATCCAGGTCGATACCGGTTCCTACGGGCTGCGCGTGGTCAGCTCGGTCCTGAACGCCTCGCTGCTCAATGCGTTGCCGGTCAGCACCATCAGCGGCAGCGGCGCCCAGCTCGCCGAGTGCGCGACCTTCGCGGACGGCTTCACGTGGGGCACGGTGCGCACCGCGACCATCGCGATCGGCGGCGAGACGACGACGGCGGCCGTTCCGATGCAGATCATTGGCGACAAGGATTCGAGCACGGTGCCCACGCCCGGCTGTGGCAGCGGCCAGGCCGAGAACAAGGTTGACGATCTCGGCGCCAACGGTATTCTCGGCATCGGCACGTCGCCCACCGATTGCGGTACGACCTGCTCGGACCCGGCACAGGCGGCGAAATTCAGCAATTACTTCGCCTGTCCGGGCGGCGTGTCGTGCGCCCGCACGGCGGTACCGCTCGCCCAACAGGTGGCCAATCCAGTCCCGTTTTTCCCGGTCGACAACAACGGCGTGATCGTGCAGATGCCGCCGGTGTCCAACACCGGCGCGTCCTCCGCCACCGGCACACTGGTGTTCGGCGTCGGCACGCAGGCGAACAACGCGCTTACCGGGGTCCAGCTTTTTACCACCGACGCTTTCGGTGACATGGACAACAGCGTGTTCAACGGCGCGCAGGTACAAGCCTTCCTCGATTCGGGCTCGAACGCCTACTTCTTCGGCGATAGCTCCCTTGCGCAGTGCGGCAGCAACTTCGCGGGCTTTTACTGCCCGTCGTCGGCGCAAACGCGGACGCTGACGCTGGTCGGGCTGAACAAGGCGCAGGCGAACGCCAGCATCGGCATCCTGAGTGCGGCGACGCTGTTCAGCAACGGCAACAACTACGCGTTCAACGACCTGGCGGGGCAGATCGGCGGCAACAGCAGCTTCGATCTGGGGCTGCCGTTCTTCTACGGCCGCCATGTGTATTACGGCATCGATCAGACCGCAAATGGCGGTCAAACGCCTTTCGTGGCGTTCTGATCGAAGCGCCACACTGACGCCTGAGGGCTGAAGCCGAACCGGCGCTCGCGCGAAACACGCGGGTGTCCGGCCCGGCCACGAGTTGCCGTTTCACGTCAGCAGGGCCGGCCGGCGGGCTTCCCGGCCGTCTCCATCCGTCGAAATACCCCCCTTTCTCCGCCTTTATCCGCCGATCGGTGCTTGCGTCGAGCGGGAATAATCGCTCTCACTGGAAAGAGGCGCCGTGCCTCAGCCGACCGGAGAGCGTTTGTGGCAGAGGATAGCGACCTCGAAAAAACCGAATCAGCCACTCCCCGGCGCCTGCAGAAGGCGCGCGAGGAAGGGCAGATCGTGCGTTCGCGCGAGCTGTCCACCTTTGCGCTGCTGGCGGCGGGGTTCTTCGGCGTGTGGGGGATGTCCGGCAGCATCGGCGAACATTTGCAGGGCATGCTACGCGCGGCCTTCACGTTCGATCACGCCGGCGCGTTCGAAACCCGCCGCATGATGATCGGCGCGGGCGTGGCGAGCCGCGAAGGGCTCTACGCGCTGCTGCCGATTCTCGCCTTCACCGGCGTCGCCGCCTTGTTCGCGCCGATGGCGCTGGGCGGCTGGCAGTTGTCGGCGAAAGGCCTCGAGCCGAAGTTCGACCGCCTCAATCCGATCGCCGGCCTCGGCAAGATGTTTTCGATCAACGGACCGATCCAGCTCGGCATGTCGCTCGCGAAGACGCTGGTGGTGGGCGTGATCGGCGGCACGGCGATCTGGAATCGCCGCGAAGAGATTCTCGCGCTGGCGACCCAGCCGCTGCATCTCGCGCTCGCCAACACCGTGCATCTGATCGCCGTGTGCTGCGGCATGACGGTGGCGGGCATGTTCGTCGTCGCCGCGATGGATGTGCCGTATCAACTGTGGCAATTCCACAAGAAGCTGCGCATGACGAAGGAAGAAGTGAAGCGCGAGCACCGCGAAAGCGAAGGCGATCCGCACGTCAAAGGCCGGATTCGCCAGCAACAGCGCGCGATTGCCCGCCGTCGCATGATGACCAACGTGCCGAAGGCCGACGTGGTGGTGACCAACCCGACGCACTTCGCCGTGGCGCTGCAATACACCGACGGCGAGATGCGCGCGCCGAAGGTGGTCGCCAAGGGCGTCAACCTGGTGGCGGCGCGGATTCGCGAAATTGCCGCCGAGAACAATGTGCCGCTGCTGGAAGCGCCGCCGCTCGCGCGGGCGCTGTACCACAACGTCGAACTCAATCGCGAGATTCCGGGCCCGCTATACGGCGCGGTCGCCGAAGTGCTCGCGTGGGTGTATCAGTTGCGCCGCTTCAAGGCCGAGGGCGGCGACGTGCCGCTCGCGCCGACCGAACTCGACGTGCCCGCGGAACTCGACAAGGGCGGTGTATCGGACGACGAAGCCGATCAGGAAGCCGCCGACACGCTCAACCCAGATAACGAAGACGCTTCAGGAGCCTCCGCATGAACGCTCGCGCCGGTTTCCTCGCCCGACGGCCAGACGCCTTGAGCAGCACCAATTTGCGCGCCCTCGCCGGGCCGGTGCTGATCTGCATGATCCTCGGCATGATGATTTTGCCGTTGCCGCCGTTCCTGCTGGATCTGCTGTTCACCTTCAACATCGCGCTGTCCGTGATGGTGCTTCTCGTCAGCATGTACACGATGAAGCCGCTCGATTTCGCGGCATTCCCGAGCGTGCTGCTGTTCTCGACCTTGCTGCGCCTTTCGCTGAATGTGGCGTCCACGCGGGTCGTGCTGCTCGAAGGCCACACCGGTCCCGACGCGGCCGGCCAGGTGATCGAGTCGTTCGGCCACTTCCTCGTGGGCGGCAACTTCGCGGTCGGTATCGTCGTCTTTATCATTTTGATGGTCATCAACTTCTCGGTGATCACCAAGGGCGCGGGGCGGATCGCGGAAGTGTCCGCGCGCTTCACGCTCGACGCGATGCCCGGCAAGCAGATGGCGATCGACGCCGACCTGAACGCCGGCCTCATCAACGAAGAGCAGGCCAGAAAGCGCCGCGCCGAAGTCTCGCAGGAAGCCGAGTTCTACGGCTCGATGGACGGCGCGAGCAAGTTCGTGCGCGGCGATGCGATCGCCGGTTTGCTGATCATGGTGATCAACATCATCGGCGGACTGATCGTCGGTATCGTGCAGCACGACATGAGCTTCGCGGCGGCGGGCAAGAACTACACGCTGCTCACCATCGGTGACGGCCTCGTCGCGCAAATTCCGTCGCTGGTGATTTCGACGGCCGCCGGTGTGATCGTCTCGCGTGTGGCGACCAACGAAGATATCGGCACGCAGCTCACCGGCCAGTTGTTCACCAATCCGCGCGTGCTGGTGATCACCGGCTGCATTCTCGTGCTGATGGGCCTGATTCCGGGCATGCCGCACTTCGCGTTTCTGATTCTCGGCGGCGGTCTGATCCAGCTCGGCCGCACGATGAAAAAACGCGCCGAGGAGCGCAAGAACACCACGGCACTCGTCGACGTCGCACCGGCCGCGCTGGCGCCCGTCGAAAACACCGAAGCGAGCTGGGACGACGTGACGATGATCGACACGCTCGGCCTCGAAGTCGGCTACCGGCTGATTCCGCTCGTCGACAAGAACTCGGACGGCGAACTGCTCAAGCGGATCAAGAGCATCCGCAAGAAGTTCGCGCAGGAAATCGGCTTTCTGCCGCCGGTCATTCATATCCGCGACAACCTGGAATTGCGGCCGAACGGCTATCGCATCGCGCTCAAGGGCGTCGAAGTGGGCGTCGGCGAAGCGTATCCGGGCCAGTGGCTAGCGATCAACCCGGGCCAGGTGTCCGCCGCGCTGCCGGGCACGCCGACCCAAGATCCCGCCTTCGGCTTGCCGGCCATCTGGATCGATACGAACCTGCGTGAGCAGGCGCAGGTGTACGGCTACACGGTGGTCGATTCGAGCACGGTGGTGGCGACGCACCTGAATCATCTCGTGGTCACGCATGCGTCGGAATTGCTCGGCCGCCGGGAAGTGCAGGCGTTGCTCGAACGGATGCAGAAGGACACGCCGTCGCTCGTCGACGATCTGGTGCCGAAGGCGCTGCCGCTTACCACGCTGCAAAAGGTGCTGCAAAATCTGCTGGAAGAAGGCGTGCCGATTCGCGACATGCGCACGATTCTCGAAGCGCTCTCCGAACACACGCCGAAGATCACCGACGCGCACGATCTCACCGCCGCCGTGCGCCTCGCGCTCGGTCGGGCGATCACGCAACAGTGGTTCCCGGGCGTCGGCGATATGCAGGTGATGGGCCTCGATTCGAATCTCGAACGCGTGCTCTCGCAGGCGCTCTCGACCGGCTCCAACCCGGGTCTCGAGCCGGGCCTCGCGCACACGCTGCTGAACGAAACGCAGAAGGCGATGACGCGTCAGCAGAACCTCGGGCTTGCGCCTGTGCTGCTGGTGCAGCATGCGTTGCGGCCCATGCTCGCGCGCTTCCTGCGCCGCAGCCTGCCGCAGCTGAAGGTGCTGTCGTATGCGGAAGTGCCCGACACGCGCAATATCAAGGTGGTGAATCTGATCGGCGCGCACGGTTAGCGCGTATCGCTTACTGAGGTCAGTTTGTGGCCGATGTCTTTTGCCGGCGCTCGTGGAGCGCCGGTTTTCATTTCGTCGCCTGACTTTTCATGTCGCAAGCGGACGGCGAAGTACACGCCGCGCCCGCGAAAGCGCCGTCCGACGCCGCCGCCGGGCGTGTTTCAAACCGGCGTGCGCGTGAATCGGAGCACGTTTCCATCGTCCGAATTGCCCACGTTTAACGGTCTTTATCCATCGATCGTGCCTCGACGGGTTTCGCAATAATGATCTCAATGGGAAGCGGTATGTTGCCGGTCCGTTAGTCCGTTTACCTCATCGGGGGTCCAGCTTGAACATTCGTAAATTTGTCGGTGCTACCAGTCGTGATGCGCTGCGTCTCGTGCGCGAAGCGTTGGGCGCGGACGCGGTCGTACTGTCCAATCGCACGATGGACGACGGCAGCGTCGAGATCGTCGCGCTGGCCGACAGCGACCTCGCCGCCCTCTCGCCGAAAGTCCCGCGCGCAGGCGCCGGCGCACCGCAGGCTGGATCGATGAATGCGATGGCTGGACGGCCCGCGCTGGCCGCACCGCGCGCCATGCCGGCGGCAGCGCCGATGCAGGCCAACCCGTATGCGAGCGGCATGCCCGATGTGTTCTCGTCGGTGTTCGGCGCGAGCCCGGAAGCCGGCGCGGAGAATCTCGGCAACGGCGTTGGCAACCACGTCTCATACTCCGAGCACATTGACGACGACGCGAGCGACGCACCGACCGCCGCCATGAAACCGGCCGCGAACGCGCCCAAAGCGCTGCCCGCCGCCCCGATCAAGGCAGCCGCGGAAGTGCCGTCGAAACCGGTCAGTCCCGAGCAACCGAGCGCCCGCGCCGCGGCCTCGCGCCTCAACGAAGACATCCGCGCGGATCTGCTCAAAGCGGCCGGCGTGCCGGCTGCGTTCACCGCACCGGGCGCCGACGTGCAAACGCCGCGCACGATGGCCGAATCGAATCCTTGGCTGATCGACCACGCTCGCCGCATCGCCGCCGAACAGCAGCAGGAAGGCGCATACAGCGCGCGTCCCGCCGCGATGACGCCCGCTGCCGCGATGGCCAAGGGCCTCGGTGCCGCCGTCGAACCGGCCAAGGCCGCGGCGCCCCAAGGCGGCGACACGCCCGGCTGGGCGCGCGAAGGCGCGCAAGCCGCCGCACGCCGCGCCGCGCAGAAAAACGCACCGGCGTCGTCCTCGAACGACGACGCCCGCACGCCCGCTTCGGTCGCCGAAGCGATCAAGGCGCGTATGGAGCAAGTGGTCAACGACACCGTGATGAGCGAACTGTCGTCGATGCGCGGAATGATGGAAGAGCATTTCGCCGGCCTGCTGTGGGGTGAGCGCCAACGCCGCAACCCGGTGCGCGCCTCGCTCACCAAGCATCTGTTCGCGGCCGGTTTCTCCGCGCAGCTCGTGCAGATGATGGTCGACAACCTGCCGGCCGACGTCGAGAACATGGAAGGCGGCATGGACTGGGTCCGCTCGGTGCTCGATTCGAACCTGCCGGTGATGGAAGACGAAGACGCGCTGATGGAGCGCGGCGGCGTATTCGCGCTGATGGGCCCGACGGGCGTCGGCAAGACGACGACCACCGCCAAGCTCGCCGCGCGTTGCGTGATGCGCTTCGGCGCCAGCAAGGTCGCCTTGCTCACGACCGACAGCTACCGGATCGGCGGCCACGAACAACTGCGCATCTTCGGCAAGATTCTCGGCGTCTCGGTGCATGCGGTAAAGGACGGCGCCGACCTGCAACTCGCGCTCTCCGAATTGCGCAACAAGCACATCGTGCTGATCGACACGATCGGCATGAGCCAGCGCGACCGCCTCGTCTCCGATCAGATCGCGATGCTGTGCCACGCCGGTCAGCCGGTGCAGCGCCTGCTGCTGCTCAATGCGACCAGCCATGGCGACACGCTCAACGAAGTCGTGCAGGCCTATCAGCGCGCGCCGGATCAACAGCCGCTCGCCGGCTGCATTCTGACCAAGCTCGACGAAGCCACCAATCTCGGCGGCGTGCTCGATACGGTGATCCGTTACAAGCTGCCGGTGCACTACGTGTCGACCGGTCAGAAGGTGCCGGAGAACCTGTACGTCGCGACGAAGAAATTCCTGATCAAGAGCACCTTCTGCATACCGCGCGATAACTCGCCATTCGTGCCGCACGACGACGACATTCCGGCGTTGCTGTCCGCACTGTCCGCACGTTCCACGGCCGAATTGCACGAGGTCCGCTTTGGATAAAGTCATCTCCGATCAGGCAGAAGGACTGCGGCGGATGTTGGCCCGCAGCGGCTCGCGTGTGATTGCGGTGACGAGCGGCTCGGCCGGCGTCGGCTCGACGACGACGGTGGTGAACCTCGCCGCCGCGCTGGCGCAGCAGGGCAAGGACGTGCTCGTGATCGACGAATGCCTCGGCGAGAAGTCGGTGAGCACGATGCTCGGCGGCGTGCGCGGCGCGGGCAATTTCGCCGCCGTGATGCGCGGCGAGATGACGCTCGACGACGCCGCTGCAAGGCACGCACTCGGCTTCTCAGTACTGGCCGCCTCGCGTCCGAACCGGGAAGGTCATACGGCCGCGGAGTTCGGCGTGGTGTTGCGCGGTTCCGCCGACGTCGTGCTGATCGACGCGGAACTCGATGCGCAAGGTCATCTCTCGGCGCTTGCGAGGCAAGCGCACGACGTGATGATCGTCACGCGCATGGCCGCGCACGCGATCACCGACGCGTACGCATGCATGAAGCGCCTGCACTACGCGCACGCCATCGCGCAGTTCCGCGTGCTGGTGAACCACGTGCAGAGCGTGAACGACGCGCATACCGCGTTTGCAAACCTGGCCGGCGTGGCCGGGCGCTACCTGACGGTAGCGCTGGAAGACGCCGGTTGTATTGCCGCCGATGCGCGGATGGCGCGAGCCCTGGAGTTGTCGCGTTGTGTCGTCGATGCGTTTCCGTCGACACCGGCTGCGCGCGACTTCCGGCACCTCGCCGCCGAATTGCAGTACTGGCCGATGCGGCCAGCGATGTCGTCGCAAACGCCGTGGATGGCGCCTGCGGCAGTTACAGCGGCGCAACACGCCGACCAACCGTCTGCGCAGCACGCCTGAGTGGCGGCACAAGGACAAGGGGAGCACGATGTATAACGCTCAGGGAAAGATTTCCCAAGCCGAAGTTCTGACGAAGTACGCACCGCTGGTGCGTCGCCTCGGCTTGCAGCTCGTCGCCAAGATGCCGGCGAGCGTCGATCTCGACGATCTGATCCAGGCCGGCATGATCGGACTGCTGGACGCGGCAGGCCGCTACAAGGAAGACCAGGGCGCGCAGTTCGAGACTTACGCGAGCCAGCGGATTCGCGGCGCGATGCTCGACGAATTGCGCAGCAACGACTGGTTGCCGCGCAGCTTGCGGCGCACCTCGCGTGAAGTGGAAACGGCGGTGCACAAGGTGGAGCAGAATCTGGGCCGCTCGGCGAGCGAAACGGAAATTGCCGAGCACCTGCAAATGCCGCTCGACGAGTATCAGTCGATGCTGCAGGATCTGCACGGCAGCCAGCTGATCTATTACGAAGACTTCGACCGTTCGGCAGACGACGAACCGTTCCTCGACCGCTACTGCGTCGATCACTCGGACCCGCTGTCGGCGCTGCTCGACGACAGCCTGCGCTCGGCGCTGGTGGAGGCGATCGACCGCCTGCCGGACCGCGAGAAGCTGCTGATGTCGCTGTACTACGAACGCGGCATGAACCTGCGCGAAATCGGCGCGGTGATGGAAGTCAGCGAATCGCGAGTCTGCCAGTTGCACAGCCAGGCCGTGGCCCGTTTGCGTACGCGCTTGCGCGAGATGGCTTGGGCGAACGCTGAGGCGACCTGAAGTTCGGGTATTCGGTGACGTAAATGAGCGGTGAGCGGCGTGTCTCGCCTCCGCTTGACCTCATGCCTCGGCCATTTCATGTTCCGCGGCCAGTGCCAGAAAGGCCGAGCGCGACATGCCGCGCGCCTGGGCATAAGTGTCGATCTCCTGGACCAGCGCTTCGGGCAGCGAGATATTGATCCGTACCGCCTTCTTCAAGGCGGGAATATTCCGGGTGGCGACAAGTCCCCACGTGAAATCCGCATAGTCGGGATTGCGGCGGTGCTCTTGCAGCGTGCGCCGCGCGGGAATCGGCAAGCCCTCGTCGAGCAGCACTTCCAGATGCGCCTCGATAGCCTCCTTGGCGTTCGCGTAGGCTTCTTCCAGCGTGTCGCCTGCCGCAAAACAGCCCGGGATGTCGGGCACGACGACGCCGAACGCGTGATCCGCGCTGCCCGGTTCAATCGCGATAGGGAAAGTCAGGTTTTTCATTTCAGGCCCGCCTGTTTCAGGATGCTGTTCAATGTGCCGGGCGGAAGATCTTTCTTCGGATGCGGGATGGTCACGAGACCGGCTCTTGCAGCGTGACGAAAATGATGGTGGCTGCCCGATGTGCGGACCAGCTGCCAACCCGCCGCCTGAATGAGTTTCACGACCTCGGCACTTTTCATACTGCACTCCTCGAATCATACACACCATTACACAACCTCGCTAGTGGTTAGCACTCCGTTGATGCACGTCCAGATAGCCTTGAAAAAGCGCGGGACGGCGGACCAACTCAGTAAGGGGGAAGTCGTGATTTTCAACGCGGCTGGTGATTTCGCGCCACCTGGCCGGATGGCTAACGTGTGCGGGAAGGAGTGGGGCGCGCTCGAAGCGGGGTGCCTGAAAAGCAAAAAGGGCTCGTCAAAAGACGAGCCCTTTTCAATCCATCTGTTTCAGCCAGACCCGCGCGTCAGGCCGTGCCGATCCAGCGAAAATTTTTACACGGCGGGACGCGCCGGAATCCGGCCATCCGGACCATAGAAGCCGGCCTTCTGGGGCGCGGCTACCTGAAGCGCCGTCAGCGCCCTCTGGTTGTAGTCCATCCGCACGCGGATCAGTTCGCCGTTGCTGGTATTGCAGCGTCGCGCGCGTTCAGCGGCTTTCTGCAGCAACGACCACTGCTCGGCCACGCGCGTGTCGGTGCTGGCCGCGAGTTCCATGCCGGGCCAGCCGGCGGGAAAGCCCATCTCGGCGAGCAGCCCATCACGGGTGGCTTCGAGCTTGGCGAGCGCGCCGATCAGTTCGGTTTTCTTCTCGACGATCGGCGGCAGCAATTCCAGCGGCGACAAGGCAGTGAGCGCCTTGGTCTCGAGCGTCAGAATCGAGGCAAATGCCTCGACGGCCGAATATTCTTCGATGAGGGTGGCAAGCAGGGCGTCTTTCATCTCAACAACTCGCTGAACACGACGGCTCGCGCATAATCCGCGAGCCGGGTTTGTCGAACGCCGCCCGGCACTTCACCGTACTTCGATGCGTCGATCAGTTGCCGGTCGACGAGGTTTTGCTTTGCAACAGTTCGCGCGCGGTGTTCAGCACGCCGTCGGCGATCTTGCCGGAATCGATCTTCAGCGAGCCGTCCTTGATGGCCTGCTTGATCGACTCGACGTGCGCCGTGTCGATATCGGCCGAGCCGGACGCCGCGAGACTGCGCAGATGCTGCGACAAACCCGACAGGCTGACGCTGGCGTCGCCCGAACCGCTGGTGGTGGTCTGCGAGGCCGTGCCCGCATTCTGCGCGTTGCTGTTCGCGGTCGTCGCGTCGCCTGCTTGCGAGCGGGACAGGGCGTCTTTCAACGTCGGCAGATTCGAATTGTTTGTGGAATCGACTTTCACGATTGGCTTCCTGAACGATTTGATCCTTATAACGGCTACCGCTGATCAAAACTTTAGCGCAATCGATCAAGGCGTTACCTTTCCTTACATCTCCACACGGCCCGTTGGCCGGTCTCATTTCGGCGCTGGCCGCACTGCTCGCGGCGGCCAGAACGGGCGCGGCGCGGGAGTTCGTCATGGCGTGCGCGCCGTAGCGGTTCACAGCTGAATCTCCACGGTCGAGCCATCTTTCACGATGCCGGAAATGATCTGGCCGTTGGCCGTCTTGACCCGCACCTGCTGGCCCGGCGACGCATTGTTCATCGCGCTGCCTTCCGCCGAAATCGCGAAACCTTCGCCGGCTGCCACGACTCGCACCGTCTGTCCGATCGATACCGCCGACGCGCTTTTCAGCATGTCGCGGCGCAGCGGCATGCCGCCCGCGACGCGCGTAAGCGTGACCGAGCCGACCGCCTGCGACGGGTCCGTGACGATGGCTTGCGGCAAGCCGGTGAGATCGCCGTCACGCGCGACGAGGTCGGCGGCGGTGAGCACTTCGCCGGGCGCCATGGCGCGGGCGGCCAGATAGTAGGTGGCGTGCAGCGAGATGCGCGCCTGCAGATAAATGGTCCACGGACGCTCGCCCGCACAGCGCACGCCGACGGTCATGCGGCCCCACAGGCGCGCGCCGCTAGGCATGAACGGTTCGAGCATCGTGCAGTCTGCGAGACCGCGCGGAAACGCCGGCGCCACGGTGATGTCGACTTTGCCGGGCAAGCCGGCGGACTGCTGCTGCAGGAATGCGAGCGCGGCGCTGCGGATCGCTTCCGGATCCTGCTGGCCGGGCAGCGGCGCGGCTGGCGCGAGTGTCGCGGGGCGCAGATTCTGTTGCGCGACGGCCGGTGCGACTTGCCGCGCGGCCGGCGTGCGGGCGATGGTGGCCGGCGCGGTCGGAGGCGCCGCCGTTGCAACCGGCGCCACGGCGGCGCGGGTCGCGAGCGGCTTGCCATTCGCGCCCAACTGCGGCGGCTCGCCGCGCGACGACAAACTATCGAAACCTGCCGCCGCGGATGCCCCAGCGGCTGCATTGAGCGGCGCATTGGCGGCAACCGGCTGAACGCCTGCCGCTTGCCGAGCGCCGTTGGCCTGCGGCGCGGGCGTCACCACGACCGGAACCACCTGACGCGAACCCGGCACGACATTGACCCGTGCGACGCCGTCCATGGCGGCGGCATTGGCGCTGCCCGGCGCGGGAATCGTCACGACGCCGTTGGCGTCAGGCCTGAAGCTGGTGCGGATCATTTGCGGCGCGGCGGGCGGTTCGCCCGCGCCCGCAATGACGATCGAGCCGCTTGCGTTGGCGGCGCGCGTGAATGAATCGGCGTCGCGAGCCGTGGAATTCGGCGTCAGCGATTGCGCGGTGGCAGCGGCCAGTGTGGCGGCGGAGCCGGCGCGTTTCACGGGCGCGGCTTGCATGTGCTCGGCCAGATCGGCGAGCGCGGCAGGGTTCTTTTCTCCCGGACCGGGAATCACGATCGGGCCGCCGGCTTCCTGGGCCTGCGTAGTAGTGGGCAGCAGCACGATGCCGCCGGCGACCCACACCGCCAGATTCACGACGAGGCGGGTCAGGAGACGTGAGGCCGGACGCGCAACACGCCGTGCGACGCCGGCACCCGCACCCACGCGATGCGCCGCCGCGCAATTCGCGCGGTGCGTCGGATCGAAAGCGGGCTGGTCCATCGTGTTTCTCCATCGAATGCATCGGTACGCCTTGCATTCTAGTGAGCGCCCCCTTTGCGCAAACGTTGAATAGAAGCCCCCTTTCCCGGTTATTCGTCCGATTGCCGCTTGCGTTCGGCCCATAAGATGCACCTCATGCAAAAAGGTCTTCCCGCCTGGTGCAGTCCTCACGCGAGGCATGCATGGGAAGCCTCGGGAACGTTCTCCGGAGATTCTTATGCTGGACAAACTCGATGCCGAATTCGCCTTTGGCCGTCAAGCGCTCGATGTGCGCGCCTACCGGCAGGAGCTGTTGTCGTCGAATATCGCCAACGCCGATACCCCTGGGTACAAGGCGCGCGACGTCGACTTCGCCTCGTCGCTCGCCGGTGCGCTGAAGAAGGGTGGCAGCGCCACTGGCGCCGCTGCGTCGAACAACGCGACGCTGGCAATGACGCAACCCGCGGGTGTGACGAGCGGCATGTCGATGGTGTCGACCGCGCCGGGCCACATGCCCGGCAAGTCGACATTGACGCCGACCGGCGGCCCGTCCGACGACTACGGCAATCTGCAATACCGCGTGCCGACCCAACCCGCGCTCGACGGCAACACGGTCGACATCGATACCGAGCGCGTGCAGTTCGCGGACAACACGCTGCATTTCGAATCGGGCATGACGGTGTTGTCCAGCCAGATCAAAACGATGCTGTCGGCGATCCAGTCGGGCTCGTAAGAAGCCACGCCGACAGACTCAGCAGTACGCAAGAACAATCGCTACGGGATTAACTTGGAAGCCGGCTCTACCGGCAGGAGAGGTCAGGAAACATGCCATCCCTGATGAACATTTTTGGTGTTGCAGGCTCCGCGATGTCCGCGCAGTCGCAACGGCTCAACGTGACGGCGTCGAATCTCGCCAACGCGGACAGCACGACCGGCCCGGACGGCCAGCCGTATAAGGCCAAGCAGGTCGTGTTCGCGGTCAGCCCGCTCGGCGGCGCGCGCACGGCGTCCGGCCAGCAGGTCGGCGGCGTGCAGGTCACCGGCGTGGTCGACGACCCGACGCCGATGAAGACCGCCTACGACCCCGGCAATCCGGCCGCGAATTCGGACGGCTACGTCACGTTGCCGAACGTCGATCCGGTGCAGGAGATGGTCAACATGATCTCGGCCTCGCGCTCGTACCAGGCCAACGTCGAGACCCTGAACACCGCCAAGACACTGATGCTGAAAACGCTCACGATCGGAACCTGAGGAGAGCTCCTTGACCACCAACACCACCATCGGCGGCAGCGGCACGACTGTGTCGCAAACGCTGCTCGATACGATGAACGGCACGAACAGTGCCTCGAGTTCCTCGAGTTCGACGGGTAGCACGTCCGGCACCTCGGCGACCGATCTGCAGAACACCTTCCTGTCGCTGCTCGTCGCGCAGCTGAAGAACCAGGATCCGACCAACCCGATGGACAGCTCGCAGATGACGTCGCAGCTGGCGCAGATCAACACGGTCTCGGGTATCAGCCAGTTGAACACGACGCTCAGCTCGCTCGCCACGCAGATGTCGGCGGGCCAGCAGTCGCAGGCCGCACTGCTGATCGGCTCAACCGTGCTCGCGCCCGGCAGCTCGGTGGCGGTCGCGAGCGGCAAGGCCGGCGCGTTCGGCGTGCAACTCGCCAACTCGGTGAACGACCTGCAGGTGGTCGTGAAGAACTCGGCGGGCCAGATCGTCAACACGATCGACCTCGGCAAGCAGTCGGCCGGCACGATTCCGGTGGGCTGGACACCGACCGACACGGCGGGCAATGCGCTGCCGGACGGCAACTACACGATCAGCGCGGTCGGCACGATCAACGGTCAGCAGGCCACGGCCACCACGCTCACGGGCGCCACGGTGCAAAGCGTCGTCATGCAGAACAACGGTACGCCGGGCCTCGTGCTCTCGAACGGCTCGACGGTCGGCCTGACCAGCGTCGCCGCCATCCTCTGATTCAGATTCTGTCAGTTACGACTTTCCAGATACGGAGACCGTCATGGGTTACCAACAAGGTTTGAGTGGTTTGTCGGCATCGTCGAGCGATCTCGACGTGATCGGCAACAACATCGCCAACGCGAATACGGTTGGCTTCAAGAGCGGCGCCGCGCAATTCGCCGACATGTACGCCAATTCCGTGGCGACGGCGGTGGGCAACCAGGTCGGCATCGGCACCAAGCTCGCCGAAGTGCAGCAGCAGTTCTCGCAAGGCACGATTACGAGCACCAACCAGGCGCTCGACGTCGCGATCAACGGCAACGGCTTCTTCCAGCTGTCGAATAACGGTTCGCTGGTGTACTCGCGCAACGGTGTGTTCCAGCTCGACAAGAACGGCTTCATCACCAACGCGCAAGGCCTGCAACTGATGGGTTACGCCGCGAACAGCTCGGGCATCATCAACACCGCGCAGACCGTGCCGCTCACCGTGCCGACCGCGAACATCGCGCCGCAGGCGACCACCAAGATCACCGCCGGTCTGAACCTGAACGCGCAAGACCCGCTGATGCTCGGCACGCCGACCGTGACGCCGACGCTCGCGGGCGGCAGCACGCTCACGACGCCGGGCGCGACCATCACGAACACCGCCTCGGGCACGAACAACGACAGCTACACCGTCAACTTCACGAGCCCGACGACCTACACGGTCACCGACACCACGCTCGGCACGACGTCCGCCGCCGCGACGTATACGGCGGGCACGGCGGTCGCGCTCGGCAATGGCCAGACCATCACGTTCAACGGCACACCGGCTACCGGCGACAGCGTCGCGATCGCGCCGACCCCGGTGGCGTTCAACCAGAACAGCTCGTCGACGTACAACTACTCGACCAGCACGACGGTCTATGACTCGCTCGGCGGCTCGCAGACGGTCAACATGTACTTCGCCAAGACGTCGGCCGGTACGTGGAACGTGTACGCGGGCACCTCGACCGGCACGGCGAGCCTGGTCGGCCACGCGAACTTCAACTCGTCGGGCACGCTGCTCGGCACGACGGACGCGGCCGGCGTCGCGACCACCACGCCGTTCGCCTACAACTTCTCGATCCCGACCACCGACGGTTCATCGACGCCGCAGAAGCTGACGCTGAACATCGCGGGCACGACGCAGTACGGCGGCAAGGACGGCGTGAATTCGTTGCAGCCCGACGGCTACGCCGCCGGCACGCTGACGAGCTTCACGATCGGCGCCGACGGCACGCTGACCGGCAACTATTCGAACCAGCAAACCGCCGCGCTCGGCCAGATCGTGCTGGCGAACTTCTCGAATCAGAACGGCCTGGTGAACCTCGGCAACAACGAGTTCCAGCAGACCTCGCAATCGGGCGTCGCGCAGATTTCGGCGCCGGGCTCGACCAACCACGGCGTGCTGCAAGGCGGCGCGGTGGAAAACTCGAACGTCGATCTGACGAGCGAACTGGTGAACCTGATCACCGCGCAACGCAACTATCAAGCGAACGCGCAGACGATCAAGACCCAGCAGACCGTCGACCAGACCCTGATCAACCTGTAAGCGACCGGGACTAACCCATCATGGATCGGCTGATCTATACCGCGATGTCGGGCAGTACGCAGGCGCTCGAACAGCAGGCAATCGTCGCGAACAACCTGGCCAACGCATCGACCACCGGTTTTCGCGCGCAACTGGCGACTTTCCGCGCCGTGCCGATGTCGTTCGGCGACGGCAGTTCGATCAACGACAACACCACGCGCACCTTCGTGCTGTCGTCGACGCCGGGCGCGGACTACACGCCCGGGCCGATCCAGCAGACGGGCAACCCGCTCGACGTGGCGATTCAGGGTCCGGGCTGGCTGGCGGTGCAAACCGCCGACGGCGGCGAGGCTTATACGCGCGCCGGCAACCTGCATGTCGATGAAAACGGCCAGCTGGTGAACGCCACCAATCAGGTGGTGCTCGGCAACGGCGGCCCGGTGTCGGTGCCGCCGGGCGCGGAAATCACCATCGGCAAGGACGGCACGGTGTCCGCGCTGACGCCGGGCGATCCGCCGACAGCGGTGGTGACGGTCGATCAGCTGAAGCTGGTGAATCCGGATCCGCAAACCATGACGCGTGGCGACGACGGTCTGTTTCGCACCGCCGACGGCAATGCCGCCGACGCCGATCCGACCGTCACGCTGGCGCCGGCCTCACTCGAAGGCAGCAACGTGAATCCGGTCAGCGCGATGGTCTCGATGATCACCAACGCGCGCCAGTTCCAGATGCAGACGAAGTTGCTGGAAAGCGCCGACAAGAACGATCAGTCGGCCAACCAGTTGCTCAGCTTTAGCTAACGGGTCGCTTAGGCACCCAGGAGAAGAACCATGAATCGCTCACTCTACATCGCCGCGACCGGCATGAATGCGCAACAGGCGCAGATGGACGTGATCTCGAACAACCTCGCGAACGTCAGCACCAACGGCTTCAAGGGCTCGCGCGCGGTGTTCGAGGATCTGCTGTACCAAACCGTCCGCCAGCCGGGCGCGAACTCGACGCAGAACACCGAACTGCCGTCCGGCATCCAGCTCGGCACGGGCGTGCAGCAGGTCGCCACCGAGCGTCTGTACACGCAGGGCAACCTGCAACAGACCGGCAACTCGAAAGACGTCGCCATCAACGGCCAGGGCTTTTTCCAGGTGCAGATGCCCGACGGCACGACCGCCTATACCCGCGACGGCTCGTTTCAGACCAACGCGCAAGGTCAGCTGGTGACGTCGAGCGGCTACCAGGTGATCCCGGCGATCACGATCCCGAACAACGCGACTTCGCTCACCATCGGCAGCGACGGCGTGGTGTCGATTACCGTGGCCGGCTCGACCAACAGCCAGCAACTCGGCTCGATGCAGATCGCCACGTTCATCAACCCGGCCGGTCTCGACGCAAAGGGTGAAAACCTGTTCGCGGAAACCGCTTCGTCGGGCGCGCCGAACGTCGCGCAACCGGGCCTGAACGGCGCCGGCACGCTGAATCAGGGCTACGTGGAAGCATCGAACGTGAACGTGGTGCAGGAACTGGTGAACATGATCCAGACGCAACGCGCTTACGAAATCAACAGCAAGGCCGTGACCACGTCCGACCAGATGCTGCAGACCCTGAGCCAGATGCAGGTTTAAGGCTCAAGGGACTGGGAATCAAAAAGGCGGTAAATCAAGATGTCGCACTTCACTCGTAGTCCGGTTCATTCGCGCACCGCTCAGGCGCTCGTGCAGCTCACGCTGCTCGCGGCCCTGGGTGGCTGCGGCCTCGTGCCGAAGCAGCCGATCACGCAGCAGCCGATGACGGCGCTGCCGCCGATGCCGCCGTCGGCGCAGTCGCCCGGCTCGATCTTCAACCCGGGTTACGCGGGCCGTCCGTTGTTCGAAGACCAGCGGCCGCGCAATGTCGGCGACATTCTGACGATCGTGATCCAGGAAAACGTCAATGCGACCAAGTCCTCGGGCGCGGGCGTCAACCGCAGCGGCAACACCAACTTCGACGTGCCGACCGCCGGCTTTCTCGGCGGCCTGTTCGGCAAAGTCAACCTGAGTGCGAACGGCGCCAACAAGTTCGCCGCGACGGGCGGTGCGAATGCGTCGAACACGTTCAGCGGCGTGATCACCGTCACGGTGACGGGCGTGCTGCCGAACGGCAACCTGATGGTCAGCGGCGAGAAGCAGATGCTGATCAACCAGGGCAATGAATTCGTGCGCTTTTCCGGTGTGGTGAATCCCAATACGATCTCCAACCTGAACGCCGTGTACTCGACCCAGGTGGCCGACGCGAAGATCGAATATTCCGCGAAGGGCTATATCGACGAATCCCAGAACATGGGCTTCCTGCAGCGCTTCTTCCTCAACGTGTCGCCGTGGTGATCATGCGTACCGTTTTCTCCCGCACCCGCCTTGCGCGATTCGCCGGTTTCGGCCGCGCGCTCGCCTTCGTCGCGCTCGCCTGCGCGGCGCTGCCGGCGGTCACGCCTGCTCATGCCGAACGTTTGAAGGACCTCGTGCAGATCCAGGGCGTGCGCGACAATCCGCTGATCGGCTACGGCCTCGTCGTCGGTCTCGACGGTACGGGCGACCAGACCACGCAGACGCCGTTCACCACGCAGACGCTCGCCAACATGCTGGCGAACCTCGGCATTTCGATCAACAACCAGGCGGCGGGCTCGAGCAATTCGCAGTCGTCGCTGTCGAACATCCAGTTGAAGAACGTCGCCGCGGTGATGGTGACGGCGGTGCTGCCGCCGTTCGCGCGTCCGGGCGAAGCGATCGACGTGACCGTGTCGTCGCTCGGCAATGCCAAGAGCCTGCGCGGCGGCACGCTGCTGCTCACGCCGCTGAAGGGCGCCGACGGCCAGGTGTATGCGCTCGGCCAGGGCAATCTCGCGGTCGGCGGCGCCGGCGCGAGCGCCAACGGCAGCAAGGTGCAGGTGAATACGCTCGCCGCGGGCCGCATCGCCGGCGGCGCGATCGTCGAACGCGCGGTGCCGACGTCGGTCTCGCAAGCGGGCACGATGCAACTCGACCTGAACGACATGGACTACGACACCACGCAGCGCGTCGTGGCCGCGGTGAACAACGCGTTCGGCGGCGGCACGGCCACCGCGCTCGACGGCCGCACGATCCAGTTGCGCGCGCCGAGCGATCCGGAGCAGCAGGTCGCCTTCATGGCGCAATTGCAAAACCTCGACGTCAAGCCGGCGCAAGCCGCCGCGAAGGTGATCCTGAACGCGCGCACCGGCTCGATCGTGATGAATCAGATGGTCACGTTGCAGAACTGCGCGGTGGCGCACGGCAACCTCTCGGTCGTGATCAATACGCAGCCGGTGGTGAGTCAGCCGGGCGCGTTCTCGAACGGCCAGACGGTCGTGGCCAAGCAGTCGCAGATTCAGATGAAGCAGGACAACGGCGCACTGAAGCTGGTGACCGCCGGCGCCAATCTCGCCGAAGTGGTGAAGGCGCTCAACGCATTGGGTGCGACGCCCGCGGATCTGATGTCGATCCTGCAGGCGATGAAAGCGGCGGGCGCTCTGCGCGCCGACCTGGAAATCATCTAAGGAAGACACAGGATGAATTCGGATACGACCAATTCCGCCGGCGCGGCGAACGACCTGAGCAACCGCTTTGCCCTCGACGTGCAGGGGTTCGCGAAGCTGAGCGCGCAGGCCAAGGCATCGCCGCAAGCCGGCATGAAGATGGCCGCGCAGCAGTTCGACGCGGTCTTCACGCAGATGATGCTGAAGAGCATGCGCGACGCAACGCCACAGGACAGCCCGTTCGATTCGCACGACAGCGCCACCTTCACCTCGATGATGGACCAGCAGTTGTCGCAGCAGATGTCGCAAAAGGGCATTGGCGTGGCTGACGCCATGCTCAAGCAGTTGATGCGCAATCAGGGCATGCAGGTAGGCGGCGGCGCGGGCGGCGCAGGCGCCGCCGGTGGCCTGGCCGGCATGGCCAACGCGTTGGGCGGCGGCAGCGGTGGCGATGAAGGTCAGACCGCGGCGCTGAACGCGCTCGCCAAAGCGTATGGCAATGCGCAAGCCAACGGCCAGCTGGCGATGGGCAAGGGCTACTCGGCCAACAGCGCGCTGACTCCGCCATTGAAAGGCGACGGCACTTCACCGAAGGTCGACGCTTTCGTCGACAAGCTCGCCCAACCGGCGCAGGCGGCCAGCGCGGCGACCGGCATTCCGGCGCGCTTCATCATCGGCCAGGCGGCGCTCGAATCCGGCTGGGGTAAGAGCGAGATCAAGAAGACGGACGGCTCGACCAGCCACAACGTGTTCGGCATCAAAGCGACCAGGGACTGGACCGGCAAGACCGTGTCGACCGTCACGACCGAATACATAAACGGCAAGCCGCAGCGCGTGGTCGAAAAATTCCGGGCGTACGACTCGTATCAGGAAGCCATGACCGACTACGCGAGCCTGCTCAAGGGCAATCCGCGTTACGCGCAGGTGATCAATTCGGCGCATGACGTGAACGGTTTTGCCAACGGCATGCAGCGCGCCGGTTACGCGACCGACCCGCATTACGCGAAAAAACTGATGTCCATCATGCAGAAGATGGGCTGATCCGCCGTGACCGCGGTTCGAGTCACCTGATCGTTAATCGAATCAAAACGATGCACGCGACGGGGCCAGGTGCATAACAAGACGGACAAGGCCGGCCGCCCACGGGCGGCCGGCCCAACCGCGAAAAGGGATGACGCGTTTTAACGTTTGCGGCAAATAATTCATGACAGGCCCCTAAATTTTGACCGGGCGCTGCCGCTAATCAGTTAGACCCAATACCGGAAAGCGCTGTAATGTCTGGTTGGGATGCGCGTGCTGCGGCTTCGATGAAGACCGCGCGAAAGCCCCGGCAGGAGCTCTGGCACGCGCCCGCAAGAACAAGCATACCGGCAAGCCCATGGATACTACCCAGTCGAACGGCCAGACCGACACACACGGCCAGCTGCACGCCGCGACAGACGAAGCCGGCAACGACTTCGGCCGTCGCAATCCGCTGGAGATCGGCGTTCAGTTGCGCAATCTCGTCAATCGCGGCGATTTCCTCACGGTTCAATACGCAGGCGGACAGCTCGTTACACGGCTACTCGACGTCGACGTGCGCGGCCGCACCTTCACGTTCGATTGGGGCGCCTTGTCCGATCAGAACAGAGGCTTGCTGGGCGCACCGCGCTGCCAGTTCCACGCGCAGCCGGACGGCGTGCGCGTCGAATTCGCGACGACCACGCCGCGCGAGACCCGTTTCGAAGGACTGCCCGCATTCGAGGCCGATTTCCCCGAAGTGCTGTTCTACGTGCAGCGCCGCGAGTACTTCCGTGTCGATGCGCCGATTCTAGATCCGTACATGTGCTCTGGCCGTTTGCCCGAAGGCGACACGTTTCGCTTCGAGGTGCACGACCTGTCGCTTGGCGGCGTCGGCATGCGCACGTCGGACGAACGCGTGGCCGAATTGCCGATGGGCACGCGCCTGCTCGATTGCGAGCTGGCTCTCGGCGGGCTCGGCCGGCTCTCGCTCGATCTGCAGCTCGTGTCGCATCGCTCCACCGCGCTGCCGAACGGCACGCAACGTTTCCAGCTTGGCTTCCGCTTCCTGACGCTGCCGGGCAGCGCGGAAAACACGCTGCAACGCCTGATCACGCAGCTCGAGATGAAGCGTCGTTCGCTGGTCCGCTGATGCCCGACGCGCGTCGGAATGACCTCAATTTTTCCTTGTTGAGGCCGTTAAACAGGATGTTCAAGTAACGCGGCGGCACGTGTACGGTGTCGCCCTTCAGGATGACGCATGTCCAATCTCATCAATCTCGGCCTCAGTGGACTGAACGCAGCCCAGTGGGGACTCACGACGACCGGCCAGAACATCAGCAACGCGTCGACGCCCGGCTACACCATCGAAACACCGGTGTATGCGGAAAGCGGCGGCCAGTACACGGGCTCGGGGTATCTGCCGCAAGGCGTCTCGACCACGACCGTGACGCGCCAGTACAGCCAGTATCTGACCACTGAGCTGAACAACGCGCAGAGCTCGGGCAGCTCGCTGTCGACGTACAACACGTTGATCTCGCAACTGAATAATCTGATCGGCAGCCCGACCGCCGGGATTGCGAGCGCGATCACCAGCTACTTCACCGGCTTGCAGAACGTCTCGAACAATGCGTCGAGCCTGGCCACGCGTCAGACCGCGATGAGCGGCGCGCAGACGCTGGCGAACCAGATCAACGCGGCGGGTCAGCAATACGACGCGTTGCGCCAGAGCGTCAACACGCAGCTCACCAACACCGTTTCGCAGATCAACAGCTACACGCAGCAGATCGCGCAGTTGAACGGTCAGATCACTCAGGCCAGTACGCAAGGTCAGCCGCCGAATCAGCTGTTGGATCAGCGCGATCTCGCCGTGTCGAATCTGTCGCAACTGATCGGCGTGAACGTGGTGAACAGCAACGGCAGCTACAGCGTCTTCATGAGCAACGGCCAGCCGCTGGTGTCCTCCAACAACAGCTACAACCTGGGCACGGCGCCTTCGACCGGCGACACCAGCGAATTGTCCGTTCAGTATCTCGGCCAGGCGGGTGCGAATCCGGCGGCCGCGCCGCAGAATCTGCCCGACAGCAAGATCGACGGCGGCACGCTCGGCGGTCTGCTCGCGTTCCGCAGCCAGACGCTCGATCCGGGTGAGGCACAACTCGGCGCGATCGCCGTGAGCTTCTCCGCGCAGGTCAACGCGCAAAACGGGCTGGGGATCACGCTCGCGGGCGCCAAAGGTGGCGCGCTGTTCTCGGTGGGCGGCCCGACCGTCTATGCGAACACGCAGAACACCGGCAATGCGTCGCTGAACGTGTCGTTCGCGAACGCCGCGCAACCGACCACCGGCGACTACACGCTGGCCTACAACGGGACCACCTACACGCTGACCGACAATTCGACGGGCAGCGTGGTCGGTTCGGCGACCAACCTGAGCCAGCCGATCAACGGCCTGAATTTCTCGACCACCGGCACGATGAACGCTGGCGACTCGTTCACGGTCGAGCCGACCCGCGGCGCGCTGAACAGCTTCGCGACCGCCACCACCGACGCATCGGCGATCGCCGCCGCCGCGCCCGTGCTGGGCGCCGCCGCGTCAAGCAACACCGGCACCGGCGCGATCACGCAGGGCACAGTGACGGCCGGCTACACCATGCCGAGTTCGACCACCACGCTGTCGTACGACGGCACGGGCCTGTCCGGCTTCCCGGTCGGTTCGACGGTGACGGTGGCCGGTTCCCCCGCCACCACGTACACGATCGCCAGCGCGGCGACCGTGGTGCCGTATTCGTCGGCCACCGGCGCCTCGCTGACGATCAACAACACGACCGCCGGCCAGATGAACAACGTCTCGGTGACGATCAGTGGCGCGCCGGCTGCCGGCGACAAGTTCACCATCGGCCCGAACACCGGTGCGACCAAGGACGGCCGCAACGCGCTCGCGCTGTCGAACCTGTCCAGCGCGAAAGCGCTGTCGGGCGGCACGGTCACGCTGACGGGCGCGTATGCGAACTACGTCAACAATATCGGCAACCAGACCAACCAGATTCAGACGTCGAGCACGGCGCAAAGCTCGCTGGTGACGCAGATCACCACCGCGCAGCAGTCGGTGTCGGGCGTGAACATCAACGAAGAAGCAGCCAACCTGCTTCAGTATCAGCAGCTGTATCAGGCGAACAGCAAGGTCATCCAGGCCGCGCAGACCCTGTTCCAGACGATACTCGGCATCTTCCAGTGAGGCGTTGACAATGCGCATCTCCAGCACGCAGTACTTCAACATGAACGTCGCGACGATGAGCGATCAGCAAGCTCAGTTGTCGCAGTTGTATGCCGAGATTTCGAGCGGCGTGAGCCTTTCCACACCGTCGGACAATCCGCTCGGCGCGGCGCAGGCTGTGCAGTTGAGCTCGACGGCCACGACCCTGTCGCAATACACGACCAATCAGGGCACCGCGCTCGCTTCGCTGCAACAGGAAGACACCACGCTCGGCAGCGTCAATACCGTGCTGGAAACCATTCATACGCTGGTGCTGCACGCCGGCGATGGTTCGCTGAACGACGGCGACCGCGGTTCGATCGCGACGCAACTGCAAAGCTTGCGCAGCCAGCTGATGACGCTCGCGAATTCGACTGATCCGCAAGGCAACTACCTGTTCGCCGGTTATCAAAGCAGCGCGCAGCCGTACACCACGAATTCGGCCGGCGTTGTGACCTATTCGGGCGACACCGGCACGCCGGGCGTGCAGATTACGGATTCGCACGTGGTGCAGACCGGCGACAACGGCATTGCGATCTTCGGCAGCGTTGCGCCGATTGGCACCCGCGCCGTGCCGGCCGCGACGACCGGCAACACCGGCACGGGCGTGATCAGTCAGGTGAGCCTGACCAATCCGACCAATCCGACCAACGCCGACAAGTTTTCGATCAACTTCTCGTCGGCGACCACCTATACCGTGAGCCAGACCGATCCCGCTACCGGCGCGGTGACCACGAGCGCGCCGCAGGCGTTCACGGCCGGGTCGGCGATCACGCTCGGCGGCCAGTCGGTGTCGATCGCCGGCGCGCCGAACGCGGGCGACAGCTTCACGGTGACGCCGGCCACGCAAGGCAGCATGGACGTGTTCGCCAACCTGACCCAGTTGATCACCACGCTGCAAACGCCGGTGTCGGGCGGCGCGTCGACGGCGAGCTTCCAGAGCGCGCTGACCACCAGCATGACCCAGCTCGAGAACACGATGAACAACGTCGTGACGGCGCAGGCGGCCGTGGGCGGCCGCGAGCAGGAAGTGCAGGCACTGCAGACGGTCACGCAGACCAACACGTTGCAGACGTCGAGCAACCTCGCGGATCTGACGCAGACCGACATGGTCAAGACGATCGGCAAGTACACGATGACGCAGGCCGCACTGCAGGCGGCGCAGCAGGCGTTCGCGAAGATTCAGAACATCTCGCTGTTCCAGTACCTGAACTGATAGCACCAACAGTCTGAAACGGAGAAGGGCGGAAGCCGGTGTGAGCCGGTTCCGCCCTTCTTCTTTCTGCGTGCGCAGCCGACACTACGCCATACCGAACGCAGAAGCGATGTGCTATCGCGTAGACATCTTCGGCAACATACTGCGCCTCAAGCTGAGTCGATCAGGCTTGCGCCGGCCCAGCTATGAAAAGAGGTTAAAAGGCCGCCGAGCTGTAGTCGGTCGCATATAGCGCGACCGTCAAGATTGTTATGCCAAAAAACCAACCGGCCCATTTCAAGGTGGACCAGCGCTTCCATGCAACTGCATTGACAAGACCCAGGAGCACTGCCGGCCCCAACAGGTATGCGAGAAGAAGCACCGCGTCCCGCCACGAGACAGCACATTTACCAAGTTCGTGGCATCCAGCTATGGACTCATTGGAACGATGTAACCATTGAGTGTGGCTGAGCGCATATAAACATGCCCATGTCAGGAACAGACCGCAAAAAGAACCGATCAAGGCGACACCAAAGCGCTTCACTTAATCTCCCAGAACAGGATTGATTTGGAGCCCCGTAGATCGGAGTAACTCAGCTCCGAGGCTACGGTTGCCCCCTGCCGAAATGACTGAATACCCGCGTAACGCCCAATAGTCGCTACGCCGTCGAAAAAGCCGCTGATCGTCAGTCGTGAACCGTTCCATAAATCAATGTGCCCACCGCTTGCGTTGCCTGCGCTTTCGCCGTTGCGCGTCCAGTACCGCGAAAATTGGATGATGCCGGTGCGGCCCTTGACCTTTGATTCCCAATTGGCACCCGTTATATCTTCCGCCCTCGGAAGTCCTGCAAACGGACGTAGTTGCAACCACTCGCCCAATTCGTCGGCCCGCGTCGCAGTGGCTTTGCCATCGAGCATTATCCGGCCAATGGATGACTGCCCGGAGAGCGGCTTAACCAATTTCTGTGAGAATGACTTCATATCGATGCCGCTCCGATGAAATGTCACGCTCATCCGAATAGCGCATTGGTCGCGGTAGGCCGGGTTATCGTAAGGGTCGCCCGATGGATAGTTATCCCATAACTCCTGAAAAGTCAGTGCCTTCAGTTGCACTTCCATGACCGAATTCGGCGTCGAATTGGTTTTTACCACGGTCATTTTATTCGGCATTGTTCAGACTCCTTCCTGTCTCGCAAGGGCATCGTCGCCCCAATACACTTTGTAGTGGGCGGCTGCATCGGTGTGGACACGTGGCAGGAGGCCGTCTTCACCAAGTCGCCCTGAAAAAGTCCGGCCCTCAGCCGACTCGATGAAGTACGGATAGCCTTCGAGGTTCGCCACCGTCGTTGCGCCGCACACCTGTTCGTCATAGATGCCTGTCGCCCGCGACGCATTGTCGATAGTGGATGCGACAGCGTTCGCCGCTGCAGCGATGTCGTCGGTCCAGTAGAAACAGCCCGGATTAAGGCCGGCCATCACATAGTTGAGTCCGCATGGACACACCACCGGGTCGCCTTCGACAACGCCGGGCTGTCCTCTGTAGCACCGGCGCGTAGCCGTGCCGACTATCCTGAACGCGCCTTCGCACTTGCCGCACGTTGCTTCGTCGCCGTCTAGCGCGAACGGCTTGCCGTGGTCCGTCATGTGAGTGGCCGAACCGCCAATGACGAGACCGCCTGTGGTCGTCGGGCTGCCTTGCACCACGAGCGCCTTACGCATGGATCTCGTCTCCGTCGATGCAAGCGCGCCCGTACTCTGGCTCACCGATGTTTGCAAAAAGATACGTCGTTTTGTTCTTCTCGTGTCCCGGCATTCTCAATGTCTCCCGTATGGAATGAGCAACATGTACGGAATTGTGTGCCGAGGCTGAGCACACCTATTCCGGAATCCATTTCGGCGAATAGCAGAGAGATTAGGTATCCGACAAGTCCGAAAAGATGGACATTCTTGTAATGATTTGTCGATGTCTGATGTGGGCCAGACAGGCGTCGTAGACAGTCGATTTTTGCCGGAGGCGTGGAAGTCGCGACCTGAGGCGGCTACCTATACCGCTAGTGCGGGCGCGAATGCAGTACCACGCGCAAAGCGAGTCACTTCCCTTCGGATTGCGCGCGAAGAAATGCCGGCTCGGGGCGGCCATAAAGATTCACCACTCGCTGGAATGTATCGACGCAAACGCCACGTAGCGTCCATAGGCAATACCTGGCTACCTAAACCCCGCCGCCACCCGCCCCATCTGATCGAGGCCGACGTCGAAGAGCCGTACGAAGAACGGAATCATGTTCGGGACCATCAGTTGCAGAAGCAGCATGCCGATCAGCATGGTCAGCGGGAAACCGATCTGGAACACGCCGATCTGCGGCGCGGCGCGATTCAGAATGCCGAGCGAGAGGTTGGTGATGAGGAGCGCGGCGACCACAGGCAGCGACAACAGCAGCCCCGCTGAAAACACCGTACTGCCGAGGTTTGCCAGCGTGCGCCAGCCGAGCGCGCCGAGTATGTTCGCCGACACCGGCACCGACTGGAACGTGGCGAGCAGCGCGCTGATCATCTGCAAATGGCCGTCGATCACGAGAAACACCAGCATGGCGATGG
Organism: Paraburkholderia sp. BL25I1N1; assembly: GCF_003002025.1. Classification (GTDB taxonomy): domain Bacteria; phylum Pseudomonadota; class Gammaproteobacteria; order Burkholderiales; family Burkholderiaceae; genus Paraburkholderia. The sequence goes on from NZ_PVZB01000024.1 coordinate 86,222, forward strand.
TGTTCATGTAGCTCGACAGCACCTGGCTCGAACTGGCCGCCTGCGAATCGAAGAAGGTCGCAAAGCCGAGACCCATGCCGAGGCCGACAAAGTCGCCCGTCGCGCTGATCGCCTGAAACACGATCTGCATGGTCATGCCGAGCGCGATGCCGATCAGGAACTGGTTGACGATTATCCACACGCCTTCGGCGGAAAACACCGTGACTTGAGGCAGCGCGCCGAGCGTGGGCGCGACGATGATCGTGATGAACGCCGCGAGGCCGACCTTAACGCGAATCGGCAGCGAGCGGTTGCCGAGCACCGGCGCGGTGGCGACCAGCGCGAGGATGCGCACGAACGGCCACAGGAACGCGGTGAGCCAGGCGTTCAGTTGCGCGTAGGTGACGGAGAACATCGTGGGCCGGACGGAAAGGTGAGAACCGGTGCGCCGCTCAGTTGACGAGCGTCGGAATGTTGGTGAGCGTCTGGCGCAGATAGTCGAGCATGGTCGTCAGCATCCACGGCCCGGCGACCACCATCGTGACGGCGATCGCGAGCAGTTTCGGAATGAACGATAGCGTGCTTTCGTTGATCTGCGTGGCGGCCTGGAACAGGCTCACCACCAGGCCGACCACCAGCGCGACCAGCAGCAGCGGCGCGGCGAGCAGCAGGCCGACATACATGGCCTGGTGCGCGAGCGTCATGACGGATTCTTGATTCATGGCGTTGGGACCGGAAACGTGATGGGCACGGGCGCGGTTAGAGCGCGCGTTAAACGAAGCTCTGTGCAAGCGAGCCGAGCAGCAACTGCCAGCCATCCACCAGCACGAACAACATCAATTTGAACGGCAGCGAGATGGTCGCGGGCGACACCATCATCATACCCATCGACATCAGCACGCTCGCCACCACCATGTCGATGATGAGGAACGGGATAAAAATCGTGAAGCCGATCTGGAAGCCGGTTTTCAGTTCGCTCGTCACGAACGAGGGCACCAGCAGCGACAGGGGCACGTCTTCCGGACCTTGCATCGGCGCGGCGTGGGAGATGCGGGCGAACAACGCGAGATCGCTTTCACGGGTCTGGCGCAGCATGAATGTCTTGAACGGAGCGAGGCCGCGGTTGACGGCGGTCTCCATCGGCATCGTGCCATCGGAGAACGGTTTGTAGCCGTCGGTATAGGCCTTGTCGAGCACGGGCGACATCACGAACAACGTGAGGAACAGCGCGAGTCCGACCAGCACCTGGTTAGGCGGCGTCGTGCTCGTGCCGAGCGCCTGGCGCAGCAGCGAGAGCACGATGATGATGCGCGTGAAGCTGGTCATCATCAGCACCATGGCCGGCAGGAACGACAGCATCGTGAGCAGCAGCATCGTCTGCACGCTCAGCGAGTAGGTCGTGCCGCCGTTCGGGCCAGGGCTCGTGTTGAAGGCCGGCAAGCCGGCGGTCTGCGCGAACGACAGCGTCGGCAGCGCGAGCATCAGCGCCGCTAGTGCGATCGGGGCGACAGGTGCCGCGCGGCGCACGGCCGAAATCACTTTCGAAGTGGTGCTGGACATGCGAGCGGATTGCGCGTGACGCGCCGAAGAAAGACTGAACTGCATTACCGAACCCCGCCGCCTTGCCCGTTGAAACGTTTGCCCACTTCGCCTTTCAAAGCGTCGCGAAACCGTTGGCTGAAGGTGCCCGGCAGTGCCGTGCCCGGCGCCGGCCTGCTTGCCGGAGCGGGGTGGGTGGCGCCGAGCGGATCGAGGGCAGCCGTACCTGCCGGCATCGTGTGAAGCAGACGGACGTTGCCGGGCGCCGTGCCGAGTACGAGCCACGTATCGCCGATCTCGACCACCGCGACCCGCTCCTTGCCGCCGAGCGAAGCGCCGCCGATAGTCTTCACGAGACCGCCGCGGTTCGCCGGCTGCAAGCCGAAGCGGCGAGCGAGCCATGCACAACCGAACACCAGCCCGATCACGACCAGCAGCCCGACGATGGTTTGCAGCACCGCACCGACGCCGAGCGCCGGAACAGCAGAACCCGCACCGACGCCCGAGGCGATCTTCGCGGCGTTGTTGACCGCATTCATGTCTGCCGCCTGAGCAACGGGCGTTGCGAGCAGCGCGACCAGCGAAGCTGACGCCCATAAGGCGGCAGCCACGACGTTCGTCGCCCGTGCAGCGCGCTTCAGAACAGTGCGCGACACGGCGCGGCCGGCAACGCATTTCATCGATTCAACTTCCGGATACGTTCGGACGGCGTAATGATGTCGGTCAGACGGATGCCGAACTTGTCGTTCACCACCACCACTTCGCCCTGTGCGATCAGGCAGCCGTTCACCAGCACGTCCATCGGTTCGCCGGCCATGCCGTCCAGTTCCACCACCGAACCCTGCGCCAGTTGCAGCAGGTTGCGGATCGCGATCTTGGTGCGGCCGAGCTCGACGGTCATCTGAACAGGAATGTCCAGGATCATGTCGATGTCGTTGCGCGTCGTGGTCGGCTCGACTTTCGACAGCGGCTGGAACACGCCCGCCGTCGTCGCGCTGACTTCCGAATTGTCGTTCTGCTCGGCCAGTGCGCTGGCCCAGTCCGCCATCGCCGCTTCGTCTTCGGCAGCGGCTGCGTCGGCCGCGACTTGCGGCGCGGCAGCGGCCAGTTCGGCCTCAGTCTTTGCGTTCAGGTCACTCATATCCACCTTCCTTCATCGTTTCGGCTGCGCTGATCATCTTCTGGACCCGCAACGCATACTGACCATTGAAAATTCCGTAGCCGCATTCCATCACCGGCACACCATCGACTTTCGCCGTGATGTGTTCGGGAATGTTGATCGGCAGAACATCGCCTTTGCGCATGTTCAGGATCTGTTCGAACGTGATCGGCACCTGCGCGAGGTCGGCCGTCAGTTCCACTTCCGCTGCCTGCACCTGCTGCGACAGCACGCGGACCCAGCGGCGGTCGACTTCGAGCGCCTCGCCCTGGATCGGCGACGAGAGAATGTCGCGGATCGGTTCGATCATCGAGTACGGCATGCAAATATGCAGCGTGCCGCCCGTCGAGCCGAACTCGATCGAGAACTGCGTGACGATGACGATTTCGTTCGGCGTCGCCACGTTGGCGAACTGCGTGTGCATTTCCGAGCGCACGTATTCGAACTGCAGCGGACGCACGCTTTTCCACGACGCCGCGTAGTTGTCGAACACCAGATTCAGCAGCTTGTTGATGATGCGCTGCTCGGTCTGCGTGAAGTCGCGCCCTTCGACGCGGGTATGGAAACGCCCGTCGCCGCCGAACAGGTTGTCGACCACGAAGAACACCAGGTTCGGATCGAACACGAACAGCGAGGTGCCGCGCAACGGCTTCACATGGACCAGGTTCAGGTTGGTCGGGATCGGCAGGTTGCGGGTGAATTCGCTGTACTTCTGCACCTTCACCGGGCCGACGGAGATTTCCGCCGAGCGCCGCATGAAGTTGAAAATACCCACACGCAAGAGCCGCGCGAAGCGGTCGTTGATGATTTCCAGGCCGGGCATCCGGCCGCGGACGATGCGTTCCTGCGTCGCGATGTTGTATGAGCGAACGCCCACACGATCGGTCTGCTCGGCTTCCGAGTCGGACTCGCCGGTTACGCCCTTGAGGAGGGCATCGACCTCCTCCTGGGACATGAACTCTTCGTGGCCCATTCCTTATTCCTCGTGCGTCCCGTGGCGGTTGATGATGGCAGCGCTGATTAACGTCACGACCGACGTCACTGCACGACGAATTCGGTGAACAGCACGTCCTGGACATGGATCGGCGCGGCGCCCTTGTCGGTCGGTTGCTCGATCAGCGTGCGCAGTTCCGTGGCGAGGGCGCGCTTGCCTTCGAGCGGCGCGAGTTCGTCAGGGTGCTTGTTCGAGAGTGCGAGCAGGATGCGGCTGCGCACTTCCGGCATGTGGTCTGTCAGTTCTTGCTGGGTTTTTGCGTCGGCGAGTTTTAGTGTCAGGCCGATGCGCAGGAAGTGCTGTTGGCCGTCGTCTGATTGCAGATTCACGGTCATTGATTCCAGCGGGAAGAATAGCGGTGCTGGAGCCGGTGGCGGTGCTGCTTCAGCCGACGCTACTGTCGGGGCGCGCTTCGACATGAAGAACCAGACGCCCGCGCCTGCTGCGCCCGCGGCAATGATCGCAATCAGCACGATCAGGATGATGCGCTTCATCGGGCCGGGGGATGCCGGCGCGGCTTGTTGAGGTGCGGTCGTGGTTGCCATGAGGTTTGCTTTTCCTGCCGTTAGTGCTGGTGATGGTGATTGTTGTTGATTTGGTCGCGGCGCGATGGGTCGAAAAGAAGGGGGATTGCAGGTTATCTCTTGTTTTTGCTTTCTTGGCCTTTCCTTGAATCCTTCGTGGTCTATTAGCGTTGCCCCTGTGCGGGGCGGCACCTACTTTCTTTGCCGCGGCAAAGAAAGTAGGCAAAGAAAGCCGCTTCACACCGCTAGCTCATAAGCGGGACCCTCGCGCAGTCGCGCTTGTGGTGCATCTGGAATCGGTGCTCTCGCACACTCGACGTGAGTGACAAGGCAGTCATTCTTCCGGCGGCGCTTCGCGCGCCGTCGCGGTATTTGTCCGCCGCTAGACGCAATCGGCGCCCTCTGGAGGGCGCCGATTTCAAATCGTCTGCAAATCAGGGTGCCGCTTGTGCGCGCCGGGCGCGGCGACGCCGCTGACTTGGCGTGAAGATCACGCGAATGTGTCGACGAGGCCTACCGTGCGGCGCACCGGGACGTTCACCGTCGTGTCGATCGCGTCCGTGCTGCCGCCGCCACCGAATGATCCGCTCGCGCCGCTCGGGCGGCCACCGGAACGGCCGGTGTCGGCGTTCTGCTGCTGGCCGCTCTGGCGCGCAAAGCCATCGCTGACGCTCGCGCTTCCCAAGCCAATGCCGTTGGATTCCATCGCCTCGCGTAACTTCGGCAGCGCAGCTTCGACAGCTTCGCGCACGGACTGGTGCTGCGATACGAACAACGCATGTGCATGGTTATCGGCAACCTGCAAGACAACCTGTAGCGGCCCCAGATCCTTCGGGTTCAACGTCAGCTCGGCACTCTGCGAATGTGCGTTCGACAGGAACACCACCTTCTGACTCAACGCGTCTTCCCAGTCGGTCGTGCCGACCTGCGGTGACAACGTATTCGCCGCTTCCGCCGCGCCGGCGTTGCCCGTGGTCTGGACGGCCGCCGTCGTGCTCGCTGCGCTCGCCGCGGCCTGCGAGGCGGCTAGCGCCGCTGTTGCGGCATCCGTTGCGCTCTTGAAGGACGCCATATCGCCGGCTTGTGTGCCTCCGGCTGCAGTCGCCGTCAATGTGTCGACCGCCGCGTTTGCCGCAGCGGATGGGTCGGCTACGGTCGTCGCCGTCGTCATGGCCGTTTTCGATGCGGTCGAGCCCTTGCCGTCACCGAACAGCCCGGCTGCCAAGGTCTTGCCGTCGGCGGTTTCCTTCAGCCCTGCGTTCGTGCCGGCCAAGCCGTTTGCCGAGGTCGCGGCGTTCGCGGCCGCGCCGCTCGCCAATGCTTGCGCGGGAACGCCCTGGCCGTGCGCCAACGCGGCCAGCGCCGCCTGCAACGCGTCTTGCAATGACTTTGGATCAGTGGCGGCGGTTTTCTTGCCCGGCGTGCCGCCGGTCGTGGCGTCGGTGGTCGTGCCAGGCTGCGCGGTCGCAGCATCGGTCAAGGCCGTGGCCAGGTCAGTTGTGGACGGCGTGTTGGCATTGTTCGCGTCGGCCTCAGCTTGGGCCTGTGCCTGTGCCTGTGCCTGTGCCTGGGCTTGAGCGGCAGCCGCTGCCGCCGCAGTGCCCGCGTCGGTCTGACTAGCCGTGTTGCCGGTTTTCGCCGGCGAGGCATTCGTCTTGTCGGTCGAAGCCTGTTGCGTGTTGTCCGACGAAGCCGCGGACGATGCCGAGTTCGTCGGCTTGCCGGTGTCCTTGCTGCTTGCGTCGTCCGCGCTCTTCGGTGCGGGGTCGGCCGGCGGCGGCGCGTCGTGTACGCTCGACGAAGACGATCCAGAAGACGCCGCGGCCTGCTGCTGGCTTGCGCTCAGTGCAGCCGCGCTGTTCTGCTGGTCGATGCTCTGCTGCAAGGTTTGGGAGAACGGTTTGGCGTTCGCCGCGGCGGCCATGGCCGCGCTGGTCGATGTGCTGCTGGCGGAGCCGAGCAGCGAGCCAATCTGTGAAAGAAGCGACATAGGGAATCCTGTCAATCGGTCAAACAAGGTGTTCAGTCAATCGAGACGGCGCCCGTGCGCCTGATGCACGTCACGCGCCTTCGGCGCGCATCCTCAGAATCCGGGCGGCGTGTTCGTCGGCGTCGCGCTGATCGCGCCGCGCCGTGGTTTTGGCTTCGGCTGCTTCGCCGCGCGCCTGCAGCACTTCGTACGAGCCGAGCTTCTGCTTCTGACGCTGCCAGTCGGGCTTGGCGGCCTCGACGCGCGCATTGGCCGTCACCAGCAGGTTGCGCTGCTGCTCGATGGCGGCGTCGAGCGTGTCGATGAACGCCTGGAAATTGCGCATGTTGCCCGCGGGCATGCCGGTCTGGGCAGTCGCGGTGAAACGCGCGTGATATTCGTCGCGGTATTGGACGAGGGCGTCGAGCTGCGACTGCACGTCGTTGCGCTCGCGCTGCGCGCGACCCAGACGTTGCGCGGCGGCGTCCACATCGTCCTGCGCAAGGCCGATAAGTGTCTTGATCGGAAAGTGTTTCGCCATCGTCAGCCTCCTTGGGCAAACAGCGCGTCCAGCATCTCGAGACTCGGTTCAAAGTTCGCGCACTCGCGAAAACCTTGCTGCAAAAATGCTTCCATCCGCGGATACAGCGCGATGGCGCGGTCGAGCAGCGCGTCGCGCCCGCTCGAATACGCGCCGACGTTGATCAGATCGCGGTTGCGCTGGTAGCGCGACAGCATCTGCTTGAACATACGCGTCTTGTCCAGATGGTTATCGTCGATCAGCGCGGTCATTGCCCGGCTAATCGACGCTTCGATGTCGATGGCCGGATAGTGGCCCGCTTCAGCCAGCGAGCGCGACAGCACGATGTGGCCGTCCAGAATCGCTCGCGCGGAGTCGGCGATCGGGTCCTGCTGGTCGTCGCCTTCAGTCAGCACCGTATAGAACGCGGTGATCGAGCCGCCGCCCGCCGGGCCGTTGCCGGTGCGCTCGACGAGCGCCGGCAGCTTGGCGAACACCGAAGGCGGATAGCCTTTGGTGGCGGGCGGCTCGCCCACGGCGAGCGCGATCTCGCGCTGCGCCATCGCGTAACGGGTTAGCGAGTCCATCAGCAGGAGCACGTGCTTGCCCTGGTCGCGGAAATATTCGGCGAGCGAGGTCGAATACGATGCGGCCTGCATGCGCAGCAGCGGCGAGACGTCGGCCGGCGCGGCGATCACCACGGAGCGCGCCAGGCCTTCCTCGCCGAGAATCTGTTCGATGAATTCCTTCACTTCGCGGCCACGTTCGCCGATCAGGCCAATCACGATCACTTCGGCGCTGGTGTAGCGCGCCATCGTGCCGAGCAGCACCGATTTACCGACGCCCGAACCGGCGAACAGCCCCATGCGCTGGCCACGGCCCACGGTCAGCAACGCGTTGATCGCGCGCACGCCGACGTCGAGCACCTTGTGAATCGGCTCGCGGTTCAGCGGATTGATGACCGGCGCGGACAGCGGGGCGTCGGCATGCGCGCCGAGCGGGCCGAGTCCGTCGAGCGGACGGCCGGACGCATCCAGCACGCGGCCGAGCAATTCCCAACCGACGGGCAGACGTTTGGCGCCCGCCATCGGATCGGCGATCGGCGCGCTTTCCAGCGGAAAAACGCGTGCGCCGGGGAGGAGGCCGATCACTTCGGTGGTCGGCATCAGAAACAGTTTGTCGCCGGAGAAGCCGACCACTTCGGCTTCGGCCATGGGCAGCGAGCTGCCTTGCGGCAGTTCGATCATCACTTCGGCGCCCACGGAGAGGCGCAGGCCCACGGCTTCGAGCACGAGGCCGGCGGCGCGCGTCAGACGTCCGCAGGCGCGCATCGGCTTGGCGATCGCGTTGCGTGCGCGCAATGCGTCGAGGCGGCCGCGCCACGCTTGCATGTGCGGATTGCTGTCGAGCGCGGGATCGTAAGGCGGGTGAGCGATAGCGGCGGAAGCGGGGCTCGCGGAGGCGGCAACGCGGCTCGCTGCGGTGCCCGTCGTCGGATGGGCATGCGCCGGATCGCGCAAGGCGGCTTCGATTGCCGCGACCGCGGCCGCGGCGGGCGTCGCCGCCGCCGGTTCTTCCGCGAGCGCTTCAGCGCCGAACGACGCCAAGGCCAGTTCACGTTCGAGCGGCGTCAGGTCGCTGGCGCGGATTTCTTCGAGCGTCGGCTTCACCATGTGCTCACCTTGCCGAGGGCGGCAGCCACACGCTCCCAGCGCGTGTCGATGCCGGCGTCCACTTCGCCGGTGTTGGCTTGCGCGCGGCAGCCGCCGCGCTCGACCGCCGGATCGGTACGCACGGTCCAGCCGCGCGTTTGCAGTTCTTCCATCAGATAGGCTTCGACCACCGGCAGATCGGCGGGACTCACGATCAAAGCCGGCGCGCCGACCAGCGTAGGCTCGGCGGAGAGCACCTCACGCGCGGCGGCGATCAGTGCGGTCGGATCGTGCTGTACATGCTGGCGCACCACCTGTTGCGCGATGTCGAGTGCGAGCGCGACCAGCGTCTCCGAAATCGCACCTTGAGCGCCGTCGAGCGCTGCCTTGAACGTTTCGGCCAGCGCCGCGAGCCGTGCGGCTTCTTCGCGCGCTTCGCTCTGGCCTTGCTCGAAACCTTGCGCGTGACCCTGCTCGTAACCGGCCTGATAGCCGAGCGCCTGACCGGCCACGTGACCGGACGCGATGCCTTGCGCATGCGCGGCGTCGCGCAGACGTTCGAGTTCGGCTTCGAACGCGCCGTCGTCGACTTCGGGTTCGGGCGGTGCCGGCGGCACCGGATCGAACGAGGCCATTTCCCAGCGCTGGTAGGCCGAGAGGCGTTCCTTCGCTGCGGAGTTCTGATCAGACATATGCATCTTCGGCCTTGCCGCCTAGAACGATCTGGCCGCCTTCGGCCAGGTTGCGCACAATCTGCAGGATGCGGCGTTGCTGCGTCTCGACTTCGGAAACGCGTACCGGACCGCGCGCGTCGAGGTCTTCGGCGAGCAGTTCGGCAGCACGCTGCGACATGTTCGACAGGAACTTCTGGCGCAGCGCGGGCGGCGCGCCCTTCAGCGAGATGATCAACGCCTCGGACTCGACTTCCTTCAGCAACAGCTGGATCGCGCGGTCTTCCAGATCGAGCAGGTTCTCGAACACAAACATCTGATCAATGATCTTCTGCGCAAGTTCCGCGTCGTACTGACGAACGTTCTCGATAACGCCTTCTTCATGGTTGCTCGACATGAAGTTGAGAATTTCCGCCGCCGTGCGAATGCCGCCCATCGGGCTGCGCTTGAGGTTGTCGCTGCCGGACAGGAGGCCCGTCAGCACGTCGTCGAGTTCGCGCAGCGCGGCCGGCTGGATGCCGTCGAGCGTCGCGATCCGCAGCAGCACGTCGTTGCGCAGCCGTTCCGTGAAGCAGGCGACGATTTCCGACGCCTGATCGCGGTCCAGGTGAACGAGAATCGTCGCGATGATCTGCGGATGCTCGTTCTTGATGAGTTCGGCGACCGCCGCGGAATCCATCCACTTCAGGCCTTCGATACCGCTGGTATCGCTGCCTTGCAGAATGCGGTCGATGATCGCGCCGGCCTTGTCGTCGCCGAGCGCCTTGGTCAGCACCGAACGGATGTACTCGTTCGAATCCAGCGACATGCCGGTGTGCTGCTCGGCCTCGCGCACGAACTCCTGCAGGACTTCGTCGACCTGCTCGCGGGTCACGCTCTTCAGTGCGGCCATCGCGACGCCGATCTTCTGGACTTCGCGCGGCCCGAGGAACTTGAACACCTGCGCGGCTTCTTCCTCGCCGATCGACATCAGCAGGAGCGCGCTCTTCATTACGCCTTCAGCGCTCATCGGACACCCAATTTTTCACGACGGTTGCAACGATCTTCGGATCCTGGCGCGCGATGCTGCGCGCGAATTCCAGGTTCCGCTCATATTTGTGCTTGGCGCTTTCGAGCGCGAGCAGTTCGCTGTCGGTTTCCAGTTCGGCGACCGAGCTGCCAATCGCGCCCGCGCGCTCGGCGGCGGGAATGCCATCCAGCAGGATCGGTTCGTCCGGCGACGCCAGCGCCGCGGCGGCAACCGGCTCCGGCGGCGGGAAAGCGCGGCGCAACGCCGGCTTCACCATCACGAAGTAGAGGAACAGGGCGACCGCGCCGATGCCGAGATACGTGGCGATCTGCTTGGCGAGCGCGATCATGTCCGGGGTGCGCCACCACGGCAGGTCGGCGTTCGGGTCGAGTTCGGTGCTGAACGGGCTGTTCACCACGTTGACCGAGTCGCCGCGCGCCTGGTCGAAGCCCATCGCGTCCTTCACCAGCTGGTTGACCTGCGCGAGCTTGTCGGCGGTGACCGGCTGCATGGTGGCGTGACCCTTGCCGTCGACCACGCGCAGGTAGTTCACCACCACCGCCACCGACAGACGCCTGATGCCGCCCATCGGTTGTTCGAGATGGCGCACCGTCTTGTCGAGTTCGTAGTTGGTGGTCGAGTCCTTGCGGTCGCTGACCGGCGTGGTCGTCACGCCGCTCGCGCCAGCCGGCGCGTTGATGGGCGCCGAAGCCGGTTGCGGCGGCTGGTTCGACAGCGCGCCCGGCACGCCCGACGCGCCGCCCTGTGACATTTCGGTGGCGGTGCTCGATTGCTGGCTGCGGATCGCCGCCTGTTGCGGGTTGCCGTTCGGTCCGTAGTTTTCCGAGGTCTGCTCGCTGTGCGAGAAATCGATATCGGCGCTGACCTGTGAATGCGCGTTGCCCGAGCCGAACAGGGGCGCGAGAATCGCGTCGATGCGCTGCTGGGTGCTGCGCTCGATCTGCTGGCGATACTTCAGTTGCGAGGCGTCGAGCCCGCTGCCGGTGGACGGCTGCGTCAACAGGTTGCCGTCCTGATCGAGGATGGTCACGCCCTTCACCGGCATATCCGGCACCGCCGACGACACCATGTGCGTGATCGCCATCACCTGGCCTTCGTCGAGCGCGCGGCCGGGGTAGAGGTTCACCAGCACGGAGGCCGACGGCGCTTCCTTGTCGCGCACGAACACGGACGGCTTCGGAATCGCCAGATGCACGCGCGCCGACTTCACCGACGAAATCGATTCGATCGTGCGCTCCAGTTCGCCTTCCAGCGCGCGCTGATAGTTGATCTGTTCGGCGAACTGGCTGATGCCGAACTTCTGGTTGTCCATCAGTTCGAAGCCGACCGAGCCGCTCTTGGGCAAGCCTTGCGAGGCCAGACGCAGACGCATTTCATGCACCTGTTCGGCCGGCACGAGGATCGCGCCGCCGGCGTCGGAGAACTTGTAGGGGATGTTGGCGGCCTGCAGCGCGGTAATGATGGCGCCGCCGTCGCGGTCCGACAGGTTGCTGTAGAGCACCTTGTAGTCCGGCGCCCGCGACCACAGGAACAGCCCCGCCACCACGGCGACCAGCAGCGCCACCGCGAATATCAGCGGAGCGCGCGGGTTGCCGCGCATTTGCGCGAGGCCTGACAGGCGCTGACCGAAGTTGCCGCCGAGGTTGCTCCCCAGGCCGCCGAGGTCTGCTGCGCCGCCGGCCTGGCCGGCACCGGCCGCGCCAGGCTGCGCGCCGGCGAGGCCCATGCGGGCGTCGGGGTTGATCAAAGAGTTGGCTGACGAATCCATGCGTCGGGTTTCTCCGGGATGCCTTTTGCGTTCTGCCCGCTACCGCACCGAGGGTCGGCGGGCGCACGGACAGAGACTTTCACCCTTGAAATTATCCGCAGCGCGGCCCAACCCGATTGCTTGAATAGAGCCGGGTTTCCCCCCTAGTTTCGGGGCTTTCCCGTATGGCCCGCTGCTATGCTTTCATCCAGATCGGTACGGTTTGGCATGCCGGTCGTCCTTCCCTGGAGAAAACATGACTTTCCCCGTGAACGCGCTTTCGTCGGCGCTGCAACAGATGCAGTCGATGGCGGCGCAAGCGGCCGGCGGCAGCAATTCGGTCGCTGACACGTCGGGCGCGGCGACGCCCACCGGTTTTGCGTCGGCACTGAAAGCCTCGCTGGATAAGATCAGCGGCGATCAGACCAAGGCGGTCGGCGAATCGCAGGCGTTCGAGCTCGGCTCGTCGAACGTGTCGCTGAACGACGTGATGGTCGACATGCAAAAGGCCAACGTGGGCTTCCAGTTCGGCCTGCAAGTGCGCAACAAGCTGGTGTCCGCCTATAACGACATCATGCAGATGTCGGTGTGAACGCGACTCGGGCGGCAACGCTGATCCGGCCGCCCGAACGCGTGCGAACCGTGTGCCCGGCGCGGGCTGCGGCATTTGGCTCCTTAATCCTCCTTGCACTGGCCTAAAGCTTTCCCGCTGCCTATCCGATAACCAGGTACAGGCAAAAATCGGGTGCCGCAACGTGCCCGGATGGGGTGCCACGACCAACCGCAGTGCAAGACAGGAGGAGCGCCGATGTTTTCCCCAGGACACTCTGGAGCCAATGCGTACGCACGCGTCGGCGTCGAGACAGGGGTGATGGGCGCGAGTCCGCATCGTCTGATCGTGATGTTGTATCAGGGCGCAAGGCAAGCGATCGCGCAGGCGCGCATGCATTTGCAGCAGGGCAATGTGTCGGCGCGCGGAGAGGCGGTCGGCAAGGCGATTCAGATCGTCGAAAGCGGGCTGCAGCAATCGCTCAACCTGGAGGCGGGCGGTGAGATTGCGGAGCGGTTGAACGCGCTGTATAGCTATATGTCGCGCCGGCTGCTCGAAGCCAATATAAAACAAAGCGAGGCGATGCTGGTCGAGGTGGATGGTCTTCTGGCCACACTCGAAGAGGCATGGATCGGGATTGCCCCGGAGATCGCGCGGATGGCAGCCCAGCCCGCCGCGGAAAGCATGAGATGACATCGAACGCAGAATACTTCGCCCGTTACGAGGCGATTGCAGCGATTTCCTGCCGCATGCTGATAGCTGCCCGGCGCGCGCTGTGGAACGATCTGGTCCACCTGCAGGAGGAATACCGCCATCTGGTCGAGGCGTTGAGCGACGCGGAAACGGGCGTGAAGCTCGACGAAGCGGAGCGTCTGCGCAAATACGCGCTGATCCGTCAGATCCTGGCCGACGACGCCGCGATCCGCGATCTGGCGAATCCGCGCATGGCCAATCTGTCCGCGCTGTTCGCCGGACGGCCGACACGCGTGCTCAAGGAACTGTACGGCGCGCGCTGAGTGGCGCCGCGCGCGTTCAGAGGCGCCTCTATTTATCCGGCTGACTGACTTTATTTGAGCGCGACGCCGCCAATGTGACCAAGGAATCGGCATGAACGGGATCGACACGACTGTCGCTTCGGTGCTCGCGAGCCGGATCGATAGTCTGCTCAATATCGCGCCGGGCAGTGCGGCGGCTTCGCAGGCCGGCACGGCGGGCGTCGAAACCGCGCCGACCATGCCGGCGCTCATTGAGACGCCCGCGCCGCAGCCCTCCGCCCAGACCGCGCTGTCCGCCGTCGCGCTCACGCTCAATGCGATCGTGCGCTCGGGCGGCGAGGCGACGCCCGCCGTGATCGGCCAGACGCCGATCTGGCCGGCCGCGCCCGCGCTCGATGTGGAAATAGGCGGGTTGCCGCTGTTCGCTACGTCCTCTGCGGCAACGGTTGCCACCGCATCCGCGGACAATCCCAATGCCGCCGCCACCGCGGCCAGCGCCAATGTCGCGGCGGCCCAGGTGCCGGTCGCGGCGCTCGCGGCCGCGCTCGAACAGACCGTCGGCGATAGCGGACTCTTCTATGAAGCGCATCTCGCGCAATGGCTGGCGGGCCAGCGTTCGCCCGCTTCGCTCGCCGGCGAGGCGCAAAACAAACTTGTCGCGGCTGCCGCGCAACTGCCGCTCGATTGGGTGAACGACAGCGGCGAAGCGTCGCCCGCCAATCCGTCCGCCCGGCAGGGCATGGGTGCGGCGCCGAAAGGGTTCTCGAACGGTGGCGGGCAAGACGCGGGCGCCGCCGCTCGCGGGATGCCTTCGATCCCCAACGCGCAAACCGCGCGTTTTGTGGCCGGCGAGGTGCTGGCCAGTTCCCTGTCCGAGCTGAACGGCCAGCCCGCGCATGCGAGCCTGCACGGCGCGACGGCGCAAACCGTCGACGGTGGCGCCTCGCAGAATGCTCAGTCGATGGCCGCCGCGGTTCATCCCGCGACGGTGCCGTTGGTGCGTCAGCAGCTCGATCTGCTCGCGACCGGGCAGTTTCGCTGGACCGGCGAAGCATGGCCGGGCGCCAAGCTCGACTGGACCATCGAACAGGAAGGCGACGAATGGGACCGCAGCGGCGGCGGCACCGCGAGCGAGGACGACCAGCCGTGGCGCACGCGCCTGACGCTATCGCTGCCGACGCTCGGTACAGTCGATGCGGAATTGACGCTGACCGGCACGCGGCTCGTCGCGCGTGTGCAGGCGAGTCCCGGCGGCGCCGCGCGTCTTGCGATGCAGGGCGAGAGCTTCCGCCAGCGGCTCGCGGCGGCGGGCATCCAGTTGAATGGCTTGACGATTCGCGAGATCGGCGGCGGCGCGCCCGCCACCGCTGCGAATGCCGCGGGCGCGGCGGCCGCTCAGGCGGCGGCGTCGGCGTATGCGCGGTCGGCTTCGGCGGGCAGTTCGGCCGATGCGGGCAGTGCAAACAGCGCGGCAACGAACCGCACCGCAGGCGGACGCCGTCGCACCGCGGCCACGCCCCTCGACGATTTCGATTGGGACATGCGATGAGCCGCAAACATCGCCGCAGCGCGGCCGCGCTCGTTTACGACGCAAAAGGCAGTGATCCCGCGCCGCGCGTGATCGCCAAAGGCTACGGCATGCTGGCCGAGATGATCGTGCAGCGGGCCAAGGAAGCCGGCCTGTACGTGCATGAAGCGCCCGAAATGGTCTCGCTGCTGATGCAGGTGGATCTCGACGCGCGCATTCCGCCGCAGCTTTATCAGGCGGTGGCGGAAATGCTCGCGTGGCTGCATCGGCTGGAAAGCGGCGCCGAGAATGAGCCGCCGGCAGCCGCGAGCACCGACGCGCCGGATGTCATCGACGTGGTGGCCACCGAAATCGAAGGCGGCCCGGCGACGCGCTGAGCGTCAGAACCGCATCATCAGTTTCAGCAGCGCGTTGACCCGTTTGCCGTACGGCGGCGAAATCCATCCGCGGGCGTTCAGACGCGCCTGCGTCAGCACCGGCTTCATCTTCGAGAACGTCACGAAGCCTTCGTAGCCGTGATACGCGCCCATGCCGCTCGCGCCGACCCCGCCGAACGGCAGACTCTCGCACGCAAGATGCATCAGCGTCTCGTTGATCGCCATGCCGCCGGCGATGGTTTCGTGCGTCACGCGTTCGATAGTGGCGGCGTCGTCGGCATACAGATATAGCGCGAGCGGACGCGGCCGGGCGTTGATCCACGCGATCGCGTCGTCGAGCGTGTCGTAGGACACGATAGGCAGCAGCGGCCCGAAGATTTCCTCCTGCATCAGCGCGCATTCGTCCGGCGCGTTGGTGACGGCGATCAGCGGAAAGCGGCGGCTCGTTGCATCGGGCGAACTGTCGGTGAGCGAGTGCAACTGCGCGCCGGCGGCCTGGGCTTCGTCGGCGAGACGCTCCAGCCGCGCGAAGTGGCGCGCCGAAATGATCGACGTGTAATCGGGATTGCCGGCGAAGTTCGGGTACATCTTCGCCATCCGCGCGCGCGCCCGTTCGACGAACGCCTGCTCCTTGCCGCGCGGCACCAGCACGTAGTCCGGCGCGACACAGGTTTGCCCCGCGTTGAGCGTCTTGCCGGCGACCAGGTTGTCCACCGCGTTGTCGAAACGCGCATGCGCGCCGATGATGGCGGGCGACTTGCCGCCCAGTTCGAGCGTGACCGGCGTCAGATGCTCGGCGGCGGCGCGCATCACCTCGTGACCGACCTTGGTCGAGCCGGTGAACAGCAGGTGGTCGAAGGGCTGCGCGCTGAACGCGGCGGCGAGCGCGGCGTCGCCGTTCACCACCGCGACGTGATCGCGCGCGAAGGTTTGTCCGATCAACTGCTCGAACAGCGCCGAGGTGCGAGGCGTCAGTTCGGACATCTTGATGATCGCGCGATTGCCTGCAGTCAGCGCGCTGACGAGCGGTCCTACTGCGAGCAGCACCGGATAATTCCACGGCACGATGATGCCGATCACGCCGAGCGGCTGCGGCACGACCTTCGCTCGCGCGGGCAGCAGCCATTTGTTGGTGCTGCGTCGTTGCGATCTCATCCAGCGCTTGCCGTGTCTAAGCGCGCCGTCGATTTCCTCCTTCACCAGCAGAAATTCGGCGAGCAACACTTCCTGTTTCGAGCGATTGCCGAAGTCGGCGTTCATCGCCTCGGCGAGCGCGTCGCGATTGTCGAGCATGACTTTGCGCAGCGTTTTCAGATGCGCGGCGCGCGTCTCCCACGACGGATACGGCGCGCGCAGATAAGCGTGGCGCTGATCGCGCAGCAGCGCTTCGAGCGCGGCGACCTCCGGCAGATCGTTTTTCATGTGTGTCCACTCCCTGATGGATAGCGTTGCGCGTCGAATCGCGCTTTTATTGGATGTGCTTCCGCAGCCTCTGCTTCGCGGTGTGTTTGCAAGCGTGCGTGTTTAACGTCAGGCAGAAAATGCCCGTTCGATGATCGCCGCGTGATCGAACGTGGCCGGCAGCGTGCCATACACGCGGCCGCTTTCGCCGCAGCCATCGGCGAGGCGCGTGGCAATAAACGCCTCGGCCACTTCGCCAGGCGCGTGTTTGAGCAGCAAGGCGGCCTGCGCGATCAGCACGACTTGCTGCGCGATCCGCCTTGCTGAAGCTTCGCGATGCTCGGCCGGTCCATTGAGCGTGGCGGCCAGCTTGCCGAGCGCGGCGCTCAACGCCGGATGCGCTTGCGCGTCCGCCTGCCAGGCGGAGAACAACGCCTGCGCGGCTTCCGGCTCGCGCTCCATCGCGCGCAGCACGTCGAGGCACATTACGTTGCCGGAGCCTTCCCAGATCGAATTCACTGGCGCTTCACGATAGAAGCGCGCCATCGGACCGGTTTCGACGTAGCCATTGCCGCCCCAGACTTCCATCGCCTCGCCGGTGAATTCCAGCGCGCGCTTGCAGACCCAGTATTTCGCCGCAGGCGTGACGATACGGCGCCACGCGCGCTCGGCGAGCGAAGTGGAAGCGGCGTCGGTGGACTCTTCGAACGCGCGCGCGAGACGCATGAACAGCACCGTCGCCGCTTCCGATTCCAGTGCCAGATCGGCGAGCACGTTGCGCATCAGCGGCTGATCGGCGAGATGGCGGCCGAACGCACTGCGATGACGCGCGTGGTGAATCGCCTGCACGAGCGCCGCGCGCATCAGCGCCGCACTGCCGATCACGCAATCGAGCCGCGTGTAATTCGCCATTTCGATGATGGTCGGCACGCCGCGCCCTTCGTCGCCGATCATGATGCCGAACGCGTCGAGGAATTCGACTTCGCTGCTCGCATTCGAGCGATTGCCGAGCTTGTCTTTCAGACGCTGGATCTGCACGTTGTTCTTGCGGCCGTCGGGCGCGAAGCGCGGCACGTAGAAGCACGACAGGCCTTCGTGTTCGTCGGTGCGGCCGAGCACGAGATGCGCATCGCACTGCGGCGCGGAGAAAAACCATTTGTGCCCGACGAGCCGGTAGGCGCCGCCGCGGCCGCTGCCGGCGGTGGCGTAGGCGCGCGTCTGATTGCTGCGCACGTCCGAGCCGCCTTGTTTTTCGGTCATGCCCATGCCAATCATCGCGGAGGTTTTCTGCTTGAGCGGCAGATCGCGCGAATCGTGCTCGCGCGCATAGAGCTTGTCGCGCAGCGTCGCGAATAGCGCGGGTTCGCGTTGCAACACGGGGATGCTCGCGAAGGTCATCGTCAGCGGGCAGAGCGAACCGGATTCGATCTGCGCATGCAGGAAGTAACCGGCGCAGCGTGCCACCATCGCACCGCGTTGCGGATCGGAAAACGGCAGCGCGTGCAGGCCTTCGCGGCGCAGCAGCGAGAGCAGCGTGTGCCACGAAGGATGAAACTCCAGCGCGTCGATGCGCTCGCCGCGCGGACTATGCGTGAAAAGTTCGGGCTCGTGACGGTTGGCCAGCTCGGCGAGTGCCAGCGTCTCGGGCGTGGTGAGCGCCGCGCCGTGCTGCAGCAATGCACCGCGATGCCAACCGGCGCCGTCACGTTCGAGGGCGGCGGACAATGCGGCGTCGCTGGAAAAGAGGTTGTAGTCCGCCAGCGGCGCGACCTGATTGGTCACCTCGTGAGTCTGGCCGAAGCTGTGCTTTTCCATCTGCTGTCTCCGTTCAACGCATGCTCGCCGGCATGGGCCGGCAGCGCGCTGTTTGATCGCCGCGTGTCATGCCGCACGCTAAGAGGACGGCGCGTGCAACGCCGCGTTTGAATGCTGGGCGCAGCCGCCCGGCGGGCGTTAGCGCGTCTTTCATGATAGGGGCGCGGCGGCCCTTCCGTTTAGAGGAATCGCTCTGCCGTAGAGGCGCCGCACCGTCCGAACGCTCCCTACAATGCCGATGAAACACACGTAGACAAGTGTGCACGAGACAGGGCGCGCGAACGATGCGGCCCATCAGGAGGAGCGGATGCAATACGACTACATCATCGTCGGTGCAGGCTCGGGCGGTTGCACGCTGGCGAGCCGTCTCGCGGATAGCTGCCCGGACGCGACGATCGCGCTGATTGACGCCGGACCGCACACGGACCGCAATCTGTTGGTCAATATGCCGGTCGGCGTGGCGGCGGTGGTGCCGCACAAACTCAAGACCAACTACGGTTATCTGACCACGCCGCAACCGGGGCTCGGCGGACGGCAAGGGTATCAGCCGCGCGGGCGCGGCTTCGGCGGATCGAGTGCGATCAACGCGATGATTTACACGCGCGGCCATCCGCTCGATTACGACGAGTGGGCGGAACTGGGCTGCGAAGGCTGGTCGTGGGCGGAGGTGCTGCCGTATTTCCGCCGCGCCGAAGGCAACCAGCGTGGCGCCGATGCATGGCACGGCGACAGCGGCCCGCTGACCGTCTCCGATCTGCGCTATCAGAATCCGTTTTCGCGGCGTTTCGTGCAGGCGGCGATGGAAGCCGGCCACAAGCCGAATGCCGACTTCAACGGCGCGGATCAGGAAGGGATCGGCTTCTATCAGGTGACGCAGCGCGACGGACGCCGCTGCAGCGTGGCGCGCGCCTATATCTACGACCGTGCGCGTCCCAACCTGCATACGATCGCCGACGCGACGGTGCTGCGCGTCGCCTTCAACGGCAAGCGCGCGAGCGGCGTAGAGATCGTGCGCGGCGGCCGCACGGAAACGCTCGGGGCACGCGGGGAAGTGGTGCTTGCCGCAGGCGCATTCAATTCGCCGCAACTGCTGATGTGCTCGGGTATCGGACCGGCTGCGCATCTGCAGTCGCTTGGCATTGCGGTGCTGCACGACGCGCCGGAGGTCGGTCAGAACCTGATCGACCACGTCGATTTCACCATCAACAAACGGGTTTCGTCGATCGAGCCGACCGGCTTTTCGATTCGCGGCATCGCGCGAATGCTGCCGCAGTTCGTCACGTTCATGCGCCACGGGCGCGGCATGCTGTCGAGCAATGTCGCCGAGGCGGGCGGTTTTCTGAAGAGCAAGCCGACGCTCGACCGGCCGGATCTGCAATTGCATTTCTGCGCGGCCATCGTCGACGATCACAACCGTCACATGCACTGGGGTCACGGTTATTCGCTGCACGTGTGCGTGTTGCGGCCGCACAGCCGCGGCACCGTGACGCTCGCGAGCGCCGATGCGCGCACCGCGCCGGTGATCGACCCGCGTTTCTTCAGCGACCCGCGCGATCTCGATCTATTGGTGGACGGCGCGCGGATAGCGCGGCGTATTCTCGACGCGCCCTCGCTTGCGTTGCACGGCGGCAGCGAGTTGTACACGCATCCTGGCCAGTCGGACAGAGAGTTGCGTCGCACGATCGCCGAGCATGCCGACACGATCTATCACCCGGTGGCCACGTGCCGGATGGGCGGCGACGCGCGCTCGGTGGTCGATCCGCAGTTGCGGGTGCGCGGCGTCACGGGGCTGCGGATCGTCGACGCTTCGGTGATGCCAACGCTGATCGGCGGTAACACGAATGCGCCGACGGTGATGATCGGCGAGCGCGCGGCGGATCTGATCGCGGCGGCTCGTCGCGAGCCGCAAGCGGAGTTGCAGATGGCGTCGATCAGCTGAGCCGGCATGGCGGCGAATGCCGCCTGCACGATCGGCGATATGTCAGATTTTGCCGCCAAATATAAGACAACTTGAGCGAACGTCTGCCAATTCGTCATAAATTGTGCCGTTTCGTTTATGAGATTTCCCGAAACCTATAATCGCGCCGCAAAAAGGAGCGCGTCAGGTGACGCGTTCGGGAACTCAAGGAAGCGAAGCGATGAGCATCAACGCAATTCAATTGATTCAGTCCGCCATGACGGACGGTGTGGTGCGGCAGCTAGCGGGCCGCCTGGGGCTACCGGCGGACGCGACTCAAAAGGTGCTGTCCGTCGCGGCGCCGACGCTTGTCGCCGGTCTGATGCAAAAGGGTGCGACGCTCGACGGTGCGCGTTCGCTGTTCGCCACGATCCTCTCGCCGGAAGTGAACGGCCATATCGCCGAACAACTGCCGCATCTGATCGACAGCACGAATGGCTTGAGCCGACTGGAAATGGCCGGGCGGCAGTTGCTCGAACGAACACTGGACCGCCGCGTCGACGCGCTGAGCGACGAAGTCGCCTCGCAAACCGGCGTGCCGGCGCATGCCACGCACGCCATGACGGGCATCGTCGGGGCAACGCTGCTTGGCTTGCTGAAGCGGCATTGTCTCGAAGGTCAGGGCAACGCCGGACAACTGCCCACGCTGCTGGGCCATCAACTGCCGGTCATCGCGCCTTATCTGAACGACCGCCTGATGGCCGCGCTCGGTCTGGGCGGTGTCGGCGCGTTTGCCGGCAACATTCTGGCGCAACTGAAGGCTGTTTCGTCGCACATCGATCATCCGACGCCCGCGGCGAAGCCGGTCGCGGACGCCTTGTCGACCATCCACGTGCCCGCGGGCGCCGTGGTGCGCGAAAAGCGCCGTTCGCACACGTGGCTGTGGTGGCTGCTCGCCGCAATCGCGGCGGTGCTGGCGTTTCTGTTTTTGCGTGGCTGCCAGAGTGAGCAGAACGCCAGCCGCGCCGCAGGACACAACAGTTCCGAAGCTGCGGTTAGCGTGCAACCGGCTTCGGCGCCTGTTCAGGCGTCGGCCGCTGCGGCGGCCGCCAGCGATGCGGCGGCGTCGGCTCCCGTCGCCAGCGCCGCAGCGCCCGCCAGCGCGGCGAGCGACGCGCAGCAACCCGCCGCCGCACTCGCACCGACTCAAGACAGCCAGCTCAGCTTCACCGTCGACTCAGCCGGCAAACCCACGCTGACCGCCACGGTGGGCAGCGAAGCTGAAAAGACGCTGCTGATCGATCAGCTGACGAAGCGCCTCGGTCAATACAACTTCGTGCCCAACATCACGGTCGATCCGGCCACGAAACCGGCCGACTGGCTTGCGCATTTCGACAGTCTGTTGCCGTTGCTTTCGCTGCCCGGCGCGGAAGTGAAAGTGGTCGGCACGCACATCGAACTGAGCGGCGCTGCCGCGGACAAGAAGCTCGGCTGGCTCGACAAGCTGAAGTCGCTGTTCGGCACGTCGTATCAGATCGGTTCGTTCGACGTTGCGCACGCCGTCGCCGATGCCAACGATAACTTCCGCAGCGCGATCAAGAACCTGCTCACGCCGGATAGCTCGTGCGCCGCAGCGGATGTGGTCAAGGTGCTGAACCTGCAGGTGATCAACTTCGCGAGCGCCAGCGCGCATGTACCGGCTTCGGCGGTGGATGATCTGAAGCAATCGGCGCGCGTGCTGAACGCCTGCGCCAGCAACGGCAAGACCGCGCGTCTGGAAGTGGCGGGCTATTCGGACAACGTCGGCGGCGAAGGCGCGAATCTGCAATTGTCGAAGCAACGTGCCGAAGCGGTGCGCGCCTACCTCGTCAAGACAGGCGTGCCGGCTGATTCGCTGTTGGCGCAAGGCTATGGCCAGGCGCGTCCGGTGGCGAGCAACGACACGGCGAGCGGCCGCTTTGCCAATCGCCGCATCGAGTTCGTCGCGCAGCAGTGATTGCGGGCTGAATCCATCCCTTAAGACATGCCGCCCGGTTTGCGCCGGGCGGCACTGCCTCACTCGGGGGGCCGTGCGGGAAACGGTGTCGTGATACCGGTCACGCCGATACCCGGCCCGAGCATGAAATCGTCGGCGGCCTGGCCGGGCAGCGCTTCCCGCGCGACTTCGAGCCACGCGCGTGCGGCGTGTGACAGATAGCCATCGCGACGCCAGCCGATCGCCATTTCCCATGGTATCTCCGGTTCCACCACCGGTCGGCAGGTGAACTGCGCGGGGTCCAGACGCCGGCAGTACGGCGCCGGCAACAGCGCAATGCCGACTCCGGCCAGCACCAGCGCCGCCATGAAATCCCAATGCCCGCTGCGTCCGACAATGGTCGGCGCAAAGCCGGCGGTGCGGCATGCGTTCAGGACGACATCATTGAGAGCCAGACTTTCGCCGTAGAACACGAACGGCTCGTTGGCCAGTTGAGCGAGCGGCACCTCATGCAGCTCGTCCCAGCTCGAGCCCGTGCGTGCAACGAGCCACAGCAACTGACGCGTCATGGGCAGCACGTCGATATTTTCCGGGTCGACCGGCTGCAGCACGCCGCCTAATTCCAGTTCGCCGTTGATCAGCGCGGTTTCAATGGCGCGCGAACCCTGTTCGAACAGCTTGAGTTCGATTTTCGGATAGCGCTGACGAAACATGGCGATGGCCGGCGTGAAGAGCGAGCCGCCCATGGGCGGAATGCCGATGGTGAGTTGACCGCGGCCGAGCGTGTCGAGATCGTTCAGTTCAGCCTGCAGTTGCGCGTGCGCCGCCAGCACGTCCTGGCCGCGCTGATAGACGATCCGGCCGGCATCGGTCAGCACCATCTGGCGCCCGTCGCGCAGCAGCAGCGGCGAGCCGATTTCATCTTCCAGCGACTTGACCATTTTGCTGATGGTCGGCTGCGTCACGAACATCTGCTCGGCCGCGACGGTGAAACTCTGCTGACGCACCACTTCGACGAAATACCGCAGCGCACGTAGTTCCACGATCTCTGGCTCCAGAATTCCAAATTGGAATGATTCGGCTGATTGTAAGTCAATATATTTATATTGCAGAGTGCCGATCCGACGACGCGGCAGCCAATTCAAGATACGCCCGGCGGCAAGCGGAATAACATCAATGGATTTTCAACCGCCGACCCGCCCATCACCCCGGTTCCTCATGACGCCTATTTCGATCATCATTCCCTGCTATAACGGCGCGGCGACGCTGGCGCGTGCTCTGCAAAGTTGCCAGACCCAGCCTGGGACCACGCAGATAATCGTGGTGGATGACGGCTCGGCCGACGCTTCCACGGACATCGTGGCGCAATGCGGCCGCGTCGACGCGCGCGTGGGGCTGTTGCGGATGCCATACAACGGCGGGCCGGCCCGAGCGCGCAACTGGGGCGCGATGCATGCGTCGCACGACCTGATTGCGTTCCTCGACGCCGACGACGAATACCTGCCCGGCGCCCTCGCCGCGGCGAGCGCATTCCTCGCGCAAAATCCCACGCAGGTGTCCGTGCGGCTCGACGTCGAGTACGCGGATTTTCCGCGCGACCTCACGGCTCACCCTGACTTCGCCGCGCATGCTGCGACGCTTAGCAATACGGTGCCGAGTGGCCTGTTCATTCGCCGGGCGGCTTATCTCGCGCTCGGCGGCTTTCCAATGGACGATGCGTTCCGCCGGATCGGTGGCGAAGACGGCGCGTTTTCGTGGGCGTTGCGCGATATATTCGGCAACCCACGGTTGAGCGACGCGAAGCGCGTGCGCATGCATTACCACGCGGGAATTCACGCCGAACGTTACTTTCGCGTCGCGCTCGGATTGCAGATTCCGGATCCCGCCGATGTCGCCGAAGCGTTCCGCGTTTCCAGGCAGTTTCTCGAGACCGCGCGTGCCGGCATAGCGCAATTGCGCACGGCGAACGTGACGACCGGGGCCGCCGCCTGACAGGCCGAGCGGCGTCTGCGAGGCGTCCATAACGGCGCTCGCGTACACGCTCGAAGCGCGAGGAACCCGCATCGCCTGAAAACCGGATCCACGCCCCGAAGCCATCTCGTTTTGCTACAATCGCCGTTCGTCTTCGAGGAGCGTTGCGACGGGTACCGCGAATCAGCCTATTCGCCGGCCGCCCGCCAGGCTCGGAGACTTCAATCGGAGGGCTCGGATGCGCATTGCGCTTTCCTGGCCACCGCATCGAACCGCGCTCACGTCAAATTTCTAGTCACTACTTAGAAAGGAGGGCGTGATGAACGCCGCTGTTATCGATTCCAAAAATTCCCAGGACTTCGTTGTTGCCGACATGTCGCTTGCCGACTGGGGCCGCAAGGAACTCAACATCGCCGAGACGGAAATGCCCGGTCTCGTGCAAACGCGCGAAGAGTACAAGGCGCAGCAGCCGCTGAAGGGCGCGCGCATTGCAGGTTCACTGCACATGACGATCCAGACCGGTGTGCTGATCGAGACGCTGACGGCGCTTGGCGCCGACGTGCGCTGGGCCTCGTGCAACATCTTCTCGACGCAAGATCACGCCGCCGCGGCAATCGCCAAGGCCGGCACGCCGGTGTTCGCATTCAAGGGCGAATCGCTCGACGAGTACTGGGAATTCTCGCACCGCATTTTCGAATGGCCGAACGGCGAATTCGCCAACATGATCCTCGACGACGGCGGCGACGCCACGTTGCTGCTGATCCTGGGCTCGAAAGCGGAAAAAGACCGCTCGGTGATCTCGAAGCCGACGAATGAAGAAGAAGTCGCGCTGTACAAATCGATCGCTTCGCACCTCGACGCTGACCCGACGTGGTACTCCACGCGCCTCGCGCACATTCAGGGCGTGACGGAAGAAACCACGACTGGCGTGCACCGTCTGTATCAGATGGAAAAGGAAGGCCGTCTGCCGTTCCCGGCGATCAACGTCAACGACTCGGTCACCAAGTCGAAGTTCGACAACCTTTACGGCTGCCGTGAGTCGCTGGTCGACGGCATCAAGCGCGCAACCGATGTGATGATCGCGGGCAAGATCGCCGTGGTCGCCGGTTACGGCGACGTGGGCAAGGGCTGCGCGCAATCGCTGCGCGGTCTGGGCGCGACCGTGTGGGTCACCGAAATCGACCCGATCTGCGCGCTGCAGGCGGCAATGGAAGGCTACCGCGTCGTGACGATGGAATACGCGGCGGACAAGGCCGACATCTTCGTGACGGCAACCGGCAACTACCATGTGATCGGCCACGACCATATGAAGGCGATGCGTCACAACGCGATCGTCTGCAACATCGGTCACTTCGATTCGGAAATCGACGTGGCGTCGACCCGTCAGTACGAATGGGACAACATCAAGCCGCAAGTCGACCACATCATTTTCCCGGACGGCAAGCGCGTGATCCTGCTGGCTGAAGGCCGCCTCGTGAACCTGGGTTGCGCGACGGGCCACCCGTCGTTCGTGATGTCGAACTCGTTCACGAACCAGACGCTTGCGCAGATCGAACTGTTCACGCAAGGCAAGAAGTACGAGAACAAGGTGTACGTGTTGCCGAAGCATCTGGACGAGAAGGTCGCACGCCTGCATCTGGCGCGCATCGGCGCGAACCTGACCGTGCTGTCGGACGATCAGGCCGGCTACATCGGCGTCGACAAGAACGGTCCGTTCAAGCCGAACCACTACCGCTATTAAGCGCGTCGCGGCGGTTTGACCGCATGACAGCTTGACGACAGGGCGGCGCACGATGCGCCGCTTTGTCCGCCATGCCCGCCGCTTTGCGCGCTTTTTTCGTTATCGGACATCCTGCCAAAGGAGCTCTACATGACCTTGCTGCTGACCTGGCTGATCAACGCGCTTGCGCTCCTGATCATCACCTACCTCGTTCCGTCGATTCATATCCGCAGTTTCGGCACCGCATTGATCGTCGCGGTGGTGCTCGGGTTGATCAACACGATCCTGCGGCCGGTTCTGATCCTGCTGACGCTGCCCGTCACGATTCTCACGCTCGGACTCTTCATTCTGGTGGTCAATGCGCTGTGCTTCTGGCTGTGCGCGTCACTCCTGAAGGGCTTCGAAGTGTCGGGTTTCTGGTCGGCGTTCATCGGCTCGATTCTGTACAGCATCGTTTCCTGGCTGCTGTCCGCGCTTATTTTCGGCAACCGCAGTCTCGGTTGACCCACTGAATCATGAACCCGATCGAACTATCATTCGAATTCTTCCCGCCGAAAACGCAGGAAGGCGTCGACAAGCTGCGCGCCACGCGCGCCCAGCTCGTCACGCTCAAGCCCAAGTTCGTGTCCGTCACGTTCGGCGCCGGCGGCTCGACGCAACAGGGCACGCTCGATACCGTCGTCGAAATGGCGAAGGAAGGGCTCGAAGCGGCGCCGCACGTGTCGTGCATCGGCTCGTCGAAAGAGAGCCTGCGTGCCATTCTCAACGAATACCGCGCGCATGGCATCCGCCATATCGTCGCGCTGCGCGGCGATCTGCCGTCCGGCATGGGCGAAGTCGGCGAGTTGCGTTACGCGTCGGAACTGGTGAGCTTTATCCGCGCCGAGTTTGGCGACTGGTTCTGGATCGAGGTGGCCGGCTATCCGGAATACCATCCGCAGTCGCGCTCGCCGCGTCACGATCTGGACAACTTCGCCCGCAAGGTGAAGGCTGGCGCCAATTCGGCGATCACGCAGTACTTCTTCAACGCGGACGCGTACTTCCGTTTCGTCGACGACGCAAGGAAGCTCGGCGTGGATGTGCCGATCGTGCCGGGCATCATGCCGATCACGAACTTCTCGCAACTAATGCGTTTCTCGGAGATGTGCGGCGCTGAAGTGCCGCGCTGGATCGCGCGACGGCTGGAAAGTTTCGGCGACGACCGCGAGTCGATTCGCGCATTCGGGCTGGATGTGGTGACGGACCTGTGCGGGCGTCTCATCGACGCGAAAGTGCCGGGCCTGCACTTCTACACGCTGAACGGCGCCGCTGCGACCAAGGCGATCTGCGAACGCCTGGGCGCTTAAGCACCCACCGCGTTTTGAAACGAAACCGCGCGGCTCATTGAGTCGCGCGGTTTTTTTTCGCGCGGCGAATAGGCGCCACGAACGGCGCGGAAGGGGCGCTGGGGCTTGCGCGCGAATACTATGCAGCGTTGCTGCCGCCGGCCGCTGGTGAATGAAGCAGGAATGACAATTCCGACGCGCAAGTTCGGCCGCGACGACTGCTGCGTCGCAACAAGCGAGCCAGCCCGAGTCAACCTTGCGGCGCGTAAGCCCGCATTGAACCCGATTTTTGTGCTGTCTATGATCAAAGCGCAGCTAACGTGGCTGCTGTGCGGAGAACGTGATGACGGTACCCAAGTTGCTGTTTGCAGTTCGCCAAACCTGCCTTCCGGCGCTCGCCGCCTGTGCGGTCCTGAGTGCCGGCCTGACGCCCGCGGCCGCTGAGGCGGCCAAGCTGCCCGACAAGACGCTCGTGTTCTGCTCCGAAGGCAGTCCAGCGGGCTTCGACAGTGCCCAGTACACCACCAGCGTCGAGTTTAGCGCGGGGTCGTACACGGTCTACAACCGGCTGATCGAGTTCGCGCACGGCAGCACGGACATCGAACCGGGGCTCGCCGAAAAATGGGACGTCTCGCCGGACGGGCTGACCTATACGTTTCATTTACGCCACGGCGTGAAGTTCCAGACCACGGCGTTCTTCAAGCCGACGCGCGAATTCAATGCGGACGATGTCGTCTTCACGTACCAACGCATGCTCGACCCTGAGCAGCCGTTCCGCAAGGCGTACTCGGTGCCGTTCCCGTATTTCACCGATCTGGGCCTCGCCAAGAACATCGCGAAGGTCGAAGCGGTCGACCCGTACACGGTCAAATTTACCCTGAAAGAAGTCGACGCGCCGTTTTTACAACAAATTGCAATGCCGTTCGCGTCGATTCTTTCCGCGGAATATGGCGATCAGTTATTGAAAGCGGGTAAAGCGTCGGATATCAATCAATATCCGGTCGGCACCGGCCCATTCATTTTCCGCAGCTATACGAAAGACGACACGATTCGCTTCGACGGCAATCCCGATTACTGGAAACCGGGCGTTGTCAAAGTCGGCAAGCTGATATTCGCGATTACCGTCGATCCGGCCGTGCGTCTGCAGAAACTGAAACGCGGCGAATGCCAGGTGATGGCGTATCCTCGTCCCGCCGATATTCCGACGGTGAAAACCGATGCGTCTCTCGTTATGCCCAATGAGGTGGGTTTCAACCTCGGCTATATCGCCTACAACACCACCAAGAAACCGCTCGATAACGTGCTGGTGCGCCGCGCGCTCGATATGTCGATCAATAAGAAAGCGATTATCGAGTCGGTGTATCAGGGCGCGGGCCAGACGGCGACCAACCCCATGCCGCCGACCCAGTGGGGCTACGACAAGAATCTGAAGGACGCCCCGTACGATACGGAAAAAGCCAAAGCGCTACTGAAGCAGGCAGGCTATCCGGACGGCTTCGATTTGACGCTTTGGGCCATGCCGGTTCAACGGCCTTATAACCCGAACGCGCGCCTGATGGCGGAAATGCTGCAATCCGATTGGGCGAAGATCGGCGTCAAGGTGAAGATCGCAACATACGAATGGGGTGAATATATTCGCCGCGCCCATGCCGGCGAGCATGAAGCGATGTTGATTGGCTGGACGGGCGATTATGGCGATCCGGATAACTGGCTTGGGGTATTACTGGGTTGCGACGCAGTCAACGGCAGTAATTTTTCCAAATGGTGCTACAAACCTTATGACGATCTGATCAAAAAGGGCCGCAGTACGACCGATCTGGCACAGCGCACCAGTGCCTATACTCAAGCCCAGGAGATTTTCAAGGATCAGGTTCCGTTCACGCCCATCGCCCACTCCACGGTCTATCAGCCGATCAGCAAGAACGTCACCGGCTTCAAGATCGACCCGTTCGGCCCGACGCAATTCATGAACGTAGGTCTGAAATAACGCCGGCGGGTCGTATTTTGCTGAAGCGACCTTCTAAAGCCGCACGTTCCGGCCAGCGCCGGCGTGCGGCTGGTCTTATGCCCGAATGGTTTCCGATTGTCCGTGCTGCGTGGGATCGGGGTAACCGCTAAAGCGGTAACTCCGATCAACGGAGGGAATTTCCTCCGCTTGGTGCTGTGAGCCAAGCTCAAGTAATATCGCGCTACGCCGGCGGGAGCCGGCCACGAACCTGGAGGAAACATGAAGCAAAACAATCTGTTGCGCGCCGCGCGTGTTACGACGCTCGTCGCAGCTGCAGCGGCATCGTTGGTGGGCGCAAGTGTCGCGCGCGCCGAGATCCCGAATAAAACCCTGGTCTACTGCTCAGAAGGCAGCCCCGCGGGTTTCGATCCTGCCCAATACACCACGGGCACCGATTTCACGGCAAACACGTTCACCGTCTACAACCGTCTCGTCGAATTCGAACGCGGCGGCACCAAGGTCGAACCGGGCCTCGCCGAAAAGTGGGATGTCTCCGCGGACGGCAAGACGTATACGTTCCATCTGCGTCATGGCGTGAAGTTCCAGACCACGTCGTTCTTCAAGCCGACGCGCGAATTCAATGCGGACGACGTCGTGTTCACGTTCCAGCGCATGCTGGACCCGAACTCGGCCTTTCATAAGGCTTACCCGGTCCAATTCCCGTACTTCACGGACATGGGCCTCGACAAGCTGATCACCAGCGTCGAAAAGGTCGATCCGTACACGGTCAAGTTCACGCTGAAGGAAGTCAACGCGCCGTTCATCCAGAATCTGGCAATGGAATACGCGTCGATTCTCTCGGGTGAATACGGCGACCAGTTGATGAAAGCCGGCAAGGCCGCCGACATCAACCAGTCCCCGGTCGGCACGGGCCCGTTCATCTTCCGCAGCTACACGAAAGACGCGACGATCCGCTTCGACGGCAATCCGGATTACTGGAAGCCGAACACGGTGAAGATCTCGAAGCTGATTTTCTCGATCACGCCGGACGCCGGCGTGCGCGTGCAGAAGATCAAGCGCGACGAATGCCAGGTGATGAGCTATCCGCGTCCGGCCGACATCGCGCCGCTGAAGGCTGAAGCGAACATCGCAATGCCGTCGCAACCGGGCTTCAACCTCGGCTACCTCGCGTACAACGTCACGCACAAGCCGGTCGACAAGGTCGAAGTGCGTCAGGCGCTCGACATGGCGATCAACAAGAAGGCGATCATCGACTCGGTGTACCAAGGCGCAGGCCAAGCCGCCACGAATCCGATGCCGCCGACCCAATGGTCGTACGACAAGAACCTGAAGAGCGCGTCCTACGACACGGACAAAGCTAAGGCCCTGTTGGCCAAGGCCGGCTATCCGAACGGCTTCGACATCACGCTGTGGGCGATGCCGGTGCAGCGCGCGTACAACCCGAACGCCCGCCTGATGGCGGAAATGATCCAGGCCGACTGGGCCAAGATCGGCGTGAAGGCGAAGATCGTCACCTATGAGTGGGGCGAGTACATCAAGCGCGCTCACGCAGGTGAGGACGACACGATGCTGATCGGCTGGACCGGCGACAACGGCGATCCGGACAACTGGCTCGGCACGCTGCTCGGCTGCGAAGCGGTGAACGGCAACAACTTCTCGAAGTGGTGCTACAAGCCGTTCGACGACCTGATCCAGAAGGGTCGCGTCACGTCCGATCAGGGCGCGCGCACGACGGCTTACATGCAGGCTCAGCAGATCTTCGCGCAGCAACTGCCGTTCTCGCCGATCGCTCACTCCACGGTGTACCAGCCTGTCAGCAAGAAGGTCGTGGATATGCGTATCGAACCGCTCGGCTATGCGCGTTTCGACGGCGTCAGCATCAAGTAATTCGTCGAGCTAGTCGTAAAATTTGCGCAGTACGCTTTTCGCACGGTTAGAAAACTGGTCGAAATGGTCCGGCGACCGGGGTCACGAGCCCTCGTCGCCGGTTGCGTTTTTTCTTCACCAAGACCATAGGGACGAACCATGTTCCGCTTTGTTTTGCGCCGCATCGGCATGGTGATTCCGACTTTCATCGGCATCACGATCCTCGCGTTCGCGCTGATTCACCTGATACCGGGCGACCCCATCGAAGTGATGATGGGCGAGCGCGGCGTCGATCCCGCCATGCACGCCGCGGCGATGCACCGCCTCGGGCTCGACGAATCCCTGCCGATGCAGTACGTCCACTACATCGGGCGCGCGCTGCACGGCGACCTCGGCACCTCGATCATCACCAACACCAGCGTGATGGGCGAATTCCTCGCACGCTTTCCCGCCACCGTCGAACTGTCGATCTGCGCGATGCTGTTCGCACTGATCGTCGGCTTGCCGGCGGGCGTGTTCGCGGCCTTGCGGCGCGGCACGGTGGTCGATCACGGCGTGATGGGCACGGCGCTGACCGGCTACTCGATGCCGATCTTCTGGTGGGGCTTGATCCTCATCATGGTGTTCTCCGTGAAGCTCGGCTGGACGCCGGTGTCCGGCCGCATCGCGGTCGAATACGACATTCCGCACGTGACCGGCTTCATGCTGATCGACGCGATGATGTCCACCGACGAAGGCGCGTTCAAATCCGCGCTCAGCCATCTGATCCTGCCGGCTATCGTGCTCGGCACGATTCCGCTGGCGGTCGTCGCGCGCATGACGCGTTCGTCGATGCTCGAAGTGCTGCGCGAGGACTACATCCGCACGGCGCGCGCGAAGGGCTTGTCGCCGGGACGCGTGATCGTCGTGCATGCGTTGCGCAATGCGCTGATTCCGGTGGTGACGGTGATCGGCCTGCAGGTCGGCACGCTGCTCGCGGGCGCGGTGCTGACCGAGACGCTGTTTTCATGGCCGGGTATCGGCAAGTGGCTGATCGACGCGATCGGCCGGCGCGACTATCCGGTGGTGCAGGGCGGTATCCTGATGATCGCCACGCTGGTGATCGTCGTGAACCTCGTCGTCGATTTGTTGTACGGCGTGCTGAATCCGCGCATCCGCCATACGAGGTAAACCGAAATGGCAGACATTCAAAATACAGTCCCCCAGTCGGTCACGCCGCCCAGTGGCCGCGCTATCGCCGCCCGTGAATTCTGGGCGAATTTCTCGCGTAACCGCGGCGCTGTCAGCGCCGGCGTCATCGTGCTCGTGCTGATCTTCATCGCGATCTTCGCGCCGTTGATCGCACCGCACAGTCCGATCGAGCAATACCGCGACTTCGTGAAGATTCCGCCCGCATGGCTCGAAGGCGGCAACTGGAAGTTTATTCTCGGCACCGACGAAGCGGGCCGCGACATCCTCTCGCGTCTGATGTATGGCGCGCGGCTGTCGTTCTGGATCGGCTTCGTCTCAGTGGTGCTCGCGCTGATTCCGGGCGTCGTGCTCGGTCTCATCGCGGCGTTCTTCGAGAAGTGGGCCGACACGCCGATCATGCGCATCATGGACGTGCTGCTCGCGCTGCCGTCGCTGCTGCTCGCGGTAGCGGTAGTGGCGATCATCGGTCCGGGTCTCGTCAACACGATGCTCGCGATCGCGATCGTCGCCTTGCCGGGTTATGTGCGTTTGACGCGCGCGTCGGCGCAAGGCGAGTTGCAGAAAGAGTACGTGACGGCTTCGCGCGTGGCGGGTGCCGGCACCTTGCGTTTGATGTTCTCGCAAGTGCTGCCGAACTGCACCGCGCCGCTGATCGTGCAGGCTACGTTAGGCTTTTCGTCGGCGATTCTCGATGCCGCGGCGCTCGGTTTTCTCGGCCTCGGTGTGCAACCGCCGTCGGCGGAGTGGGGCGCGATGCTGGCCTCGGCGCGCGATTACATCGACAGCGCCTGGTGGATCGTCACCATGCCGGGTCTGTCCATCCTGATCTCGGTGCTCGCGATCAATCTGCTCGGCGACGGGCTGCGCGACGCACTCGATCCCAAACTGAAAAGGATGGCCTAAATGTCTAGTTTATTGACCATCCGCAATCTGGCGGTGAATTTCAACGGCCTGCCCGCTGTCGACCGGATCAACCTCGATGTCGCGCCGGGCGAAGTGGTCGGCGTGGTCGGCGAATCGGGTTCGGGCAAGAGCGTGACGATGATGGCACTGATGGGCCTGATCGACGCGCCGGGCAAAGTCACCGCCGACGAAATCACCTTCAACGGCAAAAACCTGCTGAAGGCATCGGCGAAGGAACGCCGCAAGATCATTGGCAAAGACATCGCGATGGTGTTCCAGGACGCGCTCACCAGTCTGAATCCGAGCTATACCGTCGGCTATCAGATCAAGGAAGTGCTGAAGCTGCACGAAGGCTTGCGCGGCAGCGCCTTGGACAAACGCGCGCTGGAACTGCTGGATCAGGTCGGCATTCCCGACCCGAAAGGGCGTATCGGCTCGTTTCCGCATCAGATGTCGGGCGGCATGAACCAGCGCGTGATGATCGCCATGGCGATTGCCTGCAACCCGAAACTGCTGATCGCCGACGAACCGACCACCGCGCTCGACGTGACGATCCAGGCGCAGATCATGGAGTTGCTGATCAAGCTGCAGAAGGAGCGCGGCATGGCGCTCGTGCTGATCTCGCACGATCTGGCCGTGGTGTCCGAAGTCGCGCAACGCGTCGCGGTCATGTACGCTGGCGAAGTGATCGAGACGAACAAAGTGCCGGACATCTTCGCCGCGCCGCATCATCCGTACACGGAAGCGTTGCTGGCGGCGATCCCCGAGCACAATGTCGGCGCCGTGCGGCTCGCCGCGTTGCCGGGCATGGTGCCGGGCCGCGACGACCGTCCCAAAGGCTGTCTGTTCGCGCCGCGCTGCAAGTATGTGGTCGACGACTGCCTGAAAGCGCGGCCCGCGCTTGCGCCGATGCAAGGTCACGCTGAAGTGGCGCGCGTGCGCTGCATCAAACCTTTGAACCTGAGCGGCGACGCCAAAGTTCACACCCATGGAGGCGCACGATGAACGCAGTACTCGAAACGCGGCGCCAGTCCGACCATGCGGGCGACCACGTGCTGGTCGCGGAGCAGCTGGCGCGTTATTACACGGTCAAGCGCGGCATGTTCGCGTCGGGCACGGTGAAGGCGCTCAACGGCGTCTCGTTCGCGCTCGAACGCGGCAAGACTTTGGCGGTGGTCGGCGAATCCGGCTGTGGCAAATCGACGCTCGCTCGGCAACTGACCATGATCGAAGCGCCCAGCGCCGGCCGTCTGCTGATCGACGGTGAAGACGTGGCTGGTGCCGATCACGCGAAGATCGCGGCGCTGCGGCGGCGCGTGCAAATGGTGTTCCAGAATCCGTTCGCCTCGCTGAATCCGCGCAAGACCGTCGAGCAAACGTTGGGCGAGCCGCTCGCGATCAACTCGCAGCTGAGCGCGACCGAGCGCGCCGAACGGATCGCGCAGATGATGCGCACCGTCGGCCTGCGTCCGGAACATGCGAAGCGTTATCCGCACATGTTCTCCGGTGGTCAGCGGCAGCGCGTGGCGATTGCGCGCGCGATGATTCTCGACCCGCAGATCGTGGTCGCCGACGAACCGGTCTCGGCGCTCGACGTGTCGATCCAGGCGCAGATTCTGAATCTGTTCATGGATTTGCAGGAACAGTTCAAGACCAGCTACGTGTTCATC
This sequence comes from Paraburkholderia sp. BL25I1N1, assembly GCF_003002025.1. GTDB lineage: Bacteria > Pseudomonadota > Gammaproteobacteria > Burkholderiales > Burkholderiaceae > Paraburkholderia. The sequence goes on from NZ_PVZB01000024.1 coordinate 121,159, forward strand.
TCGCACAATCTCTCGGTGGTGGAGCATATCGCCGACGATGTGATGGTGATGTACTTCGGCGGCGTGGCGGAACTCGGCGACAAGAAGCGTATCTTCTCGAACCCGCGTCATCCGTACACGCGCGCGTTGATGTCAGCCACGCCTTCGATCTTCGAGGCGGATCGCACGATCAAGATCAAGCTGCAAGGCGAAATGCCGTCGCCGCTGAATCCGCCGTCGGGTTGCACGTTTCATCAGCGCTGCCCGTACGTGATCGACCGCTGCCGCAGCGAAGAACCGAAGCTGCGTGAAGTGGATGGCCGCCAGGTGTCGTGTCACCGCGCCGAGGAGGTGGGGGACGTGGATGCCTGATGGGTTGGCGGCGCGTCGTCTTGCGCGCCGCTTGCGTGACGGCGGCTTGAACGCCGCTTCAACGCGGCGCTGGAGGGCGCGTGCACTGGCGGGTGCCGCGCTCTTTGTCGTTTGTTCTGTATTTCATCTGGGCATGGACTCGTTCGGCGTCGCGCATGCCGCCGGCGCGGCTGCCAATGCGCCCGCGCAGGCCGGGCGCCCGGCGCTGCCGGTGCCTAACATGCCGGCTCCGCCACGCGCCCGCGTGCCGGGCTCCAATCCGTCGCCCGCTTCGCCGCCTGCCTTGCCGGGCACCACGGCGAGCGGCCCGGTGCGGGCGCAACCGGCGCGCATGCCGTTCTATGTCGCGACACGCGGCACGACCACCATTTACGTGCTGGGCACGCTGCATGTCGGCGATCCCGCCGACTACCCTGCCGATCAGCCTTTCCGTGCCCCGATCCTCGGCGCGCTCGCCGCCTCGCCGACGCTGGCGCTCGAACTCTCACCCGACGAACTGCTGGTTTCGCAAGACGACGTCTCGAAGTACGGCGTATGCAAACGCGACTGTCTGCCGGGACTGCTGCCTGATCCTTTGTGGCACAAGCTCGCCGTCCGGCTGCATGGCAACCCGGCGGCACTCGACGCCATCAAGAAGATGCGGCCGTGGCTCGCTTCGTTACTGGTCGAAACTTATGATTCGTTGAGTGCCGGCCTGCAGACCGAGTACGGGTCGGAAGCGCAACTGCAGAACGTGTATCTGCGCACGCGCGGCAAGATTGTTGGTCTCGAGACTTTGTCGCAGCAGATGCGCGCCTTCACGGGGCTGACGCTCGCGCAGCAGCGCGAGATGCTGGCGCAGGATCTGGTGCAAACGCCGGCGGAAAATGTCGCGGACGTGCGGACCTTGCATCGTCTCTGGCGTGTCGGCGATGCGGATGCGATCGCCGCCTGGCAGGCCGCGAAATCCGAAAAGCTGGCCCGCGACAAACGCATCTCCGATTCGATCGACAACAAGATCGTCTATGACCGCAACCGCCGCTTTGTCTCGAAGATGCTGTTGATCGCCGCCCCGAACAAGCCGGTATTCGTGGCGATCGGTGCATTGCATCTTGGTGGCCGCAAGGGCGTCCTGCAGCTTTTGCGGCAGCACGGGTTCGTGGTCGAGGCGGGGTGAGGTTCATCGGAGCCGAGCACGAAACGTACGTAACGACTCAACCGTCCTAAACCGGATCGGCCGTTCGGCCATCATAGGAACCGGTCTTCGAAGCACCCAGTCCGACGTACACGTATGCCGCAAAATGCTCGCGGCACACGCAGCCATAGCGGCCCTTTGCATGCTATGATGTATGTACAAACGTCAATACAGGTGGCGCGTGCTGTTTGAATGGGACGAAATCAAAAATCAGATCAACATTCGCAAACACGGCATTGATTTTCAGGATGCTATCGACGTGTTCAATCACCCGTTACTCACGGCATTGGACCAGCGGGAAGACTACGGCGAAGACCGTTGGTTCGCGATGGGCTGGATCGCAAACATTGTGGGCGTCGTGGTGTATGTCGAACGGGTTGAGGACGTGATCCGGATCATTTCGGCACGCAAGGCCTCGCGGCATGAGGTCAAGCACTACAAGCAGCGTGTCTGGCATTGACGGGCACTTGGCAGTCAAGCATGAGCAGAGGTGAAATGATGGTTAAAGCATCGGGAACAGACTGGAAGCGACTCGCCAAAACAGGCGACGCGCAAATCGATACGAGCGACGTGCCCGAACTCGGCGACGATTTTTTTCAACGCGCCGAGTTGCACGTTCCGCCGAAACAGGCCGTGACAATGCGTCTGGATGCGGACGTGCTGAACTGGTTCAAGGAGCAGGGCCAAGGTTATCAGACGCGCATCAACAAATTGTTGCGCGCCTATATGCTGGCGCAGCAGCGGCGGCGTCCGTAGGCCGCACTTCGTTGATGCCCGGTGTCAGAGATGCCGCGCGCAGGCCCCGGGCCTCAGCGCGGTGTGGCCGTTAGAAACCGCCGTCGCGCAGTGCGCCGGTCACGTCTTCGACCAGCGGCGCCCAATCCCCCAGCATCGGTTGACGGAACAACCTCATCCCCGGATACCACGGTGAGTCGTTGCGTGCTTCCAGCCAGCGCCAGTCAGAATTGGCGGGCAACATCAACCACACCGGCTTGCCCAACGCCGCCGCCAGATGCGCGACGCCAGTGTCCACGGCGATCACCAGAACGAGGTTCATGATCAAGGCGGCCGTGTCTTCGAAACTGTGCAGGTCGGCGGTGAAGTCGTGCGCACGGAATGCCGGCGGCGCGTCGGCCAGTTGGGCATGCGCCGGGCCTTTTTGCAGCGCGTACCAGGCAATGTTGTCCAATTCGCTGAGCGCGCTCAGGTCGGCTAGCGGCATCGACCGGTAGCGGTCGTTGCCGAATGTGGGACTGCCGGCCCAGACCAGTCCCACTTTGCGCTTCGACTTGTCGGTCGCGCCGAGCCGTTTGCGCCATGCCTTGATCTTCGCTTTGTCGGCGAACAGGTAGGGCACCTCTGCGGGAATGTCGGCGACATCCATGCCGATACACGACGGCACGCTCATCATGGGCACCCAGAAATCGTATTCACCGTCGGGTTTGCCGCTGAATGCGCGGTGCACGCCCGCGATGCGTCCGACCAAAGGCAGCAGCGGCTCGCGCACGCACAGGTCGACCGTCGCACCGCGCTGGGCGAGCACGCTTGCAAAGCGCAGGAACTGGAAGTGGTCGCCGAAACCCTGCTCGCCGACCAGCAGCAGACGACGCCCCTCGAGCGGCTCGCCACGCCATTCAGCGACGCCCGCCACCGCGATCGCGTCGTAGTCGCTCTTGCGCCAGCGCAGTGCGAATTCAGCCCAGCCTTGTCGATAGTCGCCGCGCTTGAGCAACAGCCACGCGAGATTCTGATGCGCGTCCGCGTAGTGCGGGTCGAGTGCGAGCGCCCGGCGATAGAAGCCTTCCTCTTCGTCCAGCCGGCCTTGCGCACCGAGCGATCCACCCAAACACACCAGGTGAGTCGGAATCGGTTTGAGTGCGACCGCGCGCCGGTAATGCGCTTCAGCACCCGCGTAGTCGCCGAGCTTACCGATCAGGCTGCCCAGATTAATGTGCGCCTCCACGTAATTCGCGCGCAGCGAGAGGGCCCGCTCGAAGCTGGCGATTGCCGCGCCGTGATCGCCTCGCGCTTTGTGCGCATTGCCCACGTTGAAGTGCGCTTCCGCCGACGTCGGCTCGAGCGACAAGACTTCGTGATAGCACACCAGGGCTTCGTCGAAACGCGCGAGCTTGCTGAGCGCCGTGCCGAGATTCAGACGCGCGTCGAGTAGCGTGGGGTTCGAGGCCAGCGCCAACCGGTACTGTTCGATCGCTTCGTTGAAGTCACCTTGTGCTTGCAGTGCGACGCCGAGGTTGTTGCGCGCATCGGCGAAATCCGGCTGGATTTGCAGCGCCTGGTCGTAGCAGATCATTGCTTCGTCGAGATGACCGAGTGCGGCGGCCACGAGTCCCCGGTTGCTCCAGCAGGCGGCGTCGTGACGGTCGAGTTTGAGCGCGCGGCTCATCAAGCTGGCGGCCGTGTCATGATCGCCGCGCTGGAATTGCAGCACGCCGAAGTAGTGGAGCGCGCCCGTATGGCCGGGATCGAGCGTGAGGGCTTCGCGATAGAGGGATTCGGCGGCGTCGAGCCGGCCGGTTTGATGCGCTTCGAGCGCGGCGTCGATCAATGAGGCGAGGTAAGCGGTGTGCGGCGGTTCGGTACGCGCGCGATCAGGCTGGGATCGATGTTCCATGGAAACCTGCGGGAGAGCGTCGGCGGTGCGCGCTGCGCGCACCGCCGCGTGTGGATGGGAGAGCGTCCAGCATCGTATGGTCGCCCCCCATTTCCCGACGATCGGACGCATCCTAATTCGGTCGCATCCAGGCGTTCCAGTGAGTCCATTTCACTAACGTATCGCAGAGCGGTCCGACGATACGTCGGTGTTTCTCGACATCCGTGGTATGAGTCCTACAGAAACATCAGGAAATTCAGCAGCAAGATATTCACGATCAGCAAGGTCAGCGCAGTGGGAATCTGCACTTTGATCACCGCGTTCTTGTCCGGCAGTTCCAGCAGCGCGGCCGGCACCATGTTGAAGTTCGCGGCCATCGGCGTCATCAGCGTGCCGCAGTAGCCGGAGAACATGCCGATCGCGACCATCACGGCCGGGTTGCCGTGAAACACGCCCACCAGAATCGGCACGCCCACGCCGCCCGTCATCACGGGGAACGCGGCGAAGCCGTTGCCCATCACCATGGTGAAGAGCGCCATGCCGATGCAGTACACGGCCACCGCAATGAAGCGGTAGTCGAGGCTGATGTACGCCGTGGTCACGTGCGCGACGGCCTTGCCGACGCCCGCATCCGAGAACACGAGACCGAGCATGCCAAGCATCTGCGGCAGCACGGCGGCCCACGACAGCGCGTCGACGAGGCGGCGCGCTTCCTTCATCGACTGACCGACGGTGTCGCGCGTCATCGCGCAGGCAATTGCCAGCGCGATGACGCAGCCGATGCCGAAGCCGATCAGCGTGACGTTCGCCTTCTCGATCAGCGGCATGCCGTTGAACACCAGATGGCTCGCCGACAGCGTGATGATCACGGTGACGACCGGAATGGTCAGCGCGGGCACGAACAGCTTGTTACGCAGACGCGCGGCGCTCGCCTTGCGCGCTTCGAGCGACAGCACTTTGGGCTTGCCCGCGGTCACGCCGCCGAAGCCGGCAATCAGCGCCATGACGATTACGAGCACGCCGACCACGGCGGGCGGCAGCTTATCGCCGATCAGGAAGATCAGCGCGTAGAGAATCCAGAAACCGCCGGCGGTGAAACGGCGCGGATGATCCTTGTCCGTGACAATCATGCCGCCGACCACCAGCAGCACGAGGCCCAGCAGCCAGAAAAGATAGGTGATCGTGAACGTCATGCTTTGTCTCCTGCTGCGGATTGCGTCGACGAACCGGCGGCGTTGCTCGCCGTGGCATTGCCGCGCAGTTCGCGTTCGAGCCTGCGGTCGAGCAGATACAGGCGGAAGCCGTGAATGAGAAACGCGCAAATGGCGGTCGGAATGCCCCACACGGCCACGTGAATCGGTTCGACGATGATTCCCGCTTCCTTGAGGAAGGTGGTCATCAGCACAATCGCGCCGAACGCGACGAAGATGTCCTCGCCGAAGAAGAGGCCTACGTTGTCGGTCGCGGCGGAGAACGCGCGCAGTTTGAAACGCACCGCGTCGCTGATCTTGCCGAAGCGGGTTTCGGTCGCGCCTTCGGCCATCGGCGCGATCAACGGACGCACCATCTGCGGATGGCCGCCGAGCCCGGTTAGGCCGACCGCGGCGGTCAGTTCGCGCACCAGCAGATAGACGATCAGAAGACGCCCCGCGGTCGCGGCCTTGATGCTGCCGATCCATGTTTGCGCCCGTTCACGCAGGCCGTGCCGTTCAAGCAAGCCGATCACGGCGAGCGGCAGAAGAATGATCAGCGGGATATTGCGGGTCTTGATGAAGCCGGTGCCGATCTCTGCGAGAATCTTTTCAGGCGGGAAGTGCGCGGCCAGGCCCGTGATGACGGCGGCGACCGCCACGATCAGCATCGGATTGAACCGCAATAAAAAGCCGACGATGATGACGGCCACGCCAATGAGCGGCCATAGACTGACTGTTGTCTGCATCTGGATCTCCAAACAGGGTTTCAACCTCGCCGCTTGTGACGGCTAACGTGGGTCGGCGGCTGGTCGTCCAGACGCCGTCTTGTTGCCACGGCTCTTGACGGCCGCGTTTGCTTCGAACTACACCTGCATCTACACCTGCGCCTGCTGATCGACTGCGGGTACTGCAATGTGTCCTGTACCTGGCAAACGCCCCGCTTGAAGCGGGGCGTTGCAAGGTGCACGAGGTTTGAATCGCGCTGTCCGGCTCGCGCTTCTGGCGCCACTTCGGGCGACGCTTCGGCCGGCGCTTCAGGCGCGCGCTGCCCCGGCCGCGTGGACCTCGATGCCCGCGTCCTGCAACGCGCCGCGAATGCGCCGCGCGAACGCCAGCGCATGCGGACCGTCGCCGTGCAGGCAGATGGTCTGCGCGTTCAGCGACACCCATTGACCATCCACGGCCTGCACGCGTTGCTCGCGAATCATTGCGAGCGTGCGCGTCAGCACTTCGTCTTCGTCGTCGAGCAGCGCGCCGGGCTCTTTGCGCGGCACCAGCGAACCGTCCGCGCGATAGCCGCGATCGGCGAAGACTTCTTCGACGGCGACGAGACCCGCGTTGCGCGCGGCCGTCACGAGTCCGCTGTTGGCCAGCGCGAACACCGCCACCGACGGATCGAAATCGTGCACTGCGGAGACGATGGCGTCGGCAATCTTGTTGTCACGCGCGGCCTGGTTATACAGCGCGCCGTGCGGCTTGACGTGCGCGATGCGGCCGCCCTCGGCCTGGGCAATCGCCGACAGCGCGCCGAGCTGATACAGCACGCCCGCGTAGATGTCGTTGGCCGGCAGATCCATTTCCTTGCGGCCGAAATTTTCCGGATCGTTGAAGCTCGGATGCGCGCCGATCGACACGCCTTTCTCCACCGCCCAACGCACGCAGTCGCGCATCGCGTTGGCGCCGCCCGCGTGCCAGCCGCACGCGATGTTGGCCGAGCTGACCAGGTCGAGCAGTGCCTCGTCGGACCCGCAGCCTTCGCCGAGATCGGCGTTCAAATCGATTTCCATGGTGTTCCTCTCCTTTTCAACAAAACGCCGGGGTGCCGCGGGTTTTCCTGGGCTCCCTCAGCGGCCGGCGCAAAGCGCCGGCTTGGAGACGCTCATCGTTACAGTGCCGCGACGGCCGCTTGCCGTGCGCAGCGTTCTTCATGCATTGCGATCGCGGCGTCGATCTGCCGCAAATAGGTACGTTCGTCCAGTAAAGCCTGGCGCGCCTCGTAGGGCGTCGTCGGGATGAAGCGGACCGCGGCGTTCAGGCGGACTTGCGCGAGCTTCCACAGATCCGCCTGGATCACCGCGCCGATCTTCGGATAGCCGCCGGTGGTTTGCGCGTCGCTCATCAGCACGATCGGCTGGCCGTTCGGCGGAACCTGGATCGTGCCGGGCAGCACCGCGTGCGAAAGCAGATCGGCTTGGCGGGTGCGCTTGAGCTCGCTGCCCGCCAGGCGGTAGCCCATACGGTTACTGTTCGGCGTGACGAGCCATTCATCGGACCAGAACGACTCATGGGCCTCATCGGTGAAGCTCTCGTATTCCGGCCCGCGCAGTACGCGGATCGGCACCGCCCACGGCACGCCCGACGGATGACGGCCGCGCCGCAGCGGCTCATGGACCAGCACGAATTTGCACCAGGCGGGCGCCTTCACGCCGAATTCCGGCGCCTCGGAGGTAAAGCCGAGATGGCCGCGCTGCGGCGGCGCGCCGACCGGCAGGCGGTCGCCGTCGCGCAGCGCGCGGCCGCCAAGTCCGCCGAAATGGCCGGCGAGATCGGTGCTGCGCGAGCCGAGCATCGGCAGGACGTCGACGCCGCCCGCCACGCACACATAGCCGCGCATGCCGCGCTTCGCCGCATGGAGCACCAGCTCCTGGCCGGCCTGCACCGGCAGGCTCCACCATGAGTAGACCGGCTTGCCGTCGAGCGTTGCGCCGAATTCGGTGCCGGTGATAGCGACCCGCGTGGCGCGCAGAAAGCGCAGCACGGTCGGGCCGAAGGTGATCTCCAGACCCGCCGCATCGGGCCGGTTGCCGACCAGTCGGTTGCCGACTTCGAGCGACAGACGATCGAGCGCACCACCCATCGCGACGCCGAGATGCCGGTAGCCGTGACGGCCGAGATCCTGAATCGTGGTCAACAGACCCGCGCGAATCACATCGATCATGCGTGTATCCCCGCGATCGTGAAGCGCACCCGGTCGCCCGGCTGCAACAGCGTGGGCGGCCGGCGCGCCGGGTCGAACAGCGGCAGCTCGGTGCGGCCGATCAACTGCCAGCCGCCGGGCGAAGTGGCCGGATAAATCCCGGTCTGTTCGCCACCGATGCCGACCGAGCCGGCCGGCACTTCGAGCCGCGGCGACGCGCGACGCGGCGTATGCAGCGCGGCTTCGAGGCCGCCCATATAGGCGAAGCCCGGCTGGAAGCCGAGAAAGAACACCACGTACTCGCCCTGCGAATGACGTTCGACGACCTCGCGCACGCTCAAGCCCGTGTGATTCGCGACCGTTTGCAGATCGGGGCCGAACTCGCCGCCGTACTGCACCGGAATCTCGACTTCGCGGCCCGGCGCGGGCGCGTCGCTCACCGCATCCCATGCCGCTTGAAGATGACTCACCAGCGCGTCGCGGTCGGCTTCGAGCGGGTCGAAGACGAGCGTCAGGTTGTTCATGCCCGGCACCACTTCCAGCACATGCGGCCAGTCGCGCGCGGCCTCGGCGGCCGCCCACACGCGCCGCTGGCATTCCAGCGTGGCGGGCGGCGGCGCTTCGCAGACTAGCGCGGCATCGCCGAGCGGAAAAATTCTAGGTTGGCTCATGGATCAAGGGCCCAGGTCGAGTCGGAGGATTCGGGCACGGCACGCCCTCTGATCGGTTATCGACATCGGGCAGGCGACGGTTGAAGCGTACATTATCAATAAAATATCAACAATTTCTCAATAAGCGTTTGTGCCAGGCTCCCGGGGAGCGAACGCGCGTCGTACACTCCCGACACCTTCCCAACCTGTTTGCCGAGAATCGTCACCATGTCGCGCCATCCCACCAAGATCGTCTCCTCGGAACATCTCGTGTCCGAGACCAGCGCGGAACTGTCCGAACTCGAGTACGCGCTCATCATGGCGGGCAATGCATTCAACCGATGGATGGTGCGCTGTATGTCGGCGGCGGGCGAAAAGGACATGACCGCGATCGAGGTCTCGCTGCTGCACCACGTCAGCCATCGCGAGCGACGCAAGAAGCTGGCGGATATCTGCTTCGTGCTGAATATCGAGGACACGCACGTCGCCACCTACGCGTTGAAGAAGCTCGTAGCTAGAGGGTATGTAAAAAGCGAAAAGACCGGCAAGGAAGTGTTTTTCTCGGCGACCGATGCAGGCCGCGAGCTCTGTCTGAAATATCGCGAGGTGCGCGAGAGCTGTCTGATTTCGACGCTGAAGGAAAGCGGTCTCACCAACGAGCAGATCGGCGAAGCGGCGCAACTGATGCGCAACGCGTCAGGTCTTTACGACACGGCGGCGCGGGCGGCGGCGTCTTTATAACGCAGGGCTGTCTGTTTGCCGCGGCGCGGCGCTTGCCGGATGCTCAGTCCACCGGGCGCGGATAGAGTGCAGCCTCGGTGACGATCAGGTCGAGCGGAACGTCGTGGACTTCGCGTAGAAATGCCTGCGTGCGGCATGCTTCATACGCGATGCCGACCGTGATTGGCCGAGTCTCTCCGGGCCACGCAGCCAGCGTGCGATCGTAATAACCGCCGCCGTAGCCGAGCCGGTAGCCGTGCGAATCGAAACCCACGCACGGCACGAACAGCAATTGCGGAATCACAATGCGCCCGGACGCGGGCTCGCCGATCTTGTGGTGGCCGATCCTCATCGGCGTGGTGGGGGTCCATGCGTGAAACTCAAGCGGGGCGCCACGTTCCTTGACCACCGGCAGACTCGCCTCGCGTTGCGCGCCGGCCGCGAGCCAGACCGAGATAGCGGGGCGCGCGTCGAACTCGCCGGCGAGCGGCCAGTAAAATCCCACGCTGTGCACGCCGTACTGCTTCAATGCGTCGAGCAGGTGCCGCGCGAGCGCGGTATTGTGCGCCGGCTCGGAAGCGGCTTGCAGCCTTGCTTCCAATAGCATTTTCCGCAGCGCCTTTTTCGATTCCGCGGCAGGGTTGCATGCTATGCTTGGGTTCAATTCGCGCTCCAGAAACAACGATGTCAAAACGCCTTTACCGAGTATATCGCGCGGCCGGTCTGGCGCTTGCCGCTGCGGCACTCGTCGCGTGCAGCACGGCCTCCGCCGTCAAGCCCCTTCCCCTTTCGCAACTCACGAACGACGACCAGATCTTCGTCCAACTGCGCGAAGCCGCCCGCAGTAATGACGCAGCGCGCGCCGCGCAACTGGCTGCCATGATCCCGAGCTACCCGGCGCCTTCGTATCTGGAGTACTTCCAGATCAAGCCGCAGTTGTTCGATTCGAGCGGCCACGCGCGCATCGACGCGCCGGATGCGCCCGTGCTGGCGTTCCTGCAGAAGTACGACGGCCAGGCGATCGCCGACCGCATGCGCAATGACTACCTCACGGTGCTCGGCGCGCGGCACGACTGGCGCAACTTCGATCAGCAATACGCCCGCTTCGTGCTGAACGACGACACGCAGGTGAAGTGCTACGCGCTCGAATCGCGTGCCTCGCGCGGCGAGAATGTGGCCGACGCGGCACGCGCGCTACTGGTCGATCCAAAGTGGTACGGCGACGGCTGCGTCGATCTGATCACCTCGCTGTCCATCAACCAGCAGTTCAGTTCCGCCGACGTGTGGCAACAGATCCGCCTTGCCTACGAACAGAACTACACCAACACGGGCGCGAAGCTCGTCGACGCGCTCAGCAACCAGCCGCCCGATCCGGTGCTGTTCAATCAGGCCACCACTACGCCGCCGTTGCTGCTGGCGCGTGGTGTCGGTCCGGATACGCAGTCGCATCAACTGGCGCTGCTGGCCATCACGCGCATGGCACGCAACGACCCGGCCATGGCCGCCGCCACGTTCGCGTCGGTGGCGCCGTCGCTGAGCTCGCCCGAACGCGCCATCGGCTGGGGCACGATTGCCTATCAGGCCGCCGCCAAGCAGATGCCCAGCGCGGTGGACTGGTATCGCCTGTCGGTGAATGCGCCGCTGTCGAACCCCGCGTATGAATGGCGCACCCGCACCGCCTTGCTCGCGGGCGACTGGACGATGGTGCGCTGGTCGATCGAACAGATGCCTGCTGCGCTGCGCAATCAGCCGTCGTGGGTGTATTGGCATGCCCGCGCGCTCAAGCAGGCCGGCGACACGACCACGGCCAACCAGGAATTCGAGTCGATCTCGCAGGGCTATAACTTCTACGGCCAACTGGCGGCGGAAGAGTTGGGCCAGAAGATCACGGTCCCGCCGAAAACCACGGTGAGCGACGCCGAAGTGCAGCAGGCCGGCAATACGCCCGGTTTCGATCTGGCGCAGCGTTTCTACGCGCTGAATCTGCGGCTCGAAGGCAATCGCGAATGGAACTGGCCGCTACGCACCATGAGCGACCGGCAACTGATCGCGGCCGCCGAATATGCACGCCGTATCGAGCTGTATGACCGCACCGTCAATACCGCGGACCGCACGAAGAGCGAGCATGATTTCTCGCTGCGGTATCTGTCGCCGTTCAAGGATATCGTCGAGCGCGATTCGCAGTCGAATGGCCTGGATGTGGAATGGGCCTACGGCCTGATTCGCCAGGAGTCGCGCTTCATCATGAACGCGCGCTCGGAAGTCGGCGCGAGCGGGTTGATGCAGTTGATGCCGGGTACCGCGCAGCTGGTCGCGAAGAAGATCGGCCTTGGTCCGATCTCGCGCGAGCAGATGAACGACATCAACACCAACATCCTGCTCGGCACGAACTATCTGTCGATGATCTACAATCAATTCGATGGATCGGCCGTGTTAGCCACCGCGGGCTATAACGCTGGCCCCGGCCGTCCGCGCAACTGGCGGCAGTCCTTGCAGCATCCGGTGGAAGGCGCGATCTTCGCCGAGGCGATTCCGTTCCAGGAAACGCGCGACTACGTTAAGAATGTGTTGTCCAACACGGTCTACTACGCGGCATTGTTCGAAGGCCGTCCGCAATCGCTGAAGGCGCGTCTGGGTTATATCGCGCCGTAAAGCGCCGTGCCGCCGCCGCTTCATTCAGAGGCGGCGGCGCGCCACGCCAGCCGTTGCCGCGGCTTCCACCAGGGAGTCGAAAATGCGACATAAAGCCATTGCGATCATTGGAGGCTCCGGTTTTATCGGCAGCCATCTCGTCAACGCCCTCGTCGAAATGGGCAAAGACGTGCGCATCGCCACCCGGCGGCGCTACAACGCCCGCCATCTCACCCTCTTGCCCATCGACGTGATCGAAGCGGACGTGTTCGATCCGGTTCAGCTCGCGCGCTTCGTCGAGGGCGCGGATTGCGTGATCAATCTGGTGGCCACGCTGCACGGCAAACGCGGCACGCCGTACGGTCCGGAATTCGCGCGGATGCATGTGGAATTGCCGACCAAAATCGTCGCCGCATGCGAAGGCAAGGGCGTGCACCGGCTGCTTCATATCAGTGCGCTTGGCGCCGACCCGAACGGGCCGAGCATGTACACACGCTCGAAGGGCGACGGCGAGAAGGCCGTGCACGCCGCGAATCTGGCGTGGACGATTTTCCGGCCCTCCGTGGTGTTCGGCCCGGAAGATCAATTCCTCAACAAGTTCGCCATGTTGCAACGGATGTTTCCGGTGATTCCGCTTGCCATGCCGGATGCGAAATTTCAGCCAGTCTATGTCGGCGATGTGGCGAAGGCGATCGTCAATGTGCTCGATCTCGATGCCGCCGGCGGACGCACCTATGAACTGGGCGGCCCGACCGTTTACTCGCTCGAAGATCTCGTCAAATATTGCGGCGATGTGATCGGCAAGCATGCACGCATCATCCGCCTGCCGGAAGCGTTCGCGCGGCTGCAGGCGCTGACCTTCGAAATGGCGCCCGGTGAACCGGTGATCTCGCGCGACAATCTCGATTCGATGAAAGTCGACAACGTGTTGAGCGGACCGCTTGCGCCCGAACTCGGCATCGAGCCGGCCAGCATCGAAACGATCGCGCCGATCTATCTGACCGGCGCGTCGACGCGTTCACGTTTCGACACATTCCGCGCCAGCGCGGGACGTTAAATTTCCTCTCATTCCTTGTACAAAGCATGAAGCTGCTTATTGGTGATAAGAACTACTCGTCATGGTCGATGCGGCCGTGGCTGCTATTCAAACATTTCGGCATTCCGTTCGAGGAAGTGTTGATTCATCTGAATCAGCCGGACACCAACGCGAAGGTGCTCGCGCTTGCGCCGTCGGGTCCAGGCAAGATCCCGTGCATGGTCAACGACGACGGTTCCGCCACGTGGGATTCGCTGGCGATCGCCGAAACGCTGGCTGAGCGCTTTCCTCAACATGCGTTGTGGCCGCGCGACGCGGCGGCGCGCAGCCGCGCGCGTAGCGTGAGCGCGGAAATGCATTCGGGCTTCGGGGAATTGCGCTCGGACATGTGGATGAACATTCGCGCGTCGTTTCCGGGCAAGAATGCAACGCCGGGCGCGTTGGCAAATATCGCGCGGATCGAGGCGATCTGGCGCGACTGTCTCGACGCTTACGGCGGCCCGTTTTTATTCGGCGAGTTCAGCATTGCCGACGCAATGTACGCGCCAGTCGTGATGCGCTTCAACACGTGGCAACCCGCGTTGTCGGAAGTCTCCAAAGCTTATATGCGGCGCGTGACCGAACTGCCGGCGGTGAAGGCGTGGATCGACGACGCGCTGAACGAAACGCACGCGGTTGCCTACCTCGACGTATGCCCATGAACATCTACGCTGTAGGCGGTGCCATTCGCGACGAGTTGCTGGGCGTTCCGGTGCAGGACCGTGATTACGTGGTGGTCGGCGCCACGCCGGAGCAGATGGTGGCGCAAGGCTATCGGCCGGTGGGCAAGGATTTTCCGGTGTTCCTGCATCCGCAGACGCACGAGGAGTACGCGCTCGCCCGCACGGAGCGCAAGACGGCGGCAGGCTATCACGGCTTTCAGTTCTTTTATGCGCCGGACGTGACGCTCGAGGAAGACCTGGCGCGCCGCGACCTGACCATCAACGCCATGGCGCGCGAGGTGCGTCCGGACGGCGAGTTGACCGGCCCGGTGATCGATCCGTTCAACGGCCAGGGCGACTTGCAGGCGCGCCTGTTTCGTCACGTCAGCGACGCGTTTCTCGAAGACCCCGTGCGGATTTTGCGGATCGCGCGGTTTGCGGCGCGTTTTGTGGATTTCACGGTCGCGCCGGAGACGTTGACGCTCATGCGCAAGATGGTGGCTGACGGCGAAGTGGATGCGCTGGTGGCCGAGCGCGTGTGGCAGGAAGTGTCACGCGGCTTGATGGAGAAGAAACCGTCGCGGATGTTCGAGGTGCTGCGCGAGTCTGGGGCGTTGGCGCGGATTCTGCCCGAGATTGACGCGCTGTTTGGCGTGCCGCAGCGTGCCGATTATCACCCTGAGGTGGATACGGGTGTGCACGTGATGATGGTGGTCGATCATGCCGCGCAGCAGGGCTACGCGCTGCCGGTTCGATTTGCCGCGCTGACGCATGATCTCGGCAAGGCGACCACACCGGAAGACGTGCTGCCGCGGCATATCGGCCACGAGGCGCGCAGTGTAGATCTGTTGAAGCCGTTATGCGAGCGGTTGCGGGTGCCGAACGATTGCCGCGATCTTGCGGTGCTGGTCGCACGGGAGCACGGCAATATTCATCGCGTGATGGAGATGGGCGCTGCCGCGCTGGTGAGGTTGCTCGAGCGTAGTGACGCGATTCGGAAACCTGCGCGGTTTGCTGAGGCCTTGCAGGCGTGTGAGGCGGATGCTCGCGGGCGGTTGGGGTTTGAGATGCGGGAGTATCCGCAGGCTGAGAGGTTGAGAGTCGCTCTTGTCGCTGCGCGTGGCGTCGACGCCGGTGCTGTGGCTAAGCGGCTTGCTGATGCGCCTGCTGGGATTAAGGATGCTGTGCATCAGGAGCGGGTTCGGGCTGTGGAGTTGGCTATTGCATGAGGTTGGGGCGGCTCGGTTGTTGGGTTTCGTTATGCTTGGGGTGTTGGCCTTTTCTTGAATTTTTAGTGGTCTATTAGCGTTGCCCCTGTGCGGGGCGGCACTTACTTCTCTTTGCCGGCCGTGTATGGACCGGAGACATGGGTAACAGGTGTGCGGAGACATGGGTAACACTCTGGGCGAGCGAATCGCCTGGAGCCGGTTATGCCCTGGAACCCGAGAGACACCATGAATCTGCGTCTGGAATTCGT
>NZ_PVZB01000025.1 GCF_003002025.1 Paraburkholderia sp. BL25I1N1
AGCGCTTCAGGCAGTTCAGGCAGCGGCCCGCGGGCCGCTGCCTGAGACGCGACGGTGCGTTTCTTTTTCATCGGCATATCCATGACCTTGATCCCCTCATGATATGCCCCGCCCACGAAATTACGGATAGGTCCCAGGTTTGTCGCGTTCCGGGCGCACGGCAGCTACGCATAAACCACCGACAACGCCCCGAGTTCTCTCATCAGCTCAGGTTTGCGTGACTCAATGACGTCCGCATGAATCTGATAAATGACCGACTTGATGACCTCCGTCTGACTCAAAGTCGTGTCGTGCATCAGCGTCTTCAGGTCTTCCACGATACGTGGCGTCACCTTCATGGAAAGCCGGCGGCGAGCCTCACCGCGGCGCTCCTTGAAGCGTTCCGACGTGGCGCGATGGGCCTTGATCAGCAGGGCTCGCGGGAACTCGCCGGAAGCAAACCGATGCAGATAAAGGATCATCAGGACCTTTCGGAATTCGGTTGAGCTGGTGCTGTCGACAATATAGGCGGCGAGGTCGAGCACATCCAGATAAATGGCCGGCAATTGCGCCTCGATCGGCCGGACTTCCTTGCGTCGCGCTTCCCGCACGGCCGGTGTGGATTGCGCCGGGACAGCCACCACGTTTCCGCACGCGTCGCACACCGCCGCGAGGATATTCTTCACCTCACCTTTGCCGTCGCTAAACGGTACGTCGCGCCGCGCAAAAGTTGTGCTCACGAGTTGTTTGCAATGGTGACAAACCGCCTTACTTTTCTCACCGTCCTCATACAGTTTCATCTTCATGGCTTCACTCACTGATGCACGCTGATAAACACGGTGTCTGGATCGCTCACAAAGTAAAACTTCACGTACCAGCCGCCTGATTCGATGACATGCACATCGATCGACGCAACGCTGTGGTGCGGTGACGAGCTGTACTGCGTGCCGTTGCTTCTGGCAACGAGCACCTCGACGAATTCGGCGGTCACTCGCCCCGTCGCCAGAAGGTTCTTTACGTTAATGCCGGAGCGCGCTTCGTGCTGGAACTGGCCGGATCGAAGCGCGGCAATAACCGTCCGCTTCACCTCCTTGTACTTGCTCGGAATCGACAACCGCACCTCCCATTATACGACAACTCTCGTAATAGATCCTTGATGGAGAGCGCTCACCATCTCGAGAAATTGTCGATGAATTTTTTTTTGGGAGAAGGTCCGGTAGACCAAAATCCGCAAGCTGGATGAACGGCAACTTACAATAAAAAACCCCGCCGAAGCGGGGTTTCCTTCACAACGTCAAAGCAGGCAAGTCTCTTATTTCCCACCCACGCTCTGCAACGTCGTCCACTTACCATCGACAACCTTGTACAGCGTGATACCGCCGTTCTTCAGGTCGCCCTTGCTGTCGTACGCGAGGTTCGCGGACGTCACCGCCGGCATCGACGTCTTCGCGAGCACCGGCAGGTACTTGGCCGGATCGGTCGAGTTCGCCTTCTTCATTGCATCGAACATGGCCATTGCGCCGTCGTAAGCGTACGGCGAGTACGTTTGCACGTCTTCGTTGAAACGCTTCTTGTACTTCGCGACGTAGTCCTTGCCGCCCGGCATTTCTTCCAGCGGCAGGCCGGCGAGCGATGCCACCGTGCCGTTCGCCGCGTCACCCGCGATCTGGATGAACGTCGGCGTGTGGACCATTTCGCCGCCCATCAGCGGCGCCTTGATGCCCAATGCCTTCATCTGCTTGACCATCGGTGCCGCTTGCGAATCCGCGCCGCCGTAATAGATCAGATCAGGTTGAACAGCCTTCAGCTTGGTCAGGATCGACTTGAAGTCGACTGCTTTGTCGTTCGTGTATTCACGATCGACGATCTGGCCACCCGCTGCCTTCGCTGCCTTTTCGAACTGATCGGCCAGACCTTGGCCATAAGCCGTGCGGTCGTCGACGATCACGATCTTCTTCATGCCCAGCGTCTTTACCGCGAACGTGCCGGCGACCGAACCTTGCTGCGTGTCGGACGTCATCATGCGGAACGTGGTCTTGAAACCTTGTTGCGTGTATTCCGGCGCCGTCGCCATGGCGATTTCGGGGATGCCCGCGTTCGCGTAAATGCGCGAAGCCGGAATCGTGGTGCCCGAGTTGAAGTGGCCGAGCATACCCTTGATGCCGTCATCCACCAGCTTCTGTGCAACCGTCGTACCGGTGCGCGGGTCGGCCTGGTCGTCGGCCGAGTCCAGCACGAAGCGGACTTGCTTGCCGCCGATCACCGGCTTGGTCGCGTTCATGTCTTCCACTGCCAGCGTAATGCCGTTCTGGAAGTCCTTGCCGTAGTGCGCCTGCGCGCCTGTCATCGGGCCGGCAAAGCCGACCTTCACATCTTCCGTCGATTGAGCATTGGCCGTCCCCGCCAGCGACATCGCTGCAACCAGTGCAGCGCCTGCCAGCTGTTTCATCTTGTGTTGCATAGCTTCTCCTTGGTACCAGGTGTGGATGGAGCGGTTTCGGGGTCGCCGTACCGCTTCCTTCTTTTTGAAAAGATCAATGAGGTTCGCTCAACCGATCGTCATCAAATTCGCATTACCGCCTGCTGCTGCCGTATTCACGCTGACCGAGCGTTCCGTCAACAGACGCTCGAGCGCGTAATCCTCGTCGCCGCTTTCCAGCGCGCCTGCCGCGACGCCCTGCACCGACACGATCGGGCCCGGACGCTTCGCGACTTCCTTCACCAGCGCCAGCAACTCGTCGCTATCGCCTTCGAACAGCACGGCGTCGAACGTTGCATCGGCGCTCTTCTTCACGCTCGCATGTGACTTCAACGACGCGGGCAACTGCGCCACCAGTTGTTCACCCGCCGCGCCTTCGAACAACGCGCGATTTCCCGTAGCCAGCGCCGCGGCAAACTGCACGCGCGCGCCGCTCGCCGTCGACGCAATACACAGCACCGTGCCGCGCGCGCCCAGCGTGTACGTGTTGCGCTCGCCAGTCGGTCCCGACAGTACCGCGGTGGCGCCCGCCGGCACATGCGACAGATAGCCGTCGCAGCGCGCGGCCAGCACCGGCTGTTGTTCGGCAATCAGCCAATCGCGATAAGCCGTCAATGCAGCGGACGGATTGTCGCTGTTTTCGGCTGCCTTCGGTACATCCACGACCAATGCCTGCGCGAGCGACTTCGGCAAACCGGGCGGACGCGTCGCCAGCAGACGCTGCAAATACAGCGCGCCGCCCGCTTTCGGACCCGTGCCCGACAAACCTTCGCCGCCGAACGGCTGCACACCCACCACGGCGCCGATCACATTGCGGTTCACATAAATGTTGCCGACGTGCGCGCGGCTGATCACGTGAGCGATGGTTTCATCGATCCGCGTATGGATGCCGAGCGTGAGGCCGTAGCCCGTCGTGCGAATCTGTTCGAGCAGCTTGTCGAGCTGGCTGCGGCGGTAACGCACCACATGCAGCACCGGACCGAACACTTCGCGCTTCAGTTCGTCGATGCTGTCGAGTTCGATCAGCGTGGGCGGAACGAAGGTGCCTTGCGCGCAACCGTCGGGCATCGGCAATTGCTCGACCTTGCGGCCTTTCTCGCGCATCGTCGCGACGTGCGCGTCGATACCGCGTTTCGCGTCGAGGTCGATCACCGGGCCCACGTCGATCGACAGACGGTCCGGATTGCCCACTGCCAGTTCGCGCATCGCGCCCGTTAGCATCTCCAGCGTGCGGTCGGCGACATCGTCTTGCAGACAGAGAACGCGCAGCGCGGAACAGCGTTGACCGGCGGAGTCGAAAGACGATTGCAGCACGTCCGCGACCACCTGCTCAGCGAGCGCCGACGAGTCGACGATCATCGCGTTCTGGCCGCCGGTTTCCGCGATCAGCGGAATCGGCTTGCCGTCCGGATCGAGGCGGCTCGAGAGCGTCTTGTTGATCAGGCGCGCGACTTCAGTCGAGCCGGTGAACATCACGGCGCGAGTGCGCGGAT
The DNA here is from genome assembly GCF_003002025.1 of Paraburkholderia sp. BL25I1N1. Classification (GTDB taxonomy): domain Bacteria; phylum Pseudomonadota; class Gammaproteobacteria; order Burkholderiales; family Burkholderiaceae; genus Paraburkholderia. The sequence continues at coordinate 3,952 of NZ_PVZB01000025.1, forward strand.
CGGCCACCAACGCGGCGCCGACCGTTTCACCATTGCCCGGCAGCAGTTGCACGGCCCCCGCCGGGACGCCGGCTTCGCGCAGAATGCGCACGGCCTGCGCGGCGATCAGCGGTGTCTGTTCGGCCGGCTTTGCGAGCACGGTGTTGCCGGCCGCCAGCGCCGCGGCCACTTGGCCCATGAAAATCGCCAGCGGGAAATTCCACGGGCTGATACAGACCACCGGACCGAGCGGGCGATGCGTGTCGTTGGAGAACTCGTCGCGAATCTGCGTGGAGTAGTAGCGCAGGAAGTCGATCGCTTCGCGGATTTCCGCGACGGCGTTGGCCAGCGACTTGCCGGCTTCACGCACCACCAGACCCATCAGCGTATGCATCTGCGCTTCGAGCAGATCGGCGGCACGCGCGAGGCAATCGGCGCGCGCTTCGACCGGCGTGGCTTGCCAGATCGGCGCCGCGGCGACCGCATGCGCCAACGCGGCGCTCACATGTTCCGGGGTCGCTTCAACGACCGTGCCGACGAGGTCACGATGATCCGCCGGATTGCGCACATCGCGCGCCACGCCCACGGCGATTTCGTTGTCCTCGAGCATCGGCGCGGCGCGCCACGGATGATGCGCGCTCGCCAGCAACGCCGACGACAACGACGCCAGACGATGCTCGTTCGACAGATCGAGGCCCATCGAATTGAGACGCTCGGCGCCGTAGAGATTGCGCGGCAGCGGAATCTTCGCGTGCGGCGCGCCGAGCGGCACGATCTTCGAGGCTTCGTCGACGGGGTCGGCGATCAGGTCCTTGATCGCGACGCTTTCATCGGCAATGCGATTCACGAACGACGTGTTCGCGCCGTTTTCCAGCAGACGGCGCACGAGGTACGCGAGCAGCGTTTCATGCGTGCCGACCGGCGCGTACACGCGGCACGGACGGTTCAGCTTGTCGCGGCCGGTGACTTCCTCGTACAGCGGCTCGCCCATGCCGTGCAGGCACTGGAACTCGTACTGGCCGGGGTAGTAGTTGTTGCCCGCGAGATGATAGATCGCCGAGAGCGTGTGCGCGTTGTGCGTGGCGAACTGCGGATAGACCGCATCCGGCGCGCTCAGCAGTTTCTTCGCACAAGCGACGTATGAGACGTCCGTATAGATCTTGCGCGTGTACACCGGATAGCCTTCGAGGCCGTCCACTTGCGCGCGCTTGATTTCGGTGTCCCAGTACGCGCCCTTCACGAGGCGCACCATGATGCGGTGACGGCTGCGGCGCGCCAGATCGATGATGTAGTCGATCACGAACGGGCAACGCTTCTGATATGCCTGCACCACGAAGCCGATGCCGTTCCAGCCGGCCAGGTCTGGATCGAAGCACAGCGCTTCGAGCAGATCGAGCGAGATTTCGAGGCGGTCGGCTTCTTCGGCGTCGATGTTCAGGCCGATGTCGTAGCGGCGCGCAAGGATCGCCAGCGAGCGCACGCGCGGCAGGAGTTCGCTCATTGTGCGTTCCTGCTGCGAACGCGAGTAGCGTGCGTGCAGCGCGGAGAGCTTGATCGAGATGCCAGGGCCTTCGTAAATGCCACGGCCGCCGGCAGCCTTGCCGATCGCGTGGATCGCCTGTTCGTACGACGCGTAGTAGCGCTGCGCGTCGGCTTCGGTGGTGGCCGCTTCGCCGAGCATGTCGTACGAGTAGCGGAAGCCGCGCGCTTCGTATTTGCGGCTGTTGGCCAGCGCCTCGGAGATGTTCTCGCCCGTCACGAACTGCTCGCCCATCAGGCGCATCGCCATATCGACGCCCTTGCGGATCAGCGGCTCGCCGCCCTTGCCGATCAAACGCGTCAGCGCCGACGAGAGGCTCGTTTCGCTATTGGTCGTCACCAGCTTGCCGGTGATCATCAAGCCCCAGGTCGCGGCGTTGACGAACATCGAGGGCGCCTGGCCCATGTGCGATTTCCAGTCGCCCTTGCTGATCTTGTCGCGAATCAGCGCGTCGCGCGTGGCGCGATCGGGAATGCGCAGCAGCGCTTCGGCGAGGCACATCAGCGCCACGCCTTCCTGGCTCGACAGCGAGAACTCGTGGATCAGACCTTCGACGCCACCGCCCTTGCTCTTGGTGCGCAGCGTTTCGACGAGCTTGCCGGCCATTGTCTGCACATCGCCCGCGAGGTTGGCCGGCAAGCGAGCCTGACCGACCAGGAACGGCAAGCATTCCGGCTCGGGACGACGGTAAGCGGCCGTGATCGCCGCGCGCAGCACCGACTGCGGTTGCACGTTTTGCGCGAACTCGAGGAATGGGTGCGACGCGCCGTCTTCTTCCTGCTCGACCGTGGCGCCGTCGGCGAGATCCGCCGAGCCCGTCACGCCCGACAGCTCGGGCGGCAACTGGCCGTGCTCGATCTTTTCGAGGTACGCGAAGATGGCCTGCTTGATGAGCCAGTGCGGAGTGCGTTCAAGACGGGTAGCGGCATCTTTCAGCCGTGAACGCAGGAGGTCGTCGACCTTGACGCCAAGGGTGGTGCTAGCCATGTTTCCTTCTTCGGATACCAAACGAATGCGCTGGGAAAGACTAAAAGTTGGGCGAATCGTACGCCTCCCAATAAAAAGGTGCAACCATGTTCAGCGCATGGTTGCACCCTGCTGGGAGCCTTGTGCGGCGAGGGTTTGCGCCAGATGGCGCTGGCCGCTGGCGCAGTGGTTGCGCTTAGTACTTTCCCTGGCGTGATTCTTTTTGCATTTACCCTTATCAGAACGGGTCGGCGCGCCGTTATACGGAACATAGCGGCACGCGGCCTCCGGGCACGCACAAAAAAACGGTACGGGGTTTTAGAAGACAGGCGAGGACAGGTGAAATGGAAAAGTGGCTGGTAGTACTGGGCATCTGGGCGATGTGCGCGACTTGCGCGGTGTTGTTCATGCGTGGCGCGACGAGTGGCCCAGGCAGGCGCGAGCCCGACGAGGAACACGTGCCCGCGGCGTCGCGCGCATCCGTGGGTGACGCGCGGACCGCGTTAAACGAGTGAACTGAACGGGTGAATGGGCGCGTCCGGCGTTCCGTGCGGGACAGAGCGACGACTATCTTCGGCTGACGCACTGGCGGAACGCTGACATCGCCGGGCTCGGCGCCGCGGCTGGCTTAGGCGCGCGTCAATGTTGACGAACCGGTTCGAAGCGCGCGCAACTGTCGCCAGGCGAGACGAGTTGGTCGTGCAACCGGCAGAGCCGGCTGTTCGCCACGCTCGCGCCGAATGCGGAACCAAACACGGCGAGACCCGGAATGCCCTGCTCCAACGAGCCCCGATTCTCAGCGCGATGCCGGCAGCCCGCGCAGCACGGCGCGTGCGTTTCATCGCGCGCCTGCGCCGCGCTGTCGAGGCGGACCGTGCGCCTCATCACGAGCCCTGCCCCAAGCTATTCCAGTACGGCGCGAACACGTGCGCGGACAGCGCGTAACCGATGGCGATATTGACCACCACGCCCACCGTGAATGCGAGGAACGGCTTCAGACCGGTTGCAGTGAGCGAGCGCAAGCGCGTGGTCAGCCCGATGCTCAGGAAGCAGAAAGTGAACGCCCACGTACGCAGCGCCGTGATCGGCGCGACGAATTCGGGCGTCACGACTTTGCGGTAATCGGCCAGCGAATAGTGGCTGGCGATCCACGTCACCAGCGCCGACGCGATCACGAAACCGATCACGAACTTCGGGAAGCGCGCCCAGATCTCGCCGGCGTTGGCCTTGGCCTTGACGCCGCTGTCCTGCGATTCCCAGCGCGTCGTCGCGACGATCGCCAGCACGAATGCCCAGATGCCGATCCAGATATCGCGGCCGACCACTTTCATCAGCGTGAACGCCTGCAACGACGCCTCCGGCGCGCCGGCAATCGCGCCGCCCGCGTGTTTCGCAAAGTCGCCGTAGGCTTGAGCGGCTGCGATGCCGGCGGCGTCGGCGAATTCAGACGTGCCGATCCAGGCGCCGGCGACCGCAGTCGACAGGCCGAGCGAGCGGGATGCGAACGGCAATACGAAGATCATCACGATCGCCCAAAGCACCACCAGCGTGATCGCCACCGAGGCCTGCTCGCGCTTGGCGCGCACTGCGCCGGCAATCGCGATGGCCGCCGAGACGCCGCACACCGCGCCGCCGACGCCGAGCACAGCGGCAAAACGCCGGTCGAGGCCGAAAGCTTTCGCGGCAAAGAAGATCACGAAGAACGTGACGAGCGAGACGATGGTGGCCTGCCCGACCGCGACCGGTCCCGCCCACACCAGCAACGTAAACGGTAACGTCGCGCCGAGCAGCACGATGCCGACCTTGATATAAAACTCGACGCGCAAGCCGGCCGAAAACCATTCAGGCAGCGTGAACACGTTCGAGATCAGCAGGCCCAGCGCCAGCGCGACGAGCGGCGGCTCGAGGTTGTACTTCGACGCGTTGACCCACGCGCCCAGCGTAAAAATCAGCGCCGACGCGATGAACAGAATCAGGAACGACGCCAGGAAGGCGCCGACCCGCTGCTTGAGCGCCGCCAGGCTTACGCCGAATAGAAGCGCGAACGCGATAAACAACGCGGCGTAGTTCGGCAAATGCTTGCCGACGTCCTGTGCGGCCAGCGCCACGCTCGACCATTTGGCCGGCGCTACCGCCAGCCATTTGATGCTGCTGCCCGACGCGAACAGCGCCCAGGCGACTACGATCACCAGCAGGCCGACCCACACCGCCCACCAGTCTTCAGTCGAAAAGAGCCCGCCACCTTGCGTGCCAGGCCGGTTCGTCGGCGCCGCGCCGGGTTGTAGTGCTGGGTTCGTATCGCTCATCGCCATACCCCGAGGAAATTGAGGTGCCTCGGCGCCGGAGAGTTGAAGTTTTGCCCGAAAGCGCGCCGATTCGGCGAAATATAGGCGAGCGGCGTTGCAAAACGAAACGACCATTCGCTCTAAGAATATGACCGAAAGAAGTAACGGCGGCGTCGCCCCGGCAATGCGACTTAGATGTGGAGCGGATCGACTTCCAGATTCCAGCGCAGCACACCTTTCAGGCCGCGCAGCAGCGGCTGCCACGCACGCAAGGTGGCCTGCAGGGCGGCCCGCGACGCGCTCTCGATCAGCAATTGCGCGCGGTGCACGTGCATCACTTTCACGATGGTGAGCGGCACGGCGTCGTAGACGGTTACACGTTCGGCAGCCGCAATGCCGGTCAACTCGGCCGCCGCCTGTTGCAGGAAGGCGAGCGCGGCTTCGAGCGTGCGGCCTTCGGCGCGCAGCAAAGCCTGATAGACGAACGGCGGCAAATGGGCGTCGCGTCGTTCGGCCAGCGTGGAGTTGGCGAAGCCGACGTAGTCGTGGCGGCCCAGCGCGTGATAAAGCGCGTGGCGCGGATAGCGCGTCTGCACCAGCACTTCGCCCGGCAAACCCGCACGGCCTGCGCGGCCGCTCACTTGCATCAGTTGCGCGAAAAGCCGTTCGCTCGCGCGGAAGTCGTGGGAAAACAACGCGGTGTCGGCGTTCAGCACGCCGACCAGCGACACGCGCTGAAAGTCGTGGCCTTTGGCGATCATCTGGGTGCCGACGAGGATGTCGACTTCGCCCGCGTGGACGTCGGAGAACAGCGCCTGCGCGCTGCCTTTACGACGCGTGCTGTCGGCGTCGATGCGCAAGATGCGGGCGCCGGGCACCGCGCTCGCCAGCGTCTCTTCGACACGCTGCGTGCCACGGCCCATCGGCGCGATATCGACGTTGCCGCACTCCGGGCACGAACGCGGGATGCGCGCTTCCCAGCCGCAGTGGTGACAGCGCAGCGCGCGCTCGGGCTTATGCAGCACGACATACGCGCTGCATCGTGGACAACCGGCGACCCAACCGCAGGCGTCGCAGGCAAGCTGCGGCGCATAACCGCGGCGGTTCAGGAATACGAGGCTTTGCTCGCCGCGTTCGAGCCGCGCCTTCAGCGCCGCGATCAGCGGCCCCGACAAACCTTCGACCGATGCCCGCCCGCGCCGCCGCTCCTCTTCCAGATCGATCAGTTTGACGGTAGGCAATACGGCCTCGGCGACAGCACGGCGCGACAGCGTGAGCCGCTTGTAGCGGCCCTGGTCGGCCTGCCACCAGCTCTCCAGCGACGGCGTGGCCGAACCCAGCACGACCGGCAGGCCGAGTTGTTTGGCGCGATAGATCGCCAGGTCGCGCGCCGAATAGCGCAGACCTTCCTGCTGCTTGTAGGCCGGATCGTGCTCCTCGTCGACAACAATGATCGCGAGCTTCGGCAGCGACGCCAGCACCGCCAGCCGCGTGCCGAGCACGATCCGCGCGCGGCCGGTGTGCGCGGCGAACCAGTTGCGGGCGCGCTCGCCTTCCGCGAGTCCGCTATGCAGCGTGACGATCGACGTGCCCTCGAGCGCGGCGAAACGCGCGCGGAAGGCCGCTTCGAACTGCGGCGTCAGATTGATTTCAGGGACGAGGACGAGCGCCTGGGCGTCGGGCTTCGCGGCCAGAATTTCGGCGAGCGCGCGCAAATAGACCTCCGTCTTGCCGCTGCCCGTCACGCCGTGCAGCAGGAACGGCGCGAAGCCGTCGGCATCGCGGATAGCTTCGACGGCGGCCGCCTGCTCGTCCGTGAGCGTGGGTAGCGTGGGCGCGGGCGCGCCAGGCGAAGCGACCGTGACCAACGCCGCCGCGGCCTCGACGATGTTCAGCGTGATCCAGCCTTCCGCCTGCCACGCGTCGAGCGTTGCCATTGCTTTGGGGTGCAGCGCGCGCGCATCGGCGGCAAGCACGAACTCGGTCCCGGCCAACGCCTGCGCCAGTTTCCGCAACGCGCTCGCCCGAGCCGGCAGAGCTTCGGGCAACGCGGCGCGGCCTGCGGGCGTGAGACTGTAGCGCTCTTCCGGCGCGAACAGGCGCGACCAGCGCGACGCATCGCGCAGCGCCTGCGGTAATGCGGGCAATGCGACCTCGCCGAGACCACGCTGGTAGTAGTCGGCGGCGAACGCGGCCAGCTTCAGCCATTCCGACGACACCGGCGGGCAAGCGGTGCACACGCCACTCACCGAGCGAAGACGATCGGCCGGCACGTCGCTGTGAGCGGTCACTTCGCAGACGAGCCCCACGACATGGCGTTTCCCGAACGGCACGCTAACCAGCCTGCCCGGCGCGACAGGCTCAGGCGTGTCGCAACGGTAGTCGAACAGAGTCGGCAGCGGATGGTCAAGCGCGACGCGGACGAACACGTCGCTCACGCGTCAGCAGCGGTCAGGGGAACGAGCGCGACACGATGCCACATCGCGAGGCCCATCGAGCAGACGGCGAATCCGTAGAAGTTAAAGTAAAACTTCAATTTCGGCGCTAAGTTTTGGATTCGGCTGAACAATTGCAATCGGTCCGCGTGCCTGTGGATAACTTTGTTGAGAACTTTGCCCGGACGGCCCGGGAACCGCGCCGCAGCGGCCTTCTGTGGGATTCCGCACAGTCTGTCCCGAACCCGGGAAACCCTTGCCAGACAAGGCTTAGATCAAATGCGCCTGCAAAGTGCAAGGGCCAGGACACGACTAAAGCTTCTACCGCGCCGCAGCGTGATGAATGTGCATAAGTCAAGTCTTGACTTTCGCAAGACCGCCATCTGACGGCCTGTTAGCTGCGAATTTGCCCTTAGACCGAGAGCCCAGTTCGCTGCAATGCAACAAAAAATGGTAACGATTACGGCTTCAGGCCGGTGCATGAGCGCCGCTGCGGATCGCCCGGCTATGACGGTGTACTTCGTCCACCAGCTCAGCGACATTCTCCGGCGGCGTGAATTGCGAAATACCGTGGCCGAGATTGAACACGTGGCCGGGATGATTACCGAAGCTGTCGAGCACCGCACGAGCTTCCATGCGGATCGAAGCCGGCGGCGCGAACAACACCGAGGGATCGATATTGCCCTGTAGCGCCACCTTCCCGCCCACACGCTCGCGTGCCTTGCTCAGGTTGACCGTCCAGTCGAGGCCGACCGCGTCCACACCGGTTTCGGCGATCTCGTCGAGCCACAGGCCGCCACCTTTCGTGAAGGTAATGACCGGGACTTTCTCGCCGTCGTGCTCGCGCCTCAGCTGATTCACGACCTGCTGGATGTAGTGCAGCGAGAAACGTTGATACACACCGTCTGCCAGCGCCCCGCCCCACGTGTCGAAAATCATCACGGCTTGCGCGCCGGCTTCGATCTGCGCGTTCAGATACGCCGCGACCGAGCGCGCGTTGATGTCGAGAATGCGATGCATCAGATCCGGACGGGCGTAAAGCATCGACTTGACCGTGCGGAAATCCGCCGACCCGCCGCCTTCCACCATGTAGCACGCGAGCGTCCACGGACTGCCCGAAAAGCCGATCAGCGGTACGCGTTGACGGCCTTGCGCGTCGGTCAGCGCCGTGCGAATTTCGCGCACGGCGTCGGTCACATAGCGCAGCGTGGCGTCGATGTCCGGCACAGCGAGCCGCGCGACGTCGTCTTCCGTGCGAACCGGGCGAACAAACTTGGGACCCTCGCCGGTCACGAACTCGAGGCCGAGACCCATGGCGTCGGGCACGGTGAGGATGTCCGAGAACAGGATCGCGGCGTCGAGCGGATAACGCTCGAGCGGCTGCAATGTGACTTCCGTCGCGAACGACGGGTTCTTCGCCAAACCGAGGAAACTGCCCGCGCGACCACGCGTGGCGTTGTATTCCGGCAGGTAGCGGCCGGCTTGCCGCATCAGCCAGATCGGCGTGTAGTCGGTCGGCTGGCGCAGCAGCGCGCGCAGGAAAGTGTCGTTCAGGAGTTTATGGGCCACGTTGCGTACGACTGAGGGCAAAGGGGCATTTTACCGGAGCCGGCTCGCCGCATCGTGCTTGATCCGGCCAATAACTGTCGGACACGTCGTTCGCGGCCGGTTTTCCGCGCGCTGGCCGCGGCGTCATGACTTGGCTGAACGGCCAATGTTCAAGCGCGAATTGCCGGGCTATCATCCAACGGACTTACCAGACAATTACATACAACCAAGGAGACTCGATGAACAAGGCAGCACTCGCACTGCTCGGCGCACTGGCCGGCGTTTTGATGCACGCAGGCGTGGCCGGGGCACAGGCCAGCGCCGCCACCGCAACGCCCTCGCGACTCGACGAAATTCTCGCGCGCGGCACGCTGCGCGCCTGCACGACGGGTGACTACAAGCCGTATTCGTTTTACAAGGCGGACGGGCAGTTTGAGGGCATCGATATCGACATGACCGAGTCGCTCGCCAAGTCGCTCGGCGTCAAGACGGAGTATGTCAAGACGTCGTGGTCGAATCTGATGAACGACTTTGTCGCCAAGTGCGACGTGGGAGTGGGCGGCGTGTCGCCGACCCTCGAGCGGCAGAAGCGCGCGTTTTTCACGGAGGCCTACATGGTCGACGGCAAGACGCCGATCGTTCGGTGCGACGACGTCAACAAATATCAAACCGTCGCCCAGATCGACCAACCGGCGACACGCGTGATCGTCAATCCCGGCGGCACCAACGAGCGCTTTGCGAAACAGTACTTTTCGCATGCGAACTTGACCGTCTATCCGGATAACGTGACGATCTTCAAGCAGATCCTCGCCGGCAAAGCGGACGTGATGGTGACGGACGCGTCGGAGACCCTGCTGCAGCAGAAGCTAAACCCCGGCCTTTGCTCGGTTCACCCGGACAAACCCTTCCAGTATGGTGAAAAGGCTTGGCTGCTGCCGCGTGGCGATGTGTCGTTTCAGCAATACGTCAACCAGTGGTTGCACCTTGCGCGAGCGACGGGCGAGTATCAAGCCATTTCAGACAAGTGGCTGAAGTAGCCTGAAGCGCTTCTTGGCCGCCCCTTTTTCACTGTAAAACAGCGGCGGTCGAGAAACGCCAAATGATCACGCTCGCGCGCCAATCATGTAACTTACGGGGCGCTTTTAAGTAAAACCTAAAAATAGTGCCATCGCAGCTGGCTGCGAACGCATTCTTTGCGCCCCAATTGCGTGTCCGGACGGATGCTGCAACGCAATGCGGCTGCGTACGTTGGATCGCAGAAGTTGGTGACTGCGGGCCAGCACCTGCAAAGCGGGGAATTATTCGTCTAAAAGATGAACGTGCAACCATTTCATGCGGCATCGACTTAACGGATTACGCCGCATTATGCTTCGCGAATAGCATCAATCATGCGTATGAAATTGCGACTGAGTCATCGGTAAAAATTGCGTTTAAATCGTCGCTTTTTGGCAATATATCCTGCAACGCCTTATCCGGCGGGCGTTACAACCTGAAACACTTTGTTACCGCGCTCGTAGATTAATTCGCCCACAATGCCCTCAACGGTTTCAACACGGATGTGGCTGTGTGCGTGGTGTGAGCGGATACGATGCACTTGCCGGTCGGCCTATGCCGAAGCCCTGTGAAGGGGCATCCCTGCTGGGGCCGTAGTCGACGTAGGGTCGTCGTCTCAGTCGGTTCCTTCTTTGGTCTCCTCGCGCTAACCCCGTAGCGTGTGGTTTTTAGCGGGCTCCAGGCCCGCTTTTTTTTCGTCTGGCCAAACGTTTGCGCGGCGCGGTAGCGCGCTGTTTCGGGCACGTTCGCGGGTTTTTAGCGACTTGCACGGCGAACGATTGGTTCCACTTGGTTTGCTCCTCGTGCCCTATCGGCTGATCCGGGTCGCGCAATGATTTTGCCGCGCGGACCAGCCGTTTAGTGTCACGCCGTCTTGTCTTCCCGCAGCTTCAACTCGCTGATCATCCGCTCGCGCATGATGAACTTCTGCACCTTGCCGGTTACCGTCATGGGCAGTTCGTCGACGAAACGGATGTACTTGGGCACCTTATAGTGCGCAATCTGCCCCTGACAGAACTGCTGGATCTCTTCGGCTGTCGCCTGCTCGCCGGCGCGCAATACGACCCACGCACACACCTCTTCGCCGTACTTCGTGTCGGGCACGCCGAACACCTGCACGCTCTGGATCTTCGGGTGGCGGAACAGAAACTCCTCGATTTCGCGCGGATAGATGTTCTCGCCGCCGCGAATCAGCATGTCCTTCAGACGGCCGACGATGTTGCAGTAGCCTTCTGCGTCGAGCGTCGCCAAGTCGCCCGTATGCATCCAGCCATCGACAATGCTTTCGCGCGTCTTCGCCTCGTCGCCCCAATACCCCTGCATCACTGAGTACCCGCGCGTGCAAAGCTCACCGGTTTCGCCCACCGGCACGATCTCGCCGAGAGGATCGACGATTTTCACTTCGAGATGCGGCTGGATGCGGCCCACCGTCGTCGTGCGCTTGTCGAGCGGATCGGTCGTCGAGCTTTGGAACGAGACCGGACTGGTTTCCGTCATGCCATAGGCGATGGTGATTTCGCTCAGATGCATTCTGGAAACGACCTTCTTCATCGTCTCGATCGGACAAGGCGAGCCCGCCATGATGCCGGTGCGTAGGCGCGAGAAGTCGTAGGTGGCGAAGTTCGGATGATCGAGTTCGGCGATGAACATGGTCGGCACGCCATGCAACGCAGTGCACTTCTCTTCCGCGACCGCGGCCAGCGTCGCGGCCGGGTCAAAGCCTTCGCCTGGAAATACCATATTGGCGCCGACCGACACGCACGCTAGCACGGCCAGCACCATGCCGAAGCAGTGGTACAGCGGCACCGGAATGCATAAGCCGTCCTGCTCGCTCAGCCGCATTGCCATGGCAATGTAGCGCGCGTTGTTCACCACGTTGCTGTGGGTCAGCGTCGCGCCCTTCGGGTTGCCTGTCGTGCCGCTGGTGAACTGGATATTGATCGGCTCATGGCACGAGAGCGTCGCGCCGATCGCGTCGAGCCTGGCCACGTCGAGCGACGCGCGTCCCTGCTCGATCACATCGGAAAAGGTCAGCATGCCAGGCGTTTCCGTGTCGCACATGCGAATCACGTAGCGCAACTCGGGCAACCTTGCCGCGTGAAGTTCACCGGGCGCCTGCGTGGCCAGTTCGGGCGCGAGCTCCTGCAACATCTCCAGGTACATGGATGCCTTGAAGCGCTCGGCGGCGATGATCGCCTTGCAGCCAACCTTATTCAGCGCGTACTCGAGCTCCGCGAGCCGATAGGCTGGATTGATGTTGACCAGTACGGCGCCGATTCGCGCAGTCGCAAATTGGGTCAGCAGCCACTCCACGCGATTCGGCGACCAGATGCCCACGCGGTCACCCTTCGCAATACCGAGTGTGAGCAGCCCTGCCGCCAAAATGTCGACTTCTTCAGCGAACTCCCTCCAGGTCCACCGAATGCGTTGCTCGCGAAACACCACGGCCGGACGGTCCGGAAAGCGTGTCGCGGTGTCGCACAGAAACCGGCCGACCGTCGCTTCGCTCAGCGGAATGTCGGTCGACCCGCGGACATACGACAGCCCGTCTTTGGGTTCGATCAGTGCACCTTCGCCTGACACATGCGTTGCCATGGTGTTGTCTCCGTGAGCTCAGCGGAAGCTCGTCTATTGAAATGAATTTGAAATCGATTGTGCCACCGGCGTATGTCGGTCCGGCATCAAGTGTTACCCGCACCGCATTGCCGAACCGGCCGGGCGAGGAGCCGATTGCCGCGACAACACAATTTTGCTTACCTTTCCGTTAACGTCAAGTCGAGGTCAAAAAAAAGCAGCCACGAAGGCTGCTTTCTCTCTGATACGTATTGCTTAGTTCTGACCGCGCAGCTTGCGCAGGCGCTGGATCGCAGCGAGCTGAGCCGTCGCGTACGCCAGCTCCGCTTGCGCGGTCGCGTATTCGAGGTTCGAACCCGTGTTCTGCAGCGCTTCTTCCGCACGCTTGCGTGCATCTTCAGCCTTGGCTTCGTCGAGATCCTTGCCGCGAATAGCCGTGTCGGCGAGAACCGTCACAGCGCCCGGCTGGATTTCGAGGATGCCGCCGGCGACGAAGACAAACTCTTCTTCACCGTTTTCAGCTTCGATGCGCACCGCACCCGGACGAATCCGCGTGATCAGCGGCGTGTGGCCCGGCAGAATGCCGAGTTCACCTGCTTCGCCCGGCAGCGCGACGAACTTCGCCTGGCCCGAGAAGATCTGCTCTTCCGCGCTGACGACGTCTACTTTAATGGTTGCCATATCGACTCCTGGTGAGCGTAACTCGAGGGCACCGACATTGGCCGGCGCCCGCTTCTATACACCCGACCTTTACTGGATCTTCTTGGCCTTTTCGAAGGCTTCGTCGATCGTGCCGACCATGTAGAACGCTTGTTCCGGCAGGTGGTCACACTCGCCGTCAACGATCATCTTGAAGCCACGGATCGTTTCCTTCAGCGGCACGTACTTGCCCGGCGAGCCCGTGAACACTTCAGCGACGTGGAACGGCTGCGACAGGAAACGCTGGATCTTACGAGCGCGCGCCACGGCGAGCTTGTCTTCCGGCGCCAGTTCGTCCATGCCCAGAATCGCGATAATGTCGCGCAGTTCCTTGTAGCGCTGCAGCGTTTGCTGCACGCCGCGCGTGATCGAGTAGTGCTCTTCGCCGATCACGTTCGGGTCGATCTGACGCGAGGTCGAATCGAGCGGGTCGACTGCCGGGTAGATACCCAGCGAAGCGATGTCACGGGACAACACAACCGTTGCGTCCAGGTGGCCGAAAGTCGTAGCCGGCGACGGGTCGGTCAAGTCATCCGCAGGGACGTACACGGCCTGAACCGACGTGATCGAGCCGGTCTTGGTCGACGTAATACGCTCTTGCAGCTTACCCATTTCTTCAGCCAGAGTAGGCTGATAGCCCACTGCCGACGGCATACGGCCGAGCAGCGCCGACACTTCCGTGCCTGCCAGCGTGAAACGGTAGATGTTGTCCACGAAGAACAGCACGTCGAGACCTTCGTCACGGAAGTGCTCAGCCATCGTCAGACCGGTCAGCGCGACGCGCAGACGGTTGCCCGGCGGCTCGTTCATCTGGCCGTACACCAGCGCGACCTTGTCGAGAACGTTCGAGTCCTTCATTTCGTGATAGAAGTCGTTCCCTTCACGGGTACGCTCGCCAACACCGGCGAACACGGAATAACCACCGTGTTCTTTAGCGATGTTGTTGATCAGTTCCATCATGTTCACGGTCTTGCCGACGCCGGCGCCACCGAACAGGCCCACCTTACCGCCCTTGGCGAACGGGCAGATCAAGTCGATAACCTTGATGCCGGTTTCGAGCAGTTCCGTCGACGGCGACAGCTCGTCGAACGCCGGAGCCTTCTGGTGAATACCGCGAACCACGTCCGAGTTGATCGGGCCAGCTTCGTCGATCGGACGACCCAGCACGTCCATGATACGGCCAAGGGTCGGCTTGCCGACCGGCACGCTGATCGGCTTGCCAGTGTTCTTCACCGTCGTACCGCGGCGCAGACCGTCCGATGCACCCAGACAGATGGTACGGACGACGCCGTCGCCCAGCTGTTGCTGGACTTCGAGGGTCAGTTCCGAACCTTCGAGAATGAGCGCGTCGTAAATCTTCGGCATCTGGTCGCGCGGAAATTCCACGTCGATCACCGCGCCGATGCACTGTACGATCTTGCCTTCTACCAAAGCAGTAGTACTCATCGCTTTTCCTTTAGATACTCAATTCTTCACTCGCGCAAAGGCGCAGTTTCGATGGGGTGCGCCGCGAAGGCGCACACGAAGCGGCGTGCCTGACCGTCAAGGTCAGACTGCCGCCGCGCCACCGACGATTTCCGACAGTTCTTTCGTGATCGCGGCCTGACGGCTTTTGTTGTACACGAGCTGCAGTTCGTTGATGACCGTCTTCGCGTTGTCCGAAGCGGCCTTCATCGCGACCATGCGTGCCGACTGTTCCGATGCCATGTTTTCCGCGACGGCCTGATAGACCAGCGCTTCGACATAACGCACCAGCAGTTCGTCCACCACTGCCTGCGCATCCGGCTCGTAGATGTAGTCCCACTGCGTGCTCGGCGTCGTGCCGTCCTCTTCCTTGCGCTCGAACTGGTCTGCCGACAGCGGCAGCAGTTGCTCGATCACCGGCTCCTGCTTCATCGTGTTGACGAAGCGCGTGTACGCGAGGTACACCGCCGAAACCTTGCCTTCGGAGTACAGGTCGAGCTGCACCTTCACCGCGCCAATCAGCTTTTCCAGATGCGGCGTGTCGCCCAGATGCACGACATTCGACACTACCTTGGCGCGCAAACGGTTCAGGAAACCCAGACCCTTGGTGCCGATCGCAGTTGCTTCGATCGTCTTGCCCTGGCCTTCCAGTTCCTTGAACTTCTGCAGCGACGCGCGCAGCACGTTGGTGTTCATACCGCCGCACAGACCTTTATCAGTCGTGACGAGGATGATGCCGGCCGCCTTCGCGCCTTCGTTCGACACCATGAACGGGTGACGATACTCCGGGTTCGCACGGCTCATGTGCGCAGCGATATCTCGGACCTTGTCGGCGTACGGGCGAGCAGCGCGCATGCGCTCCTGAGCGCGGCGCATCTTCGATGCGGCCACCATCTCCATCGCTTTCGTGATCTTGCGCGTGTTTTGCACGCTCTTGATCTTGCCGCGAATTTCCTTCATTCCAGCCATTGCTTGCTCCTTGTCGGCCCGAGTTAGCGCTTCAGCGCTTACTCGGGTCCCATGCAAAGCGATCGAAGCAGCGCGGGTTCAGTTGCCTGCGGCCCGCGCCGCTTCAAGGTCCGTTTATGCCTTGCGGGTCACTCGCGGATCAATAAGCGCCGGACTTCTTGAAGTCTTTGAGAGCCGTGTGCAGCAGGGCTTCGTCGTCCTTCGAGAGTTCCTTGGTGTCTTCGACGCGCTTGATCAGGTCAGCGTGCTTCGTCTTCAGGTAGTCGCGCAGGCCCTTTTCGAACGGCAGCACTTGCGCAACTTCCAGATCGTCGAGGTAGCCATTGTTCGCTGCGAACAGCGCGACAGCCAGTTCCCACACTTGCAGCGGCTGATATTGCGGCTGCTTCAGCAGTTCCGTCACGCGACGGCCGCGCTCCAGTTGCTTGCGGGTGGCTTCGTCGAGGTCCGACGCGAACTGCGCGAACGCAGCCAGTTCACGGTACTGCGCGAGGTCGGTACGGATACCGCCCGACAGCTTCTTCACGACCTTCGTCTGAGCCGCACCACCAACGCGCGACACCGACACGCCGGCGTTAATTGCCGGGCGGATACCTGCGTTGAAGAGGTCGGTTTCCAGGAAGATCTGGCCGTCGGTAATCGAGATCACGTTCGTCGGAACGAATGCGGTCACGTCGCCGGCTTGCGTTTCAATGACTGGCAGTGCCGTCAGCGAACCGCTCTTGCCCTTCACTTCGCCGTTGGTGAACTTCTCGACGTAGTCTTCCGACACGCGAGCAGCACGCTCCAGCAGACGCGAGTGCAGATAGAACACGTCGCCCGGATACGCTTCACGGCCCGGCGGGCGGCGCAGCAGCAGCGAGATCTGACGGTATGCCCAAGCTTGCTTGGTCAAATCGTCATAAACGATCAGTGCGTCTTGACCGCGGTCGCGGAAGTATTCGCCCATCGTGCAGCCGGCGTACGGTGCCAGATATTGCATGGCAGCCGATTCCGAAGCCGAAGCGGCCACGACGATCGTGTATTCCAGCGCGCCGGTCTCTTCCAGCTTGCGCACCACGTTCATGATCGACGAAGCCTTCTGGCCGATCGCGACGTAGATACAGAAGAGGTTCTTGCCCTTCTGGTTGATGATCGCGTCGACTGCAACTGCGGTCTTGCCGCACTGGCGGTCGCCGATGATCAGCTCGCGCTGGCCACGGCCAATCGGCACCATCGCGTCGATCGACTTCAGACCGGTTTGGACCGGTTCCGAAACCGACTTACGCCAGATCACGCCCGGAGCAATCTTTTCGATTGCGTCGGTCTTTTTCGCGTTGATCGGGCCCTTGCCGTCGATCGGGTTGCCGAGTGCGTCGACCACGCGGCCGAGCAGTTCCGGACCCACCGGCACTTCCAGAATGCGGCCCGTCGTCTTGACGATGTCGCCTTCCGAAATGTGTTCGTACTCACCCAGAATCACGGCGCCGACCGAGTCGCGCTCGAGGTTCAGTGCGAGACCGAAGGTGTTGCCCGGGAATTCGAGCATTTCGCCCTGCATCACTTCCGACAGGCCGTGAATACGCACGATACCGTCGGTCACGGAGATCACAGTGCCCTGGTTGCGAACGTCTGCGCTCGCTTCAAGGCCCTGGATCCGGCTCTTGATCAGCTCGCTGATCTCAGAGGGATTGAGTTGCATTATTCGCTCCTGATAGTCAATTCTGTTGCGTGCCAGCCGCTTCAGCGCATAAGGCGCTTCAGGCCGTCAGAGCCGTTTGCATGCTGGCAAGCCGCGCGCGGACCGAGGTATCGAGCACTTCATCGCCGACCGTCACGCGCACGCCGCCGATCAACGACGAATCGATCTCGACCGTCGGCTTCAGCTTGCGTTTGAACTTGCGTTCGAGACTTGCGACGAGGTCGTTCAACTGCGCGCCTTCGAGCGGGAATGCGCTGACGATCAGCACATCGGCCGCCCCTTCGCGGGCGTTCTTCAACTCTTCGAACTGCACAGCAATTTCCGGCAGCAATTGCAGACGATGGTTGTCCACCAGCATTTGCACCAGATTCTTCGCTTGGGCGTTGTCCTTGAGCGGCGACTTGACCGCGGCCAGCAGCAGTTCGCTGACCTGGGCGCGGCTTACTTTCGGGCTCGAGGCGATCGACAGCACTTCGGGCAGACGCGCAACCTGTGCCAGCTCCTGCACGAGCGTGGACCAGGCGGCGATGTCACCAGCTTCGGCCACGCCAAACAGCGCTTCTGCGTACGGACGGGCGATGGTTGCAAGTTCGGCCATGATCAGAGCTCGGCTTTCAGTTGATTCAGCAGGTCAGCGTGAGCTGCCTGGTCGACTTCGCGCTTCAGGATCTGTTCAGCGCCCTTCACAGCGAGTGCGGCGACTTCACCGCGCAGCGTTTCGCGCGCCTTCACGACTTGCTGGTCCGCGTCGGCCTTCGCTTGCGCGATGATGCGAGCGGCTTCAGCCTGTGCTTGAGCCTTGATTTCGTCAGCGACTGCCACAGCGCGCTTTTCTGCGTCAGCAATACGTTGCTGACCGTCGTTGCGTGCCTGAGCGAGTTCCTGGTCGACGCGCTTGTGAGCGGCTTCGAGTTCTGCCTTGCCCTTTTCAGCAGCCGACAAACCGTCAGCAATCTTCTTCGAGCGCTCGTCGAGGGCGTTGATCAGCGGCGGCCACACGAACTTCATCGTGAACCACGCGAGGATCAGGAACACGACCATTTGCGCAAACAGGGTTGCGTTGAGATTCACGGTGTTTCCTTAAACGTTGCTAGTTCGGAAAGTGAAACGGCAAGGCGCTCATCGATTCTGTTCGATCAGCGCCCGAGTGCCCGTTCCGCCCCGCGCCCTCACTAGTTATAGCTCAGGCGCAAACTTCCGAGGAACCTCAGCCTGCCAGCTTCGACAGCAGCGGGTTCGCGAACGCAAACAGCATTGCCACACCAACGCCAATCAGGAACGCCGCATCGATCAGACCAGCCAGCAGGAACATCTTGGTTTGCAGCGGGTTCATCAGTTCCGGCTGACGTGCACATGCTTCGATGTACTTGCCGCCCATCAGGCCGATACCGATACAGGCGCCGATTGCACCCAGGCCGATGATGATGCCGATACCGATGGCGGTCAGACCCTGGATGTTGGCGATGAAAGCTTGCATGATCACTCCTTTGTGAAAAGTCTTTTAGAACTGGTTGGAACTGGGATTTAAATGAAACGAAACTAAAACGTCGTTCGACAAGCCGCGATTAGTGGCTGTCGTGTGCCTGGCCGATGTACACCAGCGTCAGCATCATGAAAATAAATGCTTGCAGCAGAACGATCAGGATGTGGAAGATCGCCCAAACCGTGCCAGCGATGACGTGGCCGATGAAGCCGAGCACCGACGCGTCCGCGCCGAAACCCCACATGCTGCCGAGCAGGGCAATCAGCAGGAACAACAGTTCGCCCGCGTACATGTTGCCGAACAGCCGCATGCCGAGCGAGACCGTCTTTGCGACGAACTCGATGATGTTCAATGCAAGGTTCGGGATCCACAGGAGCGGATGCGCACCGAACGGAGCGGACAGCAATTCATGTACGAAGCCGCCTGCGCCCTTGATCTTGAAGTTGTAGTAAATCATCAGCGCGAACACGCCGAGTGCGATGCCGAGCGTGCCGTTCAGGTCGGCGGTCGGCACGATGCGGTGATGGGGGATGACTTCCGACAGACCCAGCCAACCGATCACGCGGCCCGGCAGATCGACGGGGATGAAGTCGAGCGAGTTCATGAGGGCAACCCAGACGAACACGGTCAACGCCAGCGGCGCGATGAAGGTGCGCGTGCCGTGGATCATCGACTTCGATTGGTCCTCGACCATTTCAACCAGCATTTCGATCGCGCACTGGAAACGGCCCGGCACGCCGGACGTTGCCTTGCGGGCAGCGAGATGCAGAATCAGGATCGTGGCCAGACCGCAAACGATCGACCAGAAAAGGGTGTCCAGATTCCAGACGTGAATGTCGAAAATCGACGTCTGGTGCGCGGTGGAAAAGTTCTGCAAGTGGTGCGCGATGTACTCGGACGGATCCAGAGCGCGCGTGCCTTCGCTAGCTGCCATATCGTTAATGCCACCCAAATTGTCGAAAATCGTCTTAGGCCGCTCCCGCAGCAATGCTGTATTGCGGGAACACGCCGGGTGCGGATCGTGTCATATCCGCACTCCTGATGCCGGCGCTGCGCGCCAGCCTGAATTTATTGCTGCTACTTTCGTTGCTGCTACCTTAGCGCCAGGCTAAGGCGATCCAGTACGTCTTGAGCGCGATGAGGTAGGTCACGAGCAGCGGAACCCAGCGTACGTCGTGATACCAGAAGGCGATGGCTACAAACATCGCGATCGTTGTCCCCATCTTGAGCGCTTCGCCGATCATCCAGCTCATTGCTGTTTCGGCGCCGCTCAGCGTTCTCAGTCGTGCCGCGAACAACGCGCTCGGCACCCAGCAGATCGCTCCCCCCAGGAACGCGGACAGCGCAGCAGCGCCCGGCGGCTTGTAGAACAGCCACCACACCAGCGTAGCACCCAGGGACAAAACCATTTGCGCTGCCACGACCTTGAAAGGCGTGACGCGCGATGGACGGCTCACAGTGGGACCAAATAGCTTTTCAGCTTCGGCCCGCGTGAGCGGAACGATATTGTTATCTTGCTGCTCGACATCCCACGCTTCGTCAGGTCTTGCTTGCTGACCGGTGGACGCAACGGAAGCCTTGCGTTCAGCGCGGTGTTCGTCGTGCCCATTCTTCGGCGCTTGATTCGACGTTTTGACCGCCATCGCAGTGTTCCGAAAGTCTTGTTCCAGCCCGCGAGCTTACGCTGCGCTTACGGGGTTCCCGTGCAATTAAATCCGGGCGATTGTAAGCGATAGTTGCAGGCAATTCAAGACTTTAGGCCGTTCAATAACCAGCGTGAAAAGGCTCCTCACCATGCGGGAGCGCCGGTTTCACCGGGCGAAACACGTCAAATGTAAGGCTGCCGGGCAGTGCCAAAACGCGCTGCCTAAGACGGAAGAATTTGTCCTCGCTGATGGCTCGTTTAAACGCCGCAGCAGACGTCTCGAAAATGCAACAAACGCCGATTTTTGCCTAAGCATATGGACATCGCGGGCGCTGGCGGGTAGGCGCGAACGGGAAGATCCCACGAGAAAGGGTTGTCGAGAAGTATCCCCGCGTTTGCGCTGAATCAATGTGCCGGCGAGGAGGCAGTGAAGTTTCAGCGTTTGCTTCGGACACGCCCTCCTCGCCAAAGTTGTCCCGAGGAGATTGCGGCCTGGCCGCTTCGCGGCTCCTGACACCAGTTGGGCTCAAATGCCCGTATCGCGACGCCGACGTGGCCGTTACGCGCGCCGACGGCCCCAATCCACGCGGCCAGCAAGCAGCCGTGAAATGACCGGATATATGAGTAATCCTGATTATCCCACGCCACTTTATTTAGGAATCCGTCGGACGTTGATATGGATCACTGGTAGGTCGCAAAATCCGATCAAAGAAGCCATGCGCCTTTTGCAAACCCGCCGCGTCAAATGATCCACGGTGAATCCAACAGCTTGCGATCGGCAGCAGGCCTTATCGCAAGCTATCAGGTGCCCTTGCCGGTCAACTCGTCAATCAGGCGGTGGCGTTACCACGCAACCGGACCAGAATGCCCTCCAACGCATCCAGATCGCCGAAGTCCACCAGTACCTGGCCGCGCCCGCGTCGGCCGAGTTTGATCTTGACCGTCGCCGCCAGCAAGTCCGACAGTTCTTCTTCCAGCCGGCGAGTATCGCGGCCGCCATCGCCATTCGCACGCGCCTTCACCGTCGGCGCGGCCTTTGTAGTCGCCGTCACAAGCTTTTCGGTTTCGCGCACCGACATGCGTTTGTTAACCACCTGGTTGGCCAACGTGATTTGCGTCGCGGCGTCGACGGCCAGCAGTGCGCGGGCGTGACCCATGTCGAGATCGCCGGCCAGCAGCATCGTTTGTACGGGAGTTGCCAGGTTAAGCAGACGCAGCAGATTCGATACCGCGCTGCGCGAGCGGCCGACCGACTCCGCTGCCTGTTCGTGCGTGAAATTGAACTCGTCGAGCAAGCGCTGGATCCCCTGCGCTTCTTCCAGCGGATTCAGATCTTCACGCTGAATGTTCTCGATCAGCGCCATCGCGGCGGCGGCCTGGTCCGGCACGTTCTTCACCAGCACCGGCACTTCTTCGAGGCCCGCTAGACGCGCCGCGCGAAACCGCCGTTCGCCGGCGATGATCTCGTACTTGTCCGCCGAGATAGGACGCACGAGAATTGGCTGCATCACCCCTTGCGCACGGATGCTGGCCGCCAAGTCCTGCAATGCGCCCTCGTCCATGCGCGTACGTGGCTGATATTTGCCCGCTTGCATCTTGCTAAGCGGTAGCACATTCGGCGCACCTTCAATCGTTACTGCCTCGGTAATGTCTGCCGTACCGCCCAGCAAGGCTTCCAGACCGCGGCCCAATCCCTTCTTTCTCGCTACTGCGTTCATCGTGCTTCCTCGATCCGCTTAGGATGCCTGGGGCGCGTCATTCAATGCGCGCACCCGCTCAATCATTTCCGCGCCGAACTGCACATACGCCTGCGCACCGCGCGATGCCCTGTCGAACACCACGCCCGGCAAACCGTAGCTCGGTGCCTCGGCGAGACGCACGTTGCGCGGGATCACCACGTCGAACACCTTGTCGCCGAAATGCTCTTTCAGCTGATCCGAGACTTGCTGCTGCAGCGTGATGCGCGGGTCGAACATCACGCGCAACAGACCGATCACCTTCAGGTCGCGGTTGAGGTTCGCGTGCACCTGTTTGATGGTGTTGACCAGATCGGACAGACCTTCGAGTGCGAAGTACTCGCACTGCATCGGGATCACGACGCCGTGCGCGGCGCACAGGCCATTGAGGGTCAGCAGCGACAAAGCCGGCGGGCAGTCGATCAGCACGAAATCATATTCGTTTTCGACTGCCGCGAGTGCAATCTTCAATTGACCCTCACGGTTCTGCACACTGACCAATTCGACTTCAGCGCCGGCGAGTTCGCGGTTCGCGGGCAGCACGTCATAACCGACAGCCTCCGGCCGCACTCGCGCATCGGCCACCGCAACACCGTCCACCAGCACTTCGTAGACGGTGTTTGCGCACGCAGCCTTATCGATGCCGCTGCCCATCGTGGCGTTGCCCTGCGGGTCCAGGTCGATGAGTAGGACTCGCTGTCCCTGCGCTGCCAAGCTCGCGGCCAGATTGACTGTGGTCGTCGTTTTGCCGACGCCGCCCTTCTGGTTCGCAACGCAGAAGATTTTTGCCATCGTTGGAGTGTCCCTTTTGCAGCTTGGATGAAGTAAAAATCGTGGGTGATGCCGGTGCGGCTAAGAGGCCGGTACGTGCCAGCCGCTAGTCTGCTAGCTGGCGACGTCCACCAAAACTTTGATCAGATGCCGCTCGGCATCGAGCGACGGCACGTTCAGCCGGATAACCCGTTCCACGTGGGCGCCCGCCGGCAAGCGTTCGATCTCGCCGTCCGGGCGCACCCCTTTCATGGCCCAGATCGCGCCCTGCTCCGCAACCAGATGACGGGCCAGTGTAACGAAATCCGCGAGCTCTGCGAATGCGCGCGAGACAATTACGTCGAACTTTGCCGGTACTTCGGCGCCTGGCTGCAAAGTCTCGACCCGGCCGGTCACCACGGAGAGATTCGCAAGGCCGAGTTCAGCCTTGGCCTGTGCCTGGAACGCCGTCTTTTTGTGAACGATGTCGTTCACGGTCACGGTCCATTCTGGCAGGACAATCGCCAGCACGATGCCCGGCAGACCGCCACCCGAGCCAACATCGAGTACTGAGGACGGGCCCAGCGGCGCGAGGTGCGGCACAATCGAAAGTGAATCCAGAATGTGCTGAACCAGCATCTGGCGCGGATCGCGGATCGCCGTGAGGTTATAGACGGCGTTCCATTTCGACAACAACGCGACATAGTCGAGCAGTTTGCCGAGTTGCGCGTCACTCAACTTGAGCCCGAGTTCGCGAACACCGGCCTCAAGCAACGGCGCCAACGCTTCCCGGCCACTCCCCTTCTGGCTCACCGTCATTGCGTCACCGGCGTGCTGTCTGTGCCAGGCTCGGCGGGTTTCGTCGGACGACGGCCCAGCCCGCGCTTCAGATGGACCATCAGCAAGGAAATCGCCGCCGGCGTGATACCCGAAATACGCGATGCCTGGCCAATGGTCTCAGGGCGGAATTGCGTCAGCTTCTGGCGTGCTTCGAATGACAACCCGCGAACTTCCGCATAGTCCAGCCCGTCAGGCAAGCGCGTGCTCTCGTGCGCCTCGTTTCGCTCGATTTCGCCGGCCTGGCGCTCGATATAGCCCTGATATTTGATGCCGATTTCAATCTGTTCCTTGATCTGGGCAAGCAGAACATCGTCTTCGGCCAAGGTCTCCGGCGCGGCGCAGGCGCCGGCGCGCAAGCCGCAAACGCCGTCGTAGGACACACCCGGTCGACGCAGCAGGTCCGCCAGGCTGTACTCATGGTCGATCGGCTTGCCCAGCAACGCAGTCGCCTCGTCCGCCGGTAAGGTCTTAGGATTAACCCACGTCGTGCGAAGACGCTCTGTTTCACGTGAAACAGCATCGCGCTTGCGGCTGAAAGCGTCCCAGCGGGTGTCGTCAACGACACCGAGTTCACGACCAATCTCCGTAAGGCGCATATCCGCATTGTCTTCGCGCAAGCTCAAGCGATATTCCGCGCGGCTTGTAAACATGCGGTACGGCTCGGACACGCCGCGCGTCACCAGATCGTCGACGAGCACACCAAGATAAGCTTCATCACGGCGCGGGCACCACGCTTCCTTGCCTTGCACAAACAGACCTGCATTGATGCCCGCCAGTAGACCCTGCGCCGCCGCCTCCTCATAGCCAGTCGTACCGTTGATCTGACCGGCGAAGAACAGACCATGGATCACCTTGGTTTCCAGCGATGACTTCAGCCCGCGCGGGTCGAAGTAGTCATACTCAATCGCATAACCCGGCCGCAGGATGTGTGCGTGCTCCAAGCCGCGCATCGAACGCACGAGTTCCAGTTGCACATCGAACGGCAGGCTTGTGGAAATCCCGTTGGGATAGAACTCGTTGGTCGTCAGGCCTTCCGGTTCGAGAAAGATCTGATGCGATTCCTTCGACGCGAATCGGTGAATCTTGTCTTCGATCGACGGGCAGTAGCGCGGCCCCACCCCTTCGATCACGCCGGTGTACATCGGCGAACGGTCGAGACCGCCGCGGATGATGTCGTGCGTGCGCTCGTTGGTGTGCGTCACCCAGCACGGCACTTGCCGCGGATGCTGCTCAACGCGCCCAAGAAACGAGAAGACCGGCACCGGATCCAGATCGCCCGGCTGCTCCTCGAGTTCGGAAAAATCGATCGTGCGGCCGTCGATTCGCGGCGGCGTCCCCGTCTTAAGGCGACCTTGTGGCAGCTTCAGTTCCTTCAGACGCGCGGACAACGACACCGCAGCCGGATCGCCGGCGCGGCCGCCGGTGTAGTTGTTCAAACCCACATGAATCTTGCCGTCAAGGAACGTCCCGGCCGTCAGGACCACCGCGCGCGCCCGAAAACGAATTCCCACCTGCGTCACGGCACCAACGACGCGATCGCCTTCCACCATCAGATCGTCGACTGCTTGCTGGAAAAGCCACAGGTTCGGCTGATTCTCCAGCCGATGCCGGATAGCCTGCTTATACAGCAGACGGTCAGCCTGGGCGCGCGTCGCACGAACGGCCGGACCCTTTGACGAATTAAGGATGCGGAACTGGATGCCGCCCTCGTCCGTCGCGGCCGCCATTGCGCCGCCGAGAGCATCCACCTCCTTCACGAGATGGCCCTTGCCGATTCCGCCGATCGACGGATTGCAGCTCATCTGGCCGAGGGTTTCGATATTGTGGGTCAACAGGAGAGTGGTATTACCCATGCGCGCCGAAGCTAAAGCGGCTTCGGTGCCGGCATGACCACCGCCGACGACGATTAAGTCAAATTCTGTGGGAAAGAGCATCGCGAGATCTCACGCCAGATCATCGCGTGAGCCTTCAAAAGGAAAGTATGAGCGAATTATAACGGGTTCGGTTTAGGCCCGAATTCGTCCGAATGGCCAATCTACAAAAAAGCGGCGTGTTTCACGTGAAACACGCCGCTTCGAACAAGCCGGAAACGCAAGCAAACCTAGTCGCTAAGCCACTTTCTTCGCCAGCCCAAGATAGGTTTCGATCACGCGCGGATTCTGCGCCAAGTCCGCCGCCGGTCCTTCGAGTGCAAGTTCACCGGTTTCCAGTACATAGCCGTAATCGGAGATTTGCAACGCGGCGCGCGCATTCTGTTCGATCAGCAATGTCGCAACGCCGGTCTGCCGCAGCGCGCTGATGATGTGGAAGATTTCTTTCACGATCAACGGTGCGAGACCGAGACTCGGCTCGTCCAGCATCAGCAGGTCCGGTTTGCCCATGAGCGCCCGGCCCACTGCGAGCATCTGCCGTTCGCCACCGGACAACGTTCCGGCAGCCTGCTTGCGCCGTTCTTTCAGCCGCGGGAACAGGGTAAAGACCGGTTCGAGTTGATCCAGGAAGTTGCGCTCCCGTGCCCGTTTGCGCCGATAGGCACCCAGGACGAGGTTGTCTTCCACTGTCATCGACGCAAACAACTCGCGCTTCTCCGGCACGAGACACATACCGCGCGACACGCGCTTCTCGACCGGCACGGCGCTAACGTCTTCGCCCTGGTACAGGACGGTGCCCTTCGCATGGCCCGTGGTCGGCAACGCGCCCATGATCGCGTTCAACAGCGTGGACTTGCCCGCACCGTTCGGGCCGATGACCGAGACAATCTGGCCGGCCCGCACCTTGATCGCCGCGCCGTGCAGCGCCTCCACCTTGCCATAGCGGACCGACAAACCGTCCACGTCGAGAATCGGGCCGGCAGCATTCATCGTGTTCTCCATCACTCCACCCCGCCGAGATAAGCTTCCAGCACTGCCGGGTCTTGTTGTACCTCTTGCGGCAGACCTTCGGCGATACGAGTCCCGAACTCCATGACCACCAGCCGATCGGTGAGATTCATCACGAAGTCCATATCGTGCTCCACCAGCAGCACGCTCATGCCTTCAGCCTTCAGGCGACGCAGCAGGTCGGCCAGTTGCAGCTTTTCCTGATAGCGCAGACCTGCGGCCGGCTCATCCAGCAGCAGCAGCGTCGGATCGCAACACAGCGCGCGAGCGATTTCGAGAATCCGTTGCTGTCCCAGCGCGAGGCTCCCGGCTTCGTCGTACATGTGCTGCTCGAGGCCGACGCGGCGAATCTGACGAGCCGCCTCGGCCATCAAGCGCGCTTCTTCCGCGCTGTTCAGGCGCACGACGCTGCGCCAGACACCGGCTTGCCCGCGCAGATGCGCACCAATCGCGACGTTCTCAAGCACCGTCATCCCCGGCAGCAGCTTGACGTGCTGGAACGTGCGGCCGATTCCGCGTTTGACGATTTCACGTGAACTCAGCGAATCGATGCGCTCGCCGCAGAACGTGATCTCACCGCTCGTCGCCTGCAACACGCCGGTCACCAGATTGAAGGTCGTCGACTTGCCGGCGCCATTCGGACCGATCAGGCCGATGATCTGCCCCGCCTTCACCTCGAAGCTGACATCGTTCACCGCGACCAGACCGCCGAATTGCTTGCGCGCTTTATTCACCGTCAACAAGTCTTCACCGGCCGCCGGCTTGCTGCGCTGCGCCAACGGCTCGGCGTGATCAGCGACGTGAGCGCGCGGGCCCTTCGGGAAAAATCGCGCGACGAACGGCCAAACGCCCTGCCGCGCGTATTGCAGCAGCAGCACCATCAAAATGCCGAACACGATCACTTCAAAGTTGCCGTTCTCGCCGAGCAGCTTCGGCAGCAAGGTTTGCAAATAATCTTGCAGCACCGTCAGGATCGCCGCGCCGAGCACCGCGCCCCAGACGTGCGAGACGCCGCCCACGACGGCCATGAACAGAAATTCGATGCCGTGATTCAGACCGAAAGGCGTCGGGTTCACCGCGCGCTGCAGGTGGGCGTAGAGGAAACCCGAGACGGAGGCCAGCACCGCCGCGTACACGAAGATCACCACGCGCATCCATCCGGTGTTGACGCCCATTGCCTCGGCCATCATGCCGCCGCCACGTAACGCGCGGATCGCCCGCCCCGGACGACTATTAAGCAGATTCTGAACAGAAATGACCGCACCGAGCACCACCAGCCAGATCAGGTAATAGATATGGCGGCCGGATTCGAGGTTGATGCCAAATACATTCAGCACCGGAATCCCGTTGATACCGTCGTATTTGCCCAGCATTTCAAGATTGCCGAACAGGTAGAACAGCGCGAGTCCCCAGGCAATCGTGCCCAGAGGCAGAAAGTGTCCCGACAACCGCATCGTCACCAAACCGAGCATCAACGCGATCAACGCCGTCACGATCACGCCGGCGATCAATGCGAGCCACGGCGAAACGCCATACCGCGTCGTCAGATAGGCGGTCGCATAAGCGCCGATCCCGACAAACGCGGCTTGCCCGAAGCTCGTCATCCCGCCGATTCCGGTCAGCAGCACAAGACCGATCGCGACGATCGAATACAGACCGATGTAGTTGAGCAGCGTCACCCAGTACTCAGGCACGTGAATCGGTTGCGGCAACACCGGCAGCGCGAACAGCACCACGAGGAACAACCAGAAGAACTTGTTTTGCATGATCCGTTTCATCGCGTCACTCCTCTTCCTCTTCGGCGTGCGGACTGGCGAGACTTCGCCAGAGCAACACGGGGATGATCAGCGTGAACACGATCACTTCCTTGTAAGCGCTCGCCCAGAACGACGAATACGACTCCAGCAGGCCGACCAGGATCGAGCCCGCGGCCGCCAGCGGATAGCTGACGAGCCCGCCGATAATCGCCCCCACGAAGCCCTTCAAACCGATCAGGAAGCCCGAGTCGTAGTAGATGGTGGTCAAGGGTGCGACGAGGATGCCGCACAGCGCGCCGAGGCCCGCCGCCAGCGTGAATGCGAGCCGCCCTGCTTGCGTCGTGCCGATGCCGACGAGCCGCGCGCCGAGCCGGTTCACCGACGTCGCGCGCAACGCCTTGCCCGAGATCGAGCGATCGAAGTAAAGATACAGCGCGCCGATCAACACCACCGCCGTGCCGACCACCCACAGGCTTTGTCCGGAAATCGTCAGTGTGCCGATGTTGAAGGTCGCATCGGAAAACGCTGTAGTGCGTGAACCTTCCGCGCCGAACATGACGAGACCCAGGCCGACCATCGCGAAGTGCACTGCCACCGCCACGATCAACAGCAGCAGCGTGCTTGCCTCCGCGATCGGCTCATACGCGAGACGGTACACATAAGGACCCATCGGAATCACGATCAGCAGCGTCAACGCGATCTGCGCGATCATCGGCAGCGTATGCATGAAAACGCCTTGTGTCAGCGCATAGACCGCGATCGGAAACAGCAGATATTTGCCGACCAGCATGACCAGCGTGCGCGCCGCATGCCGGCGCCGTTCGGGATGCCGCACCAGCCCCGCTATCTCGACGACGAAGCAGGCCGCGCCCATCGCCATCAGCAACCAGCAGGTGGCTGGAAATTTCTGCGTCTGCAGTGCGGCGAGCGTCAACGCGCCGTACGAAACAAACTCCCCCTGCGGGATGAAGATCACCCGCGTCACGGAGAACACCAGCACCAGCGCGAGCGCTAGCAGCGCGTAGATCGCGCCCGTGGTGATGCCGTCCTGCGCGAGGATCGCCGCAATTGATAGATCCATACTTCCTCGTCCTGAAGCGTCGAAATCGAAACCGGGAAACCGTCGTGGCGGCAGAACTCGTGGCCGTCCATCGACCCGCTATGCCCTGAAAAGGCGACCGCCGCGCCGGTACGCGGCGCGGCGGTCGATGCCATTGTCATCGAACAGAATGGCAATGCGGCGTCACGTGCCGCACGTTGCGCGAGAGGCGCGTACCGCTTTTGTCGTTAGTCGTTCTGCAACTTCCACTTGCCGTCGACGATCTGCACGATCACGCGTGCGCGCTTGTCGAGGCCGTTGTGGTCGGTCGTCGTGGTGTTCATGATGCCGTGCGAGACCGGCAGTTCCTTGATGTTCTCAAGCGCCCCACGCAGTGCCACGCGGAACTGTTCCGTGCCCGGCTGAGCGGTCTTCAGTGCGACCGGAATCGCTGCTTGCAGCATCTGACCGGCGTCCCATGCGTGCCCGCCGAACGTCGCCACCGAACCCGCGCCATACGCTTTCTCATACGCCGACTTATAAGCCAGCGACGACTTCTTCACCGGGTTCGAGTCAGGCAGTTGATCCGCCACGAGGATCGGTCCGGCCGGCAGGAATTCGCCTTCGCAGTCCTTGCCGCACACGCGCAGGAAGTCGTTGTTGGCGACGCCGTGAGTCTGATAGACCTTGCCCTTGTAGCCGCGCTCCTTGAGCGTCTTGGCCGGCAGCGCCGACGGCGTGCCCGCGCCCGCGATCAGCACCGCGTCGGGGTTCGCGCCCATCGTCTTCAGCACCTGGCCCGTCACCGATGCATCGGTGCGGTTAAAGCGCTCGTTCGAGACGATCTTCAGATTGTGTGCGGCGGCCGCCGCGGTGAAGACGTTGTTCCAGCCGTCGCCGTACGCATCCGCGAAGCCGATGAAGCCCACCGTCTTTACGCCGTGATGCTCCATGTAGTCGGCGATGGCGTCGGCCATCAGGCTGTCGTTCTGCGGCGGTTTGAAGGCCCATGCGCGCTTCGCGTCCATCGGCGAAATGATCGCCGCCGATGCCGCCAGCGAGATCACCGGCGTCTTGCCTTCGGCAGCGGCGTCGAGCATGGCGAGCGAATTCGGCGTGACGGTCGAGCCGATGATCGCGTCGACGTGGTCTTCATCGATCAGCTTGCGCGTGTTCTGCACGGCTTTGCCGGTATCGGACCCGTCGTCGAGAATGATGTACTGCACGGTCTTGCCGCCGATCTCTTTCGGCAACAGTGCAATCGTGTTCTTTTCAGGAATCCCGAGCGATGCGGCCGGCCCCGTGGTGGAAAGCGTCACGCCGATTTTCACCTGAGCGAACGCCGCGCCCGCACTGCACATCAACGCCATGGCAATGCCGGTGCGTACCCATTGCTTTGTCTTTTTCATTGCAAGTCTCCAAACGCTTTGAGGCGCGTATCTGAAATCCGACTCGTGGGCCGGGTGTCTGAATCTAGTTATAGGGTTCTGGCGTGCCAAGCATGGTTTTCCCTGCTCAGCGCGAATACCGTCGCCGCTTTGCTGCTACTTCACTGCGCATACCACGACTGCAAACTGCTGCGATATCCTGTGAACAAAACACTAACATGTTAGTAGTATTGCGTTCTGCATGATTGACGGTCAATAGACTGCAACCCAAATGCGGGTTTGTCCTGAAGCGGCGGAGCCACACTTTTTCACGCGATGCGGACAATAAAAAAGACGCGTCAACTGCACGCGTCTTTTGTTTATTGAAGGTCCATATCGCTTTGCCTTCGCTTAGTCGCCGGACAACTTCCACTTGCCGCCGACAATCTCCACCATCACGCGTGCCCGTTGGTCGAGACCAGCATGGTCGTTCGCGCTCATATTGAAGATGCCGTGCGACGCGGGCATGTCTTTGGTGCTTTCGAGTGCGGCCCGCAATGCTTCGCGGAATGCAGGCGTGCCCGGTTGACCCTTCTTCAACGCCAGCGGAATCGCGCGTTGCAGCAGCAGGCCCGCGTCCCACGCGTGGCCGCCGAAGGTCGACACCGAGCCGGCGCCGTAAGCGGTTTCGTACGCGCGCTTATAGGCAAGCGCACTCTTCTTCACCGGATTCGAATCAGGCAATTGCTCGGCAACGAGCAACGGACCCGCCGGCAGATAGGTGCCTTCGCAATCCTTGCCGCAAACGCGCAGGAAGTCGTTATTGGCGACGCCGTGTGTCTGATAGTACTTGCCTTTATAGCCACGCTCCTTGAGCGTTTTCTGCGGCAGCGCGGCCGGTGTGCCGGCACCCGCAATCAGCACCGCGTCTGGATTCTGCGACATGATCTTTAGCACCTGGCCGGTCACCGATGCGTCGTTGCGTGCGAAACGTTCGCTCGCGACGACCTTGATCTTCGCGAGATCGGCAGCCTTGCCGAATTCCTTGAACCAGCTCTCGCCGTAGGCGTCGGAGAAACCAATAAAGGCCACCGTCTTCACACCATGGTTCGACATGTGCTGCGCGATGGCCGTGGCCATGAGAATGTCGTTCTGCGGCGTCTTAAAGACCCACGCGCGCTTCGCGTCCATCGGCTCGACGATGCTCGCCGCGGCCGCCATGGAGATCATGGGCGTGGTGGTTTCGGCGGCGACGTCGATCATGGCAAGCGAGTTCGGCACGACGGTCGAGCCGATCAGCGCATCCACGTGATCTTCGCTCGTGAGCTTGCGTGCGTTCTTGACGGCCTGGGTGGAATCCGTGGCGTCGTCGAGCACGATGTAATCGATCTTCTGACCTGCCACCTCTTTAGGCAGCAGTGCGATCGTGTTCTTTTCCGGAATGCCGAGCGACGCGGCCGGGCCGGTTGCCGACACGGTCACGCCGATTTTCACGTCCGCGAATGCATGGCCGCTCCATGCTGCGCTCACTCCGGTGGCGACCAATGCCGCGCTGATCCAACGCAATGCCGACTTCATCCCGCTCCTCTATCAACCCCGTTATTCATTCGAATTTAAATGCACAGATTTAAATCCCGACCACGCGGTCGGTGAATAGCGAGTTTAGCGGACGAAAGCCACACGCGGCAAGCGTTTTGCAGGGTTGTGACGTGTGAAATAGAGACGTGTTCGGCGAATGAAAAAGGGTCACCGAATTAGCGGGGAATTGGAATGGCGAATAACCGGAAATACAAATAAAAAGCGCTGTTGGATATCAATCCAACAGCGCTTTCGTCTGGGCACTGAGTGCCTCATTGTCTCCTCGTTCTCCACCTGCAAAATTCGTGGTGCATCAGAACTGCATGAAGATTAAACGAGCACTCCGCGTACTACAACTAGCAATTACCCTAGTGGTGCACTGCGGCACCGAATTGGGGCACGTTGCGGGAGCCATACGGTGTATGCATTTCGACTCGATTGCCGCCCTTTTCAACCTGCCGCATCGAGACGGCTGGATTATATCGGATGCCGAAGCAATCGCCCATTTTACTGAGCGTCAGGCTCGCAGCGGCCGCACTCGCGCGATGATTTCGCCGACGATGCCACGCCGGAACGCCAGCACGCAGGCAATGAAAATCACGCCGGTGACAATGGTCACCGATTCGCCCAGCGAGCGGAACCACTCGACGCCCGTGGTCGTCGCCAGTGCCCCGCCGATATCGCCGAGTCGATCCTCGAGCGCGACGATCAGCGCCGCGCCGAGCAGCGGCCCGAACAACGTACCCATGCCGCCAACGAGCGTCATCAGGATCACGAGGCCGGACATGGTCCAATACGCGTCGCTCAAGGTCTCGAAGCCTTGCACCAACACCTTGAGCGAACCCGCGAGACCCGCAATTCCCGCCGACAGAATGAACGCGAGCAGCTTGAAGCGATCCGTATCGTAGCCGAGCGACACCGCGCGCGGCTCGTTCTCCTTGATGGCCAC
Organism: Paraburkholderia sp. BL25I1N1; assembly: GCF_003002025.1. Taxonomy (GTDB): domain Bacteria; phylum Pseudomonadota; class Gammaproteobacteria; order Burkholderiales; family Burkholderiaceae; genus Paraburkholderia. Next base: position 37,168 of record NZ_PVZB01000025.1, read on the forward strand.
CAGCACCTGCCCGAACGGCGAATGCACGATCCGCACGATCAGCAGGAAGGCCAGCACCATCACGGCGAGCACGACGAAATACAGCGCCATGTCGGACGACAGATCCAGCACGCCGAACAGCTTGCCGCGCGGCACGCCTTGCAGACCATCCTCGCCATGCGTGAACGGCGCCTGCAGGAACACGAAGTAGACCATCTGCGCGAGCGCCAGCGTGACCATCGCGAAGTAGATGCCCTGGCGGCGAATTGCGAAGAGACCCACGATCAGGCCGAGCAAGGTTGCCGCCGCCGTGCCGGTCAGCACACCGAGTTCCGGCGAGAAGCCGAGCGACTGGATCGCATAGCCCGTCACATAGCCAGCCGAAGCGAGAAACATGGCGTGCCCAAACGACAGCAACCCGGTGTAGCCGATCAGCAAATTGAACGCCGCCGCGAACAGCGCGAAGCACAGCACCTTCATTACGAAGAGCGGATAGATGCCGAGCACGGGCACCGCGAGCAGCACGACCAGCAGCAGACCGTAGAGCACTTTTCTCTGCATCATTTTTCCTTGCCGAAGAGACCCGCCGGGCGCACCAGCAATACGAGCGCCATGATCACGAAGACGACGGTCGCCGACGCTTCCGGGTAAAACACGCGCGTCAGCCCTTCGATCACGCCGAGCAGCAAACCGGTCAGAATCGAGCCCATGATCGAACCCATGCCGCCGATCACGACAACCGCGAACACCGTGATGATCATCGGCTGGCCCATCAGCGGCGAGACCTGAATTACCGGTGCCGCGAGCACGCCCGCAAACGCCGCCAACGCGACGCCGAAGCCGTAGGTGAGCGTGATCATCAGCGGTACGTTGATGCCGAACGCTTCGACCAATTTCGGGTTTTCCGTACCGGCGCGCAGATAGGCGCCGAGACGCGTCTTCTCGATCACGAACCATGTCGCGAAGCACACCGCCAACGAAGCCACCACGACCCACGCGCGATAGTTCGGCAGGAACATGAAGCCGAGATTGGTTGCGCCGGAGAGCGCCGACGGCACGTCGTACGGCTGACCGGACGAACCATAGATGGAGCGGAACACGCCTTCCACCACGAGCGTGAGCCCGAATGTCAGCAAGAGCCCGTACAGATGATCGAGCTTGTAGAGCCAGCGCAGCATCGAGCGCTCGATCACGATGCCAAACAACCCGACGATCAGCGGTGCGAGCACCAGCATCAGCCAGTACGGCAGGCCGAAATACGAAAAGCCCATCCACGCGAGCATGGCACCCAGCATGAACAACGCGCCGTGAGCGAAATTGATCACGTTGAGCAAGCCGAAGATCACCGCCAGCCCGAGGCTCAATATTGCGTAGAACGAGCCGTTCACGAGCCCCAGCAACAGCTGGCTCAGCATCGCCGGTAGCGGAACGCCAAAGATTTCCATTGAAGCCTTAACCCATCGCCAAGGTGAGATCGGTCACGCACGATCCGGCCGGCGCGCGATCAGCGGCAACGACGCCAATCGCGCGCGGCATGTGAAACGCTCCGCCGTCAGCCTGTGTACCATCACGGCACCACGCCTCGCCCGTCAGGACGACCAGACAGACGACCATCTGGTTATGAACCAGCGATTACTTCCACAGCGCGCAGCGCGTTTCGGCCTTGGTCGTGAACGCCTGCTCGCCGGGGATCGTCGCCGTGATCTTGTAGTAGTCCCACGGCTCTTTGGATTCGGCCGGCGTCTTGACCTGCATCAGGTACATGTCGTGGATCATGCTGCCGTCCTGACGGATGTAGCCCTTCGCATAGAAATCGTCGATCTTGGTCTTTTTCAGTTGTGCCATCACCTTGTCGGAGTCGGTCGAACCCACCGCCTTCACTGCGTTCAGATAGGTCATGGTCGCCGAGTAGTCGGCAGCCTGCAGGCTCGACGGCATCTTCCTCATCTTGTCGAAGTAGCGCTGCGCCCACTTGCGGGTGGTGGCGTCCTTGTTCCAGTACCAACTGTCCGTCAGTACCAGACCTTGCGTGGTTTCGAGACCCAGGCTGTGCACGTCGTCGATGAACATCAGCAGCGCGGCGAGTTTCATCGTCTTGGTAATGCCGAACTCCTTGGCCGCCTTGATCGAGTTGATCGTGTCGCCGCCCGCGTTGGCGAGGCCGAGGATCTGCGCCTTCGACGCTTGCGCCTGCAACAGGAACGACGAGAAGTCCGACGCCGACAGCGGATGGCGCACCGTGCCCAGCACCTGGCCGCCATTCGCTTTCACCACATCCGACGTGTTCTTCTCCAGCGCCTTGCCGAACGCATAGTCGGCCGTCAGGAAGTACCACGTCTTGCCGCCCTGCTTCGTCACTGCCGAACCCGTGCCCTTGGCCAGCGCCGTGGTGTCGTACGCATAATGGATCGTGTACGGCGTGCATTGCTCATTGGTCAGCGTGTCCGCGCCCGCGCCGATGCTGATGTACACCTTCTTCTTTTCTCCGGCCACGGTGTTCATCGACAGACCGGTTGCCGAATTCGTGCCGCCGATCAGCAGATCGACGCCGTCACGGTCGAACCACTCACGCGCGCGCGACGCCGCGATGTCCGCCTTGTTCTGGTGGTCCGCATACACCACGGTGATCGGCTTGCCGTTGACCTTGCCGCCGAAATCCGCCACCGCCATGCGAATCGCTTCGAGTCCACCCTGCCCGTCGATGTCCGCATACAGACCGGACATGTCGGTGATGAAACCGATCTTCACCGCGTCGTCAGCCGCTTGCGCGCTGCTCATCGTCAAGGCGGCGCCGGCGGCGACCGCGAAACAGAGTGTGGCAAGCCGCGCGAGTGGGTTCTTTTTCATTCCTGTCTCCTGGTTTCTTCGCTTGTGGTTATCAGAGGCAATCGGGCGCTTTTATACGCCCAGTAGATCGTGCAGGACCGGCATCTTGCTTTCGAGCTCACTTGCCCCGAAGTGCTCGACAATCGCGCCGTGCTCCATCACATAGAAGCGGTCCGCCAGCGGCGCGGCAAAACGAAAGTTCTGTTCGACCATCACGACGGTGTAGCCCCGCGCCTTGAGTGTCATGATCATGCGCGCCAGCGCCTGCACGATGACAGGCGCGAGCCCTTCCGAGATTTCGTCGAGCAGCAGCAGGCTCGCGCCGGTGCGCAGAATACGCGCCACCGCCAGCATCTGCTGTTCGCCGCCGGATAGCCGCGTGCCTTGGCTGGCGCGGCGTTCCTGCAGATTCGGGAACATCGAATAGATTTCTTCGAGCGACATCATGTGCGCCTTGTCGCCGATGGGCGGCGGCAACAGCAGGTTTTCCTCGCACGAGAGGCTCGAAAAAATACCCCGTTCTTCCGGACAGTAACCTACGCCGCAATGCGCGATGCGATGCGTGGGCAGACTGATGGTTTCGCGTCCGCCAATGCGGATCGAACCGGTGCGCCGTCCGGTCAAGCCCATGATGGCGCGCAGCGTCGTGGTGCGTCCGGCGCCGTTGCGGCCCAGCAGCGTGACGACTTCGCCGCGGTTCACCGTCAGATCGACGCCATGCAGAATATGGGATTCCCCGTACCACGCCTGCAAACCCTTGATGTCCAGCGCGGGAACGGCGTTATCCGTCCCGCTTATGTCGAGGCTTTCTCGCTCGGCAATCGTATTCATGCGTGAGCTCCGGCAAGCGCCGCGTCGGCGCTGCCCATATAGGCTTGCATGACGAGCGGATTTTTCGACACTTCGGCGTAGCTGCCTTCGGCGAGCACTTCGCCTCGTTGCAGCACCGTAATCGTGTCGGAGATGCCGGCGATCACATTCATGTTGTGCTCGACCATCAGGATGGTGCGGCCGCTCGATACTTTTTTGATCAACGCCGTCACGCGATCGACGTCTTCATGGCCCATGCCTTGCGTCGGTTCGTCGAGCAACATGAGTTCCGGTTCCATGGCGAGCGTGGTAGCAATTTCCAGCGCGCGTTTGCGGCCATAGGAAAGTTCGACCGTCAACACATCGGCGAAATCGGTCAGTCCGACCTGGGTGAGCAGATCCATTGCGCGGTCATCGAGTTGACGCAGCGTGCGCTCGCTCTTCCAGAAATGAAATGCCGTGCCGAGCTGGCGCTGCAAACCGATGCGCACATTCTGCAATGCTGTCAGATGCGGAAACACCGCGGAAATCTGGAACGAACGAATAATGCCGCGCCGCGCAATCTGCGCCGGGCGTTCGCCGGTGATGTCGATGCCATTAAAAACGATCTGGCCCGCAGTAGGTTCCAGAAACTTGGTGAGCAGATTGAAGCAGGTGGTCTTGCCTGCCCCGTTCGGGCCGATCAACGCATGGATCGAGCCACGACGCACGCGCAGGTTCACACCGTTCACGGCGATGAAGCCTTTGAACTCACGAGTGAGGCCGCGCGTTTCGAGAATCGTATCGCCGAGAATCATGTTCCCTTCCATACGGAGTAAGGCGAAGCACTACGATCTTCCGCGCGAACCGCTGCGCGACTTTTTATGACGGCGGCACCCCGTGCCGCTCGTTGGCGTGCTGCACCAATCCGGACGGTAATCCATGGGGCGGCACGCAGCATGGCTGCCATTGTCGCGCCAATGATGCAGCGCATTCATTGGGATTTGCACTTAGTGGACGTGGATGACACCGGCCCCGAACGGGGCGCATACGTGCGAGAGGCCCGCCGCGCAGGTCGGACGGGCATCTCATGCCGCTCGTGGGCTAGCTGTCACACTGCGGACATGGAAGGCGTTGCGCTAGTCTGTGCCGCGAAGCTGCCGCCCACGTGCGCACGGCGATCTTCGCGGATCATGTCGCTGGCGCGCTCGGCGATCATCAGCGTGGGCGAATTGGTGTTGCCGGAAGTGATGGTCGGCATGACCGATGCATCGACCACGCGCAGTCCGTCAACACCGATAACCCGTAGCCTGTTGTCGACCACCGCGCCGGGATCGTCGGTCGTCCCCATGCGGCAAGTGCCGACTGGATGGAAGATGGTCGTGCCGACCGCGCCGGCCGCCTGTTGTAATTCCTCTTCGGTCTGGTACTGAATGCCAGGCAAAATCTCCTGCGGCCGGTAGCGTGCGAGCGCAGGCGCCGCCGCGATGCGGCGCGTAAGACGCAGCGCGTTGGCGGCAACGTGCCGGTCGTAGTCGGTGGAGAGATAGTTCGGCGCGATCAGGGGTGGCGCTGAAGCATCGGCGGATTCGATGTGAATGCTGCCGCGCGAAGTGGGCCGCAACTGGCACACCGACGCCGTGAATGCATTGAACCGATGCAGCGGCTCGCCGAAGCGATCGAGCGAAAGCGGCTGGACGTGATATTCGAGGTCGGGCCGCGTGAGCGTGCGATCGCCTGGATCGGATTTGGCGAACGCGCCGAGTTGCGACGGCGACATCGACATCGGGCCGCTTTGAAAAAACGCGTACTGCATGCCGATCAGCAACTTGCCCCACCAGTGCGCAGATGCCGTGTTGAGCGTACGCACGCCGTCGACTTTATAGGCCATGCGCAATTGCAAATGATCCTGCAGATTCTCGCCCACGCCGCGCAGATCGTTGACGACCTCGATACCCAGATTCTGCAGGCGCGCGCCATTGCCGATACCGGAGAGTTCAAGCAACTGCGGTGAATTCACCGCACCTGAACTGAGGATCACTTCACAGCGAGCCTTGGCCAGATAGTCCGTGTTGTCGCCGCGATATTCGACGCCTGTGCAACGGCGTCCTTCGAATACGACGCGTTGCGTGTGCGCGCCGGTGATCACGGTGAGATTCGGCCGCTTGAGTGCGGGACGCAAAAACGCCTTCGATGCATTCCAGCGAATGCCGCGTTTCTGATTCACGTCGAAGTAGCCGACACCGGTGTTGTCGCCGCGGTTGAAGTCGTCGGTGGCGGGAATGCCGGCCTCTTGCGCGGCACGCGAAAACTCCTCGAGAATTTTCCATTTCAACCGCTGTTTTTCGACCCGCCAAGGTCCGCCTGCGCCATGCGATTCGCTCGCGCCGGCATGGTGATCTTCGCTGCATTTGAAGATCGGCAACACCGAGTTCCACGACCAGGATGCGTCGTTCGTGACGCGCGCCCATTCATCGTAATCTTCGCGCTGGCCACGCATGTAGATCATGCCGTTGATGGAAGAACTCCCGCCCAACACGCGGCCGCGCGGATACGACAGCGCGCGGCCATTGAGGCCCGCTTCCGCCTGCGTTTTATAGAGCCAGTCCGTGCGCGGATTGCCGATGCAATAGAGGTAGCCGACCGGCACGTGAATCCAGTGATAGTCGTCTTTTCCCCCGGCTTCGAGCAGAAGCACTTGCACGTCGGGATCCTGGGTCAAGCGATTGGCCAGCACACAACCCGCTGTCCCCGCACCCACGATGATGTAGTCGAACTCGCCTTCGAGACGCCGGGCCGCGGACGTCGGATCGGTATGGCTCATTGTTCCGTCTCCTAAGCTTTTTTTGCCGACTAGCCGCATGGTTGTCATGCGACTGCGGCCTGGGCTCTATTTTTGTTTTCTGCCCTCGACAGGCCGCCAGAAGCGCAGCCTGCCGAAGGCAATCGCATCACATTACTTGGCCACCGGCATCGTGAACTCAGCACCCTTGGCAATACTGTCGGGCCAGCGCTGCATGATGCTCTTGTAGCGCGTATAAAACCGCACACCTTCTTCACCATACGCATGATGATCGCCGAACAGCGACTTCTTCCAGCCACCAAACGAATGCCACGCCATCGGCACGGGAATCGGCACATTGATGCCCACCATGCCGATCTGGATCTGCCGCGAAAACGCGCGAGCGACGCCGCCATCGGACGTAAACAACGACACGCCGTTAGCAAACTCGTTGGCGTTGATCAGTTCCACCGCGGAAGCAAAATCCGGCACGCGCACTACACAGAGCACGGGTCCGAATATCTCTTCGCGATAGATCTTCATTTCGGTCGAAACATTGTCGAACAGAGTGCCGCCCAGAAAGAAACCCTTCTCATGACCGCTGACCTGATGGCCGCGTCCGTCGACCACCAGCTTCGCGCCCGCTTCGATGCCCGAGTCGATATAGCCGACCACTTTCTCGCGATGCACCGACGTCACCAACGGTCCCATCTCGGCATCCGATTCCATGCCGTTGAGAATCTTCAAACTCTTCACGCGCGGTGTGAGCCGCTCGACCAGTTCATCGGCGATATGTCCCACCGCTACGGCCACCGAAATTGCCATGCAACGCTCGCCCGCGGAACCGTATGCCGCCCCGATCAAGGCATCGACGGCCTGGTCGAGATCCGCGTCCGGCATCACCACCAGATGATTCTTCGCTCCGCCCAAAGCCTGCACACGCTTGCCGTGCCTCGTGCCTTCCGTGTAGATGTATTCGGCAATCGGCGTCGAACCGACAAACGACAATGCGTTGACTTCCGGATGCACCAGCAACGCATCGACAGCGACCTTGTCGCCGTGCACGACGTTGAACACGCCGTCTGGCAAGCCGGCTTCCTTCAGCAATTCCGCGAGACGGCTCGAACAGGACGGATCGCGCTCCGATGGCTTCAATACAAACGTGTTGCCGCACGCAATCGCGACGGGAAACATCCAGCACGGCACCATCATCGGGAAATTGAACGGGGTGATGCCGGCGACCACGCCGAGCGGCTGACGCAGATTCCAGTTGTCGATGCCACCGCCGATCTGATCGGTGAAGTCGGTCTTCAACAGGCTCGGAATGCCGCACGCGAACTCGACGATCTCGATGCCGCGCATCACCTCCCCCTTCGCGTCCGAAAACACCTTGCCGTGCTCGCGCGTGATCAGTTCCGCGAGTTCGTCGTGGTGGCGGTCGAGCAGTTCCTTGAACTTGAACAGGACACGCGCGCGCTTGATCGGCGCGGTTTCACTCCACGCGGGAAACGCCGCCTTGGCGGCGGCGACGGCGGCATCCACTTCGGCGACGCTCGCCAGCGGGACGCGCGCGCTCACACTGCCTTGCGCGGGATTGAAGACGTCGCCGAAACGGCCGCTCGTGCCCTCGAACGTCTTGCCGTTGATGAAGTGGGTCAGCGCACGGGCGCTCGTCGCGCTACGCTGGGTTTCGTCCTGATATGTCTCGCTCATGATGTCCTCTTTCGTGTGAAGTCTTCCGCCCCGGCGTGCCCGGGGCGTGATAAAGCCGTGCTGAAAGTGAAGCGTACGGCGCTTCGGGACGGGAAATCCAATGAGTAATGCTCAACTGCGCTATAAGGCGCGTTAATATCAGGATATGGATCTGACTCTGCTCCGGGCGTTCGTCACCGTGGCGCGCGAGGGCAACCTCACGCGTGCCGCCGTGCAACTGCACCTGACCCAACCTGCCGTCAGCCTGCAAATCAAGCATTTGCAGGAGACGCTCGGCGTCACGCTGTTCACGCGGACCTCGCACGGGCTCTCGCTCACGCGTGACGGACAGGCGCTGCTGCCGCACGCCGAACGCGCGCTCGGCGCGGCGAACGACGTGCAGCGGGCGGCGCAATCGCTGCGTCACGAAGTGCGCGGACGATTGCGGATCGGCACGATCCTCGACCCGGCGTTTCTGCGCCTGGGCGGCTTTCTCAAGCAGCTCGTGGAAAGCTGGCCGCACATCGAGACGGCCTTGCGTCATGGCATGTCGGGCTGGGTGCTGGAGCAGGTTCGCGCGGGCGAGCTGGATGTCGGCTACTACATAGGCTTGCCGTCCGAAGACGAACCGCGCGACGGCCCCGCTTTCCATGCGGTCACGCTGACTCACTTCCAATACCGCGTGCTCGCGCCGGCCGGCTGGAAAGACCGCGTCAAGGGTGCGCGCGACTGGCGTGCGCTGGCGGCGCTGCCGTGGATCTGGACGCCGCCCGCGTCGGCGCATAACCGGCTGCTGACGCGCTGCTTTGACGAAGCCGGTGTGAAGCCGGTCAAGGTGGCGGAAGTGGACCAGGAGCCGTCGATGCTCGATCTGGTTAAATCAGGCGTCGGTCTCACGCTCGCACGTGACGCCACCGCGATCGCCGAAGCGCATGCGCACGCGTTGACCATCGTCGAAGGTGTTACCGTGCCGACCCAGCTCAGCTTTATTACGCTCGCTCAGCGCAAGGAGGAACCGGCAATCGCCGCGGCGTTGAAACTGATAGAGCAGCAATGGGCAACTTGAGGATCGCGCGAATGGCGCTTGCGTGGTGGGCACGAGAGCGCCAGCGAGTGTGCGATATGAGCCGCTCTCATGACAGCTGCAAGCCGTATGGTCCTATCGCTATAGATAACCGGCGCTATCTCCTAACGCATCAGCCGCCTGCGTGCGGGTCCAGCAACCCGCTCGCCCGCCGCGACCACTTGACCCTCGCCTGAAACCACACCGTCACGCAGTTTTTGTTAGATTGAGGGTTCGCGCACACGCGCCTGCTCGCCATCCTTTTCCGTTCCACCTGATTTGTCCTTCCCGGCAGCTCGCCTCGGCAACACCGGAAGCCGCCGATCAATCCATCCTTCAACAGGAACCTGACATGGCACGCAACATTGAAATCAAAGCCCGCGCCCAGCATTTCGAGCAACTCCGCGAACGCGCGGCGCAGCTCGCGCCGGACGCACCGCTGATCTTCCGCCAGCAGGACTTTTTCTACGACGTGCCGCGCGGCCGCCTGAAGCTGCGCCAATTCGACGACGGCACGCCGGCCGAGCTGATCTTCTACCAGCGCGACGACCGCGACGGTCCGAAGGCGTCGTACTACACGCGCAGCCCGGTGACCAATCCGGAGGCCATGCACGCGCTGCTCGCCACCGCGCTGACCACGCGCGGCATCGTCACCAAGGAACGGCACGTGTATCTGACCGGGCGCACGCGGATCCATCTGGACCGCGTCGACGGTCTGGGCGACTTCGTCGAACTGGAAGTGGTGCTCGCCCAGGACGACGATGAAGAAGGCGGCCACGCCGAAGCGCATGCGATGTTCGCCACGCTCGGCGTGCCGGAATCGGATCTGGTGGCGGTGGCCTACGTCGATTTGCTGAGCCCGGACAGCGCGCCGAAGCAAGCGGCATAAGCCTGTGGCAACCCAGGGCTGCAGGCGGAGTCAGCGCGGCCGGCGCCGCATCAAGGTGCGGCCGTCCCCGGCGACAGATGGCCCAGCGGCAACGGACCATTGCGTTTGAACGTGGTGAGCACGATATTCGAGCGCACGCTGTCGACGCCTGGCACACGCATCAGCTTCTTCATCACGAACGTCGACAGATAATTCAGATCGGGCGCGACAATACGCAGGAGATAGTCGGCGTCGCCCACCACGGCATGACATTCCAGCACTTCAGGCAGCACATCAATCTGCTGCTGAAACTGCTCGATGATCGAATCGCCGTGGTGCTTCAACTTCAGACTGGTAAACGCGGTGACACCGAGCCCGAGCCTTTCGGGCCGCAGCACGACGCGATAGCCATCCACCACGCCCACCTGCTCCAGCCGCTGCAGACGCCGTCCAATCTGCGACGGCGACAGCGGCACCTGCTCCGCCAGTTGCTGATGCGTTGCACGGCCGAAGCGCTGAAGCACGTCCAGCAGTGCAAGATCGAAGTGATCTAGTTCTAACATGTTGGATATCCGCATTGAATGGCTCATTTATGCATGATTATTGCATGATCAACTCATAAACCGCCATCATTGCGCCCATTCCGCATTGCCGCCGCTCTACACTTGCATCACCCATATATAAGCCGTCACCGTAGAGCGCAGCATCATGTCCACCGCCAATACCGCCAAACTGAAAGAGCAATTCGACGCCGGCCTCGAAACCCGCGCCGATTTCACCATCGACCAACCGATCGGGCGCTACGGCGCGGTCGACCATGCGGTATGGCAACAGCTTTACGCGCGCCAGACGGCGCTGCTCAAAGGGCGCGTCTGCGATGAGTTCCTGGCCGGCGTCGACACCATCGGTATGCCTGCCGACCGCATGCCCTCATTCGACGAAATCAACGCGAAGCTCACGCCCGCCACCGGCTGGCAGATCGTCGCCGTGCCCGGCCTCGTACCGGACCAGGTGTTCTTCGAGCATCTGGCGAATCGCCGCTTTCCCGTGACCTGGTGGATGCGCCGGCCGGACCAGCTCGATTATCTGCAGGAGCCGGACTGTTTTCACGATCTGTTCGGCCACGTGCCGCTGCTGATCAACCCCGTTTTCGCGGACTACATGCACGCGTACGGCCGCGCCGCGGTCGCCGCGCATGACGCCGGCGCCCTGCCGCTGCTCGCGCGTCTCTATTGGTACACAGTGGAGTTCGGGCTGATCCGGGACGCGGCCAGTCCGAACGGCGTGAAGATCTACGGCGCGGGGATCGTGTCGAGCAAGGGCGAAACGCTCTACAGCCAGCAAAGCGCCGCGCCGAACCGCCTCGGCTTCGATCTCGAACGGGTGATGCGCACGCGCTACCGCATCGACACGTTCCAGAAAACCTACTTTGTGATCGACGACTTCGCGCAGTTGCTCAACATCGCGCAAACCGATTTCGCGCCGCTGCTGGCAAGGCTTGCCGCCGAACCGCCCTTCGCGGCCGGCGACGTCCTCGAGCACGACCGCGTCATTACGCGCGGCTCTCAGGAAGGCTGGCCGGCCGACGGCGATATTTGAGAAGCAGGCCGGCCGCGGGCAGACGTCATCCGTGAAAAAATAGGGATGCGCACGCTCACCGGCGTGCCCGTTCAGATCCAATGAGGTAGCACCATGATTCAGAAACTGACTCCCGAAGAACGCGCCACGCAGCTCGCCGGCTTGCAGGGCTGGCAAGCGGTGGCGGACCGCGACGCGATCCAGCGCCAGTTCAAATTCGCCGACTTCAACGAAGCATTCGGCTTCATGACGCGCGTGGCGATCAAGGCGCAGGAAATGGATCACCACCCGGAATGGTTCAACGTCTACAACAAGGTGGAGATCACGCTGTCCACGCATGAGGCCGGTGGCTTGACCGAGCGCGACATCAAACTGGCGACGTTTATCGACAGTATTACGGCGTAATACAAAAAAGCTGGCGCGTCTCAGGCGTGTTTATGCGCCGACCATTGAGCAATTCGGCAGCAATGAAAGGGCATTGCAGGTAATCCCTTGCCCAAACCTTCAGTTCTACAGGCTATTCTTAAGGTGCACGTAAGAATCCCACGCTTGCCTGGCAATCCCGTCTAAACGATCCAGTGATAGCGTGTGCTGACGCTGTACAATCAGCAGCGCATACGGCTTGGAGAGCGCGCTTGCCTCCTTGCACAGAACGAGTTCGTCGCCGCTCGAAGGTGAGCGGGCGCGCCAGAAGTTGATTGCGGCTTCCAGTTCGTGAATGCTTATCTCGGACATGACTTCGTGATCGCTTTCAGGAAAACGCCGGGTTGTCCGAAGTTATCCTGGCCCTTCGGGAGACTGGTGCGATGTGACAGGTTGAGAAGCGCCCGGTTGGCGTTTCGAGGCCGCTCGATGCCTGCTTCGTGGCCGCTTCGTGCCAGTTCGGTACGGCCACGCCGCATGCTGCCTGTGCAGCAGGCGCCCCGGCGAACCGCTTGCCCAAACGCCTAACCCATTGTACTTGAGCGAAACTCATGCGACTCCTTCTGATCGAAGATGACCGCCCCATCGCACGCGGCATCCAAAGCAGTCTCGAACAAGCCGGCTTCACCGTCGACATGGTCCACGACGGCATTTTCGCCGAACAGGCCCTTACGCAAAATCGCCATGAGCTGGTGATCCTCGATCTGGGTCTGCCCGGCATCGACGGCATGACGCTGCTCTCGCGCTTCCGTCAGAGCAATCGTCACACGCCGGTGATCATCCTCACCGCGCGCGACGAGCTGAACGACCGCGTGCAAGGCCTGAATTCCGGCGCCGACGACTACATGCTGAAGCCGTTCGAGCCCACCGAGCTCGAAGCGCGCATCCGCGCGGTCATGCGCCGCAGCGGGCCGCACGGCGACATGCCGCGTCCGGAAGTGTCGCTGGGCGGTGTGCGCCTGTCGGGCGTCGATCGCCGCATTTTCAACGACGACAAGCCGCTCGAACTCTCGCCGCGCGAATTCGCTGTGCTTGAAATGCTGCTGCTGCGTCATGGCCGCGTGGTCAGCAAGGCACAGCTGCAAGACCATCTGACGCATTTCGGCGGCGATCTCGGCGACACCGCGATCGAGGTCTATGTGCACCGGGTTCGTAAAAAGCTCGAAAACTGCCGTGTCGAGATCGTCACGGTACGCGGCTTCGGTTATCTGTTGCAGGAAATCCGTCAGGCCGCATAATCGTCGTGAAGGCCGCACGCTACGTTGCGGCCTGACGACGCCAGGCCGGCGCCGCGCACTCGGTGCGCACTTCGCCGGCATCCGGCGATATTTCGCGGTGCTTGCGCCGTTGCTACTTTCCCGCGCGTTCGATCATGCCCCAGCCGGCCGCCAATAGTCTGCGCCGCACGCTGCTGCGGCGCCTCGCTGCTCCCCTTTCGCTGCTCGCGCTCATGAGCGGCCTGATCGCCTACTGGCTGGCGTGGCAGTACACGCAGCACGTGGTCGACCGTTCGCTCGCCGATCTCGCCACCGCGATTTCCAAGCAGATCCAGATTGCCGGCCCGGATGCACGCATCACGGTGCCGCCGCTCGCGCAGGCCATGTTCTCGGACCCAGTCGAGCACCTCGTCTACCGGATCAGCACCGGCGAAACGGAAATTGCCGGCGATCACAATCTTCCGCTGCAAGGCACGAGCGTGCGGCGCATGCATTACGCGTATGTATTCGAAACGCAGCATCAAGGCGTGACGGTGCGAGTGGCGCAGGTCCGGGTCGATCAGCCGACGGGTAATCCGATCGTCGTCGAAGTCGGTCAGCCGGTGCATCACCGGTTTCGCATTGCCGCCGAATTTCTGGTCGCGATCATGATGCCGCTGCTGTTGCTGCTGCTGGCGGGCTGGGTGATCGTATGGCGCGTGGTCAATCAGCAGCTCAATCCGCTTACCGATCTTGCCGATTCGCTGAACCGGCAAACTCACACGTCGCTCGAACCGGTCGATGAAACCTATGTGCCGGTCGAAATTCGCCCGCTGACCGGCGCGTTGAATGCGTTGCTCGGCCGCTTGAAAACGGCGCTCGACGGTCAGCGCAAGTTCATCGCCGACGCCGCGCATCAACTCCGCACGCCGCTCACCGCCGTCAAGCTGCATGCGGAGCAGGCGGCCATCGCGCGCGATCCGCAGCAAACCCTGGCCGCCGTGCGTGAACTGCGCGCCGCGGCTGATCGCGCCGTGCGGCTGTCCAATCAACTGCTCTCGCTCGCACGTGCCGAGCCGGGCGAACAGGCGGCTCGCTTCGTCAACGTGGACATGGCCGCGCTCGCGTTCGACACAGGCGCCGAATGGGTGCCGCGTGCGTTGACGTTCCACGTCGACCTCGGTTTCCAGCGTCTGGACGACCCGAGCAACGGCCATCCGCTGATGGCGCGCGGCAATCCCGTGCTGCTGCACGAAGTACTCGCCAATCTGCTGGATAACGCGCTCAAATACGTGCCGCCGTCGCGCTTCGACGGCGGCCGCATCACGGTGACGGTGTCGCAAACGGTAATCGACGAATTGCGCATGGCGGAGATCATCGTCGAAGACAACGGACCGGGCGTGCCGCGCAACCAGCAGGCCGATCTCTTCAAGCGGTTCTTCCGCGGCGACGGTCAGACCGACGCCGGCGTGGATGGCGGCGCCGGTCTCGGCCTCGCGATCGTCCACGACATCATGGTGCTGCATCACGGCAGCGTGCATTACGAGGATGCCCCAGAAGGCGGCGCACGTTTCATCGTGCGCATTCCGCTAGTGCCGATCACTGTTCAGAGCGATGTAGAGGTGGTTGAACCGAGGCGCCCGGCAAAAAAATCGGCGCACTCGGCGCCGTTGGATATCTGACTGTCTGCAAGCTCGACGGGCGTCTGAATCGATCGCCAACGTGATCGATCAGACAGCCCAAACATCATTTCTTCTTCGCTTTCTTCGCCGACGTTTTGCCCTTGGCCGCCGACTTCCCGGACTTGCCCTTCTCCTTCTCCGGCGCCGCCAGCATCGTGCCGCGGCACTTGCGCGCGCCGCAACGGCATTCGTATTCCTTCTTGAGCTTCTTGGTCTGACGCGCGTCGATCACGAGGCCGTAATCGTAAAAGACCTCCTCACCTTCCGCGATATCGCGCAATGCGTGCACGTATACGTGACCGTCGATTTCTTCGGCTTCGCAGTTCGGCGCGCAGGAATGGTTGATCCAGCGCGCGCTATTGCCGTTCACTTTGCCGTCGATGACCTTGCCGCTGTCGAGTGCGAAATAGAACGTGTGATTCGGTTCGGCCGGATTATGCGGATGACGGCGCAGCGCTTCTTTCCAGGAGATCCGCTCGCCTTTGTATTCGATCAGGCGCTCGCCGGCCGCAATCGGTTCGAGGGCAAACACGCCTTTGCCGTGCACACCCGAACGGCGCACGGCGATCCTGCGTGAACTCATTGAATGAATCCTTGTGAAGAACTGGGGGTGAAGTTTGGCAGCCGTCGATGCCCGCGTCTCGCGCGCTGCTTTTTTCTGCCGCGGATAGCAAACGCGGCGCCTTGCGAGCGCCGCGTCGACCTGCGACGCACGTGCGCCACAACCGGCATCCTACACGCTGAAGACGGCTTCGTTCAACCGTCAAAAAGACGCGCGCCGTTGACGGCTGGCCAACTTCACCGTTGTCCGAACGAAATGTCGCCGAACAATGCCTTTTGCTCGCGCGGTTGCGAACGCCAGTACTGCGGCGGCGCTTCGACCGTCGCACCGAGCTGCGCCGCGGCGTGCCACGGCCAACGCGGGTTGTACAGCAACGCGCGGGCCATCGCGATCAGGTCGGCGTCGCCGTCTTCGATCAGTTGTTCGGCGTGCAACGGGTCGGTGATGAGGCCCACGCCGATGGTCGTGAGGCCGGTTGCTTCCCTAACCGCCTTGGCAAAGGGGATTTGATAACCGGGTTCAAGCGGAATCTTCTGCAACGGCGAGACACCGCCGGACGACACGTCGATCCAGTCGCAGCCGCGCTTTTTCAGCTCCTGGGCGAACGCGATGGTGTCTTCCAGCGTCCAGCCGCCTTCGACCCAGTCCGTCGCGGAGACACGCACGCCGACCGGTTTGTCGGCGGGAAAGGCAGCGCGCACGATATCGAAGATTTCAAGCGGAAAGCGCATGCGATTTTCCAGCGAGCCGCCGTAGTCGTCGTCGCGCTGATTGGCGATCGGCGAGAGGAACTGATGCAGCAGATAGCCGTGCGCCGCGTGCACTTCCAGTCCATCGACACCGAGCCGCGCGGCACGGCGAGCCGAGGCCGCGAATGCTTCGCGGATGCGGTTCAGCGCAGGCGTGTCGAGCGCCAGCGGCGGTTCTTCGCCGGCCTTGTGCGGCAACGCGGACGGCGCGAGCGGCAGCCATCCGCCTTGCGACACTGGAATCAGCTGGCCGCCTTCCCACGGTGCGTGGCTCGACGCCTTGCGCCCGGCGTGCGACAGCTGCATCGTGACCTTGATGTGCGAATGCTTGCGGATCGCGGCCAGCACGGGCACGAGCGCGGCTTCGGTGACGTCGTCCCACAGGCCGAGATCGCCTGGTGTGATGCGACCGTCCGGCTCGACCGAGGTCGCCTCGATGCACAGCATGCCGGCACCGGATAACGCCATGCTGCCGAGATGGATCATGTGCCACGCGGTTGCCTCGCCACGGTCGGCGGAATACTGGCACATCGGGGACACGACGATACGATTGGGAAGCGTCACGCTACGCAGCGTGAGCGGAGAAAAAAGCGCGCTCATGGATTACGCCCAGTAGAAACCCGAGAGCGATCGAGCATAGCACCGCAAGTGATTTAGTGCTGGCCCATAGCCATTCAGGGTTTCGCCTCGACCTGATCGAGCCACTCGCCGAACATCCGGCACGCGGCGGCTTCGAGCGCGGGACCGAATTTCGCGGTCTCGGCCCGCAACTGGCGCGCGTCGATGCCGTGGCCAACCAGTTCGCCCGCGTTGCCGATCAGCCAGGGCTCGAAGCGATCCGTCCGGATCTCCGGATGACACTGCAGGCCCAGCACATGATTGCCCCAGGCGAACGCCTGGTTTTCGCAAGCCGGCGTCGACGCAAGCCGCGTTGCCTTGTCAGGCAGATCGAAGGTGTCGCCGTGCCAATGCAGCATGGAGGTCTGCGCGCCGTCCAGATGACGGACCGGCGAAGCGCGGCCGGCGTCGGTCAGCGTAAGCGGCGACCAGCCGAGTTCGGTTCGACCCGCGGGATAGACGCGAGCGCCAAGAGCACGCGCGATCAATTGAGCGCCGAGGCAGATGCCGAGAGTCGGCAAACCCGCAGCGATGCGTTTCTCGATCATGGACAGCAACGGCACGAGCGTCGGATAAAGCGCGTCGTCGGTTGCGCTGATCGGGCCGCCGAGCACCACCATCAGCGACGCGGAAACCGGGTTCGGCGCTTCGATGCGGGCGAAGCCCACGTCGAGATAGCGGACCGGGCGCCCGCGCTCGCCGAGCACCAGCTCAAGACTGCCCAGATCCTCGAAGTGCACGTGGCGAATGGCCAGAACTTCGCGATTCATCGGCCTGTCCCACCTTCAGGTTGACTAAAGACTTGCCGCCACGCGGCACCAGTCGGCTGACGGGCGGCAAACGCCGCCCGCTGAAGCCGGCTTGGCAGTGTAGCGGATTGTCCCGGAAGAAGCCGCCTTATTGGGCGAAGATCTTCCAGGTCTTCTTCTGGGTGGCGACGTCGGCCATCTCATACACCGAGCAGTCGAGGCGCAGATCCGTATCCGACATGTTCAGGTCGAGCAACGCGCAATGATGCGGCGTCTTCTTCGGGTTCTTGCTCGGCTCGAAATGCGTGCAGCTCAGACACATGCGGTGCGGCGGAATCGTGCCTTGCGCTTCCAGCTGATGAACGGTCTTGAGCAGCGTGCGATAGAACACAGCCTGCTCGTCCTCACGCAGCGTGCCGACCGCCTTGGCCAGGAAGTCCGGCCATTGCGCCGCGCGCTTCGCAGCCGTACGGCCACGAGCCGTCAGGCGGACCGCGAGGGCACGGCCGTCGTCGAGGGCACGGCGCTTTTCGACCAGCCCTTTGGTTTCGAGCGTGCTGACTGCATCACTTGTCGTCGCGGCGGTGAGCGCCGTTTCGCGGGCAATTTCGCCGAGACGCATCGGGCCTTTGCGCTGCATCAGCAAGACCAGAATTTCGCCCTGGGTGGGTGTCAGGCCAGCGCCCTCCGCCCATTCCCAAGCCTGGCTCCGCATCGCCGTGCTCAATCGCAATAGGCTGTGGGTCACCCGCCCGGTCGCCTGTTCTCCGTATACGCCTTCGCTCATAATCTTCGATTGGTTTATTTACAGCTTTCGTACGACGCCGGCGAACTGCTTGCCGACCGCGCCCGTAGCCTGTGTGGGGTAGCCTCGCCCAACTGCGGACAAGACGGTTTTCTACTATCTCAAAAATTTACCGCCTTGCAAGGCAAAGCAGCGGAAACGACATTCTATGCGAGAGCGGCGAATCGTACAGCTAAGTTATTCAACACAAGTTGTGGATAACCACGGGAAAACTCAGGGATGGCTTGTGCGCCGATTCTTGATAAGCACCCAAGCCTGATCAGCCTGTCACAAAGTTGTCCTCGTATACCGGCGCCGATGCACCCTCGATCAGCTCAGTTACGGTTTACGCAGCGCGTTGACTTTGCAGGGAATTATTCAGTTGTCCACAGGCAGATGCAATGCTTGTTAACTACTACTACGTTTGTATACATTAACGGTATAAAAACCTAAGGCACGCCGAGCTGGAAAATTAATTTATTGAAAAAAACCCGCTCGAGGCGGGTTTCCTTACGATTTCACGCAGGCCATCAAGCCTGCGGTTAGGCCCGCCACTGCAAACACTGCTGCCTGACGGCTTCATGCAGAGACTTTTCCCGTTCGACGACACCGCGTAACCAGGTTGCATCATTCACCTGACCGCGAGCGATCGCGCCGATCTCGGCAAGCGCATTGCCCGAACCCAACGCTTCGGCGTGCGGAGCAATCAGATCCAATGTTTCGAGGATGTCTTCGGAAATCGTCTTGCGCTCGCCCGTTTGCGGATTGATGCAGGTGCCGGCCAGGCCGAAGCGGCATGCTTCGAAACGATTGAACGTGTAGACCAGGTAATCGTCTTCTTGCGGCGTGATCGGTTTGTCGAGCAGCAGATGCCGGGCAAGCGTCTGGATGTAGCAGGCAATCGCCGCCGCGCGATCCACGGACAACGGCGTGTCCATCACACGAACTTCGATCGTGCCGAAACCCGGCTTCGGCCGGATGTCCCAGTAGAAATCTTTCATGCTGTTGACGACGCCGGTGTGGACCATCTTCGAGAAATATTCCTCGAAACTGTCCCACGTCAGGACGAACGGCGCGCGGCCCGACAGCGGGAACGCGAACACGGAATTCAGTCGTGCCGAATGAAAACCGGTATCGACACCCTGCACGAACGGCGACGACGCGGACAACGCAATGAAATGCGGAATGAAGCGCGACATGGAATGCAGCAGATAGAGCGCACTGTTCGGATCCGGGCAGCCGATATGCACGTGCTGGCCGAACACCGTGAATTGCTTGGCAAGATAGCCGTACAACTCGGAGAGATACTGAAAACGCGGCGTATCGACGATCTGCCGCTCGCTCCATTGCTGGAACGCATGCGTGCCGCCGCCGCACAAACCGACGTTCAGATGATCCGCCGCGGAAACCAGCGTGTCGCGAATCTTGCGCAAGTCGGCGACGGCCTGCTCGTGCGTCGTGCAAATGCCGGTCGACAACTCGATCATGCTTTCGGTGATTTCCGGCGTGATGTTGCCGGGGATCTTTTCGTCCTTGATGAGGCGCAGCAGATCCGAGCCGGCTTTGGTCAGATCATAGTCATGCGTATTGACGATCTGCATCTCGAGTTCGACACCGAAGGTGAACGGTTTCGAATCGATGAAGGGTTCGAGTGACATGGCGTCCCCTGAGTCAGGTCGGCCGGGCGTGCGTCACATGCCCGGCCGTTTTTGAATCGAATATAAGTTGCAAAAAGCGTATGAAACATCGGGCTTCGAGCAGCACAACGCGCTCTTTGCCTCGCGCTTGCTATTCGCGCCGTTCAGCGACCAACGCCAGGCTGCGATAGACGAGCCACGGCCCGAGAATTTGCAGCACGAAAATGGAACACATCACGATCGCGCGCAGTTGCGGATCGAAATTCGGATACAGGTTGTAGGTGTCGTCGACCAGCAGATACGCGAGCGCCGACATCGGCGATAAGGACAGACCGAGCGCCATCCCCTGCTTCCAGTTCAAGCCGCTCGGCTTGGCGAACGCCAGCACGCCCACCAGTTTCGCCACGAGGCGCGCAACAATCAGACCCAGCGCCGCGACGCCGCCGAGCGCGATGTCTTTCCATTCGAACGAAGTCAGCGTCAGCACGAACAGAATCACGGTCAGCAACCAGCCGGCCGTGCCGAAGTGCTCCGGCCACAACTGCGGACGCGCTTCATGATTTTTCACGATGATGCCCGCGGCCAGCAACGCAAGAATGGTCGACAGCTTGAACAGATGCGCGACCGCGATGGCCAGCAGCACCAAGCCGAACAGCGCGACGAACGAGTGCTCGTCCTGCATGTTCAACCGTCGATAAAAGAATGTGCAGGTACGCGCGAGCAGATACGCGAGCACGAGCGAGCCGACCAGCAGATAAAGGGGCTGCAGGATGGTTGCGAATACGTTGCCGTACATCTCCTGATGCAGCCAGCTCGATACGAGCTTCTCGATCACCACGGCATACATGCTGTTCAGCGCGGTCAAGGTCAACAGACGCTGGGTGACCTGGCCTTCCGCGCGCAATTCCGTTTTCAGCTGGATCACCATGGCCGGCGACGTCGCCATGGCGATCGCGGCGAGCACGGTTGCGACCATCAGCGGCACGTTGAGGAACAGCAAAACCGGCAAGACGAGCGCGAAAGTCAGCGTGGCTTCGGCGACGCTCGACAGAATCAGCCACGGATTCCGACGGATCCAGCGCAAATCGAGCCGGCTGCCGAGTTCGAACAGCAACAAACCGAGCGCGACATCGAGCAGCGGCCGCGCGGCGCTCGCGGAATCCGCGTCGATCACGCCCGATCCGGCCGCACCGGCAATCAGACCAATCACCGCATAACCGGAAATGCGCGGTAAACGCCACGCGCGATAGCACAGCTCACCGCACAGGCCGGCGGCGAGCAATGCGAGACCAGCCCAAAAAATGGCGTCGGGTGAAAGCGGCCAGGCTGGAAAAAATGAAAACGCCGAATTCATCGTAATGGGTTCTCCTTAGCAGCAACGGCAGGCGACACGAACCGGCACGAACACCGGCGAGCGGGGTGGGCACATGAAGCGCTCACTGTCGCGATCGCTTCGCGTGGCCAGCGTTGCGAGTTTTTCAACGATCGGATGATCTGAATGCCCGGCAGCAGTAAGGAACCTGGCGCATTCGGGGTGCGGCCGTAGCAACCGGCACGGTGATAGAGCGCCGTCGACTTTGAATCAGATTCTGATTGAGCGGCACCGTTCCGTTTGCTGCGTGTGCCGCTGTAGAGACAGGGCACGACGCGGAAAAGAACGGCGATTGTGCCATAGCTTTTTCAGCCTTGACCGAAAAGGCGCGAACATGCTGGCAAAACGGTAAAAACGTACGTTATCTCGCTGGCGTGAGGAAAAACCGACCGTTTTCAGCGCGAATCCTGCCGGTCAAACGGCTAGTTTGATCGCGGCAAATGTGCTTTTCGGGACATCGCGGCGGAAGTTTTGCACGGTTCAGAAGCGGTCCGAGCTACGCCGATAAGCTCTGCCCCTGCCACGGTCTTTCTGTTTACAGGTTTACCGTATGTATACGTAGTAACAGTTAACAAGGTGCCTCGGTTTCTGTGGATAACTCCTGTTTACCGAAACGAATCATCGCTTTGCGGACGGCATAACCGGATGCACAGCATGTGCGGGAGCGGCGCGTATACAAGGGTAACTTTTGGCGCTTTTCGACGACGGCCAAGTTACCCCGTTTACGTCCACAACGGTTCCACACCTGTTGCGCCGGTAAACCAAGCGGTTATCCACAACTTTCAGTGGATAACCGATCTGGCGAACCGGCTGGGCGGGGCCTGCGGTTAACTCACCGTTCCCTGACGCAATGCGCGCAACAGGAAGCGCGCCGGGTCGATGTCTTCAGCCAGATCCCGTTCAAGCGGCCAAGGTTCGCCTTCGAGTTGCGAAGCGATCAGTTCCGCGCCGAGCGCCGCCCATACGAGGCCGCGTGAACCGTACGCAAAGGCGCCGTAGAGGCCATCCGTCCGCGGCAGATCAAGTGGCCACGCGCCGCGCAGATGCGGGGCGTCAAGCGCAGCCTGCGCTTCGTCGGCGAGCTGGCCGATCATCGGCATGCGATCGCTGGTGACGCAGCGGAACGCGACGCGTCCCGCGAAGTCCACCGATTGAGCCCGTTCGACGACATCCCTGAACGCCGGCAGCATCTGCGCGACGCGTTCAAGGTTTTCCAGCTGGCCGTCCGCGCGCAACGATGTGTCGGGGTCGTCGAGCTCATACGTGGCGCCGGTGAGCGTGACGCCGCCCGCCAGCGGCACCGCATAACCCTCGCCGATCACCGGCATCTGAAGTGTCGGCGACATCGCTCCGGCCGGCAGCAAAGTGAGTTGACCGCGAATGCTGCGAGTCGGCGCATGCTGCAAACCAGCGATGCGCGCTGCATCGTGTGCAGTCGCGACGATGACCACCGGCGCACGCACGATGGCCTCGCCCGATGTATCGAATACGGTCCATTCACCACCGGACCGCTCGATTCGCGCGACGTCCACACCGAAGCGGCGCTCCAGTAGTGAACCCGCCGCGGCACACTGCGCGGCGCATAGCGACGCCGGGTCGATCCAGCCACCGTGTGGAAAGAACCATCCACCGCGCGCGAGCGGCATGCCGGCGAGCCGCTGCGCTTCATATGAAGAGACGGGCGTGACGTAGTCGGACGGATAGCCGAATGCAGCGATCGCTTCTCGGATCGAGCGGGCCTCGTCGTCATCCGCGGCGATCTGCAATAGGCCCTGACCTCCGCGCAACGGCGCGTGACCGAGCCGCTCGAGCGCGGTCCAACGGCTGAGCGCGTACAGAAAGCCGGCACGCGTGACGCGCGAGGCGACGCTGTCGTCGCGCGAAATCATGGGATGGAACACGCCGGCCGGATTACCCGATGCCTCCTGCGCGACCGAAGCGTGCCGCTCCAGCGACGTCATGCGCCAGCCGCGCGCGGCGAGCCGCTCGATCACGGCGCAGCCGGCCAGCCCCGCGCCGATCACCACCGCATGCCTTTCGTCGACTGCGAGCGGCGCCGGTGGCTCGTGACGGCGCACGCGCCAGCGCGGCGCGAAATGGCCGACCAGCATCGCCCGTTTCCAGCCGAAGCCGTCCACCTTGCGGTACTCGAAGCCGCATTGCGTCAACGCGCGCTTGATGTCGCCGGCGCTACTGTAAGTGGCGAACGTGGCGCCCTCGCCTGCCAGCCGCGCGAGCGCCTTGAAGATCATCGGAGTCCAGAGCTCGGGATTCCTTGCGGGCGCGAAGCCGTCGAGATAAAACGCATCGGCGCGCAGCCTCAAGGCCGGCAGGCGCTCCTGCGCGTCGCCGAAAACGAGCGTGAGCACCACGCGCCCTTCATCGAATTCGAGCCGATGCGTGCCGGGAACGAGCATCGGCCAGGCGTTCGCGAGCGCTTGCGCGAGAGCGGCGATCTCCGGGTCGGAAATCGTCGCTGCAATCACCTTGCGCAAATCGCCGACGGTAAAGGGATGCTTTTCGGTCGACACGAAATGCAGCCGCTCGCACCGCGACGGGTCGGTGCGCCACGCGGCCCAGGTCATCAGAAAATTGATGCCCATGCCGAAGCCGGTCTCCAGCACAGTGAAAATGCGACGGCCCTGCCACCGATCGGGCAGCGAATTGCCGTGCAGAAATACGTATCGAGCCTGTTCGAGACCGCCTACGGCGCTGTGATAAATGTCGTCGTATAGCGGCGAAAAAGGTGTGCCGTTGTCGCGAAAAGCGAGGCCGGCAGGGATCAGCGGATCGGTCATGCGCGACGGAAAATGACGCTCGGAAAAATGCCCCCGCACCTGTCGCTTCGCGCCAGGCCCCGCGAGGGAGATGAGAAAACTTGGGGCGAGCCGGCGTCTTCGCACACGCGGTCGAAGCTTGCCTTCCGCGCGCGAAGCTCGCCGGACGGCGAAAAAGACCCGCCGAACGTTGGCAAAAACCAACGCCAAGCCCCGTCCATACTAGGTTTCAGGCCTCGGTTGAAGGTTGCCGAGCGCAAAAATTGCGATTTCCTTGCGATATCGACCCCGGAACCGCGTAAATCTTCGAAACCCTTGTCCTGATTGGGTTTGCGCTGCGCTATCATAGCAAGCGCCGCGACGGGAGCGGCAGCACGGCCGACGGGCAGTCATCTGTCCGGCGCTATTGGTCCGGAGGGGATCCGGAGCCGGCGCTGCTCGACGGCGCGGCCCGCGCACGTATAATCGGCGCGTTCGCGCTGTTCGTGTCAACCTAAACTCAGAAAGGAACCTTAATGAACAAACAGGAACTGATCGACGCTGTCGCAGGACAGACGGGCGCCAGCAAGGCTCAAACCGGTGAAACGCTGGACACGTTGCTTGAAGTGATCAAGAAGTCTGTGTCGAAGGGTGATGCGGTCCAGTTGATCGGCTTCGGCAGCTTCGGTTCGGGCAAGCGCGCAGCGCGTACGGGGCGTAACCCCAAGACCGGCGAAACTATCAAGATCCCGGCCGCCAAGACCGTCAAGTTCACGGCTGGTAAGGCGTTCAAGGATGCAGTCAACAAGCGCTAAGCAGACTACTGCCAGGCAGTTGACACCCGCCAACGGCGGGTTTTTTTTCGCCTGCGCATTGTGGATGGGAAAGCCGCGACGGGCGTCGCGGCGCGATTGCGCCGAGCGGCGAGGACCGTTCAGTTCAGTCGTGACGATGCACGATCTCACCGTGGCCATGACCGTCGTGATCGTGATCGTGACCGTGATCGTGGTCATGATGATCGTGGTCGTCTTCGTCGAAGTCCCAGGCCGGGAACGGATCGGCGAACTGCTCCCACGCTTGCGGTCCCTGCGCGTATTCATCGTCGGTCAGCAGGCACGCGTCGAACTTCGCTTTCCAGACCGCGGCGTCGATGCCGACACCGATCATCACCAGTTCCTGGCGACGGTCGCCGATGCTCAGATCGTCCGGATCGCCGTACCAGTCCGCGGCGATTTCGGCGGCCAACTCGTCGTCGCCATCGGGCCACTCGCTGCGATCCTGAGCGGCCCACCACATGCCCGCCGGACCGTGCCGGCAAGCACCGCCCGCCTGCGAGAGCGAACCGGCGATATCGTTACGCGTGGCGAGCCAGAAGAAGCCCTTGCTGCGCAATACACCTTTCCACTCCTGATGCAGCAACGTCCATAGGCGTTCCGGATGAAACGGTCGGCGCGTCCGGTAAATGAAATTGCCGATGCCGAATTCGTCCGCCTCGCCGTGATGAGCATGGCCGTGCTCATGGTCATGCTCATGATTGAGCGATGTTAGCCAGCCCGGCGCGCTTGCCGCCTCGTCGAAATCGAAGCGGCCGGTGTTTAGCACCTGCTCAAGCGGCACGTCGCCAAAACGTGCGACCACTTGCACTGCGCGCGGGTTGATCCGGCCGAGAATGCGCTGCAGGCGCGTGAGTTCGTCCGCGCTCACCAGATCGGCCTTGTTCACCACCAGCACGTCGCAGAATTCGATCTGCTCGATCAGCAACTCGACCAGCGTGCGGTCGTCTTCCTCGGTCGCGGCGATGCCGCGCTCAGCGAGCGCGTCGGCCGAACCGTAGTCGCGCAGAAAATTGAACGCATCGACCACGGTCACCATTGTGTCGAGCCGCGCGACGTCGGCGAGCGACGCGCCTTCATCGTCGACGTAGGCGAAGGTCTCGGCGATCGGCATCGGCTCGGCCACGCCGGTCGATTCGATCAGGATCGCGTCGAAACGCTGCTCGCCGGCCAGCCGCTTGATCTCGACCCGCAGATCGTCGCGCAGCGTGCAGCAGATGCAGCCATTCGACAGTTCGACGAGTTGCTCCTCGACGTGAGAAAGCGCGGCGGCGTCGCGCACGAGGGTCGCGTCGATATTGACGGCGGCCAGATCGTTGACGATCACGGCCACGCGTAAACCCGCGCGATTCGCGAGGATGTGATTCAGGAGCGTGGTCTTGCCGGCGCCCAGAAAACCGGAGAGCACGGTGACGGGCAGTAGCGGCTGGTTCATCGCAGTACGGAGAAGCTAGGGGATTGGAAGGCACGCCGGGCGCGGCGCCGCATGACTGCGGACCGCAACGAGGTCGAACCTCGGCGGCGGCACGAAGCCGCATTGTGCATCAAAACGGGCGGAGTTCGCGTGATGTGGCCGGATCAGCGTGCAGCCGGCATCAGATTCCACTTGCGCAGGATCGCGGCGATCTGCTGCGCGTACTTGTCGCGCAGCGCGGGCGTTTCGGAGTGGTAGGCGCCGATGGCCTGCCAGGTGTTGCCGTACTTGTTCATCTGACGGCGCAGATGCCACGCCGCTATATAGACGTTCTTGCACGGTTCCATCAGCGTGCCTTGCGAGATGCCATACTGGGCGAGCACGGGCAGATGGATCGAATTGATCTGCATCACGCCGTAGTCGGTCGAGCCGTTTGCATTTTTATGCGTTGCGTCGGGACGATTGTGCGACTCCTGCCACGCAATTGCGCGCAGAATCAAGGGGTTGACCTTCTGATACTTCGCTGCTTCGTCAAAGCAATCGGCGCGTGCGGACCCTGCTGCTATCAGCATGGCAAGTCCCACAGCGACGGTGACGAAGCTTCGTTTCATCAGTCAAGAGCACTAAGCAAAGCGCAAGAGTAAGGTTCGGTAAGGCATCGTATCGGCCATACTTCAGCCGCTGACGGTCGCCGGGCCACAGGCCTGAGGTTTGTCGGACATCGGGAAAACCCGCGTCGGCAACCTGCAACAGGGACTCGAACGGCTCGTATCATACCGGCAGGCGGACCCTCGTCAAGTTGGCTAACCGACATAAGGGAGCAGAAAACGAAGCGTTTTTGCGCCCAATCGTCTGACTTTCCATTGGCTTTCAATTGTTTGACAACAGGCGGCGATTTCTAGAGAAATCGCGCAAGACAGTTCGTTTTGTGACAAATCAGACATGAAAAACTGTTACTGTTCATTTTTTTCGGACATCGCACGGCGGCCGACGAGGGCGAAAATCGTCCGCGAGGCTGGCCGGCAGACCGTCAGAGCGGCGGCCTGCTCGCATGTCCGCACTGCATGACCGTCGACAGCTAGGGCTGTCGGCATCGAAACCTTATTCCATGAGAAGAAATCGTATGGCTTTGCGTCGCGTCGCAACGGCGCTGCTGGTGGCTGGCTTGATCACCGCGCAGACAGCACAGGCACAGGTGACACTGAACTTCGTCAACGCGGACATAGACCAGGTGGCCAAGGCGATTGGCGCGGCAACCGGCAAAACGATCATCGTCGACCCGCGCGTGAAAGGTCAGTTGAATCTCGTGTCGGAGAACGCGGTGCCTGAAGATCAGGCACTGAAAACCTTGCAGTCCGCCTTGCGCATGCAGGGCTTCGCGCTCGTGCAGGACCACGGCGTACTGAAAGTCGTGCCCGAGGCCGACGCAAAGCTGCAAGGCGTGCCGACCTATGTCGGCAATACGCCTACGGCTCGCGGCGACCAGGTTGTCACGCAGGTATTCGTTCTGAAGAACGAATCGGCCAACAATCTGCTGCCGGTGCTGCGTCCGCTCATCTCGCCGAACAATACCGTCGCGGCCTATCCAGCCAACAACACGATTGTAGTCACTGACTACGCCGACAACGTGCGGCGTATTGCCCAGATCATCCAGGGCGTGGATTCCGCGGCGGGCCAGTCGGTATCCGTGGTGCAACTGAAGAACGCGAATGCGATCGACATCGCCACGCAACTCAACAAGATGCTCGACCCGGGTTCGATCGGCAGTACCGACGCGACGCTGAAGGTATCGGTCACCGCCGACCCGCGCACCAACTCGCTGCTGATCCGCGCGTCGAACGGCGCGCGCCTCGCGGCGGCGAGGACTCTGGCGAAAGAACTCGATACGCCGACCACCATGCCCGGCAACATTCACGTCGTGCCGCTGCGCAACGCGGACGCGACGAAGCTCGCGAAGACCTTGCGCGGCATGTTCGGCAAAGGCGGCGAGACCGGCTCGTCGAGCAACTCGAACGACGCGAATTCGTTCAACCAGAACAACACCGGGGGCATAGGCGGCAACAATTCGACGGGCTCGTCGGGTACGCCGCCGCTGCCGTCGGGCGGACTCGGCAGCAGCTCTCTGGCTTCGCCGATGGGCGGCAGCGGCAGCGGCGGCGGATACGGCGCGGGCGGCTCCAATAACGGCGGGTTCGGCAACGAGAAGGACAAGAGCGACGACAACCAGCAAGGCGGCATGATCCAGGCGGATTCCGCGACCAACTCGCTGATCATCACGGCGGCCGAGCCGGTGTACCGCAATTTGCGCGCGGTGATCGACCAGCTCGACGCACGTCGCGCGCAGGTCTATCTCGAGGCGTTGATCGTCGAGTTGAACTCGAACACGAGCGGCAACCTCGGCATTCAGTGGCAGGTAGCGAACAATTCGATCTTCGCCGGCACGAACCTGCAGACCGGATCGAGCAACAGCATCATCAACCTGACGGCGGCCGCCGCAGCGGCCGGCACCACCGGCGGGCTTGCCACCGCGCTCGGCAACGGGGCTTTGCAGCAGGGCCTGAACGTCGGCTGGATTCACAACATCTTCGGTGTGCAAGGACTGGGCGCGCTGCTTCAGGCGCTGTCGCAGACCGCGGACGCGAACGTGCTGTCCACGCCTAATCTCATTACGCTCGACAACGAGGAAGCGAAGATCGTCGTCGGTACGAACGTGCCGATTCAGACGGGTTCGTATTCGAATCTGACGAGCGCGACGGCGACTTCCGCGTTCAATACCTACGACCGCGTCGACGTCGGTCTGACGCTGCACGTGAAGCCGCAAATCACGGACGGCGGCATTCTCAAGCTGCAGCTCTACACAGAAGACTCGGCAATCGTCACCGGCACGAACAACGCGGCGACCAACCCGGCCGGCCCGGAATTCACCAAGCGTTCGATCCAGTCGACGGTGCTTGCCGATAACGGCGAGATCATCGTGCTGGGCGGTTTGATGCAGGACAACTACCAGGTCAGCAACAGCAAGGTGCCGCTGCTCGGCGATATTCCGTGGATCGGCCAGCTGTTCCGCTCGGAACAGAAGACCCGCAACAAGACCAACCTGATGGTGTTCCTGCGCCCTGTGATCATCAGCGATCGCGGTACGGCTCAAGCCGTGACGTCGAATCGCTACGACTACATCCAGGGCGTGCAAGGCGCGTACAAGCAGGACAACAACCTGATGAAGGACAACGACGATCCGGTGGTTCCGCCGATGCCGATCGGTCCGAGCCAGGGTGGTTCGCCCGCGATGAATCTGTTCGATCTCGACAAGATGCGTCGTCAACAGTTGGCGCCGCCGCCGGCCAACGGCGGAGCGCCCACGAATGGCGGCGCCGCTACCAACGGTAACGCCGTGCAGAGCAGTCCGGCCACCGTCGGGCCTGCCATACAGAGCAGCCCCGGGACCGTGACGCCGTCCACCACGTCGCCTGGAGTGCGGCCGTGAGCACGCCGTCCACGCCGCCGTCAGCGTCTGCTACGCCAGCCGCAACGCGAGCCGGTGCCGCAACACTAGCGCCCGCCGGCGCGACGGAGCATGCCGGGCGCGAGGCGCCCTCCGCCATCGCCGCGCGCCTCGTGCCGTACGGCTTTGCCCGTGCCGGCCAGATTCTGGTCGCGCATCAGCATGCGGACAGCCTCGAGGTCTGGATCAGCGAACGCACGAGCGACGCCGCGCTGTCCGAAGTAGCACGTAACTTCGGCGCGGTGTCGATCGTACGGCTGCCTGCCGACGAGCTCACGCAGGCGATCAACCAGGCGTATGCGCGCCAGGACGGCAGCGCTGCGCAGGTGGTCGGCGAAGTGGAGGGCGAAGTCGATCTCTCGCGCCTGATGCAGGACATTCCCGAAGTGGAGGATCTGCTGGAGTCGGAAGACGACGCCCCGATCATCCGCATGATCAATGCGCTGCTCACGCAAGCGGCGCGCGAGCAGGCGTCGGATATTCATATCGAGCCGTTCGAGACTTCTTCCGTCGTGCGCTTTCGCGTCGACGGTACGTTGCGCGACGTCGTGCGGCCGAAGAAAGCGCTGCACGGCGCACTGATCTCGCGGATCAAGATCATGGCGCAGCTCGATATCGCCGAAAAGCGTTTGCCGCAGGACGGCCGTATCACGCTGCGCGTGGGCGGCCGTCCGGTCGACGTGCGCGTCTCCACGCTGCCGACCGGCCACGGCGAACGCGCGGTGCTGCGTCTGCTGGAAAAAGACGCGTCGCGCCTGAACCTCGAAGCGCTCGGCATGGCGTCGGATACGCTCGGCAAGTTCGACAAGCTGATCGGCAGGCCGCACGGCATCGTGCTGGTGACCGGGCCGACCGGTTCCGGTAAAACGACCACGCTGTATGCGGCCATGTCACGGCTCGAAACCGCGACCACGAACATCATGACGGTCGAGGATCCGATCGAATACGACCTGTCGGGCATCGGCCAGACGCAGGTCAACGAACGGATCGGCATGACCTTCGCGCGGGCCTTGCGCTCGATTTTGCGGCAGGACCCGGACGTCATCATGATCGGTGAAATCCGCGACCTCGAAACCGCGCAGATCGCGGTGCAGGCGTCGTTGACGGGCCACCTCGTGCTGGCCACGCTGCACACGAACGACGCGGCATCCGCCGTGACGCGTTTGACCGACATGGGTGTCGAACCGTATCTGCTGGCGTCGTCGCTGCTCGGCGTGCTGGCGCAGCGGCTGGTGCGGCGCCTGTGCCCGATATGCCGCGAAGAGCGTGTCGAGGAAGACGGCAGCGTGCGCTATCACCCGGTCGGTTGCGACCGGTGCGGCCATTCCGGTTACGCGGGACGCCGCGGCGTCTACGAATTGCTGCTGATCGACGACGACATCCGCACGCTGGTTCACCGCAACGCAGCCGACGCGGAGATTCTCGCGGCCGGCCGTGCGCAAGGCATGCGCACGCTGCGCGAAGATGCGGACCGCTGGCTCGCCTCCGGGCTGACATCGCTCGAAGAAGTGATCCGCGTCACGGGCGGAGCATAAGCGCATGCCGGCATTTCGTTTCGAAGCGATCGACGCGGCGGGCAAGGCGCAAAAAGGCGTGCTCGACGCGGACAGCGCGCGCGGCGCGCGGACCAATCTGCGCTCGCAAGGACTGACGCCGCTCGTCGTGGAACCGGCGGCCACACGCACGCGCGGCGAGCGCAACCAGCGGCTGTCGCTGGGGCGGCGTCTGTCGCAACGCGAGCAGGCGATCCTGACGCGCCAGCTCGCCAGCCTGCTGATCGCGGGCCTGCCGCTCGACGAAGCGCTCGCGGTGCTGACCGAGCAATCGGAGCGCGACTACATTCGCGAACTGATGGCGTCGATTCGCGCGGAAGTGCTCGGCGGCCATTCGCTGGCCAATGCATTGACGCAGCATCCTAAAGACTTCCCCGAGATTTATCGCGCGCTGGTCGCGGCGGGCGAACATACCGGCAAGCTCGGGCTCGTGCTGTCGCGGCTCGCCGACTACATCGAGCAACGCAACGCGCTGAAGCAGAAGATCGTGCTCGCGTTCACGTACCCGACCATCGTCACGATCATCGCTTTCGGCATCGTCACGTTTCTGTTGAGCTACGTCGTGCCGCAGGTGGTGAACGTGTTCGCCAGCACCAAGCAGCAACTGCCCTTCCTCACCATCATGATGATGGCGCTCTCCGGATTCGTGCGGAACTGGTGGTGGGCGATGCTGATCGGCGTGGCCGTGCTGGTGTATCTGGTGCGTTCGGTTCTGAGGCAGCCCGGTCCGCGCCTCGCGTTCGACCGTTGGCTGCTCACCGCACCGCTGCTCGGCAAACTCGTACGCGGCTATAACACGGTGCGCTTTGCCAGCACGCTCGGCATTCTCACCGCGGCGGGCGTGCCGATTCTGCGCGCGCTGCAAGCCGCCGCCGAAACGCTCAGCAACAACGCGATGCGCGAGAACATCGACGATGCGATCGTGCGGGTGCGCGAAGGCACGTCGCTGTCGCGCGCGCTCGGCAATACGAAGACTTTTCCGCCCGTGCTCGTTCACCTGATCCGTTCGGGCGAAGCGACCGGCGACGTGACCACGATGCTCGACCGCGCGGCCGACGGTGAAGCGCGCGAACTCGAACGCCGCACGATGTTCCTGACGAGTCTGCTGGAGCCGTTGCTGATTCTGGCGATGGGGGGCGTGGTGCTGGTGATCGTGCTGGCGGTGATGCTGCCGATCATCGAATTGAACAACCTGGTGCAGTAGGAATGGATTGCGCGGTCACTGCTAGAGGTCACCGCGCAATCGATTGAAGCGACGCTGCTGTTCAGCGCCCGGGCTTCAGCGCACGTAGATCGTCGGACCTGCGGGATTGGCTGGCAGGAATACTTCGGAATGCGCGCCATTGCGGTCGATGATGATCGAGCGGGCGCGGACTTCGGAGAGTTTGGTGCCTTTCATCAGCGCGCTGCCGAGCGACACCGCATGCGGCGGTTCGCCGCCCACGCTGACGATGGCCGCGGCGCCTTCCCGCAAAGCGAGGATGCCGAACAGCCGCACGTCCTGGTTGGCGTTGCGCGTGAGCTGGCCGCCGAATAGCGTGGCAGCCTGCTCGGTCGAGATCTGCGCGTGCGCGGCGGCTGCGGGCAAGGGCGCACCGGACAACGTGCTGAGCGTGATGACCCAGTAGGTGAGCGTCGCGCAGAACACGGCGAACAGCGCGAGCGACAGAAGGCGGATTTGGATGGCGTTCATGCGCATCATTGTACGGACTATTGTGAAAATTGCGTTGGGCTGAAAGCGCCTTCTCACGACCCTTCAACTGCATGACATTAAAATGACCGGCCGGGCGTGTTCAATGGCACCCAGATTGCCAAAACGCGAATCCCGCCGAGTCAAAAATTTCACCTGAAAAGAGGTAGCAAGCTATGCAACTGTCGACCACTCGCCGTCATGACATCGCGGGTCCGCGCAGCCGTCGTCAACGCGGGTTCACGCTGATCGAAATCATGGTCGTGATCGCGATTCTGGGCATTCTGGCCGCATTGATCGTGCCGAAGATCATGAGCCGTCCCGACGAAGCGCGCCGTGTCGCCGCCAAGCAGGACATCGGCACGATGATGCAGGCGCTGAAACTCTATCGTCTGGACAACGGCCGTTATCCGACGCAGGAGCAAGGCTTGCGCGCGCTGATCGAAAAACCGGCCACGGACCCGGTGCCGAGCAACTGGAAAGACGGCGGTTACCTGGAGCGTCTGCCGAACGATCCGTGGGGTAACGCTTACCAGTATCTGAATCCGGGCGTGCACGGCGAGATCGACGTGTTCAGCTACGGCGCTGACGGCAAAGCGGGCGGCGAGGGCAACGACGCCGACGTCGGCTCGTGGCAGTAGGCGCTCGAGGAGTTGGTGTTTTCATGCGTGCGGTGGGATTGACCCTCGCACGTTCCCGTCGATGCATCGTCGTTTGATTTTGAGTTGATTGTTCGTGGCCGGCACTATGCGATTGTCCCCTTGCAAGTCCCGTGTGGACACGCCCTGTACGGCTCCGTTGCCGCGCGCGGCGCGGGCCAGCGTGCGCTCGCAAGGCGTGCGTCACCCGCGTGAGGCGGGCCGGCCCGGCGGCGGCAAACGCGCGGCGGGTTTCACACTGCTCGAAATGCTGGTGGTGCTGGTGATTGCGGGCTTGCTGGTGTCTTTGACCGCGTTGACGATGACACGCAATCCGCGCACTGATCTGAACGAGGAAGCACAGCGTCTCGCGCTGCTGTTCGAATCGGCTGGCGACGAAGCGCAGGTGCGCGCGCGGCCGATCGCCTGGCAACCGCTCGATGGCGGCTTTCGCTTCGACTTGCGCACCGAAGACGGCTGGCGTCCGCTACGTGACGATCTGCTGGGGCCGCGTCGCTGGGAAGGTGGCGTGACCGGGGTGAGCATCAGCTATCCGGGTTCGGATTCGCAGCCCAGCCGTATCGTATTCGGCACCGAGGCGATCGACGTGCCTGTGCAGATCACGCTGTTTTCGGCAGCCGGGAGCGCGACGATAGTCAGCACCGGCAATGGCCGCTACGAGGTGCACTGAGATGCGTCGTTGCAGGAGCATGACGGCTCGCGAGAAGGTTCACGGCGCGCAGCGCGGTTTCACAATGATCGAAGTGCTGGTGGCGCTGGCGATCATCGCGGTGGCGTTGGCCGCGTCGTTGCGCGCGGTGGGCAGTCTGGCGAGCGGCGAGGCCGATCTGCACCGCCGTTTGCTGGCGGGCTGGAGCGCGGACAATACCTTGGCGCAACTGCATCTGACGCATGCCTGGCCGAACGTCGGCTCGACGAGTTTCGACTGTTCGCAGGGCAACTTGCAGCTGGTCTGTACGGAGCAGGTGACGGCCACGCCGAACCCGGTGTTTCGTCGGGTGGAAGTGATGGTGACGATGCCGGGCGGTTCCGGCAATCTGGCTCAGATGGTGACGGTGGTCGCGAATGAAAACAACCGTTCGCTCTGAGCGCCGCCGCCCGTTGAGGGCAAGGGGCGCGCGTGGTTTCACGCTGATCGAATTGCTGGTGGCGATTGCGATTCTGGCGGTGATTGCCGTGCTGTCGTGGCGAGGGCTCGACCAGATCATTCGCGGGCGGCAGACCATCACGAGCGCGATGGAGGACGAGCGCGTTTTTGCGCAGCTGTTCGACCAGATGCGGATCGATGCGCGGCAGGCCGCGTCGGATGATGAAGCTGGGCAGGCGGCGGTGTCGGTGTCCGGCAGCGTGTTGCAGATCGTGCGGGAATTTCGGTTGCCGGGCGCGGCGCCGCGGTTGCAGGTGGTGCGGTATCGGGTGTCCGATGGACGCGTGATTCGATATGCGTCGCCGCCGTTGGCGAATATGGGGGAATTGCGGCGGGCTTTGCGCGGCAGTGAAGGTGAAGGGTGGAGTGGTGTGCCGTTGATGGGCGGTGTTGGGTCTATTTCTGCTCAGGTTTATGTGCCTAAGGTGGGGTGGACTACGCAGATGGGTGAGGTGCAGAGTGCTATTACCGAGGCTGACAATAATCTTAAGGTGCCCCAGTTGGGGAGTGCGCCGCTGCCGCGGTCGGTGACGGGGTTGCAGGTGAGTGTCGGGGCTAAGTCGTTGGCGCGGCCTGTTACTCGCGTTTTTCTCGTCGGAGAGTGATATGAGGTTCTCGGTTTTGTCTTTCCGACGGGAGTGTCTGGCGGTTTTTGGTGTTGGCCTTTCCTTGAATTCTTTGTGGTCTATTAGCGTTGCCCCTGTGCGGGGCGGCACTTACTTTCTTTGCCGCCGCAAAGAAAGTAAGCAAAGAAAGCGGCTTCACACCGCTAACGTACAAGCGGGGCCCCCGCACAGTCACTTTTGTGGCGCGATCAACGCACCATCCCTCGCACAGCCAACCGCAGTGACCAAGCAGTCATCCGCTCCGGCGGCGCTTCGCGCGCCGGGCGGCAAGCAATTAAACCAGCAGTCCCTGGCAATGCCGGAGTACGCCTCATGGTATCTCCGGTCTGCTTCGGTGTCTGGGCATGCACCCGCACCTAATTCGGCGCCCCACCGAGGCGAAGCCGACGGCCCCCGCTCCGCCAAAACGCAGGCACCGCGCTCTACCCTTCCGGCGAGCACGGAGTGCGAGGCGGGAGGTATGACGGCCTTGTCACCGGGGTTGAATGTGCGAGGAGACAGATTCCAGATGGTCCACTACCGAGGCTGTGCGGGGGATCCGCTTAGCATTGGCGGTGTGAAGCGGCTTTCTTTGCCTACTTTCTTTGCCGCGGCAAAGAAAGTAGGTGCCGCCCCGCACAGGGGCAACGCTAATAGACCACAAAGAATTCAAGGAAAGGCCAACAAAACCCAAAAAACCAAAAAAACCCAAACCGGCGTAGCCATAATCAGCGCATTACTAGTAGTCGCACTATCAGCGATCCTAGTGTCAGGCATGCTCTGGCGCCAGCAAGTCCAGATCCGAAGGATAGAAAACCAGCGCCTCCTGTCCCAAGCCCAATGGGTAGCCCGCGGCGCGCTAGATTGGACACGCCTGATCCTCCGCTCAGAAGGCGACACATCAGCCGGCATCACATACCTTGGCGGTCTATGGGGCGTCCCAATAGCCAAAACCCGCCTATCCGATTTCCTGGGCCAAATAGGCGAAGTAAGAGCACAACAAGGCGCAGAAACCTACCTATCGGGATCAATCGAAGACGCCCAGGCAAAATTCAACCTGCGAAACCTGGTCGAAAGCCCAGCCCCGGGCGTGATGCAACTGGACATGGACCAGATCGGCGCCTACCAGCGCCTATTGGCATCGCTCGGCGCAAACAGCCAGCTGGCAAAAACCACGGCAATCCAGGTCCGCGCGAGCCTCGCACAATCGGCAACCCGTTTCCAGACCATCACTTCGACGAACGGCACCACCGCGACCCCGCCGCCGATCCAGGGCGGCGCCACCGGCGGCAGCTTCACCAACAAACCGGGTATCGAAGACAGCGACGACAGCTCCGCGAACGCGCCGATCCAGATGACCAGCGTCGACTCGCTGCTCGATATCCCCGGCTATACGCCCGAAATGGTCGCGCGCCTGCGCCCCTTCGTCACCGTGCTGCCGACCGTCTCGGCGGTCAACGTGAACACGGCTTCGGCCGAAGTCATCGCGGCGGTCGTACAAGGAATGAGCCTGTCGACGGCGCAAGCCTTCGTCGCGCGCCGGCAAACGGTGTTTTTCCGCAATGTCGGCGACATTCAGCTCGCGTTGCGCGGCGCCGGCGTGCAATCGGTCTCGATCGACCCGAGCGAACTCGACGTCAACTCGAATTACTTCCTCATTCACGGCCGCGTGCAGCACGAACGCGCCGAAGTGGACCGCACGACCCTCGTCTATCGCGACGCATTGACTCACACTACGCGTATCGTGCGAGTAGAAGACCAACTATGAATAACGCTTTTCCCAGAGAGAGTGGCCTTTGAGCACGCTGATCGTTCTATTGCCGCCGCGTGATCCGGCGGTGCCGTCGCAGGAATGGCAACTGCCGGAGCTGCCGTTCGTGCTGCTCGACAAGTCGGGCCGCGCCCAGCGCGCCGGCCGGTCGGCGCTCGCGCTGCTGCCGCGCGCGTCCACCACGGTGCTGATGGTCGCCGCGCGCGATCTGCTGATGATGCCCGCCACACTGCCGCCGCTGCGTGGCCCGCGGCTGCGCCAAGCGCTGCCCAATATCGTCGAGGATCAACTAATCCAGGACCCGCAGACCTGTCACATCGCCGTCGACCCGAAACCGCTCGCGGGCGGCCGGCAGTTGCTGGCGGTCATCGACCGCGGCTGGTTCCGGTATATCTGCGAATCGTTCGCCAACGCCGGGCATCGCAGTTTGCGCGCAGTGCCGGTCACGCGCTGCCTGCCGCAGGCGGCCGCGCTCGATGCCGATGTGCCCGCCGAAGTCGCCGAAACGGTAAATGCCGGTGAGCCGGCCATGGCGGACGCTGCAGGCGGGGCGTCGTCGTCGCCGGACGTCGCACCGCTGCTGGCGCCCGGCGTCGCGGCTGCGGTGCCGATGGTGGCCGCCGTGCTCGGCGCCGTAGTCCAGACCGCGCCCGCCCTGCTGCTCGAAGGCGTGGCAAACAGCGCAGGCGACCGAGGCGTGCCGCGCGTCGAACTGGCGATTGCGCGCGGTGTGCAGGGCGAAGGGCTGGCAGTGCCCGCCAATGCCGTGAACGCGACGCTTGCCGCGCTCGCCGGGGCGGCGCCGGTCTCGCTGCACATGCTCACCGAAGTGCCCGGCAACGAGCCGAGTCTCGCGCCGAATAGCCCGGCGCGGCTGGCTGCGCACATCCACGGCGCGAGTCCGCTGCCGTTCGAGCAACTGGCGCGGCGCGCGCTGGAGTGCCGCTTCGACCTGTGCCAGTTCGAGTTTGCTTCGCAGCCGTGGCGGCTCGACCGCGCGACGCTGCGGCGTCTGCGGCTGCCCGTGCTGCTCGCGGTCGGCGCGCTGCTGATCGCCATCATCGGTGCAAACGTGCAGTGGCTGATGCTCGCGCGCCAACGCGATGCGATCAACACCCAGATGACCGAATTGCTGCTCAATACCTTCCCCAAAACGACCGTCGTGCTCGACGCGCCCGACCAGATGGCGCGTCAGTTACAGCAGTTGCGCGTGGCGGCGGGCGAGCTGTCGCCGGACGATTTCCTGCCGCTCGCCGACGGCCTCGCGCGTTCGCTGGCGCCGGTGCCGGTCAACGGCATTGCCGCGCTCGACTATCACGACCGCCGGCTCGACGTGAACTTCAAGCCGGAGGTCAAGCTCGATCCCGATTTCGCCAAGCGCCTCGCGCGCAACGGCCTGAGCGGCGCGATCGACAGCAATACCGGCAAGTGGACCATCAGGAACGGACAATGAAAGCTGAACTCGCTCAAACATGGGCCGGATTCTGGGAACAGCGCACCGAGCGCGAAAAAGCCCTCCTGACGTGGGGCGGCGGCGTTCTCGCCGTGGTGATCGCGTGGTCTGTGCTGTGGGCTCCGGCGCAGGAAGGCCGCTCGCATCTGCGTGAATCGCTGCCCGCCATGCAGCGTCAGTTGGCGCAGATGACCGCGCAGGCGAACGAAGCGCGTCAACTGTCGGCGGCGGCTCAAGGCGTCGCGCCGACCGGCGCCGCGCTGAAGGACGCGCTGACCGCTTCGCTCAACGATCACGGCCTCACGGCGACGCAGGTTCAGGTGATTGGCAATGCGGTCCAGATCCAGTTGAAGAACGCATCGTTCCCGGCATGGACCGCCTGGGTCGACGACGTGCGCAAGCAGTTCAAGGTGCAAGTCTCGGAGGCGCACGCCACGGCGCTCAAGGAAGACGGCCAGGTGGACCTGACGGCGTCGTTGCAGCCGTCTACCGCGAAATGACAATAACCGCGACCGCGCCGTCACAGGATCTCGCATGAATTACTGGATGCGGCGCTTGCGCCTCGCGCTGCCTTGGCTGGTGATCGCGGTGCTGTCCGCCGCGGCCGTGATGCTGACGATGCTGCCGGCCGCCTGGATCACCCCGCAGTTCGCCAAGCAGACAGGTGGCCACGTCAATCTCGTCAATCCGGCCGGTTCGCTGTGGCACGGCTCGGCCACGCTGATGCTGGCCGCCGGCTCGGACATGAGCGCGGCGACGCTGCTGCCCGGGCGGATCGAATGGCACACGGCGTTCTGGCCGCTGTTTACCGGCCGTGTGCGTATGATCATGCGGCACAGCGAAGCGATGCCGGAGCCGATCACCGTGGATGCCACGCCGCGCACCGCGACTGTTACGGCCGGCGCGATCGCCGTGCCGGCTTCGCTGCTGAGCGGTCTTGGCGCGCCCTTTAACACGCTCGATCTGCAGGGCAACGTGCAACTGTCCTGGTCGGACTGGCGCAGCTTCAATCGGGAAGCGTTCGGGCAACTCACCGTCACGTTGACCGACGTCAGTTCGCGCGTCTCGCTGGTCAAGCCGCTTGGCTCGTACCGGGTGCTGTTCCAGGCGCAGGGCGAATCATCCACGCTCGACCTGACCACCACCAAGGGGCCGTTGATGCTGACCGGCAATGGCACGGTGTCGGCGGCGTCGACGTCGTTTCATGGCACGGCCAGCGCCGCGCCGGAGGCGCGCGACAATCTCGCGGGACTGTTGAACCTGTTGGGGCGGCCGAGCGGGCCAGACACGGTGGCGTTGACGTTCGTGCACTGACGCGCGCGGTCCGGCATTTCGGCGCACATTGTTGCCTGAGGCGGGGAATCGGCTTCGTTGCGTGCGACGGCCAGCGCTGCGGCGTAGGAGCGCGATCACCTCGTGGGGCTGCTGGATCCGTTGTGGCGCCTGGCGTCGGCGCGATAAAAAAGAGGCATGGCCGTGGAATGCGGCCATGCCTCTTTTGCCTTGCCTCGACGGCCGGCGCTTTTACTCTGTATGCATTCGCGACAGCGGCGTCGCCCCGCTTTGCGCGACAGGCGCGGCCGATGACGCGGGCAGCGGCACCGGCGCCGCCACGTCGCCGGTTTCGCGATTCATCTGCGACACGTCCCAGCCGCCGCCCAGCGCCTTCACCAGACCGACCGACGACACCATCCGTTGCCCGGCGATGTTCTCCAGCTTCTGCTCGGCGGTGAAGGCCGTGGTCTGCGCGGTCAGCACATTGACGTAGCCGACCGTACCGGCCTTGTATTCGTTCGTGACGATGGCGAGCGCCTGGCGCGCCGAATCCACCGCTTGCTGCTGCACGACGATTTCCTGTGCGAGGATGCGCTGCGACGCGAGATTGTCCTCGACGTCCTGGAACGCGGCCAGCACCGTTTGACGGTAGGTCGCCACGTCGCCGTCGTAGGCAGCGCGCGCTGCGTCGGTCTGAGCCTGGCGCAGGCCGGCGTCGAACAGCGTCGCCGCGAGCTGCGGTCCGAGCGTCCAGAAGCGCGACGGCGCGGTCAGCAGCTGCGAGAACACCGAATTTTCGAAGCCGCCGGTCGCCGACAGCGTCAGCGACGGGAAGAATGCGGCGATAGCGACGCCGATCTGTTCATTCGCCGCCGCGGCCTTGCGTTCCGCCGAGGCAATATCCGGACGCCGCTCGAGCAGCGCGGAGGGCATCTGCGCCGGCACGGTGGGCGGCGTGGCGGTGAGCGGCATCGGCGGAATCGAGAAGGTTGAGGCTGGTTCGCCGACCAGGACGGCGATTGCGTGCTCGTCCTGGGCGCGCTGAACGCCGTTGTCGATCGCGGACGCCTGCGCCGATTGCAATTGCGTCTGCGCCTG
This sequence comes from Paraburkholderia sp. BL25I1N1, assembly GCF_003002025.1. Lineage (GTDB taxonomy): Bacteria > Pseudomonadota > Gammaproteobacteria > Burkholderiales > Burkholderiaceae > Paraburkholderia. The sequence goes on from NZ_PVZB01000025.1 coordinate 78,273, forward strand.
AATCACGTCGGAGCGCGCGGCAACGCCGGCTGCGTACTGGTTTTGCGTGAGCTGCAGCGAGCGTTGATAGGCCGCGACGGTGTCGTCGAGCAGCTTTTGGGTCGAATCGAGCGCGCGCAGCGAGAAATAGGTCTGGGCGAGCGTGGCCTGGGCCGACAGCCGCGCGTTGGCGAGGTCCGCCGCGGCGCCTTGCTGGCCGGCTTTCTGCGCGTTCACCGAGCGGGTGACCGAACCCCACAGATCCGGCTCCCAGCTTGCGTCGAGTTGCACGTTGAAACTGTTGCCGACGCCGGAGCGGCTCGTCGCGGTGGTCGAGTTGCCGCCGGAGGACCTCCCGTTGCCAGAACGCGTGGCACCCGCCGACGCGCCGATGGTCGGGAAATATGCCGCACGCGCCTCGCCGACCAGCGCGCGCGCCTGACGATAGGCGGCAGCAAACTGAGCGACGGTCTGGTTGGCGGTGTTCAGGCGCTCCTCGAGCGCGTTGAGCTGAGGATCCTCGTAAATGCTCCACCAGTCGCCGCGATCCTGCTGATCGGCCGGTTGCGCGACTTTCCAGCCGGGCGCGGCTTCCTTGTACGACGCCGGGATCTCGGCGGCAGGCCGCTTGTAGTCGGGGCCGACCGCGCAAGACGCCAGCAGGCTGGCGAAGGCCGCGGCCACCGCAATAGTCAGGGCGCGAGGCGCAAGCATCCGCGCGCGCGAGATTCGATCAGACTGCATGCAATGAATTCCTTCTGGACGCCGCGGCGCGGCCAATGGCGACACCGCCGGCCGGGCGAGATCTTGGTCGCCGGAATGTTAGCGTATGAGCCCGCTGGGCGCGGGAAACTGAAAGGGTAATGCGAGGAAGGAGGCAGGTGTGTTACGGAGGACGCCGCGAAGGTTACGCGCTGTTACCGGCGAGGCGTCAAACCCGCGATTCCGTCGACTTGGCCCGGCGGGCCAGCTTACCCGCGGCGGCCCGGCACGGCGCATCGCCGCGCGCCTGGCAGGCGCCCGCGGGACCGACGTGCTTTTCCGCGCTGGCAGGAGCGACAGCGGCGTTCGCCGTAGGTACGGTGGCCGCCACCAACTGGATTTTCCCTGCCTTGGCGCCCTTCTGTCCCCGCCGATGCTCGAACCACGCCAGCACCGCGACGCCGACCGATCCGCCAGGCAAGACGAACAGGACGGCGAACAGCGCGAGTTTCCACCAGCGGTGCGGCCCTTGGAAGGTGTTGAGTGCGGAATCGGTCAGGGAGCGGCTCAGGCCGCCAAGCGTGTTTTTGAGGTACAGCATCGGGGAAATCCTTTTTTGCGCGTCGCGGTCGCGGCGGCAGACAATCGGTCAGAACATGTTTCGGGTGGCGCGGGTCGCGCGTAACTCGTTGCCTATAATACTATTGACTATGCAATTAAATTTCAAGATACTTCCGTCCGCGAACGTCGGCCGTGTTGTTTTCCTGTCGTTCGCGCTACGCGAAATCAAATTTGACTTGTCTGCTTAGGCAGCTAAAATCCGTTCTGCTCGAGACGTTCCCGGATACACGATGACTGATGGCCCCTACAAGGCGGACGAGATTCACCTCGAATCGAGTCTTGGCTACTACCTGACGAAAGCTCGAAACGTGCTGGTCGAGCGGACGGATCGTGCGGTCAAGCCATTGGGACTGACCACGCAGCAGATCGGCGTGATCCTCATGCTGTCGTCGCGGCGCGCGAGCACACCGTTCGAGCTGTCGCGCGCCATGTCCTACGACAGCGGATCGATGACGCGTCTGCTCGATCGCCTTGAAAAGAAAGGCTTTATCGCGCGTTCGCGCAGCGAGACCGATCGGCGCATGGTGAAGCTGGAGTTGACGCCGCAAGGTCACGACGCCGCGCGGCAATTGCCCGCTCTGGGCGCGGCGGTGCTGAACGAGCAATTGCGCGGATTTTCGGCCGCCGACCACGCCACGTTGATCGACCTGCTCGGCCGTTTCATCGCGAACGGCATCGACGCGGGCGCGAGCGCGGGATGTGGATTGGGGGCGCAACAGGAAACGCTGGACGAATCCCCCGAAACGTCGCCGCGGGAACACGGCGAACACTAACCTGAACGTGCTTTTCAAGAGCGTCATCGTCGGAAAATGTCTGTCTGGGCAGAGAGTGATCCGGCATGTAAACACGCTAGCTGGTGTGGTCGATAAAGCTGCCGCGACAAGCTTTCCAGTTAAGGAGAAGAATGATGAATGCCACGGCTTCCGCCGCCGCCCTGCCCGCCGCTGAACCCGCCCCGCTCAAGGGCGGCGCTTTGGCTCTGCTAACGGTCGGGCTCGCACTCGGCACGTTTATGGAAGTGCTCGACACGTCGATTGCGAACGTCGCGGTGCCGACCATTTCCGGCAGCCTCGGCGTAGCAACAAGCCAGGGCACCTGGGTGATCTCGTCGTATTCGGTCGCCTCGGCGATTGCGGTGCCGCTGACAGGCTGGCTCGCCCGGCGCGTCGGCGAAGTGAAGCTGTTTACGCTGTCCGTGTTGCTTTTCACGATTGCTTCAGCGCTGTGCGGTTTCGCGCAGAACTTTGAATCGCTGATCGCGTTCCGGCTGGTGCAGGGGCTCGTTTCCGGGCCGATGGTGCCGCTCTCGCAGACCATTCTGATGCGCTCGTATCCACCGGAAAAGCGCGGACTTGCGCTGGGTCTATGGGCGATGACGGTGATCTGCGCGCCCATCTTCGGGCCCGTGATGGGCGGCTACATTACCGACAACTACACGTGGCCGTGGATCTTCTATATCAACGTGCCGATCGGTCTGTTCTCGGCGGTATGCGCGTTCCTGCTGCTGCGCGGCCGTGAGACGAAGACCACGAAACAGCGCATCGACGCGGTCGGCCTCGCGCTGCTCGTGATCGGGGTGTCGTGCCTGCAGATGGTGCTCGACCTCGGCAAGGATCGCGACTGGTTCAACTCGACGTTTATCGTGACGCTGGCGGTGATCGCGGTGGTGTCGCTCGCCTTCATGCTGGTGTGGGAGATGACCGAGAAAGAGCCGGTGGTCGATCTCTCGCTATTCAAGGATCGCAACTTCGCGCTTGGCGTGATAATCGTGTCGTTCGGCTTTATGGCCTTCTTCGGCTCGGTAGTGATTTTCCCGCTCTGGCTGCAAACGGTGATGGGTTACACCGCCGGCCTGGCCGGTCTGGCGACCGCGCCGGTTGGTTTGCTCGCGCTGTTTTTGTCGCCGATGATCGGCAAGAACATGCACCGTCTGAATCTGCGCGTGGTGGCGAGTTTTGCGTTCATCGTGTTCGCGTTCGTCTCGTTCTGGAACTCCACGTTCACGCTCGACGTGCCCTTCAATCATGTGATCTGGCCACGGCTCGTGCAAGGCATCGGCGTTGCCTGCTTCTTCGTGCCGATGACCACCATCACGCTCTCCAGCGTGCCGGATGAACGCCTGGCGAGTGCTTCCGGGCTGTCCAATTTTTTCCGGACCTTATCGGGTGCGATCGGCACAGCGATTAGCACGACGTACTGGGAGAACGACACGATCCGCCATCATGCGATGCTGACCGACTCGGTCAACGTCTACGCCGCGAACACCAATGCTTATACCAACGCGCTGGCCGGTATCGGGCTCTCCGGCGACGGCATCACCGCGCAGTTGAATCAGGTGGTGACGGCGCAGGCTTATATGATGGCCACTAACGATTTTTTCCGCATTTCCTGCGCGGGGTTTCTCGTGCTCGCCGTGCTGGTGTGGATTACCAAGCCACGCAAGGGCGTAGGCCCGTCGATGGGGCATTGAGGTCTGACGCTGCCTCGAGCGGACGCGCGCCGAGAGAAACGATATTGTTCCGGCAACTTTTCGCGCGCGTCTTCAGCGTTTATTGCGTGACGGCTTCGCCATTCGTCGCCGGGATCGATTGACCCTGCAGGGCATCCGGATGCGGCGCTGTCGGCGCGGCTTGCGGGGGTTTAGCGCCACTCTGCGGCGCGCCGGTCGCGGTGCCTCGCACGAATTGCTTGAAGTCGGCACCGGCTTCCCACGGGTTCGGCTTGCAGCCCATCGAGCCGTCGCAATGCGCGGCGAAGCCGATCGTTGCCGTGCCGTCCGGATTCGCGGCGCGCGTGATCTGATACGCCAACGCGCGCTTGCCGCCATCCGGGCCGGCGGTCTGGATCAACGTGTCGGTCGAGGCATCGATCTTGTACGTCGAATGGCTCGCCACCCACGCTTTCGCGCGTTGCCACCAGGCATCGCATTCCGTTTTGTTCGAACACGTTAGCGGCGTGGTCGCGATCTGCATGACGTCAGGATCGACCTGCCCTTGCGTTGAACATCCCGCTGCCGCTACGCACAGCATGGCCAACAGACTTTTCTTCATCACGTTGAATCCTCCCTCTGTGGTGCGCGTCATGTCAGTTTGGACTACGGCGCGGGGACGGTGTTTCATCTGGATCAGAGAATCGTTAGAACGCGCGGAGTATTTGCCGATGACGTTTGAAACGCACTGCACTTTGCGTAGACGTTACCGGCGCGAAATAAAAAAAGCGGCCGTGTTGGCCGCTCTTTCGTCATGTCGCCTGCAAGCGTGATTCAGACGCTGAACCGGTTCAGCGTATACGCCCGATATGCAGCGACGAACGCGTCGAACGAACCGACTTCTTCCCGTTCGAGTTTGGCTTGCTCGGCAAGCGATTGCGCGGCGAGATCGGCGAAGGCCTGGGTCTGCTCCGCATCCAGCGGACGTGAGCGGAAATACGCGGCGTGCGCTTCGCTTTGTTCGAGACCGAATGCGAGGAAGCTCTGCTGCTTCTCGCGCATGGTCTGCAGCACGCGCGCCGACGGCGTCAGCGATGCATCCGCCAGCTTCGCGCGTTGAACCGCGACGGCGCGAGCATGCGCATCGCCGCCATGCAAAGTGTCGAGCGCGGCAGCGGCCGCGTCGATCTTGATGAGCAGCTCGTTCGCCCAGTCCGTCATCGCAACCGGTTGGCCGTCGCGCGCCAGTTCAAGGCCCGGCTTGCGCCCTTCCATCGTTACGCGGCCGAAATTCTGATTGGCTTCGGCATAAGCATCTGGCGGTAACAGCGCGCTGTCGTCGAGCGCGCACACCAGCAGGTAAGCGTCGAGAAAGCGCGACGTTTCGAGTGAAATGCCGGTGGGCTCGAACGGGTCGATGTCCATGCAACGCACTTCCACGTATTGCACGCCGCGTGCGGCAAGCGCGTGCAGCGGACGCTCGCCCGGATGCGTGATGCGCTTCGGACGGATCGTCGAGTAAAACTCGTTTTCGATCTGCAGCACGTTCGTGTTGATCTGCACCCACTCGCCGTCGCGTTGCGTGCCGATTGCCTCGTACGCGGGGTACGGCTGGCTCACGGCTTTCGCGAGCGCGTCGAGGTAGCCCGGCAGCGTGTCGTAGTCGGCGCGCAATTCGGCTTGCGCCGCGGTGTTCGAATAGCCGAGGTCGCTCATGCGCAAACTGGTTGCGTACGGACGATAGAGCGTGTCGGCGTCGAACGTGTCGAGCGTGTGTTTGCGATCGCGGAGGAAACGCCGATCCAGCGCCGGCGATGCGCCGAACAGATACATCAGCAGCCAGTTGGTGCGGCGGAAATTGCGGATCAGCGCGAGATAGCGATCGGACTGGAAATCGACCGCGCTTGCGGTGGATTGCTGGTCCGCGTGCAGCCGCCGCCACACTTCTTCGTTCAGCGAATAGTTGTAGTGAATGCCCGCAATGCACTGCATCGTGCGGCCGTAGCGGAGCGCGAGGCCGATGCGGTACACGTACTTCAGCTTGCCGATGTTCGAACTGCCATAGTTCGCGATCGGAATGCCGTCGTCGGTGTCGGGCAAGAGGCCCGGCATGGAGTTGTTCCACAGAATCTCGTCGCCGAGTTGCGCGTAGACAAAACGGTGGAGCGTATCGAGCTTTTCGAGCGTGAGCGCGACGTCATGCTCAGCCGGCGTGATCAGTTCGAGCAGCGCTTCGGAATAATCCGTGGTGAGCGACGGATGCGTGAGCGCCGAACCGAGCGCGCGCGGATGCGGCGTCAAGGCGAGCTTGCCCTCGTGCGTCACGCGCAGGCTTTCCTTTTCGATGCCGCGCAGGCCGCGTATCAGCGCGTCGCGCTGTGGGCCTGAGGTCAGCACGGACAGGCGGTGCGAGAGCGCGTCGGTCGTGCGGGAAGGTGTCGTGTTTGGCATTGATGCGAGTCTGGCGTTGTCGGCCGCCATGTGCCGCAGCACTGCGGTTGACAACGTTCGGCGGAATTTTCGGTAGCGGGCACTTTAACATCTCGCCAGAACGGCTGCTTGAGGCCGCTTCGGCGGGTCGCCGGAGCACTTCGGACCGCTTCTTTTTTGGGCCAATTTCACTGCTTTTTGCGCCAGTCCGTTGGCTTTGCCCGACATCACGCTATCCGTCACGCGCCTCCCGCGCGATCCGCATTTCTTCTCCCCAAACCGCGCGACGTGTCGGCCGCCATCGGCGACGCACTACGTCAACGGCTGGGGGCGACGCGCCGTTTCAGCCACCACGCGCGGCGCCCGCGCGGTCCGCTACTTCATTCCACAGATGCATCGCCGCGTACGCACGCCACGGCCGCCATGTGTCGGTGCGGGCGCGCTGCTGCGTGGGCCGCACAAGCGATGGATCGCGCGCGCAGATCGACTGCATCAGCACGAGGTCCCACGCGGGCCACGCATCGGCATCGCGCCATGCGCGCATGGCGACGTACTCGACGGTCCACGGACCGATGCCGGGCAGCGCCAGCAGCGCGGCGCGCAGACTGTCGGAGTCGGCCGTGTTGTTGTCGAGCGGCACGTCGCCGGTGGCGACCGCGTGCGCGAAACCCTGCAATGCCGCTACACGTTTACCCGGCATGCCGATTTGCGCGAGATCCACAGCAGCCAGCGCAGCGGGCGTTGGGAAACGCCAGGCGGTGTCCTCATGCGGATGTCCCTCGATACGCTCGCCGGCGCGCTGCACCAGTCTGCCGATGATGGTGGTCGCCGCCTTCACGCTGACCTGCTGCCCGACGATTGCACGCACCACCAGCTCGAAGCCCGACCACGCGCCCGGCACGCGCAAGCCGGGCACGGCCTCGACTAGCGGCGCGAGCCACGGATCCGCGGCGAGTTCTGCGCCGATCTTTTTCGGATCGGCGTGCAGGTCGAACATCTTCGCAATCGGCGCGGCGAGCGCGTCGGCGTGACGGCTTACCGGCCCTTCCATGCTGGCGACGAGACAACGCTTGCGCGGATGCAGACGCACGCTCAGCGTGCCGCTGTCGCCGGCCCAATCGATCGCGCGGCGGTACGCGCCGTCTTCGACCGCTTCGACGCCGGGCGTCGCGCGTCCGCCGAAGAAACGCAGCAGGCGCGGCCAGTCGAAGGGTGGTTTGAACGGCAACTCAAGGGTAGCGACTTCGTCAAGCGTGCTCACGCGGCGTGGTCCAGTTTGGTGATGGTTTCGGTGTCGATGTCGGCGTCGGCATGGACGCGCTGGTTGCGCTCGATCTGGCCGTACGAGAAGGCGCCGGCATGCTGCGCCTCGTTGTCCAGCAGCGCGGCCTTGCGCGGCAACCCCCAGCGATAGCCCGCCAGCGCCCCGCCCTTGGCCACCACGCGATGACAAGGAATCGCCAGTGCCACCGGGTTCGTCGCGCAGGCGCTTGCTACAGCGCGCACGGCGCGAGGCGCGCCGACCGTTTCGGCAATCTGCGAATAGCTGCGCGTCTCACCGTACGGGATGCGCCGCAACGCGTCCCACACGCGCTGGCGGAATGCCGTCGCGGCGATATCCAGCGGCAGATCGAAGTCCTGACGGGTGCCGCGCAAATAGGCGTCGATCTGCGCGATGAACGGCGCCAGGTGTTCGGTATCTTCCAACACGTCGGCGTTGGCGAATTCGCCGCGCAGATCGCTGGCGAGTGCGGCTTTGTCGTCGCCGAAAGCGATCTTGCAGATGCCCTTCTCCGTCGCCGCGACCAGCACATAACCGAGCGACGTCGGCGCGCTGGCGTAGCGAACGGTCAGTCCGGCACCCTTGCGGCGATACGCGGACGGCGCCATGCCCAGTTCGGCCGACGCGCTGTCGTACATCCGCGACGGCGAGCCGAAGCCCGCGTCGAGCGTGGCGCGAGTGACGTCCGAGCCGCTCTGGAGCGCGTCGCGCAACGCGGCGCCCCGCTGCGCGGCCTGATATTGACGCGGCGACACGCCCACCACCCGCTTGAAAAGACGCTGCAGGTGGAACGGGCTGACGTGCACGGCGTCGCTCAGTTGCGCGAGCGTGAGGCGCTCCTGCGGGTCGGCGTCCAGCGCGGCGCACGCGCGATTCACGATTTCCAGCTCGCGCGGCAGGCCGCCGGGCTGGCAGCGCTTGCAATCGCGAAAGCCCGCGGCGCGCGCGGCGGCGGCATCGGTGAAGAAAGCAACGTTCTCACGGCGCGGCAGGCGCGACGCGCACGACGGACGGCAGAACACGCCGGTCGTTTTGACGGCGTAGAAGAACGCGCCATCGGCTTGCGACTTGCGGTGGGTGACGGCTTGCCAGCGCGCGTCGTCGGAAGTCCAGTGGCTGGCGCCGGAGGCGGTATCGGTAGATTTGCGGTTCATGATGGTCCCGAAGAGACGGTGTCGATGCTCACCAATGTAGGCCGCATGCCGACACACTACGCTCCGGTTCTTGCTCTGTCATTGCGCTTCTTCGTAGACCCAAAGCCCCGCCGGGCGCCCCTTTAACGGAAAACTGCGACAATTTGGCACGATATCGGGTTTTCCCTTAAAAAGTTATTGCGTCGCACCAGGCCGATGTGTATATTAGTACTTGTCTCCTCCATGTCTCCTCCTGATATGGATTCAGCCCGCTCCACATAGAGCGGGCTTTTTTTCGTCCATACGGTCCTGATCCGGCCCTTAAGGCGGCTTTCACGACCTGTGTTCGCAGCGCCGCCCTTTCTTCTACACTGGCAATTCACGCGTTCTGCGAGCCAGCCAAGGGGCGTTCCACATGAAAATCCACATTCGCGAGATCGATCACGTTGTCATTCGGGCGACGAACGTCGAGGCCATGGCGCGCTTCTATTGCGACGTGCTCGGCTGCAGCGTCGAGAAGGAGCAGCGCGATCTAGGCCTGACGCAGTTACGCGCGGGCCGTTCGCTGATCGATCTGTTGCAGGTGGGTGCCAAACTCGACCACGCCGAAAACGGCGCGCCGGGCACCGGGCGGAATATGGATCACGTGTGCTTGCGCATCGATCCGTTCGACGCCGAAGCGCTCAAGGCGCATCTGGTCGAACACGGCGCGCGGCTGGGTGAACTGGGGCAGCGCTACGGCGCGGACGGCTATGGACAGTCGCTGTATCTCTTCGACCCGGAAGGCAACATGGTCGAACTGAAAGGCCCGCCGGAAGCGGCGCATATGACGTCGCTATAAAGCTATCGGCAAGTTTGTAAGGCGTCGACGCGTCAGGCGTTGGCGGGCGCCTTAAGCACCGTCCATTCGATTTTCACCGCATCGGCATCGGCGCTGCCAAGCCATGCTTCGCCGTCCTGCACGGTGCATTGCAGCCGCATGGTCCGTTCGGCCAGCGAGCCGAGGGCAGTGGCGACGTCTTCGCCGAGCGTCCAAACCGTCACGTTGCGCATGCGCTCAACCTTGTTGCGCACGCCCTGCCACCAGATGTCCGACGCACGGCCGCCGTAGGCAATCACGATCACTTTGTTCGAGCGGCCGCTCGCCTTGGCGATGCGCCGTTCGTCCGGCTGGCCGACTTCGATCCAGGTGTCGATCGCGCCGGTCAGATCTTTTTCCCACAGATCCGGCTCGTCCACATCCGACAAACCTTTGCAGAATTCAAGCCGTTCCTGCGCGAACAGCGCGAACGCGGCGACCCGAACCATCATTCGTTCGTCGGTTTCCGAGGGATGGCGGGCGATCGTCAGCGAATGGTCGGCGTAGTAGTGCCGGTCCATGTTGGCGATCTGCAGTTCCGCCTTGTAAATCGTCGATTTGAGAGCCATGCCGTTGCTAAACCAGGCGCTCGCTCCGCCGGAGCGAACTGAAAAAGAATCGTCGACGGCGCGTTGCCGTTTTCCGTGTTTGTTGTACATCTTCTGTCCCTCCCGCGCCGCCAGCCGGCTGTCGTGACCACGGGAGAAGCATTTATCGCGCCACTGTTGGCTCGAAAGCGGTGCCGTACACCTCGCTAGCGGCTTCCCGCAAGGCTTCCAGCACAACCGAGGCCGCCGGTGAAAGCAGGTGCGACTGGCGCGTGATGATACCGAATGTATCCATCCTGCACGGTAAATCGATCGGTATCCGCTTCAGAACGCCATACTGTTGGTACTGACGCGCCACTTCGTCGGGTAAAACCGCCAACATGTCGCTTTGAAGCAGCAGGCTCGAAATCGCCAGAAAATTGTTGGTATTGACCACGTTTTGCGGCGGATTCAGCCCGATCTGCGAAAACATCAGATCGAATCGATGACGCAAAACACTGCCCGGAGGATGTAAAACCCAGCTCGCGTTGACGATTCCACGCAGTGTCAAACCTGTCTCATTTTCGAGATGATGGCCGGGACGCGCCACCACGCAAAGCGGCTCGTCGGCGAGCGGTTCGTAGCGAACTTCAGTCTTGAACTGATTCTGCCGCTCCAGTACGCGGCCGATCATGATGTCCAGTTCGCCTTCTGCCAGTCGCGGCAGCATCACATCCGAAGTTGCGACCTCTGCCCAGATTTGCAGTTGCGGATAGCGTTCCTTCACACTGGCAATCGCGCGCGGCACCATGGTCGCCGCGGCCGCCGCGATCACGCCGATCCGCACTTGCCCCGCCAGCCCCGCGCGCAACGCCGAAATTTCGTCGTGCGCATGACTCAGGTTCGACAGCACCATGCGCGCATGGCGGATCATCACCTCGCCGTATAACGTGGCATGCATGCCGTGCGGCGTGCGGTCGAACAGGCTCACTTCCAGCATGTCCTCGAGCTCTTTGAGCAGTCGCGACGCCGCGGGCTGGGTCATGCCGAGCACGTCGGCGGCGCGCCGAACGTTGCCTTCCTCTTCCATTGCCGCGAGCAATAGCAGTTGCCGCGTTTTGAGCCGCGCCCGCACGAACCAGTTCGAGTAGCTACGCGTCATGGTCTGTCTCCAGCCTGTTTCCGATTAGGCGGCTCAAACCACGAACCGCGAGCTCTGCCGAGGCAAGGCTCCATCATGCCATACCGGAATTGATATCGGGATAGCCTAAAAAGGGATTGGAAAGTTATTGGGACGGCTCATACCATTCGTGGACTTTCTGAGCTTCCTATCTGGCGCCTTCCCCGTCGATGAACCGCGATCCGCTCGTCCCACTCGTTGCAAGCCCGTTTCGCCACTACATCAATGGCGGATGGGAGACGGGCGCGACCACGGGCGTCTCGCTCAATCCGTCGGACCTGGACGATCCTGTCGGCGAATATGTGCGAGCCGACGTGCGACAAACCGATATGGCCATCGAGGCCGCGCACGCAGCCTTCGGCGAGTGGTCGCTTGGTTCGGCACAGCGTCGCGCGGATGCGCTCGACGCCATCGGCAGCGAGATGCTCGCGCGCCGCGACGAACTGGGCCGGCTGCTGGCGCGTGAAGTCGGCAAGACGCTGCCCGACGCTTTGGTCGAGGCGACGCGTGCTGGGCAGACCTTCAAACTGTGCGCGGCGGAAGCCTTGCGTGTCTTCGCCGAACCCGTCGCGTCGACGCGTGCCGGCGTCGAGATCGACGTAACGCGCGAACCGCTCGGCGTGGTCGGCATCATCGCTCCATGGAGCGCGCCGCTGGCGATTGCCGCGGCGAAGATCGGCGCTGCGCTCGCTCATGGCAATTGCGTCGTCTTCAAACCGGCCGAATCGACACCGGCTTGCGCGGCGGCGCTGGCCTCGATCATCAGCCGCGCCGGTTTGCCCGCGGGCGTGTTCAACCTCGTGATGGGCAGCGGCCGTCAGGTCGGCGCACGGATTGCCGCGCATCCGCTGACGGCGGCCGTTAGCTTCACCGGTTCGGCGGAAACCGGCACGCGCGTGCTGCAAGCCGCCGTCGCTCGGCAGGCGCGCGTGCAACTTGAGATGGGCGGCAAGAATCCCTTCGTCGTATTGGCCGACGCCGATCTGGAAGGCGCCGTCGAAGCCGCCTTGAGCGGCGCCTATGGCTCGACGGGTCAGCGCAGCACGGCGGCGGCGCGGCTGATTGTCGAAGGTGCGGTGTTTGAGCCGTTCGTGGACGCATTGCAGGCGAAGCTCGCGAGACTCTCGATCGATCATGCCCTGAAGCACGGCACCGACATGGGTCCCGTGGCCAACGCCGCGCAGTTGGAACGCAATCTCGACTATGTGCGCATCGGCCAACAGGAAGGCGCGCAATTGCTGCATGGTGGCCGCCAACTGGAGCGCGCGACACGCGGCTATTTTTTCGAGCCGGCGCTCTTCATCGGCGAACCGGAACATCGTGTCGCGCGGGAGGAAATCTTCGGCCCCGTTGCCGTCGCGCTGCGCGCGGACGACTACGATCACGCGCTGCATCTCGCGAACGACACCGCTTACGGTCTGTGCGCCGGCATTTGCACGCGCTCGCTCAATCGCGCGCGGCATTTCCGCCGTCATGTGCATAGCGGCCTTGTCACGATCAATCTGCCGACCACGGCCGTCGAGCGTCACGCGCCCGGCGGCGGCCGCAAAGCGTCCGCTTATGGCGCAACGGACGCGGCCTTCTGGAGCGCCGTGAAAACGGCGTACGTGGCGGGCTGATGGTCATGCGATCGCTTCACGTCACCATGCATTCCAACGTCCATCCGCGTCCCCGCTGACGTCGCCGTGCATCAACCGCTGCAATCAAATAAATCAACGCAGCTTTTTCAACTTCAGGAGACAGGTATGACCAGCAAGCTTCGCCGTTTGACGCTAACCGCAATGGCTGCCGCCGCCCTCGCCGCGCCTTTTGCCATGCAACTTTCCGCGCACGCGGACGCGCCGCTCAAAGTCGGCTTCCTCGTCAAGATGCCGGAACAGGCCTGGTTCATCAACGAACAGAAAGCCGCTAGCGCGCTCGGCCAGAAGGACGGCTTCTCGGTGGTGAACATCGGCACGCCGGACGGTGAAAAAGTGCTGGCCGCGATCGACAACCTCGGCGCGCAAGGCGCCAAAGGCTTCGTGATCTGCGCGCCGGACGTGCGTCTCGGACCGGCGATCCAGGCGCGCGCCAAGCGCTACAACATGAAGTTCGTCACCGTCGACGATCAACTGGTCGACTCGACCGGCAAGCCGCTGGCGAACGTGCCGCATCTGGGCATGTCCGCGTTCAAGATCGGCAATCAGGTCGGCACGGCCATTGCCGAAGAGATGAAACGCCGCGGCTGGAAGCCGGAAGAAGTCGGCGCGCTGCGCATCACGAACTACGAATTGCCGACCGCGAAACTGCGCACCGACGGCGCGACACAATCGCTCATTGCCGGCGGCTTCAAGAAGGAAAACATCTTCGACGCCCCGCAAAAGACGACCGATGACGAAGGCGGCTTCAACGCGTCGTCGCCGGTGCTCGCGCAGCATCCGAACATCAAGAAGTGGGTGATCTTCGCGCTCAACGAGGAAAGCGTGCTGGGCGGCGTACGCGCGACCGAGCAGTTGCATATTCCGGCTGCGGACGTGATCGGCGTCGGCATCAACGGCGCGGGCGAAGCGTTCGCCGAATTCCAGAAGAAGGAACCGACGGGCTTCTACGGCACGATCGCCGTGAGCTCGACGATGCACGGCAAGGAAAGCACGGAGAACCTCGTCGAGTGGATCAAGGACGGTAAGCAGCCGGCCGCCGATACGCAGACCACCGGCAAGCTGATGGTGCGCAGCAACTGGCAGGACGTGCGCAAAGAACTCGGTATTTAAGCGGGATTCGAGTTTGCACGCTGCGGGCCATCTCGCTCACGCGAGAGCGGCCCGCATAGGTTGTTCACCAGCTTGAGGTTTTTTGATGATGTTCCCACACATTGATCCCCACACCGCCGAAGCGGCACCCTCGCCCGCGCTCGCGTCCACCGAGCCGTATCTGCGGCTCGACAGGATCACCGTGCGCTTTCCCGGCGTGCTCGCGCTCGACCAGGTGTCGCTCGACGTGCGGCGCGGCGAAGTGCACGGCTTGATGGGCGAGAACGGCGCCGGCAAATCGACGCTGCTCAAGGTGTTGTCCGGCGTGAATCAGCCGGCGGCGGGCACCTTGTCGCTCGATGGCGTCGAACAGCAATTCATCACGACCAAGGCCGCGATTGCCGCGGGCGTGGCAATCATCTATCAGGAACTGCATCTCGTGCCGGAACTGACGGTTGCGGAAAACCTGATGCTCGGCGCCCTGCCCAATCGTTTCGGGGTACTGGACGAAAAAGCGCTGGTAGCGCGCGCGGTGCGCGAGCTGGAACGGCTCGGCGAAAAGATCGATCCGTCGCAGCAAGTAAAGAATCTCTCGATCGGCCAGCGGCAAATGATCGAAATCGGCAAGGCGCTGATGCGCGACGCGCGCGTGATCGCGTTCGACGAACCGACCAGTTCGCTGTCCTCGCGTGAGACGACGCAACTGTTCCGGATCATTCGTGCGTTGAAGGCCGAAGGCCGCGCGATCATCTACGTCACGCATCGAATGGATGAAGTCTACGAGTTGTGCGATCGCGTGACGGTGTTTCGCGATGGCCGCCGCATCGATACGTTCGAAGCGGGCGAAGGACTCGACCGTGATCGCCTGATCAGCTGCATGGTGGGCCGTTCGATCGCCGACGTGTACGGCTATCGCTCGCGCGACCTTGGCGACGTGCAACTCGACGTCAAGGAATTGATGGGACGCGGCCTGCGTGAACCGGCTTCTTTCACCGCACGCAAAGGCGAAATCGTCGGCTTTTTCGGACTCGTAGGCGCGGGGCGGTCAGAGTTGATGAAGCTCATCTACGGCGCGGTCAAACCCGCAGCCGGCGAGATCACGCTCAAAGGCAAGCGCGTGCGTTTTGCCACGCCGCGCGACGCCGTGCGCGCGGGCGTCGCGCTCTGTCCGGAAGATCGCAAGCAGGAAGGCATCGTTTCGATCGCGTCGGTATCGGACAACCTCAACATCAGCTGCCGACGCCATTTCAGCCGCTTCAACGTGCTCAACGGGCGCAAGGAAGCGCAGACCGCCAAAGAGTTCATCGGCAAGCTTGCGATCAAAACGCGTAATGGCGACACGCCGATCGGCACGCTCTCCGGCGGCAATCAGCAGAAGGTGATTCTGTCGCGCTGGCTCGCCGAAGACATCGACGTGTTCCTGATGGACGAACCCACGCGCGGCATCGACGTCGGCGCGCGCAGCGAGATTTATGGGCTGCTGTATGGGCTCGCCGAAGCGGGCCGCACGGTGATCGTCGTGTCGAGCGATCTCGCCGAAGTGATCGGCGTGGCGGACCGCGTGATCGTGATGAAGGAAGGCCGCATTGTCGGCGATCTGCCCAAGGCGCAGGCCACGCCGGATGCGCTCATCAAGCTCGCCCTGCCCCGCTGAGCTCAGCCGCATACGCACGAGAACACGAAGCCAACTGAATCGAATCGCGTCATAGAAACGGAATAAACACCATGCAGACACCCTCAACCGATTCCTCGACCCCAGCCGTCGCCTCAGCGGGCCTGAGCGCGCGCGCCGCGCGCACCTGGGACCTGATCAACAAGTCCGGCATCGTGATGGTGTTTGTGATTCTGTTCGCGGCTTTGTCGTTCACCGTGCCGGATTTTCTAAGCTCGCGAAACATCCAGGGCTTGCTGCTCTCCGTCACGCTGATCGGCTCGATCTCCGTGACGATGATGTTCGTGCTTGCGCTCGGCGAAGTCGATTTGTCGGTGGCGTCGATCGTCGCGTTCGCGGGCGTGGTGGCGTCCACCTTGATCACCGCGACGCATAGCGTGATGCTCGGCGTCGCGGCCGGCGTGCTCGCGGGCGGCGCGGTCGGGCTCGTCAACGGCGTGCTGGTTGCGCGCTACAAGATCAACTCGCTGATCGTCACGCTGGCCATGATGGAGGTCGTGCGCGGCCTTGCCTACATCACCTCGAATGGCGACGCCGTGATGATCTCCGAAGAGCGTTTCTTCGACCTCGGCGGCGGCGCGTTCCTCGGCATTTCGTATCCGATCTGGAGCAACATCGTCGGCTTCGTGCTGTTCGGCTTTTTGCTGAAGAAAACCGTGTTCGGCAAGAACGTGCTGGCCGTCGGCGGCAATAGCGAGGCAGCGTTGCTGGCGGGCTTGCCGGTGACGCGGATCAAGATCACAGTGTTCGTATTGCAGGGCCTCGTCACCGGGTTTGCAGGCGTGATGCTTGCGTCGCGTATGAGTCTGGGAGATCCGAAGACCTCGGTCGGCCTCGAACTCGGCGTGATTTCCGCGTGCGTGCTCGGCGGCGTGTCGCTCACGGGCGGCGTCGCGACGATTTCCGGTGTGCTGGTCGGCGTGCTGATCATGGGCTCGGTGCAGGACGCCATGAGCCTGCTCAACGTGCCGACCTTTTACCAATACCTGATTCGCGGCGGGATCCTGCTGCTCGCGGTGCTGTTCGATCAGTTCCGCCGCAGCAAGCGCGTGCACTGACGCACGCCCCGCCCCCACGTTTGCCAACAGGAGATTTCATGGCTGATTCGAACCAGACTAAAAAGCCGCTACGCAGCCAGGCGTGGTTCGGCCTCAAGGACCGCGACGGTTTTCTACATCGCTCGTGGATGAAAAACCAGGGCATCCCGCACGACGAATTCGACGGGCGCCCCGTGATCGGCATTTGCAATACGTGGTCGGAGCTGACGCCGTGCAACGCGCATTTTCGCGAACTTGCGGAGTACGTGAAGAAAGGCGTGCACGAAGCGGGCGGCTTGCCGCTCGAGTTTCCGGTGATGTCGCTTGGCGAGACCAATTTGCGGCCTACCGCGATGCTGTTTCGCAACCTCGCCTCCATGGACGTCGAGGAGTCGATTCGCGGCAATCCCATGGACGGCGTGATTCTGCTGGTCGGCTGCGACAAGACCACGCCCGCGTTGCTGATGGGCGCGGCGTCGTGCAATCTGCCCGCGCTGGCCGTTTCCGGCGGCCCGATGCTCAATGGCCGGTTTCGCGGCAAGAACATCGGCTCCGGCACGGGCGTCTGGCAGATGTCCGAGGAAGTGCGCGCCGGCACGATGACGCAGGAAGAATTCACCGAAGCCGAGTCGTGCATGAACCGCTCGCGCGGCCACTGCATGACCATGGGCACGGCCTCGACCATGGCCTCGATGGTCGAATCGCTCGGCATGGGCTTGCCGCACAACGCGGCGATTCCCGCGGTCGATGCGCGCCGCCAGGTGCTCGCACATCTCGCCGGCCGGCGCATCGTCGACATGGTTCGCGAGGATCTGACCATGGACAAGATCCTCACGCGCCAGGCCTTTGAAAACGCGATCCGCACAAATGCGGCGATCGGCGGCTCGACCAATGCGGTCGTCCATCTGATCGCGCTGGCCAAGCGCATTGGCGTGGAGTTATCGCTTGAAGACTGGGAGCTGGGTTCGAATGTGCCGTGTCTCGTGAACCTGCAACCGTCCGGCGAATATCTGATGGAGGACTTTTACTACGCGGGCGGTTTGCCGGCGGTGTTGAAGCAACTCGGCGAACAAGGCCTGCTGCATCGCGATGCGCTGACCGTGAACGGCAAGACCATCTGGGACAACGTGCGCAACGCGCCGAATCACGACGAGAAAGTCATCACGATGTTCGCCGAACCGTTCAAGCCGAAGGCCGGCATCGCGGTGCTCAAGGGCAACCTTGCGCCGAATGGCGCTGTGATCAAGCCGTCGGCGGCGACTGCGGCGTTGCTCAAGCATCGCGGGCGCGCAGTGGTGTTCGAGAACATCGAGGAATTGCACGCGAAGATCGATGACGAGTCACTCGACATCGACGAGCATTGCATCATGGTTCTAAAAGGCGCGGGCCCGAAGGGATACCCGGGCTTTGCGGAAGTCGGCAATATGCCGCTGCCGAAAAAGGTGCTGCAAAAGGGCATCACCGACATGGTCCGCATCTCGGACGGCCGCATGAGCGGTACGGCATACGGCTCGGTGGTGCTGCATGTGTCGCCGGAAGCGGCGGCGGGCGGCCCGCTCGCGTTCGTGCAGACCGGCGACATGATCGAACTGGACGTCGAAGCACGCCGCTTGCATCTCGACGTCACCGACGAAGAGCTCGCGCGCCGCCGCGCCGCATGGAAGGCGCCCGTGGCGCCCAAACGCGGCTACTACAAGCTCTACGTCGAACACGTGCTGCAAGCCGATCAGGGCGCGGATCTCGACTTCCTGGTCGGATCGAGCGGCGCGCCGGTGCCACGCGACTCACATTGACCGGCGCATCATGAACTGACGGTTGTTCCCTGCGCTTTGCGAGAAGGCGTACTGCCGATGCGGATTCAGACGATCCGCATCGGCTTTTTTCTGTCCATCCGAAAGTAGGGTTAAAGCGTGCAAATAAAATCGGCCGGGCATTAATGCCCAGCCGATTTTTAACTCACAGGTTCACCACCTCCGGCTTATCGAGTCAGAGGACGGAGGCGCGCGTGCAAAATCACATTCCGGCATATCGCCGGAATGTACGCGTTCAGCCTATTGCTTGATGAATCGATCGTTTGCCCACAGGCCTTGCGTATCGCTATTACCCGAATTCACGAATTCGATGTCGTGGCCAACTACGCGGACGACGCGGAAACTTGAGTTTTCCGGTGTCGAAACACACTGGTATCCGGAGAAAAATTCCTGCATCTTTTGCTGTTCACCAGCTTGCGCATGCTGGTCGGCGGCGTCGAGTTTATCCTTCGACAGGCAGCCATATGCGTTGGCCTTGAACTGGATAGTCTGCTGCGGCTTGATCATGACGTCTTGCGCCTGAACAGTAGCGGCGGCCAATCCCGCAATGGCGAAAACAACGGCGATTCGCATTTTCATATTTTCCTCCGGTGCGGGTGGATACTCAGGTTAGCTATGTATTTAACTTTAACTTTGAACCCGCATCTTGCACTTTAGGAGAACGTGAGAGAACGACAAGCACATCTTGTGTGCGGTCGCAACAGCGGCGAATTGTCGCACCTCCTCTTGTGCCTGCCTGATCGTTACGCATCGGCCTAAACAGCGTTGATTACGATGGATAACTAAACGCCTAACAGGCCACGCCGCTTTCACCAGTAACGCTTTGCGGCACGTATTCGCGTAAACGAGCAGCCGCATTTAAATGTTTTGCGAAAGTTAGTTAGAAGACTTGGTGCATTGCACACAAAGTCATTCAACCGACTAAACGGAAATTACAAAATAACGGTGTATTTGCAGAAGATAAACGGTGCCAGGCGAGAAAGCAGGGTGCGCGGCGCCTTGTCATCCGGCAGCGTTGCGCGCGATCGCAACGTCAATCGATGCGCCGATTGGCCTCAAAAAACTCAGACTGGAACATGCACATACGCAAAGCGTTGTGATAGCTGCCATTGCCGAAAAATTCCTCGATCAGTTCGGCCTCGTGCCTGAAGCCGCACTTTTCGTAGACGTGAATCGCCGCGGTATTCGACTTGTCGACGATTAAGTAGACCTTGCGCAGATTCAGCACGGAAAACGCATAGTCCGTGGCGAGCCGAGTGGCAAGCGTGGCGTAGCCGCGGCCCTGTCATGCGGCGCGATGATGATCTGAAACTCGCCGCGTCGATGAATGTAGTCCAGTTCGATCAACTCGACCACGCCGACGGTCTGCCCCTCGTTGTCGATCGCCACAAAGCGCCGTTCGCGCAAGTCGTGCACGTGCTGGTCGTAAAGCTGGGTCAGTTCGGAGAAGGTTTCGTACGGCTCCTCGAACCAGTAACGCATGATTTTCGCGTTGTTGTTCACTTCGTGGACGAAGCGCAGATCGGTGCGCTCGAGCGGGCGCAAGGTGAGTTCGCTGCTGCGTTCAGTCGTCATTGGATTCCCCTTGAGAATTGCTGGTTTGAATGCGCGCGGTTCGTGCACGCAAACACGCTTCCGGTTAGTCAGGACGAGGGGGCAGGGAGTTCTTGCACGCGCTCGCACGCCATCAGCACTTTTTCGGTAAGTCAGGCGTCAAGTGAGTCCGGCGAGACCACGGCGTCGCGGTGACGCTGGTCCGGTGTCCGGTTTGATCGCCACGATAATGAGGCGCGGGACGGTGCAGGTACGCGCGGTGCTCTACAATGAAATCATGCTCCTGCGATCGGAGGCCACCGTGATCGAGCACTTGATATTGGGCGTTTTTCTGGTCATTCCGCTACTCATCGTCGCTTTTCTTTTCTCCGACGAGCTGTGGCAAGAACACCGCCATCTGCACGAGATGCGGCCCATGCATGTGAGGCCGCGCCGCATCGACTGGCGGCATCCGCTGCGCCGCTCGCGGGATCGTCTGTAACGGCGGTTTCAGCCGCTTTGACCCCTGTTACGGTGCATAAGCTCACCGTGCGGACGACGAGGCGAGTCGCCCTCAGTCCGCACGCCAATGCGAGCGGATGCGTTTGGCCAGCGCTTCGAGCGTGTCCGCGTCGGCGACATCGCGCGCATGCATTCGCAGCGGCTGACCTTCCCAGCGCGGGATCACGTGAAAGTGGACATGCGGCACCGTTTGTCCCGCAGCGGCGCCATTGAATTGTCCGATGAACACGCCGTCCGGCCGCAACGCCGCCCGCACCGCAATTGCGAGCTTCTGCGTCATGCGCATGCACGCCACCGTCGAGGCATCCGACAACTCGAAAATCTCCGCGGCGGCTTCCTTCGGCACCACCAGCAGATGGCCGTCGGCTTGCGGCATCAAGTCCATGAAGGCGAGGGCGGCATCGGTTTCGGCCACCTTGATGCAGGGTAGTTCGCCGCGCAGAATCCTTGCGAAGGGATTGCTGTCGTCGTAGTTCATCGCGTTCCTCTCATCGTGGAAGGTCATATCGGTTAAAGCGCCATTGCCGGTATTGTCCCTCGCCTGTGTTACAGCACGCCCACACGCGCTGCGCGTTTGATCGCCTGCGGCGGTTGGCCAAAGGCGCGCAGAAAGGCGCGCCGCATCCGTTCGGTATCGACGAAGCCCGTTTCCGCCGCTACCGCCTCCATGGAATGGCGGCCCGCTTCCAGCATGGCGCGCGCGGCCTCGACGCGCAATGCCTCGATGGCTTTGGCCGGCGATTGACGGGTTTCGTCGCGAAACGCGCGGCTGAACTGGCGTGGGCTGAGATGCGCGACGTCGGCGAGTTGCTCGACCGTCAATGGTTCGGTCAGATGGCTTTTGGCGTACGAGAGCGCGTTCTGAATGCGGTCGGATTTCGGCTCCAGGTCCAGCATGGCCGAAAACTGCGATTGGCCGCCGGTACGGCGATGGTACACAACGAGCTTTTTGGCGATCGCGCGCGACACTTCCGCGCCGAGATCGTTTTCAACGAGCGCCAGACACAGATCAATGCACGCGGTCATGCCGGCTGACGTCCATACCGAACCGTCGACGATAAAGATGCGGTCTTCATCCACGCGCGTCTGCGGAAAGCGCTGTTGCAGATCGCGGGCGTGAAACCAGTGGGTGGTCGCGTGGCGGCCGTCGAGAATCCCGGCCTCGGCCAGCACGAACGCGCCCGTGCAAATGCTCGTGGTGCGCCGTGCCGCGCCGAGCACCTCGTGCAGAAACGCCAGCAATCCCGGCGACGACGGCGCGATCTGCATCGCGCCGGTAACCACTACGGTGTCATATGCCGGGTCGCCGAACGGCCGGGTGGCGATCTCGACGCCCGCCGAGCTGCGCACCATGCCGCCATGCTCGGAAATGATCTCTACCTCGTATTCAGGCTGACCGGCCTCCAGGTTGGCTAGTTCGAAGATCGACACCGCCACCATATCGAGGATCTGGAAGCCGGGAAAAACCACCACGCCGACATGTCTCATCGCAATGTCCTAAAACGAGGTAAATACGACATTTGAGACACAAGGCTACGCGCCTAAACTTGCCTCGTCAACACCGCAATGCCGCACAACAACGGCGCGGCGGCGGAGTTTCCCAGGTTTCCCCATTCATTTATCGGACAGGGCAGAGGCGCGACGCGCCACGCCCGCAAGGAGAGATTCAAATGGCAACGCAAACGGCAACGCAATCAGGCAAAGGAACGGCATTGGTGACGGGCGCATCGTCGGGTATCGGCGCTGTGTATGCGGATCGCCTCGCGCGGCGCGGCTACGACCTGATTCTGGTGGCGCGCGACGTGCAGCGGCTGAACGGTCTGGCCGAACGTCTGACATCGCAAACCGGCCGCCACGTCGAGACGATCGGCGCGGACTTGACCGTTAAAGCCGACGTGCGTCGCATCGAAGAACGGCTGCGCACGGACCGTGGCATCACGATGCTGGTCAACAACGCGGGCGTCGGCGCGACCGCCCCGCTGATCGATTCCGACGTGGACGAGCTCGAAAAAATGATCGACCTGAACGTGACCGCGCTCACGCGCCTGACGGCGGCGGTCGTGCCAGGCCTGGTGGAGCGGGGCAACGGCATCGTGATCAATATTGCGTCGATCGTCGCGCTATCGCCGGAACTGTTGAACGGCACGTACAGCGGCACCAAGGCCTACGTGCTCAACCTGACGCAGTCGCTGCATCACGAAGTGGGCGGCAAGGGCGTCCAATTGCAGGCGGTATTGCCGGGCGCCACCAGCACGGCGTTCTGGGACCGTGCGGGCCTCGCGGTCGAACATCTGCCGCAGCAGATCGTAATGACCGCCGAAGACATGGTGGACGCCGCGCTGGCCGGCCTCGACCAGGGCGAACTGGTGACGATTCCGTCGTTGCCGGACGTGGCGGATTGGGAGCGCTTCAACAGCGCGCGCCAGCACCTGCAGCCGAATCTGTCGCATAAGGTGCCGGCCGCACGCTACACGCGCGGCGCTGCTTCCGCGTAAAGCCAGGCGCACTGTAAGCGCCTTCAGCGCCAGTCAGTCGACACGTCGTCGGGATCGATCAACGTCAATCCTGACGACGGCAAGGGCAGCGCCGTCTTGTAACGCACCTGTTTGAGCGCAAAGCTGGAGCGGATATTGGAAATGCCCGGAATCTTCGTCAGATGATCGACGATGAAGCGCTCTAGCGTTTGCATATCCGGCATGACCACGCGCAGCAGATAGTCGGCGTCGCCCGTCATCAGATAGCACTCCATCACCTCGGGGCGCTCCGAAATCGCCTGCTCGAAACGCTGCAGCGCGTCTTCCACCTGTTTTTCCAGACTCACCTGAATGAACACGTTGATGCGCAGCCCGAGCGGCTCCGGGTTCAGCAACGTGACCTGCTGCTTGAACAGACCGAGCTTTTCGAGCGCCCGCACGCGGTTGAAGCACGGCGTGGGCGACAGGTTCACCGAGCGCGCCAGATCTGCATTGGTGATGCGCGCGTTCTGCTGCAACTGGCTCAGGATGCCGATGTCGATGCGGTCCAGCCGTCTGGGTGGCGTGGTCATAGATGAAATATTCTGTCGTGGTGAGGAAATTCGGAATAAATAGCCTATCGCAGCACGGGATCACAAGCAAATGAGACGCTCATTTTGTGAGCACATGGCTACCATTGACTCACTCGATCTTGAGCCGAACGCGTCAATGCGGGAGTGGTGCCATGACGGATTTGTCCAGCGGTAGCGAGCAGTTGCGGTTATCCAATTCACCACGCGTTGAAAGCGCGGAGCAGGCGGATGCGGATCCGCAAGAAACCGCCGAATGGCTGGAAGCGCTCGATGCGGTCGTCGCGCATGTCGGTCGCGACCGCGCGCAGTTCCTGTTCGACAAGCTTGCGAGCCATGCGCTGTCGCTGGGTGTCGAATCGGCGCGCACCAACGTCACGCCGTACCAGAACACGATCCCGTTCGACCAGCAGCCGCGCTATCCGGGCAATCTCGAACTCGAAGAACGGCTTGCCGCCGCGCTGCGCTGGAATGCTTTGGCGATGGTGGTGCGCGCGAACCAGGCTTATGGCGAACTCGGCGGTCATATCGCGAGTTATGCATCGGCGGCGGATCTGTTCGAGGTCGGCTTCAACCATTTCTTCCGGGCAGCGGCGCCGAGTGGCGAGGAGGGCACGGGCGACCTCGTGTACTTCCAGCCGCATTCGTCGCCGGGTGTGTATGCGCGGGCTTACCTCGAAGGGTTTTTAAACGAGCAGCATTTGCAGCACTATCGCCGCGAGATCGGCGGGCCGGGCTTGTGCTCGTATCCGCATCCGTGGCTGATGCCGGACTTCTGGCAGTTCCCGACCGGCTCGATGGGCATCGGCCCGATCAATGCGATCTATCAAGCGCGTTTCATGCGCTACCTGGCCAATCGCGGCCTCGTGCAAACGGAAGGCCGCAAGGTGTGGGGCTTTTTCGGCGACGGCGAAATGGACGAGCCGGAATCGACCGGCGCGCTGTCGCTCGCCGCGCGCGAGGGGCTCGACAACCTCGTCTTCGTGATCAACTGCAATCTGCAGCGGCTCGACGGGCCGGTGCGCAGCAACGGCCGCATCATCGATGAACTGGAAGCGCACTTCATCGGCGCCGGCTGGAACGTGATCAAGGTGATCTGGGGCTCGGACTGGGACGCGCTGTTCTCGCGCGACCGCACTGGCGCCTTGCTGCGCGCGTTCGCGCATACCGTCGACGGCCAGTTCCAGACCTTCTCCGCCAACGACGGCGCGTACAACCGCGAACGCTTCTTCGGGCAGAATCCGGAGCTTGCCGCGCTCGCCGCGCAATTGAGCGATGACGACATCGACCGCCTGCGCCGCGGTGGCCACGACGTGCGCAAACTGCACGCGGCCTACGCGAAGGCACTCGATCACCGCGGCCAGCCGACGGTGATTCTCGCGAAGACGATGAAGGGCTTCGGCATGGGCACTTCGGGCCAAGGCCGCATGACCACGCATCAGCAAAAGAAGCTCGGCTTCGACGACCTCAAGGCGTTTCGCGATCGCTTCCGCCTGCCGCTCACCGATGAGGACGTCGAACAGGTGAAGTTTTACAAACCCGCGGAAGACAGCCCGGAAATGCAATACCTGCATGCACGCCGGGCGGCTCTCGGAGGCTATCTGCCCAGAAGGCGGAGAGTTGCATCGAAGGGGCTGACCGTCCCGTCGGTGTCCTCCTGGGGGCAATTTGCGCTGGACTCGAACGGCCGCGAGATGTCCACGACCATGGCGCTGGTCCGCATGCTGACCGCGCTGCTCAAGGACCGGGATGTCGGTCCGCGCGTGGTGCCGATCGTCGCTGACGAAGCGCGCACTTTCGGCATGGCGAACATGTTCCGCCAGGTCGGCATTTATTCGCCGCTGGGGCAGTTGTACGAGCCGGAAGATCTCGGCTCAATGCTTTACTACCGCGAGGACACCAAAGGCCAGATACTGGAAGAAGGCATTTCGGAAGCGGGCGCGGTGTCGTCATGGATCGCGGCGGCGACGTCGTATAGCGTCCACGATCTGCCGATGCTGCCGTTCTACATCTACTACTCGATGTTCGGCTTCCAGCGCATCGGCGACCTGATCTGGGCCGCGGCGGATCAGCGGGCGCGCGGCTTCCTGATTGGGGCGACCTCGGGCAAGACGACGCTCGGCGGCGAGGGCTTGCAGCATCAGGACGGCACGAGCCATCTGGCGGCGTCGACGATTCCGAATTGCCGCGCTTACGATCCTGCGTTCGCGTACGAGGTTGCCGAGATCGTCGACGAGGGCATGCGCGAGATGGTCGAGCAGCAGCGCGACGTGTTCTATTACGTCACGGTGATGAACGAAAACTACGCGCAGCCTGCGGTGCCTGGCGGCGACTTGCAGGCGCTGCGTGAAGGAATTCTCAAAGGCATCTATCCGCTGGTGAAGCATACTGAGGAGCAGGAGAGCAAGCAGGCTCAGGTGCAATTGCTCGGCGCGGGCGCGATTCTCGGCGAAGTGATCGCGGCGCAGCAGATGTTGAAAGACGACTGGCAGATCGACGCCGCCGTGTGGAGCGTAACGAGCTTCACCGAATTGCAACGCGACGGCATGGCGGCGGAACGGCTCATGCGTCTCGGCGAAGCGAGCGCGGCGCCGTATGTCACGCAAGCGCTCAATGCATCGCAAGGTCCGATCATCGCCGCGACCGACTATGTACGCGCCGTGCCGGAACTGATTCGCGCGTACGTGCCGCGTCGCTATGTGACGCTCGGCACGGATGGTTTCGGCCGCAGCGATACACGTCAGGCGTTGCGTGAGTTTTTCGAAGTGGACCGCAAGTCGATTGTGATCGCCGCGTTGAAGGCGCTGGTGGACGAGGGCGCAATCGATACAAGCGTGCTTGTCGAAGCACGCGGCAAGTACCTCGGCGATGCGCGGGTCGGCGCCGGGTCGTGGCAATGCTAAAGAAGCACACGCGTTAGAAACCGCCGAACGCACCGCCGGTGCTAATGCTACTGCTACTGCCGCAAATGAAAGCGCGCCCTGCAAACGGGCGCGTTTTCATTGCACGCTGGTAAAACCGCATGCAAACAATCAATCACTCACCGCAACCTGATTCTTCCCATCCCGCTTCGCACGATACAGACCGACGTCCGCGGCTTCGATCAGCTTCGTTACCGGCTCGGTGACCGTCGGCACCAGCGTCGCCGCGCCGATGCTGATCGTCACGACACCGGTCGCGGAGCCCGAATGCGGGATCGCCAGCCCTTCGATTGCAATGCGGATCTTCTCCGCGAGCAGACGCAAGCCGCCCGACGACGTGCCCGGCACCACCACCGCGAACTCTTCGCCACCGAAGCGCGCCGCGAGATCCGCCGAGCGTCCGAGACACGATTCGAGGGTATGCGCGACCGTCTTGAGCACTTCGTCGCCGGCAACGTGCCCGTAGGTATCGTTGTAAGCCTTGAAGTTGTCCACATCGATCATCAGAAAACCGAGGCCGGTTTTGTCGCGTGTACTGCGACGCCATTCGGCGGCCAGATATTGATCGAGGTAACGGCGATTCGACAGGCCCGTCAGGCCGTCCGAATGCGTGAGCCGCTGCAATTCCAGATTCGTCGCGAGCAATTGCTGTTGCGATTGACGCAACGCCTGGTAGGCCTCGTCGCGTTGAATCAGGTTCAGATACGAGCGCGAGTGATAGCGGATACGCGCGATCAGCTCGATGCGGTCCGGCAACTTCACCAGATAATCGTTGGCGCCGGCGGCGAAGGCCGCGCTTTTCACGAGCGGCTCTTCCTTGGTCGACAACACGATGATCGGAATATCGCGCGTGGCCGGATTCTGCCGATATTGGCGCACGAGGGTGAGGCCGTCGGTGCCAGGCATCACGAGGTCCTGAAGAATCACCGTCGCGCGCGTTTCCGCGGCGCTGCGCAGTGCTTCTTCGGGCGATGCACAGTAGTGAAAATCGACGCTCGGTTCGTCGGCCAGCGCCTGGCGGATCGCTTCGGCGATGATCGCCTGATCGTCGACCAGCAACACCATGATCGGGCACTCGGCTGCGGGCGGATTACCGAGAATGCGCGCGAGAGCGTCGTCGATCGCGAGATTGGGGGCGTCCACCGCGTCCGACGCGAAATCCTGCGCGGCGGCGTTCTGATGCGGTTTAGGAGTGTCCATGTTGTTCGGCCAGAATGAATGTGAGTGAATCGAAACGGCTCATGAATGGCGAGTGCGTGGTCAGCGCGCGTTGACGGCCGTCGCGAGCGCGCCAGCGATGCGCGGCAACGGCAGGATCGCGGCGGCGGCGTCGAGCGCCGCGGCCGCTTTCGGCATGCCGTAAACGGCGCTGGTCGCTTCGTCCTGCGCGATCGTGTGATAGCCCTTGGTGCGCATCGCCTTGAGTCCGATCGCGCCGTCGCGGCCCATGCCAGTCAGCAGCACGCCGACGGCGCGCGTCGGCCAGCGCGCCACCACGCTATGAAAGAACACGTCGACGGAAGGCCGGTAAGGCGTCTCTTCCGGTATCCGCGTGTAGCCGAGTATGTCGGGCAGTTTGAGATGAAGATGGTCGTCGGTGGCGGCGAGCAGCGCGACGCCCGCTTGCGGGCGGTCGCCTTCGCGCGCGATCCGCACCGGCAGCGCCGATTGCTGGTTCAGCCAGTCCGCCATGCCGGCGGCAAACGCCGCATCGACGTGCTGCACGATGACGATCGCCGCCGCAAAATCCTTCGGCAGGCCGGCGAGCAGCGTGGCAAGCGCCGCCGGTCCGCCCGCCGATGCGCCGATCGCCACCAGCGGCGTGTCGCGATTCGTCGCGCAGGCGGGCGTTGCCGCGGCCGCCGCGCCGGGCGCATTGCGTTCCTTGACGAGCGCCGCGATGCGATCGATCTTCGCGATCAGTGTGGCAATACTCTTGTGCGCGTCGGGACCGCTCAGCGACGGCGTATCGACGGCGTCGAGCGCGCCCGCGCCCATCGCTTCATAGACGCGCCACGCGTTCGCGCCGACGTCGACGGTGACGATCAGGATCGCGCACGGCGCGCGCGCCATGATGCGCCGCGTCGCCTCGATGCCGTCGACGTTCGGCATCACCAGATCCATCAGCACGATGTCGGGCCGCTGCGCGGTGCAGAAATCGACCGCCTGCTGGCCGTCCTGCGCGATCCACAGCACTTCATAGTCATGGCGCGCCGCGAGTGCGCGACGCAGCGCCTCGACGGCGAGCGGCATGTCGTTGACGATTCCGATTTTCATCCGTTTCTCCCCGGGACTAACCGTATGCTTCGCCGATCAGATCGCGCACCGCATCGAGCAGTGCTTCGTCATGAAAACTGCCTTTCGCCAGATAGTAGTCCGCGCCCGCGTTCAGTCCGGCGCGGCGGTCCTCCTCACGATCCTTGTACGAGACGATCATCACCGGCAGCGACTGCAACTGCGGATCGCGCTTGATGAGCGTGACGAGTTCGATGCCGTCCATGCGCGGCATATCGATGTCGGTAATGACGAGGTCGAAGTGCTCGCCGCGCACGGCGTTCCAGCCGTCCATGCCGTCGACGGCGATCGTCACGTCGTAACCGCGCGTAGCCAGCAGCTTGCGTTCGAGTTCGCGCACGGTGAGCGAATCGTCGACCACGAGTACGCGGCGTGTGGCACGCTGAGCCGCGCGCGCGACGCCGTGTTGCGTGTGCTTCAGATCGCCACCCGTCACGAGCCGTTCGACGGAGCGCAGCCAGTCGTCCACGTCGGCGATCAGCACGGGATCGCCGTTCTCCATCAACGCGCCGGCGGTGATGTTGCGGATCTTGCCGAGGCGCGGATCGAGCGGCTGCACCACAAGCATCCGCTCGCCGAGAAAGCGGTCGACCACCACGCCGTAGGTTTGCGAGCCGTCGCCGATGACGATCATGCTGACGGTGCGGCTTTCGTCCGCGGGCGGCGCGGCATCGAGAATCTGATGCGCGGTGACGACGCCGATACGCCGGCCGGAAAAGGCGATGTGCTGATGCCCTTCGAGCCATTCGATCTGCGTACGATCCACGTGCAGCGTACGGTTGACATGCGCCAGTGGCACCGCGTACGGCTCGCCGGCGACTTCGATCAGCAGGCTGCGGATCACCGAAAGCGTCAATGGCAACTGCAGTTGCACACGCGTGCCGAGGCCGGGTTCATGCGTGATTCGCACCGAGCCGCGCACGCGTTTGACGATATCGTGCACGGCGTCGAGTCCGACCCCGCGGCCCGAGACTTCGGTTACCTGGTCGCGCAGCGAGAAGCCGGGCAGAAGCAGGAATTCGAGCAGCTCGGCTTCGGTTAGCCGTGCTACCGTTTCCTCGCTCGCGAGCTTCTTGCGCACGATCGACGCGCGCAAGGCGTCGAGATCGATGCCCGCGCCATCGTCGGAAACGGTGATGAGCAGTGCGCCGGCGGTGTGACGCGCGTCGAGCGTGAGCGTGCCTTCCTCCGGCTTGCCGCGCGCGAGGCGCACGGCGGGCGCTTCGATGCCGTGGTCGAGCGCGTTGCGCAGCATGTGGCCGAGCGGCGCTTCGAGCAGATCGAGTATGTCGCGATCCACTTGAGTCGATTCGCCGACCAGTTGCCAGCGGACTTTCTTGCCGAGCGAACGTGCGACGTCGCGCACCATTCGTGCGAGGCCGCTAGTGCCGTCACCGAACGGGCGCATGCGGCATTGCAGGGCGGCGTCGTAGAGTTGTTGCGACAGATGCGTCGAGCGGCGGTCGAAGCTCTCCAGATCGGCGAGACGCTCGGCCAGCAAATGCTGCGATTCGGCGGTGAGGCGGCGCACTTCTTCGAGCGCGGCCTGCGCGCGCGGATCGAGCTTGAGGTCGGCGAGCGTTTCGTGCAGTTGATCCAGCGCGCGAGTGCCGTCGCGTTGGACGCGTTTGACACGCAGCATCGATTGCGCGAAGGGTTTCAGCCAGCGCGATTCGACCAGCGATTCGCCGGATAGCGAGAGCAGACGGTCGAGGTTGTCGGCGCGCACGCGCAACATGCGGCCGGGTTCGGTGGTCGGTGGGATGGCCGTGCTGTTCGACGCGGACGGGGCAGCGAGCGGGTCGTGCTGCTTCTGCGCGGGTGCGATGGCAGCGTGGTTGTCTTGTGTGGGCGCGGACGCAGCGTTGGACGGTGCCGCTTCAGCGCGCAGTGCATTGGCTAGCGCGTCGAATACGGCGTCGGGTTCGGGCTCCGCGGTCGGGATGGCTGGCGTGCCTTCGGCGCGCAGTGCGCGGGCTAAATCGTTGAACGCGGCATCAGGGTCCGGGACCGCATTTGCACCGGGAGCGATGGCAGACGGCTTGGCGACCGCAGCGATCGCCGGCGGCGTAGAGTCCCGCAGCATCGCCGCGCCATGCGGCGGCACACTCGCCATACGTGCCTGCAATGCCGCCACACACGCGCCGACCGCGTCGCGAGCCGACTCGTCTTCATCGTTGCCGATGCGCGCGACGATATCCACCCCGCGCAGCAACTCGTCGATCCAGGCCGCGTCGAGCAACGCACGCCCTTCCTGCGCGGCGACGAAGCAATCCTCCATCGCATGCGCAAGTTCGACACCAACCTGCACGCCGACAATGCGCGCGGCGCCCTTCAACGAATGCGCGGCCCGCATGCAGGCCTCGAGCGCGGCGGCATCGCGCGGCGCGCGGTCGAGGGCGAGCAGGCCGTCGTTGAGCACGCGCGCCTGGGTCCGCGCTTCTTCGCGGAACAGATCGATCAGCGACGGGCGGCGCGGGTCGTCCGTCATCCGAGACTCCGGTTCAAGGTGTCGAAGAGCGCGTCGGCGTCGAGCAGGCCGACGCTCATGCCACGCCACGGCGCGACTGCGCGCGTATGCGCAGCGGCGGCATGCGAGAGCGTGGCGGGCGGCGCGCAAAAGCTGGCCGTCGCGATCCGGTGCACGCCGTCGACCTGATCCACCGGGAACACGGCGTGTTTCTCAGCGCGCGAGACAACGAGGAAACGCGGCAGATCGTGACGCGCTCGATCGTCGCGTGCGGCGGCGCCGGTTTCGAAGCCGAGCAGGTGCGCGAGCGACAGGCACACGAGCAACTCGCCCTGCACGTTCACTACGCCCAACACCGCGCGATGCTGCCGATGCGGCAACGTATGAATCGGCCGCGTCTGCACGATGCGTTTGAAGATCGGCGTGGGCAGCGCGAGCCATTCGTCACCGATGCGAAAGACGAGGAACGATTCGCTCGCGCTTTGCGCATCCTGCTGCGGTCGTGCCCGCGCGCGCATGTCATGCTGCGAGAGATCCACCAGGGGAATCGGCCGTTCCAGCAGTTTGGCCGCGGCCGTTTCGAACACCGGGCAATTGAGGCAGCGCACGTACTCGACAAGACGCTCGCACGACGAGTCGCCGCGCACGCCGATGCGATTCCAGCAATCGTCGAAGCTCGCCGTCTGCGCATCAGCCACGTTGCGCTCCCTGCGCGCGCGTCGCGCGTTGCATCAACAGGCGCGCACCGTTGCGGTCGCCCTCGAGTTCGAGCAAAGTCGCGAGATGCGCGAGCGCTTCCGCGTGCTGAGGATCGAGATACAGCGCCTTGCGATACTGGCTGCGCGCGAGGTTCGCGTCGCCGTTGGCATCCGCCAGAACGCCGAGCAGGTAAAACGCGTCGGCGTGCGGGGCGTGGTGTTCCAGATAGGCGTTGATCGCCGTGGCCGCTTCCGCGAGGCGGCCGGCGTCGGCCAGCGCGTGCGCGGCTCGCAATGTGTCGCGTGCCGCGTTGATTGGCGCGGTGATTGGCGGCAACGGCGAGTTGTGTGCCGACGACGTGGCGGCGGGCATCGGCGTCTTGCGCGCGTGTGTCGCGCCGTTGTCACGCGGTGTGAACTGCGTTGCACCGCTGAACGGCGTACGCGCAACCGGATCGGGCCACGCGAAAGGCTCCGCGGAAAACACTGGCGGCGGCGAGAGCGCGGGAACGTGCGAATGCGTCATCGCGAGTGCGGCGGCCGTGGCGAGTGGTGCGGTGTGCCAGCTATTCCACTGCGTTTCCTCGGGCACGCTGTGATGAAACGCGAAGGCTAGCGGGATCTTCGCGGACTGCATCCCGTAGCGCATCAGCAGCCCGGTTTCCGCAGGGCCGACGAACAGCGTGCCGTTTTCGGCCAGCACGCTGGCGAGCGCCTGCAAGGCTTTTTGTTGCGCGTCGCGGTCGAAGTAAATCAGCACGTTCCGGCAGAACACGAAGTCGTAGACACCGAGCGACGATGCGTCAAGCTGCATCAGATTGGCGCGCGAGAAACGCACCGTTTCGACGATGCGCGGAGCGAGACGCCAGCCGTCTTCAGTGCGCGTGAAGTGCGCATCGCGAAACGGAAACGCATTGCCGCGAAACGAGTTGCGTCCATAGACAGCGCGTTGTGCGACGGCGAGCGAGCGGTCGCTGATATCCATTGCGTCGATGCGCAACTGGGCGGCATTAATGCCTGCGTCGAGCAGCGTCATCGCGATCGTGTACGGTTCTTCTCCGGTCGAGCAAGGCAGGCTCAGAACGCGCAGCGGCAATGCATCGCCGCGCTCGGCGAGACGTTCATGCGCGAGTCGCGCGAGTGCCTTGAACGCTTCGGCGTCGCGATAGAACCATGTCTCCGGCACGACGACGGTTTCGATCAACGCCTGCACCATCGAAGGTGAACCTTGCGCGGCTTCCCAATAGTCGTTGAGCGTGGCCTTGGCGTGGCCATCCGCACACCACGCCGCCGCGCGCTGATCGACCGCGCGCTCGATCGCGCTATGGCCGAGCGATGCCGCATCGAGCCCGATCGTCCTATGCAACAGTTCGGCGAAGCGTCGATAGAGCGGTGCGTTGTCGTGATGCGCGTTCATGCGTGCGCCTCGGGAAAGAGCAGCGCTTTGACGTCGTCCGGCAGCAGATGCTCAACGCGAATCCACTGCACGAGACCGCCCGCTTCGCTCGCGACCGGGCCGAGATAACGCGCGTGCGGCATGTCGAGTCCGGCATCGTGAAACGCCGTCACGTCCAGTCGAATCGTGCGCGTCGCGCCTTCGAGCAGCAGCGCGAGCAGACGCGTCGTGCCCGCATGCGGATAGCGCACCAGCACGATGCGCGTCGACATCAGTTGCGCGGCGGAACGGCCGAGCGCAAGCGCCGGCAGATCGATCAGCGGCAACGGCGCGCCTTCGTGATCGAGCACGCCCGCGACCCACGACGGCGCGCCGGGGATCGTCTTCGGCGGCGACTGTGGCGTGAGCGGCATCAGACGCTCCACCTGCGTCGCGTCGATCACGTACCGTTCGCTATCGAGCGTGAAGAGGATGAAGAGCATCGGCGTGTGCGAGAGCGATGGATGGGCGTACGGGTATCGGTGTCCGGCGGCGCCGCGTGGCGCGTCAGGCCGTCACCTTGAAGCGCGACACGCCGGTGCGCAGACTGTTGGCGACGTGCGTCAGATCGTCGATCGCCTGGGTCGACTGGCGCAGCGACTCCGCCGTCTGCTGCGCGGCCTCCGAGAGTTGCGTCAGCGCCTGGGTGATCTGCTCGGCGCCGGTGGCCTGCGTCTGCATGCCCTCGTTGACCATCGAGAAACGAGGCGCCAGTTGCTGCACCTGCTGGATGATCTGCGTGAGATGGCCGCCGACGTTCTGCACGTCGAGCATGCCGCGCCGCACTTCTTCGGAGAACTTGTCCATGCCCATCACGCCGGCGGCCACCGCGGACTGGATTTCCTTGACCATCTGTTCGATGTCGTAGGTCGCCACGGCGGTCTGATCGGCGAGGCGGCGAATTTCGGTTGCCACAACCGCGAAGCCGCGGCCGTATTCGCCGGCTTTTTCCGCTTCGATCGCCGCGTTCAGCGAGAGCAGGTTAGTCTGGTCCGCAACCTTGGTGATGGTGGCGACGACCTGATTGATGTTGCTGGCCTTCTCGTTGAGGATCGCGAGCTTCGCGTTGACCGAGCCGGCCGCTTCCATCACGAGGCGCATGGTTTCTTCCATGCGCGCGAGACCGGCGTGACCGGTGCCCGCGAGCGCCGCCGACTGGCCGGCCACTTCGGACACTTCGTTCATGGTGCGCAGCAGATCGCGCGAGGTCGCGAAGATTTCACGCGACGTGGCGCCGATCTCCGTGGTGGTAGCAGCAGTCTCGTTCGCCGTGGCTTGCTGTTCGCGCGAGGTCGCGGCGATTTCCGTCACAGACGTGGTCACCTGCACCGCCGATTTCTGCGCCTGGCCGACCAGCGCGGTGAGTTCGTCGGTCATGCGGTTGAAGCCCGCTTCGAGCGCGCCGATTTCGTCCGCGCGATTCAGTTGCAGACGCTGGGTCAGGTCGCCCGTGCGCATCACGTCGACGACGCGGAGCACTTTGGCCATTGGCGTAGTGACCGCGCGCAGCAGCCAGTATCCGGCCAGCACGGCCGCGATAGCGGCGAGCAACAGCATGACGAGCAACACTACGCGGGTTGCCTCGACCGAATTGCGGATGCTTTCGGCGGCTTTGTCGGCTGAGGCTTTGTTGATTTCGACCAGTTTGCGCACCGAGAGGCGGCCCGCTTCCCAGATCGGCGTCAGTTGTGTGTTGAAGACGCGCACGGCGTTCTCTTTCGAGCTCGGCAGAGCATTCAGCAGCGCCGCCTGGATCGGCAGGTACTGCGTGTGTTGCTGGCGGAAGTCGTTGAAGAACTCACGATCGGTGTCGCGGAAGATGGTCGCGCCGTAGTCGCCGAACAGCTTCTGCAGCGTTTGCTCGGTCTCCTGCAAACGATCGGTGTCGCGCTTGATGGACTCGGGGTCCGCGTCCACGTAAATGAGGCGCTGTGTGACGGTGTAGTTCTCGAACCAGGCCGCGCGCATCGCAGTCGCGTAGTAGAGGCCGGGCATCGAATCTTCCTGCTGGCTCTTCGCGTCGCGGTCGATGCCGCCGAGCTGCTCGAAAGTGACGATCGCCATTGCCAGCATCACGATCAGCACGATCCCAAAGCTGCACAGAATTCGTTGCCGGATGGTCCATTGTTTCACGCGCACGCCCCTTACTTTTTCGCTTGTCTCGACCCGTGCTGTCGATGTGGTCCGACCTGCTATCGACGGGCTGGAAAAGCTTTGCGGGTTGTCAGAACTATCCGACAGGTTATGCGGCGAATTTTACATTGATCGGTGGAATGGGGTAGCGGGGTATCGCCCTGGCGCGCACGGGGCGCGCATGCAGCGTACGCTGAATCAGCTTTGGGACTTCTTGGTATCGCGCGTGATCTGCCGGATGCTTGTCTCCGGTGTCGGCAACGCTTCTGGCATGGTTCCACCAAGTTCACGGATGGTGTCGCGGACTTTGCCGCCCACCTCAAAATGCGTCTGATTGGCTTGCCGCTTGCCTTGCACACCGTCGCGGCGCAATTTCTCCTCCGTTTGCGTCGCGCGGAAAAGATTGGCGGCTAGCTCGGTGCTGCCCATATGGTCGAGAATCTTCTGACTCTTTTTCAAACTCTTGCGCGCGTGGATGTCTTTCGCGCCCAAGCCACCATAGAGGCCGCGATAGCCGTGATCCTGGAAGACTGCATAATCGAGTGTGGTTTGGACGCCGGCACTGCGGGCGGTTGCGCTTAGTTTCTTGTTGTGAAGAGTGAGTTCACCGCGCAGCATCAGGCGACGCTGATCCTCCACCATACTGGCAAAAGCCTTGCCGTCACCGATTTCCTGACGTCTGGTCTGAATCGCAAAGTATGTTTGGCCGTTTGCGATGACGGGCTTCGACGGATCACCATTCTGTACGACGAGATAGCACGCATATCGCGAGAGGCGGAAGTCTTCGACCGTGCGTTGCGCGCCGGAGCCGAGGCCGACCATTTTTCCCACTTGGGAAAAATGGTCGGAAACGCTGTGGCCCGAGCGCTTGCACGCCTCGCTTGCCTTCCCGATGACGCGCCTGAACTTGTCCCACGTTGCATATTCGAGAAGCGGCTGAAGCTCTCGCGCTGACCAGAACTCGACATTGTGTTCGCTGAATTGCTTGATGCCGTCGAAAGTGTGATTCGTCATAGTGGCCCCCTTGGTTCGTTACGTGGACAGCCGTGCCGATGCGTGACATCCGGCAACCTCACATCGATTTTATGAACGGGGCTTCGACTAGGCCATCAGACACCGGAGATCAACGCGTCAGGATTATCGTCGGCTGAAGCAGTGCTTTCCTACGCCGGCAGGCAACGTGGGCCGCCGTGCACCGATGTACCGCGTTACACGGGTAATGTCCCGTTACCACTTGCAGCATCTATTTCTGCGCGCGCCCGCCACAATCCGTTCCATGCCTGAACGGCGAGGAGTCAAACATGAAAAAGATCGCAGTGGCGTTGGTGATGGTGGGAAGTCTGAGCGTGGCCGGGCAAGCATCGGCGCATGGCAATGGCGGCGATGTCGTCGGTGCGCTGATCGGCGGGGCCGTGCTCGGGGCGGTGGTGACCTCCGTGCTGAGTCCGGCGCCCGTGGTGGCTTACCAGCAGCCCGTGTACGCGCAGCCGGCGTATCAGCCCGCGCCGGTCTATGCGCAAGCGCCGCCGGGATACTGCTATGACCAATACCAACAGGCCTATGTGGCGTGCGGTGCGCCACCGCCGCCGGCTCAATACGGCTATCCGCAGCCCCAGCCGGGTTGGTAATCAATCGCAGAGCGCACGCATGGTCGTGCGCGCCCACAGACAAAAAGGCCGTCGTGTTACGCGACGGCCTTTCCATTTCAAGCGCGACTCAGTGCCTGTGATGCAACCACTCCGCATAGTGCGTGTCGAGCCAGCGCTCGAGTCTTTGAGGCTTTGTCTTCTGGTGATAGTGGGACGCGGCCCAGATAGCAACGCCGACCAGCAACATGACAGCAGGCCCCAGCAAATAAGCGATCAACGATTCAGACATGGGAGCCTCCGTATCGAGTTGCGTCCACGCTTCAGTTTAGGCGATGAAACGCGGGAGAAAAGGTCCGCGTGTTGCGATTGTGGCCGGCGGCTTAGCGGCGCCTTATCGCTCACTCTTGAAACCTAGTAAAAAATAGAATTTCTTATTTCGAGCAGGAACTTGGGTTGGATGCGAAGTGATTTGTGTACCAAAAAACCGCATGTTTGGAAGGCGGGGCGCCCGACGAGGTAGCTTCAGGGCGTACTGGTCGCAACTCTACGCGCGCCTTCGATCTGTGCATCCACAAAATCCGCCCACCGCTGCATAAGCCATCGCTGCCTGGCTGCGTTGGCCGCGCTCGCACCTTGCTCGATACGCTCGGGCGCCGCCGCCGTGTTTTGGTCGAGCGCGTCTGACGATTGTGTTATCTCGCGCAGATGCGCTGCTGCGGTGCGCCGGAAGTCATGCAGGACGAAATGCTCCACGTCCAGGCCGAGCGCCTTGACCGCCTGGTTCAGCGTACTTTTGGCGATCGGCCGATCGTCGCCCCTGACGCTCGGGAATACAAACTTTCGGCTGGCCCTGGCGTGGTCGAGTTCGCGCAGCATAGAGACTGCCTGCTGCGAAAGCGGCACGCGCTGATCGCGGTCTTTTTTCAGGCGTGCCGCGGGTATCGTCCACATCGCCTTGTCCAGATTGAATTCGGCCCACGTCGATTCGATCAGGTCCGACTTGCGCACCATCGTCAGCACCAGCAGATGCAGCGCCAGCTTCAGAGGACGGCGAATACTCGACGCGTCGATCGAACGAAACATCGCGCCGATCTCGTCGCCCGAGAGCACGCGGGTGCGGCTGTCGAAAGTGGCGATGGAACGCGCCGGCACGACCTCGGCCGGATTGCTGGCCGCGAGTTGCCGGGCGATCAGATATTCGTAGAGACGCTTCACCACGTTGCGCGTATGCAGCGCCATTTTCGGCGAACCGCGATTCTTGATTCTCTCGCATATCGCGACGATGTCGTCGGCGGTCACCGCTTCGATCCGCATGTGGCCGATGGCGGGCAAGATGTCCTTGTCGAGCGCGCGCCGCGTGGTGCGGCGGTATTCCTCTGACTTGCCGGCCATTTCCGTGGCGAGATAAAGCTCGGCGGCTTCGCGCAGGACATCGGCTTTGCTTTCCGCGCCGCGGTCGCGCCGAGCCGTGGCGACCGGCGAAATGCCTTGCGCGACCATCTCCGCATACTTCTGCGCCTTGGCGCGCGCGACACGCAGCGAGATCATCCGGTAGTCGCCGATGGTGGCGAGCGGTTGGCGTTTGCCGTTCAACGAATAACGGAAGCGCCAGATCTTGGTGCCGGTCGTCATGATTTCGATGACGAGGCCGTTGCCGTCAGCGACGCAATAGCGGGTGTCGCGCGGTTCGAGAGCGCGAATCTGGGCTTCGGTGAGAGGGACGGCTAGGCGGGGCATGTTCGGATCGCGGGTATTCGGACATCGGTGATTTTAAAGCCTTTGGCTGCTGTGTACCAAAGATTTGGCGATTTTTGGGTCAACGGAGCCTAGCTTTGACGTCCGCGAATCCATGCCTCGAATTACCAGAAAGGCTTTTGAAGTGGGATCGGGCAGCCGAAGCGCAGACACTCGCTCACTTCCCAATACAGAACCTGCTAAAAATTACTCCGAGCAGATCATCCGAACTGAACTCACCGGTGATCGAATTCAACTGATCCTGCGCGAGCCGTAGTTCCTCGGCGAACAAATCAAGCGCCTGCGAGTTTTGATCGGCGTGCGCGGCCGCAGTCGCCAGATGCTCCTCGGCTGCGCGCAATGCAATCAGATGCCGCTCGCGCGCCAGGTACACGCTTTCCGCTCCCGCCTGCCAGCCGGCGATTCGCAACAGTTCGTCGCGCAGCAGCGCGACGCCGTCGCCCTGTTTCGCCGACAGTCGCACTTCGCTCAGTTCGAGATCCGCGTCGAGCGCCTGTGCCGCTGGCGCGAGGCCGGTCAGGTCCGTCTTGTTGAGCACGCGCACCACCGGCACGCCGCCCGGAAAGCGCCCGGCAATCGCATCGTCTTCAGCCGTCATGCCGGTGCGCGCATCGAGCAGATGCAGCACCACATCGGCGCGCTCGATTTCGCTCCATGTGCGTGCAATGCCGATTTTTTCGACTTCGTCCTCGGTATCGCGCAGGCCGGCTGTGTCGATCACGTGCAGCGGAATGCCTTCGATCTGAATCGTCTGCGCGACCTTGTCGCGCGTCGTGCCAGCGATCGGCGTGACGATCGCCAGCTCCGCGCCGGCCAGCGCATTCAGCAGCGATGATTTGCCAACGTTCGGCTGGCCGGCCAGCACCACCGAGAGCCCTTCGCGCAACAACGCGCCCTGCCGCGCTTCGCTCAGCACGTGCGCGAGACGCTCGCGTATGCGCGCGAGCTTGCCGCGGGCGTCGGCGGCTTCGAGGAAGTCGATTTCTTCTTCGGGGAAGTCGAGCGTCGCTTCCACCAGCATGCGCAGCGTGATTACGTCTTCGACCAGCGCGTGAATGTCGCGCGAGAACGCGCCGTCCAATGAGCGGCCCGCGGAACGCGCGGCGGCTTCGGTGCTGGCCTCGATCAGATCGGCGACGGCTTCCGCCTGCGCCAGATCCAGCTTGTCGTTGAGGAAGGCGCGCCGCGTGAATTCGCCGGGCTCGGCGAGGCGCAGACCGAACGCGCGGCCGGCGTCGATGCAACGTTGCAGCACGAGTTGCAGCACCACCGGACCGCCGTGGCCTTGCAGTTCGAGCACGTGCTCGCCGGTGTAGGAGTGCGGCGCCGGAAAGTACAGTGCGATGCCGCGGTCGAGTGCGTTGCCGCTCGCGTCGAGGAACGGCACGTAGCTGGCGTGGCGCGGCGCCAAAGTCTGGCCGGTGAGGGCCTGCATCAGCGGCTGGGCCGCCGTCTCACCCGCGCGGCCGAACGAAATCCGCACGACCCCGATTCCTCCCCGGCCGGGCGCGGTGGCAATGGCGACGATCGGATCGGAGTCGGTGGTGAGCATAAAAAGCGTGGCAGAAGCAGAGAGGAGGGGAGGGCGCCGCCGGTCAGCGCGGCGCGAGGCATTGTAACGCGGGTGCATTCGGTGCCCGTGTCGCGGCGCTCTTGTTGATGGCGGAAGCTGACTTATTCCGACGGTTGGGATTTATCTCAAACGAGCTAGGATTGCTACTGCGTTCCTTGAGAATAAATGAGAAGTTGTAGGACGGCGAAGTCACAGACAGGCACGCTAGACAAGGAAAACACCAAAATTCTACAAATTCGGCAGACCCATTACCCGAAGCGCCTCGCAAGCTAAAACTATCTCAAATACGCTAAAACTAAACTCGTCCGGTTGTCAACTGTTTGAACGTTGAATTGCACAATCCGGCCCATGCCGACCAATAGAGAAAAAGCCGCCTTCGCCAAACGGTTGAAGGACCTGCTGGAGCCGCTGAAGATCCGCGGCGGGACCAAGCTCGCCGAGCAATTCAATCTTCGCTATCGAGGCGAGCGGGAGGTCACGCCGCAAACCGCTCATAAGTGGTTATCTGGTACGACGATTCCTAAGCCCGATAAGTTGCGTACGTTAGCCGAATGGCTGAACGTGAAAGAGCATTGGCTGCATTACGGACCGTCGCCGGGCGTGAATGCGAGGCCGCTGGCGCGTGGCGAGAAATATCCGCCGTCGCCGGAAACGATCGAACTCGCTTCCAAGATCGAGTCGCTCACACCGAAAGACCGCTTTCTGGTTCAGGAGATGATCGTTCGCTTTTACGGTGAAGACGCGGAGTCGGGCGAGGAATAAGCGCGGCATTGCGCGACGCGTTTGCCGCGAGCAGTAAAAAAAGCCGCCCGGTTTTGCACCGGGCGGCTTTTTTTACTGCTGCTAACAGAGCTTTAGACGACGGCGGGCGCTTCCGCCCACCTCCGGCAAAACATCATCAAGCCGCTTTTGCCTTCGTCTGCCCCATCATCCGCGTGATGTAGTACTGCTGGGCTATCGACAGCACGTTGTTCACAACGTAGTACAGCACCAGACCAGCCGGGAAGAAGAAGAACATGACCGAAAACGCGATCGGCATAAACATCATCATCTTGGCTTGAACCGGGTCCGGCGGCGTCGGGTTCAGCTTAGTCTGCAGGAACATCGAAACGGCCATCAGC
The DNA here is from genome assembly GCF_003002025.1 of Paraburkholderia sp. BL25I1N1. Classification (GTDB taxonomy): domain Bacteria; phylum Pseudomonadota; class Gammaproteobacteria; order Burkholderiales; family Burkholderiaceae; genus Paraburkholderia. Next base: position 119,751 of record NZ_PVZB01000025.1, read on the forward strand.
ACCGGCAGGATGAAGAACGGATCCTGTTGCGACAGATCGTGAATCCACAGAATCCACGGCGCGCCGCGCATTTCCACCGACGACAGCAGCACCCAGTACAGCGAGATGAACACCGGAATCTGGATCACAACCGGCAGACAGCCGCCGAACGGATTGACCTTCTCGGTCTTGTACAACTCCATCAGCGCCGAGTTCATCTTCTGCGGATCGCCCTTGAAGCGTTCGCGCAGCGCTTGCATACGCGGCGTGATCGCCTTCATGCGCGCCATCGACTTGTAGCTCGCAGCCGACAGCGGGAAGAACACCGCCTTGATCAGCAGCGTGAGCAGCACGATCGACCAGCCCCAGTTGCCGACATAGCTGTGGATCTTTTCGAGCAGCCAGAACAGCGGCTTCGCGATGATCGTCACCCAGCCGTAGTCCTTCACCAGTTCCAGACCCGGTGCGATGCCTTCGAGCATGCGCTCTTCTTCCGGACCGGCGAACAGCTTGGCCGACACGTCGACCGTTTGGCCCGGTGCAATCGTCGCCACCGGCTCCTTCACGCCGACGCGATACAGCGCCGGATCGATCTTCTCGACGTAGATGTCGCGCTTCACGCCCTGCTGCGGAATCCAGGCTGACGCGAAGTAATGCTGGACCATCGCCACCCAGCCGTTGTCGGCCGAGGTCGCGTAATCCTGCTTGTTCTTGTCGATGTCGCCGAACGTCATCTTCTGGAAGTGATGCTGATCGGTGTAGACAGCCGGTCCGATGAACGTGTGCGAGAAGCGCGGCGTTTCCACCGGCTGATCGTCACGCACCAGTTCCATATAGACCGACGGGCTCACCGGCGTGGTGCCGACGTTCTGAATCTTCGTGTCGACGCCGATCACATAGCTGCCACGCGTGAACGTGTAGGTCTTGATGACCTTCACGCCACCCTTCACCGGCGACTCGAAGCTCAGCTGGAACGACTTTTCGTTGCCCGTCAGATCGTGTTGCTGGTTCGGCAACGGCGTGTAGATGTCGTTGTGATTCGGGAAATCGCCGCCGAGCAGGCCCGTGCGCGCCAGATACGTATGGTTCGCGGTGCGGTCGAACAGCGTGATGACGAGATCGGGCTGCTTGCCGTCGCCTTGCTTGACGAGCGACAGCTTCGACAGCGTGCCGCCGCGAGTGTCGATTTCGCCGCTATAGACGTCGGTGTTGAACTTGATCAGTTGCGATTGCGTGGCCGCCGGCGCGTTGCCCGGTGCGGCTGCGTTCGTGGCCGGCAGATCGGCGGGCTGGGTTCCCGGCGTCGTGGTTCCCGGTGCGGCGCTACCGACGGTCTTGGTCGGCGTGGCGCTCGGGAAGAACATCGACGGGCGTCCGTGGTCGCGTTGCCAGTTGTCGAACAGCATGACCGCTGACATGAAAAAGATGACCCATAGGACGGTGCGTTTGATATCCATGCGTTGTCTCAGTGTCGATGGAACGGCGCGTCAGCGCTTTTCAGAAGTGGGAGGCGGGACGAGATCGATGCCGCCCGCGGAAAACGGGTGGCAGCGGCAAATACGCCTGGCGGCGAGATAAGTCCCGCGCGCGGCGCCATGATACTGGATTGCTTCGCGCGCGTAATCAGAGCAGGAAGGGTAAAAACGGCACCGGTTGCCGAGCATTGGGCTCACGGCAACCTTGTAGAAACGCAATAAAGCGATGAGTACCGTTTGCATGGCTGGTGCGGCCGGACGGCGCCGCGCAACGTGGAGTACCGGGCGACGCCCGCGCAGCATGGCTGCCGGAGCGGCCTGAACTGCAAAGCGGGCGGTCACTTGAGCGTCATTCCGTCTTGGGCGCTTCCGCGGGCGGCGCCTCGCGACGGGTCACTTCGCGCGCTGCCTTGTCGAGCAACGCCTCGATTTCGCTGCGGCACAGCGCCCTCAACGGCGGCGACGAGGCGCTCGGCAAAGCCTTCTTGTCGAAGCGCGTGTGCAAACGCAGCAGCACATCCCAACCGCCGAATTCCGCGCGACGCAGCCGGAAGGCTTCACGCGCGATTCGACGTACCAGATTACGCGTGGCCGCGCGCGGCGCATACTTCTTGCCGATCACGAGGCCCAGGCGAGCTTCGTTGCCGGTGGGCCGGCCGTACACTACAAAGTGCGCGGTGCGGCGCCACGGGCGCAAACGAAAAACGGATGAAAATTCATCCGTTTTCAGCAGCCTTGCGGCTTTGGGGAAGGCGGCTTGCGCTCGCAACGGAACCGAGCCCAGTTGCTGCGCCTCAGCCGTTCCCGCCTTACCGCGGGCTTCACTGCCCGGCATAAGCGTCGCGTGCAACGCCTGCCTTAGATGGCGAGGCGCTTGCGGCCCTTCGCGCGACGTGCGTTGATGACCTTGCGGCCACCTGCGGTCTTCATGCGAACGCGGAAGCCGTGGGTGCGCTTGCGACGGGTAACGGAAGGTTGGTAAGTACGTTTCATGTTGCTCTCACTTGATCGAAAAATAACCGCGCGATCATCGCTGAAAGCGCAATGGCCGGTGGTTCACTGAATTGGTTTTCGCGGAACCCGCTATTTAAACCGGTTTTTCGTTGACCGTCAATAGTTTAGCCTGGTTCGGCCCGGCCCCATGAGGAGCCAGCCTTGTGATCCGTCCCTGTGGATAACTCCCTTGCGGGTCCGTTTTGGCGTTAGAATCTCGCCTTACTTCCCAAAAATCCTGCACGCCGCTCCGGCTCGCTCGTCCCGCAAACCCTTGTGGCACAAGCGCCTGGAGCCATTGCGCCTGGTTAGTCTCGCTGCTCAGGGCCTTGTTGCGTGCGCGCGACAGGGGCAGCGGCAACCGCCGTGCACACCATAACGACAGCAACTCGATGAACGATTTCTGGCAACACTGTTCCGCCTTGCTGGAGCGTGAGCTCACGCCCCAGCAGTACGTGACGTGGATCAAACCGTTGGCCCCGGTCGCCTTCGACGCCGCTGCGAACACGCTTAGCATCGCTGCGCCGAACCGTTTCAAGCTCGACTGGGTCAAGAGCCAGTTCTCCGGCCGCATCGCGGATATGGCGCGCGATTTCTGGCACGCTCCCGTCGACGTCCAATTCGTGCTCGATCCGAAAGCCGGCATGCGCGCCCCTGCGGCAGCCGCGCCGGCACCGGCATCTGCGCGTCCGGCCTCCGCGCCTAGCTCGATGGGTGGTAGCGCCGGCAATGGCGCTGCGGTGGACGCAGCCGTCGGCGCCGTGCAAGCGGCGCAGGCCGCACGCGCCGCTGGTATGAATGGCGCGAACAACGCGATGGCCAACCTCAATGCGAATGCCCGCGCCGCAGCTGAACACAACGCGAACGCGCGCGCCGCGGCCGCTGAAGATTCCGCCGACCTCGATCTGCCCAGCCTCGATGCAAACGAAGCCGCGGCCGCCCGTCGTACGTGGCGGCCGGGCCAAAGCGCGAGTTCGAGCGGCAACAGCGGCGAAAACGACTCGATGTACGAGCGTTCCAAGCTGAACCCGGTGCTGACCTTCGACAACTTCGTGACCGGTAAGGCCAACCAGCTGGCGCGCGCCGCGGCGATTCAGGTCGCGGACAATCCCGGCATCTCGTACAACCCACTGTTTCTGTATGGCGGCGTCGGCCTCGGCAAGACTCACCTGATCCACGCGATCGGCAACCAGCTTCTGATGGACAAAGCCGGCGCACGGATCCGCTACATCCACGCGGAACAGTACGTGTCCGACGTGGTGAAGGCGTACCAGCGTAAGGCGTTCGACGATTTCAAGCGCTACTACCACTCGCTCGACCTGTTGCTGATCGACGATATTCAATTCTTCTCAGGCAAGTCGCGCACGCAAGAGGAATTCTTCTACGCGTTCGAGGCGCTGGTCGCGAACAAGGCGCAGGTGATCATCACCAGCGACACGTATCCAAAGGAAATTTCGGGTATCGACGACCGGCTGATCTCGCGCTTCGACTCCGGCCTGACCGTGGCGATCGAGCCGCCCGAGCTGGAAATGCGCGTCGCGATTCTGATGCGAAAGGCGCAATCCGAGTTCGTGAGTCTGAATGAGGACGTCGCGTTCTTCGTCGCGAAACACTTGCGCTCGAACGTGCGTGAACTCGAAGGCGCGCTGCGCAAGATCCTCGCGTACTCGAAGTTCCACGGCCGCGAAATCACGATCGAAGTGACGAAAGAAGCGCTGAAAGACCTGCTGACGGTGCAGAACCGGCAGATTTCGGTGGAAAACATCCAGAAGACCACGGCTGACTTCTACAGCATCAAGGTCGCGGACATGTATTCGAAGAAGCGTCCCGCGAACATCGCGCGGCCGCGGCAGATCGCCATGTATCTGGCGAAGGAGCTGACCCAGAAGAGCTTGCCGGAAATCGGCGAGCTGTTCGGCGGACGCGACCACACCACGGTGCTGCACGCGGTGCGCAAAATCGCCGATGAGCGCAGCAAGGACGCGCAACTGAACCACGAACTGCACGTGCTGGAGCAGACGCTGAAGGGCTGAGCGGTCTGTCTGGAAAAAACGACCTGTTTATTTCCAAACTCGCCCCCATTTTAGTGAGGCGGTTCCGTTTTCAGGCACAATACAGGTTTAACCGCCCGGCGGCCGCGGGCGGCTTTCACGCCGTGACAGGCGCTGCGTGGCGCCGGCGGGGAGTCGTGGCTGCGCGCGGAAAAGCTTACCTGGCAAGGCGCGCAGGCCGTTATATCAACGAAGGAACTCTATGCAACTGGTCAAGACCGAACGCGATAACCTCCTCAGGCCGCTGCAAACTGTGAGCGGCATCGTCGAACGCCGCCATACGTTGCCGATCCTCGCCAATTTGCTGATTACCAAGAACGGCCCTGACGTGTCGTTCCTGTCGACCGACCTCGAATTGCAGATCACGACGCGTGCGGATTTCGGCGTGGGCGGCGATTCGGTGGCGACCACGGTGGCAGCGAGAAAGCTCCTCGACATTCTGCGCGCCATGCCCGACGGGCAGGTCACGCTCACGCTGAACGACAAGCGTCTGACCGTGCAATCCGGCAAGAGCCGCTTTGCGCTGCAAACGCTCGCCGCGGACGAATTCCCGACGGTCGCGCAAGCTAAAGACTACGGCGCGAACCTCGTGGTTCCCCAGAAGACGTTCCGCCAGTTGCTCGGCATGGTCCATTTTTCGATGGCCCAGCAGGACATCCGCTACTACCTGAACGGCATGCTGCTGGTGGTGGACGGCGACCAGTTGATGGCGGTCGCAACGGACGGCCACCGTCTGGCGTTCTCGTCCATGAAGATCGAAGGCTCGTTCCAGCGTCAGGAAGTGATCATTCCGCGCAAGACAATTCTGGAACTCCAGCGTCTGCTGGAAGACATCGACGACACGCTGAAGATCGACATCGCGCAGACGCAGGTCAAGTTCACGTTCGGCCAGGTCGAACTGGTGTCGAAGCTGGTGGAAGGCAAATTCCCCGACTTCCAGCGCGTGATTCCGAAGTCGCACAAGAATCAGTTCGTGATCGGCCGTGAAGAACTGCAGCGTTCGCTGCAACGCGCCGCGATTCTGACCTCGGACAAATTCAAGGGCGTGCGCTGCATTATCGAGCCGGGCCAGTTGAAGATCATGTCGACCAACGCCGATCAGGAAGAGGCGCAGGAAGAACTGGAAATCGCATACGACGGCGACAGCGTCGATATCGGGTTCAACGTCACGTATCTGCTCGACGTGCTCGCGAACCTGAAGGTCGACACGTTGCAAGTGAGCCTGGGCGACGCCAGCTCCAGCGCGTTGATCACGATTCCCGAGAACGACGAATTCAAATACGTCGTCATGCCGATGCGCATCTAACGCGTCCAACACCAAAGAACACACCAAGGGGCGCAGTGCCCCTTTGGCGTTTTTATGGTGATTTGAAAAGTCCCGAGCAGCAACCTTGCAGCAACGCAGAACCGGAAAAAATCCATGACTGAAACGAACAATTCGCAACCCGACAACAGCTACGGCGCATCCTCGATTCAGATCCTCGAAGGTCTGGAGGCGGTGCGCAAGCGGCCCGGGATGTACATCGGGGATACATCGGACGGGACCGGTCTGCATCACCTCGTATTCGAAGTGCTGGACAACTCCATCGACGAAGCGTTGGCGGGGCATTGCAACGACATCCAGGTGATCATTCACGCGGACAACTCCATTTCCATCACCGACAACGGCCGCGGCGTGCCGACCGGTCTGAAGATGGACGACAAGCACGATCCGAAGCGTAGCGCCGCTGAAATCGTGATGACCGAGTTGCACGCTGGCGGCAAGTTCGACCAGAACAGCTACAAGGTGTCCGGCGGCCTGCACGGCGTGGGCGTGTCGTGCGTGAACGCATTGTCCGCGTGGCTGCGTTTGACCATTCGCCGCGACGGCAAGAAGCACTTCATGGAATTCCACCGTGGTGTGCCGCAGAACCGCATTATCGAAGAGATCGACGGCGTGGCTGTTTCGCCGATTCAGGTTACCGGCGAGACCGAGAACCGCGGCACCGAAGTGCACTTCCTCGCCGACGAGACGATTTTCGGCAACATCGAATATCACTACGACATTCTGGCCAAGCGGATTCGCGAACTGTCGTTCCTGAATAACGGCGTGCGAATCAAGCTGACCGACCAGCGCACCGGCAAGGAAGAAGATTTCGCGTTCGTGGGCGGCGTGAAGGGCTTTGTCGAGTACATCAACAAGAACAAGTCCGTGCTGCACCCGAACATTTTCCACATCAGCGGCGAGAAAGACGGCGTGGGCGTGGAAGTGGCGATGCAGTGGAACGACAGCTACAACGAAAACGTGCTGTGCTTCACGAACAACATCCCGCAGCGTGATGGCGGGACGCACTTGACCGGGTTGCGTGCGGCGATGACGCGCGTGTTGAACAAGTACATCAACGATCACGAAGTCGCGAAGAAGGCGAAGGTTGAGACTTCTGGCGACGATATGCGTGAAGGGTTGTCGTGCGTGTTGTCGGTGAAGGTGCCGGAGCCGAAGTTCAGCGCGCAGACGAAGGACAAGCTGGTGTCGTCGGAAGTGCGCGCGCCGGTGGAGGACGTGGTCGCGAAGGCGCTCGAAGAGTTTTTGCTCGAGACGCCGAATGACGCGAAGATTATTTGCAGCAAGATTGTCGATGCGGCGCGCGCGCGAGATGCGGCTCGGAAGGCGCGTGAGATGACGCGTCGCAAGGGTGTGCTCGACGGCGTGGGCCTGCCTGGGAAGCTGGCTGATTGCCAGGAGAAGGATCCGGCGAAGTCCGAGATTTATATCGTCGAGGGTGACTCGGCAGGCGGGTCAGCGAAGCAGGGTCGCGATCGGAAGTTTCAGGCGATTTTGCCGCTGCGCGGCAAGGTGCTGAATGTGGAGAAGGCAAGGTATGACAAGCTGCTTTCTTCGGAGCAGATTGTCACGCTGATTACGGCTCTTGGTTGCGGGATTGGTAAGGAAGACTACAACCTCGATAAGCTGCGTTATCACCGCATCATCATCATGACCGATGCTGACGTTGACGGTGCGCACATTCGGACACTGTTGTTGACGTTCTTCTATCGGCAGATGCCGGAGATGATCGAGCGTGGGTATATCTATATCGCGCAGCCGCCGCTGTTCAAGATCAAGGCGGGTAAGGATGAGCGGTATTTGAAGGATGAGGCCGAGGTTAATGCTCACATTCTGAAGCTGGCGCTGCAGGGGTCGGAGTTGTTGGCTTCTGAAGGGGCTACGCCGATTACTGGCGATGCGTTGGGGGAGTTGGCTCGGGCTTATTTGCTTGCGCAGGGTGTTGTTAACCGGTTGAGCCGGTTGTATGACGCTGGGGCGCTTGAGGCTGTGATGGATGGGATTGCGATCGATCTGTCCAGCGAGGAAGCGGCTGATGCGTCGGCTAAGGCTCTGGAAGCGAAGCTAAGGGATGATCCGTTGAAGCCTGAGGTTAAGGTTACGACGATGTATGACCCGGTGAGGGAATTGCGCTCGCTGCGGGTTGCGCGGACGCATCACGGGAATCAGAAGATTTCTGTGTTGGATCAGGATTTTCAACTCACTGCTGACTATCAACAGCTGATCAATACCGCTAATACGTTTAAGGGGTTGATTGGGGTTGGTGCTGTCATTAAGCGTGGTGAGCGGAGTATGGCTGTTACTGATTTCAAGTCCGCTATGAAGTGGTTGTTGGCTGATGCTGAGCGCAATATCTCGAAGCAGCGCTACAAAGGCCTGGGCGAGATGAATCCTGGGCAGCTTTGGGAGACTACGATGGATCCGACTGTGCGTCGGCTGCTGAGGGTGCAGATTGAGGATGCTATTGCGGCTGATGGCATTTTCACCACGCTCATGGGGGATGATGTGGAGCCGCGGCGGGCTTTCATTGAATCGAACGCGTTGAGGGCGGGGAATATTGATGTTTGACGGCCGTTACTGAGACAAACGCACGAGTTGAGAATATAGGACCCTTAAGTTGAGAAACTTATGGGTCTTTTTCATTGGATCGGACTCCGCGCCAGTCCCGCTGAAGCAGTTGTACTACGAAGAGGCGAATTGGTCTGACCTCGGATCGCTCCATGAACCGGGGGCTCCGAGTTTTGGGATACGCACATAGATGGCAAAAGAAAAGAAAGATATTGCTGCAATATTTCGCTACATGGGACCTGCGTTAGACGCACTTAGGACTCTCGGTGGGTCCGGCACCCCAGACGAAGTCGTGGAGCGTATTGCGCAAGACCTCGATCTTTCAGATGAGGCACAAAATGAAGTCTTGCCATCAGGCGAAGGACGTTTTCGCAACCGGGTGCGATGGGCACGGCTTTACCTCGTGCGAGAAGGGCTTGTTGACTCGTCCCAACGCGGAGTCTGGGCGCTCACCGACGCCGGACGTCACACGAGTCTTTCGATTGAACAGGCACGCGGCGTAGCTACAAAGTGGAACCGCATTTTTGGAGAAGAGCGGCGAGCGAGAGCAGGCGGCGCAGAGCCTATGTCAGCCGAAGGTTCAGAACCCGCCGGTGCGGTCACAGGTGACTATCGCTACGAACTCATCCAGATACTGAAGAATCTGCCCGCATCGGGATTTGAACGGTTGTCTCAACGACTTCTTCGCGAGGCGGGCTTTGTGCAAGTGGTCGTAACCGGAAGCAGTGGCGATGGAGGCATAGACGGGTATGGCACACTGCAAGTTAACCCACTTGTCTCGTTTAAAGTCCTGTTCCAATGCAAGCGCTACGCGAAGTCGGTGTCGCCGTCACAAGTTCGTGATTTTCGGGGAGCAATGTCGGGGCGAACCGACAAAGGCATCATCATCACGACCGGCACATTTACGGCGGAATCGCGTCGCGAGGCAGGCCGCGATGGTGTCCCTCCAATCGAACTCATTGATGGGGAAAAGCTCGTCGACATGCTAGAACACTTGGAACTGGGATTAAAGCCCGTACGAACTTTTGTCGTCGACGCGCAATTTTTTGACGAATTCAAGAGCTAGCCAGGTGATTGGCGGATGGCCTCCCTGAAAAATTGCTGCCGCTGGAATCCGAGAATCCAGACCAAGCATTTCATCAATGCTTTGGAGCTTGAAACATGGCATACATCAGTCAGCAGGGCATCTATTGGCGCGCCGAAATCCGTCGACGTGGCTACAAGCCCGTCTACCGCACGTTCGACACCAAACAACAAGCGCAGCAGTGGGCTCGTTGGGTAAAAAGCGAGATGGATTCCGGCCTGTACTTCGATCGTTCAAAGTCCGAGCGCATCACCTTGACCGAAGCGCTCGGACGTTACCAGCGCGAGATCGCCCCTGAAAAACATCATCCTTATCAAGACGAACGCCGCTCAGCGGGCCGGGCAGAAAACACCGTGCGCCTCGAACTCCAGACCATCAGCCATCTCTTCGAGATAGCGCGCAAGGAATGTGGGGTATGGAAGGCTTGATGAATCCCCTAAACAACGTTCGCAAGCCGTCAGGCAGCCAACCACGAGACCGGCGCCTTCGAGTCGGTGAATTCGAAAAACTGCATGAGCTATTTTCGACAAGTGGCAACCCATATGCCGCACCGGCGTTCGAACTTGCAATCGAGGCAAGTCTCCGTCATGGTGCGCTGTTCAGTGTGCGATAGGAGTGGCTCGACGCGGGTAGCCAGATGCTCAGATTTCCGCCCGATGCGCGAGGTGTTGAAAACAAGGGCGTTCCCACCGTGCTCCCCCTGTCAAACCGCGCGATAGATATATTCCGCCACCATGCGGCGATCGCCGAAGGCCCCGAAGTCAGGATTGCGAGATTGCATCAAGGCCCGGATACTGGCTTGACGTAACACCTCTCGCAAACGTATATAGACGCTGGATGAAGGCGACGCCAAGCTTTCTGGGCATATACGCTGGGCAAAAAGCCATCGAAAAAGTTTAAGGCGATCTATGCGAGCCTAATTTCTACGTTTTCCCACTTGCCTGCACCGTTGTTCGTGGGAATATGATTTCTGATCTCATTCACAGTGTAAATAGCAAGCGCTTGGTTATTAAGATTCCAAAGGTGGAACTCGAAGGAGGTTCCGTATTGCTCCGCCGTTTTCCATTCGTTGCGTGACAAGATCATGCTCGGAGGATCTGCGTGAGTCGTTTTCACTTCGATCAGACGGCTCACCTCGTTTCCGTCATGCCGCCCGTAGGAGAGTATGTCATACCCCACGGTATTGTCCTCGATCGCGACCCACACGGGAGTCCGCGAAATTCTTTCACGCTGCAAACGAGTATTCTCGTATGCGAGGGAAAGGCGTTCGCCTTCCCGACCTTGTGCAAGCAGACGGGCATCACGGTCACCACGATTGGCGGATGCCAAGGCATCCCACCAATTCGTAGCCCGCGCGTCAGAGCCGAGAAGCCCTGCAGACCGCAGGCATTGCACGCCGTTAACACCCATCGCCTGAAGCACATGGTTACGGCCTGCAGGTGCGAGCCGCGCCCAAATCGGGGATCGGTCGGCAATGATGGCCTCGATCGCGGCCGTAAAAAAGGACTCCACCGACGCCACAATCTCAAGCGGAATTCGCTGCTCTATATGCGCCCCGGCATCGTAATCATGGGGATAGAAATCAGCTCGGATGGATCGGACTGTCGCTACGATATCCAAGGGGCTTAGCTCAGGATTCTTTTCGCGAAAGGTCCGTATGAGATAGGCCGCCTCGAAAGCGCTCATCGCCAAGATGCGGTCCTCGTTCACTATCCGCCCTCGTTTTCATTGAACTGGGCCCGGCCCTCCAATTCCTCAATCAGATCGACAATATCCTGGAGATCGACGTCGTAGTCGATCGGCTCTTCTGCGTTTTCCTCGTCCAGGGCAATCTGATGCAGATCTCGATCGTCAAGAAGCTGCTGCATTGCCCTGACCTTGGTTGCCAACCGCCGACTGACCGAATGATCAATACACCCGAGCCCTTGAGGAGCACAGGTTTGAAAAATGTGGACGTTGGTGATTTCGTTCGGGTCCAATCCGAGACGATGGATGCGATCGATCGACTGCAGATAATGCGTGCTGACATAACTGCGGTCGAGATACAAAGCTTCATGGCAAACGGTATGGAGGCTGATCCCTTCGCCGGCAGCGGCCGGATTTGCAATCATGACCATGCAATCATCGTCTTGATGGAAGCGCAAAAGCCTGCCTTCGCGTGTACTGGGATCAGTGGGACTGCCCGAAGGCACGGCTCCGTAGAGAGCGACCGGGTTGAGGTCCGCTAGCATCAACAGCATCTGTTCGATATTGTCGGTGAAAATTGTCCAGATTACTGACTTCCGACCATGTTGTGCCAGCTCGCGTGCCTTGGCCACGACGGCCCGCATTTTCGGCGATGGGCCGTCCTCGACAACCTGACCAGATGATGCGGTTTCTTAGCTGCAGGCCGTGATCCTTGAAGATACGATATAAGATCATATCGAGAGGAAACACCTCGCCATCGTCAACATGGTTTCCGACTTGCCAACAAATTGAACCAGTCGGGTGGAGCAGCCGGACAGCCTCTGCGATGGTAGCGGCTTGGTTTTCGATGTATACGTCTAACGACGTGCGTTTTTCGTACTTCTTGCCAATATTATAAGGTGGAGAAGTGACGATAAGATTCATGCTACCGTTTTTTAACGATCGCATAAATTCTAGATTATCCTGACACTCAATAACCGCCTTTGTCCGGCGTATCGGAACGACATTTTCAGGCTTTAGCAGTGCACTTTGTTGGCGAGACATGGTATCCGATTCACCGTCCAAATAAAAAAACGGCCTGGCGGGCCGGTTTTCAGTAGAATTCGTGGTGGAGAGGAAGAGGATCGAACTCCCGACCTTCGCATTGCGAACGCGACTCTCTCCCAGCTAAGCTACCCCCCGTTGGTAATTAAAGTCTACCACAGCCTGCTTTTATGGGGACACGGTTCGTGGCCCAGCGTGAAGGCTTGTTCCGATAGGGTCGCCTGCGTGCCGGTGATCCGAAAAACATCATCTGCCGGCAAGATTGCTGCACCATTCGACCGACGAGCGGGTCGAGCCCGTTTGCGAGCGTGCGAGCCCAGTGGGCCCACGTGTCTCGCTCGCCGTCAAACGCGCGTCCTGCCACCGCATCCGTTGATGACAGTACTTCTGCAACATACGCGCGGATCTGCTGTGCCTGCTGCCGGGCGGTGACCTAGACCAAGCAGACGGGCAACGCGATCGCGTTCGGCCCGTAGGTGCGCTTCGCGATCCCGCCGTTCAGTTTCTTTCTGCTCCCGACGAGCCTTTTCGACCTCCCGTCAAAGCTGCGCCGGGTCATCCAGTACGAAAACGCTCGCACTTTCCGGTACTGGCGTTCGCCGGCCAGCACGATCGCCACATCAATTTCCCGCAGCCAGTTTTCTATGTAAGCGTGGCACCAGCAACGTCTTGACTGGAGATCGTGATGTTCAGCCTGGGGTGCGGAGCTGCTCTGCGATGGCCCACGGTACGAGTTCATCG
>NZ_PVZB01000026.1 GCF_003002025.1 Paraburkholderia sp. BL25I1N1
CCGCGCAGCAGGCCCTGGAGGCCTTTGCCGAAGGGCCATGGGGTGCGAAGTATCCGACCATCGTGCAGTCGTGGCGACGGGCGTGGGAGAACGTCACACCGTTCTTCGTGTTTCCGCCCGACATACGCCGTGTCGTCTACACCACGAATGCCATTGAGAGCCTGAACATGCAACTACGCAAGATCATCAAGACCCGCGGTCACTTCCCCAACGACGAGGCCGCCATCAAGCTACTGTGGCTGGCATTGCGCAACGTGCTGGCGAAGTCTGTACGGGCGGCATTCGACTGGTCCTCCGCCATGAACCAGTTCGCCATTCTGTTTGGCGAGCGTTTTACCAACGCACGCGGGTAACTCCGCTAACCGCCTCGCACACAAAAATGCGGACAGGTTCCGAGAAAACTGCCAACGTATCGACGAGACGCTCAACCGCAAAGCCGTCAACGGTACTGAACGACCGCGACGGCGCGCGCAGCGCCGCCGGAAGAATGAGCGCTTTGTCACGAAAGCGGAATGTGCGAGAACACAGATTCCAGATGTGCCACTACCGCATCTGTGCGGGGGACCGCTTAAGAATTAGCGGTGTGGGCCGCTTTCTCTTGCTTACTTCTCTTTGCGGCCGGCAAAGAGAAGTAAGTGCCGCCCCGCACAGGGGCAACGCTAATAGACCGCTAACAAAGCACGGAAAGGCCAACACCAGCGAGAACTCACCCCAACCCGCCACGCCGGCAAAAAACCTAACCAATATCCTGCCCCGCAGTCTCCCGCATAAACGGCAACGGCAACAAAGAAACCACCCCACACCCAATCAGATACCAAGCCGGCGCGAGGTTGCTGCCAGAAACCTGGATCAACCACGTAGCAAAAAACTGCGCAAACCCACCAAAGATAGAAACCCCGAGACAATAGACAATCGACATCCCGGTAGCACGAATCTCGCGAGGAAACATCTCCGGCAACATAACGATATTAGGCACAGCGGTAAAAGCAACAAGCACTGCCAATCCGGCGACCACGGACAACAGAACCGGCACCGTAGGCGAAGCATTGATCATCATGAATGCCGGATACACCGCCACAATCAGCAACACGCGCGAAATCCACAAGACACGCTTGCGCCCAACGCGATCGGACAACGCGCCGGCGAATGGCGAACAGATCACCGTCACCACGGCAGCGGTCCACGCTGCCCAGAGCGCCGACGACATCGGCAAATGCAAAATCCTGATCGCGTAGGTCGACAGATAAAACAGCACGATGTAGTTAGCCGCGGTCCCACCGATCGTCGTCAACACACCCGTGGTGATCACACGCGAATGGTCGCGAAACAGCTTGCGCACCGGCTGCGAGGCAGGCTGTGAACTTGGCTGCGAACCCGCCGCGCCATCTTCCACACCAGGCAGCGTCTCATTCAGATGCCGCCGGATATAGATCCCAATCGGCCCCATCGCCATGCCGATCACAAACGGCACGCGCCACCCCCAACTCTCCAGCGCCGCGGTCGATAGCGCCGCCGCCAACGCGACACCCAACAACGACCCGCACACCGTGTTCAACCCTTGGCTCACGAACTGCCAACTGCCGTAGAACCCACGCGTTTTATTGCTGCCATACTCCAGCAGCAACGACGTCGACGCACCGACCTCACCCCCCAAAGCAAACCCCTGAATCAACCGCGCGAGAATCACGAGCAACGGCGCGGCAACCCCGATCGCCGCATACGTCGGCGCAAACGCGATGATCGCGGAGCCGAGCGTCATCAGCCACAGCGTGAGACTCATCGCGGCCTTGCGGCCCGCGCGGTCCGCATACGCGCCAAGCACGATACCGCCCACCGGCCGCATGATGAAACCGACGCCGAACGTGCCGACCGCCAGCATCAGTTGCGCGAGTTGCCCTTCCACCGGGAAATACAGCTTGCCGATGATCGTCGCGAAGAAGCTGTATATCGTGAAGTCGAAAAACTCGAGGCCGTTGCCCAGCGTGATCGCGGCAATCGCCTTGGCGTGGCTCGTACGTTCGACAGGCTGCGCGGCCGTCGTGCTCTGCATGCTCAACGCGTCGGTGCCGGCGGATTGCGGTGCGGCGGAATAGTCCATCTGTGTCTCCTTGATGTCTTCCTGCTGATGCGCGGCGGTTTTGCCCGCTTATGCAAACGCTGCGGCCTCAGGCCAGAAACGTCTGCGCGAGCCTCACCCAGTAGGCGGCGCCGGTGGCGAGGCAAGCGTCGTTGAAATCGTAGCCAGGGTTGTGGACCATACAGCCGCCCTCGCCGTCGCCATTGCCGATGATCAGGTAGCTGCCTGGGCAACGCTCGAGCAGGAACGCAAAGTCTTCGCTGCCGGTGAGCGGTTGCATGTCGGTAATCAGGCCGTCGTCGCCGAGCCAGTCGAGCGCGACTTGCCGCGCGAGCCCGGTCATGGCCGCATCGTTGACGAGCACCGGATAGCGACGCTGATAGTCCACGTCCGCACGCGCGCCGAACACGGCCGCCTGAGCGCAAGCCATCGCCGTGATGCGTTCCTGCAGATAATCGCGAACCTCGGGTTTCAATGCGCGCACGGAAAGGCGCATCTCGGCGGTTTCTGGAATCACGTTCGGCGCTTCGCCCGCGTGGATCGCGCCGACGGTGATGATCGCCATGTCGAGCGGCGCGATATTGCGCGACACGATGGACTGCAACGCCAGCACGATCTGCGCGCACACCACCACTGGATCGACGGCCTTATGCGGCACCGCGCCATGACCGCCACGCCCGGTCACCTTGATGATCACCGTATCCGACGAAGCCATGAACGAGCCCGGCAGGAAACCGAACTTGCCGGTCGGATAGCCCGGCATGTTGTGCATCGCGAACACCGCGTCGCACGGAAACTTGTCGAACAGGCCGTCCTCGAGCATTTTCTTCGCGCCGGCCAAGCCCTCTTCGGCAGGCTGAAAAATCAGATTCAACGTACCGTCGAAGCACCTTTCCTGCGCCAGATGTTTGGCGGCGGCAAGCAGCATGGCCGTGTGGCCGTCGTGTCCGCACGCGTGCATCTTGCCGGGCAGCTTGCTCGCGTATGGCAGGCCGGTGGTTTCGTGAATCGGCAACGCGTCCATGTCGGCGCGCAGCCCAAGCTTGCGCGTGCCATTGCCCACTTTCAATTGACCGACAACGCCTGTCTGACCCAGCCCGCGATGCACGGTGTAGCCCCACTCCTGCAGACGTTCGGCGACCAGGTCGCCGGTGGCGAACTCTTCGTAAGCCAGCTCGGGATGCGCGTGGATCCGGCGGCGCAGCGCGATCATTTCGTCTTCGAGTTCGGCGATGCCCGCCGGAATGGCCATGGTGTTCACGTCATGTCTCCGTCATTGAAAGCGTGAACCCAGCATAACGATGCCGAAATTCCAGTGGCAGGCGTAGAATCGTTGCGGCAGCAACTCGTGGTTGCCACCCCACCGCCCGCCTCGTCAGATGAAACTTCATCAACTCAGCACCTTAGCGGCCATTGCCGATACTGGAAGTATCCGGGCCGCGGCCCGTTCGCTCGACCTGTCGCCGGCCGCCGTGACCAAGGCGATGCGCGAACTGGAAGCCGATCTGCAAGCGCCGCTGGTGGTACGCAGCGCGAGCGGCGTCGCGTTTACCGAGTTCGGTCGCGCGCTGGTCGTGCATGCGCGTCTGGTGTTGGGGCAACTGCAGCGGGCGCAAGCGGAGATCGAAGCACTTCGCGGCGCAGCGGCCGGCAAGCTGTCGATCGGCGTCACGCCATGGGTCGCGTTGACGTTTCTGCCGCCCGCAGTGCAGCGCTTCCGGCAACGCATGCCGGAAGTGCAACTGGAGTTCTTCGAAGGTTTGCTCGCGGTCGTTCAGCCGCGTTTGCGCGACGGCAGCCTGGACTTTTCAATCGGCCGCCCGCCACCCGCGTCACCGCAATCGGAGTTTCACAACGTACCGCTGTTTTCCACGCATTCGGCCGTGGTCGCGCGGCGCGATCATCCCAAGGCCGGCTGCCGCACGCTGCTCGAACTGCAAGACGCGGAGTGGATATTGAACTGGGACCCGGCGAGTCGCGAGTCGATCTCGGACAATGTGTTCCGCAAGCGCGGCATGCAAGTGCCGCATACCATTCTGCTCGCGCATTCGCTGGCGGTCGTACTCGGTTTGCTTGCGCACACGGACATGCTCAGCATTTTTCCGTGGCCGCTCGTCGAAGTGACGCTCGCGAAGGAGCAGTTGTGGGCGCTGCCACTGCGCGAGACGGTCGATGAAACCATCGTCAGCATCACCTCACGCCGCGGCGCGCCGACGAGTCCGGCGGCCGCGTGCTTTCTCGAATGCCTGCGTGAAGTGATCGACGAAGGGGCGCGCTCGCAAGAGCCCGAGCAGCGCCGGCTGTTTCATTCGATCGAGTTGCTGCTTTAGTTTTTTCGCCGCGCGGTAGAGATTCAACCCTCGTAACCAACCACGCCCTTGATCTCCAGAAAGTCCTCCAGACCGAACTCACCGTACTCGCGGCCATTGCCCGATTGCTTGAAGCCGCCGAACGGCGCCTCGGGGTTGTAGTCCGCGTAGTTCAGATAGATCGTGCCGGTGCGCAGGCGCTTCGCCACCGCACGCGCGTGTTCGATCGAGTCGGATTGAATGTAGCCTGCGAGACCGTAAAGGCTGTCGTTGGCCATTGCGATCGCTTCATTTTCGGAGTCGTAGGCGAGGATCGACAGCACCGGCCCGAAGATTTCCTCGCGCGCGATCGTCATGTCGGGCGTGACCTTGCCGAATACCGTCGGCCGCACGAAGTAGCCGTCCTTCAATCCTTCGGGGCGGCCCGCGCCGCCGGCGACCAGCGTCGCGCCCTCTTCGATGCCGACGCCGATCAGCCGCTGGATCTTGTCGAACTGCTGTTCGCTGATCACGGGGCCGAGGTCCGTGCCCTTCGCATCCGCGGGACCGACGTTCAATGCTTGCGCGGCTTCTTTCGCATACGCGAGTGCTTCGGCTTCGCGCGCACGCGGCACGAACATCCGCGTGGGCGCATCGCACGACTGGCCGCTGTTGTCGAAACAGGCGCGCGTGCCGCGCATCACGGCTTCTTTCAGATCGGCGTCTTCAAGAATCAGGTTGGCCGATTTGCCGCCCAGTTCCTGATGCACGCGCTTGACCGTATCCGCCGCGGCCTTCGCGACCTGCACACCCGCGCGCGTCGATCCGGTGAACGACATCATGTCGATATCCGGATGCGACGACATTGCTTCGCCCACGGTGCGGCCTTCGCCGTTCACGAGGTTGAACACACCGGCCGGCACGCCCGCTTCGTCGAGAATCTCGGCGAAGATAATGGCCGACAACGGCGCCAATTCCGAAGGCTTGAGCACCATCGTGCAGCCGGCCGCGAGCGCGGGCGCGACCTTGGTGGTGATCTGCAGGGCCGGCCAGTTCCACGGCGTGATCAGCCCGCACACGCCGACCGCTTCCTTGCGGATCAGAATGCCGCTCTTCACGTACTCGAACTCGAAGGTATCGAGCGTGCGGATCATCGTTTCCAGATGCGCGACGCCGGTCCAGGCTTGCGCGTCGTTCGCGTACTGCAGCGGTGCGCCCATCTCGCGGCTGATTGCATGCACCATGTCGTCATAGCGCTTGCGATAGACGTCGAGGATCGCTTGCAGCAAGTCGATGCGTTGCGCGATCGTCGTTTCGCTGTAGGCGGGAAACGCGCGCTTCGCGGCGGCGACGGCGCGATCGACATCCGCCGCGCTGCCGAGCGAAATCTGCGCAAACGCGGCAGCGGTGGACGGATCGATTACATCGAGCGTGGCCGCGTCGGCCTGGTCGACCGGGTCGACCCACTGACCGTCGATATAAAACTGCTTGGCGTGTTGCATGGGCTTGTCCTCTATATGAAAGTTTCAGGTCAGACGCGGAGCAAATCGCACCCGCGGCGGCATCGCCTGCTATACATCGACGCTGCTCAATCTGAATGTCTTCAAATCGAAATTCATCGCTACGCAGCTTTGGCTCAGACTCCGGCTTCGAATCCATTTTTCGCCTCGTCTCAACGAGTGCGACTTCGAACCAATCAACCAGGAGAGACACATGAGCAACATTACTTTCACCCGCATCGACGCTAAAGGCCCAGGCGCTTCCGGTCTGAACCCGGCTCTGCACGATCCGGCCGACGTCATTCTCGACGGCGCCAAGGCACCGCACGCCCTCAACGCTTACTCCGACGCCACCAACATGTTGTCCGCCGGCGTATGGCAATGCGATGCGGGCACGCTGAAGCTGGCCGACCTGCCCATTCACGAAGTGTGCGTGCTGATCGAAGGCGAAGTCGTGATCACCAGCGACGACGGCCGCAGCGAACGCTATGCCGCCGGCGACGCCTTCATCCTGCACAAAGGCTTCTCGGGCACGTGGCATATGCCGGTGGCGACCAAGAAGTACAGCATCGTGTACTGCGGTTGATTCGAGTACTGCATTGCACCGCTGCTTCATCGAAAACCGCATCCTTCAAGATGCGGTTTTTTTATGCCCGAGAAAAGAACCGCGTCCACGCACACTGCGCGGACGCCTTCGCACTACATCGGAAAACCGAGCGCCTTGATCGAATTGATCCACAGACGACGCCAGCCGCCGCGATCATCCGCGCCGTCGAATGCGTTGAAGGTGATCTTCGCGGCGATCCAGCGCATGGGTTCCGGCGGGATATACGACGGCCCTTTGCGCGAGATATCGAGCGACGTGATGATCGTCTCGCGATTCCACAGCATATCGAGGCCCATCTTCGCACCGAAGCGGCTGCCCGCCACGCCAAAGCCCGTATAACCGGCGACGAACACGCTCTTGCCGCCGTGATAGCGCCGCGCGAACACTGCGCCGCGCGAGCAGTAATCGATCGGGCCGCCCCACGCATGCGTGAAGCGCACATCGTCGAGTTGCGGGAAGGTGCGATAGAACGCTTCGGCCAGCTTGTAATAGGTGCTTTCGTCGCGATCTTCCGCAGGGTTCGGATTGCCGCCGAAGTGATAACTCACCCGTCCGCCGAAGATAATGCGGTTGTCCTTGGTGAGCCGGAAGTAATTAAGCTGCGTACGCGTGTCGTAAATGCCCTGGCGGTTCTTCCAGCCGATACGCGCCATCTGTTCTTCGCTCAACGGCGCCGTCGCGATGATGTGATCGCGCACCTGCATCACACGGCGCTTGATGTCGGTCACGCCGACGTCCGCGGTGCCCGTGCCGAGCAGCACGCGCGGCGTTTCGATGCGGCCCGCCTGCGTATGCACGATCATCTTCGCGCCGCAATCTTCGAGACGCGTGATCGGCGAATGTTCATGCAGACGCACGCCGAGCTTCAGCGCGGCGGCCTTCAAACCCCATGCGAGCTTCGCCGGATGAATCGTGCCGCTGCGATTACGCGACCACATCGCCCCGGCAAAAAGCGGCGAATCGAGTTGTTCTCGTGCGCTTTTGCTGTCGAGCAAAACCACGTCGTGTCCATGCGCGACATGCAGCTCGTAGTCGCCCTTCAGATGACCAAGGTGGCCCGGATCGACCGCGACCGTCATCTCGCCGTTCCATTCGACGTCCGCCTCGATACCGTAGCGCGTCAACGATTCCTTGAAGCCGTCGAGATTCTCCTGCCCGAGCTTTTCGAGTACATCCAGGTCTTGCGGAAAGACGCGCGTCGCATTCGGCAGGCCGTGCATCACCGAAGTCGAGATGATGCCGCCCGGGCGCCCCGAGGCGCCATAGGCCACCTTGCCCGCCTCGACCAGCACGACGTCGAGCGACGGGTCGGCTTCTTTCGCCTGAATCGCGGCCCACAGACCGGTGAAGCCGCCGCCCACTACAACCAGATCGGCGATGGTCGGACCGATCAATTCCCGTTCGACAGCCGGCGCGCGCGGATTGTCCAGCCAGAACGGAAACAGTTTTACCCCTTCAAACGCGCGCTTTACTGACTCGCTCATGCTGTTTGCCTACTCAAATTAAATACCATTGCTCGTACTGCGCGAAGCCGCGCACATTGGCGTGCGCTTCAACCCGCGTCCTGCGTATCCAGTTCTGCCTCACGCTCGCGTCCCGCACGCGCCCGCGACCGCTCGACTACCTTAAGCTTAGTCGCCGGCACCACGGGATGCACGGTCACATTGTGCTGCGAACCACCACGTAGCCAACGTCGGCCTTGCGGTCCATACACGCCGTCCGGTTCCGGAAAACACTGCGACAAAGCGATATACAGTGCGGCGGCGAGCGTCAGCGAAACCGGCATGCTGATGTCGAGACCACCGGCGAGCTGACCAAGCGGTCCGACGAACTGGTCCGGCAGATTGACGAAGCACAGGCTGATCGCCGCGCTCGGAATCCACGCGCCCATCGCGCGCCAGTTCCAGCCGTGCGAGAACCAGTAGTGACCGCCGCGGCCGCCGCGATTGAACACCTGCAAGTCGTCGGATAAATAGAAACCGCGCCGCGTGACGAAGCCGATAATCATGATCACCATCCACGGGCAGCTGCACACATTGATCAGCACCGAGAACGTCGACACGCTTTCGACCAGATTGAAGGCGAAGCGGCCGAGGAAAATGAAGCCGATCGCGAGGCTGCCAATCAGCAACGTGGCGCGCACGCGGTTCAGGAATTTCGGAAACATGCTCGACATATCGAGGCCGGTGCCATACAGCGCGGTCGTGCCCGTCGACATGCCGCCGATGATTGCGATCAGGCAGACCGGCAGGAAGAACCAGTTCGGCGAGATGGCCAGCAAACCGCCCACGTAATTATTCGACGCGATGAAATCCGGCGCCTTGCTGGCGATGATCGTCGCCGTGGCAAGACCGAAGAAGAACGGCACGAACGTCGCCAGTTGCGCGAGCATCACCGCGAGGATCGTGCGCTTTCTCGGCGTGTTCTCCGGAATATAGCGGGCCCAATCGCCGAGGGTGCAGGCGAACGATACGGGATTGCTCATCGCGACCAGCACGGCGCTCACGAAGGCAGGCCAGAAACCCACCGCGCCGAGCGCGACCTTGCCGGCGTATGCGCCATCGAACGATTTGGTGAAAGCGAACAGACCGACCACGAAGAGAATGCTTGCCGCCCACACCGCGATCTTGTTGACCCACAGCATGAAACCGAAGCCATACACGCATACGGTCAGCACCAGCACCGCGAACAGACCGTACGCGAAGCTCAGCGTCATCCAGTTGACCGGCAAACCGAGCAAATGATTCGCACCGCCCACGAGCGCATCGCCCGAACTCCACACCGCCAGCGAGAAAAACGCGACTGCGGTCAGCACCGCCAGAAACGAGCCGACGATCCGCCCGTGAATGCCGAAATGCGCGCCCGACGAAACCGGGTCGCTGGTGCCGTTGCGCGGACCGAACAGGCTCATCGGCGCGAGAATGCATGAGCCGATCAGCACGCCGAGCACAATCGACCAGACCCCCGCCTTGAACGACAAACCGAGCAGCACCGGAAAGCTGCCGAGCACGGAGGTGGAAAAGGTGTTGCACCCGCCGAACAGCAAGCGGAACAGATCGATCGGCCGCGCATAGCGCGAGCGATCCGGAATGCGTTCGAAACCGAACGTTTCGACTTGAGTGATGCTGTTGCTGCTCATTGTCTCCGACTCCTGTAACGGCCAGGTCAATCACAATGGCTCGCCACGGGGATGCGGCGTCCACTTTTCTCAAATGTCTGGACGCCACTGTAAAGACAATCGGCGCGGGCAAAAATATCGTCTGCCCAACCTTTACTTCGATCTCCGGCGATGTAAGTCACAAGTCCCGTCCGGTAAGGCTCCGTGGGCAACGGAAAGGCCGTATAGGGACTTCTCGCAGCGCTGACGAAGCGCAAACGTCGAAGCGAATCGCGAGAAGTCCCGCGCCTTTTTGCCGGCTCTACGTCGCGTCCGCACCGCCCACCTGGCGCGCCTGGCGGCGTTTTTTGGCGGCGGCCACAGCAGGCAGCGGCACCGGCACCGCGCCCGACATGCCGTGCTCGATCAGAAAATCGCGGAACAGCCCAGCCACATGCGGCAGACGTTTGTCCGAGACGTGCATCACATACCAGTCGCGTTCGATCGGATTGGCGGACATGGGCAACAGCGCGAGCAAGCCCGCCTGAAACTCCAGCGAACAGGCGTGCAGCGACAGGAAAGCGATACCGAGTCCCGCTTCGACCAACTGCTTGATCGCCTCATTGCTCGATAGCTCAGAGCCGATGTGAAGCTTGAGGCCCGCAAGGCGAAACAGATTCTCGACGGTCGAGCGCGTGCCCGAACCGCGTTCCCGCACGAACAGATTCGCGCTTTGCAGATCATCGAGCGACAACCGTTTTTTCTTCATCAGCGCATGCGAGGGCGAGGCGACGAATGCCATTGGATGTTTGGCGAACGCGGTCGCAGCCGTGCGCAATTCGCGCGGCGCGCTACCCATCACCGCGAGATCGATTTCATGCGTCGCCAGCATACGGATGATGTCGGCGCGATTGCCGACCTTGAACTGCACTTTCACTTGCGGACGCGATTCGGTGAATCGCACCAGAAACGGCGGGATCAGATACTCGGCGGTGGTAATCGCGCCGATGCGCAGCGTGCCGCCCTGCTCGCCGTGCAACGCGGCCAGATCGTCAGCCGCGCCGTTCCACAGGTCGAGGATCTCCAGCGCATAGCGGGCGAGGATCTCACCGGCCGCGGTCAGCTGCACGCCACGGCCCACGCGCTGCAGGAGCGGTGCGCCCGCCGCCTCTTCCAGCAGCCGCACCTGTAGCGAAACAGCCGGTTGCGTGAGCCGCAATTCCTCGGCCGCGCGTGACACGCTGCCGAGCTTCGCAATCGTATGCAAGGTCTTCAACTGACGAAACGTCGCGGCTTTTAACATAAGTGAAAACCTATATGTCCCGTATAAACATTAAATTGTGCTGCGGTTTCCGCCGATTCTATACTGGCCTCACAGATGAGCCGGGAAATGTATGGAATCGCGCGCAACGCGGCGCCAGCACCGGCCCGGCACGAACAACCTCAGGAGGATAGCGATCATGGCCGCAATCGATCAGCCGGCAGGCACGACAACGCAACGGGCGCAACAGGCGCAACGGGCGCACCACGCGCAGTCCGCGCAACGCATGGACAAGACGGCGGCGCATCGCGTCGTGATCGTCGGCGGTGGCGTGGGTGGGCTCGGGCTGGCCACGCGTCTGTCCGAATCGCTCGGGCGTGCGGGTCTCGCGCAGATCGTGCTGGTCGACCGCTGGCCCACGCATTTCTGGAAGCCCCTGCTGCACGAAGCCGCTTCAGGCCAACTCGATCCCGCGACCCATCAACTGCAATATGCAGTGCAGGCGCAACGCCATGGCTTCGAATTCGAACAGGGCGAACTCACCGAGCTCAATCGCGCGGAGCGGCATATCACGCTGAGTGCATTGCATGACGCCGACGGCCGCGAAATTCTGCCGTCACGTCAGATCGCGTTCGACACGCTGGTGCTGTCCATGGGCAGCGTGACGCAATATTTCGGCGTGCCCGGTGCCGCTTAACATGCGTTGCCGCTCGAATCGGTCGCGCATGCGGAAGCTTTCCGCCGCAAGCTGCTCGATGCCTGTCTGCGTGCGAATCACGCACGCCGGGCGCGGACCGCGCAGGCGGACACGCCGGTGTCGATCAACATCATCGGTGCGGGCGCAACCGGTGTCGAACTCGCCGCCGCGTTGCGCGACACAGTACGTCTGCTGAATCGCTACACGCCCTTCTCGCTCGATCCGGTACGCGACTTCCGCATCCGTTTGATCGAAAGCAGCGGGCGCGTGCTGCCCGCTTTGTCCGAAACGATTTCAGCGCGCGCGCAGCGCATGCTCGCCACTCTCGGCGTGGACGTGCTGAGCGCAACACGCGTCACCGAAGTGCGCGCCGACGCCGTGCTGACCGACGGCGGGGCTCCGCTCGCCAGCGACATCGCGATCTGGACGGCGGGCATCTCGGGACCGCCTGTCTTGCGCACGCTGGACGGCATCGCGGTGAATCGCAACGCGCAGATTCAGGTGAATCGCACCTTGCAGTGCACGAACGACGCAAACGTATTCGGCCTCGGCGACTGCGCGGCCTGTCCCGCCGACGACGCCGGCGCGTTCCTCGCGCCGCGCGCGCAGGTCGCGCATCAGCAGGCGCTGTTTCTTGCGCGTGCGTTGAAGTGCCGGATTGCGGGCAAAGCGCTGCCCGAGTTCGTGTACCGCGACGCCGGCACGCTGGTCGGCTTCGGGCGTGAAGGCACTATTGGCAGCCTCAGCAGCAGCTTGCTGACGCAGCCGGTGTTCGTCGACGGATGGCTGGCCACCGTGGTCTACAAGCTCATCTATCGGCGGCACGTGATGACGCTGACCGGCTTCGCGCGCATGGCGCTCGATTCGGCGAGCCACTGGCTGCGCAGACGCGTGCACCCGGTGATTCGTCTGCACTAAATAAAACATCCCTGCTCACGCGCCGGCCGATGCGATCGGTTCGGCAAGTGAGCGGCCGTTCCCTGCTTCAATCCACCGCATCTGAAACGCGTCTGCCGCGGAACCGCGCGCACCACCGCCCGCTCGCGCTTCACGTCTTCGGCGCCATATCGGCGACGCCTGCCAACTCCCTCGCATTCCGCACAATCCAATCTCCGTTTCCGTTCGATCCAGTCCTCATGCCAGGTCGGAGCGACTCGCTGAACGCGATCGCGCCATGACGATCCTGTCACGCGTGTCACGCACCGCAACAAAAGATGCACACGACATATATGACGGAATTGTCATGTTTATCTCATGCTGGCAGCGATCAGGTATCCGTACGATAGGTGCGTCCCGTCCTCAAAGTGAACCGTATGCGCCACTTTCAACGAATGCGAAGCCTGACGATGCGCATCACGCATTTCGGCGCAAACGTCCCCGGGCGCTGGGAGCGACTGCGCATCGATCATCCGGTCTCGCTCGGGGCCGCGCTGCTCGTCATTGCACTCAGTTCGCTGGCGTTCTGGTGGAATCAACCTGACGGGCTGTTCGACGGCGGCGACCCCGCCTGTCCTTCGGCATATGGACCGCCCGCGGGTCCGCAGGAGCCGTTCATCGAGCGAGGCCTGCTCTCGCTCGAGGTATTTTCCACGATGACCCGCACCATGCCGCGGCCCTCCGGTCCGCCCGCCGCAGCGCATCACGAGCTCGATGCACCCAATGCCTCCGTGTCATGCGCGCCCACTCGCGCCGGCCGCTGACCGGCAGCACTGAAAAAAATCATGCGCATCCTGATCGTCGAGGACGAAATCAAAACCGGCACGTATCTTCGGAAAGGCCTGACCGAAGCGGGCTTTATCGTCGATTGGGTGGAAGACGGCGTGACCGGCCAGCACCGGGCGTTGACGGAGGACTACGATCTGATCGTGCTCGACGTCATGCTGCCCGGCCAGGACGGCTGGACGTTGCTGAAAAACCTGCGCCGCACCCATTCGACTTCCGTCCTGCTGCTCACCGCGCGCGACGAGGTGGACGACAAGGTGCGCGGCCTCAACATGGGCGGCGACGACTATCTCGTCAAGCCGTTCGACTTCGCCGAACTGCTGGCCCGTGTGCGCTCCATTCTGCGACGTGGCCAAACCCGCGACGCCGCCTCGCTGCAAGTATCCAACCTGGTGCTCGACCTGACGCGCCGCAAGGCCACGCGCCACGGCGACATGATTCTGCTCACGGCCAAGGAATTCGCATTGCTATGGCTGCTGATGCGCCGTCAGGGCGAAATCCTGCCGCGTTCGACGATCGCTTCCCAGGTGTGGGACATGAACTTCGACAGCGACACCAATGTCGTCGACGCCGCGATCCGCCGCCTGCGCGCAAAGGTCGACGACAACTATGAACCCAAGCTGATCCACACCGTGCGAGGCATGGGCTACGTATTGGAAGAGCGCGGCCCGGCGCAGCCATGATTCGACGTCTACTCGCGGCGCTGCTCGTGCCGCGGACTTTGCGCGCGAGGCTGTCGATCCTGTTCGCGCTTTCGACCTCAGTGCTACTCATATTCAATGGCGTATTGCTGTATCACGGCCTGAAAACGCGTATCGAAGCGGCGTCGGCTCGCGAGATGACCACGACCCTCGCCGCGCTGCAATTGCGTCTCCACACCATGCCCAGCATCCAGGCGGTCAGCGCGGATCGCGAGACGTGGCACAACCAGTTATACGGTCATCAGAACCTCGATATCGCGCTATTCGACGCGCACAGCGCACCGCTCATCCGCACCAACGGCTACTGGCCGAATGCGCAGACGATGACCGTCAGCACCGACCTCGCGCCGGTACGCGTGTCGATCGCAAATCTGCCGCTGCGCTTTCTGGTGGCGATGGCGCCGCTCGGCGATGGCGCCGGCACGCAGGTGCGAGTGGTCGTCCAATACGACGCGAGCGGCGAACGCGCGCTACTGCGCGCCTATGCGCTCAACGTTCTGGTCGTCATCGTGACGGGCACGCTGGTGAATGCGCTGCTTGCATGGTCGATCGCGCGTTTCGGACTGCGGCCGCTGGCCCGTTTGACGGCGCGCGCCGAGCAGATCTCCAGCCGCCATCTTGCGGAGCCCTTGCCCGAACACGAGATGCCCGGCGAACTAAAGGAACTGAGCCGGGCGTTCAACCGGATGCTCGCGCGCCTGCATGAGTCGTTCACGCGTCTCACGCAATTTTCGTCCGACCTTGCGCACGACATGCGCACTCCGCTCACCAATCTACTGGCTGAAGCGCAAGTGGCACTCTCTCAACCCCGTTCCGCCGACGAATATCGCAGCGTGATCGAATCGAGCGTGGACGAATGCCAGCGCCTCGCGCGCCTGATCGACAGCATGCTGTTTCTCGCGCGCGCGGACAGCGTTCGCCACCGCTTGACGCTGCAGTGTGTCGATGCAGGCGCCGAAGCGCTGCGCATTGCCGGCTATTACGAAGTCATGGCCGCCGACGCCGGCGTCGAGATCGTCGTCTCGGGCAACGCGCGCTTCGAAGGCGATGTGCTGATGGTGCAGCGGGCGCTCAGCAACCTGATTTCAAACGCGTTGACCCACGCGCCGCGCGGCAGCATTGTCGACGTGCGGTGTGCGGAACGCCGGCGCCATGCGCACATATCGGTATCGGACACCGGCGCCGGCATCGCGACGCCGCATCTGGAGCGCATCTTCGACCGTTTCTACCGGGTCGATCCATCGCGGCATAACTCGGCGAGCGGCACCGGCCTCGGACTCGCCATCGTCAAGTCGATCATGGACGAACATGACGGCGAATGCAGCGTGGAAAGCGTACCGCATTTGCGCACTACCTTCAGCCTGCGCTTTCCGAAGCATCCACCGATCGGCTAGGTGAAGCACGCGCCCGCACGATGACAAAACTATCATGCGGTGATCACTACGGTCTCATCCCGCGTCCCGCACAATGTCCGTGCCTGTTCGATATTGATCAGTCATCCCAATCAACCCGCAGAGGGGTCGATGAAACATTGCACAAGCGCACTCCCCAATGCGAATGTTGCATCAACGGAAGCCCGTTCATGACATCTCCGAAACACATGCTCGTCGAAAACCTTGCCTGGTCCGACGAAATCATCACCCGCGATCCCGCTTATTTCCGGCGCCTCGCCGGCAATCAGCAACCGAATGTGCTGTGGATCGGCTGCTCCGACAGCCGCGTGCCGGAAGCCATTACGCGGGCGAAGCCCGGCGAGATTTTCGTACATCGCAACATCGCGAATCTCGTCGCCGATAACGACGAGAGCCTGTCGAGCGTGCTCGAATACGCAGTCACCGTGCTGCAAGTGGAACATGTGATCGTCTGCGGGCATCACTGCTGTGGCGGCGTGCAGGCGGCATTGCGACCGCCCGCGCCCGAGTTGCCGAACGTCAATCGCCGCATTGGAGGAATTCGCCGGTTGTGCGCGCTGCACACCGCCGAATTGCGCGAGCTGCCGAGCTTCGAGGCGCGTGCGGATCGACTCGCCGAGCTCAATGTGCTGGCGCAAGTGCAGGCGCTGCAAGCCATGTCGCTGATTCAGCGCGCACCGCGCCCGGTGCGGATTCACGGCTGGATCTTCTCCATGCACGAAGGACGTTTGAAGACATTGACTGACACGCCCTGGCCCGCGAACTACGACACGAATGCCGAGGCCGCAGCGGGCTGATAGCCTCTGCGCCAACCGGTCGGCGTCCCTGCAGGTCAGTCCAGAAACTCGGTCGCCCGCTTGCGCAGCACCGCGCCGAAGTCGTCGAGCCAGCCGATCGACAAACGCCAGCTCTGCCAGTAGAGATCGACGTCGATATGCTTGCCGGGCGCGATCTCCACCAGTTCGCCGCTGGCCAGATGCGAGGCGATCATGCGCTCCGGGCACATGCCCCAGCCGAGGCCCGTGACACAGGCACGCAAGAAACCGGCGACGTGCGGAATCCAGTGCAACGGCGGATCGACTTCCGCGCGCGTGATGCGGCGCATGAAGCGCTTTTGCAACTGGTCCTTCGGATTGAAATCGACGCAGGGCGTGCGCCGCAAGCTCTCGCGCGTCACGCCGTCGGCAAAGTGGCGCGCGAGAAAGTCCGGTGAACAGACCGCCAGATAACGCATCCGGCCGAGACGCGTGGAGCGGCAACCCTGCACCGGCTCGGCTTGCGTGGTGACCGCGCCCTGCACGCTGCCGTCGCGAATCCGCTGCGCGGTGTGGTCCTGATCGTCGATCACCAGATCGAGCAGCATCTCCCGCTCGACGCAAAATGGCGCGACCGCGTCGATGAACCAGGTGCCCACGCTGTCGTCGTTGACGGCGATGCGCAGCGCCGGCCACGCTTCAACCAGCGCGCCGGGCAGCGCCGGTAGCCGGCCGGTCAGTTCCGCTTCGAGTAATTGCACGCGTTCGGTGTGGCGGCACAGCAGCGCGCCCGAGGTGGTCGCGACGCAGGGCTGGCCGCGCTTCACCAGCACGCTGCCCACGCGCTCCTCCAACAGTTTGACCCGCTGCGATACCGCGGACGGCGTCACATTCAGTTCGCCGGCGGCACGGTCGAACGAGCCGTGGCGCACCACGGCGGCCAGCGCATCGAGCAACGCATAGTCGAGCATTAGCGTTCCTTAATCGGCATTAAGTGAATTAGCTTCTCTTACGATCGGCAAACCCGCAGACTAGCTTCGTTCGCGGCTCCCGTCTACTGGATCGATTATGAATTGGCTGTCTTTTTCCCACGGCGCCGCCTTGTGCGCATCCCTGATCGTGACCATCGGCGCGCAGAACGCCTTCGTGCTGCGTCAGGGCATCATGCGCTCGCATGTTGGCAAAATCGTCGTGCTGTGCGCGCTGTCGGACTTCATTCTGATCGGCGCGGGCGTGGGCGGCGCATCGGTGCTGGTCGAGCGCTATCCCCTGTTCGTCCACGCGATGCTGTACGTCGGGCTCGCCTATCTGGCGTGGTTCGGGATCAATGCATTGCGACGCGCGGTGCGGCCGGAGCATGCGGTGCTGGATGGCGAGAACGTGAGCGCGGCGCCCGTGCAGCGCGCCGTGCCGATCATTCTGATGACGCTCGCGTTCACGTGGCTCAATCCGCACGTGTACCTCGACACGTTCCTGCTGATCGGCACGGCCGGCGCACGCGAGCCCGAAGGCGCGCGGGTCGCCTTTGCGCTGGGTGCGATGGCCGTCAGCGGAATCTGGTTTATCGGTCTGGGTTACGGTGCGCGCGCTCTCGCGCCGCTCTTCAAGCGGGCGACGGCATGGCGCGTGCTGGATGGCGCGATCGGCAGCATGGTGCTCCTGCTCGCGGTGACACAGTTGCGGTAAGCGGCGTGGGCGCGGTCGTCGTTGCACGATGTCGGTGAGCACACAGCACGCCCCACAGTAC
Organism: Paraburkholderia sp. BL25I1N1; assembly: GCF_003002025.1. GTDB lineage: Bacteria > Pseudomonadota > Gammaproteobacteria > Burkholderiales > Burkholderiaceae > Paraburkholderia. The sequence goes on from NZ_PVZB01000026.1 coordinate 17,864, forward strand.
GGAGCGCCCTGCGCCACGGCGAACCGTCTATAGCGTTCCCGCCTGGACGCAGCCGAGCGCGGACGCCTTCAACGCAGCCGCGGCGCGCGTTGAACATTCGAGATTACGAAAAACGCTTTCCACATGCGTGCGATGAACGCCTTACCACGGCCAGTGGTTGCGCTCAACGAGTCAGAAGTCTGCGCATCGGATTCGGCGCTGCTTACCCGTGACTGTCGATCCACGCACGCGCCCATTCGAGACCCGCGCGTTGCGCTTCGTCTTCGGTATCGAAGTAGGCGAGAATGCCCGACGCTTCGACCAGCTTGCCGGCGAGCGTGATGGTCCCGCTAGCGCCGTACCGCTCGGGCTGCAAAATGTCCTCCTGCTGCAAGATGGCGTGACCCCAGACGGTGTAGCCGTGATAAGTCTGGGACTCCATTAACGTGTCACCTCAGGCGTGACACCTCCAGAGCTGACTCGCAGCACATTACCCTCGGGCGTGATCTGCCGCGGAATCTCGGACATGTCCGGTGCGTGTGCAGGCACGCTTTCCCGCCGATCCGATTTCGCGACGAGTCTCCCAACCGGCGCCGGCGCGGTGCGCGTGCGAGCTTTCATTGCGTGGGGAACGATGTGCCGACTCGCGACAGGCCGACGGGCAACGACTGCGCAATGCGGCTTGCCAACTCGCGCTTCCGGTGGGTTCCAGACCTCGACATAGTGCTCGCCGGCCATTGCCGTTGAAGCCGCCACGCACAGCATGATGCCCAAGCCCAAAAATCGAAACATGTTCTCTCCCTATGCTCCGCCGCACGCGCCGCCGCCGTTGCAGCAGCGCGACGAGATTCCATGCAGGATACTGTACATCCATACAGGTTTTTGCGCAATCCAACGATCGTCGCAGAGCAGTTTGCGCTCCGGGCATGACGCCCATGCGTACTGAGGATGAGAACCTAGCCGCCGACTGGATTGCGAGCGACTAGCAAACTGTGAGTGGGCTGTGGCAGGCAGAGAAGCCGTCTTGATTCAATCCGCTTGTCACGGCCGTGCGTTGCCGGTTCCGGCCGCACCCACGCCGACGGTCGCGAGTCCGCCATCGGTAACGTAAGGCACGAAGCCGGCCTCCGTAATCCGTGCGGCGGTGGCGGCTGCGCATGCGCCGTCGGCGGGCGGGCAATAGTCGATGGACAGCACCGGCAGCCGGTATTGATCGCGGATCGTTGCCGCCTGCATCAGCAGCCAGTCGCGATCGGCTTGCGGCACTTCCGTGTAACGCTGCTTGCCGGCATCCCAACCGCGGTACAGCGATTCGAACGCCACCATGCAGGCAAGATCATGGACCTGCGGCAAGATCTCGAAGCCGCGGTTGAAAATCAGCTTCGCGTCGGGATAACGCTTCTTGATCGCGCGGATGACCCGCACCAGCCCCGCTTCCTGCGCGGCGCGCGTGGCATCGGTTTTGGCGATCAGGTGGTAGGAGTCGAGCGTGTCGAGGAAGAAGCCGCGATAGCCTTTTTTCCATAACGGCGCGATCACCTTATCGACGAAAAACGCCGGCCATTGCGCGGCCGTCTGATCGATCACATGGGAGGCCCATGCCTCGTTGACGCCCGGCAGCCACTGCCGCGGCATGGCGTGGTAATACGCGCGATGCGGGTTCACTTCGCCGACGCTCACATATGCGAACCACGCCGGATGCGCGCTCGCGTGAGCGCGCGGATCGAAGTGCGCGTCGGGGTCGACCACCACGATATCGAATGCGGCCAGTTCCTCGACGGGCGGATTCGTGCCGTAGTACAGCGCTACCGACGGACCCGCTGGCGCGTGCGCCGCGCTCTGCGCGTGCGCCACCGAAGCCAGCGCGCCGAGCGCGGCCATGCGCGCGAACCGGCTGACATGACGCAGCAGCGCACGCAGGCTGAAACGTCGGTCGTGATCGTGCTCGGACAAATCCGGTTCCCCTGTCATGTTATTCAGGCAACGCCGTCGACGGCAAGAAGACCTGTTCCGCAGTCATGCCGTCGATCGGCCACGGAAACGATATATGGCCCTTCAACCCCGCAACATATACGTTTCGTATTCCAATGACATGAATTTGCGGTCCAGCACCTTCACGGCTGCCACCACCACGACCAGCAACGCCAGCGCAAATCCATAGCCGTAGAAATCCGGCCCGAGCCTGAGCGTGATACCGGTGAAGAGTCCGTTCAGCACGACGAATGCGCCCGTGAGCCGCAGCACCATACGCCGTCCGTCGAGATAGAAGAACACGTTGAGCAGACCGAGCAGCAACACCTGCAGACTCGCCGACACCACGTCGACGACAAGCAGCGGCATATACAGCGGCGAAATGCCGAGCGAGCCGAGCACGCGCTCACCGAAGGCGATGATCAGCAGCAGCACGACCGCCTGCACCTTGATAATTTCATACAGGCCGGCCCGCACGCTGCCCACCATCATGTCGCGCATTTCGTTGATATGGCGCAGCGTCGCGCCACTGCGCACGGCGTCGTAGAAGGCATCGTAGTACTCGACGAAATCCGCCTCGATGCGTACGAGGAACGTCGCCATGCCAGGCATCACGCACACATAGGCGATAAAAATGGGAATGTCGTAAATCACCGACGCGTTCAGCGGTCCGATCACGTGCGCGCCCGTGCCCGGCGCGTACCAGAACATGAACTTGTCGAGCCACACGCCGATATTGAATAGCAGACCGACCAGCGCGAGGCTCGGATAGGCGAAGCGCCGCTCGAACATTTCGAACGAAACGAAACGCTCGCTGCGGTAGTTGCGGTAAATCAGACCCGACAGACCGGCGAGCAGCACGATGTGCCCCGCCACGAAGCCGCCGAGCAGGCCGACCAGTCCATAGCCGTTCAACGCGAGCGCGAGGCACACCACGCATGCATAGCCGACTGCGAACACCATCAATATCTGCCGGTACTGCTTCACGCTCGACAGAAAGATCACGGCGATCCAGATATTGCTGACCACCACGAAGCCCGTAATCATCAGCAAACGGTAGATCAGCGGCTCCTCGCGAAAGCCCACCAGCATCGCGACCAGCGCAACCACGCTCGCCAGTACCGACGACACCAGCACCACGCCGTTATAGTTCGACAGCACGAGGTCGTCGCGCTTTTCGAACAGCCGGTCGGAGATGAAGCGCGTGAACGACAGTTGCAGCGGCCCGGTCAGAATCAGGCTGAGCGCGATCAGATATGTGACCGACACCTGAAACTGCACGATCGCGAAACTCGGAATCACCGAGGTCAGACTAATCAGCCCGATGATAAGGATGCCGAAGATCGACAGGATCAACGGTCCCGAACTGATCAGGCCCGCGTAGGCGTAAGCGCGCGCCACGCCCACCAGCGTGTCGCGGCGCATGATCTTGCGTAATTCGAAGCCGATACCCGCCATCAGCGTGTCTCCTGCGATTGAACGGGCTGCGCCGAACTCGGGTGCGGCTCCGCCTTTGATTGGGTGCCGTGATGCATCGGGCAGCGCGCCGCATCGGCGGCCGTATAGTTGCGCTCGCGATCCGGCATGGCGGCGAGACGCTCATACAGCGTGCGATAGCTGTCGATCATCTGCTTCCTGGTGTAATAGCGTCGCACGCGCGCGAGGCCGGCCTGTTGCGCGGCCTGCCAGCGGGTTTCGTCGGCGAGCAGCGCCAGCACGGCTTGCGCGAACGCCGCCGGATCGGCGAGTTGAACCACCATGCCCGCCGAGCCGAGCGCGCGATCTTCCTCGTCCGCGCCTTCGATCAGTTGACGGCACGAGCCCACGTCCGTCGTGATGGCCGGCACGCCGGCCGCGAAACCTTCCAGCACCACCAACGGCAGCGCCTCGCTGATCGAGGTCAGTGCGATCACGTCGATCTGCGGCATCATGTCGTCGATGCGCTGGAAGCCGAGGAATTTCACATTGCGGCTCAAGCCGAGACTCTCCACGAGCGCGCGGCATTCGAGCGCGTAAGCGGGATCCTCCTCTTCCGGCCCGATGATCCAGCCTTCGAGATCCGGCATGGCGCGCGACGCAATGAAGATCGCGCGAATGAAAGTCTTGATGTCCTTGATCGGCACCACGCGGCCGATCAACGCGACCACGCGGTGCGAGCGCGGCTTGCGTTCGGCTATCAGCGGCGCGAGCGCGTCGACGTCGATGCCGTTCGGAATGCATTGCGTGCGCTCGGCGCGCGCACCGTCCGTGATCTGGCGCTGGCGGTTCGCTTCGTACAGCGCGACGATATCGTCAGCGGCGTCGTACGCGAGCTTGCCGATCGCTTCGAAGAAACGCACCCACAGTTCGCGGAAATAGCTGACGCGAGAAATATCGCGTTCGAACACGCCGCGGTTGTCGCGAATCCACTGGCTCTGCAGCAGGTCGATCTTGCGCTCTTTCGTGTAAATGCCGTGCTCGGAGATCAGCAGCGGACGGCCCGTGCGGTAATGCATCAATGCGCCGAGAAAGCCGCCGTATCCCGTCGATACCGTGTGATAGACCTTCGCCGGCAACAGCTTCTCCGCGACGCGCGCGAGCTGCCACAGCGGCTTGTGCATGATGCGCACGGTCCAGAAGTAATCGGTGAACGACGGATCGGTACAGTACTTCTGATATTGATCGACGATCGTGTCCCAGGCCGCGCGGCTCGACAGGAACTGCTCTTCGTTCAGCGCGCCATTCGCCCCGAGCATCGGAATCATGCTCGCCATCAGAGCGCCGACATCCAGCCCGCCGCGCGGATCGCGCAAGGCGTCGTGCAGTCTCTGCGAGCGCGCGAACGCCGCGGTGTCGCCGGCGACGGCGCGCGGCTGAAAATCCGCCACGACCTGCTCGTACAGGAAGTGCGTTTCGATATGCACCACGTTGTCCGGCAGCGCATACGCGGCGCCGTTGTAGTCCTGTTCCCGGCTGCCGATGAACACAATCGCGAAGCGGGTCTCCGGGTAGGAGCGGATCATTTCATTGACCCAGCTCGACACGCCGCCACGCACGAACGGGAACGTGCCTTCGAGCAGCAGGCAGACATCGGCATCGGCGGCACGGCGGATCGGGAGTTCTTTCATCATGACCAGTACTTCACAACCGGTTTGAGTGTGGGCAACGCGGCCGCATTGCCCAGCGATGCGAGAAGCTGCTTGACGCGAGCGTAGTCGCCGCGCAGGAAGTCGGCTTCCGCAAGCCACGGCACCAGCCGTTCGCGCGGGAAACCGAGTGCGAGCGCCTGGCCAATATATTCATGCGCGGCATTGGGCAAGCCGTTCGCCAGCGCGAGACGGCCGCGAATCAGCCACAGCGCGGCATCGCCCGGATCGGTTTCGAGCGCCGCTTGCGCGTAGCGGTCGGCCTGTTGCAACGTATGGCGGTAAACCGCGCCTTGCACCAGGTTCTGATACACGAGTTCGAAGTACAACTCGGCGAGCAGGCGGTTGAGCGCGCGGCGCTCGGCGTCGTTATCGGCCGCTTCGAGCGCTTTGCTGGTGCGGAAGATCTTCTGCATGATCTCGTTTTCGGCGTGATCCAGCGTGCCGTAAGCGATCAGGCGAATGTCTTCGAGCGGATCGGCAAGCAACTCGCGCAGCAACGTGCCCGTGGTGCGAGTCGGCATGTTCTGGATCGCCACCAGCGCGGACAGCCGGTCGGTGGGCGACACCTGCGTGTTGGCGAGGCGCGCCTGCAGACGCGCGCCGCCGCCGTGCGACACGCGCGACACCAGGTAAGTGACGAATTCCGGGCGCGGCACATCGGCGAGTTGATCGCTTTCCTTGCTGCCCGGAAAGAGCGCCGCCCACACGCAACTGATCAGCACCACGAGGCCGCCGAACAGCGGCACGACAGTGCAGGCGAGCCACAGGAACAGCAACGTAACGCCGCGCGGCTCGCGGTAATTCGACGGCAGCCACGAGCGGAACGCGACCGCCTCCGCGAGTCCCGCCGACGCTTGCAACGCGAAAAAGCGCAGCAGCGGATCGAGCGCGCCGGCCGGTTGCAGCAGGCTCGCGATCGCCAGATATTGCACGATCACGGCCACCACGGCCGCGAGCGCGCCGACGATGAGAGAAAGGGTCTTAGACATCGAGGCCGCTTCGTTTGAGAAGGCGCATCAGCGCCGCGCCCGGCTCGTCGCCTTCGAGGTGGAGCGTATGAACGCCGACGCGTGCGCGTTCCAGGTCGGTGTTGAACTGGGCCGTCAGGCTGGCTTCGATCCGCGCGAGATAACCGTCGATGCCGGTCGTGTCGGTGGCCGGCATCAGATTCACCAGCACCGACTGCTTCGCGGTCTGCACCGGCCACATCACGTCGAGTGAACGGCGGCGGCGCATGACGTGCTCGAACAGCGAGTCGCCCTCTTCATCGCGCGGAAACGCAAGCGCGACGAGCGACGACGCCACGCCCGCCTTCTGCTGAAGACGCGTGAGGCGGCTCAGGTCGAGTGCGAATTCATACGGGCAGTTCGGCACGCGGTCGAGAATGCGCTGTACAAATGCGGAATGCTCGACGCCGTCCGCGTAATAGCCGAGCAACACCAGCAGCAATTGCAGGTTGTCGAAGTTAAGCGACAGGAACGGCATGCGCTTGACGACGAGCAGCGCGCGCAGTTCACCGTCCGCCGATACGAGCGGCGCGCACACCAGGTACTGGCTGACCGGCACTACCGTGTCTTCGTTCTTCAGATGCGCGACGCTCAGCGTGTTCAACGCATGCGTGACGAGTTCGTCGTGCACGGCGAGTTCGAACGGGTCGCCGATCCGCGCGATGGCCTGCGCGCCGAGCTTGCCGTGATGCACCGGATACAACGCCGCGACTTCGATCTGGCAGGCTTGCGCGACAAATTCGAGCAGACCGCTCGCGCCGCTGAGCGGATTGCCGCCCGGCGGATCGTTTTCCTTGCCCGCGGCCGGCACGGCGAGTGCCGTATCGGTAGCGACCGACAGACGGCGCAGCTCGGTAATCGAATCGCGCAACGTGGTCGGACGCGACAGCAAATCCTTTTCGAGCCGCTCGTGCGAGAGCCGCATCAGATAGTGACTGTTGGTCAACGCGACGAGACGGTCGTTCAGGTAATCGTTCAGCGAGGACGCGCGCTCGGCGCGGCTGCCCCACGTATCGCCGAAGTGCCCCGCGAGAATCGTCTGGATCAAACCGCCCGCGAAATACAGCGTGGGGAACGGGCCGCCGTGCGGATAAAAGAGCGCCCATGCGCCGAGCATCAACGCTCCGCTCAGCAGGCCGAGCAGGCTGCCGTAGCGCAAGGCCACGAGCAGCGGCGCCAGCCACAGCCACGGAAAACCATTGTGCAGCAACAGCGGGTCTTCAGGATGAAGCCAGCGGGCCACGGCCAATACGGCCAGCACGAGCACGACGGTCTCCACGATCGCGAACGGCCGCGCCACCGCGGGCGCCAGAAAGCGGCGCACGCGTCCGAGATTGCCGAACGGATGCGCATGGCGCGGCTTCGAGGCGCCTGGGTTGTTTTCCACGGCTGCGGTATTCACGGCCATTTCCTTTTCACATGTCGGATTGCGGCTGGCGGCCCGCACTTCGGGCGCAAACAGGCAACCTTGGGGATATGCTTATCGATGCTTTTACTGACGCGCTTGCAACGGCGACAGAACCTTGGCGATCAGCGAGGTCGCCACGCTCGACAGACCCGAACGGCTCCAGCCCGTACGCGCGCCCGTCGCGCTCCACACCACGGCGCCGTTCGACACGTCGATCAGTTCGAACGTGACGCCGACCACCGGCTCGCCGTCCACGCCTGTTTTGTAGCGCCATTCTTCGACCGCGCCCGACAGCACATAGCGGGCGTTCTGCGAACGCGCCCATTCGAGGGCCTTGTCGCTGTCGGCGCGCTGCGTGGTGTCGAACAGCGAGTTGCGGTTCGAATCGGCCGGCGCGATGCGCACATCGGCGATCCCGCCCGCGCGCAGCGTGTTGGCCGCGATCGACTCGGCGCTGTGACCGGCATCCGGCGTTTCAGTGTAGTTGGCGATCGACACCACCGCCACCTTGTCGCCGCGTGCGAGCGCGGGGCCCGAGGTCTGGCGTACCGCGCCGCAGGCGCTCACCATCAGGGCCAGCGCGGCTGCCGCGACACACCAGGCGCTCGTACGAGCCAATCGTTTAATGCCGTACATGAAGACTTCTCCTTGGGATAACTATGCGAAATCCGGTTCAATAAAACCAGCTATAGCGCGCGCCGATCTGGGTCACCGGCGTGCCGAGACGCGAGACGCGCTGATGCGAGAAAAAGAGTGCCGCGTGATCGCCGCCGAACACGGTGCCCGCGAGGCCCAGACTGATCGACGGCCCCCAACCCTGGAACGAGTCGTGCAGCACGCCGACGTCGAGAAACGGCCGCCATGCGCGCGTGTACTGGTCGATCAGATCGTTGCCGAAACCGAAGAACGCCCCGTATTGCGAGTACGTCTGCGGGACGAAGGTCGATGCATCGACCGGCCCGGCGCTCGCCGGAATCAGCCGCGAAATCAGACCGTCGGCGGAGCCGCTCGCACCGTAGTCGCCATGCGTGCCGATCAGACGTACCGTAAAGTCCGGATAGTTCGTGCGGATCCGATAACCGATCTCACCCGTCGAGAGCACGCCGCTGCCGAGGTAGTTGCGCGCCTGGCTATAGAAACGATCGGCTTCGACCGTGCCCGTCGCATACAGACTCTGCGTCACGCGATACGTGATCGTGCCGACCACGTTGTCCTTCATGCCGCCGACCAGTAGTGCCTGCGATTCACGTGCCGTCTGATTGCGGCCCGCTTTCAGCGCGATCGACAGCGGCGAGTTCCTGCCCCACACCGCGCCCACCGACACGCTATAAAAACTGTCGAGCGCTTCGCGGCGGCCGGCGGTCACCATGAAGGCGGTGTCGTACGTTTGACGGCGCGCGTGAAACTCCACCGAACGATCCACCGACGGCACGTTGGTCAGTTGCGACTCATCCGTCGAGTGCTGAAAGCGTTGGACACCGTTCACGCCGACCATGTAGAGGTCGGCGACCTTGATGCTGCCCGCCAACGTCTGCTCGACATAGTCGAGCGGATGTTCGACGAAGCTCGTCACGGTCGCGTCGAGCGATTGTGGCCAGGTCAGCGCGGTTTGCTGCAGGCGGCTGTGCAACTCCGAATCGTAGGGCGCGCCTTCCAGGCCCTGAAACGCGAGGTTTTCCGCCGCGCCCGGACGATCCACCGCGATCGAAGCATCGATACGGTTGTAGAGCGGCAAGCGTGCGCCTTGCTGGTCGAGCAGACGCTCCATCGCGGGCTTGTCGTTTTCAGCGAGTGCGATCGCGATCAACTGTTCCGAAGGCTGCATCAGCACGTCGGCGTACTGGCGAGCCAGCCAGCGCTTCGCCAGCGGACTCGCTTCATGCGACATCGCCCAGGCGAGCGCCACGTCGCGCGCCACCGACGAAGTCAATTGCGCCTGATCCGGCGACTTCGCCGCCGCTTGCGTCTTCACGGGCTGCGCGGGCGGCAGGCCGGCCGCGTCGCCGAGCAATGTGCGGCGGGCTTCGGTGTTGTCGTTGCGGCCCGCGTCGCTCGCGAGCAGATCGATCAGGAAAGCCTTCGACACGTCCGCGTTTTCGAAGATCGACGCGAGCGTGACGCGGCGGCCGAGCATCTGCTCACGCACTTCGCCGCCCTGCGAGGCGCGCGTGCGCAGCACGATCTGACCTTGCGCACTGTTGGCGCGAACCTCGGCCTCCTCCTGCTGCATCTGACGCCAGACGTTGCGGCGGATCGACCAGGCGAGATCGCTGCGCCCTGCCATTTCCTGCGCTTCGGCGTAGGCGAGTTGCCACAACGGATCGCGCGACATCGACGCCGACTGCAGGCGCAGATACTTGAGCGCCGCTTGCGGCCGGTTCAAACGCATCTGCGCGGCGGCGAGCGGCCCCCACAAAACGGGCGCCTGCGCGGGCGCATCGCGCCATTCGGCGACTGCCTCGCGCAATTGCGCTTCGCTGCCGTAGTCCACCAGCGTCCAGAGCAGTGCGGCGCGCAAGTCGAGCGTCGCGCCGGGCAGCGACACAGCGTGCTGCAAATCGTGCAGCGCGTCGAACGGACGATCGATCTCGCGATAGTATTCGGCCCGCACGCGCAGGAATGCCGGGTCGGCTTCGCCAGCCGCCAATTGTTCGGGCGTCAGGCTCTTTAGCAAAGCATCGACGCGGTCGTATTGCCCGGCATCGGTGTAATAGTGAATCGCGCTCTGCAACGCGCGCTGCGAGTGATCGCGACGGAACTGCAGCTCGGACGTACGCGCCGCGTCGACCGGATAGGCGTCGTAGAAGTACGTCATCGCGCTCAGATCCTCAGGCGCCGCCTGGCCGCTTGCCAGCAAATGCCTGTAGGCGTCGTTCGCGATGTCGTCACGCTGCAGCAGGCGCGCGAGCTGCGCGGCGTTGCGCCAGAACAGCACGTCGTCGTCCTTGGCGCCGCGGCGCGCGGCGAGCAGCGTGTCGAGCGCGCCCTTGTAGTCGCCGTGACGATACAGAAGGCTCGCCGTGCGCAGCGCGTATTGCGTGTTCGACGGATAAAGCTGGTTCAGCTTGCGGTAGTAAGCCAGCGCTTCGTCGTCGTGACCCGAGCGCTCGGCGAGCTGACCCAGACGCGCGTCGATCGCTTCAGCCGGCGAATTGCGTTGACGGCCGCGCAGGAATGCCAGCGCGTCGTCAGGACGGCCGAGGCGTTCGTAAGCTGCGACTACGGAGTCGAGCAGCTTCAGGTCGCCGGGCGAAGCATTCGATGCCTGGATCAACGCGGCCAGATAGGCGTTGTCGTCGTTGAGCATCGGCGCGAGGCGCATCACGTTTTTCCAGCCTTCGGGGTCGTGCGTGGCTTGAGCGTAAGCGAGCCACATCTGCAAGGCGAGCGGCGACGCGTGATTCCATTCGGCGACCTGAGCGAGGCGCCTGGTCCAGACCGGCGAACCTGGGTTCTTGCTGACCTGCTCCGCCGCCACGCGCTGAGCGTTGGGCAGATCGCTCGATTCGAGGAACGACTGATAGAGGAGGCCCGGCACGTCGTTGGAAGCGGCGGAGTTCGACGCGGCAGCCGGCGCAGCCGCGGCGCCTGATGCCGTTGCGGCGGGCGCCGCAGCAGCGGGTTTCGCCGACGCCGACGCGGCGATGGACGCCGCGACGCGCACAGCATGCACCGCGCGCGAACCATGGGTACTCGCGCGCATGGCAAAACCGGCCCGAACTTGCGGACCATCCATATAGGCGTACTGCCCCTGCGTGCCCTCTTCACTTGCACGCTCGCGGATAAAGTCGACGAGCCGCAGCGCGCCGTCCTCTTCAGGCTGAGCCTGCGCGTAGCCGGCCAGCGCCTTCGCGTAACGGTCCACGAGATCCGGACGATGCGCCGCGCGCGCCAGATTCAGCAGCACCACGAGCGTGTCGTGATCGTGCCTGAATTCGGCACCGTGTTGATCGGCGGCAGCAAGCGCGTCATCGAGCAGACTGCCCGACTGCAAGGCCTTGATGCCTTCGATAAAGCACTGACGTCTCGCATCGAACGTCGCCGCGCTGGCTTGCAAACGGAACCAGCCGTTCGCCGCGCCGCGATAGTCGCCGCCATACATGGCAAAGCGCACGACTTCGCGGTTCCAGCGCGTTTGCTGCGCCGGATCCTGCGCAGCGAGGCGAGCGTAGAGCTGCCCGGCAAGCTGTTGCGCATTCACCGAAGCGGCTGCTTCAGCCAGCATCTGCAGATCGGCATTCGACCACGTCAGCGCAGCCGCATTCGTGAGCTGCGTGCGCAAACGGCCGAGCGCGGCCTCGCGGCCCGGATCGTTGGCGGGCAGCGCGAACGTCTCGCGCGTGTCGACGGTCAGGCGCAGCAACTGCGCCGCGCGGCGCAGGTGATCGTCCGGAATCGCCTCCATGCGGGCAGCGATACGGCGCGCCTCCTCGTTGCGACCCAGACGCACGTACTGCGTGCCGAGCACCGAGAGGATTTCCGGGTTGCCAGGCTGCACGCGCAGCCATGCTTCCAGATACGCGATGCTCAGATCGCTCGGCGCGTCGGTCGACGTCATCCGGCTGCGCAGACCGCCGCGCGGATGCACGAGATAGAGCGTGATCAACACGACGCCCGCGAGCAGCAGGACGAGCCAAGTGGGCGCGATGCGAGGGCGATTATCGACCACAAGCGACCTCGATCGACTGATAGTTCAACTTGGGTCCGATGTCAGCCCGCGTATCGAAACGCAGGAGTTCGCCTTCACGACGCGTGGCGACAGCCTGCCTGTCGACGCTGACCTTGCACTGCTGCGCGTTGGCCAGCTTGACGAATGGCTGGTAGTGACCGGCGAACTCGAAACGCATGCCCTGTGCCGTGCGCTGGAAATTGCGCACGAAGCCGTTGGCTTCGCCGATATACGGCGCCGCGTTCGCGACAGCGCCGATCGCAAAGCGGGCGCTGCCGCCGTCGATATGGACATAGGTGCCGTCGGGGCCCGTTGCAAAACCGGTCACGCCCGATGCGTCGGCCAGCACCGGTTTCGTTGCTTGCGGCCAGTGCAATTCGCGCACCTCGCCATTACCGCGCACGAGCCACTCGCCGGCTTGCGCACCCACTTCTTTCGCCACCGCGAACGTGTGCCAGTCGAGCACCTTGCGGATGTACTCGCTCACGTAGACCGGCATGACCGGCTGCTTGAGCACCGTCGAAAAAATCTGGTCGAGCGCGCGCAGCGAGGCCACTTTGGTGCCGCTATACATGTGGTAGTAGATGTCGATCGGCTTGAAGCGCAGCGGCTTGTCGGTCATCGAAAAAGTTTCGAGCACGCGCGTGAAGCCATAGAACGGCCCCTGCCAGTCGTTCGTATAAACGTTCTCGTCCTGATTCGGCGCATACACCTGATAAGCGCCCGGCCCCTTGTCCACGCCGATCGGCGCGATATTGGTCCAGCTATTGGCTGATCGGGTGATGACCGTGTCGCCGCCGTTGAAGTTGTAGACCCCGGCTTCGTACACCTTGCGCACGACGAAACCCGGCGGACGGCAGTCGCCCGACCATTGCAACAGCACGGTCTTCTTTCCGGGCGGCGCCAGGCGCGTGTTGATGTAGTCGATCGAACCGGTGATCTCGCGGTCGATATTGAAGTGATACCCCGGAATGTTCAGCGAGAACGCCGCGTCGCCGCCTCCGCGATCCACCTGTGCGCCGGTCTTGCTGTCCACCTGCTCCCACTGGAACGGATGCGAGTACGTGTGCGTGCCGATCTCGACGTTCGGCAGCGCGAACATCTTGCGTGCGATCTCTTCGAGACGCGGCGAGATATCCGGATGCAGCCCTTTGGGACCCACTTCGCCTTCGATCACCGAGAGCGTCATCGGCACCTGATAGCGGGTGAAGATCTGCTGGTATAGCGCTTCGCCGGAATAGTCGGGGCCGGGGAATTCGGCGCGCGAGGCGAAACCGTCGCCGTCCACATGGGACATGAGCAGACGCCGGCCGTTTTCAGTCGTGACGCTCGGCGACGGCATGTCCTGCAAATGCAGTGCCGCTTTCATGAACGCCATAGGCTGGATCGCCCAGCGTTCCTGCTCGATGCTGTCGAGCGAAGCCACCGTGTACGGACTGAGTGCGTAGCCACCCCACGGTGTGAGCGCGACCTGATCGACCAGCACGCCGTTGGCCGAAACACGCAGCAACGACTGGCTGCGCGAGCCCACGCGCACGCCTTGCAGATCGCGCGGCTCGGGCTTCGGGCTGATTTCGAAGCCGACCATCGGGTCGCTCCTGACCACCGTGACCGGCGCGGCCAGCGTGCCGCCCACGGCTTGCAGATCGAGCGCCGCGCCTGCCGAACCGGCCGCGTCGAAGCCGAACGCGCCGAGGAAGGCGACAGGCACGTGATCCGCCATGCGAGCCGCGACCCAGCGCTGCCATGCCTCGGGATCCGGCACCGCGCCGCGCTGGATCCACGCGACGACACCGGCGTAACGGTCCGGCGTAATGGCGTCGGGCAGACGCGACGAGAAGTCGGCGTACTCGACGTCGTAACCCATATAGTTGAGCGGCGTGGCCAGATCGCGCACGCCGGCGCTCAGGTCGAGCGGATCTTTGGTATCGCGGTCCTGCACGACGAGAATCTTGCGCGGCAGGACCTCGATCTTGCCGATGCCGACCACGTCGCGTGCCGTGCTCGTCACGTAAGGCAGCATGCCGGCCGACACGACGCGCGCGGCGGTCTCGCGGGCGCATTCGCGGTCGTTGCGCGCGCAATATTCGACGGACACCACCGGCACACCGCTTTGTTGCGTGAACGCGTGTGCATCCGCAATGCGTTGTGCGCGCAACGCTTCGGGGATTTCCAGAAGCTGGCCGCTGTCGTTGATACCGCGCACCAGCGAATCGCCGACTACCGCGTAAAGCGACTTCGCCACCGGCAGCGCATTGCGCATGACGTCGGCGCCAGCCGCTACGAGGCGCGCGTCCGGATGAGCTTGATGAATGCGGCCGGCTGCGGCCACAGCCACGGGCGTGTCGAGCAGGAAGCCACGATAGCCGCGCTGCCACAACGGCTCGATCTGACTGGAGAGGAACGCCTCGGCTGAACCGGCGGACTCGGCGCCGCTAGTGCGCGCGATCCATATGGTGTGCGCCAGCGGATGAGCCGCCGGTTCGAAACCCGTGGCGGGGTCGACCACGACGGCGTCGAATGCTTGCAATTCGCCGGCAGGCGGATTGGCTGCATAGAAGAAAGCGAGGTTGGGTTGAGACGCGGCGGAGTGAGCCGCCGACGCAGCGGACTGCAACGGTGCGGCTTCAGCCTGCGTCGCTGCTTGAGTCACCGCGTGTGCCGCGAGCGGTGCAATACCGGCCGCGCCAAGCACTACCGCAATCAAGGTTCGCGTAAGAAATCTCTCGCCCGCACGTTCGACAACCCCGCAAGAGTCCCCGCCGGCGCATGCCCGGGTCCGCTTCTTCATCGCCAAAATCTTTTCCCCGTTCAGTCTGAACGCGAGCGGCGTTCTCCCTATGGGGAGAAAGTTTCCGCTTGCGGATTTTCTAGCCGGCCCGTCGGCATTATTTACATCGCGCAAAAGTAGCGTTGCGGCGGATGCGATACCGACTTTTTGTTTGTTTACTGGTAAGGCGGTGGAAGATATCACATGACATGGGGTGTCTCAAGCTCGCTTATGCCATTGCGTGAATCCAGACAGTTAAATAAAGGCAAATGCATCCGCTTGAATTCAAAGGCAAACGATTGCGCGCCTCTGCGAGCCGGATAGTAATGACGGCGCTGCCTGAATTTAATTCGTCAAGCGAATCGGCAACGTGTTGGAAAATCGCCGCAGAGGGTTCGATCAGGCGCATCGGCGGTAATTCTTCCGATCATTAAATTACAAACCTGCGCCGCGGTACTTTTCAAATCGCCCAAATCTTTTTAAGGCCCGTCTAACACGCGCATTCGACTGCTCACTACCTCGGGTCGACACCGCACCCAGCAATAAGTACCGAAAAGCATAGACAGAAATTAATTTTCCGATATCCTTCACGGGCATTCGATTCGAATGCTGCGAATAAATAAATCGGCCCCCTAAAGAAAATTCAGGGGATGCCGTAAGCGCAGTTTGGGCAAACCCGGAGCGATCCGGCGACGCAAAACTACAGGGACTCCCTCGCGGGAGTTTGCCAGTTGCCCGCCGTATCCACGGCGGGCCAATCGACAGCGGTGACCACACCGCGTCAGGAGGCTACATGCTGGACAATCGGGGAATGGGTGCAGTTGCGTTTGTGGCTTCGGAATCGGCGGAAGCAATCCGTCTTGTGGGCCGCCCAGGTAGAAGTCTGAAACGGGCCGGACTGATCGCGGGCCTGCTAGTTGTGGGATGCCTTAGCGGCACCGCCTTCGCGGCCACCACGACGACCACGACAACCACCAGTCTCGTCGTACCTTCCTACTTCAATGCCACCAGCAGCGTCGCGAACTGGAACAGTCTCGTGACCTCGGCGCGCAAGGTGCCGACCACGGCCATCCTGAATCCCAACAGCGGCCCTGGCGCCAAGGAAGATCCCAACTACGCGGCGGCCGCCGCCAAGCTTCGCGCCGCCGGCGGCAAGGTGCTGGGCTATATCTCCACCTCGTACGGCAAGCGCTCGCTTTCCGCGGTCGTGACCGACATCAACGCCTACGTGGCGATGTATAAGGTGGACGGCTTCTTCATCGACGAGATGACGTCCGACAGCCAGATGTCGCACATCCAGTTCTATCAGTCGATCTACAACTACATCAAAGGCTTGAACGCCACCTACGCCGTGACGGCCAATCCGGGCACCAACATTCCCGAGCTTTACGCGAGCTTGCCGACGGCAGACCAGTTCGTCGTATTCGAAAGTACCGCGAAGAGTTACGCGAAATATCAGCCGATGAGCTGGCAGGCCGCCTATCCGAAGAGCCGCTTCGTGCACATGGTGTACGGCGCGACCGCTGCCCAGTTGCCGGGTGTTGTGCAATACGCGAAGACTCATGGCGCGGGCGGCGTATATGTCACGTCGCTCTCCGGCGGCAATCCGTATAAGGCACTACCGCCCTACTGGAACGATGAAGTCACGGGCGCCGCCGCGCGTTGATGAGCTGACTTATATCGAAGTCGACATGACGTTTGCAGCGGCCGGCGTGGCCGGCCGCGGCAGTTCGTGAACGACGCAGCCGCCGCGTCGTGATCGCGATCGTGACCAGAACACACCCTCCCTTTCGACAACCGCGAAACGTACTCGCGGTATAGCGGATCGCTTTCCACCTGATCGGGTTATCTCGGCCGCCGCGACAGATCGGTCTTGACGCCGTGCATCACGCGACCGGGCAGAAACGCGACGCTGCCGCCACCATGCGCACGGCCTCCCCTCCGCTGCGTTCGGTCTGGGCACACCTATTGCTCTATTCCGCTCGCCGGCAAATAACCCGTCAAAGCACGCAGTGCCCACAACGAGTCGCCGTTTTCCATTTAATCCAGCAATCCATCGGTGGGAGGCCCCATGCTTCGATACGCTGCAATCTTCTTCATCATCGCGATCATCGCCGCGGTATTCGGCTTTGGCGGCATTGCCGCAGGCGCGACTGAAATCGCCAAGGTCCTGTTCTTCATCTTCGTGGTGATCTTCCTCGTTACCTTGCTGATGGGCGTGATGCGACGCTGATGAACGCGTCGACTGTCTAGGTTGAATCACACTTGCCCCGGCGCGCAAACCGGCACTCCGTTGCAATACTTGCCGTACCGTATTGCAATTGTTGCTGACCGCGCCGGGGTTCTCACTTCAGGCTAGCCCTGCATCCAGACGTTTTCACCCACGCATTGCACTGCACCACTTCTTCGTTTTCTTTATCGCTTCGTTGGACCTTCCTTGTCTTCACGCCGCGCGCGCAATCGGCGTACGCGCACTCAACCGATGCGACCAGTTAGCGAGCGTACGCGTCGCCACCGACGGCTTGCTCAAGATCGCACTGTCGTAATTCTTGCCATCGAAGCGTACGAAATCGGCGATGCGAAACCCCTGCCCACGATAAAACGCAATCAGATGCGCGGCCGGTTGCGGCGTATCGAGTGCAAGCTCCGCATAACCGCGCGTCGCGGCCCAATGATCGGCGAAGGCAATCAGCAACGTACCGATACCGCGCGCCTGCCACGCGGGCTCGACCGCGAACTGGCGCACGCTCGCGATACCGTCGCGCCGGTATAGCTCGCACGCCGATCCACGATCTGTCGCGTAGAGGGTCATCGTGCCGACGATGCGCCCGTCGCACACCGCCACATAGCAATCGCCGCGCGTTGCGCGCAGGCGTGTCGTCTCGACGGTCTGATCCACGCACGTGCAATTGAGGCCGATCGCGCCGAGCGGTGTGAAGGCCCGATGCAACAGCGCCGTCAATGCGACGAACGAATCGCGCGCCGGATCGAAGCGGCGCAATTCGACGCGGCCCACACCGTGATACACGTAGTCGATACGAACGGATTGTTGCTTCGCTGCACGTCGCTTCACGTTGAGCACCTCGCGGTATCAAGATGCCCGAAGTGTAGATTTCGCGTGGGTGCGTCTCAAGAAAAAATGTCGTAAAAACTCACATGAGAGCCGCTGCGGACGTATTAGCCAAAAGCCGGCGCAAGCTGCGGTTCGCCTTCGCGCAGACCGAGATGCAATTCCTCGCAGAGGAACGTTTGCAAGGTTTGCACGGCGGCCGCCTGCGCGCCGGAAACCTCGCGCATGAAGAGACCGAAGTCCGCGGTGGGCGCGTCGGGCAAACCATCGGCCTGGCCGAGTACGCGCATGGACTCCGAGCGAATGTTGCCGTCGAGCAGCACGGACACACCGAGCCCCGCTTCAACCGCGGATTGCACGGCCGGCAGACTCGTGCTCGTGCACACGATGCGCCACGCGATCCCCGCGCGCCGCAACGCCGTCAATACCTGCTGTTGCCACAGGCACGCGTCGCCGAACGCCACCACCGGCAACGCCGCCTGCGCGTCGCGATTGAAGCCGCGCGCGCCGACCCAGAAGAGCGGCTGCTTCCACGTGAGATGCGGCGCCGCGTCGACCAGCGCCGGATCGCCGACCACTACATCGAGGCTGCCATCCGCGAGCCGGTTCGACAGCGCCGCACTGCTGTCGACGACGATCTCCAACGCCACTTGCGGATAAGCAATCGAAAAGCGCCGCAACGCCCGCGGCAATCGGCCGACCGCAATGTCCTCCAGCATGCCGAGCCGCACGGTGCCGGACACCTGCCCCGCGCTCAACGCGCGGCGCGCGTCGGCGCCCGCGCCGAGTATCGTGTGGGCATAGGGCAACAGCAGATGTCCCGCTTCGGTGAGTTGCACGCCACGCGGCGAGCGGTCGAGCAAGCGCTGCCCGAGTTCGTCTTCGAGCCGGCGCAGTTGCATGCTCACCGCGGCCTGGGTGCGCGCGAGGCGCGTCGCCGCCACGCCCACCGCGCCCGTCTCCGCCACGGTGACAAAGGCGCGCAGCAGGCTGCTGTCGAGATCTCGGGTCATAAAGGTTCTTGAAGTCGGCATAAGAAATATCAACTTATCTTAATACCGCGAGCACCGATAAGATAGCAGTGACGAACCCCGAACGAACGCCAACTCGCCGACAACCATGCAGGACACCACTCTCCAATCCGCATTGAATCCCGCGCAAACTAGCGTGAAACCATCCCGCAGCGCGGCCGGCGCGGCCCTGCTGTGCGTGCTGTCGATGTCGTGCGTGCAGTTCGGCGCCGCACTTTCCGCGCCGACGATGGCGACGTACGGTTCGCTCAGCACCACCTGGCTGCGCCTGTGCTGGGCCGCATTGGTGCTCGCCTTGCTGGTGCGTCCGCGCTTGCTGAGTTACTCGCGCGCGCATTGGACCGCCGCCGGCGTGCTCGGCGCCGCGATGGCAGGCATGACGCTGTGCTTTTTCGCGGCGCTTCAGCGCATTCCGTTAGGGCTCGCTGTCGCGATCGACTTTCTTGGGCCGCTCGCCGTCGCGACCTTCGCCGTGCGTCGCGCGCGCGCACTGCTCTGGCCCGCGCTTGCAATCGTCGGCGTGATCCTGCTCTCGCGCGATCGCGCGGGCTGGATCGGCGAACCGCTCGGCGTGCTGCTCGCTTGCGGCGCGGCGCTCGGCTGGGGCAGCTATATCGTGTTGATGAAGAAGACCGGCACCCTGTTCGCGGGACTCGAAGGACTGTCCGTGTCGCTGATCGCTGCGGCGCTCGTGGCCACGCCATTCGGATTGGCGCAAAGCGGTCTGCACGTGGCAGCGGCCCAGGTCATGGCGACAGCGGGCCTCGCGCTGCTGGTCCCGCTGCTGCCGTACGCGCTGGAAATGGTGGCGTTGCGGCACATGCCGGCCGCTTCATTCGGCATCCTGATGAGCGTCGAGCCGGCGATCGGCGCATTGGCCGGCTTCGTCGTACTGCATCAGCCGATGGGGATTCTGCAGATCATGGGCACGCTGCTGGTGGTGACCGCAAGCGTCGGCGCCGTGATGGTGGCGCGCTGAAAATCCGCGGCACGGCGCGCGCACCTCGGCGCGCGCAAGACCGTGCGCCTGGCTCAGGCGATGTTTTCCGCTTCGTAAAGACGCCGGCCCGCAGCATCCTTCGCGCCAAGGGTCGGCTCGAAATCGATCGGCCACTCGATGCCGATGTCGGGATCGCGCCACAGAATGCAGCGCTCCAGTTCGGGAAACCAGTATTCCGTGGTCTTCCACAAACACTCGGCGGTATTGGACAGCACCACGAAACCGTGCGCGAAGCCGGGCGGCACCCAGATTTGCCGGTAATTGGACGCGCTCAGATACTCCCCGCACCACTTGCCGAAATTCGGCGAATTGAGCCGCACGTCGACAGCGACGGCGAACACTTCGCCCACCACGACCCGCATGAGCCGGCCCTGAGGGCGTTGCACCTGGTAGTGCAAGCCCCGCAACACGCCACGCACCGCGCGCGAATGCCGGTCCTGCACCCATTGAAAAGCTTGCGAGACGTCGTCGGTAAACTCGTCCGCGCTAAAGCTCTCGAAGCAGAAGCCGAACTCGTCGCAAAACACCTCGGGCTCGATGAGTTTCACCTCCGGCAATGTCGTTGCGATCACCTTGTTGCCCATTGCCGCTGTGCTCGTAAGAAGCCTGACCGGCGAAAACGCTGCCGCCACGACGGAGAACGCGTCCACGTGTCGTAAGGCGCCCCGCCGCCGGCTCGGGCGCCTGCATGATGTTACGCCTCGCTCGCCACGCGGCTGCGCGCGCGATATTCGGTTGGAGATAGCGCCATGCGCTTGCGGAAAATCTTCGCGAGACGATCGCCGTTGCCCGTACCGCTGCGCCGCGCGATCTTGTCGACAGGCAATTCTGTCTCGGTGAGGAAATTGCAGGCAATGCGCAGGCGAACCTGCAGCAGATAGTCCGACGGCGTGACCTGCATTTCATGCTTGAAACGCCGCAGGAAATTGCGCTCGCTCATCGCCGCGACCTGCGCGGCGTCGGCCACCGAAACCGGACGGTCGCAATTGGCCTCCATCCAGCGCGCCGCCGCGCGGATCTTCTCGGCCACGCTGAGCGTGCCGCCCTCCGCCGGTAGCGGCACCCAGGTGGCAGCCATGCCGGGCATCACGCGGTCCGCGACGCTGCGGGCGAGCTCCGCACCGAGATCGCGTTTGATAAACATGAGCGCGCTGCGGGCACAGTCGTTACGGTCATTGGACGCGTTGAGCGCGGACTCGCCCGTGACACTGCTGAGATAGCGGTTCACCTGCGGTCCGTCGCTATCCGTCGGGCCGGCCGCTTCCAGCACGAGCCGTCCTTCGCCGATCGTTTCGATCGCACGCGTGCGCGATTGCACCGCGCGCAGCCAGCCGAGCACCCGCTCGTCGCGCGCGGCCACATGCGCGCCGTAGCCGCCTGCGATGAACAGCACGTCGAAACCGCTGGCGAAGCGCGCGTCGATACGGTCCGTCCAGATGCGCGCGGAAGAAGAACTGGCGACGCTGCCGCCGTCCATGGAAAGGAATTGCACTTCGTAAGGCTGCTCTTCACCGGCGCGCGAACCTGAGAGTTCGTTCGCCGTCTGGAACATCTCCACCACCGTGCCTGGGCCGAGCAGCCAGAAGCCGTCGAACAGCAACACGCCGATGCGCCGCGTCGCACTACGCACGTTCAGCGTCGGCGTATGTAACCAGGTGATCCTCGCAGTATCAAGGTGCATGTGCGGCATGATATTTCCCCAAACTGTCGTACATTGTGGACCCCGATCGCCGTTAGCCGCCGTTATGACGGAATGATTATTGCCAGCGGAAATCGCAGCTGGCCGCTTAACGGATTAAGCGTGATGGTAGCGGAATGGATCGCTATAGTAAATTTGAAAAACAAATTACTGTCGAGAAATAGAATGTATGAAGAAAACCGTTATCTCGCGTTTGATATGACAAGGGCGGGATGAGTGTGCGCCGCAGCCGCGCACACCAGGCGCTCCCGGCAGCTCGCCGCCAAACCGTTGCCAGCAAGGCTTTCCAGGCACTGACGGAGCGCGTGGCGGGGCGCCGCAACGCATCCTGATTATGACCCACGTATGGCAAAGCGGCATCCAAAAGTGTTTCAAACTTGAAATACAAACCTCGCAAATAATGACCATTCAATAGCCGTTTTATTCGCAAATCGGGAATTTATTGGCCACCGGGTGCAATCGGCCTGCATTTAACGAATCGATCGCTATTAATCGTTTCTAAACGCGTTTTTCGAACGTCCGAAAATGTTTCTATATTGAAACATTGGCGGTTTTATACGTATGACAATTCGTGCTTGCAGCGCACAATAACTATAAACATCGGAGGATTGAAGGCTTGTCGCGCCCGAAGAATCGGGCGCGTTTGAAGTTGCGCGGCCGGCGCCTGACGGCGCCGGCCAGCGCAGCACGCCGGTCACGATGCAGCTATCCGAACGCTCAGGCCGTCGGCGACTCGTCGAGCGACTCGCGTTCGATCGCGGTCGCGGCACGGCGGCCCTGCCGCTCGGCGCGCCTGCGATGCAGTGCCGCCAGCCGCCGCCGTCCGTGCGTGAGCGAAGCGACCGCATGGAACGCGACCGGCGCGAACACCAGCCCGAACAGCGTGGCAGCCAGCACGCCGCCGAAGACGCCCGTGCCGATCGAGCGGCGGCTTTCGGCACCCGCGCCGCTCGACACCACGAGCGGCACGACGCCCAGCAGAAACGCCGCCGAGGTCATCACGATCGGCCGGAACCGGGCGCCCGCGGCCTCGGTCACCGCACGCGTCAACGGCATGCCGCCCTGGTACAGATCGCGGGCGAATTGCACGATCAGAATCGCGTTCTTCGCCGCGAGGCCGATCACCGTGATCATGCCGACCTTGAAGTACACATCGTTAGGCATGCCACGCAACAGCACCGCCGCAACCGCGCCGATCACGCCAAGCGGCACGACCATCAGCACGGCAAGCGGAATCGTCCAGCTTTCGTAGAGCGCGGCCAGCGCCATGAACACCGCCAGCAACGACAGGCCGATCAACAGCGGCGTGAGTCTCGCGGCCGCGGTTTCCTCGCGCGCCGCATCGACCCAGTCATAGCTCACGCCGACCGGGAGGGAACCCGCAAGCCGCTCCAGCTCCGCCATGGCCGCGCCGGAACTGTAGCCGGGCGCCGCGTGGCCGCTCACGTCGAGCGACGGGTAGCCGTTGTAGCGCGTCAGCATCACCGGGCCGATCGTCCACTGACGCGTTGCGATAGCCGAGAGCGGCACCATGCCGCCCGTCGAGTTGGGCACGGCGAGCGCGAGCAAATCCTCTTCGGTCATGCGCGCGGCGGCGTCGGCGGCGATCATGACGCGGCGCATGCGGCCGCCGGCCGGGAAATCGTCGATATAGGTCGAGCCGAAGGTGCTGCCCAGCACGTCCGCGATGCGGTCGAACGACACGCCGAGCGCGTACGCCTTCGCGCGATCGACGATAAGCTCGACGCGCGGCGCGTCAGGCAGATCCTCGGAGTGCACCGAGGCCAGCACCGGACTCGCCTTGGCCTGCGTGAACAGTTGCTCGCGCGCGGCCTTCAGCGCGTCGAGCCCCACGCCGCCGCGATCCTCGAGGCGGAACACGAACCCGTCCGAATGCCCGAGTCCCGGCACCGAAGGCGGCAATTGAGCCTCGACGCTACCGTCCAGAATCTGGTCGAACTTTGCATTGAGCCGGTCGCGCAGGGCCAGCGCATCGATATCGCGCTTGCCCCAGTCCTTGAGTTCGACGAATCCCATCGCCACGTTCTGACCACTGCCCGAAAAGCTCCAGCCGATCACACTCGTGACGTTCGCGATTGCGGGCTCGGCATGGAGAATCGTTTCCGCGCGTTGCACCACGGCCAGCGTGCGCGCCTGGGTGGCGCCGGCGGGCAATTGAATCATGACCTGCAACTGGCCTTCGTCTTCGCTTGGCAGGAAACCGCCCGGCATCTGCCAGTAGAGCACGCCGCACACGCCGACCAGCACCGCGTAGATGGCCAACATGGGGCCGATACGGCGCAACGTGCGCGCGGTCAACCCGCGATAACCACGCGCGGCGCGATCGAAGCCGGACGTGAAACGGCTCGCCGCGCGCGCCGCGAAACCGCGAATGCCGCGGCGCGCGTCGCGTTGACGCACCGATTGCGTGTGCGCCCTCAGCAGATTCGCGCACAACGCGGGCGTCAATGACAAGGCCATGAACGACGACACCAGCATCGACGCGATCATCGCCACCGCGAATTGCCGGTAGATTCCGCCGACGCCGCCGGGAAAGAACGCCATCGGCACGAACACCGCCGTCAACACCGCCGTCACGCCGACAATCGCGCCGCCGATCTGCGACATGGCTTTGCGCGTGGCCTCGCGGGGCGGCAAGCCCTCTTCTTCCATCACGCGATGCACGCTCTCCACCACCACGATCGCGTCGTCGACGAGAATGCCGATGGCGAGCACGAGGCCAAACATCGTGAACACGTTGATCGACAGACCGCACGCATACATGGCGAGAAACGCGCCCATCAGCGTGACCGGAATCACGACGGTCGGCACCAGCGTATAGCGCAGATCGCGCAGGAACAGCCACATCACGAAGAACACCAGCACGACCGCTTCCGCGAGCGTGACGAGCACCTCGTGAATGGCGATCTTCACGAAGTGCGCGTTGTCGAACGGGATTTCGACGGCGACGCCCGAAGGCAAGCCTTTCGCCAGTTCGGCAAGCCGCGCGCGAATCGCGTTCGACGTTTCGAGCGCGTTGCCGCGCGGCCCGAGTTGAATCCCGACCGTTGCAGCAGCCTTGCCATTCAGGCGCGAATAGTACGAGTAGTTGTCACGCCCGAGTTCGACGCGCGCGACGTCGCGCAAACGCACAGCCGAGCCGTCCGGCCGCGCCTTCAGCACGATCTGGCCGAATTCGGCCGGCGAGATCAACTGGCCTTTCACGCTCACCGAGGCGGTCAATTGCTGGCCCGGCACGAACGGCGCGTCGCCGAGCGTGCCCGCCGTCACGGTCGCGTTCTGTGCGGCGATGGCGGCGTTGACTTCGGCGGCGCCGAGGCCGTATTCGCGCAGCTTCATCGGATCGAGCCAGATGCGCAGCGCTTCGTCGGCGTCCCAGAGTTGGGCTGAGCCCACGCCGGGCGCGCGCTTCAACTCGCGCAACACGTAGCGGCTCAGATAGTCGCTCAATTGCACGGAGTCGCGCGTGCCGTCGGTGGAACTCAGCGCGACCAGCATCAGGAACGTGTTGGCCGCCTTGAACACGCTGATGCCCTGCTGCACCACCTGCTGCGGCAAACGCGGCTCGACCTGCTTGAGCCGGTTCTGGATGTCGACCAGCGCGAGATCCGGATTGGTGCCGGGCGCGAAGGTCGCGTCGATTTCGAGTTCGCCCAGGTTGTCGCTGGTCGTTTGGTAGTACAGCATATTGTCGGCGCCATCGAGACTCTCCTCGATGATGCTGCCGACGCTCTCGTCCACGACTTCAGTCGACGCCCCCGGATACATGGCGGATATCACGATGCGCGGCGGCGCAAGGCGCGGATACTGCGCCACCGGCAGTTGCGGAATAGCTAGCGCGCCCGCCACGACAATGGCGAGCGCGACGATCCATGCGAAGACCGGGCGGTCGATGAAGAAAAATGGCACTCAATGAATCCGTTCAGATTGTCTGGAGGCGCGGTGCGTCGACGAGGCGGGCCATATGCAGCGCGTCCGCCAGCACACCGTCACGCATGGCGAAACCGCGCGAGCGGCCTTCTTCGACAAAGCCGAACTTGCGATACAACGCGATGGCCGGCGCGTTGTCGGCAAACACCGTGAGGTCGATGCGGCGCAAACCGAGCGACGCATCCGCGCAGTCGATCAAGCCTTGCAAAAGCGCGGTGCCGACACCGCGGCCATGATACGCGTCGTGCACGGCGACGCCTAAATGCGCGCAGTGCGCGCGGCTCGACCGGTGGACCTCCAGGCCCGCGTGGCCGACCACGCGTCCGTCGATAACCGCGCACACGTTCACGCCGCCTTTGAGGCTCCGCTCGTGCCACGCCGCGAGTTGTTCAGGACTGCGATAGCCGACCGACAGCGTGCCGCGCCGCACGCCAGGCAAGCTCATGATCTCGGCGAACGCATCCATGTCCGACGATTCGAATGCGCGCACCATAATACATTTGTAATGTGCGGCGTCGTCCGGCAACCTTGTTTCGTTCATGGTTTTATTCCGCTGCGAGATGGGCGACAGAAGGCGGCGACATCCACGGCGCCGGTTCGCGCAGCCGCGCCATGAAGTAACAGTCGATCAGTACGCCGCGACGCAATATGGCACCGCGCTGATGCGCTTCGATCTCGAAGCCGAACTTGCGGTATAGCGCGAGTGCCGCGTGGTTATCGGTGTAGACATGCAACTC
The DNA here is from genome assembly GCF_003002025.1 of Paraburkholderia sp. BL25I1N1. GTDB lineage: Bacteria > Pseudomonadota > Gammaproteobacteria > Burkholderiales > Burkholderiaceae > Paraburkholderia. The sequence continues at coordinate 44,284 of NZ_PVZB01000026.1, forward strand.
GACGCGGCGCAGGCCGAGCCAGTTGTCGGCCAGATCGAGCAGCTCCGCCATCAGCGCATGACCGATGCCGCGCCGCTGCCACGCGTCGTGCACGCCAATACCGAGCGAGGCGGCATGCGCGCGGCGTCCCTTGAAAGGACTGAGGCTGGCCTGACCGACCAGCGTGTCGCCGACCGTCGCCGCGATCGCGATGCCAGGGGCCTCGAATTTTTCCAGGTGCTCGCGTGTGCTGGCAACGGTCCGAAACGGCACCTGCGGATTGCCGTTCATCGCCACGGGCAATTGCAGCATGGCGTGAAACTGTTCCGCGTCGGCCACGCGCAAAGCGCGCAGCGTCAGGCCCTCGGGCAAGCTCTCAGGTTTTGATTTTGTTTTTTCGTGTTGATCCATAGGCTTATAACGTCAATTCGAATGACCTCACCAGAATGCCCGGCAATTGCATGCCGCCCGTGGCGCGCTCGCCCCATGTCGAATCGCTCAATAGCAGTTCGGCTTGCGCGCCGAGTTGTTCGAGTTCGCTGCCGAGCAAGCGGTACAGACTGTCGTCGAAACGCATGGCTTCCAGCGGCGCGACGATTTCTCCGTTCTCGACCCAGAACGTCGCGAAGCGCGTCATGCCGGTGAGGCGGCAATTCATGCGGTCCGAGAAGTTCACGTACCAGAGGTTGCCGATGTAGAGACCCGTGTCGATCTTTGCGAGCACCTCTTCTTCCTGCAAGTCGCCCGCTTGCATCGAGAGCGCGGCCGGTGATTCGCTGGCCAACGCGCCGTTCGGCGTCAAACCGTATTCGCGTGCGCTGCGTGCGTTGGTCAGGCGTTCGGCGCTGCGGCCGGCCTCGATCAACGGGACGCTGTCACGCAGGTAACCGTCGTCATTGAATCCTGGCGTGATGCCGAGACTGAGATCTTCGCTGATCGTCACGCGCGGGTCGACTACGACTTCTCCCACATGCAGCTTGTACAACTCGCTGCGCGAACTCGCCTGAGCGCGAGCGGAAAAGCCGCTCCACGCGGTGACGCCGAGCAGTTCCGCGAGCGCGGCGGGCGCCAGATAGGAACGGTAACGTCCCGGCGCCAATGTGCGCGGCGTGCGCGCCAGAACGGCAAGACGTGTCGCGGCCTGCTCCACTTTGCCCGCGAACACGGCATCGCTCCAGTCGTCGCCGGCGTAGGTGGTTTTGATCGCGCGGCCGCTCGGGTCGTACAGCGACCAGCTGAAATTGAAGTTATCCACTTCATACCAGCCGCGGCTGCCGTTCGTCGATGCGAAACCGCGCACGATGGTGCCGCCCGCATAGAAGCCCACGAAGTCGAGCCCTCGCGCGCATTCCGCGACGATGTGCGCAAGCCCGTCAGGGTTCGGCAGCTTGCCGGAGCGCTGCGTGGTGCGCTGCCATTTCGACGTGTCGAACAGTAGATGCGGATCGTCCGCCGCACCGCGCAGACCTTCGCGCAAGGTGGCGAGGGCGGCGCTCACTTCATCGAGATCCTGCTGCAGATCGCCGCATACGGTCAGCGTGGAATAGGCCTGACGCGCGCCGTCGATCAGACGCAAGGTCAGCTTGCCTTGCGACACGCTGCCGGTCTGCCGCACTTTGCCCGAATTGAAACGGATGAAGTCGGACTGCTCGCCGGCAAATGAACTGAGCGTGGTTTCGCCGCCCTGCTGCAGACGCTCTATCGCATCGGCGAGCAAAGTGAAATGCCGCTCCCAATCCACCGACGTGGCGGCGCGCGAAGAGATGAACTGGCTCATCATGCGCCTCCGAACACGTCGATGTTGCTGAACACGCAAGCCGGCGACGCATGGCCGACGCGAATGATCTGCGCCGGCTCGCCCTTGCCGCACATGGACGTGCCATACACCTCGCGCGTGCTCGCGTCGCCCACCGCACTCAGGCTGCGCCAGAAATTCGCGGAAATACCGCGGTAATTCGGCTGTTTGACGACCTGCGTGAGCTTGCCGTTTTCGATCAACTGGCCAAACTCGCAGCCGAACTGGAATTTGTTGCGATGGTCGTCGATCGACCAGGACGTGTTGGTGCGCATCAGAATGCCGTGTTCGATATTGCCGATCATCGCCTCCAGCGAACTCTCGCCCGGCTCGATATTCAGATTCGCCATGCGATCGATGGGTGGCCGGTTCCAGTTCGAAGCACGCGAGTTCGCGACGCCCGGCATGCGTGCGCGCTGTTGCGACAACGCGCCGCCGAGCGGACGTTCCAGCACGCCGTCGCGAATCAGATATTGCTTGTGCGCTTCGGTGCCGTCGTCGTCGAATGCGTAGGCTGCGGCTTCTTCGCGCAGCGACGGATCGAAGGTGACGTTCAGCAGTTCCGAGCCGTAGCGATACGAACCGAACATGTCCTGCTTGACGAAGCTCCAGCCCGCGAAGTTGCGTTCATCGCCGAGAATGCGATCCAGTTCGAGCGGATGGCCGATCGATTCGTGAATCTGCAGCATCATCTGGTCGGGCATCAGCAACAGATCGCGCTTGCCCGATGGGCAATTCGGCGCGGCCAGCAATTGCAGCGCTTCGTTTGCGACGCGCGCGCCCGAGCCTTCGAAGCCGAAACGCGTCAGCACTTCCATGCCGCCCTGTCCGAGCGTGCCGTAGTTGCCGCCCAGCGTGCGCACTTGCGTATCGCCGTTCGCGTGCGCGGCGACACTCAATTGCGGCATCACGAAACGGAACTGCTGGTCGATGCGAACACCGTCGCCGGTGATGTAGAGTTGATCGGTGTGCGTGATCTGCACTGCCGCCACACGTTCGACGATTTTTGCATCGAGGTTCGCGCCCGCGCATTCCGCGCCGAGAAGCTCGAGCCATTCGGCACGGCTCGGCAATGCGCGTTGCGCATTCGGCGACACGTACTGGCCGCTCGCCGCGGGTCGCGCGACTTCCCGATGGTCGATCAGCGACAAGGACGCGCTCGCCTCGGCGCGCGCGGTGGCTAAATCGAGCGCGGCCTGCAAACCGGCCGCCGAGAGATTCGCAGTCGCGGCATAACCCGCCCCCGCGCCCACCCACGCGATCAGCATCGCGCCGCGATCGCGCACGGTGCGCAGCGGCTGCGCGATGTCGTTGCGAATCTCGTGGTCGTCGACCTGTTCGTCCACAATGCGCAGCGACCAGAACGCCGCGCGGCTCTTCAGCGTTTGGGCGGCTTGCGCCCAACGTTCGTCAATCATTGGCAGGTCCCGTATGAGTCGCGGCCGTGCCGGGCTCCGGCACATTGAGCGACGAGGCGAGCAGCGACTGGGTATAAGGATGCGACGGCGCATGCAACACATCGAGTGTGTCGCCCGCCTCCACAATGCGTCCGGACTTCATTACGATCACGCGATGCGCCATGGCTCGCATCACCGCCAGATCGTGCGTAATGAACAGATAGCTTAGCTTGTACTTTTTCTGCAGATTTGTCAGCAGATTCAGCACCTGTTTCTGGATCGACACGTCGAGCGCGCTGGTCGGCTCATCGAGCACGATCAATTCCGGTTGGACGGCCAGTGCGCGCGCAATCGCAATACGTTGACGCTGGCCGCCGGAGAATTCGTGCGGATAGCGCAGCATCGCGTCGGCCGGCATGCCGACTTCTTCGAGCAGGCTGCCGACGCGCGCGCGCCGCGCCTTCGCATCCACTTCCGGCTTATGCACGGCCAAACCCTCGCCGATGATCTGCTCCACCGTCATGCGTGGCGACAGCGAGCCGAACGGGTCCTGAAACACGACTTGCATACGCGAATACAGCGCGCGGCGCGAGTTCGCCGTCTTGAGCGTGGACAGCGGCAAACCGTCGATATGAATATGGCCGGCGGCTGGCTGTTGCAGGCCGAGGACAGTCGCGGCCAAGGTCGATTTCCCCGACCCAGATTCACCGACAATGCCGAGCGTTTCGCCGCGCCGCACGCTCAGGTCGACATCGTGCACCGCGCGGAACGTGGAGCGCCCGAACATGGACCGCCAGCCTTTCGCCGACGTGCGGTAATCGACGGCCAGTCCTTGCACTTCGAGCAGCCGGCGCGCGCCCGCCTCGACCGGCTCGACCGCGCGTTGCGGATCGCTGTCGAGCAGCCGCCGCGTATACGGATGTTGCGGGCTCGCGAATAGCGCGTCGGTCGTATTGGTTTCGACCAGCACGCCCTTTTCCATCACCGCGACGCGCTGCGCAAAACGTTTCACCAGATTCAGGTCGTGCGTAATCAACAGCACGGCCATGCCGCGTTCGGCCGCTTCCTGTTCCTGCAACGAAATCAGCAAATCGACAATCTGCTGACGCACCGTGACGTCGAGCGCGGTGGTCGGTTCGTCGGCGAGCAGCAAACGCGGACGGCACGCGAGCGCCATGGCGATCATCGCGCGCTGCCGCTGACCGCCCGACAACTGATGCGGAAAGCTGTCGATGCGCCGCTCCGGTTCGGGAATGCCCGTGCGCCTGAGCAACTCGATGCCGCGCTCGCGCGCCGCATTCGGCCTCAGACCTTCATGCAGACGCAGGCTCTCGGCGATCTGCTTGCCGATCGTGAAGAGCGGATTGAGCGCCGTCATCGGTTCCTGAAAGACCATTGCGACGTCGGCGCCACGCAGACCGCGCATCTGTTGTTCGGTTTTTTGCAGCAGATCTTCACCATCGAGCAACATGCGGCCGCTCAATTCGGCATGCTCGACGAGCCGCAGAATGGACAGTGCGGTGACGCTCTTGCCCGAGCCCGATTCGCCGACCAGCGCCACGCGCTCGCCGCGGGCGATGGAGAGACTGAGTTCATGCACCGCGACCTTGTCGCCGAAACGCACGGAGAAACGATCGATTTCCAGCAACGGCCGAGCGATCGGCGCCTGAGCGGCGGTCATCGCGGACCTCCGCCGAAAGCAGAACCGCGCGAACGCGTGTCGAGCGCATTGCGCAATGCGTCGCCCATGAAGGTCAGCAACAGCAACGTGATCACCAGCGCGGCAAACGCCGACATCGAGATCCACCATGCGTCGAGATTGTTCTTGCCTTCCTGCAGCAGTTCACCGAGGCTAGGTGTCGGCGGCGGCACGCCGAGGCCAAGAAAGTCGAGGCTGGTCAGCGAGAGAATCGCGGCGCTCATGCGGAACGGCAGGAAGGTAATCACCGGCGTCAAACTATTCGGCAGAACATGACGCCACATGATCTGCCAGTTGCTGAGACCCATGGTACGTGCCGCCTTCACGTAATCGAGCGAACGGTTGCGCAGGAATTCGGCGCGCACGTAATCGGACAGGACCAGCCAGCCGAACATCGACAGCAAAATGAAGAGCAGCCACAACGTGGGCTCGAAGATCGACGCGAAGATGATCAACAGGTACAGGTCGGGCATCGAACTCCAGATTTCGATCAGGCGCTGACCGATCAGATCGGTGCGTCCGCCGTAAAAGCCCTGCACCGCGCCAGTCAGCACGCCGACCACGACCCCGGAAACCGTGAGCGCCAGCGCCATCAGCACCGACAAGCGGAAGCCGTACAGCAGCCGCGCCAGCACGTCGCGCCCGAACTGATCCGTGCCGAGCCAGTTGCTCGCGGTGGGCGGCGCCGGATACGGATGCGCGGCGAAATAGTCGATCGTGTCGTAGTGGAAATGATTCGGCGGATAGATCGCAAAGTTGCCATTCGATTCGAGCCGCGAGCGGATATACGGATCGAGGTAATTGGCACGCGCCGGAAAGTCGCCGCCAAACAGCGTCTCCGGATAGTCCTTCACGATCGGGAAGTAATAGTGCCCGTCGTAACGGACGAGCAGCGGACGGTCGTTGGACAACACCTCGCCGAGCAGGCTGATGGCGAACAGCGACACGAAAATCACGAGGCTCCAGTAACCGAGACGCTGCCGCCTGAAGCGCAGCCACGTACGCCGCCACGGAGACGGCGACGCCGCGTGCGCCGCGCCGGCCGCGTCAGCGGTCCAGGCGGTTGAATTGGATGCGGGGGTCGACGAGGACATAGCAGACGTCAGCAATGAGTTTGGTTACGAGGGCAATCAGCGTGAACAGAAACAGCGAACCGAGCACGACCGGATAGTCACGGCGAATCACGGAGTCGTACGACAGTTGGCCCATGCCGTCGAGCGAGAACAAAGTTTCGATCAGCAGATTGCCGTTCAGAAACGCGCCGACGAAGGCCGCCGGCAAACCGGTGAGCAGCGGAATCGCCGCATTGCGCAGCACGTGTTTCCACAGCACGTCGCGCTCCGGTGCGCCCTTGGCGCGCGCGGTCAGCACATATTGCCGGCCGATTTCCTCCAGAAACGTGTTCTTGGTCAGAATGGTGACGATCGCGAAGTTGCCGACGACCGAAGCCGTGACCGGCAACACGATGTGCCACAGATAGTCGAGCAGTTTGCCGAACGCGCTGAGATCGTTGAAGTTGTCCGAGGTAAGACCGCGCATCGGAAACACCTGCCAGAACGTGCCGCCGCCGAATAACATCAATAACAGCACGCCGAGCACGAAGCCGGGAATCGCATAGCCGGTGAGCACCAGCACGCTCGTGACGGTATCGAAGCGCGAGCCGTTGCGCACCGCTTTCGCGATCCCCAACGGCACGGATATCAGATACGTGAGCAGCACCGTCCATAAGCCGAGCGTGATCGACACGGGCAGCTTCGATTTGATCACGTCCCACACGCTGTCGTGCTGATAGTAGGACTGGCCAAGATCGAACGTTGCGTAGTGCTTGAGCATCAGCAGATAGCGTTCGAGCGGCGGCTTGTCGAAGCCGAACTGTTTCTTGATCTGCTCGATCTGCTGCGGATCGACGCCCTGGCTGCCGTGATAACCGCCGCCGCCCGCCCCCGCCTCTCCGCCACGGCCAGCGCCGTGGCGGAGTTGCGTCATCACCTGTTCGACCGGCCCACCCGGCACGAACTGCGTGACGACAAAAGTCAGCGTGACCACGCCGAGCAGGGTCGGCACCATCAACAACAAGCGTCTGAGAATGTAGGCAAGCATGCTGTGCCTCAGTGAGCCGTAGCGGCCGTAGCCGCGGTGGAAGATGCGGTCTGGGCGGCCGGCGTTTTCCTGTACCAGTAGTCGATCACCCAGTCTTCGTATACATACGTCGTCGGCACTTTGTCCGGATGACCGAGCGTCGACTTGTAGCCGATCCGCGCTCCCGGCGCGTAATACTCCGGCACGATGTAGAACGAATAGATCAGCACGCGGTCGAGTGCACGGGTTGCCGCTTCGAGGTCGTCGAGATTGTCGGCGGAGAGCGCCGAATGAATCAGCGAGTCGACCGCTTTGGAGCGGACGCCCGGATAGTTTTCCGAGCCGACTTCCGACGCCGCCGCGCTGCCGAAACGGCGCGTCAATTCCGCGCCGGGAATCGTCACCGGCGGATAGATGAACGTGGTCATGTCGTACTCGAAGTTATCCAGCCTCTTCTGATACAGCGCGCTGTCGATCTCGCGCATATGCGCCTGGATGCCGAGCATGCCGAGCGCCTGCATATACGGCAGGATCAGGCGATCCATACCGGGCTGATCGTCCATGATCTCGATCGTCATCGGCGTGCCGTTGGCGTCGCGCAAGGCGCCGTCGCGATAGTGCCAGCCCGCTTGCGCCAGCAGATCGCGCGCCACGCGCAAGTTGCCGCGCAAGGAATCTGGCGCGATCGTCGTGGGCTGCTTGAGCATGGGGCCGAATACTTCCGGCGGCACGTCGGCCCTCAACGGCTCAAGCAAGGCCAGTTCCTTCGGGCCGGGCATGCCGGTCGCACCGAACGGACTCGCCGCAAAATAGCTGCTGGTGCGCCGGTATTGACCGTAGAACATCATGCGGTTCATCCAGTCGTAGTCGAATGCCATCGTCAGCGCGTGACGCACGCGCGGGTCCTGAAACATCGGCTTGCGCAGGTTCATCAGCAAGCCCTGCATTTGCGCGGGGCCGTCGGCGAATTCGCCTTTCTTCAGTAGTCCGTTGTCGAAGTTCTTGCCGACGTACTTGCGCGCCCATTGCGTTGCGCTGTATTCGACAAGCACGTCGGTGTCGCCGGCCTTGAACGCCTCCAGTTGCGTGTAATGGTCGCGATACAGTTTGAAGGTGATGCTCGCGAAGCGGAACATGCCGCGCCGCGACGGCAGATTCGCGGCCCAGTAATCGGGGTTGCGTCGATAGGTAATCTGCTTGTCGTTCTTGCGCGACTCGATCAGATACGGGCCGCTCGCGATCGGCGGCTCGTTCGCGATCTGGTCGAACGGTAGACGTGTGCCGTCCGCGCGCATGCCCCACTTCGGCGAGAAGATCGGTAAATCGCCGGCGATCAGCGCTGCGTCGCGTTCGGCGTGCTTGAATTCGAAGCGAATCGTGTTTTTGTCGATCACGGTCGCGCTTTTGATGACCGAGAACTGCGCATTGAAGAGCGGCGAGGCCTTTGGGCTCGTCAATGTGTCAAACGAGTATTTGACATCGGCCGCGGTGATCGGATCGCCGTTCGAAAAGCGCGCGGCGGGATTGATGTGGAAGGTGGCCGAACCCAGGTCCGGCGCGACCTCGACATCGTCGGCGATCAGCGGGTACTCGGAGGCGAGCTCGTCCCAACTGCGCTGCATCAGCGTATCGAACATCAGATGCTGAATGTCCGGCGCGGGCGCACCGCGCACGAGAAACGGATTCAGCGAATCGTAGCTCTGCAGTTCGTCGAAGTTCTGGAAGCTGAGCTTGCCGTCGCTCGGCGCCGTGGGATCCGCGTAGTCGAAGTGCGTGAAGCCGGCGGGATATTTGGGTTCGTCATACTGCGCAATCGAGGGCCGCGCCTGCGCGCAGACCGCGCCCAATGCCAGACACGCCCCTGCGCACAGCGCGATTCGAGCGGCAGTGCCAGGCAGGCGCATCGCGGCCGCTGCAGTTCGAACAGCGCGCGACCAGTGAAACTTCACAAGTCTCATCTTCGGAATGCGTAAGAACGCGCGCCGGCTTCAGGCCGGCGCGCGGTAAATCGAATCGGCAAGAGTGCCGGCATGACGCCTTCGCTCTCGTAGCTTTCCCCCGCTAGCGCTGCTCTGCGCGCTAGCTCGTTGCCGCTCGCCACCGCTCGCCGTGGTTCTGAACGAGCATTGTGCACGCGGGCACGCCTCAGTACATCGCTAACAAATTTGCGCCGCTCCGGCACCAACAATGGAAGCCGGAGCGGCCAACCGGTTGGACAGACTGCGGGTGCATCACAAACATCGAGGATTTCAGAAGCGGTACGACGCGCCGACCTGGAAGAAGCGGCCGATGTTAGTGTAAAGCGACTGGTCGTAGCCCGTGATATCCGGGGTGGCCTGCCACTCCACGTCGAACGGCGGCTTGCGATCGAAGATGTTGTTGATGCCGCCGTAGATCGTCCAGTTCTTGAAGCCGCGATACGTGGCCATCAGGTTGAACTGGCTGTACGACGCCACCGACAGCGTGCCGCCGTCGCCGAACTCGGACGCCACCGCGTTGGTGTACGGGCCGGTGTACTGCCACGTCAGCGTGGTGGTCAGCTTGCGGTAATCCCAGGAGAGGCTGGTATTACCCTTCCAGCGCGGATTGGACGCACCGAACGGTTGCAACAGCGCGAGGTTGTTGCCGGCAAAGTCCTGCGTCGGCGCACCCGGGCTATTCAGCTTGAAGTGCCACACATAGGCCCAGTCGCCTGCCAGCGTGAACGTGCCGTACTTCGTGCCCACCGACTTGCGGAAGTTCATGTCGAAACCGTCGGTGTCGAGCGAACCCAGGTTGACGAACTGTTCCTTGATGTAGGCCACCGTGCCGTCCGGATTGCGGATCACGTTCGACGGGTTGTTCGCATCCATCACCGCGTTCGGATCGTCCGTGCCGATCACACCGTCAATGTGGATCTTGTAGAACGCCGCACCGATATCCGTCGACGAGTCCGGCGAAAGCTGGAAGCCGATGTTGTAGTTCTTGGTGCGCTCAGGCTGCAGCGCCGGATTGCCGTTGACCTGTTCCGTCGTGAAGTGCTTGGTCGGCGTGCCGCTCGGGTCGTTCGGGTCCACCAGGTTCTGGTGAGCCAGATAGGTTGCCTGCGAGTTTTCGACCAGCGTCGGCGCGCGGAAGCCGCGGCTATACGATGCGAAAGCCGTGAGTGCCCGCACCGGCTGGAAGCGCAACGCGAAGCTCGGCGAGAACGCACCGCCGAAATCGCTGTAGTGGTCGTAGCGGCCCGCCTGCGTGAACGTCAGGTTGTGGACGATCGGAATATCCACCTGATAGTAGACGGCGGCCACATTGCGCTCACCGTCGACCGTTTGCACGTTGGCCGGCGCCGTAACGCCGAGCGCGCTATACGTACGCGAGTTGATGATGTTGCTTTCGTGACGGAATTCCGTACCGAAACCGACACCGACCGGACCGCCCGGCAGCGTGAACAGATTGGTCGTCGAGGTCTTCGCCGTGACGCTGTCGAGCTTCGAGATCGCCTGCTCATAGTCGTTCTGGAAGACGCCGTTCAAACCGTTCGGCGTGGCCGACGGGTTCGAAAAGTTGAATACGCCGTTCTGCAGAATGTTCTCGAGGCCTGCAACATTCAGCACGTTGCCATAGGTCGTGTCCACCGTGCTCTGCGAATGGCCGTAATCCGCGGACCAATCCCAATCGCCGAATTTCGGGGTGGTGAACGAGCCCTTCACGCCGGTCGATGCACGCCAGAACGTCGACACCGTATCCGCCGAGACGGTATTCGGGAACGTATAGTTGATCAGCGTGGGCACGCCGAACGGGTTGTACGGATTGGTGCCCGAGACCGTGCGCGAGATCGGCAACGCGGAGCCGGTGGCCGGGTTGAACGCGTTGGTCTGGCTGCTCAGCACGGCCGGACCTTCGTTCTGCACGGTTTCGTTGCGGCTCACCCACAAATCGGCGTAAGCCTGCATATCGTCATTGATCTTGAACGTGCCGCGCACTTTCGCGTTCAGGCGCGTGATCGCTGGCACGAGCGAGGTGGTGCTGGCCGGATTCGATTTACACGTGGATGCGCCGTTCGCCGACACGCTGCCCGGAGGACAGGGATTGAGCGCCATGTTGGTGCCGTCGGCCGTGGTCCAGTACGACTGCTGGTTCGGACCGAGCGGACCCGCGAGACCACCCGGGAACTGGCTGAAGTCTTGACCCGCGGTCATGTCGCGATCGCCGAGCGACGAGCCGGTGTCGCGGTAATAGCTCGCGGCGGCTGTCACGTTGAAGCGGTCGCCATTCAGGTCGCCGATACCGCCGAGCACACTGAAGTTGCCCTGCGCGTCGCCCGGATGCTGCGCCTTGCCGAGCTGGCCATCGATCTGCAAGCCCTGGAAGTCTTTCTTGGTGATGATGTTGACCACGCCCGCAATGGCATCCGAACCATACACCGAGACCGCACCGGTCTTCACGATGTCGATGTGGTCGATCATGTTGAGCGGGATCGAATTCACGTCGAAGAACGTGTCGGTGAAGTTCACCGCCTTGCCGTAATTCGCTACCCGTTGCCCGTCCACCAGCACCAGGGTGTACTTCTCGCTCAGACCGCGCAATGCAATACCGCCGCCGCCTTGCGCGGAGCTGTTCATTGTCGTTTGACCCCAACTGCTCCCCGAATTCGCGGACGTGCCGCGCAGGAAGTCGGCCACGGTCGTATAGCCGCTTTGCTGGATTTCCTTGGTCGTGATGGTCTGAACTTCCGTGTTGCCGACCTTGTCCGCCGTGCGGATCAGCGACCCGGTCACTTCGAATTTCTTGAGTTGCTGGACCCCTTTGCCCGCCGGCGTCGCGGTGGTGTTGTCCGCAGACGGTGTGGCGGCCGTGCCCGTTGCCGGGGTGCTTTCCGTCGTCGTCGCGCCTGCCGCGGTGCCGGTGGTCGCCGGCTGGCTTTGCGCAAACGCCGGTACGGCGATTGCGGCCGACAACGCCAGTTCAGCCCAGACTATTCTTCTAATGGCCAGCGCCAATGCCCTTTGTTTCATTTTTCCCCTTCTCGCTCGTCAGTAAGGCCACAGCAGTATGTGAAGAGTGGTCTCGTGAACCGCTCTACTCGATATACGGCGATCTTGCGCCGCGTTCCGTTAAAGCAACTTCAAATAAGTCAGCGTCGGACTACTAATTTATTGCAATCGGAATGCGCAGCGCTTTCCAATCGATTACATATCTACTGCCACGCGAGTGGGTTCCGCCATGCGTCGGTCCGGCATCCCAAATCGCGGGCACACACCTAAGTAATGCTTACAAATATCGAGTGACTGCTTTTTTCTAAAGCACGGCCTGCGGCACTAAAACAATCTCGGCGTCCCGACCCACACGACCACCGCTTCTTCACGCGCGGTATTGGACCAGGAGTGCGGCACGGTAGACTCGTAATGCGCGGTGTCGCCTGCCTGCAATACGAACGTCGTGCCTTCCAGCGTGAGCGAGATCTGGCCGCTCATCACATACAAGAATTCTTCACCGGCATGCGTTGTGACTTCCGACGGGTTCTGCCCCACCGGCATCCTGACGAGGATCACTTCCAGCTTGCCGCCGACCGACAGGTTCGTCAGCCTTCCAAACAGATTGGCGGTTCCGTCAAATCCGAAGTACTTCAGCTCGCTTCCTCTACGCACCGACTTGTCTTCGGTCGGCGTGTCGACGAAGTACTGCACCGTGACACCCAAAGCTCGCGCAATACCGACTAGCGACGTGATCGAAGGTGTTGCATGACCCCGTTCCACCTGCGATAAAAAGGGCTTGGAAATACCCGCGGTCGTTGCCACTTCATCCAGCGTGCGACTGAGCCGTTGGCGCAGCGCGCGGATTTTGCTTCCTATAGAGATTGCAACATGTGCCTTGTTATTGAGTGGCAAGACCATAGCAAGACAGAATCCCGTAGTCAAAAATAGTTTGATATATACAAATTATGTTTCGTCGAGCGCAACGTTCTCCCTAAAACGTCCCTGATAGCCCTGCTGACAGTCCGCCATGGATAACCGCATCAATTTGTTATCCAGAAGACTTGCCCGCCCCCAACAATCCTTTTGATAGTTGCGGCTGCAACCACACATCGACGTCGAAGACGAGCCCACGTTAATTGGAACGCGCGCACTCCCTCGCGTCCACCGCGAGGGGACGCGCCTCATCTGAGAGAACCTGACGGGAGTGGGGTGCTCTTATTTCGACGCCACCAGAACCCACAAACGTGCGAGGTCGGCTGAACCATCGGTGCCTTTCACCGCACGGAAGGTTTGCACCGCGCGAGCCTTGTCGCCCGCGATGTAGTACGCCTCGCCGAGATGCAGCTGCGCCTGGTCCGGATGGTCGAGTCCACCCTTGGCGATCGCGGCATCCATCGCCGCCAGACCCTGCTTCGCCTGCCCCGCGAAAACCTGGTTGAAACCCACATCGACGGGGGCAACGGGGTTTGCCGGATCGGCGGGCGCTTGCGCGCGTTTGGCCGCGAGCGCCTGCAGACGTTTTTCGCGGTCCGCTTGCGCGTCACGTCCCAAAACGCCCGACGCAAAGCCCTGATCGATGATCTGCTTGCCTTCCGCGGTGGTGCCCGCCACGATCGCCAGTTGGGTCATTTCCATATAGTCGTCGGCGGTCGAGAGCGATCCGGTAGCGCGACGCAGGCGATACGTGTCGATATCGAGCTTCGACGAATAGCCCGGCTTGTTGCGAATCGCCGAGAACAGATCGTCCCAGTAAGACTGCTTCGGATGATAGGCAACCAGCTTCTCGAGCGTGCTGCGGTACGTGGCATCGTCCTTCACGCGTTGCGCACACGTGCCGAGCAATTGCAGTTGCGATTCGTCGGGCGCGCGACCCGCACGCACCTGTGCATCGATGCCGGGCTTGAGCAGGCTCACCACGCTCGCGCAATCGTTCGACAGGTAGTAAGACTGAACCAGCAGCGTGCGCATGTCCGGATCGCTGCCGCCGGTCTTCAGATAGCGCTGCGCGACTTTCGCCGCCTGCGCATAGTTCTTCTGCTGGAAGTAGATGCCCGCCAATGCCGCCGTCGTGCGCTGTTCGTCCGCGCCGCTCAGCTTGCCGGAACCCAGCAACGTTTCGTAGGCCTGAGCAGCCACGCCGGTTTCGCCCGCCGCCGCCGCGGCCGCGCCACGCATCTGCTCGATCATGGTGCTTTCGTACGGCGTCTTGCCGGGCACGGCCGCCGCCTGATCGATCTTTGTCAGCGCGTCCTTGTACTTGTGCGCGCGATACAGATCCTGCGCGGCATTCAGCGGCTTCGCCACGTCCGGCCGCAAGGTGTCGGCGGCATGAGCGGCGAGCGGCAGCGCGAGAGCGGCCGCGATGACGGCGCGCTTGAAGCGGTGGTGAATCGTTTGCATTGCCCTTCCCTATTGCATGTACTGCTCATTGCCGATCAGGCCGATCTTGGTCGCGCCGAGCCGTTGCGCGGACGCCATGACTTCCGCGACATCTTTGTACGGCACCAGCTTGTTCGGCCGCAGATGGATCTCGGCTTGAACCGGTTCGGCGGCCACTTGCGCAAGCCTGGATTCGAGCGCGGCGCGATTCGGCACCGGCTGGCCGTTCCAGGTCGTGGTGCCGTCGAAGTCGATATCGATCTGTACCACTTCAGGCTGCGTGATCGGCGGCGGTGGATTGCCGACCGGCAGATTCATCTTGATGGCGTGCGTCTGAATCGGGATCGTGATGATCAGCATGATCAGCAACACCAGCATCACGTCGATTAGCGGCGTGGTGTTGATGTCGACCATCACATCCGGTTCGCTGCCGCCGCCCGACGATACGTTCATTCCCATTTTTGGCTCCTGTCGATCAGACTTGGCGCTTTAGCGCTTAGTCTGATCCCATGCACAGCGGTTGACCGGACTTGGCGCTTTAGCTGTCGGCCAGAGTTGGCGCTTTAGCGCTTACTCTGGTCCCATGCACAGCGGTCGATCGCAAAATCAGCCGCCGCGTGCGGGTGGCTCAGTGATAAACGAAACCTTCGCGATACCGGCGCGCTCGCACTCGGTGATGACCCGGCCGATGAACTCATAACGCGCGCTCTGGTCGCCGCGAACGTGCACTTCCGGTTGCGGTGTCATGACCGACACGGTCTTCAGACGCGCCAGCAGCGTCGGGGCATCGACCTGCTTTTCGTTCCAGAAGAAGTCGCCGTCACGATTCACCGCGATGACGATACTCTTCGGCGTGGTCTGCAGCGGCTGAATCGTCTCTTTCGGCAATTGCACCGGCACCGTATGCGTCACGACCGGAATCGTGATCAGAAAGATGATCAGCAGAACCAGCATCACGTCGACGAGCGGCGTGGTGTTGATACTGGAGATGACCTCGTCGTTGTCGTCCTGCCCAACGCTCATTGCCATGACGGACTCCGCTTATTGAACCAGCGACGCTTCGCGAGCCGTAGCACGCGCCGGGC
Organism: Paraburkholderia sp. BL25I1N1; assembly: GCF_003002025.1. Classification (GTDB taxonomy): domain Bacteria; phylum Pseudomonadota; class Gammaproteobacteria; order Burkholderiales; family Burkholderiaceae; genus Paraburkholderia. Next base: position 59,652 of record NZ_PVZB01000026.1, read on the forward strand.
GACGGCTGCCGGCCAGCAACACGGTATGCAGTTGCGCGCCGAATGCACGGACACGCTCCATCACCGATTTGTTGCGACGAACCAGGAAGTTGTAGCCGAGCACCGCGGGCACTGCCACCGCAAGACCGATCGCCGTCATGATCAGCGCCTCGCCCACCGGACCCGCGACCTTGTCGATCGACGCCTGGCCTGCAATGCCGATGGCCGTCAGCGCGTGATAGATCCCCCACACCGTACCGAACAGGCCAACGAACGGCGCCGTCGAACCCACCGTGCCAAGGAACGCCAAACCGTCTTGCAGCCGGTTCGACACATTGGTGATCGCACGCTCGACCGAGGTATCGATCCACGTGTTGCGGTCCACAGCCTCAAGCAATGCTTCTTCGTGATGCTCGCCCGCTTCGATAGCCGTTTCGGCGATGAAGCGGAACGGCGATGTTTCGTCGAGCAGCTTTGCGCCTTCCACCAGCGACGGCGCGCTCCACAACTGCTCGTCCGCGCTCTTCGCGCGGCGGTTCGCGCGGAACTGTTCGACGAACTTGGTGATCATGATGTACCAGCTGCCCATCGACATGAGCACCAGCAGAATCAGCACGAAGCGGGCGACGAAGTCGCCGTTATTCCAGAGGGCGCTGAGCCCGTAAGGGTTGCTGACCGTTTCAGATGTAGCCGGTGCCGGCGGCGGCACTGCTTCGTCGGCGGCCGCGCTGGCGGTTTGCGGCGTGGCGGTGGCCGGTGCCGCGGCAGCCGACGCCGTGGCGTCGCTGGCCTGCGCGTGGGCCATCTGCGGTGCAACGAAATCCACCGTGGTCACGGCGATCAACATGCTTGCCGCCAGTGCGGCGAGAGTACGCTTCTTCATGCCTGCTCCAAGTTCATTAGTACAACTTCTAAACTAAGACTGATAAATCGCTACCGGTACCGAACAGCCTGTGAATTCAGTTCAGGTTAAACGAGAACGGAACTTGCACACGGACAGCCTGGCCTTGGGAAACGCACGTGAACTGCTTGACTGCGTTGAATGCGGCACGATCCAGTGAGGAGTCGTCCGAGGATTTGGCAACGCGTTCATTCGTAATATGGCCCTGCGGGTCGACGACGAATTCAACAACAACATCACCCGTCACGTTGTTTTCCTGCGCTTCCTTCGGGTAGCGGATCGACGAACGGATCTGATCCGAGTTCGGACACACCACTCCGACTTCGGTGCTCACAGGCTTCGTCGGCGCGGGCGGCGCCGGCGGTGCGGGCGGGGCCACCGCGGGCGCCGACACGACCGGTGCGGCCTGATGCGTAATAGTCGGCTGCTGCGGCGGCGTCTGCACCTGCACTTCCGGCGGCGGCACGAATGGCGGCGGCGGCGGCGCGAACTTCGGCGGCGGCAATTGCACCGTGGGCAACGGCGGCGGAGGCGGCGGCTTCACCGGTTCGATGATTTTCGTTTCGATCGGATGCTGAATAACCTGCACGACCTTGGTGGCGAGGCCGTTGATCAGCGCATAAATCAGCACGATGTGCAAAAGCAGAACAACTGCAATGCCGCCAAAGCGGCGTACTGGGTTTTGCTGCTTGCGCCCAAACTCGCGCGGGCGCCCTGGCCTCTCCATACGGGCCGCTGCTGCCGGAAAATGCCCTTCGACTTTCGTACCCACCTTTACTCCTCCGGCGTGAACCGTCCATTTCTGTAACTGCAGTGCGCTTACCTGCCGCAAACAGCATTCACTTCAACCATCTGGCAACCAGCGGCATTTGATTCGGAGTCCAAAACGGACGTGACACTACCCGGCTCCGATCCGACGACACGGACGCGCCTCTAGAAGACGGCGGTCGTGCGTCATGTGAGCCGAATAACCGATCTAAGTAGAACTACTAATAGATTAAATTTGAGCCGTTCGCTTCTGCCTTGCATGAACGCTGGAGAGAACCTTATCTCTATAACTCGTAGCGCCTGGAACTTTTTGCGCAAACGTCACACGCGTTTCATGGGAGGCAACAATAGCAGGACAAAAAATGTACGGTCAAACTTTTTTTGATGACGGCATACTTAGTTTAGAGCGCTAACTCTAACTCATGCCAAATTCGCGCCGCTTTAAAAGAATAAGCGTCTGTGGAGCAGATAAGCATTCGGATGTTTCTGCCCGACAATTGGGAATTTACTGCACTTCCGGCGTGCATCGATGCACGAAAAACTACCGGACGCACGTCTAAAAGGGAATGCGGAGGTCCCACTGGGCAGGCGTTTAGACGCCCTCGCAGCGTGATTTGCGTGGAGGGCGGGCATGACGTTGTCGTGGTAATCGGGCGCCGGGCTATGACCGCCGCCGACGGCGAGACGATAGCAGAAGGAAAGAAGTCTTTAAAAATATTTTTAGCGGTATTTACGACACTCTTTATACGCATCCCAATTACGCGTTGAATTTAATTACAAAACAATTCCAATAAATTACATTAAGCCGACAAAGCGAAGGATGGCGGGGACAAGCGATGTCGGTGCGACGTGAACGTCACAAACAGAGCAATTCCGCGCGGACCGAATGGCCTCGCCAGAGCGACATGAATCACGCGTCGGCAAACTCCCGCGGGTTCAACAAACAAATAAACGAGCAGGCAGGAGCGGCGCGCCCTCGATCGCGCCGCTCTGCTGCATTAGCCGTTCGTGCCCTCTCCCGCCGCGACGGTGTTGTTGTCACGCGATCGCGCGAGAACCGGCCGCAACGCGGCGCCCGTGTGACTCGCCGCAATGCGCGACAAGCCTTCGGGATCCGTAGCAGCGACGATCGAGCCGCCGCCTACGCCGCCTTCCGGACCGAGGTCGATGATCCAGTCCGCCTCGGCGATCACATCCAGATCGTGCTCGATGACGACAACGCTATGGCCGCCGTCCGCGAGACGATGCAGCACGCGAATCAGCTTGGCGACGTCGGCCATATGCAGGCCCACGGTCGGTTCGTCCAGCACATACAAGGTATGCGGCGGCTTCTGCCCGCGCCGCGTGATGTCGTCGCGCACCTTGCTCAATTCGGTGACGAGCTTGATCCGTTGCGCCTCGCCGCCGGACAACGTGGGGGACGGTTGACCCAGCGTGAGATAGCCGAGCCCGACGTCTTTCATCAACTGCAATGGATGAGCAATGTTCGTGATGGGCGCAAAGAATTCGACGGCTTCGTCGATCTCCATGGTCAGTACGTCGCCGATATTCTTGCCGCGCCACGTGACCGCGAGCGTCTCCGGATTGAAGCGCTGCCCGTGACACACATCGCAGGGCACTTTCACGTCGGGCAGGAAGCTCATGCCGATGGTGCGCACGCCCTGCCCCTCACAAGCCGGGCAACTGCCTTCGCCGGTATTGAACGAGAAACGCGAGGCCGTGTAGCCACGCGCGCGCGCTTCGAGCGTGCCGGCGAACAGCTTGCGGATCGCATCCCACACGCCGATGTAGGTGGCCGGACACGAACGCGGCGTCTTGCCGATCGGCGTTTGATCGACCTCGAGTACACGGTCGATGGTTTCCCAGCCGGTGATCGAATCGCAGCCTTGCCATGCATGCGTCACGTTTAGCGGCGCGCGCGGCGCCGTGCGCGCCAGCACGCTGGAGCGCCGGTTCGTTGCCGGTTTTTCTTCGGCCGCGGCGCGCGCGCGCCGCGTGGCCGGCGATGACAACACCGAACGTCCGACTGCATCCAGCAGGTTGGTCATCAGCACGTCGCGCGCGAGCGTGGACTTGCCGGAACCGCTGACGCCAGTGACCGCGACGAGTCGCGACAAAGGAATGCCGACCGTAACGTTGCGCAGGTTATGCAGCTTGCCGCCATGCACGGTCAGCCAGTTCTCCGGCACCGCGGCCGCGCGCTTGCCCGGCGCGACCACTTCGCGACGCGGCTGCAGCGGATGCACGATCGGTTGTGCAAGAAACTGTCCGGTCAGCGAATCGGGCTGCGCCGACAGATCCGCCACGCTGCCCTGCGCGACCAGCGTGCCGCCGCGTTTGCCGGCGCCCGGCCCGATGTCGATGATGTGATCGGCACGGCGGATCGTATCCTCGTCGTGCTCGACGACCACCAGCGTATTGCCCTTGTCACCGAGCTTGCGTAAAGCGTTCAGCAGAATCTGGTTGTCACGCGGGTGCAGACCGATGGTCGGTTCGTCTAGCACATAGCAGACGCCTTGCAGGTTGCTGCCGAGCTGCGCGGCAAGCCGGATGCGCTGCGCTTCGCCGCCCGACAGGCTCGGCGCCGCGCGATCGAGACTCAGATAGCCGAGGCCCACTTCTTCGAGAAACTGCAGACGGCTGCCGATTTCGCTCACCACGTCACGCGCGATTTCCGCATCGCGACCGGTCATTTCCAGCGTGTCGATCCAGGCGCGCGTGTCGGACACGGTCCACTGCGCGACATCGACAATCGCCCGCGCGCCGAACGTGACCGCGCGCGCGGTGGGGTTCAAACGCGTACCGGCGCAATCCGGACACGGTTCGTCGACAAGCCCTTCGGGCTCCTGCTCTTCCGACGGCAGGCTTTGTTCGCGGCCACGATTGTCTTCGACGACGATCGTATCGTCGTACACCGCGCGTTGTTCGCGCGTGAGGGCCAGGCCCGTGCCGACGCAGGTCGTACACCAGCCATGCTTGCTGTTGTACGAGAACATGCGCGGATCGAGTTCCGGATAACTCGTGCCGCACGTCGGACACGCGCGCTTGGTGGACAGCACCTTCACCGCGCCGAGTTTCGCCGTGGCGCGGCCACCGCTGATCGCGTCGTGCAACCCGTCCAACGGCGCCAGCAGATGCATCACGCCCTTGCCGACTTCCAACGTCTGGTCGAGCGCCCGACGCAGTTCGGTTTCATTGTCCGGCGACACGACGAGGTCGGCCACCGGCAACTCGATCGTATGTTCGCGGAAACGGTCGAGTTTCGGCCACGGGTCCACCGGCACGAACTCGCCATCCACGCGCAGATGAGTATTGCCGCGCGCTTTTGCCCACTTCGCCAGATCCGTGTAGACGCCCTTGCGATTCACGACCAGCGGCGCAAGGAAACCGACATGCTGCCCCTTGTGATCGCGCAGCAACTGCGCCGCGATCGATTCGACGCTCTGCGACGTGACCGGCGTACCGTCGTGAATGCAATGCTGCAGCCCGAGCTTCACATACAGCAGACGCAGGAAGTGCCACACCTCGGACGTGGTCGCCACGGTACTCTTGCGGCCGCCACGCGAGAGCCGCTGTTCGATCGCGACGGTCGGCGGAATGCCGTACACGGCGTCGACCTCGGGACGCCCGGCCGGCTGCACGATGGAACGCGCGTAGGCGTTCAGCGATTCGAGGTAACGGCGCTGCCCTTCGTGGAACAGAATGTCGAAGGCGAGCGTGGACTTGCCCGAGCCGGACACGCCGGTAATCACGTTGAATTTGCCGTGCGGAATGTCCACGTCCAGCGATTTCAGATTGTGCTCGCGCGCGTTGACGATGCGCACCACGTCCTCGCCTTCGATCGCCCGGCGCGCGCGCGCGGCGCTCAGCGCTTTTTGCAGCGGAATGCCTTGCGACGCCGGTTCGGCCGCCGCGCCCATGGCGCGGTCGTATTGCAGCAGCGCTTCGCCGGTATGCGACTCCGGACATGTTTTGACGTCTTCCGGCGTGCCCGCGCACAGCACGCGCCCGCCGCCGTCGCCGCCTTCGGGACCGAGATCGATCAGCCAGTCGGCCGCGCGGATCACGTCGAGATTGTGTTCGATCACGATCAGCGAATGACCGCTCGCGAGCAGCTTGCCGAACGCCTGCATCAGCTTGGCAATGTCGTCGAAATGCAGGCCGGTGGTCGGTTCGTCGAACATGAACAAACGTTTCGCGACCGCTTGCTTCGCGCTGCGCGCGGTCCGCGCCTGGGCCGATTCCGCGAGAAAACCGGCGAGCTTGAGCCGCTGCGCTTCGCCCCCTGACAGCGTGGGCACCGGCTGGCCGAGCTTCACATATTCGAGGCCCACGTCGACGATCGGTTGCAGCACACGCAATACTTCGGTGTCTTTAGCGAAGTACGCGGTGGCTTCGCTCACCGTCAATTCCAGCACGTCGGCAATGCTCAGCGCGCGCGCCGGTTCGCCACGTTCGATCTTCACTTCGAGCAGTTCAGCGCGATAACGGCGCCCGTCACAATCGGGGCAGCGCAGGTACACGTCGCTCAAAAACTGCATTTCGATATGTTCGAAACCCGAGCCGCCGCAGGTCGGGCAGCGGCCTTCGCCCGAATTGAAACTGAACATGCCAGGGCCGTAGCCGCGCTGCTGTGCGAGCGGCGCCTTGGCGAACAGTTTGCGGATTTCGTCGAACGCGCCGACGTAACTCGCCGGATTCGAGCGCGCCGTCTTGCCGATCGGTGACTGATCGACGAACACGACGTCGGTGACCTGATCGGCGCCGCTCAGGCTTCTGAAAGCGCCGGGCGATTCCGTGGCGAGCCCGAAGTGCCGCGCCATGGCCGGATACAGCACGTCTTGCAGCAGCGTGGATTTACCGGAACCCGACACGCCCGTCACGCAGACGAGCCGCTCCAATGGAATTTCCACCGTGACATCGCGCAGATTGTGTTCGGTCGCGCCTTCGAGCACGATGCGCGGCGTGGCGGCATCCACCGGCCGCTGCGACCAGTGCGCCGCGTCGGCCACATGCCGCCGGCCGCCGAGGTACTCGCCAGTGAGCGTGCCTGACGAACGGATCGCCTCGGGCACGCCGTCGTAAATGATCGAGCCGCCGCGCTCGCCCGGCCCCGGACCCATGTCGATCAGACGATCCGCCGCGAGCATCACGGAGGGATCGTGTTCGACCACCACCAGCGTATTGCCCGCATCGCGCAACCGGTGCATGGCCTCGACGATGCGGTTCAGATCGCGCGGATGCAAGCCGATACTCGGTTCGTCGAGCACGAACAGCGTCTTGGTGAGCGAGGTGCCGAGCGCCGTGGTCAGGTTGATCCGCTGCACCTCGCCGCCCGACAAAGTGCGACTTTGCCGGTCGAGCGTCAGATAACCGAGGCCCACGTCGCACAGATATTTGAGGCGCGTGCGCACTTCGGCGAGCAGCAGTTTGAGTGCGTCGTCGAGCAAGGCGCTCGGCAAGCTGATTTCGTCGAAGAAGCGCCGGATGCGCTCGATCGGCATCAGCATCAGATCGTGCACGGTCAGACCGGGCAACGCTTCAAGTTGCCCGCGCGTCCAGTCGACGCCGCGCGGCAGGAAACGCTTGCCGGGCGGCAGCACCTCGTCCGCGTTCGCCTTGCTGCCGAGGCGCCACAACAGCGATTCCGTTTTCAGGCGCGCGCCGCCGCAGGTTTCGCACGGCGTATAGCTGCGGTACTTGGACAGCAGCACGCGAATATGCATCTTGTACGCTTTCGATTCGAGATACTCGAAAAAGCGTTTGACGCCGTACCAGTGGCTTTGCCATTTGCCGTTCCAGTCCGGCGAGCCGTTGATGACCCAGTCGCGCTCGGCGTCCGTCAACTCGCCCCACGGCGTGCCGCGACGGATATCGGCTTTCGCCGCGTAGCGCATCAGATCGTCCTGGCACTCCTTCCACGCGGGTGTTTGCATGGGCTTGATCGCGCCGTCGCGCAGCGTCTTGCGCGCGTCCGGAATCACCAGCCCGAGGTCGACGCCGATTACGCGCCCGAAGCCGCGGCAGACTTCACACGCGCCGTACGCCGAGTTGAACGAGAACAGCGCGGGCTGCGGGTCGGCGTAGCGCAGATCGCTTTCCGGACTGTGCAAGCCGGTGGAGAAACGCCAGATTTTCGGTTCGGTTTCCTGACTTTCCGGCCCTTCCGACGAGGCCGGCAGCACATAAATATTGACGCGCCCGCCGCCGCGCTTGAGCGAGGCCTCGATTGCCTCGACCACCCGCTGCTTATCCACCGAACGAAGCCGGAAGCGGTCGGCCACCACGTCGAGCAGCTTGCGCTTGCCGGTAGGCGAATCGACTTCGCGCTGCGCCTGCACGCGCGTGTAGCCGCTGGCCGATAGCCATTGCTCGACTTCCTGCTCCGATGCGGATTCCGGCAACTCGACCGGGAACGTGACCACGAGTCTCGGTTCATTCTCCGCCGTGCGTTCGAGCAACTCCGCGTAGATCGTTTCCGGCGTGTCGTGACGCACCTGATGAGCCGTCTTGCGGTCGAACAGTTCAGCGGCACGTGCGTAGAGCAGCTTCAGGTGATCGTTGAGCTCCGTCATGGTGCCGACGGTGGAACGCGAACTGCGCACCGGATTGGTCTGGTCGATCGCGATGGCCGGCGGCACGCCGTCGACACGATCGACTTGCGGCCGGTCCATACGGTCGAGAAACTGCCGGGCGTAAGCGCTGAATGTTTCGACGTAGCGCCGTTGCCCTTCCGCATACAGCGTGTCGAACACGAGGCTCGACTTGCCGGAACCGGACGGGCCGGTGACGACCGTCATTTCGCCGGTTCGTACGTCGAGGTCGACGTTCTTGAGATTGTGCTGGCGTGCGCCGCGAATCCTGATAGTGCCGTTTGTGCCGTGTTTGCCGTTAGATGCCAATTTTTCCGACCGTCTGAATGAGTGGACCACCTCTCACGGACGCCTCGCGACCGCGCAAGTTCGGTGCGGCTGGCCGGCGGAGACGCACGCCGAAGCCCTGCTCGCAACGGGATACTATACTGTATATTTATACAGTTTTCCATGACGCAGCAGGGCGGTGCTTCGGAGGCGCGTCAGGCGGTGGCCGGCGGCGAAAAACGCGCGCCGCTGAGCAGGGCAGCAAGCGTTGTGCCGATCGGGACGAGAAGGGTTTAGAGCCGCTCGAAGCGGCGTGGGAGTGAGGGCCGCTGTCGCGCTAGGCTTTTGCGAGCCTGCGAGAGGTCGCGACGAGCGCGTCGCGGCTGACGGCAAACGCTTTCCGCGCGGATCGGCCCACTGACGGCATCGCAGCCGGCGGCGTCGAATCCAGCGCACCGCTTTCCCCAAGCGCATACGCCACGCACCGCCTGGCCAGCACCTCGGTCGGATCGACCAGCCTGACGACCAGGCCACCCGCGCATGCCAGCGTCGCATCGCGCAGCAACAGCGGCAACTCGGTACAGCCCAGCACGATCACCCGCACGCCTTGCGCAACCAGATCGTCGACGGCAGCGGCGAGATCGTCGCAACACTCGCCCGACGTGAAGCCCGCCTTCGCGCCTTTCGGCCCATAGACGGCATTCATCAGCCGCGCCTGCGCCGCCTCGCCGGGCGCAACCTGCACGAGCCCCCGCGCTTCAAGCGACCGTTCATAGACGCGGCTCGCCAGCGTCCCTGAAGTGGCGAGCACGCCGATTTCACGCAGCCCCGGAAAGCTCTCGTGCAGATAATCCACGGTACAGGTCAGCATATTTACAATCGGAATACTGAGCGACGGCTGGATCCGCTCGACGAACGCATGCGCCGTATTGCACGGAATCGCGATGAGATCCGCGCCACCGTCCTCGAGCGTCTTGCAGGCGGCATACAGTGCGAGCGTCGGGTCGTCCCCGTTACCGAGCAGCGCGGCGGTGCGATCCGGAATCTGCGGATTCTGCTCGACCATGATCTTGATGTGGTCCTGATCGCACGCGGCGGGTGTATTGCGCACCAGCTTGCCCAGAAAGTCGACCGTCGCCGCCGGCCCGACGCCGCCCAGCACGCCCACCTTGAAGCGCCGCTCGTGCTGCGAAAACTGCGCTGCCGCGACGTAGCGCGCGTAGACGAGATTGGCGTCGATGAGCGGCACGTCGAGTCGGCCGAGCGCGCGCGCGACCAGCGCGATTTCAGCAAGGCCCGGCAGGATGATTTCCGCGCCCTGTGCGATGAGGTCCGCGCACGCCGCGTGCAGCAACTCGACCGGGCGTCCATGGAGACGGCCGTTGCGGATGCCTTCATCGCCATAGACGGCGTTCGTCACGCAATCGACGCCCGCCTCGTTGCGTGGATGCAGCACGTCGAACCGCGTGGCGTCGAAATAACGCTCGAAAAGACCGTTATTGCGGATGGCGTCCGAAGTCAGCACCCCGATCCGCCGCACCGACGGAAACGCCTGGCGCACGTGCGCCGACAGCGCCGTCATGATGTTTGCGACCGGCACGGCGACGTTCGCCGAGAGTTCATCAATGAAGGTATGGCTCAGGAAACACGGCAGCACGATTGCCTCGACGCCGCGCTTTTCAAACGCGCGCATGGTGTCGAACACGTGAATCTTGAACTGGGCGTTAGCTTCGCTCTGCCAGGCCGGCCCATGCCAGGACCGCTGCTCGAGAATCAGATCGTAGGGCCGCGCCGCGCCTGGCCGGTCCCAGGCTGCGGTCAAGCGGCACAGAACATCGGCGCTGGCGAACTGCGCCGCGCCCGTCACTACGCCCAGCGAACGATAGCGATTCATGATGACTTCCCCCCGACGTTTTTTTTGCCGCCCGCCTTGATGGTAGGCGGCTTTTGCGCGGTTGAGGATGACATTATGTGGGCGGACTATGACGTGGGGTTAACCACGACCGACGAATTACCTCGTGTTCCCGATCTGATCATCGCGCAGTGCGTGGGAGCGGCGACGCGGAACCTGTGGCGGACCGCTTCGTCGAGTATCTCAGGGGCGCCGGCGGCAAGCCGCCGGGCAGCGCTCATTCATCCGCTTCGCGGCGGCCTTCGTAAGCCGTCAGCAGCTTGTGGGCGACCATGTCCACGGCCGGTTTGACGAGCCCGTTCTTGTCGGTCCAGACTTTCGGCGTCAAGGTGCCGCTCAGCGCCACACTGTCCGCGTCGCTCAACGCGAGCAGCGCGGTTTGCACGTCGTCGTCGAAAGCGATTACGTTGACGAAAATCGTGTCGCCGTCGTTGGTGGCCGCGCGCACCTTGCAGGTCACGAAACGCCTGCCGTTCTGCCCCGTGCGAATCTGCGCCTCGCCGTACAACCGCCCGCCCACCAGTCCATCGATCATCGCCCTGCTCCTCTTGTTGCGTACCGTGCGGAAAGCAGAATCGCCCAGCACGGCGCGTATGATCCCACGAGACGCGGCTGTGGCTGCATAAAAACGCCGCTCCGGCGCGAACCAACGGCGTGAGCGTCAGGCGCCGATCGTCATATCGACACCGCGCACGAGGCGCTTCGCCAGCCGCGGTTGCCGCAACTGTTCGAGCCACCACTGCAATGCGCGCCCTTCATGATCGCCGCGCCACGCAACGTACAGCACGTTCGGTTCGCGCGGATCGGCCGTGGCCTTTTCGATCAGATCGCCCTGCTTCAATAGCGACGCGACGCGCTGACGCGGCAACCAGCCCACGCCCAGGCCGTCGCGCTGCGCGAGGATTTTTGCGCGCATCGACGGCACGGCCAGCGACGCCTGTCCGCCGATCAAACCATAAGCACGCCCCGCCGTCGCACGCGATGAATCCGCCACCACCACCGCGCGATGTTCGAGGATTCGCTCACGGCCGAGCGGTCCCTCGACGGCCGCTAACGGATGGCGCGGCGACACCGCGAACACCCATTCCATCACGCCGAGTTCGAACCAGCGCAGGCCGGGAATCGCCGGCGGCTCATTGGTTGCGCCCACGATCAGATCCGCGCGGCCGTCGCGCAGCGCCTCCCAGGTGCCGCTCAAGACTTCGTGCGTAAAGCGCAGCTTGACGCCGGAGTTCAGCGCATCGAATGTGCGCACCACCGGCATCAGTAGTTCGAATTCGATGATCTCGTCCGTGACGATCCAGAGACGGTCTTCCCAGCCGCTCGCGATCTGCTTCACGCGCTGCGTCATGCGCGACATGTCGAGCATCAGACGCGCGGCTTCATCCGCGAGAAGCTGGCCGGCGGGCGTGAGTTGCAAGCGGTAGCGGCGCCGGTCGAACAGCAGCGCGTCGAAGCGCGTCTCCAGTTGCCGGGCGGCGTGCGAGACCGTGGACGGCGCCTTGCCGAGGCGCGCCGCCGCGCGCGACAGGCTGCCGGTCTCGCGAATCGCGTCGAGCAAAGCCAGTTCGTCTTCCGACAACATGTTCCATTCCTTCGAACGAGTTCGACGAAATGATGGTACGGCAAAGCGTCGATGCCAGTCCACTATGGTGATATGACGGCAGTGTCGGCGGCAAATACAGTCCGCGTAAGCTTTCGGAAAAGCCGCACGAGCCGCCGACGAGTCACTGCAAACGCCGCCGGCGCCGCGTCTGGAACATTCATTGCGCACGGTCGTAGCACGCCGACGCGCACGCACAAGGAGCAGCGACATGGGACTTTTGGTGGACGGGAAATGGCAGGACCGCTGGTACGACACCCACTCGACCGGAGGCCGTTTCGTGCGCAAGGACGCGGCGTTCCGCAACTGGGTCACCGCCGACGGCTCGCCGGGTCCGAGCGGCAGCGGCGGCTTCGAAGCGCAAGCGGGACGCTACCACTTGTACGTGAGCCTCGCCTGCCCGTGGGCGCATCGCACCTTGATCATGCGGGCGCTCAAGGGCCTCGAAGCAATGATCGACGTCTCGGTCGTGCACTGGCTGATGCTGGAGAACGGCTGGACCTTCGCGGACGGCCCCGGCGTCGTGCTCGACAGCGTCAATCACGCAAAGCTGCTCCACCAGGTCTATACCGCTGCCGATCCTCACTACAGCGGCCGCGTCACGGTGCCGATCCTGTGGGACAAGCAACGGGCCACGATCGTCAGCAACGAATCGTCGGAAATCATTCGCATGCTGAATTCGGCGTTCGACGGCATCGGCGCGAAGCCCGGCGATTTTTATCCGGCGCCGTTGCGTCCGCAAATCGACGCGATCAACGCGCGCGTTTACGACACGCTGAACAATGGCGTCTACAAGGCAGGCTTTTCCACCACGCAGCAAGCCTACGAAGAAGCCGTCACGCCGCTGTTCGAAACGCTCGACTGGCTCGAAGCGCAACTCGCGACACAGCGCTATCTGACTGGCGCGCAACTCACCGAAGCCGATATCCGGCTGTTCACGACACTCATCCGCTTCGACGCCGTGTATGTCGGCCACTTCAAGTGCAATCTGCGCCGCATCGCCGATTACCCGAATCTGTCCGCCTACACGCGCGACATCTACCAGTTGCCCGGCATTGCGCAGACGGTCGATTTCGCGCATATCAAACAGCATTATTACGAGAGCCATCGCGGCATCAACCCGACCGGCATCGTGCCGCTCGGCCCGGTTCAGGATTTCTCCGCGCCGCACGGCCGCCTAAGCGAGCGCCTTCACAGCGCGCCGCCCGACGTCGCCGCAGCCGCTTCGAAAATATCGCGCAGCCACTGCGCGAACACCCTCACCCGCGACGACAACTGACGGTTCTGCGGATACAGCACGGACACCGGCATGGGCGGCGGCGGAAAGTCCGCAAGGATGATTTTCAGCCGCCCCGCCGCCAGTTCGGCCGCCACCCGGTATTGCGGCACCTGCACGATGCCGAGCCCGGCGAGCGCCGAGCCGGTGTAGAGCTCGGTGCCGCTCACCGATACCGCCGACGGCAGGACCATCGCCACCTCGCGGCCCGCCACGCTGAATTCGAGCGGCACGGCCTTGCCGGTCGCACTCGACACGTAGTTGACCGCCCGATGCGTGGACAGCGCCGAGGGCTCGGCCGGCTCGCCAAACGCGGCGAGATACGCCGGACTCGCGACCGTCACTTGCGCCAGTTGCGCGACGCGGCGCCCCACCATCGACGAATCCTGCAGATTGCCCGCGCGCAACACGCAGTCCACGCCTTCCCGCACCAGATCGACGAGCCGGTCGTCTTCGCCGATGCTCAGTTCGATGCCCGGAAAGCGCGCGAGAAACGCCGGCAGCGCAGGCACCACGAAATGCCGCGCCAGCGTGCCCTGCAAATTCACCCGCAACAATCCCTTCGGCGCGAGGTTCGAAAACGAGCCCTCGGCCTCTTCCATGTCGGCAATGAGACGCACGCAGCGGCGGTAGTACGCCTCGCCGTCGTGCGTGAGACGCACCGTGCGCGTAGTGCGTTCGAGCAGCCGCGCGCCGAGCCGCTGCTCCATGCGCTTCATCAGGTTGGTGACGGTGGCGCGCGGGATCTGCAGATCGTCCGAGGCGCGCGTGAAGCTTTGCCGCTCGGCGATCCGGATGAAAACCCGCATTTCCTCGAAACGATCCATGGTCGCTGCCTGTTGTTGCCTGCGTGTGGCGCCGGTCGGACGGCCGACGCGCCTATTGTTAAAGTAAATGGAATGGTGATACCCAGTTTAACCTGATTATCCATGCGACGAAAACGTCCATGATTTATCTCACCCACTCATCGGACTCAAGGAAGCGAATCGTGAACATGCTCAACAACGCTCGGGTTGCAATCGTCACCGGCGCATCGCGCGGCATCGGCGCAGCAGTTGCTCAACGTCTGGCCAAGGACGGTTTCGCCGTTGCGGTCAATTACGCATCCAGTTCGGCCGAAGCCGATCGGCTCGTCGCCGAACTCACGGCGGCGGGCACCAAAGCCATCGCGGTGAAGGCCGACGTATCGAACGCCGACGACGTGCGCCGCCTGTTCGAACTCACTGAACAGCAGCTCGGCAAGGTGGATGTGCTGGTCAACAACGCGGGCGTGCTCAAGACCGTGCCGCTCGCCGACACCAGCGACGCGCTCTTCGACCAGACCTTCGACATCAACGTGCGCGGCACCTTCAACACCTTGCGCGAAGCTGCGGTGCGCCTGAACGACGGCGGCCGTATCGTCAATTTTTCGAGCACCACGCTGGCGCTCAACATGCCGGGCTATGCGATCTACAACGCGACGAAGGCAGCCGTCGAGGCATTCACGCATGTGTTCGCCAAGGAGCTGCGCGGCCGCGACATCACCGTCAATGCCGTGGCGCCGGGTCCGATCGCGACGTCGCTGTTTCTCGACGGCAAGACCGAAGAACAGATTCAGACCTTCGCGAAGATGCCGCCGCTGCAACGCCTCGGCCAGCCGGACGACATCGCGTCGGTGGTGGCGTTCCTCGCCGGCCCGGACGCGGGCTGGGTCAACGGCCAGATTCTGCGCGCCAACGGCGGCATTGCCTGACGCGCTCGATACGTTTTGTCTGGGCGTGCTCCGACGAGCCGCCCCACTCTCATCGATCGGAGAAGAAAAATGCAGAAGCAGATCATCTTCGTGACGGGCGCCGCTACGGGTGTCGGCAACCTCAGCGCACAGTCGCTGACCGAAACCGGACATATCGTCTACGCGACGATGCGCGAGTTCGCGAAAGCGCAGGGCATCCAGTTGCATCCGCTCGAACTCGGCATGTTCAGCCAGCGTGCCTTCGGGCGAAGGCCCGCTTACACCGCCTTCGGATTGCGCTCCACGAATCCTTCCTGATGCCAGTATGGATAAGCGGGACGCACGGCGCTCGCCTCGTCGAGCTTCGCCACCTGCTCGGGCGTCAGATTCCAGCCCACCGCGCCGAGGTTCTGCCGCAACTGTTCCTCGTTGCGCGCACCGATCAGCACGGTCGACACTGTCGGCCGCTGCAGCAGCCAGTTCAGCGCAATCTGCGGCACGGTCTTGCCGGTTTCCGCCGCGATCTCATCGATCGCATCGAGCACGCGGAACAGATATTCGTCCGGCACCGGCGGTCCCATGCCGGCGGTTTTATGCAGGCGGCTCGAATCGGGCAGCGGCTGGCCACGCTTGATCTTGCCGGTGAGACGCCCCCAGCCGAGCGGACTCCACACCACCGCGCCCACGCCTTGATCGACGCCGAGCGGCATCAACTCCCACTCGTAATCGCGGCCAACCAGCGAATAGTAGGTCTGATTCGCGACATAGCGCGGATAGCCGTAGCGATCCGCCACGTCCTGTGATTTCATCAGATGCCAGCCGGAAAAATTCGACACACCGGTGTAGCGGATCTTGCCCGCGCGCACCAGATCGTCGAATGTGGACATAACTTCGGCGATCGGCGTTCTGGCGTCGAAGCCGTGCAACTGGAACAGATCGATGTAATCAGTCTGCAGGCGCTTGAGCGCCGAGTCCACGGCCCGGATCAGATGGAAACGCGACGAGCCGACGCTGTTCGGGCCGTCGTCGAAACGGAAGGTCGCCTTGGTCGAGATGATCGCCTTGTCGCGCTTGCCCTTGAGCGCCTCGCCGAGCACCGACTCGGACGCGCCGGTCGAATAGATGTCCGCGGTGTCGAACATGGTGACGCCGGCATCGAAGCAGATGTCGAGCAGACGCCGCGCTTCGGCGACGTCGGTCGCGCCCCACGCCTGAAAGAATTCGCCCTTGCCGCCGAACGTGCCCGTGCCGAAACTCAGCACCGGCACCTTGAAACCGGACGCACCCAGATGTCTGTATTCCATTGATGACTCCCCATGGCTTAGCCGTCGATAAACGGACGTTCAGTCTACGCGCGTCAGAGCAATCGCGTCGGCCGGCGCGCCGGGATCGTGGCGGGTGCGAACGGGGTCTTTATCGTGAATGCGCCGCGCCCGCTGCCCATGCGTTCAGCGCATCACGCGCGGCCTGCATCACACTGTCCCAATCGCCGAGCGCCGGCTGTCTGAACAGGCGGGCACGCGGATACCACGGCGTATCGGTACGCTCCAGCATCCACCGCCAGCAGGTGTCGAAGCGGTTCAGAATCCAGACCGGTTTGTCGAGTGCGCCAGCCAGATGCGCGGTGGACGTGTCCACGGAAATCACCAGATCGAGGTTCGCCACCAATGCCGCGGTGTCCGCGAAGTCGTCGAGTTCTTCCGTGTAATCGAGCACATGTTCGCCCCGCGCGGCGCTGTCGAGTTGCCGCGCCGCCAGCCCTTTTTGCAGGCTGAAGAACTGCACGTTCGGCACGTCGAGAAGCGGCGTGAGTTGCGCGAAAGCGATCGAACGGCGCGCATCGTTCTTGCGCAGTTCCGCGACATGCGGACGGTTTCCGCCGGCCCACACGAGTCCGACTTTGAGGCGCGTGTCTGCTTGCGCGTGAAGGCGGTCGCGCCATTGGCGAGCTGCCACGACGTCTGCGAAAAGATAGGGCGTTGCCGATGGAATGCTGTCGAGGCCGGTCCTGAAGGCGAGCGGCAAACTCAGCAGCGGGCAGTGACAATCGAACGACGGCAGCGTTTGGCCGGCTTCGATCAACTGGTCCACGCCGTCGAGCGTGGCCATGAGACGCATCAACTCGCGCGGCACTTCGAGCACGACCTTCGCGCCGAGTTTCGACACCTGCGCGGCATAGCGGCAGAACTGCAGCGTGTCGCCGAGACCCTGCTCGGCGTGCAACAGAATCGTCTTGCCGTCGATCGAAAAATCGCCGAGCCACAGCGGCTGCGCAAAACTGCGCCGGCTTGCCTTGATGCGGCTGCGCTCCCAGCGCCATTCATACTTCTGCCAGCCGGCTTCGAACTGTCCCATTTGCAGCAGGCACAGTGCTTCGTTCCAATGCGTTTCCGCAGCATCAGGATTCACGGCCAGTGCGCGTTCGTAACTCACGAGCGCGAGCGCGTGCTGGTTGAGATCGATCTGCGTGAGGCCGAGGTTGTTCCAGGCATCGGCGAATACCGGCGACAATTCCAGCGCGCGACGGTAGCAGCGTTCCGCTTCCTCCGGCTGATTCAGGTCGCTGAACGCATTGCCGCGATTGCTCCACGCGTCGGGATAATTCGGTTGCAGCGCGAGCGCGTGATCGCAGCTTGCGAGCGCATCGGCGGGACGGCCGAGATCGCGCAGCACGCACGCGCGATTGTTCCAGGCCTGCGCGAAATCCGGCGTCAGTGCAATCGCGCGATCGAAACTGCCGAGCGCATCGAGCGGACGATTTAAGCCGGCTTGCGCGTTGCCGCGGTTATTCAGGGCGTCGGGGAATTGCGGCTGTAAAGCCAGTGCGCGATCGGCGCTGGCGAGGGCTTCGTCGAAACGCTGCAAGGCGTTCAACGCATAGGCGAGATTCGAATGAAGCGGCGCCTGTTTCGCATTGATGGCAAGCGCTTTTCTGAGCAAGTCGACACCCTCTTGCAGGCGGCCCGCTTGCAGCGCCAACGCGCCGAGCAATTGCAGCGCGTCGAAATGACGGGGCTTGAGTTCGAGAATCTCGCGGTAGAGTTCTTCGGCCTCGGCAAACGCGCCGTTCTGCTGAAGCGCGACGGCTTGCCGAAGCATATGGTCCAGCTGTTGCGGCAGATTGGCGGGCTTGCTCATGCGGAGAGCTTCGATCGAATGCGCGTGAAAATCGAGGGAGCTTTCGGGTTGCGGGCGCCGCGCAAGACCAGGCGCGCAGCGGACTCGAAAGAGCGAAGCCGATTATCGCCGAAAACCACGCATCCGGACGGCCGCGCGTCACGCCGCAACGTGACGCGCGTTCAACCGCTTACTGCGCGGTCGGCAGGTGCTTACGCTTGGCGAGATCCTGCGCCATGGCGTAGTGTTCCTGGATCGTCGGCAATGCCTTCTTCGCCGCATCCTTCAACTGCTCGTCGCGGCCCGACGCGATTTCCGCCTGGAATGCTGACAGCGCTTTCTGTTCGCCGGCGAGCGCGACCTGTTCGATATACGCCTTGTCGAAATCGGCGCCACGCAGATTGTTGATGCTCGCGAGCACAGCTGCGTCGGGATCGTTCTTCGGCACGTCGACGCCGCGTGGGCTTGCCGCGCGCAGTGCGTCGGAGATTTTCGCGTTGTCAGTCGAGACGCGCTCCGCGAAGGCCTTGACGTCGCGGTCGGTAGAGCGCGAGGTCGCGATGCGCGCGGCGTCGCGTTGCGTCGCGATGGCCTTGGTGCCGTCCGCGATGAACGTCTGGTCGGCGGCATGCAGACGGCCGGCGTCTGCCGCAGCGGCCGCCGGTGCCGCAGGCGTTGTTTGAGCGTTGGCCGCGCCGGCGACGACGAGCAGTCCAGCCATGCAGGCGCTGGTGATAGTGGCGAGAGGCAAGCGGATCATACGTTCTCCTTGGGGTGGAAGCGAAACGACGGCGATGCGTGTGCGCCTCAGGCGTCGGGCCGACTACGTGCTTTCCTTGCAGTCAGCTTGCGGGCCGCTGACGGCGCCACGCTTTAATCGCTGTGAATTCTATGAGGCGCGCCGTGCGGCATGTGATACGACGCTGTCGCTTCTGTAACGGCAGGTAACCTTCATATCAATGCCTTGACAGGCCTGTATTGCGGCCAATGTGTTCGTGCCGCCTCGCGTCCTCGATATCGGTTGCGTGTTAACCAGAGGATGTAAGGAAAACCGTGCCGAATCGCTGAACTTTCCGTCCGCCGCGCCGATAACAGAAAGGTAGGGCGCGCGCCAGCATCGAACGACACGGTTGGATGGCGCATCACACGCACCGCAATCCTGGAGAGATTCGATGGCAGTAGAAAACCGCGCGAACGATGAACGCAGCAATCTGACGAGTTCCAACAAGTTCGAGTTGTTGCTGTACCGCCTGGGCTCGGTGCCCGGCAGCGACGCGCACGAGCTTTATGGCATCAACGTCTTCAAGGTGCGGGAAATCTCGACGATGCCCACGGTTACGCCGATCGCCGGCTCGTCGCCGTTCGTGATGGGCGCGGTGGATATTCGCGGCCAGATCATTCCCGTAATCGACTTGCCGCGGCTGATGGGGTGCGAGCCCACGCGCGGGCTGAATATTTTGCTGGTGACGGAGTTTGCGCGATCGACCCAGGCGTTTGCGGTTGAAGAGGTCGACGATATTGTGCGGCTGGAGTGGAATCAGGTGTTGTCCGCCGAAGGTGCGGCTGGGGGCAATCTGGTTACCAGCATTGCGCGGATCGATGGGAATACCGGCGATTCGCGGTTGGCGCAAGTGATCGATGTGGAGCAGGTTTTGCGGGATGTGTTTCCGTCACAGCATCCTAGTGTGGATCCGACTTCGGTTGGTGATGCGTTGGGGATTCCGCGCGGGGCGAAGATTCTTGCCGCGGATGATTCCGGGTTTGCCCGGAAGCTTATTGAGCAGGCTTTGAGTGCTATCGGCGCGGATTATGTGATGACCAAGACCGGAGAAGAGGCTTGGAATACCCTGCAGCAGGTTGCGCGTGAGGCGCAGGCTAATGGGACTCGTGTCAAGGATAGCATTGCGCTTGTTTTGACGGATCTTGAGATGCCTGAGATGGATGGGTTTATGCTCACGCGGCAGATCAAGGCTGATGAGCGGATGCGGGATATTCCGGTCATTATTCATTCTTCTCTTACTGGCGCTGCTAATGAGGCGCATGTGAAGAATGCTGGGGCTAATGGGTATGTGGCGAAGTTTGCTGCGGCGGAGTTGGCGAATGCTATTCGGAATGCGGTTGGGGTTGTGGGTTGTGGGGTTGCTGCTTGAGTGGGGTTTTTTGTCTGTTTTCCTAAGTTTTGTTGGCCTTTCCTTGAGTTCTTTGTGGTCTATTGGCGTTGCCCCTGTGCGGGGCGGCACCTACTTTCTTTGCCTGCCGCAAAGAAAGTAGGCAAAGAAAGCGGCTTTACACCGCCAGCCCATAAGCGGGTCCCCCGCGCAGCCGCGGTAGTGGTGCATCTGGAATCTGTGCTCTCGCACATTCCGCCTCAGTGACAAGGGCGTCATTCTTCCGGCGGCGCTGCGCGCGCCGTTGCGGTCGTTCAGCGAGCGGCGGCGTTCGGTGCGCGGGTGAGTGCGACCGAGTACGCTATTCGGCTCGTTTGGATGCCCATTGTGTTCAACATCTTCGGGGCGTGGAACGCCGCGAGTTTCGCTCGTTGCTCCAGCGTTCCGATGTCCAGTAACGCGAGTACTTCCGCGACTAGCGCGTACAGTATGCCGACGTTACCATCCTCGATTTTTATCGCGAGGCCCAACGCGCCTTGCGCCCCCGCCTTCTTTGTCTGCTCCGATGTACGGACGCCTATCGCGTAGCTGCCGTCCGCGCCAACCTTGCCGACCAGCGCGCCGTCAAAAGCCCGCATCAGCTGCGTGCAGAAACGGCCCTCGCCCGCTACCCATTCGGGATACGTTGTCATCGCGCGGTAGATTCGGGCGAGCGCCGTCGTGCGCGCTGTGACGGACTGTGCGTTCGACGATACGTCGTCTTGTGCGGCGGCCAGTTTCGCAAACAGGCGTGCAAGGCGGTCGAGCGGAAAAGCCGGTGTCGGTAGATTGCAGCCGTCTGTCGCCCATTGCACCGCTTCGTCGGGTAAATCGCAGACGTCCGCGACCGTGTGTTTTACGCGCACCTGCATCGGGTGATCGGGCCGCTCATAACCCTCCATCGATGCGCCGATCGATTGCGCGCCGGCAAGCATGCCCGCGTGTTTGCCGGAGCAGTTGCTGCATACGCCGCCCGGTTTGAAGTCGCGTTTGAGCCAGTCGATGTAGACGGCGTCGGATAACGGCGGATGGCCGCCGCAGCGCAAATCGGCTTCGCTCGCCTGCGCCTTGGCCAGCATCTGGCGCGTGCGTTCGATGTGGCGCGCTTCGCTACTGTGCGAGCCGCACATCAGCGCAAGGTCGGCTTCGTCGAAACCGAAACGCTCCAGTGCGCCGGTCTCCAACACCGCCAGCGCTTGTGCGGGCTTCGCCGCGGAACGCGCCAGCGTTACGCGTGACGGATCGCCAAACGACGCCAATAGGCGGCCGCTCGCGTCGACCACCGCGACGTGCGCCACATGCGTGTTCTCAATCGAAGCGCCACGGTAAACAGTCGCCGCAATCGGCCCGGTTTCGCGCGTGCTCATGCTGGTTCTCCTCGTCATCGATCGAATCACTGGGACTGCATTGAATCATGAAGTGCGCGGGCGATTCCACTTTCGTCTCGCGCCCGGTGGTTCTCATGCGGTATCGAGCGTGTCGTGAAGATGCTCGACGAGGTAGTCGATCAATGCCCTCACCTTCGGCGGCAAGAAACGATTCGGTGGATACAGCAGCCACACCGAACCGACGTAGGCGCGCGCTTCGAGATTCCAGTCGGGCAGCACCTGCACGAGTTCGCCGCTCTGCAGCGATTCAACGGCTGCAAATTCCGGTACACACGCTATGCCGAAATCCTGCAGCGCGGCTTCGAGTCGCGCGCCGGCATGATTGGCGATGTAGCGACCCTTCACGTCGACGCTCTGTGTCTCCGTGCCGCGACGAAAGCGCCAGCGGTTGTCGTCGGCGGTCTCGCCGAGGTAAATGCAGGCGTGCTTCTGCAGATCGCGTGGCTGCGCCGGTGCGCCGCGCTCACGCAAATACGCCGGCGTCGCCACCAGCAGCCAGCGCACCGCGCCCAACCGGCGCCCCGCGAGTCCCTGCGGTGGATGCTCGGTCAGGCGGATCACCAGATCGACATCGTCGGCGAGCGGGTCGACGTCGTGATCGGTGAACAGGAGTTGCAGATCCACTTCGTCGTAAGCGCGCAAGAAGCCGGCAATCAGCGGGTGGATCACCGACCTCGCGAACTGGGTCGGCGCGCTCACGCTCACCTTGCCTTGCGGCCTGCCCGCCAATTGCCCGGCGGCGTCGACCGCGCCCGACGCGGCGCTCACCATGTCGCGACAGAATCGCACCACCTGAGCGCCCGATTCCGTCACCCGCACCGTGCGCGTGGAACGCTCCAGCAACCGGCTTGCCAGCGCGTCTTCGAGCCGCTTGATCTGACGGCTGACCGTGGACGGCGTGCTGCCGAGTTGCCGCGCCGCCACCGAGAAGTTGCCGGCGTCAACGACGCGCGCAAAAACCGCCATGTCCGGCAGCAAGGCGAAAAGCTCGCTTGGGGTCATCGTTCCGGGTCCCTGAGTGCGTCATGAATTGATGCGTTTTCGACATAAATGCTGTGCGCCGAGACCCGATTATCACTCTTGACGCAAAGTTCGACAATACAGCCTTATTAGCTCGAGGTCGTCCATGTCGAAACAAGAACGCCTGCTCATGTTGTCCGATCTGATGCTGCTCGCCGTCGCCGTCGTGTGGGGCACCAGTTACGGCGTCGTCAAAAGCGCACTGGTGTTTTATCCGGTGCTGGGTTTGCTCGCGCTGCGCTTCGGTATCACTTTCGTGATCCTGTCGCCTGCCCTGCGTCACCTGCGCGCGGCCGACGCCCGCACGATGCGCGGCGTGCTGGTCGCCGGCGCGCTGCTGCTCGGCATCTTTCTCTGCGAAACCTTCGGCATCCTGATGACGCGCGCGGCCAACGCCGCGTTTCTGATCAGCTTGTGCGTGGTGTTGACGCCGCTCGTCGAATGGTTGCTTCTCAAGCGCAGGCCGAGCCGCATCGAATGGCTGGCGGTGGCGCTTTCGCTGCTGGGCGCATGGCTGCTCGCCGGCGACGGTGAACTGAGCCTCAATCCCGGCGACGCGCTGATTCTGCTTGCCGCGCTGCTGCGCGCGTTGACGGTGTGTGTGACCAAACGCGTGATGCGCGATTCGGCGCTGCCGCCGCTGTCGGTGACAGCGGTTCAGTCTGGCGTGGTGGCATTCGGCAGCGCCGCGGCCGCCTGGCTGTTCGCGCCGCAGCAGTGGCAACCCGTGCCTTCGATTGCGGATCATGCGGCGTTCTGGGGCTATGTCGGCTATCTGGTGATCGCGTGCACGCTGTTCGCGTTCTTCGCGCAGAACTTCGCGATCAAGCGCAGCAGCCCGACGCGCGTCTCGCTGCTGATGGGCAGCGAACCGGCGTTCGGGGCATTGTTTGCCTGCATCTGGTTGGGCGAGCGAATTTCGGTGACCGCGTGGGTCGGCGGGGCATTGATCGTCGCGGCATCGATTCTGGCGACGGTGCGATGGACCGCGCTGCGCGTGAGCGCAGCGCAGGCCTGAAGCAGGGTGCTGCGTCGGTCAACGGCTCGGCGCCAGATCCTCTTCGCGCTCCAGCGAGCGCGTGCGTCTGAGTTCCGGGAAGAAGCGCATCCAGAGCAAGGCGACCGCGATGGTCGCCACGCCGCCCACCAGCACGGCCGGTTGCGCGCCCCACCACCCCGCCGTCACGCCGGATTCAAATTCGCCCAATTGATTCGACGTCCCGATGAAAAGCGAGTTGACCGCGCTGACGCGTCCGAGCATTTCTTCCGGTGTGCGCAGCTGCACGAGCGACAGACGCACGACCACGCTGATGGTGTCGGAGGCGCCGAGCACCATCAGCGCGACGAGCGACGCGAGAAATTGATGCGATAGACCGAATACGACCGTGGCCGCGCCGAACGCGATCACGCCGCCGAACATCGCCGCGCCCGGCCGGTTGCGCAGCGGGAAATGCGCGAGCCAGATAGTGCCCGCGAGTGCGCCGATGGCGGTGCCCGAACGCAACAGGCCGAGTCCGAGCGGCCCCGTGTGCAGGATATCGCGCGCGAAGATCGGCAACAGCGCGGTCGCACCGCCGAACAGCACGGCGAACAGATCGAGCGACAACGCGCCGAGAATCACCGGTTCGCGGCGAATGAAGGCAATGCCCGAGAACACCGATTCAAGCGTGACGGGCGCGCGGTTTGCCGGCTTCGCCTGTAGCGAGATGCCCGACACGGCTGCGGCCGCAGCCGCGAATGACAGCGTACAGGCGAGATAGGCCGCGCCGGGGCCGATGCCGTAGAGCAGACCGCCCAACGCCGGGCCCGCGATCTGCGCGGTCTGATTCGCCGAAGTGGCCCATGCCGTCGCTTTGGGCAACTGCCCGCGCGGCACGACGCCCGGCAACAGCGAAGCGACCGCTGGCGATTCGAAGGCGCGCGCCGCGCCGACGCATGCGGCCAGCACATAAATCATGGGTGCGCTGATCCAGCCGCCGAAGGTGCCGACAGCGAATAACAACGCAGCGACGCTTTCGAGGCTTTGGCAGATGGCCGCGATACGGCGGCGGTCGTAACGGTCGGCGACCTGGCCGACGACGAGCGTCAGCACGAACATCGGCAGAAATTGCGCGAGGCCGACGAGGCCGAGTGCGAAGGCGCTATGCGTGAGCGCGTAAATGTGCCAACCCATCGCCACCGCGAGCATCTGGAACGACAGCGACGAGAGGATGCGAGTGCACCAGAAACGTTGAAAGGCGGGGTGTTTCGGCAAACTAACGGATGAGGAGCCGGGCGGTTCGGCGGGCGCTGGAGGCATGGCGTTCGTGCTGTTGACTGGGCGGGCTTGGACGGCCGCCAGTTTAGAGCAAGATGATTTGTTTTGGTTTACGGCCTCGCGCGGCACGCGTCGCCAGCAGCGACAAAACGGCTCGGCGCCTTCATGCGAGAACCGGCGGACGCGCCCGGGTGAATCGGGATTCGACAAACAGATACGAGAGGCCGCCGAGCGCCGCCGTCACCACGACGCCGGCCGCTATCGCGACCAGATACGCAACCCGGATGTCCGCGAAATTGCGTTGCGCCAGCAGCGCAATGGCGGGATAAAAAGGCACGTGCCAGATGTACAGGCTATAGCTCGCGCGCCCTATTGAGGCAAGCGGCTTGAATTCCAGTACACGCACGATCGGCGAACGCGGAGAGGAATGGATAACCCGGTAAATCATCAATGCGACTGACACGGCTAGCAGCGTATATCCGAACGTCTGAAGCCACGCCAGGGTTTTGAACGGGACATCTGAACATGCCAACGCAATCCAGATCGCCACGAACATCGCCGCACCGAGTGCGCCTGCCGCTGTGGACTGCCTGGAACGAAGGTGGGAAGGCACGAGCGCCAGCAGGCAGCCTACTGCAATCGAGTCGATCCGGCAAAGCGTGAAAGTATAGATGCCGTTGTCGGAAATCCCGGCAAAATGGCACACCACTCTGAACGATATCGCCACCAGCAGGAGCGCCAAGGCCGGGCGAAAGTACGAATGGAAACGGGCGACGAGAATCGGGAAGACGATATAGAAATGCCATTCCACGGCCAGCGTCCAGAAATGCGCCATGGTGAAATGTTGATCGGCCAGCGCGACTCGATCGCCGAACAGCGACTGAATACTGGCCGTGAATGTCCATAGCAGGTACTCGTTTTTCAGCACCTTGCTATGCGGGTCGATCAGCAACGCGACAAGCGTGAATATCAGCAGGCTCGCGACGTAGGCCGGCAGCAACCGGACGGCCCGGCGTTGGATGAATTTTGCGTAGGACGCGACTGAATTGACGGGCCGCTTTAGTAGCGTCGTGGTGATGAGAAAGCCCGAGATCACGAAAAACACGTCCACGCCTATCCAGCCGGTCGACGCGGTACGCACGATGCCGGACCATGCGCCACCCAACTCTGAGAGGCCGCTGGAAAAATAGCTCGTGTAATGGAATAGAACGACCAGCATCATCGAGATGGCTCGGAGTCCATCGAGGCCGGTCACGTAGCGCAAAGAGCTTGCGTCTCGGATGCTATGTGTCTCCATCCGCGCATTCTACAGATTACAGAATGTTTGCGGCGGCGAGATGCCAGCAAGGCTGGCGAGAAAACAAAAAGCCGTTGAATCCTTGGGGATTCAACGGCTTATCATTCGGTCCTGGCGGAGAGACGGGGATTCGAACCCCGGATAGGTTATTAACCTATACACGCTTTCCAGGCGTGCGACTTAAACCGCTCATCCATCTCTCCGGCGGGGAGCCGAATTATAGCAAACTTCGCGCGCCGCGCCATACCCATGCGCGAACCGGCCTAAGGATGCCGGATATAGTCCACCAGCGCCCGCGTGTAAGCGTCCGGTTTCCGGTCGATCAGACTCACGCCGATCGCCACCAGAAACCCCGCCGGCACGCCGAATACGCCGGAGCTGATCGGCTCGATCCCGAACCACCGCGCGCCGGCGAAACCCGTCATCTGCGTGAAGAACGGATACGTGGAGACAATGTAATAGATGCACACCACCAACCCCGCCACCATGCCCGCCACCGCGCCGAGCCGCGTGGTGCGCTTCCAGAACACGCCGAGCACCAGCACCGGAAACAGACTCGAAGCCGCCAGCGAAAACGCCGCGCCCACCAGAAACAGAATGTTCCCCGTATTCAGCGACGCCACGTACGACGCGAACAGCGCCACTCCCAGCAACAGAATCTTCGAGATCGTCACGCGCCGCTGACTCGACGCATTCGGATCCACCATGTGGTAGTACACATCGTGCGACAAGGCATTGGCGATGGTCAGCAGCAAACCGTCCGCGGTGGAAAGCGCCGCGGCCAGCGCGCCCGCCGCGATCAGCCCCGACATCACATACGGCAGCCCCGCAATCTCCGGCGCGGCAAGCACGACCATGTCAGGCTGCATCTGAATCTCGCTCCAGCGCACGATGCCGTCGCCGTTCGTATCGGCAAGACTGATCAGGCTCGGCTCCACCTTGCGCCATTGCATGAGCCACTGCGGCAAATCGGAGAAGTGATGGCCGACCAGGTTGGTCAATATCTCGTACTTGATCAGCACCGCCAACACCGGCACCGTCAGATAGAACAGCGCGACGAAGAACAGCGTCCATCCGACGGAGCGTCGCGCCGAGGCCACCGAGGTCGTCGTGTTATAGCGCGTCAGAATATGCGGCAAGCTCGCCGTGCCGAGCGACAGGCACAGCAGCAGCGAAAGAAAATTGCGCTCGTGAATGCGCCGGTCTTCATCACTCACGGCGGGGAACGGCTCATGCATCGGCACCGGTGCGGCCGCGCGCATCAGCATTTCATCGCGTCGCTGGGTCCAGACGATCTGCGCGGCGGCGGCATCGCGTGGAAACTGTTCGAGCGACCGCTCGCGCTCCTTGATCTCGCGCAGCGGGCCGTTATGGCGGCGTAGATCGGCGACTTCCTGCGTGAGACGCAGTTTCTCGTCGACGAACGATTGCGGCAAGGTGTCGAGCCGCATCTGCATCAACGCGGCACGGCGGCGATAATCGTCGCGCACGGTTTGCTCGAGCGGCGCGTCGCGCACCTGCTTTTCGAGGCCTTCGACACGCTCCATCAAGCGGCCGTAGTTGAATTGCGGCACCCAGCCGAGGCCGTCCTTGTGCGCGATCATCGACACGGGAATCAGGATCGCCGCGATCAGGATGATGTACTGCGCGACCTGCGTCCACGTCACGGCGCGCATGCCGCCAAGAAACGAACACACCAGAATGCCCGCCAGTCCGCAGAAGATGCCGACGGCGAAATCCACGCCGATAAAGCGCGTCGCAATCAGTCCGACGCCCTGGATCTGCGCAACCAGATAAACGAACGAACACAGAATCGCCGCCAGCGCGGCAAGGCCGCGCACGGCGTTGCTCGAAAAACGCGTGCCGAGAAAATCGGGAATCGTGTAGCGCGCGAGCTTGCGCACATACGGCGCGAGCAGGAACGCGACGAGACAATAGCCGCCGGTCCAACCCATCAGATACGCGAGACCGTCATATCCGGTCGCATAGATCGACCCGGCGAGGCCGATGAACGAGGCCGCTGAAAGCCAGTCGGCCGCTGTCGCCATGCCGTTGAAGGCGGACGGCACGCGCCGCCCCGCCACGTAGTATTCGACCAGATCGGACGTGCGCGACAGCAGGCCGATTACCGCATACACCGCGATCGGCACGAACAGGAACACATAGCCGATCCACACGCCGGGGCCGGTGGTGCGCTCGATGCGCCACATCACATAGATGAAAAGCAGGAAGCCGAGCGTGTAAAGGGCGTAGGAGCTGATCAGCCGGTTCGTGAGCTTCATCGGCTCAGTTTCCGCGCGCGACGGAAACGTCGGTGCCGACGCTGGCGCTAGCGCCGGCGTCCGCGTCAAAGGCGCGTTTCAACTGGCGGTCGGCGCGCTGCATCAGCACGATATACACGACGATGAGCGCGAGATAGATCAGGATCGCACCCTGCGCGCCGAAGTAGAACGGCAACCTGAAGCCGCCGACCCGCACCTGCGCGAGAGCGGGTGCCATCAGCGGCAACACGAACGACACGATGAAGCCCAAGGTCATCAACGTCGCGATCAATGCGAGGTTGAAGCGCCAATACTTTTGATGCGCGC
Source organism: Paraburkholderia sp. BL25I1N1 (assembly GCF_003002025.1). Lineage (GTDB taxonomy): Bacteria > Pseudomonadota > Gammaproteobacteria > Burkholderiales > Burkholderiaceae > Paraburkholderia. The sequence goes on from NZ_PVZB01000026.1 coordinate 88,476, forward strand.
GCGCCATCGCTGCCGAGACCGCGGGCGGTTCGGGCAAGGGATTGAGCGTGGCGTGAGAGGAGTGATGCGGCGCGGCCATGCGCCTATGTATCAAAAAGCCACCGGCCAGGCAATCGGGATTGTCCGCCCAGTGGCTTCAACAACATGGCTTCATGACCAGCAATCTGCGTGGGACCAAGGGTATGCCGTCGACAAACCCTTGCCCTTCACACAGACCCGTGCAAGCTTAAAGCGACTCGCCGAGTTGATCGAGAATCGCCGGGTTCTCCAGCGTCGATACGTCTTGCGTGATTTCCTCGCCCTTCGCGAGCGAGCGCAGCAGGCGGCGCATGATCTTGCCCGAACGCGTCTTCGGCAGGTTCTCGCCGAAGCGGATGTCCTTCGGCTTGGCGATCGGACCGATCTCCTTGCCAACCCAGTTGCGCAGTTCGTTGGCGAGCTTCACCGCTTCCTCGCCTTCCGGACGCGCGCGCTTCAGCACGACGAACGCGCACACGGCTTCCCCCGTCGTCGCATCCGGGCGCCCCACCACAGCGGCTTCCGCGACGAGCGGGTTCGACACCAGCGCCGACTCGATCTCCATCGTGCCGAGCCGGTGGCCCGACACGTTGAGCACGTCGTCGATACGGCCCATGATCGTGAAATAGCCCGTGTCCTTGTCACGTACCGCGCCGTCGCCCGCAAGGTACAGCTTGCCGCCGAGTTCCTCGGGGAAGTAGCTCTTCTTGTAGCGGTCCGGATCGCCCCACACGTTACGCAACATGGACGGCCACGGACGCTTCACCACCAGAATTCCGCCCTGCCCGTTCGGCACGTCCTGGCCGGTTTCGTCGACGACCGCGGCCATGATGCCCGGCAGCGGCAAGGTGCATGAACCCGGCACCAGGGGTGTCGCGCCCGGCAGCGGCGTGATCATGTGGCCGCCGGTTTCGGTTTGCCACCACGTATCGACGATCGGGCAACGGCTGCCGCCGACGTTCTCGTAATACCAGATCCACGCTTCCGGGTTGATCGGCTCGCCAACCGTGCCGATGATGCGCAACGTGGACAGGTCGTAGCTCTTCGGATGCACTTTCTCGTCGGCGTCCGCGGCCTTGATCAGCGAGCGGATCGCGGTCGGCGCCGTATAGAACAGCGAGACCTTGTGCCTCGCGATCATGTCCCAGAAGCGGCCGGCGTTCGGATACGTGGGCACGCCTTCGAACACGACCTGCGTGCCGCCGAGCGTCAACGGACCATACGTGATGTAGCTATGGCCGGTGATCCAGCCGATGTCGGCGGTACACCAGAAGACATCGGACGCCTTCCAGTCGAAGGTCCACTTCAGCGTCTGCGCGGCCCACAGCAGATAACCGCCGGTGCTGTGCTGCACGCCCTTCGGCTTGCCCGTCGAACCGGACGTGTACAGGATGAACAACGGATGCTCGGCGCCGACCCATTCGGGCGCGCATTGATCCGATTCGGCCTGCGCGAGTTCGTGCATCCACAGATCGCGGCCTTCGTTCCATGCGACCTTGCCGCCGGTGCGCTGATAGACGATCACGCTCGTGACTGCTTCGCAACCGCCCATTGCCAGCGCTTCGTCGGCGATGTTCTTCAGCGGCAAGGCTTTGCCGCCGCGCATCTGTTCGTCGGAGGTGACGAGCGCGACCGCGCCCACGTCGACCAGCCGTTCGTTGAGCGACTTCGACGAGAAGCCGCCGAACACCACCGAATGCGTCGCGCCGATCCGCGCGCATGCCTGCATCGCGACGATGCCTTCGATCGACATCGGCATATAGATCACCACGCGGTCGCCCTTCTTCACGCCGCGCTTCTTCAGCGCGTTCGCGAAGCGCGATACACGCTGCAGCAGATCCTGATACGTGACGTTGGTAACGGTGCCGTCGTCGGCTTCGAAAATGATCGCGACGCGCTCGCCGTTGCCGGCCTCGACGTGACGGTCGATGCTGTTATACGACGCGTTGATCTGGCCGTCCTCGAACCACGTGTAGAACGGCGCGTTCGATTCGTCGAGCACTTTGGTGAAGGGCGTGTTCCAGCTTAGCGTCTCGCGAGCGAGGCGTCCCCAGAAACCTTCGTAATCGCGTTCCGCCTCGGCGGCCAACGCGCGGTACGCGTCCATGCCGGAGATCGCGGCACCTGCCGCTGCTTCAGCGGAGGGAGGGAAAACACGGCGTTCGTGAAGAACCGATTCAATCGCAGACATCGACAACCCCTTGGTGAAGATGAAACGTAAAACCTGTGCCGGCGCGCCTCTGGCGCGCCCTCTGTCATGTTGACGCCGCAGCGAGCGGCGCTGTCTCCAACCCTCGCGCGCCGATCGCCGATCATTGCGCCACGGCGCGTCCGTCTGCATGTAACACTCATGCGGCACCGCAGCATGAATGCATGTCAGACGACGTTCCGCCCTCATGCTCAAACATAAGCGCTGCAACTTACCGGCCACTTACGCGCAACGCACCGGATAGCCAGCGAAAACCCTAACGCCGCTCCTGTGACTCCAGCGTCGAATGATGAATGCAGCGCGAAGCAACGCATGCTACGCGTTCCACGACGATCATGTATCCGAGCCCGCGCAAAGACCCAGCGCGGACCGAACACGCCGCCTGCCGTGACGCCGTGCGAACCTCGCATACCTGTGGCGCGCCTTTACGCTGGCTCGCACGGCCTCTTACAATGCTAACTGAACTAGCCGTCCGGATTCCAGCTTGAATCGTTACTCCCTGCTTCTCATCACCTCGATGCTGCTGGTCGGCAGCAATGTCGGAATCGGTAAATCGATCGTCGAGTTCCTCCCCGTCCCTCTGTTCGCGCTGCTGCGCTTCGTGATCGCGATAGTCGTGCTGTGGCCGCTTCTGCGCGTGTCCAGACTGCGCCGCGTGAAGCGTGACGAGTGGTTCAACCTGTTCCTGCAGGCCCTGTTCGGCACCTTCGGGTTTACGCTGCTGATGCTCGGCGGCGTGCAACGCACGAGCGCGCTCGCGGCCGGCGTCATCATGAGCACGATCCCCGCAGTGGTCGCGCTGCTTTCCTGGCTCATCCTCAAAGAGCGGCCGAACGGTCGGGCACTTGCGTCGATCGCACTGGCGATCGTCGGCGTGGTTGTCATCAATCTCGCGCACGTGGATCGGAGTTCGGGCGGCGAAACGTCGTTCGCGGGCAACCTGATGGTGCTCGGCGCGGTGTGCTGCGAATCGCTTTACATCATTCTGTCACGACGTCTCACGCAAACGCTCGCACCGATCGACATCTGCGCGTACACGCATCTCTTCGGCCTTCTGCTGATGCTGCCGCTCGGCGCGAGCGCGCTGCTCGACTTCGACTATCGCGCCGTGCCGCTCAGCGTCTGGACGCTGGTGCTGTGGTACGGACTGTCGGCGAGCATCTTTTCGTTCTGGCTGTGGATGAAGGGCATCCGTCATGTGCCGGGCAGTCTCGCGGGCGTGTTCAGCGCCGTGCTGCCCGTGGCGGCCGCGATCTACGGCATCGCGTTTCTCGGCGAGCGGCCTACCTTCGCGCACGGCATCGCGCTCGCCTGCGTGGTCACGGGGATCGGGCTGGCGAGCCTGAAGGTCAGACGGGTGCCGCCCGTGGCGTCCTGACCGTTTAAGGGCGGGCCGCCAGCCGCTGGCCGCCGTTCGCAAGGTACTGGGTCAAGCGCGCCGCCTGTCGCAGCGCCGCCATCCTGCCCGCCGCAACGCAGCAAATTCACCCGGCGCTGTACAATAGCGCGCCTGATGCGAGCTTCTCCGGTCTTCTCCGGCCGCGGGTCGCGCCGTCCACTCCGGGGTTTGCGCGCCTGGTCCGCCGCGCACAGGCCGCGTATAGACCGCGTATAGGCCGCGTGTTTGTCATGTATGTGCCGCGTACCGTGCATGCCGCGCCGGTGCATATAGTCCGCGCATTTAGTCCATGTTCCGTCACCTGCGTTTCGTCTGACTCTTGCCCATGACCGCTCCGCGATCCGACTTCGCCCATCAGCGCCGCCCGATGCGCCCGATCCCTTCCATCATCTTCATGAGCCGCTGGCTGCAGTTGCCGCTCTATCTGGGCCTGATCGTGGCCCAGGCCGTCTACGTCGTGCTGTTCCTCAAGGAAGTCTGGCATCTCGTCACGGCTTCCATGACGCTCGACGAAACCAACATCATGCTGGTCGTGCTCGGCCTGATCGACGTGGTCATGATCTCGAACCTGCTGATCATGGTGATCATCGGGGGATATGAAACGTTCGTGTCGCGCCTCGGCGTCGAGGGTCATCCGGACGAACCGGAATGGCTCGATCACGTGAACGCCGGTGTCCTCAAAGTCAAATTGTCGATGGCGCTGATCAGCATTTCGTCCATCCATCTGCTGAAGACCTTCATCAGCCCGGACCAGAATTCGACGCATACGATCATGTGGCAGGTGATCATCCACGTCGCGTTCCTCGTCTCGGCGCTCGTGATGGCGCTGGTCGACCGCCTCACCACGCACACGCATCCAAAGCATTTCGAAGAGCCCGCCGTCTTGCACGCCGTGGGCTCCGCTAAAGGTTCCACTCCCCTGAAGGCGCGCGACTGACCCGCCCTGCCCGGCGAGTCCGACAACAAGCGCCACCGTCCCCACTGAGCTAGCCATGACCGTCATCAAACAGGAAGATCTGATTCAGAGCATTGCTGATGCACTTCAGTACATCAGCTATTACCATCCGCTCGACTACATCCAGGCACTCGGCCGCGCCTACGAGCTCGAACAGAGCCCCGCCGCGAAAGACGCCATCGCGCAGATTCTCACCAACAGCCGCATGTGCGCCGAAGGCAAGCGCCCGATCTGCCAGGACACCGGCATCGTCACGGTGTTCGTGAAGGTCGGCATGGACGTGCGTTGGGACGGCGCGACGATGGGCGTCACCGACATGATCAACGAAGGCGTGCGCCGCGGTTACCTGAACCCGGACAACGTGCTGCGCGCGTCGATCGTGAGCCCGCCGGAAGGTGGCCGCAAGAACACGAAAGACAACACGCCGGCCGTAATCCACTACGAAATCGTGCCGGGCAATACGGTCGACGTGCAGGTCGCGGCCAAGGGCGGCGGCTCGGAAAACAAGTCGAAGTTCGCGATGCTGAATCCGTCGGATTCGATCGTCGACTGGATTCTCAAGACCGTGCCGACCATGGGCGCGGGCTGGTGCCCGCCGGGCATGCTCGGCATCGGCATCGGCGGCACCGCTGAGAAAGCGATGGTGATGGCGAAAGAATCGCTGATGGATCCGATCGACATTCAGGACGTGATCGCACGCGGCCCGAAGGACTGGATCGAAGAGCTGCGTGTTGAACTGCACGAGAAGGTCAACGCGCTCGGGATCGGCGCGCAAGGTCTCGGCGGCCTCGCCACCGTACTCGACGTGAAGATCATGGCCGCGCCGACGCACGCCGCGTCCAAGCCGGTCGCGATCATCCCGAACTGCGCGGCTACGCGTCACGCGCACTTCACGCTGGATGGTTCGGGCGTGGCCAAGCTCGAAGCGCCGTCGCTCGACGCATGGCCGAAGGTGCAGTGGGAACCGGACACCGAGAAGAGCAAGCGCGTCGATCTGAACACGCTGACGCCGGAAGAAGTGGCTGCGTGGACGCCCGGCCAGACGCTGCTGCTGTCGGGCAAGATGCTGACCGGCCGCGACGCGGCTCACAAGCGCATCGCCGACATGCTCGCGAAGGGTGAGAAGCTGCCGGTCGACTTCACGAACCGCGTGATTTACTACGTCGGCCCAGTCGACCCGGTGCGCGACGAAGCCGTCGGTCCCGCAGGCCCGACCACGGCAACGCGCATGGACAAGTTCACCGAGACGATGCTGTCGCAAACCGGCCTGATCTCGATGATCGGCAAGGCGGAACGCGGCCCGGTCGCCATCGAGGCGATCAAGAAGCACAAAGCCGCGTATCTGATGGCGGTGGGTGGCGCGGCGTACCTCGTGTCGAAGGCGATTCGCAGCGCGAAGGTTCTCGCGTTCGAAGACCTCGGCATGGAAGCGATCTATGAGTTCGACGTGCAGGACATGCCGGTGACGGTGGCCGTCGATTCGAACGGCACTTCCGTTCATCAAACCGGGCCGAAGGAATGGCAAGCAAAGATCGGCAAGATTCCGGTCGCGACGGTTTGAACTATTGACATCCGCTGAATAATTCAAAGCCGGGGCCTCAAACCCCGGCTTTTTTATGATGAAATGAGAACGGTACGCATCACGCGAAAAACCCTCTGAAATCAGGCGAAAATCTGATTTTTTGCCTTGGCTTTTTGCGTTTCGCCGTTTATTGTTCTGGGAAATTCAAAGCCCCTATAAGGACACACCATGCAAGGCGACAAGAAGGTCATCGAATATCTCAACTCGCAGTTGAAGAACGAACTGACCGCCATCAATCAGTACTTCCTGCATGCGCGGATGTATAAGCACTGGGGTCTCGAGAAACTCGGCAAGCACGAATACGACGAATCGATCGGTGAAATGAAGCACGCCGACTGGCTCATCGAACGCATTTTCATGCTCGACGGTCTGCCGAATCTGCAAGACCTGCACAAATTGCTGATCGGTGAGGAAACGAAAGAAATCCTCGAATGCGATTTGAAGCTCGAACAGATTTCGCAGAGCACCTGTAAAGAAGCGATCGCGTATTGCGAATCGGTGCGCGATTTCATCTCGCGTGAAATCTTCACGAAGATTCTCGACGACACCGAAGAACATATCGACTGGCTCGAAACGCAAATCGACCTGATCGACAAGGTCGGCATCCAGAACTACCAGCAAACGGCAATGGGCTCGGTCGAGTCCTGATCGTTCCAAGCCGCATCCGCCCGCGCGCCGTTCATGGCTCCGCTTATTTGCGATGACCCACGCCGCGCGGGCGATATACTTGCGCACCTTGCCGTTTTTCCGAGTCTCCCTTGAGCGCTGTGCCGCACGCGTCCTCTCCGTCTATGCCCGCAGAACCCTCCTCCGCGAATACAGGAACGTTCACGTCTGGCGCCGGATCGCGCGCACCGGTCGGCATTTTCGATTCGGGGCTGGGCGGTTTGTCGGTGTTGCGGTCGGTCCGGGCGCAACTGCCTGACGAGGCGATCCTGTATGCCGCCGACTCGCTCTACGCCCCCTACGGCGAGCGCGACGACGACTTCATCGCCGACCGCACGCTCGCCATCGGCGAATGGCTCGTCAAGCAAGGCGCGAAGGCGCTGGTGGTCGCCTGCAATACGGCTACCGCGCAGTCCATCGCGATGGTTCGCGAAAAGCTGCCTATTCCTTTGGTCGGCGTCGAACCCGGTGTCAAACCCGCGGCGCTGCAATCCAGAACCCGTGTGGCCGGCGTGCTCGCCACACAAGTGACGCTGCGCAGCGCCCGCTTTCAGGCGCTGCTCGAACGCTATGCCGCGGATTGCCGCTTTCTCTGCCAGCCGGGTCATGGGCTCGTGCAGGCCGTGGAACGCTGCGACATCGGCTCCACCGAGTTACGTGAGCTGCTGCGCGGCTACTTGCAGCCCATGCTCGACGCGGGCGCGGATACGCTGGTGCTCGGCTGCACGCACTACCCGTTTCTCGACGCGGCGATTCGCGATATCGTCGGCGATCGGCTGATGCTGATCGACACGAGCGTCGCCATTGCGCGGCAGCTCGAACGCGTGCTCGACCAGCATGGTTTGCGCGCGGCGCCGCAAAGTGCGGCCGCCGTTCTGCCCCGCTTTTTTTCCACGGGCGACGGCACACATCAGCAGCAATTGGCCGCTACCCTGCTGCATATCGACGCCACGGTCGAACAGGTGTCGATTCCCTCGCGCCGCACGGCAGCGCCGGACTCCCAAGCCGCATAACTGCCGCCCAAGCGCGTTTTTTCAGGCACTGAGCGGTTTTTCGGCGGCTTTTGAGGCCATTTCCCGCGCCGTCCGCCAACTACGCGCGCCACCGCTCCATAGACGAAACCCTTCTAAGAGTCTGGTTTTGTTACAAAAAATCACGCAGGACGCTTGCCAAACGGCCCAAACAAAATGATAATAATTCGCATTAACGTTAGCTATGACGCCCGCCATGATTGTCTGTGTCTGCAAGTCTGTTTCTGACCGAAAGATCCGTGCTTCGATCGAGGAAGGCATGGATTCGTTCGACGAGCTCCAGTTCGAGCTCGGCGTCGCATCCTGCTGTGGCAAGTGCGCCGATTCCGTGCGCGACGTCATGATGAAAAGCGGCGTCTGTGCGAGCCGCTGTGGTTTCGAGCATCACCCGCAAGCTGTACCGCTGACGTTTTACGAACGCAAAGCGGCCTAAGCCAGCCCTTAAGGCGCGGCTCGCTCCGTGCCTCGGGCGCCTCTCGCGCCCAACGTCGTTCTCGCTGTTCCAGCGTTATCCCACTGCCGTCAGCAAGCCAGTATTCGTACCAGCCAGCTACCCGCTCACCCGTCACAGGAGTTCGAGATGGAATTGCTGATTGGTTTCGTGACTACTTTGTTCATTTCGCTGCTGATTTTTCGAACATGACGATGTCCTGTCTGACGCGCTGCATCGACAGCGCGCCGCCACGTTAACATGCCGGCCTCGCCTATCGTTTCAGCCGGCGCCGTGCCGGCTTCGTCTACCCGACTGAACTCCCGCGTCCTGACCGCAACCGCCGTGGTTGCAGCGATTCACGTCGCGCTGCTTGCCGTGGTGATGACCTTGCGTCATGACCCCGTGCAGCCGGCGCTCGAGTCGCGCGTCATGACCGCGCAGTTGCTGCCGCCGGCGCCGGTTGCCGCGCCGGTCGCGATTCAGTCGATCGCGCCGCCGCCCACGCCGACGCCACCGGTTCGTACCAAGCCGAGGGTTCAGCCGAAACCGACTCCCACGCCCAAACCGACGGCCACGCCTCTACCGGTGGCCGCCGCGCCGTCACCCACGCCCGTCGCCGCGCCCGATCCGACGCCACCCGCGCCTGCCGCACCGGTTGCGCCGCCCGCGCCTGCTGCTCCGGCGATCGGCCGTCAGACGATGGAGGTCAGCGCGCCCAAAGACATATCGCACCTCACGTGCAATATCGTCAAGCCTGATTACCCGGCGCTGTCCAGGCGCCGCGGCGAGACTGGCGCGGTGATCGTGAGTCTCGTGGTCGGCGTGACCGGCAAGTTCGAAAACGTCGCTCTGAAAAAGAGCAGCGGTTTTAGCCGCCTCGACGACGCCGCGCTCGACGCGGTGCGCGCGAGCGCCTGCCAACCCTATCTTGAGAACGGGCAGCCAGTACGGGTCCCGACCACCCAGCGTTACGACTTCAATCTGAACGATTGAGGCAGCTTTTAAAAAAAAGGAATTGCAATGCAAAACTACGGACTGGCGCACGTCTGGGCGCAAGGGGATTTCGTGACGCGCGGCATCGCGCTCGCGCTGTTGATCATGTCGGTGATGTCGTGGAGCGTGATCGTCATCAAAGGCTGGAATGTGATGCGCCTGAACCGCCTCACGAAGAATGCCGAACAGGCGTTCTGGCATTCGGACGATCTCGCCGACGGCGTGAAGAAGCTCGGCGCCGGCTCGTCGACGCCGCAGGACAATCCGTTCCTCGCGCTGGCGCTGTCGGGCCAGGAAGCGGCCGATCATCATCATCAGACGCAGCCGCATCTGCATGACCGCATGGACGTGTCGGACTGGGTCACGCGCTGCCTGAAAGACACGATGGACGAAAGCGTCGCGCGCATGCAGAGCGGTCTCGCGATTCTCGCGTCGATCGGCAGCACGGCGCCGTTCGTCGGTCTGTTCGGCACGGTGTGGGGCATCTATCACGCGCTGCTGGCCATCGGCGCGAGCGGTCAGTCGTCGATCGATCAGGTCGCGGGTCCGGTCGGCGAAGCGTTGATCATGACCGCGTTCGGCCTGTTCGTCGCGATTCCGGCGGTGCTCGGCTACAACGCACTGACGCGCGCCAACAAGGCCGTGGTCGCCAAACTGAGCCGCTTTGCGCATGGCCTGCATGCATTCTTCGTGACGGGCGCGCGCCTGTCGTCGTCCAAGCGCGGCGACGGCCTGCGTCTGGCCGCACGCACGAACTGATCGACGAGGCACTCCGATGGCAATGAGCCCCTTCGCCGGCGACGATGACGACGGCCTGATGAACGAAATCAACATGACGCCGCTCGTCGACGTGATGTTGGTTCTCCTGATCGTCTTCATGGTGACAATTCCGGTGATCCGTCACGCGGTGAAAATCGATCTGCCGCACGCAAGCAGTCAGAAGGAAGACACCAAGCCCGCGCAAGTCACGGTCACAGTCGACGCGGACGGCAACGTCACGTGGGACGACAAGAAGGTCGACGAAGCCGCGCTGAACGCGAAGATTGCGGAAGCCGCGCAAGCGAACCCGCAACCCGAGCTGCATCTGGACGCGGACCGCAAGGTCGCGTACGAGAAAGTGGCGCAAGTGATGGCGGCCGCACAGGCCGGCGGCCTCACCAAGATCGGCTTCGTGACCCAGCCGAAAAGCAGGTAATGCGGTGAAAAGCCCTTGAAACAAGGGCCAAAAAGTAAAAGGCCTTCATCGTCAGATGAAGGCCTTTTTTGTGCGCACTCGGCGCCTTCGGGCGGCGGGATCATTTGCCATCGGTCGAAGATTGATAGCTACTCGAATCACCGCATGCGACAGCCGTGATCGACACGGACAGCGCGGTCAGCCCTATCAGGCCGGCTATCATAGCGGCCATGAGTTTCCGCATAAGAGACTCCTTAGCGAAGGGATTTCACTATATGCCCGCGAGCCCGCGCAATCAAGCAAACAGCCATTGAAAGTACTCATGACAGGCCACGCTTAAATGCTAAAAGCGATGCCACCGTCCGTGAGAACTGCTATGACGCGATCGCGAGTATCGGCTGCGCAGGAACGACCTTTTCCTCGCGCGCCGGACACTCGCCCATGATGTGCTTACCCTCGTCGGGATCGAGCATCTCGACCAGATAATCGACAAAGGCGCGCACAGCCGGCACCATTCCCTGGCGCGACACGAATACGGCGTACAACTGCGGCGTCGGAAAGGTCCAGCCCGGCATCACCGGCGACAATTGCCCGGCTCGCAGCGCAGCGCCGTACATCATCTCCGGCAACGCCGCGATACCGACGCCGGCGAGCACCGCTTCACGAATCGTCATCAGATCGGCGGTCACGAGGCGCGGCTCATGTTCGTGCGCGTGACGCGTGCCGTCGGGCGCGATCAGGTTGTAGACGTGGCGTCCGTCGCCGGTCGGCACGTCGAGCGTTTCGAAACCGTTCAGGTCGGCCGGCAGCAACGGCGGCGCATTCTGTTGCAACAGGCTCGGCGCGCCGACCAGCATCTGTTCCGTGCGCCACAGCGGCCGCACGACGATGTTGGCATTTTCGGGCGGATCGGAGCGCACGCGCAGCGCGACGTCGATCGAATCCTCGAACAGATCGACCACGCGGTTCGTCACGCGCATCACCACGCGCACTTCCGGGTAGCGATGCATGAATTCGGGCAGGATCTGCGACAGGATGGTCTGCGAAACCGTGACCGGCACGCTGACGCGCACCGTGCCGCGCGGCGACGAGCGCAGTTGCTGGACGACGTTGACGGCCGCCTGCGCCTCGCTCAGCATCGCCTGACAATGCTGGTAGAACAGTTGACCGGCTTCGGTCAACGCCAGCTTGCGGGTGGATCGCTGCAGCAGCCGCACGCCGAGCGACGCCTCAAGTTCGGTCAGCCGGCGCGACAGGCGCGACTTGGAAATTCCCAGCACGCGTTCGGCGGCGGAAAAACCGCCGTGTTCGACGACCTGCGAAAAATACATCAGGTCATTCAGATTGTGTGAATCGATCTTCATCTCATCGTTCCAGTAATAGAACAATCCATTGCGTGAGGACGGCTGGCACCCCCGAAAACGGTCCCTATAATAGCTCCATGTTTCAAAAATAACGCTATTCCCGATTTTTTGAGGTGACTTTGATGAGCACGACCCGCACGATCGAACGTACGTTTCCGGCCGTTCGCACGACCGAGGGTGGCGGCTTTATCGTCCACCGCCCGTTTCCGACCCGCCTGTTGATGGACTTCGATCCGTTCCTGCTGCTCGACGAAATGGGTCCAATCGACTACGCGCCGGGCGAGGCAAAAGGCGCTCCGGACCATCCGCATCGCGGCTTCGAAACGGTCACGTATGTGCTCGAAGGCCAGTTCGGCCACAAGGATTCGGCCGGCCACTCCGGCACCCTGCACGCCGGCGACGTGCAATGGATGACCGCGGGCGCGGGCGTCGTGCACAGCGAGATGCCGGACCCGTCGTTCGTGCGCACGGGCGGACGCGTGCACGGCCTGCAGCTCTGGGTGAATCTGCCGCGCCGCGACAAGATGATCGCGCCGCGCTACCAGGAAATGCCGTCAGCGAGCATTCCCGTGGCGACCTCTGCGGACGGCAAGGTGCGCGTCAAGGTGATCGCCGGCGAAGCGCTCGGCGTTAAAGCAGCAATCGAAACGCGTACGCCGATCCTGTACCAGCATTTCTCGCTGCAACCTGGAACGACGATCCAGCAGCCTGTGCCGGACGACTATCGCGTGTTTGCATACAGCCTGTCCGGTAAGGGCTTTTACGGCGAAGGCGAAGCGCGTCAGGAAATCGACGCGCAGAAAATGGTCGTGTTTCAGAACGATGGCGACTCGGTGACGCTCACGGCCGGCGCGGAGCCGCTCGAGGTGCTGCTGCTAGGCGGCGTGCCGCTCAAGGAGCCCGTGGTGCGCTACGGACCGTTCGTGATGAATACGGAAGACGAGATCCGCCAGGCCGTCGTCGACTACCAGGCTGGGCGGATGGGCGCGATCACGCATTGAATCGCCAGCGGGCGCTTCGCAGCTAAGGCGCGAAGGCCGGTAAATTCGTTCACAATAGCAATTCAGGCCGCGCGCCACGCCGTTCACTGATAACGGGCCGTGGCGCGCGGCAATTTCCGTCCCTGTTCAGGAGCGCGCATGGCAGAGTCCACCGTCACCGCCCACATCGGCTCGACGAATTTCCAGGTTCTTTTCGACGACGGCAAGCACACATGGCTGGCCGACGAACCCGAGTCGCTCGGCGGCGGTGATCGCGGGCCGACGCCCGTGTCGCTGCTGCTGTCGAGCCTCGGCGCGTGCACGTCGATTACGCTGAAAATGTACGCCCAGCGCAAGGACTGGCCGCTCGCCGACGTGCGCGTGACGCTCTCGCTCGAAACCGGCGACGCGGGCACGACCATCGACCGTAAGATCGTGCTCGAAGGCGATCTGTCCGACGAGCAGCGGGAACGGCTTTTGCAAATAGCCAATCAGTGCCCGGTTCACAAGATCCTCACGCATTCGATCACGATCCGTTCGGGGCTCGCCGTCGCTTAAACGCTTTCATAGGAAGCTGTCGTTTTGAATTTCGAACACCTTATCCAGATCAACGACCCGTTGAATCCGTTTGTCGAATCGATGACCCGCGCGCAATTGTGGGAAGGTCTCGTGCTGCGCGCCGAACAGCCGCAGTTGTTCGTGATGGGGCTCGACAGTTGCACGATTCTTTCGCGCGAAGGCAACGTACTCGAACGGGAATTGCACTACGGCCAGGCCACGGTGCGCGACCGCGTCACGCTCGAGGAAAGCCAGAGCGTGCGCTACGACATTCTGCCGACGGCCGACTACGTGGGCGGCTCGCTCACCATGACCATCGAGCAACCGGACGAGCTGCAGTTGTTCCTGCGCTTCGAATATGCGACCACGCTGCCCGAATCGACCGATCCGGATGCGCATCAGACGCAGGAGATCGTGAAGTCGGCGTATCGCGAGAACGATATCGATACCGTTCGGCTGATTCGTCAATACGTGCAGGCGAAGCAGGAGCCCGGCACGTTGCATTGAGCATCGCGCGGGCAGCCCTGCCCGCCAGCGAGCGCAAGACCGCCCAACGACCGGGCGGTCGTTTTCCCGATTCTGTTCCGCCTTAAAGCCTCTCTGACTATCGAAATTCAAATTCGATCAATTTCTCTTTCTTGTAAATAGGAATAGTTATCATTTAGAATTAGTCCATCGAATCGACTAACAGCTAAAACGAATGACCGATCTCACGCGCCCTTCCACGCTCAGCCTGCGCCGCCCGGCTGCCGCGCTGACCAGCCGTCCGAAAACGTCGACGGCAACGGTGACCGGCCAGAAGCCCGGCGCGTCGGATCGCACCAACGGTTCGGGCGAGACGTCGCAGCGGGTCGTTCACAGCGACACGTTGCTGCAAGGAAATAGCCACGTCAGCATCGTCCATAACGGCGAGACCTACCAGCTGCGGGCAACGCGCTTAGGCAAGCTGATCCTGACGAAGTAGGAACGAATAGCAGTTAGTACCGGGTATTGTGGGGACCACCTCCCAGAGAGGTGTTGGGCAGTAGCCAGCCACGACGGCTTGCACGTGAGAACTAGACCCCTTCGTGCAGACACCAAGCCAGCCGTCGCAGCAAGCCAGGCCGCTTTTTTTTGGTTCTCACTCGATACGGCGACACGCTTGAACGTGCGTCGATCATGCGGAAAATGAAAAAGCCGTGGGATGAATTTCATCTCCACGGCTTTTTGTTTGGTCAGGCGCGGACTACTGCAAGCGCATAAATGCGTCGAATGAGTTACTTGGAAGCCCAGCCCCAGAACATCAGCCACCAGGCGCTGTCGACCACGGCGAGTGCCGCGGCGAACCACACCATCGCGAGGCCGCGTTGAACGAAACGCTCGCTGTAGCGGCGCGTCACGAGCCAGGCGAGCCATGCGCTCCACAGGTTGGCAATCGCCAGAATCGCGATACGCATATCCGACGCCCACCACAACGACAGATGCTCCGCGCGCAGCAGCGACAGCGTGGTCGCGGACAGGCCGAGAAACACGCCCGCGCCGGCAATCGGAATCAGTCCTTGCGTCAAATGATGCAGACGCACGCCATCGAAGCGCCCCAGCATGCGCGTCGCGCCCATCAGCAGCACTAGCAGCGCGGTGCCGTACACCAGCGCCGTGGCGAGGATGTAGCCGATCAGCATGGTGCCGTCGAGCCACGAGAAGACGTCGTTCTGTTCGGGGTAATGCGTGAACAGGAACCACGGCGCGTTGGTGTCGAGCGGCCATGTGATGTCGTGATCGACCAGCCAGTTCGCGAGGAAAATCTTCAGATCGACGAACCAGCGCGACGCGGTCCAGTGGAACGCGCCGATCGCGATGCCGAGCAGGCCGTACAGGATCAACGCGGTGTCCCACGGGTTGGCCTGCTTGTCGCCCAACTGCACCACTTCCGACGACGGCGCGCGCCACGTCAACGCAATCGCGTCGCGGTGGCCGCTGCAACGGCCGCACATATGGCAATCCGATGCGCCCTTCATGTTGCGCAAGGGCACGAGCGGCGCGCAATTGATCGGAATCACGCGATGCCCATGCTCACCGTTCTTGTACGAACGGCGCCATGCCTCTTCATCGACTTTGTAGTGGAACGGCGCAAGCCGCGCCAGAAGCGAAAAAACCCCGTTGACGGGGCAGAGATACTTGCACCAGACGCGCTTCTCACGCCCGTAGAGCAAGCCGATGATCATCGCCGCGAAGGTCGAGCCGCCTAACACCAGCAGCACGGCTTTCGGATACTGGTAGACGCTCACCATCTGTCCGTAGATGGTGGTGATGCCGAACGCGACGAACGGCCAGCCGCCCCAGCGCATCCAGCGTGGGATCGCCCAGCCTCGCCCGTACTTGCTGGCGAATTCGGCGAGCGCGCCTTCGGGGCACAGCACGCCGCACCAGACGCGGCCGAGCATGACCATCGAGAGCAACACGAACGGCCACCAGATGCCCCAGAACACGAACTGCGCGGCGAGCGTCAGGTTGTTCCACAAGTGCGCCGTGTCGTCCGGCAGCGGCATCACTGCCGGCACCAGAATCAGAAACGCATACACCGCCACCACGACCCACTGAATGCCGCGAATCGCGGCATCATGACGCTGCATCCACTGCCCGGCCGCCGCGAGGCGGCCCGGACGGGTCATGACCGTGCTCATGCCGCGCGCCCGGCGGTTTGCCGTGCCGGCTTGCGATTCGCCCGGCGTAGCAGCAGATAAACCACGCCCCAGTACACCGCATAGGCGATCAGATTCATCAACGCCGGGTGAGCGCGATAGCCGGTCAGCGTGGCGACCAGCGAACCGAAGGTGCTCGAATCGTCGAGGATCGCCGACGAATTCCACATCTGGTCGACGATGGTCGGCAGGATTTCCTTGTCGATCAGCTTGTCCACACCGGTCTGAAACAGACCCGCGCCGAGGAACAGCAGCATGATTTCCGTGATGCGGAAAAAGAGCCGCCACGAGAAGATCTTGCCGCCCAGTTGCAGTGCGTAGAAGGTCAGGAACGCGAGCACCAGGCCGATCACGACCGCGAGCATCTGGCTGGCGTCCACGTGACCCGACTGGCCGAAGCCGAGTCCGTACAGAAAGATCACCGTCTCGCTGCCTTCACGCGCGATCGCCAGGGCCACCAGCAACGCGACACCCCACCAGTTCGAATCGCGCTGGCTCTTCTGCAGCGACTGTTCCATGTCGCGCTTGAGCGTGCGGCCGTGCTGCTTCATCCACAGCACCATCTGCACGATCAGCACGCAGGCGACCAGCACCATCGCGGTCTGGAAATAATCCTGCGCGTCGCCGGAGAGCACTTCGGTGAAACCGACCAGCGCGGCGCCGAGCGCTACCGCCGCAATCAAACCGGCCGCCACGCCGCCCCACAGGTACGGCAAACCCCGGCGCGCATCGTCGTCGCCATTTTTCAGCCAAGCGTACAGAATGCCGACGACCAGCAACGCCTCGACACTTTCCCGCCACACGATGAATAGAATCTGACCCATCAAGCTCTCCCTCTGCCCTTCTACTGCTTGTGCGAACGACCGGCCGTTTACGGCCTGCACTCGCCTCCCAAGCTCTTACTTCGCGACGATGACGCCCTGTGCCTGCTGGTGAAAGTCGTCGAAAAACTTGTATTCGCCCGGTTCGAGCGGCGCGATCACGACGAACGAATCCGCGCCCGGCGCCAACACCTTTTCTTTACGCAACTGCACGCTTTCGAATTCGGCCGCGCCTTTGCCCGTGTTGCGCACTTCGATCTTGATACGCTGCCCCGCCGGCACTTCGATGCGGGCCGGGTTCAGCTTGCCGTCGTTCATTTCCAGCTTGAAGGTCGGCAGGTCGGCTGCATGGGCCGCGCTTGCCAGCAAAATCGTGGCGGCGAAGGTCGCGATCTTTCGGTTGATTCTCATTAGCCCTTCCGGAAAACGCAGCGCGTTGGCGGTCGACCGCCGACGCGCCGTCTGCTGCACTGGTTCGTTCAGCCTCGTTCGGTCACTCATTGATCACTCGTTGATCACCCGCGCACGCGCGGCCACGCGGCAAAGCATGCTCGCGCGCGATGATGCGCGGCGATCAGTAGCCGCCCTTCTTGCCGATGCCGGCATAGGCGAAGTCGTATTCGAGGGTGATCGGCTTGAACCACGGACCCACGCCGGTTTCCTTGTCGACGTGGCGGCCGAACGCCATATGGCCCGTTTGCATCGGCGCTTCGACGATCATCTTCAGGTGGTACTTGCCCGGGCCTTGCAGCTTGACGTTGTCGCCGTAGTGCGGGCCGTCGTTGGCGACCATCGCCATCAGGTCGCCCTTCTGCGTCTGAGTCGAACCGGCCTTCGTCAGTTCATAGTGCACTTGCAGATACGGCATCCAGTCGCCTTCCGCGAAACCGTTCGGATTGTTCTTGACCGCGTGAATGTCAGCTTCGAGGTGGATGTCCGAATCCGAGGCTTTGCGCATCATGCCTTCGGGTTCCATCGTGATCGGCTGCAGATAGACCGCGTTGATTTCCATGCCGCCGTGAATCTGCTGCTTGCCGATGGGATATTCCGCCGCCGCTGCCGAGAAAGCCGCGACCGCGGCCACCGCTGCCGCCCCGCCACGCACAAATGAAGAAATCCGCATTGAAACTCCTTGTTTTTATCAGACTGGAATCGAACCCATTGGAACAGTGCGTCGCGCACGCCTTGCGATGCAGCGGCTGCGGCGCGTGAGCGCCCCGATCGCTCGCCGGCGGGCTGGCCGTTACGAACGTTAATGCGAACCATTCTCAATATTGGTCGAGTTTATCATTGATCGCGAGGGAGAACAAATGAGAGCGCGCTGCAAGCCTTGTGGCAGCAGGGTCTTAAGGCAGACTTAAGGAAGCGGTGGGAGGAAGTGAGGCGATGGCGGGCGAGTGCCCGGCATGGATCGACCGGGCGCGGCGCATTGCCGCGCCCTAGGCGCGCGGACGACTTAATCGACGCCCGACACGTGATCGCCGACGTTCGCGCCGAACACGCGCTGGCGCAGCAACGCGAGCTGGTCGCGGGTCTGCGCGGCCTTCTCGAACTCAAGGTTCTTGGCGTGCTCCATCATCTGCTTTTCGAGACGCTTGAGTTCCTTGGCAAGCTGCTTCTCGGACATGTCCTCGAATTTAGCGCGCGCCTGCTGCTCCTTCAGTTCGGCGCGGGCGTCGTCGACGTTGTACACGCCGTCGATAATGTCGCGAATACGCTTGACCACCCCGCGCGGCGTAATGCCGTTCTCCAGGTTGAAGGCAATCTGCTTGTTGCGCCGCCGTTCGGTTTCGTCGATGGCGCGGCGCATCGAGTCCGTGATCTTGTCTCCGTAGAGAATCGCCTTGCCGTTCACGTTCCGCGCCGCCCGGCCGATGGTCTGGATCAGCGAGCGCTCGGCGCGCAGAAAGCCTTCCTTGTCCGCGTCGAGAATCGCGACGAGCGACACTTCCGGAATATCCAGCCCTTCGCGCAACAGGTTGATCCCGACGAGCACGTCGAAGGTGCCCAGACGCAGGTCGCGGATGATTTCCACCCGCTCCACGGTGTCGATGTCGCTATGCAGGTAGCGCACCTTGACGCCGTGGTCGGCCAGAAACTCGGTCAACTGTTCGGCCATGCGCTTGGTCAGCACCGTGACCAGCACGCGGTCACCCACCTTGACGCGCTCGTTGATCTCGCCGAGCACGTCGTCGACCTGGCTGCGCGCCGGGCGCACCTCGATTTCCGGATCGACGAGGCCGGTCGGTCGCACCAGTTGCTCGGCCACCTGACCTGCTGTCTTCTGCTCGTAGTCAGCCGGCGTGGCCGACACGAACACCACCTGACGCATCTTGCGTTCGAACTCGTTGAACTTGAGCGGGCGGTTGTCGAGCGCCGACGGCAGGCGGAAACCGTAGTCGACCAGATTTTCCTTGCGCGCGCGGTCGCCGTTGTACATGCCGTTCAGCTGGCCGATCAGCACGTGCGACTCGTCGAGCAGCATGAGCGCGTCCGAGGGCAGATAGTCGACCAGCGTAGGCGGCGGCTCGCCCGGCGCCGCGCCGGAGAAGTGCCGCGAGTAGTTCTCGATGCCCTTGCAGAAGCCAAGTTCCTGCAGCATTTCCAGGTCGAAGCGCGTACGCTGCTCGAGCCGCTGCGCTTCAACCAGCTTTCCGCCGCTATAGAAGAATTCGAGCCGCTCGCGCAGTTCGGCCTTGATCGTTTCGACCGCGCGCACCACGGTATCGCGCGGCGTCACATAGTGCGACGACGGATACACCGTGAAGCGCGGAATCTTCTGACGCACGCGGCCCGTGAGCGGATCGAATAGTTGCAGGGTTTCGATTTCATCGTCGAACAACTCGATGCGCACCGCCATCTCGGCATGCTCCGCCGGGAAGATATCGATCGTGTCGCCGCGCACGCGGAACGAGCCGCGCTGGAAGTCGGCCTCGTTGCGGTTGTACTGCATGGCGATCAGCCGCGCGATGATGTCGCGCTGGCCGAGCTTGTCGCCGGTGCGCAGCGTCAGAATCATCTTGTGATATTCAGACGGGTTGCCGATACCGTAAATCGCCGAGACCGTGCCGACGATCACCACGTCGCGCCGCTCCATCAGACTCTTGGTGGCCGACAGCCGCATCTGCTCGATGTGCTCGTTGATCGACGAGTCCTTCTCGATGAACAGATCGCGCTGCGGCACGTACGCTTCCGGCTGGTAATAGTCGTAGTACGAGACGAAGTACTCGACCGCATTGCGCGGAAAGAACTCGCGGAACTCCGAATAAAGCTGCGCGGCGAGCGTCTTGTTCGGCGCGAACACGATGGCCGGGCGGCCGAGCCGCGCGATCGTATTGGCCATCGTGAAGGTCTTGCCGGAACCGGTGACACCGAGCAGCGTCTGGAACGAGAGGCCATCTTCGACGCCTTCGACGAGCGTGTCGATCGCCGTGGGCTGATCGCCGGCGGGCGGATACGGTTGGTAGAGCTGGAACGGCGAGCCTTCGAACCGGACGAATTTGGATTCGTCCAGCGTTTCGTCGGCTTCAGTCAGATGTTGTTCGGACATGGGGGGCGGTACCGGGCCTTGGGGGCAAAGAACTATTCTAACGGGTTGCGGGAATCGAAGATCGAGCGCGTCTGCGTAGGGTTTTGGGGAGTCGCGCGGGGCAGATGCGGACGCAATGCTGTGGCCCTTTGGGCGCAGTCGCACGGCATTGGCTCACGGCGACGGGACCGCCGCCACAAGCCTTGATTTCGCCGGCTGCGGGCCGCTTTCCTGCTTTCTCGCGGCGGCTTGGCGGAGAGCCCCGTTGTTGCCAAGTGGCGCCGGAGTGCCTGTTTTTCAAGCAAAAAATTCCCTACGAGCGGCGTTGCCGTCCGAAAAACGGTCGCGAATTCGTTACAATGCGAAGCTGCGCCCGGTCGCCACCGCCCACGGCGTGTCCGCGTTTTGCGCCGGACGCCGCTGGCTTGGCCGTCCGCGATCGAAGCCGCCCTCTTCTCACTACTGCTGCCCACCCATCATGTCTCTGTTCTCCGCCGTCGAACTTGCTCCCCGCGACCCGATTCTGGGCCTGAACGAAGCCTTCAACGCCGATGCGCGCACCACCAAGGTCAACCTTGGCGTCGGCGTGTACTTCAACGAAGAAGGCAAGATTCCGCTGCTGCGCGCTGTGCGCGACGCCGAAAAGGCTCGCGTCGAAGCTGCGCTGCCGCGCGGGTATCTGCCGATCGAAGGCATTGCCGCTTACGATGCCGCCGTGCAGAAACTGCTGCTCGGCAACGACTCGCCGCTGATCGCAGCCGGCCGCGTCGTGACGGCGCAGGCGTTGGGCGGCACGGGCGCGCTGAAGATCGGCGCGGATTTCCTGAAGCGCCTGAACCCGAACGCGAAGGTCGCGATCAGCGATCCGAGCTGGGAAAACCACCGTGCGCTGTTCGAAAGCGCAGGCTTCGAAGTCGTGTCGTATCCGTACTACGACGCGCACACCCACGGCGTGAATTTCGACGCCATGTTGAGCGCGCTGAACAGCTACGCAGCGGGCACCGTTGTCGTGCTGCACGCGTGCTGCCACAACCCGACCGGCGTGGACCTGAGCGTCGAGCAATGGAAGCAGATTGTCGAAGTGGTCAAGGCGCGCAACCTGGTGCCGTTCCTCGACATCGCTTACCAAGGTTTCGGCGACAACATCGAAGCAGACGCTGCAGCCGTGCGTCTCTTCGCTGCGTCGGAACTGAACGTGTTCGTGTCGTCGTCGTTCTCGAAGTCGTTCTCGCTGTACGGCGAGCGCGTCGGCGCGCTGTCGGTCATCACGGCAAGCAAGGATGAAGCGGCTCGCGTGTTGTCGCAACTCAAGCGCGTGATCCGCACGAACTACTCGAACCCGCCAACGCATGGCGGCTCGGTGGTCGCGGCCGTGCTGGCCTCGCCGGAACTGCGCGCCACGTGGGAAACCGAACTGGCTGAAATGCGTGACCGTATTCGCGCCATGCGTAACGGTCTGGTTGAACGCCTGAAGGCTAGCGGAGTGGATCGCGATTTCAGCTTCGTGAACGCGCAGCGCGGCATGTTCTCGTACTCGGGTCTGACGGCGCCGCAAGTGGACCGTCTGCGCGAAGAGTTCGGCATCTACGCCGTGAGCACGGGTCGCATCTGCGTGGCTGCGCTCAATACGCGCAACCTCGACGTGGTGGCCAATGCGGTCGCTCACGTGTTGAAGTAAGGTGCTGGCGGGCGCGGGCATTCGTTGCACGCGCTCTGCTGCGAATGATTGCGAAAACGGCGCCCTTTTCAGGGCGCCGTTTCTATTTGTGGCCCGATTGCAGTTTGCAACGTGCCTGCTGCTTGTTGCTGGAACAGAGCCGCTTTCGATACCGCAAGGACTGCCACAATTGCCGCGCCGCGCTTCGGTCACGCGGCGCTCGGGCTCGTGGCTCCTTCAGCGCGCATCCCGATGGATATCGTGCGTGACAAAGCCCGCGTCGTTATCCGGCATGTCGAGCCACTCGGGTTGCGCGAGCGAATGGCGGATGTCTTCCAAACCGCTTTGCCAATGTTCGCGCATCGTCGACAAGCCGAACTGAAAGTCCTTGTAGTGCCCTTCGTATTCCTTGTGCCGGTAGATCAAATGGACCACGTTGTAGCGCTTCGAACACGACAGATCCTCGGCTAACTTGCACCACGGATCGTCACGCTGATCGGACGGCACGCGATCCAGCACTTCGCGCAACACGTGCCGGAAACGCTGCGACCGCTGCAGCATATCGGTCACGAGACGCGTGCGGCTCGAATACTGAATGTCTTTCATGCGCCCTTGGACGTCGGTGATGTTGTCCGGCACCGGTCCGATCGCGCTCCAGAGATCGACCTGAAAGGCGAGCGTGTCGCGACGCGGCGTGGACTGGATCACCTCATAAAGCGGTGTGTTCGACATCAAGCCGCCGTCCCAGTAGTACTGACCGTCGATCTCGACCGCCGCGAAGCCGGGCGGCAACGCGCCTGACGCCATGAAATGCTCGGGCCTCAGCGTTGTATGGGTGTTATCGAAGTACGCGAAATTCCCCGTGCCGCAATTGACCGCCCCCACCGAGACGCGCATTTCTTTCGAATTGATCCGGTCGAAATCGCAGAACGCTTCGAGCGTGGCCTTCAACGGCGTGGTGTCGTAATAGCTGGCCAATTGCGGCGGCCCGGACACCGTGGGCAACGGCGGCGGAAAGCGCGGCACGAAAAAGCCCTTCTGCCCTTCGACGATGGCGCCCACGGCCTGCGTTGCCGTAAAGGCCTTGCGTATGGCGTCGCTGGAATTGAAGAGCGCGTGCTCGATAAACGCAGGCAACGGCGGCCCGAAGGCGGGCTGGCAAATCGTTTCCCAGAATTGCAGCAGCCGTTCAACCCGCTTTTCGGGCGGATTGCCGGCGATGACCGCCGTATTCAACGCGCCGATCGAAATGCCCGCCAGCCAGTTCGGCTCGATCCCCGCTTCGTAAAGTCCCTGAAAAACACCCGCCTGATAGGCGCCCAATGCGCCGCCCCCTTGCAGCATCAAGGCGACGGTTTCGTACTTGGGTAAATGGAGATGCCGGCCGGGATGCGCGGAGGGCGCCGGACCGGCGCCCTCGCCTTCCCCGTCGCCGGGCGCGCCGACGCGCGCCCGCTTGAGATTGCGTTGCGCCATAGGCACCTCCTTATTGCATGTACCAGCCGTGGCTCACAATAAAGGACTGGCCGGTCAGCGCCGCCGTCGGGAACGTGGACAGGAACAGCACCGTTTGCGCGACGTCTTCCACCGTGGTGAAGACACCGTCGACCGTGCCGCCCAGCATGACGCGCTTGATCACGTCTTCCTCGCTAATGCCCAGTTCTTTGGCCTGTTCGGGAATCTGCTTGTCGACGAGCGGCGTGCGCACGAAACCCGGACACACCACATGCGAGCGCACGTTGTGCTTGGCGCCTTCTTTGGCGAGCACGCGCGAGAGGCCCAGCAGTGCATGCTTGGCCGTGACATAAGCCGATTTGAGCGGTGACGCTTCGTGCGAATGGACCGAGCCCATGTAGATCACAATGCCGCCGCGATCGTCCTTGTACATGTGCTTGAGCGCCGCCTTGGTGGTCAGGAACGCGCCGTCCACGTGGATCGCCTGCATCTTCTTCCAATCCGAAAACGAGTAGTTTTCGATCGGATTGACAATCTGAATGCCGGCGTTGGAAATAAGAATATCGACCGAGCCAAGTTCCGCGGCCACTTTGTCGATGCCCTGATTGACGGCGTCTTCGTTCGTGACGTCCATCGCCACGCCGATTGCCTTGCCGCCGCCCTTTTTGATTTCCTCAGCGACGGCGTTCGCGCCGTCCTGATTCAGGTCGGCGATCGCGACAGCCGCGCCTGCTGCGGAAAGAGTTAGCGCAATCTGCTTGCCGATGCCGCTTGCGGCGCCGGTAACCACGGCGACTTTGCCACTCAGATTCGTGTTCGTTGACGACATCCAGAACCTCCATGCAGTTGATGACAATGAGACCACGGGCCGCGGGCGGCGTGAAGTCAGCCAAACGGCATAGGCCGTTCGGCTGAATGCTGCACTGCGGCCAACGCTGCTATTGTGCATGAACCGTGTGAACTCCACCGGTTAAAAGCACGTCGAAACGTATCTCTTTAAACTGGACGTTTTCGGCGGGATTCCGGTGGCATCACCAACAAGGAGGCATGCATGAATTATCGACGTCTGGGCCGTTCCGGCCTGCAGGTCAGCGAGCTGTCCATCGGCTCGTGGGTCACGTACGGCAATCAGGTGGACACCCACGCGGCGCGCGAATCGCTCGCGGCCGCGCGCGACGCGGGAGTCAACTTCTTCGACAACGCCGAGGTGTACGCCGGCGGCAAATCCGAAGAAATCATGGGCCAGGCGCTCAAGGAACTGGCGTGGCCGCGCGTGAGCTACGTGGTGTCGACGAAATTCTTCTGGGGACTCGCGGAAGCGCCGAACCAGTACCACACGCTGAACCGCAAGTATCTGCTGAACGCAATCGACGCGTCGCTCAAACGGCTGCAACTCGACTATGTCGATCTCGTGTTCTGTCATCGTCCGGACCCGAACACGCCGGTGGAGGAAACCGTCTGGGCCATGAGCGACATGATCACCCGTGGCAAAGCGCTGTACTGGGGCACGTCCGAATGGAGCGCCGATGAAATCCGCGCCGCTTACGACATCGCGGAGCGGCATCATCTGCATAAGCCGGTCATGGAGCAGCCGCAGTACAACCTGTTCCATCGCAACCGCGTCGAGCAGGAATACAAGCGGCTTTACGAGGATATCGGCCTCGGCCTGACCACCTGGAGCCCGCTTGCATCCGGCTTGCTGACCGGCAAATACCGTGATGGCGTGCCAGCCGACAGCCGCGCGCAATTGCAGGGCTACGACTGGCTGCGCACGCAGGTCACCGACGCGGGCAAGAACAACGTGGTCGGCAAGCTCGGCAAAGTGGCGGACGAGTTGAGCTGCACGATCGGCCAGCTTGCGATCGGCTGGATTCTGAAGAACCCGAGTGTCAGCACGGTGATCACGGGGGCATCGCGGGTGGAACAGATCGGCGAGAACATGAAGTCCGCCGAGGTGGCTGAGCGGATCACGCCGGAGATCAAAACGCGAGTCGAGGAAATTATCGGCGACGCGCACGACTGACCGGACTCGCGTGAGCGCGTAACATGGCCGTGGCAGCCTCGCGGCCATGGTCGCGTCACGCGTGCAACCCGCTGCAATGCACGGTGCGCAACGCGGCGTCGCGTACAATACGCGACCGCGCTGCACACCGGCGCCGTATGCCCATTGTGCAGCCGCATTGCATCCGCATCGCCGAATCCGCCCTGGAGCGGCATGCCCTCTTTCAGCGTCTCCTCATCATGCTCAGCTACCGCCACGCCTTTCATGCAGGCAATCACGCCGACGTTCTGAAACACGCCGTCGTGTTGCAGCTCCTGCGCTACCTCGGCCAGAAGGACAAGTCCTACTGGTATATAGACACGCATGCGGGCGCCGGCGTCTATTCGCTGAAGGAAGGTTACTCGACCAAGACCGGCGAGTTCCGGACCGGCATCGGCAAACTGTGGGGACGCGACGACCTGCCGCCGATGTTCGCGGATTATGTCGACGAAGTGGGCGCGCTCAATCCGGACGGCCAACTGCGCTTCTATCCCGGCTCGCCGTATATCGCGTGGCGGCAGATGCGCGAACAGGACCGCATGCGCCTGTTCGAACTGCACACCACCGAAATCGACGTGCTGCGCCACAATTTCCGCGACGCGGGCCGTCGCGCGATGCTGTATGCGGGCGACGGCTTCGACGGCATTCTTGCCTTGCTGCCGCCGGCTCCGCGTCGCGCGTTGGTGCTGCTCGATCCGTCGTATGAGGACAAGCGTGACTACATTCGCACGCTGCGCTGCGTCGAAGAAAGCCTGAAGCGTTTTCCGACCGGCACGTACGCCGTCTGGTATCCGCAGGTGAGGCGCCCGGAGTCGCAGCGCTTCCCCGATCAGTTGAAGAAACTGCAGGATAAGAACTGGCTGCACGTGAGCCTGACTGTCAGCAATCCGCCAGAGGATGGTTTTGGGCTCTTCGGCAGCGGCATGTTCATTTTGAACCCGCCGTATACGCTGGCAAAAACGCTGAAGGACCAGATGCCCTGGCTCGTCAAGGCGCTTGGCGAAGATGAGGCTGCGCAGTTTAAGGTGGAGTATCGCGGCGACTGAGTTTCGTGTTGTGGGCTGCGAGATTTTGTTGGCCGCGAGATTTGTGCAGCCTTCACGTTTTTGCGGCCACTGAGCCGTACGCAGTTCGCCGAGCTGGGCTACCGTTGTTTTCGCCCGCCACGTGCGCACGACGCGCGCGGCCGGTTCGGTTGCTCAGTCAGCCCGAGACGCCGACTACTTGAGCTGGGCCGCGGCCTTGCGGGCGAAGTCGTTGGTATATGTCGCGTTCAGGTCGATCTTTTTCGGATCGAGCCGGTTATCGAACGAGGACAATGCGCGCAGCGAGGTCGCCGGGCCGTCAGCGGGCATCAAGCCGTCAGGCGAATAAGCGTCGCGCACGTTGTGAAAGGCCTCGACATAAAGCGCAGAGTCGTTGAGCAGATAGGCCGGCGGCACCATCTTCAGCAGATCGGCATCGCTCGCGGACTGCAGCCAGTGATCCGCGCGCACGATTGCGTTGGCGAGCGCCTGCGTCGTCTTCGGATACTTCTGAATGAAATTGTCCGAGGCATACAGCGTCGCCGCCGGCATCGTTCCGCCGAACACCTCCTGCGTGCCCTTCACGGTGCGCGTATCGACCAGCACCTTGATCGCGCCGCTGCGCGCCAGTTTGGTTATCATCGGATCGACGTTGGAGAGCGCATCGATCTGACCGCCGCTTACCGCCGCGAGCACGGAGGCGCCGCTGCCCACGCCGATCGCCGAAATTTCGTTGCGCTGCACGCCGGCTTTGCGCAAAGCCACGGTGAGCACGAGATCCGTCGACGAACCCGGCGCGCTCACGCCGACTTTCGCGCCTTTGAAGTCCGCGAGCGTCTTGAACTGATCGGCCTTCGATTTCAGCACGGCAACGACGATTTGCGGCGCGCGCCCCATCAACGCAAACGCCCGGTAATGCTGCCCTTTCTCCTGCATGAACAGCGTGTGCTCGAATGCGCCGGCGCCCACGTCGGCGCTGCCGCCTACGACTGCTTCCAATGCTTTCGATCCGCCCGCGAAATCCTCTAGCGTGACGTCGAGGCCTTCGTCCTTGAAATAGCCCAACTGTTGCGCGGCGAGCACCGGCAGATAGTAGAGGCCAGGCAGACCGCCGACTGCCATGGTCAGCGCAGGTTTTTCCGGTGTGTCTTTGGCAAGCGCGGCACCAGGCAGCGCGGCCAGTGCAAGCAGCGTGACGCAGGCGCAGGCGGCCTGCCGCATCCATTGAGTAGTCGGCATTCGATGTCTCCTTGTTCTGTTTCTCGTTCGATGCGGTCGGGCCGGGCTCGATGTCTCGTCCGAGTCGCTGGGGAGAGACCGCGCGCGATGATTGTCGTCGGACGGCTGCGCGTGCGCCATGCGCCCAAACCCCAATGGCGCACGCGACGCGTCGGCGCATGAGTCGTGTCTGCGCTCGCGCCCAGGAGCGCACTGTGAGCGTTGATCGAAAAGGGGAATTGGGTCAATCAGATAGGCGCTCGCGCGAGCGCCCGTGTGTCGACGAGCTGACCATGCACGGGCAGGCATTGACTGAAATGGGAAAGCACTGCCGGAAGCGCTCGCGTCTCCAGCTTGTGACAAGGTCCACGCACTGGACGATATCGCGGCGGCGGTGGCGGTCCGCCGCGTACGCCGACTGGATCTGAAACGGAAAGCGAGCGCCTATTGCGGCCGAGGCGCCGGGCGGGGCTGGGCTTGCGGCTGCGGTCGCGGCGGCGGCGTACTTCCGCCTGCTGGCAACTGGATATAAGGCGCAACGACGATCGGGATCGACGAATTCGGTGCCAGTTCGGCCGGCGTCGCAATGGGCTGCGCTTCGACGATGGGCTGATGCGAAAGCGGCGCGGTCTGCAGGACGGTTCCGCTCTGTCCGTCGTTGATGCCGTTCTGCGAGTCGAGAATCACCGGCTTGCGTGCGCTGGTCGACGCAGCATAAGCAGCCGACCCGGCGAAGATCGAGGTCAGCGAGGCTGCAATGGTCACGGCCAGAATGGATTTGAGCGGGCGGGCAGATGGCATGGGCGGACCGGTTGAGTTTTGGAAAGCCGGATTTCGCGGAAAACGCTTTACCTTACCGCGACGGTCGCCGCGAGGCTAGTCGATATTCGCCACGCGTAGCACTCAAACGCCGCTCGACTGCAATTCTCGCAGTCCAGATGTGACAAAGCCCCGCATAGACGGGGCTTGACGCTTTTACTGCCGTGGCTGCGCGATGAGCGCTGCCGGATCAAACGCGATGCCGATGAAACTTACAGCGAGTAGCCGTTGGTTTCGAGCGAACGGATGCGCTGTTCGAGCTGGACGATATCCGACGACGATGCGAGGTAGGCTTCACGACGGGTGCGTTCAGCGGTTTCAAACCAGGTGCTCAGCTTTTCGAGTACGTATGCAAACATGATGTTCTCCAAGGATCAGATTGAATCCCCGGTGGATTGGGCATCAGGGATTTCCCGTAAAAGGGTTAACCCGGATTATAGCCCTATAGTGCAACCTGACTAGTGAAATGCCCGCATGACGTGCATTCCGTTTTGGAATGGTGCACGCGCGTGGTGCGGTCAAGTGATTGATTTAACTCGAATTGACTTCAATTTGTCGCTCTAGCTGATGCCACCCATATTTTTATGCATGATTGTGGTGCAAATACCGTTGCGGTTGCGATAAATCGCAGCACCAGGTTGCACCTTCCGCAAAACACAATCTCAAACAGGACGACAACCCTGCCCCGAAACCAGATCGGTATCGGCAAGACGTTCGATGATCGGGCAATCAGGACGCTCGTCGCCGTGACAATGGTCGGCGAGGTGCGCTAACGTGTCGCGCATGTCGGTCAGTTCGGCGATGCGGCGATCAAGTTCCGCGACGTGCTCCAAGGCGATGGCTTTCACCTCCGCGCTGGCCCGCGAGCGATCGTGCCACAGTGCCAGCAGCCGTCGAATGTCTTCGATCAGAAAGCCAAGCCGGCGCGCCTGGCGGATGAAGCGCAGCGAGTGAACCTCTTGCGGACCGTATACGCGGTAGTTGGCGCTGGTGCGCGATTTCGCCGCCAGCAAGCCGACGCTCTCGTAGTAGCGGATCATTTTCGCCGTGAGGCCCGACGCACGGGCCGCTTCACCGATATTCATGGCCGTTTCTCCAGTGTGTGCGTCGATCGTACACCTTCCCATGGTGGGAAGGTCATCCACGGAATTGCGTATCGGCAGGCATAATTCAACGGTCGCACTATCCAATTTTTCGAGGCAATTCCCGATGACGATCGAATTTCAGGTTGAAGGCATGAGTTGCCAGCATTGTGTGACGGCGGTCACGAATGCAATCCGCGAGCTTGACGACGCCGCGCAAGTCCGCGTGGATCTGGCGACCGGGCGCGTCGCCGTGGAATCGACGCAACCGGCCGAGACGCTGAAGGCTGCCATCGACGAAGCCGGCTACACCGTGACGGGCGTCGCAAGCGGCACGACCAGCAGTTCGCCCGGCGCGGCCCGTTAAGCGAGTTCACGTCATGTTCAAAATTGCCGTCATTGGTGCCTCCGGGCTGCTCGGCCGCGCGCTCGTCGACGAACTGGCGCAGCCGACCGGTTGGCAAGTCGTCGCCACAGCGTTCAGCCGGCCGGCGCCGGGCAAGGTCGCGCTGGATATCCGCGACACGCGGGCGGTCGAGCAGTTCGTCGAGCACGAAGCGCCGGACGCGCTCGTGATCGCCGCGGCAGAGCGTCGACCGGACGTGTGCGAGCATGACCCCGCGCTGGCCCGCGCGCTGAATGTCGATGCGGTGCGCACCCTTGCCACGTCGGCGAACCGGCGCGGCGCATGGACGCTATCGATTTCGACCGATTACGTGTTCGACGGCACGCACCCGCCCTACCAGCACGATTCCGTGCCCGCGCCGCTCAACGCCTATGGGCACAGCAAGCTTGAGGGCGAGCGAGCGCTGACTGAATCGACCGACCTCGGCTGCGTGCTGCGTTTGCCGCTGCTGTACGGGCCCATTGTCAGTTGGGCGGAGTCGGCGGTGACGAGTCTCGTGCCGGCGATCGCCGGGTCAGCCGCGACCGGGAGCAAACCCGCTGTCATGGATGCGTGGGCGATCCGCTACCCCACCTTCACGCCGGACGTGGCGTTCGTGATCCGGCAGATGCTCGAACGGCACGCGCAAGGCGATGCGATCCGCGGCATCGTGCAATGGTCCGGCGACGAACCGATGAACAAGTATGAGATCGCCTTGCGCCTCGCCGAAGCGCTGCAACTCGACGCGCATCTGACGCCGCAACCTGTGCCGACCGATTCGACGCCTCGGCCGCATAACTGCCACCTGGCATCGACCCGCCTCGAAGCGCTCGGCATAGGCCGGCGCACGCCGTTCGATACGGCGATTCGCCAAGTGTTAGCGGCGTTTCCGTGGCGCGGCGCCGCACAAGCGTAGAACGTTTTATCTGGCAGCCAGAACTGAACGCGGCAAGTCGCCCATGTTGTTATTCGGTCGATGCGCGCCGGCACGACGGCCGTACGTCGAGCCGGCTCGCTTGGCCACCGCGAACCGCCCTCAATGAAAATCGCGGCTCGCCGTGGCCAATTCACCCAGCCATTCGCTGTGGTCTTCGAGGCGATGAGCGACGAGATGGATCACCTCGCCCTTGTTTTTCCGTTTCGCCTTAGCCTGATTCGCGCTCACTGGGTTGCCGGCATTGTCCCCGCCGGTCGCTACGCCGTCGTCGCGCTGCAAAACACCGTAGACCGCCAGCAACGATGCGCCCAGCAAAACCTTGCGCTGCTTTTCCACCAGCGACGGCCAGACGATCACGTTGATCGAACCGGTCTCGTCTTCGATGGAAACGAACACCGTGCCGTTTGCCGTGCCCGGACGTTGCCGCACGGTGACGATGCCGCACGCTCGCGCCAGCGTGCCGTGCTGACACGCGGCGAGTTCTGCGGCCGTGCGAAAACGATGCTTTGCAAGGCGTGCACGCAATAGCGCAAGCGGATGTCGATTGAGCGTGAGGCCAATACTCGCGTAGTCGTCGACGATTTCGCGGCTTTCGGCTGCCTGCGGCAATGTCAGCGGCGCTTCGGCGATCGGCGCACCGCGCAGCAGTTTGGGCACCGTGTGCTGCGCCGTCACGGCCCACCATGCCTCGCGCCGATGTCCCGCGATACTGACCAGCGCATTCGCCGCGGCCAGCGCTTCGAGATCACGCCGCGTCAGGGCCGCGCGGCGGGCCAGATCGTCGACATCGGTAAACGGTGTCTCGTTTCGTGCGGCCATGATGCGTTCAGCAGCCGCTTGCGAGAAGCCTTTGATCAGATGCATGCCGATGCGCACGGCGGGGCCGCGCGCGCCATAGGTGTTCGACGGTTGAAACACGCGGGCAGTCAATCGCTGTGCCGCGCGCCGGACGGTCCTGCTCACCGTCAGACGCCGCAGCGAAAGATCGCGCAATTGCTGCGCGGATAGTACGGCCTGCTGACGATGCAAACAGGTTTCGTCCGCTGAGATCCGTTGTCCTTCATGACCACGTCTCTCGAATGTCGATTCCCAATCGCTCAAGGTCACGTCGGGCGGCAATACCTGGACGCCGTGACGCTTCGCATCCTGAACGAGTTGCGACGGCGAATAAAACCCCAACGGCTGACTGTTCAGCAAACCCGCCAGAAAAGCAGCCGGTTCATAGCGCTTCAACCACGCGCTGAGGTAGACGAGCAGCGCGAAGCTCGCCGCATGGCTCTCCGGAAAACCATATTCGCCGAAGCCTTCGATCTGTTTGCAGATGCGGTCGATGAACTCCTGTTCGTAGCCGCGCTTGAGCATCCGCTCGTTCAAATCCTTCTGATACTTTGCCAGGTTGCCGCTGCGCCGCCATGCGGCCATCGCGCGCCGTAACTGATCGGCCTGCTCACCGGTATATTTCGCCGCAACCATCGCCAGATGCATGACCTGTTCCTGGAAAATCGGCACGCCGAGCGTGCGTTCGAGCACGGGACGCAATTCATCCTTCGCGTAGTCGACCGCCTCGAGCCCCTGCTTACGGCGCAGATAGGGATGCACCATACCGCCCTGAATCGGCCCGGGCCGCACGATCGCCACTTCGATTACGAGATCGTAGTACTTGTTGGGCTTCAGACGCGGCAACATGCTTTGCTGCGCCCGCGATTCGATCTGGAATACGCCGATCGTATCGGCATGGCCGCACATTTCGTAGACGGCTCGATCCTCGCGCGGAATATCCTGCACCCTGAACTTCGGAAAGCCGCGCCTCAACGCGACGAATTCCAGCGCGCGCCGGATCGCCGACAACATGCCGAGCGCCAGCACGTCGACTTTCAGCAGTTTGAGCGCGTCGATATCGTCCTTGTCCCACTCGATCACGCTGCGGTCTTTCATTGTCGCGTTCTCGATCGGCACGAGTCGCGACAGCTTGTCTTTCGCAATCACAAAACCGCCAACGTGTTGCGACAGATGACGCGGAAAAGCGCGCAACTCCTTCGTGAGGCGAATCAGATTCTGCGTGATGTGCGAGTTGGCGTCGAAGCCCGCTTCGGCCAGATATTTGGCAACCGCATCCGTGCCGTCCCACCATTGTTGCGACTTGCTGATCCGCTCGATCAAAGATACTTCAAGACCCAGCGCCTTGCCGACGTCTTTCAGCGCACTGCGCGCGTGATACGTAATCAGCGATGCGGTCAGCGCCGCCCGATGACGGCCGTACTTCGTGTAAATATATTGAATCACCTCTTCGCGCCGCTGATGCTCGAAATCGACGTCGATATCAGGTGGCTCGTTGCGTGCGCGCGAGATGAAACGCTCGATCAGCATGTTCATCTGCACCGGATCGATTTCCGTGACGTGCAGGCAATAGCAAACGATCGAATTCGCCGCTGAACCACGCCCCTGGCAGAGAATGTTTCTGGAGCGCGCGAAACTCACGATATCGTGCACCGTCAGAAAATACTTTTCGTATTTCAGATCGGCGATCAGCCCCAACTCTTTTTCGATCTGGCCGATTCGCTTCAGGTCCATGCCCTTGGGCCAGCGCTCCATCGCGCCGGCCATGACCAGCTTGCGCAGATAACTCGATGGTGACTCGCCGGCGGGCACCAGTTCCTCGGGATACTCGTACTTGAGTTCGTCGAGCGAGAAACGGCATAGCGCGGCGATACGCAGCGTTTCTTCCAGCGTATCGCGCGGATACAGTTTGCCGAGCCGCACACGCGTACGCATGTGCCGCTCCGCGTTCGCTTCGAGCGCATGGCCGCATTGCGATAGCGGCGTGACGAGGCCGATGGCGGTCATCGTGTCCTGCAACGGCTTGCGCGATCGGGCATGCATGAGAACGCCGCCTGCCGCGACCAGCGGCAAACCGCTCGCTTTTGAAATCATGCGCAAGGCGTCGATCTGGAGATCGTCGCTGCCCGTTTGCCAGAGTTCGAGCGCGATCCACGCCCGTTGTGCAGCGAACGAGGCGAGCCAATGCGCGCAACGCAGCGTATGCGAGAGCGTCGCCGCGCGCTGCGGCACGAGCATCAGGACGCAATCGGGTAAGGTTTTTAGATGCTCAAGATGGGGGAGTGAATCGGTGAAGTCGGATGGGCTAAGGCGATAGCTGCCCTTGTCCGCTCGTGATCGAGCCAGCGTGATCAGTTCGGAAAGATTGCCGTAACCGTTGCGGTTGGTTGCAAGCGCAACCAGGGTGCAGAAGGGTTCGCCGGTTTCGTCGGTCAGATTGAGTTCGCTGCCGATGATCAGGTGAGGGAGGGGTTTCAGTGCCTCAGTTTCCGCAGCTTCCGTGGGTTCCTGCTGCGACGCTGCGATTTTTGTCGCGTCTTCCGAAGGCGCTTCCGATTGCGCAGCTTTGGCCCTGTCCTCGCGCTCTTTCTGCTGACGGTCCCGCTCCTCTTTGATTTCCTTCAACGCCGTGTAAGCGCGCACGACGCCGGCCAACGAGCATTCGTCGGTAATGGCGAGCGCGCTGTAGCCGCGCGACATCGCCTGTTCGACGAGTTCACGGGGATGCGATGCGCCCCGCAGAAACGAGAAGTTAGTCAGACAATGCAATTCCGCATACGCCGGCAACTGAGTGGCGAGTGGCTGTTGCGCGAAGAACGACGGCTGGGTTAGTGACATGATAATCAGCCGAACAAACCCTGCAGATACCACTCGCCGCTAAGGCGTTCGCGGTATACCCAGAACATGTGGCCCCGGTCGTCGGCCGCGACATAGTAATCGCGCTCCACCCGGTTGCCGTCCCACCACCCCGCTTCGATCCGCTCGGTGCGTGTGAGCATTTTCAATGGCCGACGATAGATCGGCCGCTGGTCGCGCATCATCAGGCGCAGCGGTTTGTCGAGCATCCAGAGCGGGCGAGGCTGCGACGGCAGCGCACTGTCGGGTAGATCGAGCGAGGTTTGGGTACTGGCCGGTTGCGCGCCGGATTGGTGATGTTTTTTTGCGTTGGCGGTTTCGTTGGGCTGTTGGACTGCTTGTGTCGCTTGTGTCGCTTGTGTCGCTTGTGTCGCTTGTGTCGCTTGTGTCGCTTGTGCCACTCGCGCAAGCGCATCTCCGTCCGCGCCCCCCTCCTCCGCCGATGCGGCGTGCTGCAATGCATCGGTCAACCAGGCGTTGTCTGCTTTAATTTTTGTCCGGGCTTTCGCCGGCGAACGCTTCTTGCGCGAAAACGCTTGCGCCTCGTAGGCTTCGACGCGCATTGCCCGCTCGGGACGATGATCGTCCTGCACCGACATCTGCAGCACATTCTCCGGTCCCAATCGCGCGCTCAGGCGTTCGAGCAGACGCGCAATCGAATCACCATCGGATTCGGGCATCGGAAACAAGGTGTCCGACTGGCCGGCATATTCGCCGATTTGATCCGCTACCAGCTTCAACTCGATGACCGGTGCCGCCAGCACGGTCTGATTCAATTTTTCCCGCAGCAACCAGATCAGATGCTCAGCATCGCGTGACGGTATGGCCCACGCGACCTTCAGGCTTGATGTCTTCGGTGCATGACGCGACGCCAATTCATGCTCGAGCAGCAACGTATAGCCGCTGAGCGCCGCATGATGCGCGCTCAGCCAGCCGGCCAACTGCACGATCAGTCGACGCGCGGCAAACAGCAACGCATCCGCGTTATCGACCCGGGAGGGCAACTCCAGTTGCGCATGAAACGACGCCGGCGCACGAAACGATTCACGTGGATCCGGGCGCGTGCCGTACGCCTGTGCCAGCAAATCAAGAATGCCGCCGCCGAAACGTCGCACGACACCGGAGCGTGGCAATTGACGCAAATCGGCCAGCGTCGCGCAGCCGACATGCGCAAACGCCTCGCGATGCGTTTGCGTGACCGGCAGCAGCGATACGGATAAGCCATCGAGGACACGCGCGAGTGAGGTCTCCTTGACCACGTGCCAACGATTCTTCTGCCGAACGGCGCGGGCCTGCGCCAATAGCCACGCGCCCCAGGCAGTCGGCGCACAGGCGATGCGCGCCGTATAGCCGAATTCCGCCACCGTGGCAGACACCCGCGACAACAACGCGCGCAAGCCGCCAAACAACCTCAACCCGGAGCCGACTTCCAGCAGCAGGGTGTGCGCGTCGGCAAGCGACACTTTGGGTGTGTACGTCAGCAAGGCAAGCGCTATGGCTTCGAATGCCTGAGTTTCGCGGGCGACATCGGCAGCAAGCAGTTCGAGCCCCGGCGCCAACGCCAAGGCATACGAACGCGAATGCCCCGCGTGCACGCCGGCACGCAGTGCGTCGAAATCCGGCATCAGGATGTGCGCGTGGTCGGCTAGCGCGTAACAGCGCTCTCCGACGATGTTGTCGGCATCGTGAAGTTGGCTTGTCTCATCGCTCGATTCACGCCGATTCGGCTTCGCGAGCGAACCATCCGGGAGCGGCGCGAGAGGCTTCACCGCTTCCAGTGACAAGAGTGGCAATGTGACTGCGATCCACAGCATGTTTGATCTCTGCCCCTTGATGGCCACCGACTCCGTTTTCCGGCAACAAGACGCTTTGTAAAGGTAAAACGAGACGAAGAGGCTCGGCTAGCGGCGGCCCGCGACGCTTGAAGATGTCGATCGACAAACCAATCTCCTGCAGCCATTGACGACGGTTGATCGTCTGCGCATTGGCCGGCAGCAGCGGCTCGCAGATCATTCGCAATGGCGCCGGGGAAGATTGCGTGGCGGCCTCGACAGGCCGAATCAAAAATGCCAGCGATGCCGATTCTTGAGCCGCCACTTGCAGACGCCTGACTTTGTCGGCACGAGCATTCGGCAGCCAAACCAGGACCGCGCCGATGCCATCCTGCTTCAAGGCCTGAGCGGCGGCCCACAAGGCCTGGTCTTCACTCGAGCGGACCCATAAAACCCGCTCGACATCGACACCCCAAGCTCTCAATGCGGCGGCGCACGGCTGATACGGAGGCGCCACGAGCATGACATGCCGCTTGGCGTGTTTCGTCAGATGACACAGTGCATGGGCTAGCAGACGTACTTCACCCACTCCACCATGCTCGATCAACAATTCCGTCAGACCGCCAGCTGCCCAACCTTGTCCCGGCAACACCCGATCCAGCGCGGCATAGCCGCTGGAAATCACACGCGAATCTGCCTCGGCAAGTTCATTGCCCTGCCATACCTGACGCCGTAATTGGGACGTCAGGGCGGTCGTCGCAAGCTGAATCGCTGCTGCCATAGACACGCTCTTGAATTAGGGAATGCTCCGCCCTGCCCGGCATCGAGCAAGCATGAGGTGACGAGTTTTCACTGTATATTTATACAGTATTTTGGGATGAATGTTAAGACGGAGGGATGCTGGCAAGTTGGCGCGGGGAGAGGCGCTGGCAACCGACTGAGATCGTCGGCTAGCCTCCATCCGTCAAGACGGGTTTGCCGACCCCTTACCTGGCAATTGACGGATCCTGCGGCGCGAAGGTGTGGATGCCGGACGGGCGTATCTGGAACTGACGGGCTACGCGGATGCGCAGGGGATGGGGCGGGAGTGAAGGCGGGTTGTACGGCGGGGTTATGCGGTGGGGGTTTTTCCCGCGTA
>NZ_PVZB01000027.1 GCF_003002025.1 Paraburkholderia sp. BL25I1N1
TCGAGCGCGACGAGCGACGCGTTGCCCCGCGCGAGCGCATCCTGATACGGACGCGGGTCGATACGGAACAACAGATCGCCCTGCTTCACCGCCTGATTGTCCCGTACGGCCAGTTCGACGATGCGCCCGTTGACCTCAGGCACGACGTCGATCGTATCTGCGTAGACGTAGGCGTCGTCGGTGCGCGGCGCGCGGTCGAGCAGCCTGATGACAAACAGTAACAACAACAGCGTCGCCACAACCAGGATGACGGCCGGCCATTTTCTCTTCGATGTCCTGCTGTCAGTAGTCGCCACCGCATCCACCTAAGGAGATTCAATGTTGGAACAGCAACAACCACGCAGCGAGCGAAAAAAAAGTGACTAACGCGGGATATACCACTGCTGAAGGTCCCGGCAGACGGTCGGCCTGCAAACGCTTGAGAATCAGATAGAGGGCGACCGTGAGCACAACGCCCGCGGCGATACAGAACAGCCAGTCAGGGAAGTACGCACCGAGCACCCCGATAGACGGCGCCTTGGCACACCCGCCCACCAGGGGAACCGCCGCCACGGCAACGACGACGGAACGCGGCACACGTTTTGTTGTGAAGACCGGCATGTGATCGCTCCAAGGTCGCTCGCGTCATCAGGATTTGTATCACCAACCTGAGCCTTTCGCGATCGCTTCTACCCAATCGCAAAGAATTGTGGAGAGTTGGGCATTGCGGTATGCCTGATGGACGGTGAGCATGTCGGAGATCTTCGTGTGCCCCATCACTTCGGGTGTGCCCAAGGCCGCCAGCGTGATCCCGGCAATGATGTCGTGCGGCAGTTGCGCGAGATTGGCGTGCAGAAGTCGCTGCAGGAAGGGCATGCGATGCAGACGGGAACGCGGAATCCGCTGGTTTCATGGCGCCTCTTCCACCCGCGCTGTGAGCTTGCCGACCAGCGCATTCGCCACGATCTCATCGACGATAACCACGCCGGATGCCCCCGCGCTCTCCAACAGCCCCTTTCTCAAGGGATTTTCGCCAGGGACGACAATCGTAAGCGAGGCGTTCAGCGTATGCGCCAACAGGGTGATCGCCAGATTGTTATTGCTGTCGGGCGTCGTCACGACCAACGCTTTGGCGCTGTCCAGTCGCGCGCCCTTGAGCACGTCGTCGAACGCGCCCGGCGAACCGAGCACGACCATATGGCCGCGATCCGCAGCCCGATTGGCCTGATCCTGATCGCCCACGAGGATGAGCACCGTCTGTCCCGCTTGGCGCAAGCTGTTTGCCACCAATTCCCCGAGCGAATGAAATCCAACCACCACGACATGATTGGCGAGATGTGCGAGCTTGCCTTCCATGACCCTGTTCTCCCGATAAGCCATTACATCGTCGCCCGATAGCATGCCGGTGAGCCTCGACACCGCGAATCCGCCGATCAGCAGCGTCGCGAACATGGCCAGCAGCATGAAGATCTTTTGAGGCTGATTGAACTCGGTAAAGTCACCGAGTGTCGAGACGAGGTTGACCCCATCCCAAAGGGCCGCGAACACTTTGGTGGGAAAAGAGGCATTGGTCTGATCGAGCAAGACCAGTCCGGTGGCGGCGCCGCCCAGCAGCAGAAAGAGCAGGCCGACCGTGTGACGCGCACGGCGGTGCCATTCACGAATGCGGATGCCCCCGAGACGAGGCTCATCGACACGGAATATCCACATCGTTACCCCGGGTACATATTCTGAAGGAAACCAGAGCCAACCCAATGCCAGACAATCACGCTCGTCTTCTGGATCAGTGGCCAATAGTCAAGCGTCCCTGGACACGCCGCACCTGTGGCAGAAAGCGTCATTCCTTTCCTCGCAGACGCAGCAGGCCCATCAGAACCTCGTCGCGATACGTCGCAAGATCCTGCTGTAAGGAGCGTGACTGGATCTCATCATGTACCCCCTTGATAATGGTCGCGCGAACGTCAGGCGTCAGTTCCGGCGTACCTAGCACATGCCACCATGCCGTCAACGGGCCGGTGAACTGTTCAAAGAAATGTTCGATGCCACCCTGACCGCCGCCGAGGTGATACAGAAGACTCGGCCCCATGATCCCCCAGCGCAAGCCCGGACCCCACGAAACGGCGGCATCGGCGTCGGCCACGCTGACAACGCCCTCCGCGATCAGGTGGACCACCTCGCGAAAAAGCGCTGCCTGCAGACGATTCGCAACGTGGCCCGGCACCTCCTTGTGCAGGCGTATCGTCCGCTTGCCCAGACCGCGATAGAACGCGCTGACGCGCTCTATCGTCTCTTCCGACGTCTTTGCGCCGCCGACAATTTCGACAAGCGGAATGAGATGGGGTGGATTGAATGGATGGCCGATCACGCACCGCTCAGGGTGGTTCGGGCAAGCCGATTGAATCTCGCTCACCGTCAAGCCGGACGAACTCGATGCAATGATCACGTCCGGCGCCAACGCCTCGTCGAGACGACGGTAGAGATCCTTCTTGAAGTCGATTCGCTCAGGGCCGTTTTCCTGAACCAGATCGACGCCGGCTATGGCCGCATCCAGGTTGTCAGTGAATTCGAGCTTCGACGGCGCAGCTCCCGGCGCGAGACCCAGATGCTCCAGTGCAGGCCAGGCGGCCGCGACGAAATCGTCGAGCTTTTTCTTTGCGTCGGGGGCGATGTCGGTGGCGACCACCTCCAGGCCTTTCGCAAGGAACAGCGCAGCCCAGCTCGCGCCGATAACACCCGTCCCAATGATCGCGATGCGTTTGATTGGCTTGGCCATGAAAAATGAGCTCCGTTAATTTTAAACAAAGGCACTGAAGCCGGTGACCGCCTTGCCGACGATCAGCGAATTCATCTCGCGCGAGCCTTCGTAGGAGTACAGCGCTTCGGAATCGGCAAAGAAGCGGGCAACGTTGTAGTCAAGCACAATACCGTTGCCGCCCAGAATCTCGCGAGCCGACGCCACCGTTTCGCGCATGCGCACCGTGCAGAAGGCCTTGGCAAGCGATGCATGCTGGTCCTTAAGCTTGCCCTGGTCCTGCAACTGCGCCAGCCGCACGACCAGGCACTGCGACGCGGTGATGTTTCCCAGCATCTTCGCGAGGTGATCCTGGATCATCTGGAAAGACGCAATCGGTCTGCCGAACTGCTCGCGCGTCTGCGCATACTTCAGCGCATGTTCGTACGCACCCATGCTGCATCCGACGGCTTCCCACGCAACGTACTGCCGGGTCAAGCGGAGCACGCGCGCGGTGTCGCGGAACGACAGATCGCCCTGCAGGCGGTTTTCTTCGGGCACGCGGCAGTTATCCATTGTGATGACGCCGTTCTGCACCACACGCAGTGCGACCTTGCGCTCGATCTTCTCGACGGAAAATCCCGGCGTGGTCTTATTCTCGACAATAAAACCCTTCACCTGATTGTCCGCGACGTCGCGCGCCCAGATGATCGAGACGTCGCACCACGGCGCGTTGCCGATCCAGCGCTTCTGGCCGTTGAGGGTCCATGTATCGCCTTCGCGTTTGGCCGTCGTCAGCAGGCCCCCGCCGGCACCGGAACCGACGAGCGGCTCGGTCAACCCAAAGCAGCCGATCTTCTCCATCCGCGCCATCGGTGGCAGCCACTTCTGTTTCTGCTCTTCCGATCCGCCCAGATAGATCGAGCCCATCGCGAGGCCGCTATGCACGCCATAGAACGTCGCGATCGATGCATCGACCCGCGCGATCTCCATTGCAATGAAGCCGTCGAGCAAGGTGCTGCCTCCGGGGCAGTCGTAGCCCTCGAAGCCGATACCGGCGATGTTCAGCTCGCGGATACCGGGAATCAGATCGAACGGAAACCGGTCCTCGGCCCAGTACTGGTTGATGACCGGGGCGACGCTCGTTTCCATGAAATGGCGCACCTTCTTGAGGATGGCCTGCTCCTTCTCGCTCAGAATGTCGTGGATCTGATAGAAGTCGCTGTCGGGTACGGGCAGCGACGGTGGGGAGGTCTTCGTCTCGGGCATGGCGATCTCGCACAGTGAGTCAGATAACGTTACGCAAGGTAGTTGTAGACAACCTCGGCGTTCCCGAGAGACAGATCCGTCAGGATATGGACGGCTGACAGCACCTCGAGAACAGGAAGCTTCGCGACGGGCGCAAAGCAGTGTGGGTGCAGCTCCAGGGACGCGGGCCCCGACCAGGCGCCCTTCACTGTCAGATCGTCGACGTGGTATTTGACGATCTCGCAGACCCGTGCGGTGCCGTTCACATTCGGCAGGATTTTCAGCAAAAAGCCTGGCGCTTCGAGCGACTTCCTGACGCCGGCGAGATCGAGCTCGGCGTATTTGTAGGCCATTGTCGCGGTGGCGACGCGTACGCCGTTATAGTCGAGCGTGCCGACCAGGGCGTCCTTGCGCACCTCGAGCTTCGGTTGCGCCAACACCTTCGGAAAACCCAGCAATTCGCGGCCGGAGGCAATGCCCGCTTCGCTGTCGAGATACATCGCATGCGTGAACCCGCCCGCCACGCCGTTGAACGTCACGGGAATGACCTGGCCGGATTCGGTATACGAGCCGAGTCCGCTCGAGTCGGGCATGTTGATGAACTCGTATTTGACAATCGGCTCGGTCGGCTTCAGCGGCGCCGGCACCACGCGGGCAAGCGCCTCCGGATCGGTGCGATACGTGATGATTACGAATTCGCGGTTGACGAACCGGAACGGCCCCTTAGGATAGGCGGGACTCGTCAACGGCATGGTGTAGGCGGTCGAGCGTACTTCGTCTTCAGTCATGTGCATCTCCGTGTGTGCTGCTGCGCGACGTATGCGAAGCCGGGGCGGCCGTTTGCCTGGTCCGGCGCCTGGATGCGCTACCTCATGATTTGTCTTCGAACCGGGCGACTGCGCCGCCATCATTCAGCCTCGCAATATCGGCATCGTCGAATCCCAGTTCCTTCAGGATGACCGCACCATGCTCGCCGAGCCGGGGCGCGACCGAGGGCTTGACCTTCGGTGCGCCGTGGATCTGAATGGGGCTGCTGACGGTACGGGCGCCTGCTCTGCCGGGAACTTCCAGCGGCACGACGATGCCGTTGGCCGACAGTTGAGGATCGTTGATGATTTCTTGCGCGATCTGCACGACGCCGAAAATCACGCGGCCCGCCGTCAGCACTTCCTTCCAGTGGGAAAGCGGCTGGCTCGCAAACAGCGGATCAAGAATCTCAACAAGCTGGGCAGCATTGGCCGTGCGCTTGTCGTCGGCGAAACGCGGATCTTCGAGTAGCTCGGGCCTGCCGATCGTCGTCACGAAGCCGGGCCAGTCCTTGCGCTGCGCGGCAACAAGCAGAATCCAGCGATTGTCCGACGTCTGGTACGGATTGAGCAGCGCATTGGGTGGAGACTTACGGTTATGTTGCGCGAAGAAATGGCCGCCATTGAGGCCGCCTTCGACCCACGCTGCCGCGGCCCAGATACCGTTTGCGATCAGCGAAGTCGAGACATGGCTGCCCTTGCCCGTCGTCGCGCGCACATAAAGCGCTGTGACGATCGCCGCATAGAGCGTTGTCGCAGTCGCGTGATCGCCGATGCCGGGTATCGGAAGCGTCGGCGGGCTTCCGGCATCGTGCGTCACTTCCATCAGGCCCGAGCGTGCCCAATAGGCGGTCACGTCGAACCCCGGTGTATCGGCCTCCGGCCCCTCGGAACCGTACCCTGTGATATCCGCATAGATCATCTTCTCGTTCAGTGGCGAGAGATCTTCATAAGTGACGCCCAAAGAAGCCTTCACGCGAGGCGGAAAATTGACGACGACAACATCGGCCCAGCGTGCGAGGCGCTGCACCACTTCTTTCGCATGGGGAGACTTCAGATCGATGGCAATGCTGCGCTTGTTGCGGTTCGTCAGTTGCCACGCATAGTTGACATCGCTGGTCGGATTCGGTGGCATGGCCGAGAAGAATCGATAGGCGTCACCCATACCGGGTGGTTCCACCTTGATGACATCGGCGCCGAAATCGGCAAG
The DNA here is from genome assembly GCF_003002025.1 of Paraburkholderia sp. BL25I1N1. Taxonomy (GTDB): domain Bacteria; phylum Pseudomonadota; class Gammaproteobacteria; order Burkholderiales; family Burkholderiaceae; genus Paraburkholderia. The sequence goes on from NZ_PVZB01000027.1 coordinate 5,975, forward strand.
GATCGTCGTCGCGGCTGGGCCTGCAATATAGCTTGCCAGATCGAGTACCTTCAGACCCGAGAAGACGTGATTGCCGGTAGTCATCTAATCATCTCCATGAGGTGGGACTAACGTCGTCGCGTTCGTTATGCGCCGTATTTCGGGCAGCGACGACGGTCGTATCGACAGTCGCTATTCATCGGCCGGTGAACTTTGGTGGCCGTTTCTCGAGGAATGCTTTCGTGCCTTCCGTCTTGTCCTCAGTGGATGCGCACAGCGCAAACAGGGCTCCTTCGAGGGCGAGCCCCTCGGACAGCGAACCGTCGAGTCCGCGGTTGACGGCAGCAATGGCGTAACGCACCGCGAGGGGTGCATTCACGGCGATCTGCGCGAGAAGCTCCTCTGCACGCGCGAGAAGCTTCGACGGCTCGACGATTTCATTAACTAGGCCAATGCGGAGTGCTTCTTCGGCGGAGATCATCTCGCCGGTGAGAATAAGCTGCAGCGCGATTCCTTTGCCGACAAGGCGTGCAAGGCGCTGTGTTCCGCCAAAGCCCGGAATGAGGCCGAGTTTGATTTCGGGTTGCCCGAATTTCGCGGTTGATGCTGCGAGCCGAATCGTGCACGCCAATGCAGTCTCGCATCCGCCGCCAAGCGCGAGACCGTTGACCGCTGCAATGACAGGCTTGCCGAGGCTTTCGACCAGATTAAGCAAAGCCTGCCCGTCACGAGTGTGCTGCTCGGCCTCGACGGGTGTCGCGCTCGCAAGTTCGCCAATATCCGCTCCCGCAATAAATGCGCGATCACCCGCGCCCGTGACGATGACGCCGCTGACCTGAGAATCATCCCGAGCGGCTTCGAACGCCGTTTTCAATTCGCTGATGGCTCTCTGGTTCAATGCATTGAGAACCTTGGGGCGATTCAGCGTGATGTATGCGACAGCACCTGTCCTTTCATAGACAATCGTTTCAAACGATTTCGGGGTAAGTGACGGCACCATGAATCTCAACACTCCACATGAACGTTACTAATCATCTGCGACCAGCATCCCAAGCCCGTATTTGCGCAAAATCCCTCTTCGCTCTTGCTGGGTTTCAGTCCTGGTTATCTCACGCGCATGCCGTTGAGCCTGCCGCAGACCATTGAGGACTTTTCGGGGATGCGCGGGCGGGTCCGTGAGACTAGGTTAGAAAATCCTGGTACATAAAGCCATGCTACGAACGGCTAGCTTTACTAGCGAATTGGCATTGGCTTCTCATACACTTGTATACGTACCCCACCAGGAATAACGGTCCAACTGCGGCTTCGAACGGTCGAAGTTCGCCGATGCGGCATGGGATCGCGTAGAAGCGGTGCTCACCCTATACTCGTTGAACCCAGGAAATCCTGACGGAATGGTGTCGTTGACCCGGCGCGGCTTGCGATAGTCTCCACCTTTAGCAATCACGGAAAGTTCCGGCGGGACGGCCGCCTGGCCGCATATCCGATTACGGCGGCGACTGCTCACCGGCCGCGCGCAGAGGCGCATTCTCGGTGTGGCCGCCTGGAACGGCGAATTGAAAGATGGCCCCATGAGGCAGGTTCGCGGATGCCCATAATCGTCCGCCAAGTGCTTCCACGATCGATCGGCAGATCGACAGTCCCATCCCCATGCCCCCTGGTTTGGTCGTGTAAAAGGCCTCGAAGAGTTGGTCGAGGTTCGCAAGTGCGAGTCCCGGGCCCGAATCCCGAACTGCCACAACCACGCCGGCGGAGGTCGCCGGCTCGGTGCTAATCACCAATTCCCGCGCTCTCTCACCGGTGCCGCTCATCGCTTCGATAGCGTTGATGATCAGGTTGAGGATCACCTGCTGCAACTGGATCCGGTCTCCCGAAATGAGCGGCAAGCCCTCCGCGAAATGGGTCAGCACGGAGACGCAGTTTTTCGCGGCTTCGCCGCGAGTCAGCTCAATGACCTCGCGAACCGTGTCGTTGATCTCCAACCGGTCCTTGCGCGACGGAGCCTTCTTGATGAGGGCGCGGATGCGGCCGATCACGTCGCTGGCTCGCCTCGCGTCCCTGACAATGCGATCGAGCGCCTGCCGGACCTCCTCCGGATCGGGTGGCCGGGCACGCAACCAAAGCAGGGCGGCCTCCGCATTGGTGACTGCCGCCGCGATCGGCTGTCTGATCTCGTGGGCAATCGACGCGGTGAGCTGACCCATGGTGGCGACGCGATTCGCGTGCGCCAATTCCATCTGCATCTCGCGGTACCGGCGCTCGTTTTCCGCCGCTGCCGTCTCCGCGCGCTTGCGCTCGGTCAAGTCGAGCACAAAGGCGAGGCCGTTTTGCCGCGAACCTTCCATCAACGCTGAGCCCACCAGTACCGGGACGCGCCGGCCATCCTTGCGGATATATTCTTTCTCGTAGGGTTGGCAACTGCCGGTCCGCCTCAGCGTTTCGACGTGCCGTAAGTCTGCTTCGCGATATTGCGGCGGCGTCATGTCCACCCAACTGATGTTGCCGGAAAGCAGATCTTGCCGGGTGTAGCCGACGATCTGCAGAAATGCGTCGTTGGCCTCGGTGGCATTGCCGGAAAGGTCTCCAAAGAAGATTCCAATGATATTGGCATCAAAAAGGCGGCGGATGCGTGACTCCCGCTCTCGCAGTGCGGCGTAAAGCATTGCGTTCTCCAACGAGATCGCAGCCTGGGCGGCAAGCAGTTCCAGGACCGCCAGACGTTCGGGCGTAAAGGCATGCGTGGCGAGGTTGTTCTCCACGTAGAGCAGCCCGATCATGACGGATTGGCGCATGATCGGCAGGCAAAACACTGATTTCGGTTGCCGGCGGGCGAAATAGTCGTCCGTCGAAAACGGATTCGATTGCATCGCATCGGTCAGCAGCACCGGTTCCTGGCAGCGCCGGACGTAGTTGACGATCGATACCGGCAACACCGACTCGGATTCGGCCTGATCCATCCGCCATTGCACGCGAATCGCCTGCTGCTCGACGCTTGCCTCAACCGCGATGACCAGCCTTTCGTCTCGCACGAGCAGCAGGTAGCCTCGCTGGGCGCCGGCATTTTCGAGCATGAGGCGCATCAGCGTGCTGCCCAGGTCCTCCAGCACAATCTGGCCAGAGATGGCCTGCGAGGCTTTGGTGACCGCCAGCAGATCCAGTTGCGCAACGTTGCCCGGCGAAATGGTGGACGCAGAGGTTGCCTGCACGCGCAGTTGCGGCGGAGCCTGTTCGTCGAGTTGCCGAACCTTGCCAGCGGCACTCCAGCGGACATAGCAACGGCGCGCCTGTTCCAGATAGGCGCAGCCCGCAACGGTCAAACCGCGGGCAAGACAGAACCGCCCGGCAAGTTCATGCGCCATACCTTCGTTCTGGACAAATCCGTTCTCGCGCGCCGATTGAATGGCCACTTCGTAGAGGCGCATAGCCTCGGGGGCGCGCCCTTCAATGCGGGCAATTTCGCCCGAGACCAGCGCATGCTTGTCGCGGAACGTGGGTGGATTGGTATCGGCCCATTCGCGGAGTTGGGCCTCATGCTCTGTGAGAAGGTCGCGCCACGCGCGCTGCTTTTCGGCAGACGCGTTTTCATAAAGCGCGGTGACCGTCAGCGCCGCGTAGAGGAAATAGTCGATCGTCTCGATACGGCCAGCCTGCGCCCAAAGCAACGCCCTTGCCTTGCTGCTTGCCACCAGCGCCTCAGCGTAGTCTCCGGATAGGAACCGGGCCTTCAGCTTGAGGATCCAGTACCAGCAGATCATCATAGGCATGCGGTCTTCCGTCAGTTGCGCCTCGAACGCAGCTTCGCTGAACTGCGCGTCGTTGAAGGTGGACAAGCTCGCGGTGCGGCCCTGCATGGTCGCGATGAAGCGTTGCTGGCTTACGATGATGTCGACGACGTCGCCGAACCCGGCCTTCCGGACGAAATCCAGGGCGATTTCCGACTCGCGCCATACGACGTCGAGCGGATCGTTCCGTAGGAGAAGGTCCGTGCTAGCCTGGATCATGCTGTAGCAAGCTGTCGAGAGGTTTCCCATCTCAGTCGCGGTGCGAAATGCCGCCCGATGAAAATCGATCCCCTTTCCGATCGGCTGGGTCCAGAAGGCGACATTTCCCATCGCGTACCAGACGTTTGCCTTGAAGGTCAGATACCCATGCTTCTCGACCAGATCGCATGCGAGCCTGCTGAAGCAATATCCATCCCTGTAGCGGTGAAAGATCGATCCGAGGATCTGTCCGACCCAGCCATAGGCCTGCGCCGACGCGTCGCTTATCCCATGGTTCATACTGATGTTCACCATGCGGAACATGTGCAGGCAAAATAGATTGAGGTCGGTGAAGTAGGCCGCATCGAAGATTGCCGAAAGTACGCGAACTGAAGCCTGTCGTTCCGGATCGGACATCAGCGGCAGTTCGATCAGACTCTCAATCGTGCGTCCCTCCAGATTGCGCCAGAGGGTCTCGTACTCGTCCTGAACCTGTTCCCAGCTGGGATGCGCTGGGATGTCGATGCCGAACAGGCGCAGGCATCTTAGTCCGCAGTCGATCGCCAGTGGATTCTCCGACTTTACGACGTGCAACTGAATCTTGAGGATGAAGGCCGCCGCCAGGTTGACTTTCGACCTTCCATGCTGCAACAGCTGCCCGATCAGCTGCTCGGCCATGTCGAAGTGACCACTCAGAAATTCGCACTCCGCCCGCTCGAGCCATAGGCCGAACATGAGCTCATACCGGTCGCCCCAGTTCTTCTCTTCGAGCAAGGCCATGCCCGCCGACAAGTAAGTGCATGCCGACGTGTAGGCCGCCGACGCTTTGGCCTTTCGCCCTGCTCGCAGGTTAACCGTGGCCACCTGCGCTTTCTCCTCGTCGACCAGCAACGCGGAACCACGATTGAACTGGCTCGCGACTTCAAACAGATGCTCAGCAAGCTGGTCCGTTGTCATGCTCGCCAGCAACAACCGGCCAATGCGCAAATGAACTTCTGCGCGGGATGCTTCAGCGATCAACGAGTAAGCCGCCTGCTGGATCCGGTCGTGCAGGAACTTGCCGTCAAAGCGGCTGCACGATATCAGATGTTCACGCGTCGCAGCCGCAAGGCGCTCTCCAGCCTGGCTCTCCGATTCCTGACTAACGAGCGCGAGATGATGCAAATCGAACCTGTTGCCGAGACAGGCGGCCACTTGCAGGGCTTCCTGGGTCGAGACCGGCAATTGCCTCAGCTTTTCCACCATCAGGTCGACCACGTTATCTGCGAGATCCTTCGCCTTGATCTGGTCAAGGTCTCCGTGCCATCTGTTGTGCTTCGCATCGTGCACGAGTAAGCCTTCCTTGTTGAGCGCGTTCAGGAATTGGCTAAAAAAGAGAGGGTTTCCCTTGGTGCGTTCATGGAGGAGGCGCGTCAGCGGCTCGCACACCACCGGCTCGGCACGAAGTGTATCGGCCATCAATTGGTTCAGATGCACGATCTGCAATGGCGCGAGCCGGATCTCCGTCACAGTTGCGTCAGCATGCCGGATCGCTTCGAGCGTGCGGATCAGCGGATGTCCCGTGCTGACTTCATTGTCGCGGTACGCTCCGATCAGCAGCAGGTTGCGCACCTCAGGCTGAGTCATCAAGTGTTCGATGAACGCCAGACTGGCGGCGTCGATCCACTGCAGGTCGTCCAGGAACAGGACGAGCGGATGCTGCGCTTTCGCAAACACGCAAATGAATTGCCGCAGTACCGTCCGAAACCGGATCTTCGCCTCGGTGGGCGGCAAGTTCGGTACTGGCGCCTGATTGCCGATGAGGACCTTGACGAGAGGCAGCACGTCGACGATAAGCTGCCCGTTCGCACCGACGGCCGCCTTCACCTGCTCTCGCCAGTCGGCGATCCGCGTCTCGCTTTCGGCAAGAAGTTGCTGCACCAGTTCGCGGAACGCCTGCACGATGGTGGCGTAGGGGACGTCGCGTTGGTACTGATCGAACTTGCCGGAAACGAAGTAGCCGCGTCTCCCGACGATCGGCTTGCGCAATGCGTCGACCAGCGACGATTTGCCGATGCCCGAATATCCGGAAACAGTCGCCAGCGCCGACCGGCCGGTCGCAGCCACGTCCTCGAACGTGGTGAGAAGCATGGTTTCTTCCTCGTCGCGCCCATATAGCTTGTGCGGAATCTGGAAGCGTTCCGACAGGTCCTCCGAGCCGAGCGCAAACGCCTCGACGCAAGCCTCTGCCTGCCATTGCGCCAGGCAGTGGTCCAGGTCGAATCGCAGACCATGCATGCTCTGATACCGGTCCTCCGGCAGCTTGGCCAGCAGTTTCATGACAATGTCCGATACTGTCCGCGGAACCGCAGGAGCGATGTCGCACGGTGCAGGCGGGACACGGGCAATATGGCAATGCGACCATTCCAGAGCGTCCTGTGCCTGAAACGGCAACTGGCCGGTAAGCATGCGATAGAGCATTACGCCGAGCGAATAAAAGTCGCTTCGGTAGTCAATCGGGCGGTTCAGACGGCCGGTTTGCTCGGGGGAGACGTAAGCCCAATCCGCCGCGGAAACGACGCCATCCTCCGGCGAGACGCTAAACGCTTCATGAGCCGCCGCGTTGCTCAAGTCCACCAGCAGAATCTGCCCGGTGTCCGGCGAGACCAGGATATTGGCGGGGTGGACGTTACGATGAACGAATTGAGCCGCGTCGATGCCTGCCAGCACGCCGGCTAACTGACGGGCGATCAGAAGGCAGGCCGCGAAGTCGAGACGCATTCGAGCCAGAACGGATTCAAGCGAATCACCCTGGAAGTCCTCCAGTATCAGCACCAGCGATCCACCATCGTCGACCAGAGCGAGCGGCTTCGCAATTCCTGCTGCATCTAACGACTGAAGCAGATGATATTCTCGCCTGAGGCGAGCGAATTGGGCTGCGTCCGCCGTTTCCGAACGAAGCAGTTTAAGCAGCACCGGCATCCCGTCATTCGTGCGGCGGCCACGGTAGAGGTCTGAGCCCGCCGTGCTACAGATGCGCTCGAGGATCTGGAGATTTGCGATGGTCATTTCCTTTGTCCTGCAACGGTCCATGCCTCATGTGTCTACAAATCTATAGCCGCGTGACCAGGAAGAGGAGCAACTGCGTTGCTACCGCTCGGTCGTGGAAACAATCCCGGCTGACTTACATGGTGTTTTGTTCAAACGGGTAAATGGCGGCACGAAACTGTGACGATTGTTTGCTTTCTAATCCTACTCAATCAGACTTGAATAAGTGTCAGCGACCTCACCGCATCCAATACGTATGTATAGATCAGCCAGACCATTGACGAGGAAACTGCACGCGTTCGTAGAATGGCGTCTCGCGTTTTTCCAGGTTAAGTTGGCTTCATGGCGCACGGACGGAATCGGGCGCCGCTGAACCGAACTGCGAACGCGATGACCGCGACGGCACCTATCTGGCATCGGGGGCTCGGGCACTGGAAATGAAATACCTCATACGGTTTTCTGTCGCGCTGGTTGCACTCGCGGCGTGCTGCGTTATCGGTCTTTCGGTACGGAATCACGGGTCTTTTGAGCGCCTTGTCAGCGCACAGTGGGACGCGCGCGACTATGTCGTAGAAACGTGCTATTCCAGCAGTGATCTCAATGGCTTACCTGAACGGCGGAATGCGGAACAGCCCACGCCAGCACGCATATATCATGCAGATGACACACGAAACATTGCAACTGCCGCGCCCCACGCTGTCAAACCGATCCTGCCGAATGCGGCTTAACCCCGAGCACTTCTGCCTTTCTGACGAGATCCGCTACCGAGCGGGCGGCCATTTTTTTCATCGCTTGTCCACGATGAACCTTTACCGTAATTTCGCTGAGATTCATTTCCGCAGCAATCTGCTTATTCAGCAGGCCGGCCACGACGAATTCCATGACCTGCTTTTCTCGCGGCGTCAATGAATCGTGGGAAATGCGGAGGGTAGCAATTGATTGTTCGGCCAGGAGGCGCTCACGGTCACGGGTCAACGCATGAGTGACTGCATCCAGCATGTCCTGGTCGCGAAAAGGTTTGGCAAAAAAATCGAGAGCGCCGGCTTTCATGGCCTTGACCGACATGGCAATGTCACCGTGCCCGGTCATGAAAACGATCGGCATGCGAAGCGCGCTCTTTGCAACCTCCTCCTGAAATGCAAGACCGCTCTCGCCTCGCAGCCTGACATCGAGAACCAGGCAACTCGGTGCGTCATACTTCGGAAACGCCAGAAATTCGCGAGAAGAAGCGAACGTTTCAACGCGCAGCCCAACGGAACGCAGCAGCGCGCCTAGCGCGAGCCTTATCGCTTCGTCGTCGTCGACAATGTAAACTACCGGTGGCACGCCTTCGTCAGTACCTTTGATCGAAGTCGAATCTTGTCCCGAACTCATCAGAATCTCCCTGGCGGCAGAATGCGCGGCGAGGCTCGGCATACCGACACCGGTTCCATACCTCATGCCGCAGCGAACGCTTCTTGCTCAATCTGTTTTCCTTCTGGACACGGCAAAATCGGCTGGCGCACCTCACTCGTGAGCAGGACGAAGATTTCTTGAGGTCGAGTCGTTCTGCTGGTCTGTGCTTGACGTCTGCCGTTGAGCGCACGCAATCGATGAAGATAATTCTAGGCTCCGGAATCAAAAGCTGACAGTGCCGTGCGAATGTGGTCAAGATGCTGTGGCGCACCTATTGCACTGCAACTTTGCGCAACTCCCTGGAATTCGCTTTGTGCCCGTGCGTCATCCGAGCGCTCGATGATCGCAGGCAGGCCGAACTGGAATGTCGCGCCGTGGCCCGGCCTGCTGGCTGCCGACATCCGTCCTCCGTGAGCTTCGACAATCGATTGACAGATCGACAATCCCATACCGAGTCCATTGGGTTTCGTCGTGAAGAAGGCATCGAATAGTCGGTCGGCGTTTTCTGGATCAATTCCCGGTCCTGAGTCCTGAACCGCGACGACCAGATTTCCACCCTGGTCCATGTACGACTCGATGAGCAGATCACGGGGCCGGCCATGAATGCCGTCCATGGACTGGATTCCGTTCATCATAAGATTGATGATCACTTGCTGAAGCTGAACCCGATCGCCCAGCAACGGGGGCAGCTCAGACGCCAGTCGAAGGCAGAGCGATACCTTGTGGCTCAAAACTTCGCGCTGCGTCAGGCCGACAACGTCATGGATCACGTCGTTGAGGTCCAGTCGCGTTTTCTGCAGAAAGTCCTTTTTGGCCAGCGTGCGGATATGGTGAACAATATCGCTCGCGCGCCGGCCTTCGCCAATCATGCGCGTCACGCAGTTCTGCACCTCCGCCAGTTCCGGGCTCGGGTGCCCCAGCCATCGCAGACAAGCTTCGCCGTTTGTGACAATTGCAGCGAGCGGCTGGCTGACCTCGTGAGCGATCGAAGCGCTTAGCTCTCCCAGCGTTGTCACTCGCGTAACACGCGCGAGTTCGGTCTGCGCCTCGTGCAACTTTTGCGCCGCCAGTTTCGCCGCGGTCACGTCCATTATCGCGCCCACAAATCGCCGCTTGCCAGGCTCATCGGTCACGACATGGGCAACGACGTGAAGATGCTTGATCGACTTGTCCGGCATCAGCAGACGATATTCACAATCAAATTCCTGTTCGCCGCTCGTCGCCTTGTCGATCACCTGCCTGAAAAGAGCAACGTCGTCGGAATACACGCGTTGGAGCGTTAGCTCGACCGTGGGCGTGACGTCGAGGTCGTAGCCAAAGATCCTGAAACTTTGCTCGGACCAGAAAATTTCCCCGCTCGCCGGGTCCCAGCCGAAACTGCCGGTGAGACTCAGCTTCTGGGCTTCAGCCAGGTAGGCCGCCTGATTTCGGCGCAGCGCGTCTTCGGCGCGCTTGCGCAGCGTGATGTCATTGTTGGTTTCGAGCGCCGAGATTGGGCGTCCGTTCGCGCTGCGTTGTAATGACCAGCGGCTGAGTACCACGACTTGCGAACCGTCCCGCGTGGTATGAATGAGTTCGCCTTCCCAGCGCCCGGTCGTGAGCAACGTGTTCATGGTGTCGTCAAGAGAAACAGGAAAGCGCGTTTGCAAGAGTTGATGGGAAGTCTTGCCGAGTGCCTCCGCCTTTTTCCATCCATAGAGCTCCTCCGCACCGTGATTCCAGTACGTGATTACGGCGTTCATGTCGCGAACAAAGACGGTGTCGTGAGACAGATCGAGGAGCCTGGCCTGCTCGCGCGCTGCTTTGCCGAGCCAACGTACGCGTCTCACCAGTGTCGTGATGATGAGTGACGTAGTTAGAAAAGCAATCAGCGCTGCAAGATCGCGTAACTCGCCTACCCGAAAGGTGAAGATCGGCTGCGTAAAGAAAAAAGCAAGGCAGCCAACGGCGGTTATCGAAAAAACCGCAGAAGTAACGAAGCTGTCCATTAATGACAGCAGCGCAATGATAATCAGATAGACAAATCCCGCTGTGCCAAGGCGAGCCCCGAGGTGAAAGCAGACCTTGGTGGCAATCGCCATGGCAACGCCACCCGCTAACCAAAGCCAAGCCAGATAACGTAGTCGGGCAATCTGCTCGACCCGGGTCTCTGATCGAAACAGCCGACGAGTTGGAAGGTAACGGAGCCGCTCCGACTGCTCGACCAATTCCGCGAAGAAATTCATGGGGTATCGTGATATCAACCGGGCTAACTGATCTTTGTTGATGGCTTGAGCCGTTGTGCCCGTGAGTTGTGAGTCATCCGCAGACGGAGGGCCGCCACTCCCAGGTATTTGGCACGCCACACGACGCGCGTAGATGCGCGTTGCTGCAGCCCCTTCCGAGAGGCAACGAGACGTCTCCTTCGCCAATAACCTCGACGATCAAGGCAGCGGCGGGTTGTTCCGCTTTTGTCTTCTGGTAGATCGAGGCGAGGCCCGGCTTTCAAGCGGCGCACAACCTTTCTGATTTCGCTTCCCTGCCGGGCTTCGCTCCGGCATTGCGACTGGACAAGCGCTCGCCGCGCCACAACGATCGGTACTATGTGAAGAAAGCCTTCTTCACTTACCCAATTCCCCGGCTATGCTCCTTACGGTCAGCAGTTTAGATGCGGCCTCGCGCTCCGGATTGACTGATCGTGCCATTCATACGAGAAATATGGTCTGTAAGTGCCACGGCCGGCCGTGGCCAGCGTGACAGCCGAAACGCGGTGCGTGCCTTCACTGATGTGCGTCCTGCCTCGGATAAGATCGTCTCCGCGCTAAAACGCCCGGCGAAGGGCATCCATCACGGGCCCAATGACTCACAAAGGTTCGCACCTCAAGTTCGGATCCCTACACTTCCACGAGCCCTGATTGACCTGGCAATCTCAGCGTCCTATCCTTTGTTTCCTGACCATAAGGAGGGCGAGAATATGTCCAGTGTCGAGCCACCTTCGATTGCGCGGTTGTCGACGCAAGATGTGCCACGAGTGCAGCGGCTCGACTATTGGGCCGACGTTCTGGCCTCTGCCCTCGTGCCGATGGCGATCCGTTGCCAGTTGCCACGCCAGTTCGAGGCGAACCTGTTGAGCGCCCCACTCGGCAGGATTACGGTAACCGCTATTTGTGGATCGGCACACGATGCCCTGACCACGCAACGCCAGATTGCGCGGAGTCGAGGCCGTTCGTTTCACCTGGTTATGAGCCGTAACCTCGCGTGGACAATGACGCACCGCGGTCAGGCGCGGATTCTGCCTGGCGAGTTGGTACTTGTTGATTCGCAACTTGAGTTCGAGATGAATTGCCCGGACACCTATGACTTCCTGAATTTGACGCTCCCGCCAGAATGGCTGGCCAGTTGGGGCTCGAACGTGGAAGGACTGACGGGCCGGGTAATTTCAGCAGACTCTGGATGGGGCCGGGTGCTGTCAAGCTATGTAAGCCAACTCTCGCCGGAGTTTGCCCTGCGCGCGCCGCTGGCTGAATCCGTTCTCGCCGATCAGCTCGGTGCATTGCTTGCGCTTACGGCCCACGAGCGTTCGGGCGAATCGCTCAAGGCATCGCCTGCGGAGCGGTCACTGCTTGAACGGATTCACGAGTGCATCATGCAGCGTCGTACTGAGTCGCAGTTGACTGCAAGCGACATTGCTGCAGCGTTGAATGTGTCGCGTCGCACTTTGCACAGGGTTCTGGCAGCCGGCAGCGAGACGTTCGGTCAACAGTTGCTGAAAGCCAGGACGGAAGCGGCCGTGCGTATGCTCCAGTCACGGGCATTTGACCACGTAACGACCGCGGAGATCGGCCGGCGCGCCGGATTCTCGGATGCGTCGCATTTCGTCCGCGTGATTCGCCAGAGGACCGGCCGGACTCCCCGCCAGCTTCGCCAAGGCCGAAAGGTCGCCGAAGGCGCAGGCTAGCGCACGCGGCTTCATCACCGCGTCAGGTTTGCGTAGTACGAAGCGGCAGCGGCGATCTCATCCGGCGTCATATTGCGTGCAATGTTGCGCATCTGCTCCGAGATATCGTTATGCCGTTCACCCGAAGCGAACGCCTGAAGTTGCACCCGCGTATAGGCCGCCGGCAAGCCGTCGAGCCAGGGGCTGCCCGCCTTGTTGTCGATCCCGCCGTGGCACGTCGCGCACGCCGGAATATTGCGCAGCGGCGCACCGTGCATGACGATCCCCGGGGCGCCCGCCGCATTGAGGCCCTGTGCCAGCCTCGGCCGCGGCAGCGAGCCGTAGTAGGCGGCCAGATCGCGCATGTCCGGATCGCTCAGGTTCGCCGCCATCGGCGACATCACCGCGTTCGTGCGCGCGCCGCTCTGGAAGTCCTGCAACTGCTTGTAGATCGCGATCGCGTACTGACCTGCCAGATTCGGAGAATTCGCCCCGCTCATGCCACGCTCGCCGTGGCACATCGTGCAGCGCAGCGCGAGGGTGGCGCCGCGTCCGATCGATAGCTGCGTCGCCCCCGCGAGCAATTGGGGGGTCACTTCCACCTTGCTCACCTGCACTTGCGGCGCCACCGGCGCCTCGTTGCCGAGCCACCGCTGCGGCACCCCCGCCGCGCTGCAGATCGCATTCCAGAGGCCTTGGAACTGCGCATCGCGCTGCACCGACGGCAGCCACACGAAACCCACCGCCACACCGAACACGAACACCGCGGCCGTGACGCCGACGCTCGCCCTGAACCAGCGATTGCTCCACGAGAACAGGCGCTCTTCGCTCATCGCCGGGCTCCAATCGGAATGACCGGGACGGTGTCGCCTCTTGCCATCAACTGGGCGATCGGATAGCCGTAGTTGAGCACCGTCAGCGCAACCATCAGCGTAAGCCACAGCGCGAAGCCGTTGAGCGCCACCGGCACCGTACGCGGCTCGTGCACCGCGGTACTGAAGCGGTATTCCTCGGGCGCGGCGGCTTCGCTGCGATGCCCTTGAATCAGAACGACGAAGAACACGATCGCCGAGAGCACGAGTATGAAGCCGCCGATCGCCGACATCACCACCCAGATCGCCTGCGCCGCAATCTCCGGATCGGTGTAGTCGTAGTACGCCATGCGGCGCGGCATGCCCAGAATGCCGACCCAGTGCCACGGGAGCGTCAGCACGATCATGCCGATGAACCACAGCCACAGCTGCAGGCGCATGAGCCGCCAGTTCGTCATGACGCGGCCCGTGATCTGCGGCCACAAGTCGTAGGCGATCGCGAAGTACATGATGACGATCGCGCCCGCGTAGATCAGGTGGAAGTGTCCCGTGATCCACTGCGTGTTGTGGATCGTCAAGTCGAGCTGGTAGCTCATGTTGATGAGGCCGCCCGCGCCGCCGAAGCCCAGCATCACGAACGAGAGCGCGAGCGCCAGCATCTGCGGGTTGTCCCACGGCAACGCGCGAAGCCAGCCGAACGCGCCCTTGCCGCCTCGCAAGCGCGCGGCGATCTCCACCGACGCGCAGATCGTGAACACCGTCAGAAGCGTGGGCACTGCCACCAGCGCCGTGAACACCGACTGCAGGAACTTGAAGCCCGAGCCCACTTGCGGATCGGCGAACAGGTGGTGAATGCCAATCGGCATCGCCACCACGAGAAACAGGATGAACGCAATGCGTCCCATCGTATCGCTGTAGAGCCGCCCGCCGATCGCGCGCGGCACGATCGTGTAAAACGCGATGTAGGCCGGCATCAGCCAGAAATAGACGATCGCGTGCAGCGTCCACGAGAAGAACACGCGCGCGAGGCCCGCATCGATGGTCGTCTTCCAGCCGAAGGCGACCGGCAGGATCTGGAAGATGATTTCGAGCGCTGCGCCCACGGCGGTCCAACCCCACAGATAAGCACCCGCCACGCTCGCGAACATCGGCAGAGGCACTGGCATGCCGGGGTTGTCGCGCTTCCACGCCGCGAGGTTCACCGACATCAGCGCCACCCATATCCACGAACCCACCACCACCAGCACTACGCCGAGGTAATAGAACACGTTGCCGATCATCGGCGGATAGAACGTGTAGAGCACCGAGGCCAGACCGAGCGCGACCGTGATCGAGGCCATGACCGCGCCCGCCGCCACCAGCATGAACCCGGCCCACGCCCAGCGCGCGCCGATGAGCGCGCGCTTGAGGGAAAGCTCGGTGACCGCATAGCCGAAGCCCATCGCCACGAGCGTCGGGAACACGTAGCCCATCACGGTGCCGTGCTCGGTCACCGAGCGGTAGTAGATTTCGGAGTCCTGCAGCCACGCGTGCAGCGGGCTGCGCACATACATCTGCCAGGCGCCGAGCAATAGCGCCGCGCCGAAGACGCCGAAAGCCAGTCAGAAATGCGCGAGCACGAGTCGCTTGTTATTTAACACAGCTGAGTCTCCGCGAATTGGCGGTCATCTGCATGAACGCGTTTTTGTCGATGACTTTCACGTGCGCCCACATCCCCTGGTGGCCCGTGCCGCAATACTCATGGCATGGCATCAGATGGTCGCCCGGCTGCGCAAAGGTGGTCCTGAACGTGGAGATATAGCCGGGCTCGACCATCGAGTTGATGTTGGTATGGGTAACGAGAAAGCCGTGCACGACGTCCGCGCTCGTTGCGCGAAACGTAATCGGCACGCCGGCGGGCACCAGCAGGCACTGCGGCGTGAAGGAGTATTGTTGCGCGATGATGCGCACCGTCACCGAACCGTCGGGCCCCACCGCGCTGCCGAGGTTGCTCTCGACGAACTCACCCGACACGTTGAGCGTCTCGGGGCGAATGGTCTCGACGCGCGAGGGCGGCATCCACGACCAATGCAGGCCGGTGAAGATCACCATCGCGACGGTGCTCGCGACGAGCAGCACCGCGAGGATCGCCCAACGCCGCTCGACGGTTTCGGCGACTCTAGCGGATACATGCGGATCGGGAACGATAGGGTTCGACATAGCGCCGTCTGGTTCGATGAGGGATTCGCTTGAGTGATTCGCTTATTGGATGACGCCGCGCGGCAGGAACACCAGGAAGTAGAACGCGTACCACATGCCAATCACAATGGCCGTCGCGATGCCGGCCACCGCGATCGCGCCGCGCGGGCCGCTGCCGACGATCTGCTCGACGCGTTCTGCTTCGTCGTGGTAAGCGGCGTTGCCGTCGTCCGAAGGGAGGGGGGATTGGATCATCGCTGCCTCAAAAGATCGGCGCCGAGCGCAACTCGTTGACTTCCTTCACGGTCACGGGTGTGCCGTGATTGCCCCATGCCGTGCGGATGTAGGTCACCACGGCGGCTACTTCTTCGTCCGACAGGGTCTGGGCGAACGGCGGCATGCCGTACGGCATGGGATTCTTGCTGGTGCCCGGCGCATAGCCGCCGTTCAGGACCATGCGGATCGGATTGACCGACGAGGTCATCTGGATCGACTGGTTGTCGGCGAGCGGCGGGAAATTCGGCAACTTCCCTTGCCCCTGCGCGGCGTGGCAGATCGCGCACTGGGCATCGTAGATTTTCTTGCCGAGCGGCGTCAGGCGATTCTGTTCCTCGGTCACCGCGACGCTAGGCGGCCTCTGCTGCGCTTCGCCGGAGCGCGCTGGCAGCGCCTTGAGGTAGACCGCAACCGCGCGCACGTCGTCTTCGGAGAGGTACTGGAAGCTGTCGTAGACGACTTCGGCCATCGGCCCGTACACCGCGCCGCGCCGCGACACACCCGAGTGCAGCAGGTCGACGATGTCGTCGATGCTCCAGTCGCCGAGCCCGGCTTCCTTGTTCGAGGTCAGCGACGGCGCATACCAGTTCTGCATGGGAATCAGGCCGCCTTCGAACTGCTTCGAGGGGGAGTTGCCGCCCAGCGCATTGATCGCCGTGTGGCACATCGTGCAGTGGCCAAGCCCTTCGACAAGGTAGGCGCCGCGGTTCCATTCGACCGACTGCGTCGGGTCCGGCTGATACTCACCCTCGTGCATATACAGCGAGCGCCAGCCGCGCAGCAACTGGCGCTGGTTGAACGGGAAGCTCAGTTCGTGCGGGCGGTTCGGCTGATGGATCGGCGGCACCGATTGCAGATATGCGTAGATCGCATCCGAGTCGGCCCGAGTAATCTTCGTATAGGAGGCAAACGGCATGGCCGGATAGAGCAGCAAGCCGTCGCGCGACTTGCCGGTATGCATCATCCGGTAAAACTCGCGGGCACTCCATTTGCCGATGCCCGTGTCCTTGTCCGACGAGATATTGGGCGAGTAGAGCGTGCCGAACGGCGTCTCCATCGGACGGCCGCCGCCGAACAGCTTACCGGCGGGCATGGTGTGGCAGGCGATGCAATCGCCGGCACGGGCAAGATATTCGCCGCGCGCGATGGTGTCCGCGTGGCTGTCCGCGAGTGTGCCGGCCTGTGCGGAGGAGACGCCCACCAGCGTCGCGGCGCGAAGCAGCAGCGTGGCAAGTGCGGTGACGGCGGTGGGCTTTCGGAAACTGGGCACTTCGCAGCCTCGGCTAGTGAGAAACGCTGCCGCAAGCAAGCGGCATCTTCAAGGTGCCCGCAGCGGCGGGTTGCGGATCGGCAGGCGCGGGCTGCACGGCGAGCCACGCCGCGATCGCAGTGATGTCGCTGTCGCTCAAATGCGTGGCGATCGTGTGCATGCAGTCGGGTGCGACGGTGCGGCGCGTGCCGTAGCGGAACGCGCCCAACTGCGCGCTGATGTAGTCGGCGTGCAACCCCAGCAGCCCTGGAATCGTCGGCTCCATGCCGTTCAACGCCGCGCCGTGACAACTGGCGCAGGCGGGCACGCCGCGGGCCGGGTCGCCGTCGCTCACGAGCGCCTTGCCGAGCGCGAGCGCCTGCGCGCCAACGCCCGCGGTGGCAGGCACGGGATAAGGCGGACGCTCGGCAGCGAAGTAGTCGGCGATCTGGCGCAAATAGGCGTCGGGCAAATAGGCCAGCAGATAATTCATCGGCGGGTACTTGCGGCGGCCATCGCGAAACGCCAGCAACTGGTTGTACAGATAGCCGGCCGGCTTGCCGGCCAGGCGCGGGAAATAGTCGTTGTCGGTGCCTTCACCGTGCGCGCCGTGACAGGCCGCGCAGCCCATGACACGGGCCTGCATAGTGTCGGGCGCCGCCTCGGCGCCGGGCCCCGAGACGAGCGTCGGTTCAGCGGACAACGCGCACGCCGAATAGAGCGCGACGATGAACAATGCAATGCGATTCGTCACCGGTTTCCTCGTACGGATTGCCACAGCCGAAGCGAAGGTGGCCTCGCTGCGTTTGCTTGCCCGCCTTTCTTCGAGCTTGACCGTCTTTCTTCTAGCGTCGCCCCACTACACTTGCATCGCCCCCACCGCGAGCATTGCACGGCCTATGGTTGGCCTAGCGCGACATTGAGCCAATGAGCCATGGCAGCGGCGTCGACCGGCTTCTCGAGCAAAACCAGCGCGCCGTTCGCCTGAATTTCCGACTGCAGCGAAGCGGTCGGAAACGCAGTGATGAAGATGATCGGCGGCGCAGTTCCTAGTCCGAGAAGGTAAGTGTGCATGCCGACCCCCGACATGCCGGGCATCCGCACATCCGAAATCAGGCATGACGTGTCAGCGACGTGGCCGGACTGCAGGAATTCCTCCGCCGACGCAAAAGTGCGCACACTCCAGCCCAGGGAACGCACGAGGCTTGAAGTCGCCAGACGAACCGCCTCATCGTCATCGACTATCGTAACTATCTGGGACGTATTCAAGCGGAGGACCCCGGTTTTTCAGAAAACGGGACACAAAAGCGCGATCAATCACGAGCACGTCCATTACAGCAAGGGTAGCTCGGAGCAAACCAAACGAGAATCATACGAACGTATAGCGCACCGACAATTTGACCGTTACCCAAAAAAACAGGCACGCTCACTGATCGATAGGTTTGGTCCGCTCATACTTTAGTGCGGGTGCTCAACCGATCACCCAGATCGCTACGTAATAATCGAGCATCCGATCTCATCGTCATGTCCCTAGCTATTGAATGCAGACGCGGCTGAGATCGACTGTCCTTCGATAGACGTTCTTTTTCAGCCATGGCACGAACGTGTACTCGTCGTATGCGTTGCTGCCGATAAAAATCCAGTTATGCAGAGCGTTCAACATGACGGCATCCTCGAATCAACCCATCCCGGCGTGACTAACCGCGTATGCGACCGATGAGATGAGCACAACCAAAGCTGGATCTCTGAACCTAATCGCAACACCGGCTCGATGGCTAACACACTCGTACCACGTAGGACGACGAAGATTACCCGTGCAAGCGGACATCCATGACAGCGCCCCAAACCTTCCACGATAACGATCAGTCTTGCCACGACGGCAGCAGGCAGCATGGCGTTATCGTTTCCCATGCCGAACTCCAATGGCACTTCGATCAATGAATACCAGCAAACAAAAATAATCAGGGATGTGACCGGCTTTTCAAAAAACAGTCGCTGCATGCCCGAAGCTAACGGACTCAACACACGCTTTGAAAAAAATTGGTCACCATCGGCATCGCCCCACTCGCACCCTATGTCTTGCCCGATCATCAGTTCACCTTCTTCTGAAGTCGTTTGGCCTTCCCGAAAAGCGGTTTATAAAAATTGAACCGGGCAACCGTACCGGCCATGCAATCAGGTTAGGCAAACGGGGCAGGAAAAACTATTCTACGAACGGTTGACATAGTTCCCGCATTGGCGTCGGCGACTCATACGTGGGTATATCCCACGGGCTGGGAGACGCAGTGGAGGGCAACCGACAACCTGCAATCGAATAAGGACTCAAGCGCGCTCACAGGTGGGACGAACGGGCAAGCTGGTCGTCGATAGGCATGGCGAAATGGGCATGCTGCGTCATGAGCACAGGTGTGTATATCCTCGGACTACATACGAGAATATAGGTATCTAAAACCATCGCGTGAAATCGCCATCCTCTTGCAGGTTTGCAACCGTCCCGTTACTGGAGTACTTTGGAAACGCAGCCATTCGTATGCGAGCGTTTTCTGCGCGGACACAGCTTTCGGCTGTTTTCGTCAAGGAAAACAACCGCTGCCAATTCTCTGAAGGATAGCGAAAGAATGCGTTCAAGTGCCTGTCCGAGCGATCCCTGGATGAAGACGATCGGGTTGTTGAAACTGCTATCGGGGCTCGACTCTGAGCGAAACGAGGAGCTCGCCTCACTTGGCCAAAACGCGTGTCGGCGCGCGCCCTCCTCATGCGTATTAACCAAACGAGTGACATTTGCGGTCAAGGTCATAGAACGACCTGATCCGAATACCCTGATGATCGCTTGGTGTGATCCAACATCATGCCACTATGGCGACCAGATCTGGGGGGCATGTGTAGCGAGAAATTCCGGTGTCTGTGCGATAAGCGGCATGCGTATCAGGCGGGGGGATGCGATATACAGACCAAGAACATCCCGCCTGGTGCACCCGGTCAACGCTGACGCGATGATACTTTTTTCGGTGATCGACCATGCTGCTTCTTGCTCAACGAGCTTGCCATAGCCTTTGTCTTGACGGCCGCCCGACACACAGGCGGGTCTTGCCGTCGACCCCACATACGTCGATACGCGGCGATTCTGACTGCCATCGGTTAGGCCGCATTTTCGTTTCTCACAACAGCGCTTCAAATTGAGTTCCGTTGGCAGCGCGGGGGACTAAAGGTGGCACGTTTTGGGGAAGTGAAACTGCAAAGTCGTGTAAACGTCAAAATCGATGAGCAATTCGAAGGGCGAGCCAGCGCAGAAAATGACGCAGAGAACATGAAGATTGCGTCGATCCGAATGTGTAGCAGAGCAGCTCGGTCAGACGGGTTGACAGAGGCGTCGGAGATGCAGTTGACGACGATATGTCAGCCTGGCGACATCGTTTCGTGAAGCAACACGTGGGGCGGAACCTTGGGGACTGCGTTTTGGAAACGATAACAATCACCCTCGAACTGCTCGCGTGCGTCATTGCCAGCAGTTTCGTTAAACGTGTCGCCCGGATTCCGCTTCCCCTTGCTCTTGTTCAGATTGCGATAGGCGCCCTGGTTGCCCAGGTGTTCGGCTTCCGGGTTTCGCTCGCGCCAGACGTCTTTTTGCTGTTGTTCGTCGCGCCCTTACTTTTTCTTGATGGTTGGCGCATTTCAAAGGAAGGGCTCTTTCGCGACAAGTGGACGATCGGCGCGTTCGCGCTCGGTCTGGTCCTGTTCACGGTGCTGGGAACAGGTTTCTTCATTCATTGGCTGATTCCGATGATGCCGCTGCCCGTCGCTTTTGCGTTAGCGGCAACGCTTTCTCCGACTGATGCTGTCGCGGTGTCGGCAATCGCCGAACGTGTACCTATTCCGAAGCGGCTAATGCACGTGCTGGAAGGGGAGGCTCTGCTGAACGACGCCTCGGGGCTCGTCTGCCTTCGCTTTGCGATTGCGGCTGCCGTGACCGGCTCATTTTCACTTGTCGATGCCGGGAGTACTTTCCTGTGGTTATTGGTCGGCGGTGTTACCGTCGGCGCAGCGGTGACGTTTTTGGCGAGCGCGGCGAAGGACTGGACGGCGAGACTTTTTGGCGAAGAGACTGGCACACAGATTCTTATCAGCTTGGTGCTGCCGTTTGGCTCGTATATTGTGGCAGACAGGCTCGCCGCATCGGGTATTCTGGCGGCCGCGACGGCGGGCATCGTGATGAGCTACGAGGAGTTCTCGGGACGGGCGTTGGCAGGCACGCGTATCCGCCGGGCCGCCGTGTGGGATGCACTTCAATTTTCCGGCAATGGCGTGATTTTTGTTCTTCTTGGCCAGCAGCTTACGAGCGTCGCTGCTCAAGCCGGACAAGCGATTCGCCAAACTGGGAGGGAGGAGGAAGGATGGCTGCTCTTCTATGTCATCGTAATCAGTTGCGCGCTGCTTGTTGTACGGTCTCTATGGACCTGGGTTGCCCTGCGCCTGATCTTGTTTCGCGGCGGTCGCAGCGCCCGGACGATCAACTCGGCAGACTGGCGTTTGATCGCGGCGACGTCGTTGGCGGGGGTACGCGGCGCAGTTTCGCTCTCCGGCGTGATGACCCTGCCGTTGTTTCTCGAAGACGGCTCGTCGTTCCCTGCGCGAGACCTCGCCATATTGCTCGCCGCCGGCGTGATTGTCGTTACCCTTGTCGCTGCAAACGTCGGGCTGCCCTATGTGTTGAGCGGCATCAGGGTCCCTCCCGGCACGCTGGAGCAGCTGCAAGAGGATGAGGCTCGATCCGCTGCGGCTCGGGCGGCGATTATTGCCGTTGAGCGTGCCCTTCATAAGACAGGGAAGGCGGCGGAGGACGCCGACCTTTTCTCGCAGGCCGGCGCGCGTCTCATCGCACACTATCGCGAGCAGATCGAATCGCGCTGCCATATCGGGGCGCACGCAAGGCACGGCATGCAGATCGACCAGATCGAACGCAAGATGCGCCTCCTTGCCCTCAGTGCCGAACGGGAAGAGCTTTATCGTATTGCTCAGTCGGGCAAGCTGACGGACGAAATGGTTCGAGACCTGGTTCGCGAGGTCGATCTGCAGGAGTCGCGGTTTAGTGTCCGCGGTTCCCGAACCTGAGGCCCCGTTACTGGATGACTGTTGTTTCGAAGAAAAACCATCCAGTTTCAATCGGTATCAAGCCAACACGGCAGCGACACGAAAACCTCCGACCGGCTCGCCGTGGAACCACATGGCGAGCTGGATGGTCGCGCTACCGATCTCCGCCACTTCTCGCCAGTTCGGACGAGCAACCGTAGTCTGATGAGGTCTGGTCATCGGCGACCGTCTCTACCGGCGTTCTGTCGAGAATCTCGGCGACAGGGGGGCGACAAACGCGGTGCGGGCATCCTGCTCGACCGCACCTTGTCCCTCGATCTGTATCGACACAAGCAGGTAGTCGTCCGCAGTGCGCTGAACTTCGTCCCACTCATGAGCCGCAACGTGATCGACCGCCGAGATCCGGGACACGCACACTCCGTCCGTGTTCACACTAGAGATCTCGCCACGAAATCCCTGATCCGACTCGGTCCTGAAAACCATGGGGATGCAGCTGGCCCGGACCTGATCCGCCCACGCCGAAAGCCTGTCGTCGCGATGGTAATGATCCGTTGTAGTCACTGTATTCATGGCACAAGATTCCGACCGCATATACGCGGGATAGTTATCCCGAAGAATTGCGCATCCAGAATCTGGCGTCAATGCGCAACCGATGATCTATGACGGTCGCCTCGATATGTAGCTGCGATCGAGCTCACTGACCGAGCGACAACCGATGAGGGCGAGCGTCCGGTCTGTTTCCTGCTTGATCATCTCGATGACGTCGCTCACGCCGATTTCCCCTCTGGCAGCCAGCCCGTATAGGGTGGCGCGCCCCAGCATCACGGCATTTGCCCCCAACGCGATCCCCTTGACGACATCAGCCCCCGTCCGTATGCCGCTATCGAGAATGACCGTCGTTCCCGAGGTGCTCTCGACAATATCCGGCAGCACGTCGGCTGTCGCGGGCAGGTCGGCGAGTTGCCTGCCGCCGTGGTTTGAAACGATGACGCCGTCCGCGCCGAACTCGACGCATCGCACGGCATCATCGGCCGTCACGATGCCCTTGACAAGGAGTTTGCCTGGCCATTCGTCCCGCAAGCGTCGCAGGTCATCCCAACTGAAGCTCGCATCCATCTGTCTGCGAAGAACCGCTGCCTGGGCGGCCGTGTCCGATGCATCGTCCGTAGCGAAATTTTTCAACTCCGGCATGCCGTTCCTGAGATACGACCAAAGCCAACGTGGGTGTAATAGTCCGTCGACAGCCGCACGTGCACTTGCCTTGAACGGCATGGCAAAGCCATTGCGAAGATCGCGTTGGCGAAAGCCGTTGACTGCTACATCGGTGGTGAGGATCAAGGTCGAATAGCGAGCCGAGCGGGCACGATTGACCAGGCTATTCGCGAGGTTGCGATGAACGACGTACAGCTGAAACCACAGTTCTCCGTCGGCCCCTTTTGCCACCTCCTCGATGGACATGTTGGAAGCCGTCGATAGTGCAAAGGGAATACCGGCTTTGCCCGCCGCACGTGCAAGTGCGAGGTCACCCTTGGGCCAGAATGCGCTATTGAGGCCCGTCGGTGCGATCACCAGCGGTGACGGCATGCACTGGCCTAAAAGCTCCACGGACTGCTCTCGCGTGCTGACATCCGACAGTCGACGTGGCAATAACTGCCATTTATCGAACGCCGAGCGGTTATGCCTTAGTCCCGATTCATCGTCCGCCGCGCCTTCCAGATAGTCGAACACCATTCTTGGCAACCGCCGTCTGGCTTCGTCACGATAGTCGCTGACGCTGAAAATGCCGGGAAATCCTGTAGTCATGATTTGCGTGAAATCTCCAACAGAAGGCACTATCAGGTGCTTTCTCTGATTCAATCCGAGATGAATGAAGTCGTTATCTACTCTGCGCAAGGCCCGTAGCAAACGCCACCCTCAAGACTGAGATCAGGCGCGATTGACGGGCGGAATGTGATGACGCACGATCATCAGGCAGATAAAGACCATCAACATCGCTCCACCAAGCATGCCCAGGTACGCCGACGCTCCTCCCTGCGTGATCACGAATGCCCCCGCGAACGCGCTGAGAATCGCTCCGAGTCGCCCGAATGCGAGTGCGGATGCGGTCCCGGTCGCGCGTATCTCGGTCGGGTAGACGTAGGCGCAAAGGGCGTACATGGTCGACTGAACTGCGTTCACAAAGAGGCCGTGCAAACCAATTCCGAACACAAGCAACGTCGTGTGGGCGGAGACGTCAAGACCGCGCAGGAAAAGTGCGCTCGCGGATGCCATCAGGCAGCACACGAGCAAAGGCCAGCGCGACCCGAACCGACCGATTGCCACTGCGCAGCCCAGTGCGCCCAAGACACCGCCCAGGTTGTAGGCGGTAAGACCTGAACCTGCCACCGAAGGGCTGAGACCCTCACCAGCAAGCATCGTCGGCAGCCAGCTGAATGCGCTGTAGACCGCGATCAGGTTCATGAAGAAAGCGATCCAGATTGCAATCGTGTCACGACCTTGATGGTCTGCGAACAGAGCACGAAAGCCCGGACGCTGTCCCGCCTTCTGCTCCTTCTGATCAGCGAACACAGCATCCGATTGAATCGAGCGGGACATGCGGGTCAGCAGGTGACGCAGTTCGTTCCAACGTTCGTTATGGCGGGCAAGATAACGCGGCGACTCCGGCATGACGAAAAACAGCAGGACCGCCAGTGCTACGGGAAGCGTGCCTCCAATTAGAAAAAGTCCCCGCCAGCCATAGTGAGGAAGCACAACGCTCGCGAACAGTCCGGCAAGCATGCCCCCCAGCGGTACGCAAACGATGGTTGCAGTCACCGCGAGCGTCCGCCGGCGAGCAGGCGTAAATTCCGCCGTCATGGTCGTCGAGCTTGGCAGCGCACCGCCGATACCCAGTCCCGCGAAGAAGCGCAGCGTTGCAATGGTCATGACGTCCGGCGATAGCGCAATCGAACTCGTCGCCACGCCAAATACCAGCACGCTCCCGATGATTGCCCAGCGCCGACCGAACCTGTCCGCGAAAAGCCCGGCGAACGCGCTGCCTATACCCATGCCGACGAGGCCGGCAGCAACGGCGGGCGCAAATGCGTTGCGCGTGATGCCCCATTCCTTGATCAAGCTGGGAATGGCGAAGCCGATGAGTTGTCCATCGAATCCATCCATCACGATCGCAAGCGCGGCGAGAAAGACGACCGTTCGCTGAAAAGTTGAGAATGGTCCATCATCAAGGGTGCGGCCGATGTCTACGGTCGGCAGAGCGGAATTACGATCGTTCATTTCGCCCCCCGAGCCAGACCAGCGAAGTCTGAATCGCAGTCCTGGCTAACCTGTTCCCTGACAGGATGGTCAAACTCGAACTGAGTGCGACAGAGTGACAACTCAAAATCGACAACAGGCATTGCGGTCTCCTTACTTTGATCGCTCATCTTTCCCGGAGCGAATGTTTCTCACCGGTATATCGTTGTTATTCTGTTCGCGCCCATGAACCAGAGGCCCGTCTCTTTCACCGTGATAAAGAGGGGCCTCGCGACCGTAGCAACCGTTAGAACGGATAGTGACGAGGCGTTGTTTGCACGGTGATCCAGCGCAAATCGGTAAATTCCGCGATCCCGGCTTTGCCACCGAAATGCCCAAAACCACTGGACTTCATCCCACCAAAGGGCATTTGCGCCTCGTCGTGAACCGTCGGCCCATTAACGTGGCAAAGCCCTGACTCAATACGCTTCGCTACCGTCAAGGCACGCGCAACATCACGGCTGAAGACTGCCGACGACAAACCATATTCATTGTCATTTGCGCATGCGACGGCCTCTTCGTCTCCATTGACGCGGACGATCGCCTTGACGGGCCCGAACGACTCCTCCCGGTAGATACGCATGTCCGCCGTGACGTGATCGAGCAACGTGGCTGGCATGAGCGTGGTTTCGGACTTTCCTCCGCACACTAACGTCGCCCCCTTCGCCAGCGCGTCGTCGATCAGGTCGTTGCATCGCCTGACGGTTGCCATGTCTACAACGGAGCCAAGTACGGCCGGGCCCTTTCTCGGATCGCCGAGCGGCAGGCTCTTTACCTTTTCGGCCAGTCGCGCGACGAATTCATCGGAGATCTTCGAGTCGACGACGATGCGTTCGGTGGACATGCAGATCTGACCGGAATTGGCAAACGCCCCGAATGCTGCGCCTTGAACTGCAGCTTCAATGTCGGCATCGTGAAGAACGAGAAACGGAGCCTTTCCGCCAAGTTCAAGTACCGAGGGCTTCAGGTATTTCGCGCACTGTGCAGCGACGATGCGGCCGATGCGCGTCGAACCCGTGAAGTTCACACGTCTGACCGCCGGCTCGGCAATCATCGCCTCGACAGTATCGCCCGCATTCGCCGGCGCATTCGTTACGAAGTTCACGACGCCACGTGGCAGTCCGGCGTCCTGTAACGCCTCGATGATGAGGCCGTGGGTCGCAGGGCAAATTTCGGAACCCTTGAGCACGACGGTATTGCCGCACGCCAGCGGCAACGCGATAGCACGCACGCCAAGGATGACAGGAGCGTTCCACGGTGCGATTCCGAGCACGACGCCGGCAGCCTGCCGAACCCCCAACGCGAGACTGCCAGGCACGTCCGACGGAATCACTTCGCCCGAAATCTGCGTGGTCATTGCAGCGGCTTCGCGCAACCCGTCCGCTGCAAGTTTGACGTTGAAATCCGCCCACAGGCGTGACGCGCCTGTTTCGGTTGCCATTGCCAGCGCGAAAGCGTCGCCCGTTGCTTCGAGTGCATCTGCCGCTCGACTTAGCAATGCGCGTCGCTCGCCGGGCCCCATCGCCGACCATGCCGGCAACGCGGCGGCCGCAGCGTGCACCGCGGCTTGTGCATCGGCGACCGTTGCGGCCGGTGCCGTCGATGCAACCGTGTTATCGAGCGGGTTACGGCGCTCAAACGTCGCCCCATCGCGCGCCATCGTGCGCTCGCCGTTGATCAACATCGGTACCTGATTCATTACCGTCTCCTGGAATATGTTTAAAAATTCGGCCTGCCGAACCACCGACTCGCTGTTAGGCCACGACAATTTCTACAAGGCGCGTTTTACTCGAAGACAACGCGTCTTCCAGCGCGGACTTCAGCAACAGCGCGTCGCTCACTCGAACCCCTTTGCAACCCATGCTGTTGGCTAGAGAGACGAAATCCAGCCCAGGGAGGTCGGTGCCCTGTACCGGGTCCGATGCGGAAAATCCAAATACGGGTGCAAATTCCTGCAAGGCGGCGTAGCGAGAGTTATTCAGAATGACAAATGTGACCGGAAGATCGAGTTGGACCGCGCTATAGATCGCTTGCGGCGAATACATGGTCGAGCCGTCACCGATGAGGCCGATCACGCGGCTGCCGGGTTTGCCCAGAGCCACGCCCACTGCCGCGGGCATGCCGTAGCCCAGACCGCCGCTTGCCATCGTGTAAAACGTCTGACTGCGCGTGAACGGCAGATAACGTTGCATGACGGGGCGCGAGCTAGGCGCCTCCTCGACCACGATATCCGCTGCGTTGCGGACCTCGGACAGCGTCTGCAACGCATACGCGACTGACATGATTGCCGTCGGCTCGGCCCGCTCAACTACCTCGCGAGGAGCCGGTAGCGGCCGGCTATGCGGCGCCGGACGGGCGAGCAAGTCCGCAAGCCCCAGGCGAATGTTCGCCACCACCGACATGCCAACCGGTGTCCACGCCGCGGTAGCCGGATCGTCGATGATCTGGTACAACGCCGCGCCATCGGGCACATGCGGCCCACTGCCTTCGACGTGATACGCGAAAGCCGGCGCCCCGACGGCGAAGATCAGGTCATGCCCATTCAGAATCCGAACGATTTGTTCGCGCATCGCCGGAAGGAATCCGGCGAAAAGTCGATGATCTTCAGGGAAGCTGCAGCGCGACGACATTGGCGCAACATAAACCCGCGCATTGTGGCGCTCTGCTAGCTGGATTGCCTCGCTCCAGGCATCGGCACGATCGAGTTCCGCTCCCACGACGATGGCCGGCCGTTTGCAGTTGTCCAGCGCGTCACCGATCTCCGCAATCCGTACCGGATCGGGGCGGAACCGGGTGCTGACCCGTGTCACCTCGACGAGGTCGGCCGGCTGATCCCAGTCGTCGACCGGAATGGAAACAAACACCGGGCCACGCGGCTCCTGCATCCCCACGTGGTAAGCACGGGCGAGCGCAAGCGGAACATCCGCGGCACGAGCCGGTTCAATGCTCCACTTCACATAGGGCCGCGGCAACTCTGTTGCTTGCGATGCCGACAGAAACGGATCGAACGGCAGAATCGAACGGGCCTGCTGGCCAGCAGTAATAACCAACGGCGTCCGATTCTTGAAAGCCGTGAATATGTTGCCCATCGCGTTGCCGACACCGGCCGCCGAATGCAGATTGACCAGAGCGGCATTGCCGGTCGCTTGGGCATACCCATCTGCCATACCGACAACGACAGCTTCCTGCAATCCGAGCACGTACCGGAAGTCCAGCGGGAAGTCGCGGAACATGGGTAGCTCGGTTGAGCCGGGATTGGCAAACACGGACGTCATTCCGAGGCGCCGCATCAGGTCCACGACGGCATCGCGAACGGTCGGCTGCCCACTTGTGTTTCGTTGCATCTAGAGTCCTCTGCTGTTCGTCACTCAAGCTTGCGGTGATCGGATGAGCCGCAGTATGGGATTCGGTACATTGTTTGAAAATTGTCAAAAGCGCTCAAAGTCATTACATTTAGGCATGGTCTGATCGGATTGCCGGATGGGTCCATTCCGCGCGGAAGCCTTGCCAGTCAAGGCTGTCCGCCGTCATCACCGGCTCTCCAGCAGCCGCAATGAGCGGGAACGGCGATCCCTGTCAGGGAAGATACCTAGCGCCGGACAACCCGGGATCTTGTTCGATCCCTTAACCCCTTTCAATCTGGTTCGCCGCGATGAGTTTCAATCTGCAGCAGTTGATGATGTTCACCACGATCGTCTCAGCCGGTAGCCTGGGTCGAGCAGCGACCATGCTGAACATGACCCAGCCAGCGCTGAGCAGATCGATCAAGCGACTTGAGGAGTCAGTAGGGGCTCCGCTTTTTGAGCGGCACACTAAAGGGATGCAACTGACCGCGCTTGGTGAAGCATTGATGCCGCATGCCATGTCCCTGCAAAGGGAAGCCGACCAGGCGCGCGAGGAATTGGACGCAATGCGCGGCCTGGCGAAAGGGGTCATCAAGGTTGGCGCCGTCGGCAGCATAGCGAGCCTCGTCTTGCCGATGGCTATCGCATGTGTGCTTGAGAAATGGCCCAATCTGCGCGTTGAGGTGATTGAAGGCGTGTGGGATCGTCTGGTCGAAGGATTGCTTGCTCACGAAATCGACCTGGCGCTGTGCACTTCGGGAATCGAAACGGAGGACGTCGCTGCAATCACCGATTGTTCATGGACCGACAGAAGTTTTGTAGTTGCGGCGACCGATCATCCTTTGCGCTCGAAGCGCAGTCTTCGACTCGATGACACGTTGACGCAACGGTGGGCACTCACACCCAAGGGAACCGGACCTTATGCCCACGTGAAAGAGACCTTCGAAGCACAGGGTCTCCAGATGCCTTCCATCGCGGTCGAAACCCGTTCAGTGACGGTGCTCAAAAGCCTTGTAGCGCGCTGCGGCTTTGTCTCCTGGATGGCCGAACCCATGTACGACACCGAAAGCAGAGCCGGCGTCATTGACGCTCTGGATATCGAAGGTCTCGATGCTCAACGGACTCTGACTGCGTTCCGTCGTCGGCAAGGCACCCTGCCGACGCCAGCTGTGAAACTGCTCGACGAATTGCGTCACCTGACGGGCTCTCTACGTAAAGGCAAGCCAAATCTGTCCTGATCATGATCGCAATGGCCGCGGTTCAACGTTCCCTCGCCGCGCGGCTCAGGAAGCATCGCAGGTTGCCTCATCGGTATCGAGCCCCGCCTAGGAAGAACATGAGCTGGAAGAACCAGGCCGATGTTTGATCGGCCTGCTTCTGTTCCAATCCTCGTTCCTGTTGCAAGCAAACGTGGACCGCAAGACTCGGTGATTGCGGACGTTGTCCGCTGCTCCTGGGCAAGCAGTTCGTCAGCACTTTGCTCCGGCACCAGCAGCAGAGAGTCTTTGCACTCCTGATTCATCAAGGCCGATAGACAGTTAGCGCGATGGCATGTCTTGTGCTCTCTACTCTTCACGACTGGAGCAGAAATCGGTCTGCCTCATTCCACACATTGACCTTAGAGCAGGCGCATGACAGCACGAAACCAATACGAAACATCGCCACTTTCACGCGGCGTCGATTATGAACAGTTAGCCGGCAGGTTCCGACCCATCTTCAGCCGGATCGCGGAAGGCGCACTTGAACGCGAACGCACCCGCGCGCTGCCGTATGAACAGATTGTCTGGCTCAAGGAAGCCGGCTTCGGCGCCGTCAGAGTACCCCGCGAATACGGCGGCGCCGGTGCATCGCTTTCACAACTCGTACAGCTCCTGATCGAACTCGCCGAGGCCGATTCGAGTTTACCGCAAGCGTTGCGCGGCCATTTCGCCTTCGTCGAAGACAGAATCAACGCAGCACCCGGCGCCGCACGGGAAAAATGGCTGCAACGCTTCGTGGCCGGCGAGATCGTCGGCAATGCGTGGACCGAAGTCGGTGCGGTCAAGATCGGCGACGTGACCACGCGAGTCTCGCGCCACGGCAACCAGTGGGTCGTCAATGGAACCAAGTACTACAGCACGGGCAGCATCTTTGCCGACTGGATCGACGTCTATGCGCAGCGCGACGATAACGGCACCGACGTCATCGCGGCAGTGAGCACGCACCAGTCCGGCGTCAAACAAAGCGACGACTGGGATGGCTTCGGTCAGCGCACCACCGGAAGCGGGACATCTGTATTCGAAAACGCCGTGGTCGACGAAGAGAACATCATCGACTTCTCCACGCGCTTCAAATACCAGACGGCGTTCTATCAACTCGTGCTGATCGCCGTGATTGCAGGTACGGGACGCGCCGCCTTGCGTGACATCTCGCATGAAGTACGCAAACGCACGCGGGTTTACAGTCACGGCAATGCGCCACGCGTCAGCGAGGATGCCCAGGTGCAGCAGGTGGTGGGGCAAATCGCGGCACGCGTGTATGCGGCGGAAGCTGCGGCTGTGCGAGCAGCGGAGCCTTCACAGAGAGCGTACGAAACGCGCTTCGGTGCGGATCGTGATGCAGAACATGCGGCGAACGTGGCGGCCGAAATCGAATCGGCAAAAGCCCAGGTCGCCGTGGCCAGTTTGATCTTGCAGGCGACCACGGACCTGTTCAATGCACTCGGTGCTTCGGGCACTAGCGAAAACAAACTATTAGACCGCCACTGGCGAAATGCGCGAACCGCTGCGTCACACAATCCCCTGATCTATAAGGAGCGGATCGTGGGAGACTGGGAAATCAACGGCAAGGAGCCGCCCTTCGTCTGGCAGATCGGTAATAGCAAAACCGCGGCGTAGCCTGCGAACGCGGCGACATCAACAACAACGCAGCAACAACGCAGCAACATGCGGACCGGTCTCACGGCCGGTCAGCTTCGACCTGCATCCGCCATCACTCACATGAGCCTACTTCTGCGCGGAAATCTGCTTCGCCCTAATCAAGCGCGCCCGCAACACATTGCGGCTGATACCCAACAGCCTCGCCGCCTGAATCTGATTCCGGTAGCAGAAGTCGAACGCCACGCGCATCACCGTGTCTTCGATCTGTTCGAACAGGTTGCCTTCCGCGTGATCGAACAGATTGCGCAACGCCCCCTCCAGTCCTTCCAACGGTGTAGCCGCGACAGGTTCAGCGACAGCTCGTCGCGCGGCGTGGATCCCGAACGACGACATCTGCAAATCGCCCTCGCCTAGCGAATCGCTGCGGCACACCAGCAACGCATAGTGGATGACGTTCTCAAGCTCACGAATATTGCCGGGCCAACTGTGTTCCAGCAGCTTTCGCTCCGCGCGCGGCTCGATGTCGACGGGACCGTAGCCCAGCCGGTTCCGGTACTCGTCAATGAAGTAGCGAGCCAACGGCAATATATCGCCGGGCCGATCGCGCAGCGTCGGCACAGCCAGATGCACGACGTTCAGGCGATAAAACAGGTCCTCGCGGAAATGGCCTGCCGCCACTGCATCCTGCAGATGCACATTGGTAGCCGCCAGCACGCGGACGTCGATAGGAATGCTCCGGCGCGAGCCGAGCCGCACGATCTCACGTTCCTGCAATACGCGCAGCAGCTTGACCTGCATCGAGAGCGGCAAATCGCCTATCTCGTCGAGAAACAGCGTCCCGCCATTGGCCGCTTCGAACCACCCGGGCTTGGCGCAGAACGCACCGGTAAACGCACCCTTCTCGTGGCCGAACAATTCGCTCTCCACCAGCGACTCTGAGAACGCCCCGCAATTGACCGCCACAAACGGACCGTCCTTGCGAGCACTCAGGTTATGCACATGACGTGCGACCAGTTCCTTGCCCGTCCCTGTCTCGCCGATCACGAGCACGTTCGCGTCACTCGGCGCCACCATGCGAATACGTTCGAGCAAGGCCAGCGATTGCGGGTCCGAGAAGACCTGCGCGGTTGCGCGAATCGAGGTGGTCAGCGTGCGCTTGTCGGGCATCGTCAACAAAGGCGGCACTTCCGTTCGCGCGACGGCAGGCCGGTCTGGCAACACGTGATTGAGTAAATAGTTCATGAGTAGAAGCTCGGCGTAGGATATCGTTGCGTCAGGGCCCATTCGCCGATTTCTCGAAGCTTATAGGCAAGCGGATCGTGAAGCGTATGCGTGCGCAAATTCCGCCAGTGACGGTCCAGTCTCAGCGCGCCATGCGTCGCACGCGCGCCGGCCACGTCAAACATACGGGTACAGATGGTGAGCCCGATTTCTGTTGCGGCAACTTTCGCCGTTGCCACTGCCAACGCCACGTCGCCGCGCTCGGCGTCGGTCAGCGGATCCGCTCGCGTCCAGGCCGCATCGAAACGATCGGCCGCGCGGTCGGTCAACAGCCGCGCCGCCTCGAGGCCCGCCCAGAACTCGCCGTACTGGCCGAGAATATAAGGATCCGCCGCGGTGGTCTGCACGCCGGACGTATGCCACGGGCGCGCTTCATGAAGCGTGTAATGGCGGGCGTCGTTGAACGCGCTTTCGCCGATGCTGAGGTACACATTCGTCAGGATCAGTTGAGCGAGCAAGGGCCTCAGGCACGCAAAAGGCGTCGACAGCGGCCCCG
Organism: Paraburkholderia sp. BL25I1N1; assembly: GCF_003002025.1. Classification (GTDB taxonomy): domain Bacteria; phylum Pseudomonadota; class Gammaproteobacteria; order Burkholderiales; family Burkholderiaceae; genus Paraburkholderia. The sequence goes on from NZ_PVZB01000027.1 coordinate 39,145, forward strand.
GGTCGGTCAGAATCTCGTGGTTCTCCACCCGCACCTTTTCCAGCGTCACAGTGCCGCTATCCGTTTGACGCTGGCCGATGTTGTTCCAATCCTCCGCGACGGAGATGCCCGTGCGCCCGGTGGGTACTGCCGCGATGAGCAACGCCCCCGTATCGGCGTCTCGCGCGGACGCGATCAGCATTTCGGAATCGAGCGCGCCGGAACAGAAGCTCTTTTGCCCACTGAACTCGCGCCAATCCGCGTGCGAGTGGCTCACGGCCCGTTCATCGAGCGGGTTTAACGCATTGCCCCAGAACCACTGACGGCGGGCAGTCTGCTCGAACCAGGCGCGCCATTGCGCCGACGAACCAAACAGCCGCACCGTCGCCAGCATCAGATGATGAAAGCCGAATACATGTCCGAGCGAACTGTCGGCCCGGCCAAGCGTGCGCACGACATCCAGCGTCTGCCGCCAGTTCGCCCCGAGACCGCCGTGCGCCTCGGGAATACTCATCGCAAGCAGGCCGCTGGCGCGCAATGCGTCCCGCTCGGCTTTCGGCGTCCCGCCTCGCGCATCGCGTTCGGCGGCGGTTAGCGCAAATGTGGTCGCGAGCCGCTGGGCGATCTGCAGCGGCGTTTCACTGACGGATGCTGTCTCCGCGCTCGGTAGCAGACAAGCCGACGCGTCTTGAAGTACGTAGGTCGAATTCATATGGGCAAGGACACTCACTCCGCTAAGCGCGGGCGTGAACCGTCTCATCTGTTGCTGACGGGCGTTGAACGGCACCGATCAGGATTGCTTCCTCAGAAGCGTATTCTGAACATCTACCGCGACTTCCGATGCATTTTGTTGTGGTATCCAAAGACGAATTGCTGCTTACGCAGCAGCGTCGGTATGGATGCTGTCTCTGCACCAGCACCGCCCTTACACATTGCCTCCCAGGCAGCAAGCCTGTTGGAATACTGAAAGCCCTCGCGTCCCTCTCCGACACCCGCCGCTGCTTCTCCAGCAGCAGCGCCGAGACCATCTTGCTTCGCTAGCTTCATACGTCAGCCTGCAATGGTTCCATGCCACCGCGATATGCGAGGAAGCCGAAACCGCAAACGGTTATGTCATTTGACCTGGCGCGCGATCGCCGCTAGCCCGCGCATTCGTCGTCAGCCCGTCTTGTTCCCACAAATCCGGATGGCACGGTATTCGCTAAACAAGCGGCACTCCCGATTAATTTGCTTTCGCCTGAAAGGATCGTTCGAATGAGTGAGAGATTGAAAGTGGTCGCCGTCTCCGGTGGATTGCAACGGCCGTCGCGCACCCTCGTGGTGGTCGAACGCCTGCTTGCCGTGCTCGGCGACGCGCTGCCGATCGACGCGCATCTCGTCGAACTGGGGCAGATCGCCTCCAGCCTCGCCGGTGCGGTTCAGCGCTCGCAGGTCCCCGCCGACGTGGCCGCGCACATCGGGGCCATTGAATCGGCGGACCTGCTGGTTGTTGCGAGCCCGGTTTATCGCGGGTCGTATACCGGACTCTTCAAGCATCTGTTCGATCTTGTGCATCAGGAGGCGCTCATCGACGTGCCGGTTCTGCTCGCCGCGACGGGCGGCAGTGATCGGCACGCGCTCGTCATCGATCATCAATTGCGTCCGCTGTTCAGCTTCTTTCAGACTCGCACGCTACCGATCGGCGTATATGCGTCTGAAGCGGATTTCAACGGCTATGCGATCTCTAACCCGGCGCTGGAGGAACGCGTTGCATTGGCGGTAACACGCGCGCTCCCATGGCTGCATGCCGGACGCCTACCCGCCTCTTTCCCGCAAGCCGCAACGCTGGCTGCCTAAATCTCTTCATTCAATCATCAGGAATACCATGAGCCAGAACCATTCTCACGACGACGCCGTCAAGTTCGCCTACTGGGTGCCCAATGTCAGCGGCGGTTTGGTTGTCAGCACGATCGAGCAGCGTACGGACTGGAGTCTCGAGTACAACCAGAAACTCGCACTCACCGCGGAAAAGGCAGGTTTCGAATACGCGCTGAGCCAGATCCGCTTTACCGCCGGATATGGTGCGGAATATCAGCATGAGTCGGTGTCGTTCAGTCAGGCCCTGTTGCACGCCACAACCAAACTCAAGGTGCTGGCGGCGATTCTGCCAGGTCCGTGGCACCCCGCCGTTGTCGCCAAACAGATTGCCACCATCGACCATATTTCCAACGGTCGTATCGGGATCAACGTGGTGAGTGGCTGGTTCAAGGGCGAATTCACCGCGCTCGGCGAACCGTGGCTCGAACACGACGAACGCTATCGCCGCTCGCACGAATTCATCGAGGCACTCAAGGGCATCTGGACACAGGACAATTTCACCTTCAAGGGTGACTTCTACCGCTTCAACAATTACACGCTGAGTCCCAAGCCCGTGCAGAAGCCGCATCCGGAGATCTTCCAGGGCGGCAGTTCACGCGCCGCACGCGACAACGCTGCGAGTGTCTCCGACTGGTATTTCACCAACGGCAACACGCCAGAGAACCTGAAAACACAAATCGACGATATTCAGGCCAAGGCAGCAAAGAACAATCACAAGGTGCGCATCGGTGTGAATGCCTTCGTGATCGCCCGCGATACCGAAGAAGAAGCCAAGGCCGTGCTCGCCGACATCATCAAACATGCGCACGTCGAAGCCGTGCATGCGTTCGGCGACGCCGTCAAACAGGCCGGCAAGGCTTCGCCGGAAGGCGAAGGCAACTGGGCCAAGTCGAGTTTCGAAGACCTCGTGCAATACAACGACGGCTTCCGCACCAATCTCATCGGTACACCGCAGCAGATTGCCGAGCGCATCGTCGAACTGAAATCGATCGGCGTGGACCTCGTGCTGACCGGCTTTCTCCATTTCATCGAAGAGGTGGAGTATTTCGGCAAGCGGGTCCTGCCGCTGGTGCGTGAGCTCGAACTCAAGCAGCAGGCCAAGGCCGCCTGATCATGACAAACGCACAGCCATCGACGCTGCCGGACTGGCTGCGCCATCAGGCGCAGCAACGGCCGCACGCTATCGCATTGCGCCACAAGCGGCTGGGCGCGTGGCACGCGTTGTCGTGGCAAGACGTCGCCACGGCGGTCGAGCAGTTGGCCGCCGGTCTCGCGCAACATGGCTTCGCGGCGGGTGACGCGCTGCTGCTCGTCAGTCATCCGCGAGCGGAGGCGCTGCTACTGTCACTCGCCGCGCAATGGAACGGTGGCATCGCGATACCGCTCGACCCGCATCTCGCCGACGACGCGTTGCGCTCGGTGCTCACGCATATCGCGCCGCGCTTCGTGTTCGTCGAAGACGACGGTCAGATCGATCGCCTGCTGACGCATGAAGGTTTGCGCGTGATCGACGCCAACCCACGCAATCTGGCGTCGCATCCGCATGCCGCTGTCACCGACTATCGCGCGTTGTCGTTGTCGATCCACAACGAGGGCGGCTTTTCCTCCGCAGCTCGCGCCCATGACGACGCATTCGCCTTCGTGCGCCTCGATGCCGATGGGCAGCTCGTCGAACAGCGTTTCCCGCATGCGACGCTGGTGCGTGAAGCACAGCAACTCGTCGCCACCGAGAAACTGAACGCGGACGACGAAGCGTTTGCCGCACGCGCATTCGCCGCCGCCTCCCAGGCGCGTTACCTGATTGCACCGTGGGTAGTGAGCGGCTTTCGTCTGAATTTTCCGGAGTCGCTCGCAACCCGCGACAACGATCGCCGCGAACTTGCGCCCACGCTCGTAGCAGGCACGCGTGAAACCTACGCCCGGGTGACACAACTCGTCGATGACCGTTTGCCCGGTGCACGCTCATGGCGGCGCCGTCTGATCAACCGTGCACAGCGCAAACAGGGCGGCCAGGTTGCTCGTGCGCTGACCTGGTGGTTCATTACCGGTCCGTTACGCGAAGTGATCGGTTTTTCACGCACGCATGCCGCACTCGTCATCGGGCCGCCGCTCGACGAAAAAACTGCTGCGCTGTTCGAAGCAATACGCGTCGATGTGCGCGCCTGGCCCGATACCGGAGACTGGCGACGTGTCGAATCTAAACGTCACGCCATGCCGCCTCAGCGCTATGCAACAGACGGCGCGTCAGAACAGCCGGCCTATTGACGCATGACTCAACGTCCAATGACTCCATCCTCAAACGCCTTGCTCTCGCTCGACCACGTCTCGCTGTCGTTCAAAGGCGTGAAAGCGGTCACCGATATCAGCTTCGCTGTGCGCACGGGTGAGATCTGCGCACTGATCGGCCCGAACGGCGCGGGAAAAAGCTCGCTACTCAACGTGATCAACGGCGTCTATCAACCGCAGCAAGGCAGCGTGAATTTCGACGGTCGCGTCTATCGGCGCATGAATCCGTATCACGCGGCGCACAGCGGCATAGCCCGCACGTTTCAGAACATCGCGCTGTTTCGCCGGATGAGCGTGCTGGACAACGTGCTCACCGGCCGCAATCTACATCGGCGCAGCACATGGTTTGAACAGACTTTCAGCATTGGCCGCGCGCGCCGCGATGAGACGGTGCAACGTCGCCATGCCGAAGTCGTGATCGAAGCGCTCGACTTGCAGCGCTACCGGCATACCACCGTCGGCACCCTGCCGTACGGCGTGCAAAAGCGTGTCGAACTGGCCCGCGCGCTCGCCGCCGAGCCACGTCTCTTACTGCTCGACGAACCGATGGCCGGCATGAATGCTGACGAAAAATGTGCCATGGCCGGTTATGTGCTCGACGCCAACACGCAATTCGGTGTGACTGTCGTGCTGATCGAGCACGACATCGGCGTCGTGATGGACCTGTCGGATCATGTGGTGGTGCTCGATTACGGCAAGAAGATCGCCGACGGCGCCCCCGCCGACGTGCGCACCAACCCGGATGTACTGGCCGCCTATCTCGGCACCCGTCACTGAGAGATTGAACGACATGGGATTTTTCCTCGAAGTACTCGCCGGCGGACTGCTGGCGGGCGTGATGTATTCGATGGTCGCGATCGGCTTCGTGCTGATTTACAAAGCATCCGGCGTGTTCAATTTCGCGCAGGGTTCGATGGTGCTGTTCGGCGCGCTTACGTACGTGAGTCTCGTCGAGCGGCATATGCACCCCGTGCTGGCCTTCGCGATCACGCTAGCGGCCCTGGTGCTGATTGCCTTGCTGATCGGCCGGCTCGTTTTGCGGCCGCTGGTGAATCGACCGCCCATTGTGCTGTTCATGGCCACACTCGGCTTGAGCTTCATTCTCGAAGGCGCGGCGCAATTATTCTGGGGCGCCCAGGTGCACGGCCTGGATCTCGGCATCGACGACAAACCGCTGAACGTGGCCGGCGTCATGATCAGCCAGTTCGACGTCTTTGCCGCGGCGACCGCAGGCGTGCTGGTGATCGGCCTGTCGCTTCTGACCCAGCGCACCCGGCTCGGGCTGTCGCTGCGCGCAGTCGCGGACGATCCGCTCGCCGCTCTTGCCATCGGCATACGGCTGCCGCGCGTGTGGGCGATCGTATGGGCTCTGGCTGGCTTTGTCAGCCTTGTAGCGGGGCTCCTGTGGGGCGCGCGGCTCGGTGTGCAGTTCTCGCTGTCGCTGGTGGTGCTGAAGGCGCTGCCGGTGCTGATCATCGGCGGGTTTTCGTCGATCGGCGGGGCGATTGTCGGCGGCCTGCTGATTGGCGCGTCGGAGAAGCTTGCTGAAGTCTACGTCGGCAGCCTGCTCGGCGGCGGGATCGAAAACTGGTTTCCCTATCTGCTCGCGATGCTGTTTCTGCTCGCCCGGCCCGTCGGTCTGTTCGGCGAACCCGCCGTTGAACGCGTGTGAGGCTCGCTATGTCATCTACTCACACCACGCTGAACGCGCCACGTCGGTTCAAACCGTACTCGCTGCAATTGCCGGGGCTGAAGTTATGGCTCGCGACGATTCTCTCGCTGATCGCGTTCATCGCCGTGCCGCTCCTCGGTAACGACTACTGGCTCAATGCCATTCTGATTCCGTTCCTCGTGCTGTCGCTCGCGGGACTCGGGCTGAACCTCGTCACGGGCTATGCGGGCCAGCTGTCGCTCGGCTCCGCGGCGTTCATGTCGGTCGGCGCCTATGCCACCTACAACCTGATGGTGCGGGTGCCAGGATTGCCGCTGGTCGTCGATCTATTGTTCGGGGGATTGATCACTGCCGCAGTAGGCGCCGTGTTCGGTTTGCCGAGTCTGCGTATCAAAGGTTTCTATCTGATCGTCTCGACACTGGCTGCGCAGTTCTTTGTCGAATGGATCTTCACGCGAGTCAGCTGGTTTTCCAACAACGACACCTCGGGCGTACTCAGCGCACCACGCCTCACGGCGTTCGGCTGGAAAATCGACACGCCGGCCGCACGCTATCTGCTCGTACTCGGTGTCACCACCGTCCTGTTCATTCTTTCAGCTCGCCTCGTACGCAGCGAACTCGGCCGCCGCTGGATGGCCGTGCGCGATATGGACACGGCCGCGCGCGTGATCGGCATCCCGACCGGCCGCGCCAAGTTGCTCGCCTTTGCGCTGAGTTCATTCGTGATCGGTATTGCCGGCGCGTTGTGGGCATTTGCTTATCTAGGCACGGTCGAGCCGCATGGCTTCGATCTCAATCTGTCGTTTCAGGTGCTGTTCATTATCATCATTGGCGGCATGGGGAGCATCGGTGGCAATTTTCTCGGCGCGGCCTTCATCGTGCTGCTGCCCATTCTTCTCTCGAATGCGGCAGGTGCGCTTGCAAGCATCGGCATTGAAGCCGGTCAATTGCAGAACCTGCAGAAGATCCTGTTCGGCACGCTGATCATCGCTTTTCTCATCAAGGAACCGGACGGGCTCGCAAGACTGGTTCAGACCGCGCGGAATCGTCTGCGTGACTGGCCGCTGCGCGCATGACTTCGCTCTCACGCATCGCTCTTTAATCTATCGCTTATCCATTCAAGGTCCATCCAGTATGAATTTCATCGACTCCTTCAAAAGGCGCGGGGCGGTCTCGTGCGTCGCCGCTGCCGCGAGCCTGGCGCTTGCACTGGGCGCCGCGTTTTCGCCCACCGCTCACGCCGCGGGCGAAGAATACTTCCCACTGCAAAGCTACCGGGTCGGGCCGTATGCGGCGGGCGGCAGCGGTTTCTTCGGCGGCTTTATCGATTATATGAACCTCATCAATAAGCGCGACGGCGGCGTCAATGGGGTCAAGCTGACGTGGAGCGAATGCGAAACCGAATACGTCGTGGAAAAAGGCGTGGAATGCTACGAGCGGCTCAAGAGCGGCCTGAACGGCGCGCCGGCGGCAGCGACCAATCCGCTCTCGGTCGGGATCGCCTATGCGACGCTCGACCGTTCGACCGCCGACAAGATCCCGCTGGTCACGATCAATCACGGCCGCACGGATTCCACGGACGGCGCAGTATTTCCGTACGTGTTCCCGCTTCAACTCAATCCGTATAGCGAAGTCTCGGCGATCGTCAATTACATAGGCCAGCAGTCAGGCGGAGCGAATCAGTTGAAGGGAAAGAAGATCGTGGTGCTCTACCATGGTTCTCCTTATGGCCGCGAGACAATTCCGGTGCTCGATGCACTCGCTAAAAAGTACGGCTTCGAACTCACGCAGATCGAAGTCCCGCACCCGGGTAACGAGCAGGGCTCGCAGTGGCTCACCATCCACCGGATCAATCCGGACTGGGTGATTCTGCGCGGCTGGGGCGTGATGAATCCGGTCGCGTTGAAGTCGGCGCAGAAGGTGGGCTTTCCGGCGAATCACATCATCGGGAACATCTGGAGTAATTCGGAGGAGGATGCGCGTCCGGCAGGCGACGCCGCGAAGGGATTCATTTCGATTACCACCCATCCGTCCGGAACCGACTTTCCGGTACTTCAGGCGATCAATCAAGATGTGATCAAGCCCGGTAACGGCAACCTGAAGGACCCCGCGCGCTTCGGCACGGTGTATTACAACTTGGGCGTCGTCAACGGCATTCTCAATGTCGAAGCGTTGCGCGTGGCTCAGGCCAGGTTCGGCGATAAGCCGCTTACGGGCGAACAGGTGCGCTGGGGGTTCGAGCATTTGAATCTCGACGACGCGCGTCTTAAACAACTGGGCGCGTACGGTCTGGTTCAACCGCTGAAACTCTCCTGCTCCGATCACGAAGGCGGTGGCGCCGTCCGCTTCCAGCAATGGGACGGCCAGCAATGGAAAGTGATTAGCGGCTGGGTTCAGGCGGATCGCGCACTGTTGCGCCCGATCATCGAGAAATCGGCGAACGCGTATGCCAGGGAAAAGGGCATTACGCCGCGCGATTGCAGCAAGGACCTCTGAGCATGAGCGCCGCCCCGATCCTGCAGGTCGAAGACATCGCCGTGACCTATAGCCAGCTCATTCCGGCATTGCGTGGCGTTTCGCTGACCGTGCCGTCCGGCTCCATCGTCGCTCTGCTGGGCGGCAATGGCGCGGGCAAGACGACCACGCTGAAGGCCGTCTCGAATCTTATTCGCGCCGAGCGAGGCGAGCTTACGGCGGGCCGCATCGTGTATCGCGGCGATGCGACTACCGATGTGGAACCGTGGACGCTTGCCGAACGTGGACTCGTCCAGGTGCTGGAGGGACGGCGTTGCTTTGCGCGTTTGTCGGTCGAAGACAATCTGCGGCTCGGCGCGTTCGTGCGACGGCCTGACCGCGCCGATCTTGAAGCAGATCTCGAACGCATCTACCGGATCTTCCCGCGGCTCAAGGAGCGTCGTAAAACGCTTGCAGGCTATGCGTCCGGCGGAGAACAGCAGATGGTTGCGATCGGCCGCGCGCTGATGGCGCGGCCTTCGCTCGTGTTGCTCGACGAACCTTCAATGGGACTGGCCCCGCAAGTCGTCGAAGAGATCTTCGAGACCGTGGCTGCACTCAATCGCGACGACGGCGTCAGCTTCCTGCTAGCGGAGCAGAATGCGGCGATCACGTTGCGGTATGCGCAGTTCGGGTATGTACTCGAAGGCGGCCGGGTGGTCGGGAAAGGCAACGCACAAACGTTGCTGCAGCTCGACACCCTGCGGGATGCATATCTGGGAAGTGGCAAGGCTGGTATTGACGGACGGACGCGAAAGTCACATCGTTCGCGAGGTCAGCGTGAGCATAGGAAACTCACCGGAACCGCTTTCCGATAGCCAGATGTGCAGGAACTAGTCCTTGTCGTGGAACTGCTGCATCCAGTACGGATACGGAAGTTGCGGCTGCGAAACCTGATCCAGCCTTTCGATCTGCGGGGAAGTCAATGCGATTCGCTGAGCGTCGAGATTGGCAGTCAATTGTGCGGACGTGCGCGCGTCGATAATCACGGAACAGACTTCGCGGCGCTGGAGAATCCGGGCTAGCGCGACCTGGGCCACGCGAAATTCTGGGCGCGTGGCCTGGTGCGCCGGCTTTACTGCGCTTGTGAGACGAGCGTCCGCAGAACGGTCTCCAGTTCCACTTCGCCCTTCACAATGTCAGCCTCTTCGCCTTCGAAGGCGATCCAGCCTTCGTTGAACCCGTCGAGCATGCGAATGCGCGGCATGGGTTCTTTCATGCCCTGGGAGCGGAACAGCGCCTCCCACGTGTCACGCTCGACAACTTCCGCGACGACGGCACGGCCGAGAATCCGGGCAAACGTGTCGGCGATTTCGCTTGGCGTGACACGCTGCGGTCCTTCCAGTTCGACGACACGCACGCCGCTCCACGACTGCGGAAGGAGTTGCGCGGCGACCCGGCCGACGTCCGCGGTCGCAACCATCGGCACGGCTTTATCGAGCGGTTGCAGAAAGCTGGCGATCATCCCCTGGTTCTGCGCCGTGGCCACGTCCCATGCCGCGTTTTCCATGAACCAGCCCGGGCGCAGAAATGTCACGGGCATCGGCAGGACGCGAAGTGCCTGCTCCATGAGCGTGCGCTGCGTCAGTAGATTGGTCTCGCGAGCCTGCGCGCCGATCGTCGACAGACAGACGACTTTCTCCGGCCGCGCGGCCTGCAGCGCGGTGCTCACGGCATCGATAACCACGCGCGCCTCGGGAAAGCCCGGCATCGGATCGAACTCGGACGGCGGCAGAATGAACACGCCCTGCGCACCATTGAACGCCGCAGTCAGCGACGCCGCGTCGTCCATATCGGCTTTCACGATTTCACAGCCTCGCGCGGCCCATTCATTTGCCCGCGCGGGATCGCGTACCACGGCGCGTACTGTCTGGCCTGCGGCGAGTAGCGTGCGTGCTACTGCGCCGCCAACTTTTCCTGTTATTCCTGTGATTGCGTACATTGCTGTGCTCCTTGCTTGAATAGGTGTGTGACGCGCCGTGAGTGGCGCTCAGGCGTGTTGCAGGCCGTGATACAGCCCTTGCTCGAACTGTCCGTATAGATCCACCACACGCGCGTCGTAGAACGGCAGGACCTGTGTGAACAGCGAACCGGCCACCTTCCTGACCGGATCGACCCAGAAATAGCTGTTCAACAGTCCCGCCCAACTGATGCTTCCGGCGCTGCGGCCATGAGGACCCGGTTGCGTGTTGATGTCGAAAGAGAGTCCCCACTTGTGAGGCATTCCGGGAAACTGGTCGAAGCTGTTGGACCATGCCGGCTGCGCCGTTTTCATCTCGGTTACCTGAAGATCTCCGATGTGGTTCTGGAACATTGCCGCCACGGTGTCGGCACGCAGAATCCGCTCGCCGCGATAGGTCCCGCCGTTGACCAGCATCTGCAGCAACGCCATGTAATCGCGTGGCGTGCTGAATGCACCGCCGCCGCCCATGAAGAACTCGGGCCGCTGATTGATCTCGAACGGTGCGGGCTTGAGCGATCCGTCGGCTTGCCGGTTGTGCATCGTAGCCACGCGCTGTTTCTGCGCTCCGCTAATCAGAAAACCCGAATTGCTCATACCGAGCGGTGCAAAAATGTGCTCACGGAAATAGACCTCCAGCGACTGATCGCTCACAGCCTCGACCAGCTTGCCCACCCAGTCCATGCTGATACCGTACTGCCAACGCTCACCCGGTTCGAATTCCAGCGGCGCCTTGAACGCACCGTTCATCGAGTAGCCGATATCCGGCATGCCCGTCACCTTTTCGTACCGGCTAAGGTTCTCGCTCCAGATGCTGTATGTGAAGCCCGACGTGTGAGTCAGCAGATGACGCACAGTTAGCGTGTTTTTTGCCGGACGTAATTTGGGTTGTCCGGCTGCATCGAAACCGTCCAGCACGTGCGGCGATTTCAGTTCCGGAAGGATGTCGCCGGCCGGCTGGTCGAGCCGGATCTTGCCCTGCTCAATGAGCTGCATGCAGGCTGTTGCCGTGATCGCCTTGGTCATGGATAGCAGCCAGAACACCGTGTCGGGTGTCATCGCCGTACCGGCCTGGGGATTGGCATGGCCCGACGCGCCCTCGTAAATAAGACCGCGCTGCGTGGCGCCGATTGCCACTACACCGGCTACGGTGCCGTTGTCCACAGCCTGCCGCAGGGCAAGGTCGAGCGAGGCAAAAGCCGGGTTGTGGGCCACCACGCGACTACGCGCCTGAGGGGCTTCCGCGGCCTCTGCCTGGATGCCGGTCAATCCGCCTACCGCGGTGACGGCCAACAGGCCGGATGCTCGCTTCAACAGATCGCGGCGGGTAAATTGAACGGTCATCTCCTACTCCTGGAAACTGGCTTGAACAATGATGGATATGACGCTCAGAAGCACGTCATGCATGGGTCACCAGGCTGGGAACCTGCTGTGGGTTGCATTGTGGATAGAAGCGATGGGAAACTAAATGACATGAGTGGCACTTATAAAGTGACTAATAGTTACTAATAGCTGTAGCGCGACTTCTGGCGCACCAAGCAAAGGCGATCCGTTCATCGCCATGGCGCGTGCTGAATCAGATGCTAAGATCGCAACGTGGCCTTTGATCGCGGGTGCCGGACCGAAGTCGTCTTGCGTGCCATGTTGGCATTCGACCGAATGACTTCCGACCATTAAATGATCAGGATGCAGCCCCCATGAGTCCGCCCACCGAGAATCTCTCCAGTGGTATCAGCGTATTTGCCGCCGTGGTCGATGCGGGGACATTCGCCGCCGCCGCGGAACTGATCGACATGTCACCGCCCGGCGTGAGCCGCGCAATCGCCAGACTCGAAAAACGCCTGAAAATACGGCTCTTCAATCGAACCACCCGCGCTGTTTCGCTGACTGAAGAGGGCCGGCGGTTCTATGAGCAGGTCATGCCGCACTTGAGAGGAATGGAGGAAGCGGCGGCGGCCGCGGCGGGAGACGGCGCGATAGTACGCGGGAAGCTGCGTATCAATCTCGATCCGGTTTTTTCGCACATCCTTCTCGGCGCGAAACTCGACGCGTTTATGGACTCGCATCCAGAAATCGAACTCGAATTCATTGCGAGAGATCAGCTTGGCGATCTGATCGTGGACGGCTTCGATCTGGCTTTACGATTCGGCGAGCCGCGCTCATCGAGCCTGATTGCGCGAAAGCTGCTTGATACCGCGGTTGTCACCGTCGCATCGCCCGCGTACCTCGCGAGCCGGGGGCGGCCCACAGAACCGCAGGAACTGGGCCGCGGCGTGCACAGGTGCCTCGAATTCCGCAACCCGGAGACAGGGAAACCCTATCGGTGGGAGTTTCATCGCAAGCGCAAAAAGCTGATTGTCGAGACGAACGGGCGGCTTACGGTGAATGATCCGAGCGCGCTGCTCAATGCGTGTCTGGCTGGTTCCGGCGTCGCGCAGATGCTGCTGCTCGGCGCTGAGCATCTGATCCGCGAGGGGCGGCTCGTCAACCTGTTTCCCGACTGGCCGGACGAGCGCTTCTCGCTGTATGCGTATCATCCATCAAGGCATCATGTACCGGCCCGGACGCGCGCTTTCCTTGACTTCATCATCGCTTTGACGAGTACGGGCTAGGAAATCGAGATTCCGTCTATAGTGACTGCAGCTTCTGACTACAAAGTCACGCCAGTTTCACCTTCACAATGTGTGAGATATCGAAGTCGCCAAGGCCTTCATCAACTGCTTGTTGGAGCCACTCCCGCACGCGGCGAGCAATCGGCAGCGCTACACCGCTTTCGCATGCGAGCGACTCCACAGCATTAAGGTCTTTCAACATCGTCCGGATAGATCCGGACGGCGTCTGTGGCGGGACAACCATACGTGGCTGCAAAGTTTGCAGAAGAATGGAATCGGCCCAACCTCCCGCAAGTGCCGCGGGTAGGCGAAACGCATCGACGCCCGCATGCTCTGCGAGCCGGGTTGCCTCGGCAATAGCAGCAATGGTTGTCATGACGATAACCTGGTTAGCAAGCTTGGTTGCCTGGCCGGCACCCAATTCACCCATGCGCGTCAGGTTAGCTGAATAAACCGCAATGAGCGGCGCCACGTGGTCGACTAAAGTCGAGCGCCCTCCTGCAGTTACAGCAAGCGTGCCCGCTATGGCACCCGCCGTGCCGCCAGATACTGGCGCGTCGACCCAGTGCCCCCCAGTAGCCTCATGCCATCGCGCCGCGAACGAGCGCGTCTGCGCCGGTGTAATGGTCGAATGGTCTACTACAACAATGCCATTCTTGCCGGCACCTTCGATCAGCCCTTCCGGTCCGAATACGACCTTTTCAACCGCATGACCGTCCACGAGGCACAACATTACGACATTGGCTTGCCCGGCGAGCTCCGCCGGCGACGCAAAGGCTTTGCATTGCCCCGGCTGCGCGATTTCTAGCCCTTGCGCTTTCTGCATGGAACGATTCCACACCGCAACCTGCCGTCCGCTATCGAGCAAGCGTTGTGTCATAGGCAAGCCCATCTTCCCGAGACCACAAAATCCAACACGTGGCGATTCCAACTCCCACATACCCGTACTCCCTTCTGTTTCTCAACGTTAGCTTTGGCACGCTTAGTCACCAAGCCTATTTGTTTTGCCGCGAACCCGTCGTTATATCGATCTGGTTGGGCATCGGCAGGCCCTTGTCGAATGCGGTCAGGTTGTCGAAAAGAATGCGAAGCGTGAGGGTGTTGTAACTCAAGGGGTCATCCGCTGACACATGTGGCGTGACAACAAGGTTTGGTGTGCGCCAGACGCGTGAATCTTCCGATAATGGCTCGTGTTCAAAAACATCCAGCACCGCGCCCCCTACTTTCCCACAATCGAGAAGATCGCATAGCGCGTCTTCATCCAGTACTGAGCCGCGACCGATATTTACTATGCCAGCACCGCGCGGAAGTAGTTCAAGACGCCGCCTGTCGAGCAGATGTCGGGTCGAATTGCCTCCGGGGAGTGACAGTACCAAATAGTCGCTGTGCGGCAGAACCCTATCGATCTGCTCAACGCCGACGACCTCCACACATGCCGGATGAGCCCCAGGCCGCGAGCGCACACCGGTAACGTGCATGCCAAGTGCCGATGCAATTTCCGCACACCGCGCACCAATCGCGCCCAGTCCCACAACCGTGAGCCGATTGTTCGCCAGTGTTCTAACCGACGCGGGCCGCCATTGACCAAGACTCTGTGCAGCGAAGAACTGTGGCATCCGGTTCGCCAGCATCAATAGCCCCATCAAAGCGAACTCACTCGCCTTCACTGAATGAGCGCCGCTGTTATTGAGCAGCACGACGCCCGGTGGCAGCCAGTCAAAAGGAGCAAGCATGTCGACGCCCGCAGAGGAGACGGAAACAATTTTCAACTTTGGTGCATTGATGGGAAGCAGTGCGCGTAACCCACGGGTCGCGACGAGCAGCCCTTCGATTTCCGACTCTATCGCCCGCAGGTCGTCCGACGTACAACCAAAGCTAACGTCGTGACCGCTGTTCTGTCCAAACACGGCATTCCATTGCTCACGCGTAAACGGCCCCGCAGGGTCGGCCGGGAAGCTTTGTACATGCACCCGCATCAAATTTTCTCCTTACACGAAACCTGCGGCTCGAACGAGTTGTCTGATGCACTCGCTCGCGCTACGCTCGACAGCGAGTCCGATGTCAGTGCGGAAAGGCTCTGCACGCCGAGCTGCGCGAGTCCCACACGAATTTCTTCCTTCAGCATGTCCACAG
The DNA here is from genome assembly GCF_003002025.1 of Paraburkholderia sp. BL25I1N1. GTDB lineage: Bacteria > Pseudomonadota > Gammaproteobacteria > Burkholderiales > Burkholderiaceae > Paraburkholderia. The sequence continues at coordinate 54,158 of NZ_PVZB01000027.1, forward strand.
CCGCACGCACTCCGCGTTCTCCGTACGCTGCAACTGGAAGTGCGAAGGAGCGGGCCGAGAAACAAAGGTCTGCTCCAAGCGCGCATGCTTTCAAGACGTCTTCGCCGGTACGCACACCGCCATCGAGAAAGACGGCAGTGTCGCGCCCTACCGCGCGCCGGATTGCCGGCAGTGCATCGAGAGAGGCAATGGCTCCTTCGAGTTGACGGCCTCCATGGTTCGATACCCAGATTCCGTCGGCGCCGAGCGCGACACTCCGCGCCGCATCATCGGGATGAAGGATTCCCTTGATGACAAGTTTTCCCGGCCACATGGCACGTACTTTTTCCAGGTCGTCCCATTCGAGTCCCACCTTCATCACCGAGGCAATGTGTCGGCTCGCTGCACCGACGTCATCCGATCCGGCATGCGGTGCGTAGTTCTCAAGCTTCGGTACGCCGTGACACAGCATTCCGAGAGCCCATTGAGGATGACGCATTACATCGGTCAGAAGCGCCGACGTCCAACGTAACGGTAGAGTGACACCATCTCGGATAGCACTGTTGCGCCGTCCGGCAACCGGAACATCTACGGTCAGTACAAGGACCGCCACGCCACAGCCCGCGACGCGGCTGAGAACTTCTGCGTTCCGACGGTTATCACGCAACAGGTAAAGTTGATACCAGCTCACGTCGGGCGCCACTTTCGTGATTCGCTCAATGGACGTCGATGCCGCAGTACTCAGAACGAAGGGGAAGTTTCCTGCCTGCGCGGCTTGCGCAAGCAAAAGGTCCGTCCCGGGATAGAAGAGATTCGCCAGCCCCATCGGAGCGACGCCGAAAGGTGATGCATACGAATGCCCGAAGACAGTGGCGGTCTGATCAGTCGATGCGGGGGCAAATCGCCGGGATACGAAAAATCTGCGACGGAACGCGGCTTCGTTCTCGGCTACACCGGAATCATTGCCCGCACCGCCGGCAAGTGTGTTGAAAGCGAATGCAGGCAAGCGCTTTCTGGCTGGCTCCACGAAGTCCCCGATGGTGGCCTTCCCCGGAATGATCGTGTGGCCATATGTCACTTCGCCGCTGGTTTTCATTTTTCGATGACCCGGTGAATGGAATATCTGGCCAAGGCGGCCGAGACGATCGAATTGGCACGGATCAGTGGTTGTCCCTCGGAATACCGTGCACTTCGGCAACGCGCTGGTACTTCACCGAAAAATCCAGGCAGGCGCCATCTTCAAGCTGCCCAACATAGCGACGGTGAAGTTCTTGCCACGGCGTTTGGTTGACGAACTCACAGGCTTTCCATTCCCGACGGCGCCGGTCAAGCTCTTCTTCCGGAACCAGCATGTCGGCACGCCGGCGAGTCAAGTCGAAGCGAACGCGATCGCCCGTCTGCAGAATAGCCAGCCCGCCGCCAATTGCCGACTCGGGAGACGCATTCAGGATGGACGGACTTGCGGAAGTACCCGACTGCCTTCCGTCTCCCACACACGGGAGCAGCGTCACGCCTCGCTTGATGAGCTCGGACGGGGGAATCATGTTCACTACCTCCGCAGCACCCGGGTAACCGACGGGCCCCGCGCCACGGATAAACAGGATGCAATTTTCATCGATTTCCAGTGCCGGGTCGTCAATCCGGTCGTGGTAATCCTCCGGCCCCTCGAACACGATGGCCCGCCCCTCGAATGCGCCGGGGTCGGCGGGATTCTCGAGATATTTGCGGCGGAAGTCGTCCGAAATGACCGACGTCTTCATTACTGCGGAATCGAAGAGATTGCCGCCAAGCACAGCAAACCCTGCTTCGCTTTTCAATGGCGACGTATAGGGCCGGATAACGTCAGCGTCGGTAGCAGGGCTGCCTCCATAGCACTGCGCGAGGGTCATGCCCGAGACAGTTCGAACGTCTCCATGCAGCTTTTCGGCTTTAAGTAACTCGTGTACTACCGCTGCCACACCACCTGCACGGTGGAATTCCTCGCCCAGGTATTTGCCTGCAGGCATGCAGTTAACCAGGAGCGGGATCTCATATCCGAGCCGGTCCCAATCGCGAATGTCGAGATCGACGCCGATGTGACGCGCAATTGCATTGATGTGCGGTGGACAGTTGGTTGATGCACCAATGGCGCTCGCGACCACAATCGCGTTCTCGAACGCTTCCCGAGTGAGAAGCGACGAGGGCCGCACATCATCATGAACCAGTTGGACAATCTGGCGCCCCGTCTGGTACGCCATCTGCCCTCGTTCCCGATATGGCGCGGGAATGGTCCCGCAGCCGGGGAGAGACATGCCCAGTGCTTCCGCGAGGCTATTCATCGAGAGCGCCGTCCCCATGGAATTGCAGTGCCCGATGGAAGGCGCCGAGTTCGCCACACAGGAGAGAAATTCGTCGTAGTTCATACGGCCTGCCGCAAGCTCGCTGCGGGCATGCCAGATAATCGTGCCGGAGCCGGCTCGTTCGCCGTTGTACCAGGCATTGAGCATCGGGCCGCCAGAGAGCACGATCGAGGGGATGTCTACCGTCGCCGCGCCCATAAGCATCGCAGGGGTCGTCTTGTCGCAACCGGTGGTTAGCACCACACCGTCGAACGGATATCCGTACAACGCCTCAACGAGTCCAAGGTACGCAAGGTTGCGGTCGAGGGATGCTGTCGGTCGCCTTACCGTCTCCTGGATAGGATGGACCGGAAATTCAATCGGAATGCCGCCCGCGTCGCCGATGCCGTCCTTGACCCGCTGAGCCAGCTCCATGTGATGGCGATTGCAAGGCGAAAGATCACTCCCGGTCTGCGCGATACCGATAACGGGACGCTCGCTTTTCAGCTCATCCAGGGTCAGCCCATAGTTCATGAAGCGTTCGAGATACAACGCAGTCATGGTCGGGTTGTCGTTATTGTTAAACCAGGCTCTTGAACGAAGGGGCTTCCTGTCTCGATGCTTGCTCATTGAAGGTCAGACCGTTTTGGTGATGTGGGTTCCGCCGCTGTGAACTGCGCAACCGCAAATCCGCAGACAACCAGGCGCTACAGAATTTCTACCCCATTCGAAATAATTGTTCATCGAACTATAAAATATCAAATGTAACCAGCACATCGCGTTCGTTTGATGGGGCACCTAAAAACATCCGAAGGCCGAAAATTTCGGACTTCGCTGGAACAGAATAAGGACTTCGGCGCTTGATATCGAATTACTTTTTCCTCCGAAAACATTACCGCTCCCTCATGTTCATCCCCGTCCTCTGACGCTCTTTCCTCGCTGCGGGCCGCTGGCGTCCCCTTCAGCCAGCGGCAGACATGCACACCGCTCACACTTCGCGCTTGGTCTACAAATTCGCGCAACACCTGTCCGTATTTGTTCCGGGTTGCATTGCTTAATTTGTCACCGTATAACCGCCAATTGTACGGTGATCAATATTTAAACGATCTCCGTACAACGTTTATAAACCATCGGCATCGTTTGCCAGAACATCTACGGAGAGGTTCATGCGATTGAAGTTGAGCGGTGCGGGATTGATCCTGGCGTACGCGGGCGTCGCACACGCCCAATCCAGTGTGACGCTGTATGGAGTTATCGACGACGGTCTGACGTATGTGTCTAACCAGAGTGGCCACTCGGCCTGGCGAATGGATGACAGCATCAGTCAGGGGAACCGTTTCGGCTTTAAAGGAACCGAAGACCTCGGGAGTGGGCTTTCGGCACTGTTCAACCTCGAGAGCGGCTTCAATCCGAACACGGGTGCGTCTCGACAAGGCGGACTGTTATTCGGGCGCCAGGCGTGGGTCGGACTCTCCGATTCCCGTTTTGGCACAGTGAAGTTCGGTCGGACGTACGACCAGATGACACTCACTTTGATTCAGTATCACGTTGGCTACTACGTCGGCATCTATGCGTTCGACCAGGGCGACGCCGACCGCATCTCAGGGGAATGGCTCAACAACCTCGTGACCTACTCCAGTCCGGTGATCGGCGGCTTCAAGTTCGGCGCTCAATACAGCCTCAGTTCGCCAGGGGTGCCCTCGACCTCATTGGGACCGGCCTACAGTCTCGGCGCGTCCTACGATCATGGACCCTTCTCCGTTGGTGCGGCCATGACAAGCATTCATGGGTATTCCATAAACCCTGGCGGGATGGGTATTCCGGTTTTTCTTAACACCAACACGGGATTCGCTTCGAAAAGCGTAGTGGTAGACCGTTATCGCACAGCCGGAATTGGCAGTTCCTACACCTTCGGCAGCCTTGGGATCGCAGCTGTCTACGCAAATACCCGCTTCCAGACGCTCGGACACGCCAACACGCTCCAAAGCATCAACGCGAATGTTCATTACTTCATCCTGCCTGCGGTGCAGGCGACCGGTGGGTACGGATACTCGCGCTTCACGACATACAACTGGAACGAATTCAATCTGGCCCTCGACTATTTACTGTCAAAGCGGACCGACATTATCACGAGCGCGGACTACCAGAAGGCAAATGGTGGCGCCCGAGCCGATCTCGTCACTCTGCCGGTTTCCGGAGACGACAAGCAGCTCGTTCTTCGCATCGCGATGCGCCATAAATTCTAATTCTCTGTTCAGGTCTGCGCAAAAATGAACCCAAAAATGGAAGGGAAAATGGATTCAAACACCTACCCGGATCGCGTATCCGCCCCCTCAATGCAAAGCACGGCAAAAGCCGAGCAACGACGCGCCGCGGCCGCCGGCATGGTCGGCTACATCCTCGAGTGGTTCGATTTTGGAATCTACGGCTTTCTTGCTCCCATCATCGCGCAGAATTTCTTCCCAGCGCATGACAGCGTCACGTCGCTGCTGGTGGCCTTTGCGGTCTTCGGCGTGGGTTGTGTCGCCAGGCCAATTGGTAGCGTAGTGCTGGGACGAATCGCCGACGTGAAAGGACGACACGGCGCACTTGCGACGACCATGATCCTCATGGCCGCGAGCACTGTCATGATGGGATTGCTTCCAACCTATTCACAAATTGGAATCGCCGCACCAATCCTGCTTGTTGCCGCCCGGTTGCTGCAAGGCTTTGCAGCCGGCGGCGAATGGGGTACAGCCGCAGCTTTTCTCGTTGAGTGGGGCGGCTCCAATCGTCGCGGTTTTCTTGGGGCATTCCAGCAGTCCAGCATTGCCGCAGGCCTGATGCTGGCGTCGTTTGTGGCAGCCGTTCTCAGCACATTTATTGGCCACGACGGTCTAACCGCCTGGGGATGGAGAATTCCGTTTATTCTTGGAATTGTTCTCGGGCCAATTGGCTTTTACGTTCGTCGCAACGTGAAAGAGTCGCCGATGTTTATCAAAGCGGCTCAAAGCACAGAAAAGATTTCCAGCGTTCTCTTCTGGAAATCCGTGCTGCACGGCTTCTGCTTCCTCGTGCTCTGGTTTGTCAGCTCGTATATGGTGTGCGTCTACATGCCTTCATTTGCAGCACGTTACGCACATATCGGCGAGACCGCATCGCTCTGGGCCGGCTCCCTGTCTCTCGCGGCAGTTGCGGTATTGACTCCACTCGCCGGCCTCCTGTCAGACCGGATTGGACGCAAACCACTCTTGCTGGGAAGTTGCCTGTTCTTCGTTATCTTCTCTTATCCGGCGTACAGACTGATTGTTGGGGGCATTGGCATGGGTAACTACATGTTGATACAAATGCTCCTCACGCTGGCCTTCATTCTCTTTTCGGGGTGCGGCCCGGCGGCTCTCGCAGAAATGTTTCCGACGAAAGTCCGCTCCTTGGGCGTGTCGATTGGCGGAGGCGTCGCTTCTATTCTCGGTGGGTTCACACCATTCCTCACAACGTGGACAATTTCTCTCACAGGTTCCAGCGCCAGTGCTGGCTGGTTGCTTGCAGGCAGCGCTGCGCTGACATTGCCGGTAGTTATCCTGATGCGGGATCGCTCAAAGCAAGTAGAAATTTGAAGTGGGACAAGCCGGAAGGAGATCAACATGCCCGTGTTCAAGCACGCATCACGTTAGCAGATTGGTGCGGGGGAGTATGTATATCCGTAGCAGCCGGCGAACTAGTTGCCGGCTGCAGGCTGCAGGCTGCAGGCTGCGTAGTGTCAGAACTTGTGGCGCAGTGCGACGCGTACGACAACCTGATTGCCGCCGCTCGATACACCATCAGCGCCCGGAATATAGGCAACGTCTAATACCGTGCCGGTGCGATCACCACCAACATGCTGATAGACACTCTGGACGTAGACGTCCGTGCGCTTGGACAGAAGGTAATCTCCCATCAAGCCGACGCTTTGATAGCTGGGGTTCAACTGCCCACCGCTTGAATTGAAGTCGGTACGCGTATACACGTACATCGCACCAACGTAGAAAGCAGGCGTGAACTGATACTTTCCGTTCACCTCGAAATTCTGGAATCTCAGGCTGGAGAGCGTACCCGAGGCCGGCGTAATAGCACCGACGTATCCGGAACTCACAGGGCGTCGTACGTAGCTGTTAGTGTAGGCGAAACCGACGTTTGCGAGCCCGAAGGTGTAGCTTGCACCTGCACCAAATACACGTAGCGCGTTAGCGACAAAATTTTCATCGCCACCATTATTTATCGCGCCGCCAGCAGTAGCGGACGGGTTGTTCGCCTGCAAGTAGGCCGCCGCGAGAACGAGGCCGCCTACCGTGTATGTTGCGCCGGCACTGTATTGCCGATTGTTCGCGAAGCCGGTGTCGTTACTGAAGCTATATGTGCCGCCAAACTGCAGACCACCAAAAAGCGGGCTGGTGTATTTGACGGTGTTGTTGACGCGAAACGTATTGTCAGTGTTGTCGCTATCGTACGGATGGGAGAATAAATAACCGGCCCAGTTACCGTTCGCCGTTACCGGACCAAGATAGTCTACAACCGAGTCGTACTGGCGACCGAGCGTAACCGTGCCAAGGCTGTCGGAGGTAAGACCAACGTACGCCTGGCGGCCGAACATCAGTCCACCCTGACCGAGGCGACCATTGTTGAGGTTGAAACCGTTCTCGAGTTGAAAAACGGCTCGCAGGCCGCCACCCAGATCCTCCGTTCCCTTAAGACCCCAGCGGCTCCCCTGCGCGAAGCCGCTCTGCAGTTCGTACACTTTACTGCCGGAAACATTGTTGGTGTAGTCGAAACCCTCGTCGATAACGCCGTAAAGCGTCACTGAACCCTGTGCCATTGCCGAGGTTGCGAGTGCGGATACCATCAAGGCGGGAATGATTCGCTTGTTCATATTTTTCTCCAAACCTGCTTTTTTATTTGTGAGTCACTGCCGGACAGCGGACGTGACCGGGCCTCACAGTGAAGTGATAAATCAGGCCTCAGCGAGACCCGAATTTTCAATCAGGGGCAGAGGCCGCCGTGTTCAGGGCGTCATGGTGGTCAGCAACGTCTTCTTGCCGTCCTTATAGCCGTACAGCGTCAGACGGGGGCTTCTTACGTCGCCTTTGTCGTCAAATTGAATTTGACCGGTGAGACCTTGATAGTCGGTCGTACGCGCGGCAGCGAGAATTTTCGCGTGGTCTGTGCTGCCGCTCTTTTTCATCGCGTCGACGGTAACCATCACGGCGTCGTACGCATACGGCGCGTAGATCTGAACCGGCATCCCAAAGCGTTCCTGATATTCTTTCTCAAAGGCCGGACCAGCCGTCATCCGCGCAAGCGGCAGACCCGCAATACTGCAGACGAGACGGTCGACTGCCGGGCCGGCAAGAGAGATGACTTCTTCGGAACAGGTCCCGTCTCCCCCGAGCACCTTGGCATTCAGGCCGAGTTGTGCAACCTGTTTGATGAAAGGGCCCGCAGTCGCATCCATGCCGCCGTAGAAGATGACGTCGGGAGATTGGCCCTTGATTTTGGTTATAACGCCTTTGAAGTCGATGGTCTTATCGTTTGTAGCCTCGCGCGCTACGATCGTCGCACCACCCGATTTGACTGCACTGGAAAACTGATCCGCAAGACCCTGACCATATGCGGTGCTATCGTCGACTATAGCCACCTTCTTTGCCTTCAGTGTTCCCAGTGCATAGTGCGCGAGAACAGGACTTTGCTGCGCGTCCGTTGCTACCAGACGGTATGTCGTGTTGAAACCCTGCTGCGTGAACTTTGGATTAGTGGAATCGGGCGAGATCTGCAAAATCTGTGCATCGTGGTAGATATGTGATGCAGCAATGGATACGCCGGAATTCAAATGCCCCACCACGGCTACGACACCATCGTCGACAAGCCGCTGTGCGACCTGCGTACCCTGACGCGGGTCTGCCTGATCATCGACGGCATCGAGTTCAAGCTTGATCTTCTTTCCATTAATGACAAGGCCGCGGCGATTCACATCCTCCACCGCGAGGCGAGCGCCGTTCTCGTTTTCCTTGCCGAGATTCGCAATTGCACCGGTAGTCGGCGCCGCACTGCCAATTTTTATGACGGCGACATCGTCCGCGGCAAACGCAGCATTGCATGCAGCAGATAACGCTGCAACTGCGAAACCATGTTTCAGATAACTATTCATAATCCCCTCATCTCCTGATATCCCTGAAGCCATTAAAGCGTCATTCGGCATGGGCCAAAACCGAGCGTTTAACGACTGACTAGGTTGCTCCGGCTGCCCGCAGTGCCTGATTTACTGGTCTCATCAAGAGTGCATGCGGCAACGCACACACCTCAGTCAGGCCCGACGAAAATCGCAGCGGCAACAGTTAGAGCGCTGGTCGAACAAAGTCGACCAACGGGACAAAGGCTATGGGTGCAATAAAGGGATGACAATTCACTCTTTCCGCCGCTGGCATTACACGCGGGTAATACAAGCACGGAAGCGCCTCTCGAGGGCTTCTAGCTGGTCAGATCAGACGATATTCCAGGTAAGTTCGATACCGCCTCTTCCCGGATGCACTCTCCGAGAAGCATGGGTGCCCGAGAATCGAGATCCGCTCTGCGATAGAGCACCACCTCGCCGAGTTGGGTAAGGGATGGCGTATTCATCAAAGATAGCCGTCCGCGCGCCGCATACTCGGTTGCATGCGACAGAGGAAGTATGGAAACGAACGGACCTCGCGCCATGAGCTCTACGTTCAACGCGATACTGCTTGATTCGACACACGAATCGTCGATGTTCAACCCTTCGGCCTCCATCAAGTGCGCGAGCGCGACGTAGGACGGGCTGCCTTGTTGAGGCACGAGCCACATGAACTCCTTCAAGTCTTTCACCGTGACGGATCTGCCGTGCGAGAGTGCATGAGAAGGGCCGGAGACAAACACGAATGGCTCGCTATACAGCGTTTCCGTCACAAGCGTCGGGTCGTCCTTTCCTCGGGCACGAGCAAGTACCAGGTCGATTTCGCCGATTCGCAGCATCTCCAGCAATTCATCCAGCGGTGCCTCGACAAACTCGACCGAGGCTGCCGGAGCCCGGGTCAAAAAGCTCATTATCGACTGCGAGATGAATGAAGGCGGCACAGCCGTAACCGAACCCAATGTCACACGTCCAGCCGTACCGGTAACAAGTGAGGCGACATCTTTTTGCGCCAGTCCTACCTGGCGAAGAATTTCTCGACCGCGGCGTGCAAGGACGGCCCCGACATCGGTCAAAAAAACCGCCTTCCCGACACGCTCTGTCACTGCGGCGCCCAATGCCTGTTCTATCTCCCCAATCTGTTTCGAGACTGTCGGCTGCGTGACATTGAAAGCCGCTGCGACCTTTGTGACCTGTTTCAGGTCGGCGAGCGCAACGAGCAGACGCAGATGCGAAAGCCGCAGTCCGCTGGAAAAGAATCGTTCAATCGGAGTAAGCATCATGAATTCCAAGGTTCATTACCTGTGGGTAATGAGACGACCATAAAAGTGATTTGTCAATTCCGATTTCGATCCTCTACTCTCCCTGTTCTGGAGTTGGCTTCGCAGACGCTTCCAAACGGTCTGTCGAACCACCTTCTCTTGGAGCTAGAGGAGACAAAAATTGCCTAAAGGTTATGTAATCGCAACGATTCAAATTACGGACGCGAGCCGCTACGACAAATACCGGGCACTCGCAAGCGAAGCGATTGCGGCTCATCGCGGAAGGGTGCTCGTGCGTGGCGGCCACAATGAAGTCATGGAAGGCTCGGCTCCCGGCCGAACGGTCGTCATCGAATTCGATAGCCTCGAACAGGCTCGGCGATTCTATTCATCGTTTGAATATACAAAGGCTCGCGCCGCTCGTGAAGGCGCGGCCGATCTGACCTGGTTCGTGGTGCAAGGCGTTGACGATTGAGTGCCTTCGAAGCACGGTCATCGGCAAGACGGACGAATTTATAAAACACGTCGAAATTAATGGATTGGAAATGAACATCAGTACTTTCGAAATCAGCAAGGACGATTCGGCTCGACTCTTCGAGCGCGCGCGAGCGGTAATGCCCTCCGGCTACACCAGAAACATGCTGGTCGCCAAACCTCATCCGTTCTATGCCGTAAGCGCTGACGGATCGCGTCTCACTGACGCGGATGGCTGCACGAGAATCGATTGGGTCAATAACTTTGCGTCTCTCATTCACGGCCACAACAAGCGGGAGGTCGTCGATGTCATCTCCCAACAGGCAGCGCGCCTGCTGTCGGCAACCATGCCCGCGGAGTGGGAAGTGAAGCTTGCCGAACTTCTCGTCGATCGAATCCCGTCCGTCGAACAGGTGCGGTTCATGAACTCCGGCACTGAGGCCAATCTCATTGCAATCAAAGCGGCGCGAGCGTTCACGGGAAAATCAAAGGTGGCCAAGCTGGAAGGTGGCTACCACGGTCAGTATGATCTTCTGGAGGCGAGCTACGTGCCGCCTTCGGACAAATGGGGGAAGCGCAACAATCCGGCAGTTGTCGCACACAACGCTGGCACGCCACAGTCGCTGCTCGACGAACTGGTTCTCTTCCCCTTGAACGACATCGAGACCATGCGTGAAATCCTCACGCGTCATGCATCCGAGGTGGGGACGGTAATCATCGATCCCAGCGGGTTATCTTTGGGTACTGGCGTCTATGCAAATCGCGACTTCTTGGTTGCTCTGCGGGAAACGACAGAAAAGCTGGGCATGGTCCTTATTTTCGATGAGGTCTGGTCTCTACGCTCAAGCTACCGGGGCACCCAAGGATTGATGGATATCACTCCAGACCTGACCACCATGGGCAAAATGATTGGCGGCGGTCTGCCAATCGGCGCTCTCGGAGGCAAGCGCGACGTGATGTCAGTGTTCTCAGTTGACGACGGCGAGCCCAAGGTTAAGCATTCCGGCACATTCACGGGCAATCCTATGTCTATGGCTGCCGGCTTTACGGCCATGTCCCTGATGACACCGGCCATGTTCGACAAGCTCGCGAGGCAAGGCGAGCATCTGGCCGAGGGGTTGCGGCGCGCTTTGACAGACACGGATACGCAAGGCCACGTCGTAAATCGCGGTTCGATGACTAACCTGCTCTTCACGGAATGCCTTCCCGTCGACTATCGCGACCTCCATGCCCAACAAACAGCCCGTGTCGCGTCGCTGTCGGCACGCATGCCGAAGCTGATGGCAGCAGAGGGGCTGCATGTATTGCGCAATATGTTTGTGGGTTCGACTGTCATCTCCCGCGACGACGTAGACGAGACCATCGTCGCCGTGACACGCTCGCTGCTGAAAGCGACTGAAACGTGATAGCGAAGTCCCGATGAGACGATATGCCGCCAACATTGGAATGTTGTGGTCCGGCCTCGCTCTTCTCGAACGCATTGATGCCGCGGCTCGGGCAGGTTTCCGTGCGGTCGAGATGCATTTTCCATACGACGTGGCACCCGGAAAGGTTCGTGACGCTATTGAGCGAAATAACCTGACGCTACTTGGAATCAACTCGCCACCCGGCAATCTCGCCGCAGGTGAACTTGGTCTCGCAGCGGTTCCTGGTCGTGAAACAGATTTTGTTGAGAGCATGCGGACCGCTTTCACCTATTGTCGGGAGTCGGGTGCGCGGTCGCTTCATATCATGGGAGGAAACACGTCCGGCTTGTCACGCAAGACGTGTCTTGAAACTTTTCGATCAAATATTCTGCGTGCTGCGGATCTCGCGGAGTCGAACGATATCCAGCTACTTCTCGAACCACTTAACACGGCGCGTCATCCGCACTACTTCTACCATCGCGTAGACGAGCTTGTGGAAATTCTGAACTGGGTAAGGCATCCACGCCTCGGAATCCAGTTCGACACCTACCACGTGGGAATGGAAACCAACGAGATATCTACGCTTCTGCGGCGAAACTGGTCGATGATCGCGCACATTCAGATAGCCGCGGTTCCGGATCGAAGCGAACCGAATTCAGGCGACATCGACATCGCAGAAGTACTTCGCGAAGCAGAATCACTCGGCTACGCTGGCTGGATTGGATGTGAGTACCAGCCTGGCGGGTCCGTCGAGGAGGGTCTTGGCTGGAGGCAGGACACCAGATTTGTGGAGACCGGCTAATAGCTCGCCGATCATGGTCGAGAAGGTCTTTGAAGTCGTGCGTGAGGTGTCGCGCGAAGGCATCACGGTTCTGCTCGTGGAACAGGACGCGCGCCTCGCCCTGCAGGCAGCGACTCGCGGTTACGTTATGGAATCGGGCACGGTGACGATGTCGGGCGATGCGAGCAAGATGCTCGACGACCCGAAGGTACGCGTGGCTTACCTTAGAGAGTAAGCTGCTATCTTGATAGCCAGAGGATGCTGCAGCGTCCGCTGGCTTTCCCCGTTGCACCGAAAATCCGGCCTCTAAAACGGCATGCTCAGCAAAGCGTGAGTAAGCGGCGTGGATTATGCACCAGGATTGCGTCGATTTCGTTCTGCGTAAAGCCGCGGCGCAGCATGCGCGGGACGACGTTAGCAAAAATATGCTGATATCCATGCCCGCCGAACCGGCGCAAACGAGTTTGCACGCAGATGTCGTGGCTAATCACGATGCGGTCGATGTGTCCGTGGTCCGCCAACGTGCGCAGCATGCCGATACGTGCGCCGTCGTTTGGAATGTCGATGTCTTGCACTGGGTACGCAGTGTGCTCCCACCCGAACATGTCGAATTCGAGCGTGACGCCAGTATCCGCCAGGTCCAATAGCGTTGCGTCATCGAAAATCGTGCGGTCAATGTGCCCCATAATCAGGCGGCTCACGTCACCACCCTCTGCTTTGATGAAGTCGACCACTTCACGCGGCTGGGTCGGCTTGCGGCCTGGATGGACACTGATTGATGCGCCGGTTTCCCGCTGGGCTATCAGCGCTCCGCGCATAACCTTCTTTTCAAGGTCGGTCCACGGATTCTGGCATCCAATTTCGCCGATGATGCCTGCTTTGACCGAGGTGCCCCAAGCCCCCTCGGTCAACTGCTGAATCATCTCACTGGCGAAATCCTCGACCGCACGCTCATGGTTGCGCTTAGCCTGATACTGTTCGACGTAGTACCCACAACCCATCACGATTGGCACACCCGTTGATCGGGCAATCTCGACGAGACCCGATGGGTTGGGCTTGAGGCCGCCCACCGTAAGCTCAACAATGGCACCGCCGCCCGCCTCGCGCATCTCATTGACTTCTTCAGCCACTACTTCGATATTATCGAGGCGGTAGTTTCGAGTCGACCGCTGTTGCCCAAAGTTGATTTGCCAACAGTTGCAGAGCGTGATTTCGCACTCTGATTCCTGCGTCACTTCCGCCTCGGGCGGATTCAGGTCGATGAGCAGATGCTCGTGCATCAGCGTTGGGCCCAGCGTAGCCGGATCCACGAGGCCGAACACGGTCTGGACCTTGCCGCTGCGTTGTTCTTTGGAAATGGAAGCCGTCATCGTTTTTCCTCGTGGTCAGCGGCTGGTTGGAAGAAGTGGCCGGTAGCGCTCAACAAAGCTGCGAGTCGCCTGAACGAAATGCGAAATATCCTCTTCACTCAAGGGCAGGCTAAGCGTCAAATATCCGCGTCGCGCCAGATAAATGCCGGCTTCCACAAGGTGGAAGAAGTAGAGGTCTTTCAAACGGTGCTCCAGACCAGCGAGATCATCGACTGACCGGACATTCTGATCAGTGGGCTGAAGATTCATCAACGAACCGAGGCCCATGAAGCGCATTGCGACGCCCGCTGCAGCGAACACTTCATTCAGGGTGTCGCGCAACTGGTCACCCCGTGCGTTAAGGCTTATCGCTGCCTGCGGGGTGTACAGCTCGCGCAGTCCCGTGACGCCGGCAGCCATCGTCATCACATTGTTGTTGAAGGTTCCTGCGTGAGCCAGCGCGCCTTCCGCACGCGGGTCGAATTGAGCCATGATTTCCCGGCGGCCACCGAATGCGCCGAATGACATACCGCCGCCAATGTATTTGCCGATCGAGGTCAGGTCGGCGTGGATACCCAGCTTCTCCTGCATACCACCCGGTGCGAGACGGGAGGTCATCACTTCGTCGAAAGCCAGTAGCGCGCCAAAGCGCGTACACAACTCACGCACGCCGCGCAGGAAATCGGGCTGCCCGACAATGCAGCCCGACGCTCCCTGCATCGGCTCAACCAGAACTACCGCGATGTCACGGCCGTGCTGCTCGAAAAGGCTCTCGACACTCGCAAGGTCGTTGTAGCTCGCAAACAGGAAATGGTGCGGAACATTGACGGGGTTGGGGCCCGAACCGAAAGACAGGACGCCGCCGTGATATCCGCCCTTGAAGACCACGATCTTCTCCCGCTTTTTGAACGCCTTTGCAGCAGCCAGTACCAGAAGGTTTGCCTCTGTTCCCGAATTGGTGAACCGTACCCGCTCCACCGTCGGGAAGCGCTCACAGACCGCGGCAGCGAGTTCCGTCTCGATGAGGTTATGCCCACTGAGATTGATGCCGCCGTCCAGCGCAGCATCGATTGCGCTGCGGATTACGGGATTGGAGTGTCCGAAGATGCCCGCGCTGAATTCAGCGATGAAATCACGATATTCATGCCCATCCGCATCCCACAGTCGCGCCGCTTTTCCCTTGACAATGGTCAACGGAAACGGCGCGTAGTAGAGAACGGAGCGCGTGTTGCCGCCAGGCATTGCCTCAGTGGCCTTGTTGAACTGGGCCGCGCTCGCCGGATTTGCACGGGCGTATGCTTCCGCCGACTGCGTCAAGGCGTCGTCAAGGGCAGTGGCTGAAAGGGATTGCGTGTTGGAATTCATCATGTCAACTCGTCAGGCAAAAGAGAGGTGGAACCTGTGCAGCTTCCTTGAAGCTCGTATTGATTATCGGGTTAATATAAATTAGACACAAGACAATTTAAGTTGGCTCGGGTTCTCCCTGGATAAGTCGTGTGGCCGGCTGTATGTGGGATCGATGCACGCTGTATGCGGCAGATGCGAGGCGTGCGATCGTAAGCACGATCGACGCGCATTGGTCCAGTCCGCGAGGGGGACGGCTTACCGTCTGCGGTGGTAGTTGAGAGAAAAGCGAAACCTGTCCTGCGGCTGTAGAACCGGGAGTTGACGCTTGTCCGTTGCTCTATAATGAGAGCAATCCAATCATTGGCGTGTGTCATCACCGCGCCTGAAGACCGCAAGCCATGGCCCGCACAGCTACAACCACAGCAGCACCCGCTCGAAGAACCGTTGGGCGTCCCTCGAAAAGTGCCATCAAGAGGGAAGCCATTGTCGCTGTCGCGCTTGAGCAAATCGACAAGGTTGGCGTCTATGCTTTCAGCCTGCGGGACGTCGCGCGTTCGCTGGATGTTTATCCGGCCACTATTTACTGGCACGTAAACTCGAAAGACGCTTTGCTAGCTGATGTTGCGGGCGCGGTCATGCAGGAAGTCACGCCACCACGCGGTAAGTCGAGTTGGCAGGTGTGGATGCGCGACCTGTTCTTCCGCTATCGCGCGGCAGTCCGAAAGCATCCAAACGTCGCCCAACTGATTGGGGCGCAACTTGTATCGAACTCGAGCCTGCGAACGGATCTGATTGATGGTGTGTTGATTGCGCTGCTAGAAGCCGGCGCCACTGAGGAGAATCTCCTCGAAGCGTATAACTGTGTGATTTCCTCGCTCATCGGCTTCATGACCATGGAGCTGGCTCCAATGCCATCGGAGGAGGCATCGCAATGGGCCGACGCGCTGAAAGAGCGGGTGCGCAGCATCAGCCCGCTCGACCACCCAACGCTCGCCAGATACTTGCCGAAGCTCGCGAACAAAGCTTTTATCGTCCGCTGGCAGAACGGTACAGAAGTACCGCTCGACAGCAGCTTTGCTGCCAACGTCGAAATTTTCGTTGCCGGCCTGGAAAGCTTCCTGCAGAAAAAGACGCAGGCCGTTGCCTCGTCGAAGACACGCAAACCGCGCCGCGCTTAGGTGCCTTCCTTCTACAGCCTCTCGCTCGGAAGAACTCTCGAGGACTGCTGCAAAATCGACAACCTGACACCGATGTCCATATGAAAGAAGATATGTAAGGCGCCGCCCGCTGGCATAGAAGGGCAAAACCGTTCGTTATTTGGTCGACCGAGGTCAAAGCGTCAAATTGGTGACGATTGACAAGGGTTCGGCCAGCGTCTTACGGGAACGACGAAGTGCAGTGCCGTGATCTTGCCAGCGGCTCATGTTCATCCAACAGACAACCCCAAAGTCCCTTTTCAGAATCACGAGGGTGCTCACTGCACGTCCGCAAATTTATTTCGAATGTCGGTAGTCGGTTGGTAAAGTCCCTCGATTATCAAATTGGATAGTGCGAGATGCATTCGTGGCGTGATCCAGCCGGTCGCCGGCCAAACGGTGCGCATCGACCTTGACAGCGCATGCAGCCGGTTTGTCTGCTGTTGAGATGCGAGTCCCACTCGATGCGGTCGATACTGCAAGCGAGATGGTGTGCGTCGTCTGTATTACCGGTGTCGGGACTTCGACCGACCGCTTGAAATAGGTTGACGCGTGTTGATTCGCGCAAAGAAGCAGCAGAAGCTGGATACCCCCGTCGACAACGGGTGAGGCGCGCCGGAATGTGGGTTAGGGATCAATGTAGCGGCGGCTCCGTCGCTCGTCTTGCTGTTTTGCACCGAAACGTAGGGATTTGGAATGACGCTCAGGCATTCCAGCATCGAATCGAACGTCTTGAGCTCCTCCCTCGGCGCGACGCAGCGCTTTGCCAGCAAGGGGTGCCGCGAGACGAACGTGCGCAATGCCGGCTGCGCGTTTCCGACCATCAGTGAGATGAATCGAGACACGAATGGATCCTGTCTTGCGGCCTGAGACCCGCGGCAGCCGGGTGACGCTGCTAGCCGATTCGTCCACGCACAAGCTTTTGTACGCTGTCGCCCAAGTGTATCTATTCTGTCGCTCGTACGATCTGTCATCGGTCACGTCGCACCGATCGCACACTCATACGGAGCTTAGGAAAGCATGCTTCACGACCTGCCTGCCATCCAGAAAAATGTTCACTGGGGATATTTTGACGCGGCGCTAGCGCCCGCACTGATCGTGGAGAGCGGCGACTTCGTTTGCGCCGAAGCGGTCACGCATCACGCAGGCGACGCCCCCGAACTCATGATGGATGACAGGGTGCGTACGCTCTACGACACGATTCCCGAAGCCGACCGCCAACCCGGCGTGCATTTGATGACCGGGCCGATCTTCGTGAAAGACGCAAAACCCGGCAATCTGCTCGAGGTGCGCTATCTGCAAATGATTCCGCGCTTCAACTACGGCTCGAATCTCGCTGCACACTGGGGCCATCTCTTCACTGACTTCGAGAAGGAACGCGTCACTATTTACGAACTCGATCAGGCATCGAATACGGCTCACGCGCTGTATGCGTATGACTATCCCGGCAAATATCTCGTGCCGGGAAAACGCTCAGAGATCCCCGACTGCTGCCGCGACCTCGCACTCAAAGGCATTCGCGTGCCAGTGCGCCCTCATCTGGGCACGGCAGGCGTCGCGCCTGACGTGGCAGGCCGCGTGAGCACCGTGCCGCCGGGCGCGCATGGAGGCAATATCGATAACTGGCGCATCGGCGCGGGCTCCACCATGTACTACCCGGTCGCCGTGGACGGCGGATTGTTCTCGATCGGCGACCCGCATGTATCGCAAGGCGACGGCGAAATCAGCGGCACCGCGATCGAGGCGTCCCTCAATGTGATGTTCCAGATCGTGCTGCGGCGCGACTTCAGATTTCCCTCGCCGCTGCTGGAAACGCCGGACTACTGGATCGTCCACGGCTTCGACGAAGACCTCGACGTCGCGACCAAAAACGCCTCACGCGACATGTTGCTGCTGCTTACCGAACAGCAGGGCCTCTCGCGCGACGACGCGTATTCGTTAATGAGCGTTGCCGCGGACTTCTCAGTGACGCAGGTCGTCGACGGCCGCCAGGGAATTCACTGCAAGATCCCCCGCAGCATCTTTCCTCCGAAGAAAAAGCGTCGCGCGTAAGCTGTGCGTGCGCGCTACGACGGTGCGTAGCCGCACCGCCGCGCGCTGCGCCACAAGTGTGCGAAAACGCACCGTGATGACGCAGCGTGTGGCGTCAACCGCGTTGTCACCGATGGCACGGACATTGCCTTTCAATCCGTCGACTGACGTTCGTCAGGGTCCGGGAGCCGGGGTTGGACTTACTGCATTTCACTACCGAGTCGTACGCTGAAGTAGATCGCCTGCGAGCATGGAACGAGGCGCTTGATCGGCTTGGTCTGCGCTGCGGCGCGCCTCAAACGGCCGCGCGCCACTCGCACGGAACCATCAAGTCGCGCACGTCGAGCAACCGCTTCGAATTGATCGCACTGGCCGCGTTCGCGCAGACCATAGAATTCAAGGTCGACGGCGCCGACAGCCTTGTGATCGTGCTGCATCTCGATGGCGGCGTGATGCTCGTCGCCGACGGTGTGCGCACACGGGTTGATACCGGCGACATTGTCTATGCGTCGTCACGCGAGGAAGCGCTCCTGTCGTTCAACTCCGATTTCCGCGCGTTCGTGATCCGCGTGCCCCGCACTGCCATTAACGCACGCCTTCTTACGCCGTTCTCCCTGCGTGCCGGACGTTTGCCCGGAGACGCAGGCATCGGACACGTGTTCTCCAGCTTTCTGCGCTCGATTGCCGAAAGCGTGGAGACGTTGTCGCTCGACGATCTGCGTCCGCTCGAACTCGCGCTCGCGGAGTTCCTGGTCGCAAGTCTCGTCGGTCACGACAAGGAAGGCAGCTTCAGCGGACTCACGCCCTCTCAGGCGGCGCTTTTTTCGCGCGTATGTCGAACCATCGAAGGCAATCTCGCCGACCCCGATCTCGGGCTGACATCGATAGCCAAAGAAGAGCGCGTCTCGCCGCGATACCTGCAGAAGCTGTTCGAAGCGGTCGGACAGAATTTCTCGACCTATTTGCGCTCACGCAGACTGGAGCGCTGCCGCGCGGATCTGGTCAATCCTCTGTATGAAAAGCTGTCGATCGCGGATGTCTGCTTCCGCTGGGGTTTCAACGATCCCGCGTATTTCAGCCGTGCGTTTCGCGAGCAATACGGCGCGTCGCCGCGCACTTTCCGGCATGAAGCGAGTCTCGAATTAGCACGGCATCTCGTGCGGCGAATCTCGCGCGGTCTGCCCGTCAACGCCGGGAGTCTGCTCGTGCATGCAGGGTTCGCCGGGCAGGGAGCCGTTCACGAAGCGGCGGACGAGGCCGAGCTTACAGAGCCGCCTGAAACGCCTTCGGCACCGCCGCCCCGCGAGTCGGGCAAGCCGCGTCATCACCTGTTGCGAGCAACGGCCAACACGGTTCACTGGGGTTACTTCAGTCACGATCTCAAGCCCGTGCTAGAACTGAACAGCGGCGACACAGTGACGATCGAAACACTCACCCAACACGCGGCGGATGACTGGGAGCGCATGGTGCAGGGCGATCCCGGCGCCGAAAGCGTGTTTCACTGGACTGCCGAGCGCAAGAACGTCAACCGCCGCGGCGCGGGCCCCATGGATGCGTCTATCTACGGACGTGGTGCGGGAGAAGGCTTCGGCGTGCATATCTGTACCGGACCGATAGCCGTGCGCGGCGCGGAACCGGGCGATGTACTGGAGGTGCGGATCCTCGATATTCACCCGCGTCGCTGCGCCAATCCGAAATTTGCCGGGCGTGCGTTCGGCAGCAACGCCGCTGCCTGGTGGGGATTCCACTATCGCGAGTTATTGACCGACCCGAAGCCGCGCGAAGTGGTCACCATCTATGAGCTCGATGCCACCCCCACTGCTGGAGAAACCGCCTGCGCGCGCGCCGTCTATAACTTCCGCTGGACACCTCAGCGCGATCCCTTTGGCGTGATGCATCCGACGATCGACTATCCTGGCGTGCCAGTCGATCATTCGACCGTAGTCGAGAATCACGACATTCTGAAGAATGTCCAGATCCCGGTCCGTCCGCATTTCGGCGTGGTCACCGTCGCGCCGCAGCAGGATGGTCTGATCGATTCGATTCCGCCGTCCACATTCGGCGGAAATCTCGACAACTGGCGCGTTACGCGCGGAGCGAGCGTATTCTTGCCGGTCGGGGTTGCCGGCGCCCTGCTCTCCGTCGGCGACCCGCATGCATCACAAGGAGACTCGGAACTGTGCGGCACTGCTATCGAATGTTCGCTCACCGGCGACTTCCAACTGGTGCTTCACAAGAAAGAGACGCTCGGCAGCCAAGTATTCTCGGACCTCACCTACCCGCTGGTCGAAACCGCCGACGAATGGGTTCTTCATGGCTTCAGCTATCCGAACTATCTGGCCGAGTTCGGCACCAGTGCACAAAGCGCGGTGTACGAAAAATCCACTCTCGATCTCGCCATGCGCGACGCCTTCATCAAAACGCGGCGCTTCCTGATGGCAACCAAGGGCCTTTCCGAAGATGAAGCGATCTCGCTGATCTCGGTCGCTGTTGACTTCGGCGTGACACAGGTGGTGGACGGCAACTGGGGGGTGCATGCAATCATCCGGAAGTCGCTCTTCACCGCATGAAGTAACAAGTGGCGACCTCCAATACGCGTGCGTACAAGAGTTTGTTCGCAGCAAGCGCGATGCGGCGATTTTGACTTCCCTACCATGGTTCTGACGTGAACACAGGCGTACGCGCCGTTCGACAGGACTCACTGGATCATGGATTCTCCCGCACATCGCGCGCTGCCCGGCCACGGGCGCTTTCACTTTTCACCGATCAACGGCCGACCTGTTTATCGCTGGCCTGACGGATCCCGGCTAGCGGTTTATATCGGCTTCAACATCGAGCACTTTGCGTTCGGCGCAGGACTGGGGCCGACCATCGGACCGGTCATGCCCGAACCCGATGTGCTGAATCACGCGTGGCGTGAGTACGCATTGCGGGTAGGTGCATGGCGCTGTCTCGATCTCTTCGACGACCTCGCGCTGCCGGTCGCGGCAATCATCAACACGGCGCTCTACGATCATTGTCCTGAACTGGTCGCAGCGTTCGCGCAGCGCGGCGATGAACTCGTCGCGCACGGCCATACGAATTCAGAACGACAAGGGACGCTCACTGAAGACGACGAACGCGCACTAATCGTGGCATGTCGCGAACGGATCGCGGTGGAAAGCGCGCAGCAGCCGGCGGGCTGGTTATCACCGTGGCTCTCGGAGAGTCATGTCACCACCGATCTGGTGGCCGAAGCGGGCTACCAGTACACGCTCAACTGGTGCCACGACGATCAGCCGACGCGCCTGCTTACGCGCAACGGTCAGCCGCTGTGGGCGATTCCGTACCAGGAGGAAGTCAACGATATCCCGATGATCCTTGCGCGCCAGATGGACGCGAAGTCGTTCGCCGATCTGATGATTGACCACTTTGAGGAAATGCTGCGGCAGTCGGCCCGAGAACCGCTGGTCATGGGCATTGCATTGCATGCGTACCTGATGGGACAGCCGCATCGCTTGTGTCACATGCGCCGCGCACTCGAACATATTGCCCGCGCACGCGACGAAGGCCGGATCTGTATCACCACGCCGGGTTCTATTGCAAGCCACATGGATTTTCTAGGCCATTAATCAGTTCATTCCAACTTCGTTATACCGCCTTCTATCACTCGTATTCCGTTTTCAACCTCAATAGGATTCGCCATGTTCATGTCAAAGGCCATCAAGCTGCTGTTATGCGCCCTCACCGGTCTGCTCCTCGCGCAAGGCGCGTCAGCGCAATCGTGCGAACCGACCAAGGTCGCCCAGAAGTATCCCTCGCTGGCGGGCAAAACAATCAAGATCGGCGTGGACCCCGAGTCGCCGCCGTATGCGTTTCGTGACAGCAAGGATTTCAACAGGATCATCGGCGCCGATGCCGACATGGCTCGCGCCGTGTTCGATTGCGCCGGTGTGAAAACGGAGTTCTTCACTGCCGGCTGGCCCGGGCTGCTGCCCGCGCTGCGTGCGGGACAGATCGATGTGATGTGGGACTTGCTGTACTACACACCGGAACGCGCGAAGGAAACCACGTTCGTCACGTATATGCAGGCCGGCACCGGCGGTCTGGTGGCGGCCGGCAACCCCAAAAAGGTCGACGACATCTCGAAGCTCTGCGGCCTCACGGTCTCGGCGGGCATCGGCACCGTCGAGCTGACGATGGCGCAAGCGCAAGCCGCCAAATGCAAAGCCGAAGGTAAATCCGATGTGACCATCATGACGTCCGCCGATATCGCATCGGGCGCGCGCCTCGTCGCCAGCCATCGCGCCGACGTCATGATGTACGACCTGGCGCTCGTCGACGGTCTCGCGAAACAGAACCCCCAGCTCTACACCCGCGGCTTCATGGTGACGAGCGGCATGAAGATCGGCGTGGGCGTGAGGAAAGGCAACGCCGACATGATCGCCGCCGTATCTGATGGACTCAAGATCATGCAGGCCAATCAAACGCAGAAGAAGACCTTTCAGCAATACGGCGTAGATCCGTCGCTGGAAATGCCCGCCACACTGCTTGCTCAATAAAGGCTGACTGCACGGCACACCTTCGCGCGTGCCGGCAGCGTCATGGATCAGGTTCTGAAATGAAGGCATTGCGTATCAAACACAACGTCGTCGGCGCGCTCGGTATGGTCGCCATGTTCCTCCTGCAGCCCGCAACGGCCGCCGGTCTCGATGGCGTTCAGGTGCTCGACGGTTTCAAGGAACTGGTCGGTTATGTCGGCTCGCCGTTCCTGCTCGGCGGCGCATGGATCGCAGTGAAGATCACGCTGACAGCGATGTCAATCGGGCTTGTGCTCGGGCTCGGCCTCGCGCTGATGCGGCTATCGCGATTCAAGGCGCTGAACTCGGCGGCGTGGGGCTATATCTGGTTCGTGCGCGGCACACCGCAACTGCTGCAACTCGTGTTCATCTTCGACGCGTTGCCGCTGATCGGGTTGCGCTTCGATGAAGTCACGACTGCGGTGATCGGGTTTGCACTGAACGAGGCGGCGTTCAGTGCTGAACTGTTTCGTGCCGGGATTCTGTCCGTGAACCGTTCGCAATCCATCGCAGCCGCCGCACTGGGCATGGGCCCGTTGCTCACGTTACGCCGCATTATCCTGCCGCAATCGATGCGCGCGGTGATCCCGGGTCTCGCCAACGACACTATCGGCATGTTGAAGCTAACATCGATCGCGTCGGTGATCTTCGTCAACGAACTCACGTTCCGCTCGCAACAGGTCGTCGGCCAGAACTTCAAGTTCTTTACCGTGTTCGGTGCGGCGGCGGTGATCTATCTGTTTCTGACGAGCGGAATCTCATTGCTTCAGGTATGGCTCGAACGCATGTTCGATCACGAGCGCGATCGGAAACTCACGTTCTCGTGGTTCGGACTGCGCGCTTCGACACCTGATGTGAAACCGCACGACGCACCGATTGTTTTGCCGGTCGCCGCCCAGCAGCCGCAGGCGAACGATCATGCATGGATCGGCACGTTGCTGCCCGCAGAAACCCGCACGCCGCGGCATCGCAATGAACCTTTTGTGGTATGCCTGAACGTCTGGAAATCCTATGGCAAGCGCGAGATTCTGCGCGGCGTCGACCTGTCGATCTCCCATGGCGAAGTCGTGGTGATCCTCGGTCCGAGCGGTTCCGGTAAAAGCACGCTGCTCAAGCTCATCAACCATCTCGAACCCCTTGACTGGGGGACGATCAAGATCGATTCACAGTATGTGGGCTATCGGGAGGTGCCGGGTGGCGGCGGCACCGTGCGGCCCCTGCACAACCTCGCACGTGCGCGCGCCGAGGCACGTGTCGGCATGGTGTTCCAGCATTTCAACCTGTTCAGTCATTTGAGCGCGCTGGAGAATATCGTCGAAGCACAGCGGCAGGTCTATGACGTGCCTCGTGCCGAAGCAGAGGCGCTCGGCCGCGAACTGTTGAAGAGTGTGGGCCTCGCCGCACATGCGGATTTTCTGCCGCATCGCTTGTCGGGCGGGCAGCAGCAGCGGGTAGCGATTGCGCGTGCGCTCGCGATCAAACCCAAGTTGATGCTGTTCGACGAACCGACTTCGGCGCTGGATCCAGAACTCGTGGGAGAAGTGCTTGGCGTGATGCGCGGCCTCGCCGATGCCGGCATGACGATGGTCGTGGTCACGCACGAAATCCGCTTTGCCCGCGATGTCGCCGATCGCGTCGTTTTCATGGATGGCGGCGAGGTCATCGAGCAAGGGACGCCGCAGGAGGTGATCGACAACCCGACTCACGAGCGCACCCGAAAATTCCTTAACGTCTTCGCCAGTTAAATATGAGGCTCACATGATGGACTTCGAAACTTTCAGCCTTGGCCGCGTCGCGCTGCAGTCCGGCGCGACGATGCCTGACATGCGGCTCAGCTACAAGACATATGGCCAACTGAATGCGGCGCGGGACAACGCGATTGTCTATCCGACGTTTTATAGCGGCAGCCACGTTGACAACGAGTGGCTGATTGGGGAGCACATGGGCCTCGACCCGCGGGAGTACTTCATCATCGTGCCGAACATGTTCGGCAACGGCGTATCGAGTTCGCCGAGTAACAACCCACCGCCTTATGATCGCGGCCGCTTTCCGTGTGTCACGCTCCACGACAACGTCGCGATGCAGCACCGCCTTGTGACCGAGAAGTTCGGCATCGAGTCGCTCAAACTCGTCACCGGCTGGTCGATGGGCGCGATGCAGGCGTTCCATTGGGCCGCGATGTATCCGCGGATGGTCGAGCGCATTTTGCCGTTCTGTGGGGCCGCACGCTGCTCAAGACACAATTTCGTGTTTATTGAAGGCCTCAAGGCGCCATTGCTGCTGGACCCGGAATTCAAGGACGGCTTCTACGATGCACCGCCCACGCGCGGAATGCGCGCCGCGGCGCGCGTGTTTGCCGGGTGGGGATTTTCGCAGGCGTTTCTGCGGCAACGGCTCGACATGGAAGCAATGGGATATGGTTCGCTTGAGGATTTCATCACCCAGTTCTGGGAGGGCGATTTCCTGAAGAAAGACGCGAACAATATTCTTTCGATGATGTGGAGTTGGCAGCACGGCGATATTTCCACCAATTCTCTTTACCAGGGAGACTTCGATCGCGCATTGGGCAGCATCACTGCCAAGGCTATTGTGATGCCCGGGCGCACGGATCTGTACTTCCCGCCGGAAGATAGCGAGTATGAAGTTTTAAAGATGCCTAACGCTCAGCTGCGGCCCATCGAGTCGGTATGGGGGCATTTCGCGGGTGGGCCTGCGGCCAACGCAGTCGACGTCAAGTTCATCGACAACGCGGTGAGGGAAATTCTGGCTATGTAGTATGGTGGTCGGTCCTGAGACCAGCGATGTAATGAATGATCAAAGCCGCGAACGCCGCTGTGAGCAAGGTGCTTAAGCGGTTGCATTACCCGCTGGACATAATGCTGACATGCGTACGTTGGTACGGAATGCGAGGGGTATTGGAAAAGTTAGGCGCCATCGTGATTCCGCAGGGATTCTCTCTTGGCGCCTCATCCGGCATTCACCGAAGCGGGCAACTTTCCGGCGAAAAGGCGGACGCCGAGGCTCGATCGCTCGGATTTCGTTAGTCGAAGTGACATGACAACTTGCCCGCGGATAAGCAGGACGGCTCGATGAGAAACGCTTCGGACAGCTTTTGCGTCTGCCAAACAGACATGGCCACTGACAACAGCACGCGAGACTATAAGCACCTTCGATATGCAATCAATCGGGTCGAGAGACCGATGTCCACCCTGAGCCGACGGTGGACCCGGCACCACATATTCGACAGCTTCCACACTACGGCGGCCAGTCACTCTTGCAAGTCGCTCGGCGGGTCATCGTCCTTGCGCTCATTGATGCGTGGGCGCGCGCAGTCGGCCAGGTCCAACGGACACTCGCTCGCTCGGGTCGACTGCCGCTTATGACATTTCCCGCCGTTCGATGGCCAACCGTGATACGTCCGCCAGAGGCCTGTCATCCGTCGGTCACGACGACACCATCGCAGCGGATGTCAGCTTGCGGCTAAGGCAGTCGTATACTGCAGTCGCGAACCGAATTTCGACTTCCCAGGGGCGAACGCAGATTGGGAACGGAGAGTATCCGTAAGTACGATCACTCGAATGCCGCCACCTTACTGGCCATAGTCCGTCTGAGCGGCATAACCGAGGCGCTGCGACGTGCAGTGAATTGTCTCACTCGTCAAATCACCGACCATGTCCTATTGATAGATCACTGCCTCCCGAGTGCTGGGTCCGAAGCGTATCGCGCGCGGACCACTGCACGGTTTATTGTTGTGCGCGTCCAACCGGCCCACGGGTTTCCCTGCGGGAGCGACGGACTGTCTGGGGCGGTTGACCAATCGTCCGCAGGAACGCCCGCCTCATTCGCTCCCGATCCGTGAGGCCGACCTGGTCGGCGATCACGTCCAAAGATAAACGCCCGCTTTCCAGCAACAGCCTCGCGGCTTCCACGCGCAGATGTTCGACTGCTTTGGCAGGGGATTGCCCCGTTTCAGCACTGAAAGCCCGACTGAACTGGCGTGGGCTTAAGCCCGCGACGTCGGCTAGTTCCTCGACGGTCAACGCGCTGCGCAGATTGGCGTTCGCATAGTCGATCGCCTTCTGGATTCGGTCGGATTTCGGTTCGAGGTCGAGCAACGTGGAAAACTGCGATTGCCCGCCGGCGCGGCGATGGTAAACGACAAGCTTGCGCGCTACGGCGCGTGAGATGTCCTGACCGTGATCCCTCTCGATCATGGCGAGCGCCATGTCGATCGTGGCTGTCATGCCTGCCGACGTCCAGATCGGTCCGTCGACGATGAAAATCTGGTCCTCTTCCACGGTTATTGTCGGAAAACGGCGCTGCAGATCGTGTGCGAAGCGCCAATGTGTCGTCGCCCGGCGACCGTTTAACACCCCCGCTTCAGCCAGGATAAAAGCGCCCGTGCACGGAGCCGCGATCCGTCTCGACGTCTTCAGAGCGCGCCTGACGAAGGCAGTCAATGCAGTAGAGACAATGTCGATCTCAACGCCAGAGCCAAACATGACGGTGTCGAATGCGGCGTCGCAGAAGGGTTGCGTTTCTACGCGGATACCAGCCGAGGACATCACGAGTCCTCCCTCTTGAGACAAAACCGTCACCTCGTACGCCGGCTCGCCGAGCACTACGTTCGCCAGTTCAAATGCGGTAACTGCCGCGAAGCCCAACAGGTAGAAATTCGGGAATACAACGAAGCCAATCCTGTGCATCGCTTGCCTCGGGTCATGTCACGAATCACTGGTATATATGACATTTGAGACACGGTCAACGAGGATTATTCTCTTCCCATAAACCGTTCCGGCGCAAAAAAGCGGTCGGGCCAATTCCGCGATCGCGAGGCGGTCAATCTACGGCACGCGTCTTCGGACTGAACCTCAACCCCCGAATATCAGGAACTTTCGTATGGATCGTCGACTACTGATACTGGCCGTGGGCATGTTCGCCATGGGCACCGACAACTTCGTCGTCGCCGGCATTCTTCCCGGCGTCGCGACGTCACTGAATACATCGGTCAGCCTCGCTGGGCTGATGGTCACGGTTTACGCATTGACCTATGCCTTGGCGGCCCCAGTCATGGCGGCTTTGACGGGTGGCTCGCCGCGCAAGCTTCTGCTCGTTTCCGCGCTCGGCATTTTCGTCGTTGGCAACATGCTCAGCGCGGTAGCCGCGGACTTGCACTGGATTCTGTTTAGCCGGGCTCTGTCAGGATTCGGCGCAGCGCTGTTCTCGCCAACTGCATTGGGCGTTGCCTCTGCGCTTGCAGCGCCCGAAAAACGCGGCCGTGCATTAGCTGCAGTAACGGCCGGATTGACGGGGGCGACAGCGCTCGGTTCGCCGATCGGCACGTTTATCGGCGGATTCGGAAGCTGGCGAACGACTCTCTGGTTCGTCACCCTGCTCGGGATGGCGGCGATGACCGGCGTCTGGACGATGCTGCCATCTGTTCCTCGCCCTGCATCCGTCAGGTTGCGAGAACGGCTTGCACCCGTGCGCGATGTGCGGATAACGCTGACATTGCTCACTTCATTATTCGCCTTCGGCGGATTCCTCATGGTCTACACCTTTGCAGGCGTAGTGCTGCAGCGTGTGACGCACGGCGACGAACGCATTCTCGCTGGAATGTTTTTGTTGTGGGGCGTCGCGGCGACGGCCGGGAACCTCCTGTCCGGCCGTCTTGTGGACCGATTCGAGAGCCGCACCATCATCAATGCAATGTTGTGGCTTGCGATCATCAATTTCTGTGCGCTGCCGTGGACGTCCGCACATGCATTCACCACTGCAATCGCGCTCGCGATCTGGGGCATATGCGGATGGGGACTCATCGTTCCGCAACAACATCGGCTGGTTCAGCTCAAGCCGAGCGTGGCGCCACTGCTATTGGCGCTCAACAATACCGCGACATACATCGGACTCGCCTGCTCCGGCGCGCTTGGCGGTGCGGTGCTGCAGACGATCGGCAGTCGATACCTTAGTCTCGTTGCGGCCGCGCTTATTGCGATCGCTTTCCTGCTCGCCGAATTCGCCCATCGTTGCATACACCGCCCTTTCCCGCAGCGGCGTGCGACTACGAACCGCGAAGCCGATCCCGTCTGATTGGTCTGGGCCTGCCAGTGAAAAATGCTCTACGGACACGCCGGAGCGACTCAGTTCCTTTTGGCGGGGTGTTTGGACCGCTGACCTCCTCGTGTCTGCGCTATTAATGGAAATTGAAAATGAAGGCATTCGTTAAAATCAGAGCGACCGTTGGGTCGCCCCTCGGATTCAGGTCCGCGAACGTGAAGCCGATCAGATGCTGGTTGCGCGGATTTTTTGATCCTCCAGACAGTGATCGACCCGATCACGGAAATCGTCATGTCGGGGCGTTATATCGACCGTGTCGTGACGGAGGGAGACCGCCTTCTGTTTAAAAGCCGTGTTTGCGTGACAGATACACTATCTGTACCCGGCGTGGGCAGTGGGCCGGTGAAAGACGCGAGACGGAAGCGCCGCGTACGGCGCCCTACCTCACAAGCCTCATGTCCGGCTCGTAATGCCCGCTTCTAGAAGAAGTGGTTCATACCGAACGAGAAGCCGGTCTGCTTGCTATGCAAGGATGGGTTCAGCGTTGCATTGGTCACGTAGCCGCCCGTGAAATGTGTATAGTCAACATCGGCATAAAGCTCGGTGTTCTTCGAAAGAGAATAGCTGACGCCCAGGATGGCCACGTCCTTCCTGCCGTCCACGCCGGCTGTCGTGTTGTTGTCGTCGTAGTAGGCACCCGTTACGTTGAAGGTCGCCGACGCCTTGTAGCGGAAGCCGCCCCACAGGTACTGGTTGCGCGTCTCGCCGTGCACGGTTGAGGGAACGGCTTGCGTGGCGAGCGAATAGCCACCCATCAGATCAACTGGACCGAGCGTCACGGCGCCGCCCGCAGTGTACTGATTGTTGGCAAAATACGCGTTCGATGTAGCCGAAAACGGGTTCGAGCGATGCGTATAGCCTGCACCGAACTTGAACAGCTTGGTGTGATAGTTCACGCCGCCCGCGACCATGGTGCCGCTAGCCAAACTGCCAGCCACGCCCCCCGGTGCATAGACAGCGCGGGCCGTCCACGGGCCGAAGTCACCATGATAGTGAATGGCGTTGTCGTCCCGGCCGCTCGTGCCGCCCGAAATCGCCGCCGCTTCGGTAATGCCCAGATAGTGCAGATCGAACGGTTCGAAGTCCTTGATCAGCCTATGCTGCAGCGTGAACTGGTGGCCGATGTTGACCTGGCCAAACGGTCCGCCGAATCCAACGGTCGACGTGCGCTGGAACAACTGGTTGGTCGTACTGCTGTTCGCACCAGTCGAAAGAATGTAGCCCGCTTCCAGATTGAAGCGGACGTAGTATCCGCCGCCCAGGTCCTCGACGCCGAGAAAACCCCAGCGATTCGACTTGTAGACGCCGTTGGATGCCATTGTCAGCGCCGCGCCGCCTGCTTTCGTACCGTTCACGACATTGCGCAGACCGCCATCCAGTGAGCCGTACAGCGTCACGCTGCTTTGCGCGTGCGCGACACCGCCCGACAGTCCCAACAAGGTCATTGCGGCTAGCGAGCGCCGCAGGCCGATCCTGCGTGCGCCGCTACCTGTTGCTCCAGACTCAAACATATCTCCTCCATTGAAATCTTTACTTCGCGAGGCAGAAGGAAGTGCCGTGCGCCGCACTCCTCCGTGCCGTCAATCGCGGATTGCGCGAGGCATTCGCGCGCGCGTCGCAACACGCAAGCGATCAGAATTGCGTGCGAAGACCGCCGCCGATCGTGGTGCCGGTCGACATCCTGCTCGCGCGATCGGACAACACCGCCGCATAGACGTCGGTCCGTTTCGACAACGGATAGTCGTACGAGAGCGCCCACGTATTGCGATAAACCGAGCTATGGCCGGAACTCTTCGAATAGGCGTCCGAACCAAGAATCCTGCCGACGCCCACTGGAACCGCGAAGCCGATCTGGCCGGTGTCGATGCCGACGTCGCCGGTCGAGATGGCATCCCGGATGTGCTGGTACTGGCCGTAAAGCTTCAGGAAATTCATGTCGTACGACACGCCGAGATTCACCACCGACTGCGTCGTCAGTCCGGGCAACACCGTGCCGAGGTCGCCGGCGTTCAGGCTGTACTTGATCTGCTGATACACGACCGACGTCGCGAACCCGCCGTTGTTGTACGAGGCCTGGCCGCTCCACTTGTTCTGGCCGAGATGGCCGGGCTCATTGCCGAACGAGTACATAGCTCGCCCGACGAGGCCGTTGTACGACGGCGAGGCGTAGTACACGGAGTTCCACCATTCGCCCGCGTTGCCGAACACGCCCTGGCCGTTCACGCCTACGTAGCTTTGCAGCACGATCGGCGAGAACACGAACGAGTTGAAAAACGGATTGAACGTGATCGTCGAAAACCATAACAACGGCGGGATCAGACCGGCGGTCGCCGTACCATAGCGGCCGGTCACGCCGACATACGCGTTACGCGAGAACAAACCGTCATGCGGGAATCCCGTGCGGCCCATCGCACCGGTCTGGATATTGAAGTAGCCTTCGAGGTCGAAAACGACCTTCGTACCGCCGCCAAGGTCCTCCGTCCCGCGCAAGCCGAAGTACGGCGCCGTCATGCCGCCGTTGCCGGCAATCACGCTCGACTGACCGTTCATCGGCTTCTTGTAGCCGACGAACGCATCGAGAAGCCCATAGAGCTGTACGCTCGATTGCGCGTGCGCCGCCTCGGCAAACAGCGCAGCGCCGACCACGAGCGCTGCTACCCCGAATTTCAATTTCATCTTTGTCTCCCGCCTGTCCAAACCCGGATTCATGGCTGTGAAGCGGTGTGCGCTCGAACACATTGAGATGCGTCGAAGCAGGCCCTTCTGTTCCGCTCTCTTTATTGATAAGTGTTACTAAATATCAGATCATCAATACCGTCTTCCCAGACGTTCTCGCACGATCGGCAAAACGGATTATGTGGAGATAGTTCCAGACGGACAGTCCACCCGGACCGATTCGTCGCCTTATCTATGTCTGATTCTGTGTGCGCGACGCTGCGGCCGACGGCGTGTTCGACGCCTTCTGCTTCGAGCAAAGAAGCGAGTGCAGTACGACGAGAGTCAAACCGCCAGAAATCACCGGCTGCTGAAGCACGAGCTGGAGCATCAGCGGCATTGCATAAATGACTTCCGGCGAGATGAAGAGGCCGCCGAGACCAACGAGAAACGCAAGCCCTGACGCGATCAGCCGGCGATCGTCCCACTCCACCTGCGCGAGGATGTGCACACCGTGCATGAAGACGATGCCGAACAGCAGCGTCGCGGCGGCCGAAATCACGGGGATCGGCACGACGACGAGCAACATATCGAACTTCACACAGCCGCCCAGCACGATCAGGAGAATGCCGGCAGCGAGTGTCACGTAGCGCGAGCCGACGCGCGTCGCGCGCAGAATGCCGATATTGTCCGGATACGCAATCGTGCTGAAGCCGCCGCAGACCGCGGCGAAGACCGAGCCGAGGGCGACGCCAAAGAGCCCTTCGGACATGCGGCCCGGACTCAAGGTCTCGTCGCCCCATTCGGCGACGGCCTGGTACAGCGCCATCGACCCCATGCCGGCAGGAATCAGCACGAGCAGGAACACCGCGACGAGATCGGGGCGCACGCCGAAGCCGAACGGAAAGATGCGCGGCTCGACAAGTAACGGCGCAGCCGCCACCGCCGCGAATGACACCGGCTGGAATAGCGTATAGGCCAGCGTGCCGAGCGCGAGGCCGAGCAGGATCGCGACGCGCCGCAGGCGTAGTCCGCCCCACAGCATCGCGAATACGATACCGGCCACCGCGACGGCGCCCGAAAGGAGGTTCACGACCGGAAAGCCCGGGCTTCTGGGGTTGCCGATCCAGGTCGGCAGCGCGACGCTTGCAATCTGCACCACGATCAGCATCACGATCATTCCGGAGATGATCGGCAGGCGCAAATGCCGCGCGAACATGCCCGCCACGCTGCGCCCGCGGATCGGCACCGTGAGCAGGCACCAGATCAGCGAAGCGGCAAAGAACGACCCGAATGCAGTACCAAGGCCGCCCGCCTGCAAATGGCCGACCGTCAAAAGCGCGCCAAAGCTGCCTGCGTAGGGACCCTGCGCGATCGGTAAGCGCAACAGCAGCACCGATTGCAGAATCGTAATGATCCCGCACGCCATGAAGGTCATCCCGTACAGGTATGCGATCTGCGGATCGGATAGATGAAATGAACGGCCCAGCAGTCCGGGAAAAACGAACATGCCCGTCATTCCGAACACGTTCTGCAGTGCGAGCACAGCCAGTTGCGGCAGCGGCAAACGCTCGCTGATTCCGATATCGAAGACGCGTGCCGGCGGACTGTCCGCGGTGCTCGCTCGCGTTGAAACGCCGGGTTTCGGCATGTGTGTACTCAAGGTGTGTTCCATTGGACCAAAACGAAAACCTGCCTGGCGACACCCGTCCGCCTCCGGCACGCCGCTTTCGTCCTTCGAATGCGGTCGCCCGAAGGAAGCAGCTGCATCCCAACGGCGGATGAATTGCTCGCCGTATGTCTGCAGCGACCCTCAGTTGTCGAGCGGAACGCCCTTTGTCTCGGGACCGAACCAGATCGATACCATGCCGACCACAAAGAGGAGCGACACCGCAGCAGACGCCGCGGGAAACGACCCGAACTTTCCGACCACCGCGTTGCCGGCGATCGGGCCGATACTCGTCAGCGCACGGGCCATGTTCCAGCAGAAGCCCTGACCTGTCGCGCGCACTCGGGTCGGGAAAAGTTCCGGCAGATAAGCGGCGAACGTGCCGAATGCGCCAATGACGAAATAACCGTACACGGGCATCAGCCATAGCACTCCGCTGACATCGTGCACCGTCAGAAACAGCACAAGCGACACGATGAGCGATCCTAACGAAAAGATGAAGTACGACATGCGCCGGCCGAATGCGTCGAGCATCCAGATCAGCGTCAGATAGCCGAGCGTCGCGCCGATCATCATGAGAATGAACGCGTAGCTGACCGTATCGCCGACGTCGCGATGATCCGTGGCCGCAGCCGACAGTTGATGAATCCAGCTCGGCAGAAACGTGAGACCGCCCCAGCAGCCGAGCATGGCGGCCGACGAAACGACCACGCCGATGATCGTCTTGCGCCGCAGTCCGGGCGCGAAGATCGCGGTGAAGGTTTGCATCGCCGATTCGGCGATGACGCTGTCGCGCACCTGCACCCAGCGCTGCGGCTCGGGCACGAAGCGGCGCACGAGAATTGTCACGAGCGCGGGCGCGGCGCCCACGCCGAGCACGACGCGCCAGCCGAAGCGGCCGAGCAGCAGATTGTCGAGCGCTGCGGCGAGAAAGCCGAACGCGAACGCCATCTGCATGATCTGCATGGCGCGAGCGCGTTGTCGGCCCGGCCACGATTCGGCGACGAGCGCAGCGCCTGCAGCCCATTCGCCGCCGATGCCGAAACCGGCCATCGCCTGCGCGACGGCAAGCTGCGGCCACGTTTTTGCGAATGCGCTCAGCAGCGTGAAGGCCGCGTAGATCAGGATGGTCCAGCCCATGATGCGCGAGCGGCCGAGCCGGTCGGCGGCCACGCCGAAAAGCACGCCGCCGATACCCCACGTGAGCAGCTTGCCCGCGATGATGTAGCTGCCGATCTTGCTGATTTCCGTTGCGTCAGTGCTGTGCAGCAACTGGCCGACGCTTGGCACGAGGACGAGCGTGAAGAGATTCAGGTCCATCGAGTCGAACATCCACCCGAGGAACGCCGAAATCAGCGCCAGCCACTGGCAGCGCGACAACCTGAAACCCTGCGCGTCGGCCAAAGCCACCGACGCCGCCTTGGCGCTCTGCGATGTGCCCATTGTTTCCCGTCTCCTGATCTACCGCCGAAAAGGGCGAGCGATTTGATTGACACGGGTCTCATGGCCCGCTTATGTCACTGGGCGCAGTATAGCGTAATGCAATGAGATTGCAATACAGATTATTGTAT
Source organism: Paraburkholderia sp. BL25I1N1 (assembly GCF_003002025.1). Taxonomy (GTDB): domain Bacteria; phylum Pseudomonadota; class Gammaproteobacteria; order Burkholderiales; family Burkholderiaceae; genus Paraburkholderia. Next base: position 89,032 of record NZ_PVZB01000027.1, read on the forward strand.
TACGGTCTGGGAATCGACTGATTGTCAGTCGAACAACGGTCGCAGGACGGGCAGAGCGGGCAATTCGCGCAGGCCGCCCCGCTGCTACCCGAACCTTCTCACGGCCGTGCCCGTTGGACCGGGCACGAAGCAGTTCCGGGCAACGCGCGGTCGGTCGACTGATCGTTCTAGGTATTAACCGCTACAGCCAGCACTTCAACCGCCAGCCGTTCGGCCTGTTCGACATGGTGCTTGCACGCCGCCGCAGCAGCGTCGGCGTCGTTGCGCATGACGGCGTCGACGATCATCGCGATCTCGTCGTAACTCCGCTGAAGGCGCCCTTCCTGTGAGAGCGTCGTCGCTCGCAACATCATGACTCGCGTATGGACGAGACGCAGCATCTCGGTCAGCACCGGATTGCCGGCGCCTTCGAGCATCACGTCATAGAACTGCGCCTTCTGCTTCAGGAAGAGCATAGTGCCCTCCTGCCCCTGCATGTCCCGCATCGACTCCAGTTCCTTCAACGCCATATTCAGCGCACCGCGCTGCGCGTCGGTCGCCCGTTCGGTGAACTGGCGGCCCGCCAGCGCCTCAAGTACCGCGCGCACTTCGTAAAGACCCCGCGCCTCGTCCGCTGTCATGACGGAGACGATCGGACCTTTGTGGGGAATGATCTGCACAAGCCCTTCGGCCACTAGTTGACTCAACGCCTCACGTACGAGCGTCCTGCTTACGCCAAGCATTTCGCAGAGTTCACGCTCGATCAGCCGGTCGCCCGGCTTGAACGTGAGATCACTAATACATGCGCGCAAACCGTCGATCACTTGCTGGCGCAGCGTTGCCACCGGCCGCACTACCAGTCTGTTGGTATTCATTCCGTCCCTTTGCCGTAAAAATAACGAGCCGCTGTTCTTCGTAATACAATCATATTGACATTCGACAGTGAAGCTCCGATACTGCCTCTCATTATACAATCCTACAACCGCTGGATAAACCCGAAGGATACTCATGGAAGACATCACGCTATCCGAACGTCGTGCCATCGGCGCCAAGATCCGCAAGGAAGTGCTGGGCGCGAGCCACACACAGAGCAACGCGACCCCCCATCTGTTCGACAACGTGTTCCTCGAATACACGGAAGACGTGTGCTGGGGCAACGTGTGGAACCGCGAGGGCCTCACGCGCGCCACGCGCAGCATGCTGAACCTGGCCATGCTGGCGTCGCTCGGCCGCTGGCACGAATTCGAAGTCCATACCCGCGGCGCAGTGAACAACGGTGTGACGGAACAGGAAATTGCCGAGGTCGTGCTGCAAGCCGGCGTCTATGCAGGCATTCCTGTCGCGGCAGAAGGGTTGCGCCGAGCGAAGGCCGTCGTGCTCGACCTGAAAGCAAAAGCCGCGGCGACTGCCTGATTGGTGTGCGATTCGCCGAGGCCCCCCGCGATACGTCGCCTCATTCCACGCTGTATGCCTCGTGGTCCCGAGGGGAGCAGGCGTTACGCGCGGCGGGTTGCCGGCCCGGTAGCCGAGCGCGAAGCACCTGTCTCCCCCGCGCATTTCCCGTATAAGCCATGTCTCATTCAACTTTCTGCGAAATTCAGGCCGGCCGCATTGCCTACTCCCGTCGCGGCACGGGCCGGCCGCTGGTTCTTCTTCACCCGATCGGCGTCGAGCGGAGCTGGTGGGACGAATACGTCGACCATTGGGCTGCATCGTATGACGTCGTTGCGATCGACATTCGCGGCCACGGCGAGTCCAGCTTCGTCACTTCGCCCGTTACGCTCGCCGACCATGCGGCCGACGTCGCCGCCGTGCTGCGCAAGGAGCGCGTGAGCGGTGCCACGCTGATCGGCGTCTCGATGGGCGGCATGATTGCGCAGCGTATCGCGATCCAGTTTCCGGAACTCGCCGGCGCGCTGATTCTTTGCGGGACGGCCGGCGGCTTCCCCGACGAAGTGCGCCCGCGCATTCTCGCGCGCGGCGACATGAGCCGCCAGGGCTCAATGTCCGAAGTGATCGACGACACGATCGCGCGCTGGTTCGCCGCCGACACGCCGCGCCCAGGCCTCGTCCAGAAATGCCGCGCGCGTCTCGCCGCCGACGACTGGTATAGCTGGAGCGCGAACTGGCAGGCGATCTCGCTGCTCGACAATCTCGCCGAACTGCCGGCAGTGAGCGCGCCGGCGCTCGTCGTCGCGGGCGATGCCGACGCAAGCATTCCGCCAGCGCTATCGCAGAAGATCGCCGATGCTTTGCCGGATAGCCGTTTCGTCGTCATTCCAGGCGCCGCACATTTTGGCGCATTCGACATGCGCGAAATCTTCGCAACGGTATTCGACGATTTTCTGTCGAGCCTTGCTCAATGAAATGAGACGCTAGCCCGCCCGCACGCGAGGACAATCTCACGCGCCGTGCGGCTCGGTAGTGACCGAATAAGTGGAGCGGCGCCCGCCCGGGCCGATCGCTCCGAGGAGGCAGTATGGCAATCACAATCCGCTCGTCTTTCACCGTCGATGCACCGCCCTCGGACGTCTGGAAGACCATGATCGACATCGAACGGTCCGCGCCGTGTTTTCCGGGCGCGGAACTCAAGGAACAGCAGCCCGACGGCAGCTACAAGGGTGGCTTCACCGTCAAGCTCGGTCCGCTCACGCTCAAGTTCGCGGGCAAATTCAAGATCGCTGAACAGAACGACGCCGGGCGCACGGTCGTGGTGTCCGCAAGCGGCACCGACACGAAAGGCCGGGGCGGCGCCGATGCGCAGATCAACGCCGCGGTCACCGACGCGGACGGCGGCAAGACAAAGGTCGACGTCGTTTCGGACGTGAACCTGTCGGGCACGGTCGCGCAGTACGGTCGCGGCGCCGGGATGATCGAGGCGCTCTCGCAGCAACTGCTGAACCAGTTCGCGAAAAATCTGACCGCGCTGATCGAGTCGGACGCGGCCTACGCCGCCGAGACCGCCGCACCTGCGCAAGCCACCGAATCCGCTCAGATCGGTCAAGCCACTCAAACCGCAGCGCCGGACACGGCTAGCGAGCCCGGCGTGCCGAACACAGCTGCCACGGCGGATGCGCCGCGCCCGGCCGCCGAGGCGCGCCGCCCGCCGCCCGCACCTGCGCCGGTCGTGCCGCTCGACGCAGGTGCTCTGATGCGCAAGGCAATGTGGCAGTCGATCCGGAATTTCTTCGCGCGGCTCTTCGGCGTCAAACAGCATCATTGAAGAAGCCCCCGCTGCACTATCGGAGCACGCATGAAACCCAGTGAATTTAAGTATCACGCGCCGACCACCGTCGACGAAGCCGCGCAGTTGCTCGGCACGCTCGAGGATGCGCGAGTGCTCGCCGGCGGCCAGTCGCTGATGCCGATGATGAACTTCCGCTATCTGATGACGAGTCACCTGATCGACCTGAACGGCGTCGAGGCACTGACCCGTATCGAGGAGCGCGATGGCCGCCTTCACATCGGCGCGATGGCGCGGCAGCGCGACATCGAACTGTCGCCGCTCGTCACGAAACGCGCGCCGCTGATCCGCGAAGCGTACCAACTCGTGAGCCACAAACAGATCCGCAATCGTGGCACGCTCGGCGGCAGCCTGTGCCAGCTGGATCCGTCGTCCGAGCAGCCGTGCTTTACCGCCGCGCTCGACGGCGTGCTGACGATCGCACGCTATGAGGACGGCGCCGTCACGCACCACGAGTTGCCGATGTCCGAGTGGGCGCTGATGTACATGACGCCCGCACTGGAAGAAGGCGAACTGCTCGCCGGCATCTCGCTCGACATCTGGCCCGAAGGCCACGGCTACGCATTCGAGGAATTCGCGCGGCGTCACGGCGATTACGCCATCGTCGGCGTCGCGGCGCTCTGCACCGCCGACGGACAAGGGCATCTCGACCGCGTTTCGCTGACGATCTGCGGCGTCGCGCCCGGCCCCGTGCGGATGTACGACGTCGAAACCGCCCTGCTCGGTCGCCCGATGGACGAAAGCGCGCTGCGCATCGCGAGCGACGCCGCACGCGCGCTCGACGTGATGACCGACGCTCACGTGAGTACCGACTACCGCCAGCATCTCGCCGGCGTCCTGACCGAAAGAGCGCTGAAGACAGCGTTCTCGCGCGTCGCAAGACAATCGTAGAGTGACAAAGGAGATGGACATGGAGACTCGTACTGTCAGAGTCGTCGTCAACGGCACCGCTTACGAGCGCGAAGTCGAATCGCGCCGCATGCTCGGTGACTTCCTGCGTCACGACCTCGAACTCACCGGCACGCACTACGGTTGCGAACACGGCGTATGCGGCGCCTGCACCGTGCTGATCGAAGGCCGCACCGCGCGCGCCTGTCTGACGCTCGCAGCTCAGGTGAACGGCCGCTCGCTGACCACCGTCGAAGGACTCGCTCACTCGGATGGCACGCTCAACGAGCTGCAAAAAGCCTTCAGCGAAACGCACGCGCTGCAGTGCGGGTTCTGCACGCCCGGCATGCTGATGACGCTGACCGAACTGCTGAGCGAAACGGATGCGCCGAGTGAAGCCGAGATCCGCGAAGCGATCACGGGCAATCTGTGCCGCTGCACGGGCTACCAGCCGATCGTCGCCGCGGCTCTGCTCGCCGCGCAACGCATCCGCGACCAGCGTGCCACCGCACCGACGGCACACGCCACGGAGTAACACGATGGAAATTTCCGACCTGAAAGGCGCGCCCACCGACCAGCGGTTCATCGGCAAGCGCGTCGCGCGCACCGAGGACAAAAAGCTGCTGAAGGGCCAAGGCTCTTACGTAGACGACGTGCATCTGCCGAACCTGCTGCAGGCTGCCGTGCTGCGCAGCCCGCATGCGCATGCGAAGATCGTCTCGATCGACTGCACCGCCGCCCGCGAACTCAAGGGCGTGCACGCCGTCTACACGCATGCGGATCTTAGCGGCCGGGCACGTGGCCGCGCACCGTCGATGCTGCCGAATCCGGCGATCCGCTTCGAACGCACCCAGGAACTGCTCGCCTCGACGGAAGTCACGTTCGCGGGCGAAGCGGTGGCGTTCGTCGTCGCGGACAACCGCTACATCGCGGAAGACGCGTGTGGTCTGATCGAGATCGAGTACGACATCCTGCCCGCCGTCGCCGAATGCCGCGCCGGTCTGCTTCCCGAGTCGCCGCTGTGCCACACCGATGCGAAAGACAACGTCGTCGCGCATATCGAAATGGGTTTCGGCGACATCGACGCAAGCTTCAAAGACGCGCCGCATGTCGTCGAGGCAACCTATTGGCAAAACCGCGGTTCCGCGCATCCGATGGAAACGCGCGGTTACCTCGCGGAATATCACGCGACCAACGGCGAATTGACTGTCTGGTCGTCGGGTCAGGCGCCGCACCACGAGAAAAAGAACCTCGTCGAACTGCTCGAGTGGGACCCTGAGAAGCTGCGCGTGCTAATGAACGACGTGGGTGGCGGGTTCGGTCCGAAGCTGCCGTTCTATCCGGAAGAGGCGCTCGTTGCGATCGCGGCGGTGGCGCTCAAGCGTCCGGTCAAATGGATCGAGGACCGCCGCGAACACTTCCTCGCGGTCACTCAGGAACGCGACCAGTGGTGGACCGTGCGCATGGCGCTCGAAAACGACGGCAAGATCCGCGGGGTGCAGCTCGAGATGGTGCACGACAACGGCGCTTTCCTGCCGTGGGGCATCATTACCCCCTACATCTCGATCACAACGACGCCAGGTCCGTACGTGATCCCCGCGATGCACGCCAAGCTCGACGTCGTCTACACCAACAAATGCGCGACCTCGCCGGTGCGCGGCGCGGGCCGTCCGCAGGCCGTATTCGCCATGGAGCGGATTCTCGACAAGGCCGCGCACGCGCTCGGCATGGACCGTGCGGAGTTGCGCTGGCGCAATCTGATCCAGCCGGAACAGATGCCGTACGACGCGGGCTTCATCTACCGCGACGGCAGCCCACTGCGTTATGACAGCGGCGACTATCCCGCCTGTCAGAAAGCAGCGCTCGAGCGTGCGAACTACGCGAGCTTCGCCGGGCGCAAGGCCGAAGCGCGCCGCCAGGGCCGCTTCATCGGCATTGGCATGGCGAGTTTTGTCGAAGGCACCGGCATGGGTCCGTTCGAGGGCGCGACGGTGCGCGTGCAGGCAACCGGCCGCGTCGTGGTGATCACGGGCGCATCGCCGCAAGGTCAAGGCCACAAGACGACCTTCGCGCAGATCTGTGCAGAACAGCTGAACGTGCCCCTCGAAACGATCGACGTCATTACCGGCGACACAGGCGGCATCTCGATGGGCGTCGGAACGTTCGCGAGCCGCGCAACCGTCAATGCCGGCAACTCGGTCTACATCGCCGCGCAGGCTGTCGGCGAAAAGATGCTCACGCTCGCCGCGCACCTGTGGAAGTGCGAAACCAGCGACCTCGTGCTCGTCGAGGGTCATGTGGCACGCCGCTCGGGCATCGAACAGCGTATGAGCTACGGCGAACTCGCGAAAATCTCGCAGGGCATGCCCGGTTTCACGATGCCTGAAGGCCTTACCGCCGGCCTCGAGGAAACCAAATACTTTTCGCCCGCGCAGTCGACGTATTGCAACGGCACCGCCGTCGTCGAACTCGAAGTGGATCGAGAGACCGGCCATATCAACATTCTCAACTACGTGATGGCGCACGACTCGGGCAAGCTCATCAATCCGATGATCGTCGACGGCCAGGTGATCGGCTCGGTCGCGCACGGCATCGGCAACGCGACGCTCGAATGGATGCAGTACGACGAGAACGCGCAGCCGACCACGACGAACTTCGGCGAATACCTGCTGCCGATGGCGACCGACGTGCCGAACATCGACATCGTGCACCTCGAGATGCCGTCACCGCTGAACCCGCTCGGCGTCAAGGGCGCGGGTGAAGGCGGCACGATTCCGGCCGCGGCGGCGATCGTCGCGGCCATCGAGGACGCGCTCTCGGAATACGGCGTCGAATTCACCGAAGCGCCGCTTGTCCCGCAGCGCGTGTTCCAGAAACTCAAGGAGGCCGGCGCCTACGTGCGCTGACCTGCGCAGCGCCGGCTCGTCGCCGGCGCCAACTCCCTGTTTTCATTGTTTGGACCTCTTCTCCATGACGACCGAATTCACCGTAGCGCTCCACGAATCCGAATACCGGATCACCCTTGCCCAGCCGGAACTTGGCAACATGCTGACGCTCGACGCGATGCGCGAGCTGGCCGCCGAAATCCGCAAGGCCGGCCGCGACAGCGCCGTAAAAATCATCCGGATCCGCGCATCCGGTCCGGCGTTCTGCCGCGGCCGCGCAGTCAGCGCACCGCCCGCCACGCCGCCGACGTCCGCGCAGTTCCGCCGCAACGTGGCCGATCCGATTCTCGACGTGTACCGCGCGATGCACGAAAGCGAAGTGCCGCTACTCGCCGAAGTACAAGGCGATGCCGAAGGTTTTGGCTGTGCGCTCGTCACCGCCTGCGACATGGCCGTCGCCTCGGACAGCGCGCGCTTCAGCCTTCCCGAGTTGCAAAAGAACCTGCCGCCCACGCTCGTGCTGTCGGTGCTGCGCTACAAGGTTCCGCCGAAAGCGTCCGCGCACATGGTCTACCTGACCGAGACCATCGACGCCGCGAATGCGCGCGAGTGGGGCATCGTCGCCGAAGTCGTGCCAGCCGCGCGCCTGAGCGAACGCGCCGACGCGATGGTCGCCTCGATCTGCACACGCGACCGGATTGCCATCGCGGCCTTGAAGACGTACTTCCGCGAGATCACGATTCCCGACTTCTCGCTGGCGAGCGAAGTAGCGGGCGCTTCGCTCGCGAACGCAATGACGTCGATGCGTCGTTAAGACGCGAGCGCTTCGTCAGCGAGGCGCCGTCGCGCCTTCGCGCGGTACCCACGGAACACATCGAACGCGCAATACCCTCCCCGCGTCGGGCAACACTTCAAGCATTACGGGCGCCGCGCAACGCGGTGCTACACGGGACTTCTAGCCATGGCTGAACAAGACACCACTTCCACGTCTGCCGCGAACCCGGGTTACGCGGACCTGCACGAACACATCGCGCGCCTCGAAGCAGCTGGTTTGCTGTACCGGATCGACGAGCCCGTCAATAAAGACACCGAAATGCACCCGCTGGTGCGCTGGCAGTTTCGCGGCGGCATTGCTGAAGCGGATCGCAAAGCTTTTCTCTTCACGAATATCGTCGACAGCAAAGGACGGAAGTACGACATTCCGGTGATCGTCGGCGGCATCGCCGCAAATCCCGAGATTTATCGGATCGGCATGAACGTGCCGACGCTCGACGACATCGGCGACGCCTGGAACCGCGCGATCGACAATCCGGTACCGCCTACACTCGTTGAAAGCGGCCCCGTGCATGACATCGTGATCGAAGGCAAAGATCTCGAAGGCCCGGGCAACGGACTCGAATCGCTGCCGCTGCCGATCTCGACGCCGGGCTTCGATGCCGCACCGTACATGACCATGACAGGTGTGATCTCGCGTGATCCGGACACCGGCGTGCAGAACATGGGCACGTACCGCGGCCATCTGAAGTCGGCGACGCGTCTGGGCATGATGATGCTTGTGAACCTGCGCGCCGGCGGTCTCGACCACTGGCGCAAGTATGCGGCGAAGGGCGAGAAGATGCCGGTCGCCATCGTGCTCGGCGCGCCGCCGCTCGTCGCGTTCCAGGGGCCGCAGAAGCTGCGCCCGAACGTCGACGAACTGAGCGTCGCCGGCGGCCTTGCCGGTGCGCCGATTCGCGTCGTCAAGGGCCGCACCGTCGATCTGCTGGTGCCGGCCGAGGCGGAAGTCGTCGTCGAAGGTTATGTCGATCCGCAATATCTCGAACCGGAAGGTCCGTTTGGCGAAAGCCATGGCTACGTGGCGCTGGAGGATTACAACCTCTCGATCGAAGTCACGGCGATCACGCGCCGCAAGGACGCGGTGCTGACCTCGATCATCTCGCAGGTCACGCCGTCCGAATCGAGCGTCATCAAGCGTCTCGCCTACGAGCCGATGTTCCTGCGCCACCTGCGCGATCAGCTCGGCATTCGCGGCATCAAGAAGGTTGCGCTACACGAGCCGCTAACCAATCTGCGCCGCTTCGTGTTCCTGCAGTTCGAACGCGGCGCGAAGCGCACCGAAGTCTGGCGCGCGCTGTACGGCACGATGTCGCTGCAGGCCGCGATCGGCAAATTCGTGATCGCCATCGACGACGACATCGATCCGGACAACGCCGACGCCGTATTCTGGGCAATGGGCTACCGCTGCAATCCGGTCGAAGACGTGAAGCTGATTCCGTTCCGCGAGCCGGGCCACGGTCCGCGTTCGGACCACGACACCGGGCTCGACTCGGCCATGCTGGTCGACGCGACCATGAAAGCGCCAATGCCGCCGCTCGCGCTGCCCAAAAAGGAATACATGGAGAACGCCAAGGTGCTGTGGGAACGCCTTGGCCTGCCGAAGCTGAAACCGGAGTCGCCGTGGTACGGCTACTCGCTTGGTGACTGGACCGACGAATGGGACCGCAACGCCGAGCAGGCGACGCGCGGCGAATGGATGCAGCGCGACGCGTCCTACCAGGCTCGCCGCAAGAGCGGCGTCGAACCGAATTCGCCGGTACGCGGCATCGAGGGCCATCATGGCGACGAATAACGGCACGCCGGAACGGATCATCGTCGGCATCACCGGCGCGTCGGGCGTGATCTATGGAATTCGCGCGCTCGAGTTACTCGCCGAGGCCGGCATCGAGACGCATCTCGTAATCAGCAAGGCCGCCGAGCTGACGATGACGTACGAAACCGACTTCCGCGCGGCCGATTTGCGCGAACGCGCGTCGAAGTGGTATGCGCCCGCGGACATCGGCGCGGCGATTTCGTCGGGCTCGTTCAGAACGAAGGGCATGCTGATCGTGCCGTGCTCGGTGCGCTCGATGAGCGAGATCGCCACCGGCATTACGAGCTCGCTGATCAGCCGCGCAGCGGACGTGGTGCTTAAGGAGCGCCGGCGTCTCGTGCTCGGCGTGCGCGAAACGCCCCTGCACGGCGGACATCTGCGCACGCTCGTCCAGCTCTCGGACATGGGCGCGATCATTGCGCCGATCGTCCCGGCGTTCTATTCGAAGCCGCAAACGATCGCCGACATCGTCGATCACACGGTCGCCCGCATGCTCGATCTGTTCGACATCGAAACCGGTGTGGTCAAGCGCTGGAAGGACCAGCCGCAGCAGGAGTCGTAACCCACGCGTCGCCCCGCTCTCACCATCCACCTCACAGGCTTGCCGCGCAGCGCTGTCGGCGAGCCGCCTCTCGCGATGACCATGACTGAATCCAATCCGCTTTCCCGGCTCGCCGATCCGAGCCTGTTGCGCACGCTCGCCCATGTAGACGGCGCATGGTGTGGCGCCGACGATGCCCGCACGTTCACAGTCGACGATCCCGCCACCGGCGAGAAGCTCGCCGACGTGCCGCTCATGACGGGCGCCGAGACACGCCGCGCAATCGAAGCCGGCGAACGCGCACAGCGCGGCTGGCGCGCGCTGACCGCGGCGCAACGCGCGGCGATCCTCAAGCGCTGGCACGCGCTGATGGTGGCGAGCACGGACGACCTCGCGATCATCATGTCGGCCGAGCAAGGCAAGCCGCTCGCCGAAGCCAGAGGCGAGATCGGCTACGCTGCGTCGTTCATCGAATGGTTCGCTGAGCAGGCCAAACGGATCGACGGTGACGTGCTCGCGTCGCCGGCCGCCGACAAGCGGATGCTCGTCACGAAGGAGCCGATCGGCGTCTGCGCCGCGATCACGCCGTGGAACTTCCCGGCCGCGATGATCACGCGCAAGGTCGCGCCGGCGCTTGCCGCCGGCTGCGCCATGATCGTGAAACCCGCCGAAGCCACGCCGCTGTCGGCGCTCGCGCTGGCCGAGCTTGCGCATCGCGCGGGCGTGCCGGCCGGCGTGTTCAGCGTGGTCGTCGGCGATCCGCGTTCGATCGGCGCGGAGATGACCAGCAATCCCATCGTGCGTAAGCTTTCGTTCACGGGCTCGACGCCGGTAGGCCGCCTGTTGATGAGTCAGTGCGCGCCGACGGTGAAGAAACTTTCGCTCGAACTCGGCGGCAACGCGCCGTTCATCGTATTCGACGACGCCGATCTCGATGCGGCCGTCGAGGGCGCGCTCGCTTCGAAATACCGCAATGCCGGTCAGACCTGCGTCTGCACGAACCGCTTCTACGTGCAGGACAGCGTGTACGACGCGTTCGCCGAAAAATTCGCGGCGGCAGTCGGTCGCATCAAGGTCGGCAACGGTTTTGAAGGCGGCGTGACGCAGGGCCCGCTCATCAACGAGGCGGCGCTCGAGAAGGTCGAAGCGCACATCGCCGACGCCGTGGCGCACGGCGCGCGGGTGCTCACTGGCGGCAAGCGTCATACGGCAGGCAAGCTTTTCTTCGAGCCGACTGTCGTGGATGGCGTCACCGCGTCGATGCGCTTCGCGACCGAGGAAACTTTCGGCCCTGTCGCCCCGCTATTCCGCTTCAGCGACGAAGCGGAGGCGATCGCAGCCGCGAACGCCACCGAATTCGGTCTCGCCGCCTACTTCTACAGCCGCGACATCGGCCGGATCTGGCGTGTTTCGGAAGCGCTCGAATACGGCATGGTCGGCATCAACACCGGCCTGATCTCGAATGAAGTCGCGCCGTTCGGCGGCGTCAAGCAATCGGGCCTGGGCCGCGAAGGCTCGAAGTACGGCATCGAGGAATATCTCGAGATCAAGTATCTGTGCATGGGTGGTCTCTGAGCCGATGCTGCTTCCGCCAGTCGGCAGCTGCTTGCCGACTGCCGGCCGAATTCGTCACGTCGAAACCGACTACCAGCCGTCGTTTGGCAGTGGTCCAGCCGCCATCGGAGCGCCATGCATCAGTGGGCAAAGCCGCGTTGACATCGACAATTCTGTTATGCAATCATACAATCACACGAATTCGCCCGCCTACCGGGTTTCGTATCAAGGAGACGGAATGTCATCATCACCCCACGATCTTTCGCGAACGGCAACCGCCGACGGCGCCCCGCGCGACCTGCAGGAACACATCGCCCGGCTCGAGGCCAAGGGGCTGCTGACGCGCATTCAGCGGCCGATCAACAAGGATACGGAACTGCACCCGCTGGCGCGCTGGCAGTTCCAAGGCGGCCTGCACGAAGACCAGCGCCGCGCTTTCCTGTTCACCAACGTGGTCGACGGCGACGGCCACACTTATGACATCCCGGTGCTGATCGGCGGCCTTGCCGCCTCGCCCGAGATCTACGCCACCGGCTTGGGCCTGCCGGTCGAACAGATCGGCAAGGCCTGGACGGAGGCGATCGCCGAGCCGGTTGCGCCCGTCATGGTGGCGCAGGCGCCCTGCCAGGAAGTCGTGATCAGCGGCGATGCGTTAAAGGAAAAAGGCTTGTCGCGGCTGCCGGTGCCGGTTTCCACGCCGGGCTTCGACGCGGCTCCCTATCTGACCGCCACGCTGTGCGTGACCAAAGACCCGGAGAGCGGCGTTCAGAACATGGGCACGTACCGCGCCGCGCTGAAGTCGGAGAATCGACTGGGTGTGCGCATGGCGAGCCGCCTGTCGGGAGCGGGTGGTTATCTGCATTGGGAGAAGTATCGGGCCAAGGGCGAGCAGATGCCGTGCGCCATCGTGCTGGGCTGCGCGCCGGCCGTGCTGTTCACCGGGCCGCAGAAGCTGCAGATCGATCAGGACGAGATGGCCGTTGCGGGCGGCCTGATGCGCGCGCCGGTCGAGGTGGTGCGCTGCAAGACCATCGACCTCGTCGTTCCCGCCGATGCCGAAATCGTGATCGAAGGCCTGATCGATACCGATGCGCTCGAGCCCGAAGGCCCGTTTGGCGAAAGCCACGGCCACATCGCGCTCGAAGACTACAACATGTCCATGCACGTCACCGCGATCACGATGAAGAAGAAGCCCGTCTTCGTCTCGATCATCAGTCAGGTCACGCCGAGCGAAAGCTCCGTGCTGAAGAAAGTGGCCTATGAGCCCTTGTACCTCGAACATCTGCGCAAGGTGATGGGCGTGCGCGGCATCGAGCGAGTGGTGATGCACGAGCCGCTGACCAACCTGCGCAAGGTGATCTTCCTGCAGTTCGCGCGCGGCACGCAGCAAGCGGAAGTCTGGCGCGGCCTGCAAGGGGCCGCGACGCTCCAGGCGCAGTGCGGCAAGCTGGTCATCGCGGTCTCCGAGGATATCAACCCGGAAAACGCCGATGCGATCTTCTGGTCGTTGGCCTATCGGGCCGACTTCACGCATGACCTGCACGTGACGCCCTATCGCGCCAGCGGCCACGGCCCGAAGTCCGGTCGCGCGCCGCTCGAAAGTACGCTGCTGATCGACGCGACGCTGAAGCACGCCATGCCGCCGCTGGCCCTGCCGAAGGAGCCATACATGACCGCGGCACGCAAGATATGGGAAGAGCTGGATCTGCCCCGTCTCACGCCGCAGCCGCCATGGCATGGCTACCACCTGGGCGACTGGGACAAGCGCTGGGACGAGTATGCAGAAGCGGCGACCTCCGGCGGTTGGCGCGAGACGGGCGAGCGCACCTGGGCCAACCGGCGCGGCGGCGTGAAGCCGGAAACACCGGTGCGCGACGTGTCGGGCGGCCACAGCGAGTGAGCGCCAACGCGCCGCCCGACTGTAAACAACCCCAGGAGCAGAGGCATCCGGAGACCGTCATGACTCAAAAGAATACCGTCGATATCGCCCACGTAGTCGAGGCGCAGGAGCGCAGCTGGTTCACCGTGACCCTCTTCGTTCTGTGCGCCCTCGTCATGCTGGCGGACGGCTTCGACAATCAGGCTTTGAATTACGCCGCCCCGGGCATCATCAAGGAATGGGGCATCAACCGGGCCCTGATGACGCCCGTGTTCAACATCAGCATCGTCGGCTGGATGGCGGGTTCGGTGGTCTTCGCCATGCTGGCCGACCGCATCGGCCGGCGCCGCGCAATCCTGCTAGCTACCGCGCTGTTCGGCGGCTTCACGTTCGCCGTGCCGTTCGCCCACAATCTGGTCGAGCTGTCAGTCCTGCGCTTTTGCGCGGCGCTCGGCATCGGCGGCGGCATGCCGATGGCGGTCTCGCTGATCACGGACTACGCTCGCTCCGGCAAGCGCGGGCTGATCATTACGCTCCTCTATCTCGGCTACACCGCCGGCTCGTCCGGCGGCGGCCTTCTCGCGGCGGAGATCATCCCGGCCTACGGCTGGCGCTCGGTCTTCTACGTCGGCGGCGCCGGCGCAGTGGTGGCGGTCATCATCCTGTTCATCGGGTTGCCCGAATCGATCCGCTATCTGAGCCTGCGCAATCCCACTAGCGATCGCATCCTCGCCTATGCCCGCAAGCTGAAACCCAGCGCGCGGTTCGCGGACGACACGCGCTTCACCATTCAGGAGCAGGCGCGCACGGGTGTGCCGGTGAGGCACCTCTTCACCGAGGGCCGTTCGGCCATGACCGCATTCCTGTGGCTCGCGCTCGGCTTTTCCTTCGTCACGCATTTCTTCCTGTCGCAATGGATGACGACCCTGTTGACCGACGAAATCGGCTTCGCCAATGCCGCCCGCAGCCAGGCCCTTTTCCAGCTTGGTGCCGGCTTCAGCTGGTTCTTCGGCTGGCTGATCGACAGGAAGGGCGTACGGGTGATGACGCTGACGCTGATCCTCGGCGCCATTCCGGTGGCAGCCCTCGGGCTGGCCGTCGGTACGGGCGCCGGTCTCACCATGGCGATGGCGCTGGCGTCGGGTCTGCTGGTCCTGGGTGGGAATATCGGCCTCAATGCCATTTCGAGCATGATCTATCCAACCTTTATCCGCTCGACCGCGACCGGCGCTTCCTTTGCGGTGGCGCGCATCGGCGCCATCGTCGGCCCGCTGCTCGCCGGTGTCCTGATCGCCTTCGGAACGCCGATCGGGACGATCTTCCTTCTCGGTGCGTTGCCGTTGCTGGCGGCAGGTGCCGCCTGCTTCATGCTCAACAGAACCATCACACCGGAAGCAGCACGGGAAATGTCCTTGCGTTCGGCGCTGTCGCGACACTAACGGGTGTCTTCCGAAGCCCGACTTATGCTCAGGTAATCACCCGATATTTTCATGGATAGCGTCAATCTCGAAGTGCTGAAGGCGAGCGTTCAGTGGATCGAAACCGGCCATCGCGTGCTGCTCGTCACCGTGGTCAGGACGTGGGGTTCGTCGCCGCGGCCCGCGCAGTCCAGCCGACTTCGCACGACTTAGAAAGCATGCGCGATTCCAACTACCACCGCGAGTTGGTTGGCACCGGTCGCGACCGGGGTGGTCGACCGTGTCGCACTTAAGTGCAGACTTCGCGCTGTTGATGACGTACGTGGCATCTGTGTACAGTGTGGTGCGCCTGGATAACAGGTAGTCTGCGTTGACGCCTGAGCTGATGGCATGCGCCGAAGCCGTCCGAAATGCGCAATAGTACGAACCAGCCAAACTTGAAACGCTGGTATTACCTTATAGCGAAGCCCTCCAAATGCCATGGTCTGCGGCGGCGACACAGCGAATGTAGCGACAATGTCGCTCAGTTGAGCCGGTCACCCTTGATCGCGTCCCCGCTGCCGGCTCAATAACCGCGGGTACGATCGACGATATTCGCCAGCGGTTCCCCGCGCAGGAATCGCGCGAAATTGCCAAACCAGAGTTCGAGCACCCGCAGGTTGTAATCGGGCGCGTCGCACGAAATGTGCGGCGTGACGACGAGCTTCGGCACGTCCCACGCCACATGTTCCGCCGGCAACGGTTCAGGATCAAATACATCGAGCAGCGCGCCGCCGCAAGCGCCTGAATGCAGTCGCTCGAACAACGCCACATGGTCGAGCAGCGCGGCACGCGAGAGGTTGACGACGCCCGCGCCCGGCCTCATGCGAGCGAGGCGCGTGGCGGAAAGCAGGTCGCGTGTCTCCGGCGTAAGCGGCGCGGCGACAACGACGAAGTCGGCCTGTGGCAGCCAGTTGTCGAGTGCGGAGATCGTTGCGAGGACATCGACTGTTTCCACCGCCTGCGCCGATGCGGTGCCACTCCGGTTCAGTGCAATCACTCGCAAGCCGAGCGCTCGTGCCGCGCGGCTCGCTGCCATGCCCAGATCGCCGAAACCGATGATCAGCGCCGTCTTGCCGCGAATCGACGTGGTAAGCCGTGCGTCCCAGCGATGCTCCCGCTGCGCCTGCAACACGGCTGGCAGTTGCGCATTCAGCATCAGCAACGCCATCTGCGTATACTCGGCGGCCTTGTCGCTATGAATGCCGCTACTGTTCGTCAGGATCAGGTCGCGGCGCAAACGATCGAGCGGCATCAACTGATCGACGCCGGCGCCCGTCGTGTGAATCCAGCGTAGACGTGGTGCGTCGTTCACCTTGTCATGCGGAAATCTCGACGCCAGCAGGAAGTCGACGTCGTCGAACGGACGCGCGAACCGCTCGCCGTCCCAGCCGAACGTCACGTCGATTTGCTGCGCAAGATCAGGATACCGCGCGCAGGCGACCTGCCACACGGCTTCGTGAAGATGAAAGGGCGGTGCCTGACGCCGCTGGCTTTCCAGGTGCAGCCGGTAACGGCGGGCAGGTCCGGTCATGCAGGCGACATCCTTATAGAGGCAGCGCAACGAGTGTGTCGTAGCGGCACGAATCCGTGACGACAGTGCGCTCACGCAGCAATGCGCGGCCGCCCTCGATGACAATCTGATCGATATAACGCCCAACGCTGAACACAACCATGCCGCCTTCATAGCCGGTTCGCACGATCATGTAGCTGGTTTCGCAGCCGATCAGCCCGTCTTCGTCGCTGACGACTTCGGTCGGTCCAAGCACGTGACGGTAGACATGCGGCTCGAACACATTAACCGATTGGATAGAACTGACGCGATCCAGCAACATGCCACGTGTGTTGCAGAACCAGATACCGAAATCGCGACCCGCTTCGAAATCGGCGCGCGTGAGTATGCGGTAAGTGCAATCTTCGGTGAAGAACTCCGGCCAGCGGTCTAAATCGCCATTGTCGATCGAACTGCAATAGTGGGCAATCAGGCGCGCAATGCACGCGCCCGTCTGGGTGCCAACCTCCAGCTCAGGGTAGCGCGTCGTGCTAGACATCCATCAGCTCTCTATAGAATTTCCAGAAACCGCGCACCGAGGTTTCGGTCGCGCGGGTCGCCATCGGGCCTGTGCCCTTTCCGCCCATCTCGATCACGGCAGCGTCGTCAAGATCGCCGCGAATACCCTTTTCGACGAACGCGCCAATCGTGCCGTCTTCCATCGACACAAAACCCGCAGGCCCGACGAGATTGCTCTGCTTGCGCCGGATGAGCGTTTGCTCCGGCGTATCTTCCTCGAAGCCGAGTACGGTCCAGATCAGTTCGCATCGATCTACACCGAGCGGCACCACCTGCCGCACGCCGATGGAGTTCATGATCTGATGCAGCACGAAACCCGGAAAAATGCTCTGGATCGCATTGGTGATCTGATCGGGATACTCCATCCACTGATCGATCAGCGAGGGATCCTTCAGGCCGAAATCGTCGCGCATTGCGCGAATCACGCCGGAGTCGTATGCCTGATCGCCAACGTCGGTATAGCGCTTGGTAAAGGTGATGTGATGTCGGCTGTCTTCATCCTGCAACGTACCGCCTTCCGCCGATAGCCGGTTGATCTTGAAGGTCGAGAAAAACGCATGCAAAAGGCTCGGGTGATAGTTGTCCCGGCTATTCTCGACGTAGAGTTTCCAGTTGTTGTGCATCACCTGACTATAACGGCCAAGTATCTTTAAGCGCCCATACAGCGTGCGCTCCATGTGCCGCACCATCGTCGGTCCGAGATAGTCCCTTAGTGCAGGGGCTTCTTCGGAAAACGAACCGAACACGAGGCCGCGGATGGTCTCCACGCGCAGCTTCGTCAGACGGAACTTCGATTTGTCGAAATCCTCGGGCATGCCGCCTTTGCCCTGCACGCCCTTCTCGAATGCGACGCTCGTCAGTTCGCCGTCGAAGTTGTATACCCAGTTGTGGTAAGGGCAAACGAAATTCGGACGCTTGCGGTGCCCCTGCGCTTCGTAGCAAAGCACCGAGCCCTTGTGCACGCACTTGTTCACGAGCGCACCAATGGTGCCGTCCTGCTGGCGCACGACAATTACCGACGTATGGCCGACCTTGGTCGTGATGTAGTCACCCGGGTTCGCCATTTCGATATCGAGGCAGAGGAAACTCCATGTGGGCCCGCGAAATACGGCATCCTGTTCGCGCTCGTAGGTTGCCGCATCGGAGAACACACGTAGCGGCACACGTGTAATGCCCTCTTCCGGCCAGCGGATCCGGCTAGCGGGAAATCCAATGGCCGCGACCGCACCCTCGCACTTTTCCGTCATATTGCTGCTCCGTCGATGAAGGCCTGTACTCCGAGGCGGCGGTTGTGGCCACTAACCCATTCCCGATATCCGCTCATTTGACTGCTTCCGAGTCGAGATAAGGCTTCTGGTAGAAGAGATCCGCGGGAAGCTCGCCCTTCAGCGTACCGGCAGCCTTGAAAACTTCGAATGTGCGTTTCAGTGTGTCGATGTCGCCGGATTTGAACGAGACCGTATTCATGGCCGTCCAGTGGTCGCCGTAAAAACGCGCGCCCTGGTCGCTCATGTTGCCGGCCTTCTTGAGTATCGCCACGACCGCGTCGGGGTTGGCCGCGCCGAAGGCCAGCGCCTGACGCATGGCCGCGAGCACCTTCGCCGCATCCGCCGGGTTGTCCTTGAGCCACTCGCTGCGCATCACCGCGACACCGATATAGGGCGGTGTGCTCGCTTTGGTCATCTGTTTCCATTGATCGGACAAAGTCGTGATGACGCGGACTTTCTGCGCACTGTCCGGCACTTGCGCCACCGTGGTCGGACGCATGACGGCGGCGTCGACGTTCTTCTGAACGAGGAACTGCGCAAGACGCGGCTCGTCGCCCGCAACCAGGCGATAGTCGGCAAGCTTGAGCCCGTAATTGCCGTCGAGCACGGCTGTGCCGACGCCAGTGGTCGCACTGCCGATTGGCGACATGCCGACTTTCTTGCCGCGCAGTTCGCCCGCGGAACGAATGGGCGAATCCGCGAGCACGACGATTTCCGCATCGACGATCTGCGTGGCAGCCACCATCCTGACCGGCACACCCTGCTGGCTCAGGCTGAATGCTCCCGCGAGGCTGGTGCCGAATGCCAGATCGATCGCGTTCGAAGCCAGCGCAGTAGTTGGTCCGTTCACGTCCGGAAAGTGGAGGAACTGCACCTGCAGGCCCTGCTTCTCAAAGAACTTCTGCGCTTCGAGCACGGCGCCGAAACCGAGACTGGTGCCACTGGTCCAGTAGCCCACACGCAGTGGCGCCGCATACGCACTGGTAAGGCAAGCACCGGCTACTGCGAGTGTGCATGCTGCCTTTAGAACGCAACGAAATGATTTCATGGTGCTTTGCCTGAAGTACGACGCAGCCAGTCTCCCAGCGTCGTCATTGAAGGATTACTAAGTGTCCTTATCAAAACATAAAGCACGGTGCAACCATTCATCGAGAGATTCCGCCTGAAGCGACGGCGGAATCTCCGTATCACTTGCCGATCGCTACTAGCGGCGCATGCTCGAAGTCCTGCTTCATGCTGCGCAGCACGCGCTCCATCGTCATGTCCCGAAACTTCTCGATGTGCCGGCGCGTAATGCGCGCGCCCGACTTGCCGTCGCCTGCCGACAGCACCTCGACCAGTTGGCGGTGGTCATCGGAGATTTCCGGGCTGTCGTCTTCGTCGCTGAACCCGAGCGCCACCAGCCGCGCCATTTCGTCGAACAACACCGAGATGCTGCGCACCAGACGGTCGTTGCCCGATGCCATTGCGATCACCAGATGAAACTCCCGGTTCGCATCGAGGAAAAAACCGATCCGGTTGCCGTGGTTCTTCGACGCCGTATTGCCGCGCGCGGCGCGATCGATCCGCATCAGCGCCTTTGCGTCCACCTTGCCGGCCGCGAGCCGCGCCGCCTCGGGTTCGAGAATGAGCCGCAGCGCGAACACCTCCTCGACATCCTTCAGCGTGACCGGCACGACGACGTAGCCGTGTCGCGGCACCGAACGCACCAGCCCTTCGTGCGTGAGACGCGCAAGCGCCAGCCGGCACGTCGACTTGCCGACGCCATATTGCTCCATCAGAGCAGCCTCGGTCAGCATGCTGCCTGGTTTCAGCGAGCAGGACAGTATCGCCTGCCGCATGGCCAGATAAGTCGACTCTCCCAGCAACTTGCCCTCGCCCGTGGCGTTGCCCCCAGAAACTATTTTCCCTACCATGTTGCCCCCGTGCGCTCTATCCAGGAATGGCTGTGTATTATGCTTACGTCATTCTGTAGGCACCTCACCAACCTCAAATCATTCTAGGAGATGCATATCGGGAAGTAAACTGAACACAAAATAAGCACACCGTGTCGCACGGTGTATCAGCCAGCAGTCCCGCTCCATCGGCGTACGGTTCGTGATTCGATATCGAACAGGTCGAGCACGCGCCCGAGCGTATGATCGACCATCTGCTCGAGCGTTAGTGGCAGCGCGTAGAACGCCGGCACTGGCGGATAGACGATCGCACCGGCGTCCGTGACAGCTGCGAGACTGCGGATATGACCCGCATGCAACGGCGTCTCCCGCACCATCAGCACGAGACGGCGACGTTCTTTCAGCATCACGTCCGCCGCTCGCGACAGCAGCGAACTGGTACAGCCGGTGGCCACTTCCGACAGCGTCTTGATCGAACACGGCGCAACGATCATACCGTCGACGCGAAACGAGCCGCTCGAAATCGCCGCACCAATATCGGTGTTCGGATAGTTGACATCCGCGAGTGCCTGCAGATCGGCGAGCCGCATCTGCAACTCCTGCGCAAGTGTCACCTGCGCCGAACGGCTCACCACGAGGTGTGACTCCACCTCGAGCTCGCGTAACAGACGAAGCAAACGCACACCGTAGATCGCGCCCGAAGCGCCGCTGATACCGACCACGACGCGTCGCCGTGCTGCGCATTGATATCTCATGCAACATCTCCTTTATCCACCGGATACCGCCATTGCGCGCGCAAACGGGTCATCATGGCTTTTGACCCGCTATGATCTTCTTCGCCGTTCGGTACGGTCCGGTGACGAATACATCGGGCGGAAGCGTGCCTTTAATCGAACCGCTCGCCGTGAAGATCTGCTGCTCGCGCTTGAGCGTATCGATATCGACTTGTTCGAAGGAAATGCTGTTCAGCTCGGCCCAATGCGCGGCGTAGATCTGCGCGTCGCTTGCGGGAAGATTCGCGACTTTCTGCAGGACCGCCGCGACCTGGTCCGGATGCGCGTTGCCCCAGGCGATTGCATTGTGAATCGCGACGATCAGCTTCGCGACGGATTGCGGATCTCGCTGAATCAATTCCGTGCGTGCCGCAGCCACGCCCAGATACGGCATCGCATCGGATTTCGTCAGCTTGTGCCATTCTTCCACCAGCGTGCCGAGACGCCGCGTCTTAACTCCCGTCAATTGCGCGACCGTGACGGAACGCAGCGCCGCGGCGTCGACCTGGTGCTGCACGAGAAACTGCGCGAGGCGCGCCTCGTTGCCCGGCACCAGCGAATAATCGCCGGCATTGAAACCGTAATTCGCTTTGAACACCGCAGCCGTCATCAACGCGACCGAACTTCCCGACGGGGACATGCCGATCTTCTTGCCGCGCAGCTGCGCAATCGACTGGATCTGCGAGTCGGAGGGCGTAACAAATGTGACATCGGCTGGCGCCGTTGCACCGAAGATCTTGATCGGCACGCCGCTCGCTGCGATGCTGAACGCGCTCGCGCCCGCCACGCTGAAGCTCACGTCGATCACGTTGGCGGCGAGTCCGCTCGCCGGTGCGTTGACCTCGGCGAAGTGCACGAAACGCGCGTCGTCGATGCCGGCTTTCTTCAGGAAATCGCCGGTTTCCAGCACAGCGCCAAGGCCGAGGCTCACACCGCTCGTCCAGTAGCCGATGCGCAGCGGCGCGGCCTGCGCGGACAGTGCGAGCAGGGACATCACGGCGGCAAACAGCGCACGCCTTGCGAGCAGGTAAGGTTGCATCAGGTCAGCTCATTAATGGGGTGGATGGAGCGCTGCCGGCCCGCGCAGCGCACTCAACGACATCGCGCGCCACTTAGCGCCGTGTCGGCGGCACGGCGTCGAAGCGCGAACCGCGCACGCACAGCTTGCCCTCCGCGGTTTTCCACAACTGCTTGCGTTCATGCAGTTCGCCGAGCGCGCGAGCCAGCGTGCGGAAGTCGTATTTCGACAGCCGCTCGGCGAGTTCGGTGTAGTAAAGCGGCGTGTCGCCGATGAGCGCAAGCGCCTCGGTTGCGGCTTGCTCCACCTGCTCCGGCTCCGATACATGCACCGTATCCGCTTTCCCGCCTACGTAGTCAGCGATCTTCGCCGTATCTGCGTATGCATAGGAAATGCGCTCGTAGCGCTCGTACGGAATGCCTTCGGAGATCGTTGCGTCCACACCGACCTTGGCGCCCGTCGGCACCATGCCGGGCGGCATCACCGGCAGGCTCGGGTCGAGCGGCTTGGCGCGTGCGCCGGGAATTACGATCAGATCGCGGTCGCCCTGCACGCGCGTCGCGATCGCCCATTCGACCTGTTCGCCGTTGAACACGTCGATGTCGTCATCGACGACCACCACGTGCTTCAAATCCATTACCGACAGCGCCGCCAGCAGCGCGTTCTTGCCTTCGCCCGCCTGCTTCCTGATCGAAATAACCGCATGCCAGAACGCGCGGCCGCCCAACGTCACGTTGATATCCTTCACCTGCACGCCGGCCGTACGCAGCGCGCTGCGGATCGCCTGATAGCGCGTCGGTGCCGCGAGCCACGTGTTTTCCCACGGCATGTGCAGCGAGTAATACATCGCGTCGCGCCGATGCGTGATCGCCTTGATGCGTACATCCGGGTTCCAGTGCAACCCGCCCATCAATGCGGTGAATTCGCCGAAACGGCCTTCCGGCTGGGTCCAGCCCGTCGGCAGGATTTCGGCTTCGATCACGATTTCAGAGTCGGCGATATAAGGCAGATCGACGGTCTCGCAAGGCGCCAATTCGACCGCCACGCCGCGAATGCCGCCCGCGATTGCCATTTCATCCACGCCGATGGGTGCGCGATAGCCGGCGCCCATGATTTCCATCGGATGGTTACCGATCGAAATGGAGATCGGACACGGCCGCCCCTGTTCATACGCACGCTGAGCGAACATGCGCATGTTGTTCGGCGTCACGATGTCGATACCGCTCAGCGCCTTTTCCTTGACCATGAAGCGGTAAATGCCGCTGTTCAAGCCATACTCCGGATCGCGCGAAATCACGATACCTGCGGTAATCATCGGACCACCGTCGAAGATCGAAGACATCGGAATGGGCAGGCGGAACAGATCGACATCGTCGCCTTTGTAGATCACTTCTTTCGTGGCAGACGTGGCGACGTATTTGGGCGGAATCGGGTTCTGAATGCCATGCGCCAGCATCTTCTCGATTTCGGAGTAGCTGTCGCAACCCATTGCCATCATCGCGCGCTCCTGCGTGCGGATAATGCCCGAGAGCAGCGGCATTTCGTAGCCGATCACGTGATGAAACAGGAGCGCCTTGTCGCTCTGGTCGACGAGCGTGCCCACGTGGCGGATATCGACGGGTTGCCGGATATCGACCAGTTGCTGTGCCGCGCGCAGGCGCTCCAGGAACTCGCGAAAGTTCTCGTTCATACTGAACTCCATGATGTTGAATGTCGTGTCGGTTTCACTTACGGGGTCTCGCTATCCTGTAACGACGCAAGCGCCATGGCTTTCAATGCGGCGCGATCGATCTTGTTCGTCGACGCAAGCGGCAATGTGTCCACGAACCACACGCGCCGCGGATGCTGGTATGCGGGCGCATGCGTCAGCGCATACTGTTTGGCGTCCTCTTCCGTTAGCAACGCACCCGCGCGCCGCACCACGAACGCCACCGGCTTGGTTCCCTTGATGTCATCGGCAACCGGCACCACGCAAGCCTGCACGATATCCGGGTGCGTCTCGAGCATCTGCTCGACTTCACCGGGAAAGATGTTTTCGCCACCCGACACGAACATGTCGTCCGCACGGCCGACGAACGCATAGAAGCCCTGTTCGTCGCGGTGAAATACGTCGCCTGTAATATAGAAGCCGTCTGCTGTCACCGGCAGAGGCAGGTCCGGCCGATTGTGGTAACCGAGCATGACGGCCGGACTTTTTACAGCCAGCACGCCGGACGCGACACCCGCCGGCGGCGCATCGAGCAACTTGACGCGGACCTCGGAATGCGGATATCCGACTGACAGCAAGGGCGGTTCGATCCCTTGCGGATGCGGCCCGAACACGATCGGCCCGCCCTCGGTCGTGCCATAGGCGTTAGTGAGCTTCGCGTTCGGCAGCACCTCGCCGATCTGTGCAAGCAGACTCTCGCTGACGGGCGCCGAGCCCATCCGGATGAAGCGCACCGATGAAAGATCCGTGCGCGCAAGCAACTCCCTTTCGTGCAGCATCATCGCGATCATTGGCGGAACAGAGGTGAGCCACGTGACCCGATAACGCTCGATTGCCGTGATGTACATGCGCGCGGTAAATTGCGGAAGCAGTACGACGGTACCGTGCCCATACAACGACATCAGCACGAGCGTCAGCGCGTTCATGTGATACATGGGCGCGGCCACCAGAAAGCGATGCGCCGCAGGCGGCTGCGCGCGCGCTCGCGTACGCGCCACCCACAGATGGCTGCCGTGCGAGAGCATTACTCCCTTCGGCTTGCCGGTCGAGCCGGACGTATAGAGAAACATCGCCGGCGTGTCGGGCGTCGGCACGAAAGTCTCGAACGGCCCAGGTTCGACGAACGAAGCGAAGCTTTCCTCGCCGGTCGAATCGAATACCACTGTCGGCAGATCGTCCGGGCAATCGGGAAGTCGCGCGGCGTCGCAAAACACCAGACGTGCACCGCTATCGCGGATCACAAAAGTGGAGAGCGCGGAGGGAAACTTGAAGTTGACGGGCACGGCGACCATTCCCGCGCGCATGATGCCAAGCAGCGCCGCGACATATTCGGCGCGATTCGCGGCAAGAATAGCAACGCGCTCGCCGATTTTCAGACCGCGCCGCATCAGTGCACGTGCGACGCCGTCAGCCAGCGCGTCGAGTCGCCCGTAGGTCATGCGCGTGTCGTGGCACGCGCAACCTGTTTCATCTGGTTCCCCAAGCGCGATCACTGCAAGCTTGCATGGATCGCCGTCGGCGTCGATCAGATCGCCGAGATTCTCAGGCGTGGGCATGTTCAACTGCTCCGATAAATTCAACGACAGTATTGAGTTCGCCTAACAGCACGACAACGGACGACGCGCCGCTCTGTGCATGGGCCTGCGACATCAGCCGCACGACGCTCTCGTCGACGTGGGACGTGAACGCGTCCAGACGTGCGCGCATCGCCGCAAGGTCGCTTACCTCGACGACGACCGCGCCAAAATGGCTGTCGCGCCCTGCTGCGTTACATACGAGGTCGCCATAGCGCGCGCGATATGCCGCGTCATCGATAAAGTCCAGATCGAAATCACGCAACGCAATGCGCGAGTGGTGGGACGACGGCGATGTGAGATCCGACTCGCCTGCAATCAGCGCATAGCGGCGCGCTTCGAGTTGCGGGTCGTCGCTCACGATCACACATTCCTTCAGGCGTTGCGCGCCGTTCGGATGCTTCGTCCATTCGGCACGGAAGACCCATTCCGGCGTGAGGTGCTCGCAGAAATAGACGCGCCCGGCGGACAGTTCTTCGGCTGCGAGCCGGGTTGTCCGGAAACGGGCGATCTGCTCGACGCCTTCAATGTCCACGGGCCGCGTGAACGACTGCGGCTCACTGGCACGCACTCCGGCGTCGATCAATCGCGCATAGGTTTCCCGCGCGTCGTCGGTCTTGAAAACGAGGCCGTCTATACCCAGACGGCTTTCGAGAATCTCCCGCCGCAACGTGGTGGCGCCGGACGGCAGGCCGACCAGTTCCAGATAATGTCCGTCGAACATCATCAGGTGATTGACCGAGCCTAGCGAGTGATAGCCGCGCGGGGTCAACGCGAAGCCGAGCGCTTCGAAACACGACGCCGCGGCGTCGGTTTCGAACATCGCGTTCACGACGACATGGTCGAGCGTCGATGTCGCCGTGTTCATCATGCCTTCGGCGCGGGTGCGGGCGCGGTGGAATAGACGCCCCGGCCGCTTGCGAGCAGCGCGCCGGACTCGTCGTAGATGTGCGCCTCTGCAACAGAAATCGCGCTCCCGAACTTCACGACTTTGCCGCGCGCGATGAGGTCGCCGGGCATAGCCGCGCGGTGATAGTCGACGCGCAAATCGATCGTCGGTACGCCGCGGCCTGTTTTCGACACCAGCGCCCAATCGGCCGTGAGGTCCACAAGCGCGGCAAGAATACCGCCATGTGTATAGCGTCGTTCGGGGTTCACGACCCACTCTTCGCGCCAGGTCGCGGCGATTTCGATCGAGCCCTCGCCGACTTCGAGCACACGCAGACCGAGCCACTGATGATAAGGACCGCGCGTGAGCATTGCCTGAACCTGCTCCGCGGTAGGTTGCTGGTTATCAGCCATTCGAGTCTCCGTATTTTTATGGGGTAACGACAATCTTGCCGAGCACTTCCCGATCGCGAATCATGCGCAGGCCTTCGGCGGCCTGCTCAAGCGGCAACACCTTGTCGATCTGCACCGCGATCTTCCTGGTACGGATCAATTCCATCAGTGCGGAGAGGTTGTCGTCATAGAAACTGTTCGAGCCGATCACGCGAATCTCGAAGCTCCAGATGTAGCGCAGGTCTTCCTTCGGATCGTGACCCGCGGTCGCACCGCAGACGAGCAGGCTACCGCCGCGTTTGATGCATTTGAGCGACGGCACCCATGTATCGCCGCCGGTGAAATTGATTACGACGTCCGCGCCGCCTTCATAGCTGCGGCGTTGCGGCTTGCCGTATTTCTCGATGACCCACTTCGAGAAATCGGTGTCGCGATAGTTGATGACGTGATCGGCGCCCATCGCCTTGAGCCGTTCAGCCTTGTCCGCGCTGCCGGCGGCCGCGATCACTTCGGCGCCGAGCATTTTGGCAAGCGTCACGCAGCCTGTTCCGACGCCGCCGCTCGCACCCAGAATGACTACACGATCGCCCGGCTTGATGGTGTTGTGCGTGACGAGCATCCGGTGCGCCGTACCGTAGGCGACCGGCAGCGACGCCGCTTCTTCGAACGTGACGCCTTCGGGCATTGCGATCAACTGGTCCGCGCTGACGAGGCAGTATTGCGCCATGCCGCCGTCGAGCATTTCGCCCATCAGGCCTTTCTTCCTGTTGAGCGGATTGACGAGCACGCGCGCGCCGACCGACCAGTTTTCGACATTGTCGCCAACCTCAGTGATCTCTCCCGCCATATCCAGACCGATGACCACAGGCAGTGGCACCTTGATGCCCGGCATACCCTTCACCGTAAAGACGTCGTGATAGTTGAAAGACGACGCGCGCACGCGGATGACCACGTGACCGGGCACTGCCTTCGGCATCGGCATCTCACCGACATGGAGTTTGTCGACGTCACCGTGTTCGGAGAGAATCAAAGCCTTCATCGTATTGCTCATATGTACTCCTATTTATAGAATGCAAACACGCTATTTCTTCGTAAATGTTCGACCACTTCCGCTCGCGGCGCGGTAGCAGCGCGCCGCGATCCCGTTCTCTATGCCCGCTTCTTCCAGCGGAACAGGTGGCTTTCAAGCGGCTTGAGAATGCCGTACTCGAGCACCACCATCAGCACGACCATAGTGAGCGTCCATGCGAACACCTGATCGGTCTGAACAAGATCTGCCGCCTGACGCAGCCGGTAGCCGACGCCGTTCGACGAACCGATCGTCTCCGCCACCAGCGACACCCGCCAGCCGAACCCGAAAGCGAGGCGCGCACCGGAGAAGAAATACGGCAAGACGGTGGGCAGATAGATCTTGGTCATCACCTTGCTGCGTGACATCTGAAAGCTGCGGGCAAGTTCGACATATTCGGCGTTGACGCTTTGCGCGCCCTGCCACACGTTCGTGAGAATCAGCGGCATCGCTTCCATGAACACGACGAAGATGGTCGTGCCGTTCGAGATGCCGAACCAGATCAACGCAAAGATGGCCCAGATCGCCGCGGATACCGTGTTGACCACCGACAGTACCGGCTCGCAAAAACTGCCGAGCCGACGGTTCGCGCCGAGCAGGATGCCGATCGGCGTGCCGACCAGCGCGGCCAGCAGGAAGCCTGCGACGACGCGGTACAGCGTAACGCCGAGGTCCTCGGCAAAGGTGTCAGTGGCGATCAGATCAAGCAGCGCGTTCCACGTCTTTCCCGGACCAGGCAGGATGAATGCCGGCACACGTTGCGCCGCAAGCCACCACAGGATCAGGAAAATGGCGAGCAGCGAAAGACGTTGACCCGCGACTTTCGCAAAACGCGTCAGTTGGCCAAACCGTGCGGGAGAAACAGAACTAGCGGTCGAAACAGAAGACATCGCAACGTCCTTAAATGAGAGCGCGCACGCGGCGCACCGTTTCCGCGACTTCGGCGGCAAGCGGATCGCGCGGCCGCGGCAAGTCGATCGTCAGCGCATCGCGCACGCGTCCCGGCCGCGGACGCAGCACAACCACCTTATCTGCGAGCACGATGGCTTCTTCTACGTCATGTGTGACGAATACGACAGTCATCTTCAACTGTTCGCGGATTCGCAGCAGTTCCGCGTGCATCTGCGAACGCATCTGCGGATCGAGCTTCGAAAACGGCTCGTCCATCAACAGGATGTACGGCTTCACGACGAGGCTGCGCGCGAGCGCCACCCGGCTGCGCATGCCACCCGAGAGCTCGTGCGGGTACGCGTGCTCGAATCCTTCAAGGCCGGTCATTTTCAACGCGGCCAGCGCGCGTTCGCGCCGCCGTTCGGCATTGAGCGAACCCGCCTCAAGACCAAACTCCGTGTTCGCTACAATCGTACGCCAGGGTAGCAGGCGGTCTTCCTGAAACATGTAGCTGACCACGCGCGTATCTTGCGTCGGCTCGCTGGCGACTCCGTCGATCCGCACGTCGCCATGATCAGCCTGCATCAACCCTGCGATGATGTTGAGCAACGTGCTCTTGCCGCATCCGGACGCGCCGACGATCGCCAACACAGAACCCGAAGGCGCGGTCAGACTGATGTCTTCAAGCACCGCCAGCTTGCCGTAATGCTTCGAAACGTGCTCCACCTCCACCGCGTTGCGTGCCGTGGCTGCCTTCTCGAACATGGCCTGGGTAGTCACCGCGTTCATCGTGCGCCTCGCAGCGGGACGATCGGAGCGCCAGCATGCGTGTCGCGCAGGCTCGCCATTACCTTTTCCATCGTCATGTCGCGGAACGTCGCCACATGCCGGTGCGCGATCTGCTCGGCGCGTTTGCCGTCGCCGCTCGCGAGGGCGCTGATCATTGCGGTGTGGTCATGGCGGATCTCCGGTTTCGTGTTCTGCACGCCGAAGCCGAGCGACACGAGCCGCGCCATATCATTGAGCAGGCCGCCCAGCATGCGAACCAGACGGCCGTTACCCGAACATTCGGCGATCGCCATGTGGAAAGCGGCATTTGCGTCCATGAATATGCCGATCCGGCTGCCGATGCCAAGCGACGTATCGTCGTTGCGGCACGCGCGCTCCAGTCGCGTCAACAGGTCGATATCCGCCTTGCCTGCAGCGAGCCGCGCAGACAGCGGTTCAAGCTCAAGGCGAAGCGCAAACACTTCTTCGACATCCTTCAACGTAATCGGCGTCACCACGTAACCCTGACGCGGCACGATGCGTACAAAACCTTCCTGCGCGAGACGCTGCAGCGCCACCCTGCAGGTTGCCTTGCCGATGCCGTAGCGTGCAGTCAGCGCACTTTCGGTCAGCGTGGCGGCCGGCTCGATCACGCAGGACAGGATGTCCTGACGGATCGCGGAACACGCACGCTCACTGAGAAGTTTTGCTTCGTTCGAACAGTCAATCAATTCCACCGTCGGAGCTGCAGGATCTTTCACGACACCTCTCCTTCGTCTCGTAGGCTGCTCACAACGATCCGTGTGGGCAGGTGATGAGTTAACTTAGAACAGCCATTAAAAAAATGCACGCAAAAAAAACGTGACTTCTGAGCTGTTCAGCGATACACCATGCCGCTTTGTGGCCTCTTTCGCATGACATATCCAAATGGCAGTTCACTGCGCCTTCACGCCGTCAGAACGAATGCAGTATCCCGATCTGCGCGCCCGTCACGCCTTCTCCGCGCGTCGGCGTGTTCGGTGTGATGGGTCCATTGGCGATCAGCGCATAGGTCGCGCCGTGACGGTTCACGAGCCGTTCAAGCGTTCCGTAGACCAGCGTCCGCTTGCTGAAGCTGTAGAACGCGCCGACGCTCACTTCTCCCGCGTTGTTATCCTTGCCTGAACTATCCTGCGCGTAGCCGACGCCGGCCGCGAGCCGTAGCGCCGGTGTGACGTTATAGGTCGTCGATAGCGAATAGACGCTGTGGTATTTGCCTTCGACATTGGTCGAGATATTCGAGCCGAGGTTGTTGCCGCGGTAATAGCCGAAATAGCCCGTCAAACTGCCGAATTGATAACTGCCGCCGGCAAATGTCGTCTTCGTATTGACTTTTCCGTTCGCGCCGTTCTGTTCCGCGTGGCTGACGCCGAGGTACAGCGGGCCGCGCTGATAGTCGATCGAGCCGACGTAGGCATTCAGCGCGTCATGCGGCGACGTCTGACCGCCCAGGCTCGCACCCGCGGAGAACGTGAATCCGGCGACGTTCGGCGACCAGTACGTGATCATGTTGTCGTAACGGAACACGAACGTCGATGCGTTGTGAAGAAACGAGCCGTAGGTGCCGCCGGAGAACGCGTCGAACTTGCTGTGCATCAGCAGCAGCACCGAGTTCTGACGACCGAAACGGAACTCGCCATACGGCGTGCCGAGACCGACCCATGCATTGCGGCTGAAGGCAAGCGTCGAATCCGTCGCCGCGCCCGAATTAGTGAGGATGCCGTTCTCGAGATCGAAGGTCGCACGCAGGCCTCCGCCGAGATCTTCGCTCCCTCTGATCCCTACGCGGCTTGCCGACAGACCGCCGCTCTGCATCGCCGTCTGCGCGCCTTTTCCGCCTGCGTTCGTATAACCCAGGTACGTATCGAGAATGCCGTACAGCGTGACCTCGGCCCAGGCCGGCGTCGCTGTCACGGTGCCAAGTGCAACGAGTGCTGCAGAACAAGCCAGAGCCATCTTGTGCATTTCATATTCCCGTTTCGGTAAATAGTTAATGTCGGATTACTAATCATCTCAGCGTGAGCCGCTTAGTCGATTTATGTCCTGCACCAAGTGAGCAAAAAGCGCATATCCGTGAGGTGCTCACAAAGAATTGGTAAGCGCTCGACGGTTGACTTTAGAACGACAAAAAAGAGAAGCACAACAGATATTTTTCTGGACATATCAAGCGTGAGGTGCTTACGCGCGGGCCTCACATTTGCCATCCAGAGTCCATTTTCCTTGCGCGGTGTCGGGAGCGCAGGTT
This sequence comes from Paraburkholderia sp. BL25I1N1, assembly GCF_003002025.1. Lineage (GTDB taxonomy): Bacteria > Pseudomonadota > Gammaproteobacteria > Burkholderiales > Burkholderiaceae > Paraburkholderia. The sequence goes on from NZ_PVZB01000027.1 coordinate 120,709, forward strand.
GCTGCTGGAAGTTGAGCGACATGAGAAGAGCGCCTCGTGGACTTGGTACCGGGCAATCTTTGGTTTGTGTCGCAGTAAGAGATGGACGCTAGGATTCCGGCGATACAAGGTCGCCGATGAAAGAATCGACAAAGACGCGGAACCCCGCGCTGGAAGGCAGAGAACGTCTCGCAGTATGCGCTGGAGGCGATTCTGATGTGCGTTGGCACGTCGCGTATCCGCTGATGGAAACCGCGGGCTGCGCTGGAGGTTGTGTTGCGATAAGGTCTGGCGAGTGGAGAAAATTCAGCGGCGGGAAGGAGTCCTTATGGCGTTGTCACGTTGGCGGTACAGTGATAGAGATCGGTAGGCAGGGTGTCCCCTCAGAAAGCGGTGGACGGAGTTTGGGTGATACCGGTGAATTCGCGTCACGCGGCAAAGCGGCCGGCGAGTTGTTTGCGATAGAGCGGGGCACGCAGCAGGTGACGCTTCAGCGCGAAGTGCTGGCGGATCGGACCGAAGCACGAGAGGAAGGACTGCGTGCGCTGCGGATCGCGGAACCCTTTCATGCGTCGTTCGCGTTCACGTGTTGGCTGTGACTGTTTTCGGCGCGGTTGTTCACGCGCGCACAGGCCTTGACGAATACATGCTTTACCGTCGCCAGTTCCGGGATGTCGGCCTTTGCTGCAGGGTCGCTGCGCAGCTGGCCGGTGACGATCTTCTTCGGCGCCTCTGACAGGCCGCCAATGCGCGTCTGAAGAAACGTTTCGCGGCCACCTTGTCGCGTCGCTTCTGCAGCAGGATGTCGAGTTCCATGCCATGCTGGTCGACCGCGCGCCACAGGAGATAAGGCTCGCCACGTAAGGTCACGAACATTTCGTCAAGATGCCACGTGCTGCCCAGCTGGCACCGCGCGGCCTTGATCCGATGTGCAAAGCCGACGCCAAACCTCTCTACCCACCGCCTGATCGATTCGTGGCTGACGATCACGCCGCGCTCGAACAGCAACTCCTCGATATCGCGCAGACTCAGCTGGAAGCGGTAGTACCACCGGGCGGTGCGACTGATCACTGATGCCGGGAATCGATGACCGTGATACAGCGATTTCGTCTTTTTCATCGCGTTATCCTAACCGACTGCCTCGCGAACGTGACAGTGCCTTTAGGAAGTCTCGGGTTCGGTCCCGCCTAAGTGGTTGTGGCCAGGATGCAGCTCCATCGTCGGCCGGCAACTTGCAAGTGGATAGACGCACCATGATCCATCGCTGTGTCCCCACGACGGGACGTGCCGACGCGCGGCACTCGGCCGCGCCGACCGAAGGGGCGCGGCCGCACGCGCGGACAATCGCGTGCCACTTATTCGCGGCTGCTTATTTGCCGTAGTCGTACACCCCGCGCCCCGTCTTGCGCCCCAGCCGCCCCGCCGACACCATCTCGCGCAGCAACGGGCACGCGCGATACTTCGGATCACCGAAGTCCTTCTGGAACACGTCCATCACCGCGAGGCACACGTCGAGGCCGACGAGGTCCGCCAGCGCGAGCGGCCCGATCGGATGGTTCGCACCGAGCTTCATCCCAGCGTCGATCTCCTCGGCCGACGCGATGCCTTCGGCAAGCACGAAGAACGCCTCGTTGATCATCGGCACGAGGATCCGGTTCACGACGAAGCCCGGCGCGTTCCGCACGCCGATCGGCGATTTGTCGAAACGCTCGGTCAGCGCACGCACCGCGGACGCAGTCGCATCGCTCGTCTGCAGCCCGCGGATGATCTCGACGAGCGGCATTAGCGGCACCGGGTTGAAGAAGTGCATGCCGACGAAGCGCGACGGATCGGCAAGCAGCGCGGCGAGCGCGGTGATCGAGATCGACGACGTGTTGGTCGCGATGATCGCATCGGGGCGCGCGACGGCCTCGATCTGCTTCAGGATGCGCCCCTTCAGATCGACGTTTTCGGTCGCGGCTTCGATCACGATGTCGACCGCGGCAAGCTTCGCGTAATCAGTCGACGTATTGATGCGCGCGAGCGCGGCGTCGCGTGCGCCGGCGTCGAGCTTCTCTTTCGACACGAGCCGCTCGAGGCTGCCCTTCAGTGCGGCGACGCCCTTGTCGAGCGCCGCGTCGCTGACGTCGATCATCACGACGTTCAGTCCTGCAACGGCGGCGGTCTGCGTAATGCCGTTGCCCATGGTTCCGGCGCCCACGACGCCGACGGTTTCAATGGCCATGACGATTCCTTGTATCTGGTACTGTGTGTTCGGGTGCTGAGCGGTCGATTATCAGATGTTCTCGAAGATCGCCGCAATCCCTTGGCCGCCGCCGATACACATCGTTACGAGCGCATAACGCCCGCCGATGCGCTTCAGCTCGTACAGCGCCTTCACCGTGATCAGCGCGCCCGTCGCGCCGATCGGGTGGCCGAGCGAAATGCCCGAGCCGTTCGGGTTGACCTTGGCCGGATCGAGGCCGAGCTCCTGCGTGACCGCGCAGGCCTGCGCGGCGAACGCTTCGTTGGCTTCGATCACATCGAGATCCGTGATCTTCAGACCCGCTCGTTCGAGCGCCTTCCGCGTGGCCGGCACCGGGCCGATGCCCATGTAGGCCGGGTCGACGCCCGCGTGCGCATACGCGACGAGCCGCGCGAGCGGCTTCGCGCCCTGCGCGCGCGCGGCGTCCGCGCTCATCATCAACACGGCCGCGGCCGCATCGTTGATGCCCGATGCGTTGCCGGCCGTCACGGTGCCGTCCTCCTTCGCGAACACCGGTTTGAGCTTCGTGAAATCGTCAGAGCCCGCGTCGTGACGCACGTGCTCGTCGGTGTCGAACGCGACCTCGCCTTTCTTCGTGCGAATCGAGATCGGCAGGATCTGATCCTTGAAGCGGCCTTCCGCGATCGCGCGCGCCGCACGACGATGCGATTCGAGCGCGAGCGCATCCTGCGCGTCGCGCGAAACGCCGTATTTCCTCGCGACGTTTTCAGCCGTCACGCCCATGTGGATCGCCTGGAACGGGTCGTGCAGCGCGCCGAGCATCATGTCGACGAGCCTGGCGTCGCCCATGCGCTGGCCAAAGCGTGCGGACGGCACGGTGAACGGCGCACGGCTCATGTTCTCCGCCCCGCCGCCGATTGCGACGTCGGCATCGCCGAGCATGATGGTCTGCGCGGCCGACACGATCGCCTGCAGGCCGGAGCCGCATAGGCGGTTCACCGTCAGCGCCGGCGTGTGCTGCGCGACGCCGCCGTTGATCGCCGCGACGCGCGCGAGATACATGTCCTTCGGTTCCGTGTTCACGACGTGGCCGAAGACGACGTGCCCGACCGCATCACCCGGCACGTTCGCCCGCGTCAGCACTTCGCTCACGACCTTCGCACCGAGATCGGTCGGCGAGAAATCCTTCAGGCTCCCGCCGAAATCGCCGATCGCGGTACGGACACCGCTCACCACCACGACTTCCTTCGCTGCATTGCTCATCGTCCCACTCCGGTTCGTTCGCGCCCGCAGGCGCAGGATGCGTTTGCGTCACATGTTCGGATAATTCGGCCCGCCGCCACCTTCCGGCGTGACCCACACGATGTTCTGCGTCGGGTCCTTGATATCGCAGGTCTTGCAGTGCACGCAGTTCTGCGCGTTGATCACGAGGCGTTCGCTGCCGTCGTCGTTCTTCACGAACTCATAAACCGCAGCGGGGCAATAGCGCGACTCCGGCCCGGCATAGGTCTGCCAGTTCACATTCACCGGCACGGACGGGTCTTTCAGCGTCAGATGAGCCGGCTGATTCTCTTCGTGATTCGTGTTCGAGATGAACACGGAAGACAACCGGTCGAACGTAAGCTTGCCGTCCGGCTTCGGATACACGATCGGCTTGCATTGGGAAGCCGGCTTGAGCATCTCGTGATCCCAATGCTGATGATGCAGCGTCCACGGTACGTTGCCGCCCAGCAGCTTCTGCTCGATGCCCACCATCAGCGTGCCGAGGTACAGGCCCTTGCTCATCCACTGCTTGAAGTTGCGCGCGCGGTGCAGTTCGGTGTGCAGCCACGAAGTCTTGAAACTCTCCGGATAGGCGGTGAGTTCATCGCTGGTGCGACCTGCCTGCACGGCTTCAAAAGCAGCTTCGGCAGCCAGCATGCCGGTCTTGATCGCCGCATGCGAGCCCTTGATCCGCGACGCGTTCAGGAAACCCGCATCGTCGCCGAC
>NZ_PVZB01000028.1 GCF_003002025.1 Paraburkholderia sp. BL25I1N1
ATAGTGCGGATTACCCGTGTGAAAGTAGGTAATCGTCAGGCTCCCCAGCAGCAAACAGAAACCCCACCCCGCAAAGGTGGGGTTTCTGCGTTTACCCCGCCGCCATACACGTAGAAAACCCGCGGGATAAATCACCTCATTCCCATCCGCAGAAACCATTCATAGCAACGAGAGAAGGCTCGGCGGCGAACCATTCACCGCCGCCAACCCCCTCGAAAATATTCTATTTGCCCTGCGCCAGAAACCGCTGTGCCAACCGTACCCAGTACGTCGAGCCGATCGGCAACAACTCGTCGTTAAAGTCATAGCTCGCGTTATGCAGCATGCACGGACCCGCGCCATGGCCCGAATCTCGGTGCCCGCCATCGCCATTACCCAGGAACGCGTAACAGCCCGGTTTGGCGAGCAACATGAAAGAGAAGTCCTCCGCGCCCATCGTCGGTTCGACCGCGTCGTCGACTTTATCTGCGCCGACAATTTCCTTCATCACCGTCGCTGCAAAGCGGGCCTCCTCGCTGCTGTTGATCGTCGGCGGGTAGTTTCGGTGGAAACGAATATCGACCGAGCAATCGTAGGCCTCGGCCGTGCTCTCTGCGATCTTGCGCATGCGCGCTTCGATCAGATCTAGCGTCTCGGTCGTAAACGTCCGTACGGTGCCCGCGATCCACGCATTGTTCGGGACGACGTTGACCGCGTCGCCGGCGTGAATCTGCGTGATCGACAACACGGCGGTGTCGAGCGGCTTCTTGTTCCGCGTGATGATGCTCTGCAATCCATTCGCAATCTGCACTGCAGTGAAGACGGGATCGCGGCCGTTGTGCGGCAGCGCGGCGTGCGAGCCCACGCCTTTAATTTCAATGTGAAATTCGTTGCTCGATGCCATGATTGGACCTTCGGTCACGCCGAAGTGCCCCGCCGGCATGCCCGGCCAGTTATGAATACCGAATACTGCGTCGACCGGAAATTTCGCGAATAGGCCGTCGTCGATCATGGCCTGCGCACCAGCGCCGCCTTCTTCGGCAGGCTGGAAAATGAACACGATTGTGCCGTCGAATTCGCCATGTTTGACCAGATGCCGCGCGGCACCGAGCAGCATCGCGGTATGTCCGTCGTGGCCGCACGCGTGCATCTTGCCGTCGTTTTTCGACCGATGGTCGAAGCTGTTCAGTTCCTGTATCGGCAACGCATCCATATCGGCCCGCAGACCAATGGAGCGTGCACCATTGCCGCGTTTCAGCACACCGACGACGCCGGTTTTGCCCAACCCACGATGAGTTTCGATGCCCCAGGATTCGAGCGTTCGTGCCACCAGATCGGCCGTCGCCGTTTCCTCGTAACGCAGTTCCGGATGAGCATGGATTGTTCGTCGCAGGGTCTGAATTTCGCCGTGAGCGGCTTGGATTTCGGGGATAAGTTTCATGATGGAGTGGTGACGCGTCTGTGCTTTCGGCTTGCGTGGAATCGCTCGGGGCCACACTGGCCCGGGCACGGTAATAACCGATTCTACGCCCAAGGCCTTTTTGGCGGCAGCGCGCAGGCCACGCAGCAATTGCCGTAATAGAATCCGGCATTGCTACACCGCTCACCGCCTTCTTGAAAGGATCGCCGATGAATGCTCCGACCGAACTCGCTCGCGCCGTATGCCCGCACGACTGCCCCGACACCTGCGCGATGCGAGTGACGGTCGCGGCCGGACGTGCGATCAAGGTCGTCGCTGATCCCGAGCATCCGCCCACCCAAGGCGCGCTGTGCGCCAAGGTCAGCCGCTATGCGGAGCGCGTGCATCATCCGCAAAGATTGACGACGCCGATGAAGCGCATCGGCCGTAAAGGCGAGGGCCGCTTTGAGCCGATCAGTTGGGATGAGGCGTTCCAGCTGGCGGCAGGCCGTCTCTCGGAGATTGCAAGTCGCGCGCCAGAAGCGATTGTCCCCTACAGCTATGCCGGCACGATGGGTTTGGTCCAGGGCGACAGCATCGCGCAACGATTCTTCCACACGCTCGGCGCATCGCAACTGGACCGTACGATCTGCGCGTCCGCCGGCGCCGCCGGTTTGAAGTACACCTATGGCGCGAGCCTTGGCATGCTCACCGAGTTTTTCGACGAGAGCGAGGTCATCCTCATCTGGGGGTCCAATCCCATCGCATCGAGCCTGCATTTCTGGACCCGCGCTCAACAGGCCAAACGCCGCGGCGCACAGCTGATCGCGATCGATCCATACCGCTCGCTGACCGCCGAAAAGTGTCATCAGCATATCGCCCTGAAACCCGGCACCGATGGTGCCTTGGCGCTCGGCATGATGAACGTGTTGATCGCGGAAGATCTGCTCGATCACGCTTACATTGAGGCCCACACATTAGGCTTTGATGAACTGAAGGCCCGCGCGCTGAATTACCCGCCGTCGCGTGTTGCTGAAATTTGCGACGTTGATGAAAGCGTTATCGTCGATCTTGCGCGACTTTACGGCGGTACGAAAAAGGCCGCGATCCGCATGAATTACGGTCTACAGCGCGTGCGTGGCGGCGGCAATGCCGTGCGCGCTATCGCCTGCCTGCCGTCGTTGACGGGCGCGTGGCGCGAAAGAGCGGGTGGCGTGCTGCTGTCCTCGGGCGGTTGGGCGCCGGTCGACTCGCATGCGTTGCAGCGTCCGGACCTGATGCCGGGCTGGCCGTCCAAGGTCAGCCGCGTCATCAATATGAATACAATCGGCGATGCGTTGCTGCACAAGGGCGACGCCGCGTTCGGCCCTAAGGTCGAAGCGATCGTCGTCTACAACTCGAATCCGGTGGCCGTCGCGCCGGATTCCGAGCGAGTCGCAGCGGGTTTCGCGCGTGAGGATCTCTTCACCATCGTGCTGGAGCATTTCCAGACCGACACCGCCGACTACGCCGATCTGCTCCTGCCCGCAACGACTCAGCTCGAACACTTCGATGTCCATAAGTCATACGGCCACACACACGTGATGGTCAACTTGCCGGCAATCGCTCCGGTCGGCGGTGCACTCCCGAACACGGAGATTTTCCGCGGCTTCGCGCGTCACATGGGGCTGAGCGAGCCCGCGCTATTCGAAAGCGACGAGACCGTCGCCAAAAACGCGTTCCGCTGGCAGGACACAACGCTCGAAGGCGTGGATTGGCAGACGTTGAAGCAAACCGGCTGGGCCCGGCTGAACCTGCCCGACGCACCTTTCGCAGACGGCGGTTTCCGGACGCCGTCCGGCAAATGCGAGTTCTATAGTGAACGGCTCGCGCAGCAGGGGCTCGACCCGCTCCCGGACTATCTGCCGCCCTACGAATCCGCCGACGGCGCACCGGAGCTAGCCGCACGCTACCCGCTTGCGATGATCTCGCCGCCGGCCCGCAACTTTCTGAACAGCACCTTCGTGAACGTCGAAAGTCTGCGTTCGACGGAAGGCGAGCCGCACCTCGACATGCACCCGGCCGACGCTCAATCGCGGGAGATCGTCGATGGCGCTCGGGTGCGGATCTTTAACGATCGCGGTTCCATGCAGGCGCGCGTGCGCGTCACGGATAAAGCCCGGAAAGGGCTCGTGGTCGGCCTGTCGATCTGGTGGAAAAAGCTCGCGCCCGACGGTCGCAATGCCAATCAACTCACCAGCCAGGCGCTCACCGATCTGGGCGGATCGGCAACTTTCTACGACTGCCTGGTCGAAGTCGAGCGCGTCTGAATCCCGCTCAACCGTCCCGCAGCCCACGTCCTTCACAGGTTCGAGGCTGCAGTCTAACCAAGCCGCTTTTCGCGAATAGTACCGAGGTGCCCATGCTACGATGCGTTTTTAGCACGACCATTCGAAAATAAAGGAGGAGACGCTGCATGGACAAAATCTGGCTGAAATCTTATCCGCCCGGCGTTCCCGCAGAGATCGACCCGAGCCGCTATTCGTCGGTCGGAGAACTGCTCGAAGAAGCCTTCCGCGACCACCGCGCCAAACCGGCGTTCGTCTGCATGGGCAAGGAGATCAGCTACGGCGAGCTTGACGCGCTTTCGCGCAAACTCGCCGCGTGGTTTCAGTCGAAGAACCTCGCCCGCGGCGCGCGCATCGCGATCATGATGCCCAACGTGCTGCAATATCCGGTGGCCATTGCAGCCATTTTGCGCGCGGGTTATGTGGTCGTGAATGTGAACCCGCTTTACACGCCTCGCGAGCTCGAGCATCAGCTCAAGGACAGCGGCGCGGAAGCGATCATTTTGCTCGAGAACTTCGCGGTCACACTGCAGGCGATCGTGCGCAACACGTCGATCAAGCACATCGTGGTGGCCGCGATGGGCGACCTGATGGGGATCAAGGGCACGCTGGTGAATTTCGTCGTGCGCAAGATGAAGAAGATGGTGCCGGCCTGGAGTCTGCCGGGTCACGTCAAGTTCAACACCGCCATCGCGGAAGGCGCACGCCAGAATTTCAAAGCGGTCCAGCAAGGTCCTGACGACGTCGCTTTTCTCCAGTACACGGGCGGCACGACAGGCGTGGCCAAGGGCGCGACGCTGCTGCATCGGAACCTGATTGCCAATGTGCTGCAGTCGGAGATCTGGCTCGATCCGGTTCGCGCGAATCGCACGGATATCGGCCAGTTCGTCACCGTCGTGGCGTTGCCGCTGTATCACGTGTTCGCGCTGACCGTGTGCGGTCTGTTGACGATCCGTACCGGCGGCCTCGGCGTACTCATTCCGAATCCACGCGACATTCCGGGCATGATCAAGGCGCTCGAAGGCTATCCGATCACGACGATTCCCGCCGTCAACACGCTCTACAACGCGTTGTTGAATAGCCAGGATTTCCATAAGCTCGATTTTTCGAAGCTGATCGCCGCGAATGGCGGCGGTATGGCGGTGCAGGAAGCCGTCGCCAAGCGCTGGTACGAAGAGACTCATACGCCCATTATCGAAGGATACGGTTTGTCGGAGACGTCGCCGTGCGTGACCTGCAATCCGGTCACGGTCACCGAATACAGCGGAACGATCGGCCTGCCGCTGCCGTCGACGGAAATCTCGATTCGTGACGACGAGGGCAACGAAGTGCCGCTCGGCCAGCCTGGCGAAATCTGCATCCGCGGCCCGCAGGTCATGGCGGGTTACTGGAACCGGCCCGACGAGACCGCGAAGGTGATGACGCCGGACGGATTCTTCAAATCGGGCGATGTCGGCCTGATGAACGATGGCGGCTTCGTCAAGATCGTCGACCGTAAGAAGGACATGATTCTGGTGTCCGGTTTCAACGTCTATCCGAATGAAATCGAAGACGTGGTCGCCAAACTGCCGGGCGTGTTCGAAGTCGCCGCGGTGGGCGTGCCGGACCAGCATTCGGGCGAAGCAGTGAAACTGTTTGTCGTGAAGAAGGATCAGGCGCTCACTGATGCCGACATCTTCGCGTACTGCAAGCAGCAGTTGACCGGCTACAAGCGGCCTAAGATCGTCGAGTTCCGCGCTGAACTACCGAAGAGCAACGTCGGCAAGATTCTGCGCCGTGAGTTGCGCGACGGACGGGCGTAGGCGGAATCGCACATTGATCGGGCACGAAGCCGGCAAGAAGCCGGCAAGAAGCTGGCAAGAAGCTGGCAAGAAGCGACGAGTAAGCGAAAAAGGCCCGGCAGACGAAAGTCTGCCGGGCCTTTCTTTCGCACAGCAATCGCATCGCGAAACCAGTCAGCAGCGCGCGCCATAAAAAAAGGCGCCCGAAGGCGCCTTTGAGGCAGACTGCTTTTTTACGACTTATTAGAACTTGTGACGGATACCGACGCGAGCCGCGAGTTGGTTCTGGTTCGACGAGCCCGACAGGCCGTTGATGCCTGCCGTTGCGTTGACCGTAGCACCCGCTGCGTTGATCGTATCGCCCAGAGCGTGTTGGTACACGCCAATCACGTACACGTCCGTGCGCTTGGACAGGAAGTAATCCACGCCGAGCGAGCCTTGGTGGTATTGAGCACGCGAGTTGCCGTTGATTTCCGCGCCGCGCGTGTAGTCATACGCTGCGCCGACCAGCAATGCCGGGGTCAACTGATACTTGAAGTTGAGTTCTGCATTGTTGAACGTAGCCGACTGGCCCTTGAACGGCGATGCGAACGAAGCGCCCAGGTTGGCGAAGCGGATGTTCGAGTACGTCGCACCGATGGTCGCTGCGCCGAACGTGTAAGCGCCGCCTGCACCGATCACTTGATACGTGTTAGCCGACGAGAAGCCAGCGTACACCGGCGAAGTCACAGCCGCGGCCGGCGTTGCAGCCGTACCGCCGTTGTTGAACAGGCCGCCCGAAGCTGCCGGCGTGCGTGCGTTCAAATAGCCAACGCCCAAGACCAACGGACCGTTGTTGTAGCCAGCGCCCAACGACCAGATCTGGTTCGACGTGACGTTGCCGGCAACTCCGCCGAAGCTGTACGTGCCGCCGAACTTCAGGCCGCCGTAATCAGCGCTCGTGTACTTGACCGTGTTGTTGGTGCGGTACGCGTTGTTGAAGTTGTCGATGTCGCCCGGATGAGCAGCGATGTAGCCGCCCCATTGGTCGCCGGCTTCCAGCGGACCGACGTAGTCGACGACGGAGTCGTACTGACGACCCAGCGTGACCGTACCGAACTGGCTCGACAGGCCAACGTAAGCTTGACGACCGAACATCAGGCCGCCTTGACCCAGCTTGCCGTTGTTCACGTCAAAGCCGTTTTCCAACACGAAGATTGCCTTCAGACCGCCGCCCAGATCTTCCGTGCCGCGCAGGCCGAAACGCGAGCCTTGCATGACGCCGCTGGACAGGTTGTACAGGTGCTTGCCACCCGAGTTGGTGTTGATGTTGAAGCCTTCGTCAATGATACCGTACAGGGTCACGCTGCTCTGAGCATGTGCGACGCCTGCGAATGCGCCCAGTGCTGCGAGAGCGAGAAGCGACTTTTTCATCGAATGATCTCCAAGGATTACGAATCTTTTGTACAAGGCAGAATATTTATCTAGCGTTGAGGCCTTGCATGTCCAACTTCGCGAGAAGTTGCACGTAATGTAACAAAAGGCATACATGGCACAAAGAAAAAGGAGCGGGGCGCGAAGGCTCCTGTTTCGTTTACGCAACATGGTCTAAAATCAGAAATTGGCCGCCCGATTCATGCGGTTTGAAGGTTTTCGCGAAGCCGCTTTTGCACTGCAAAGCCTTGTCGAGCGGACCTGGTGGATCGATGAGGCGGTTGTCGAGTAAGGGAGCGCTGAATGTTTCTGGACGAGTTGATTAGCGAGTTTGATCGGGGTTTACGCTCAATGACCGGCGTGTCGCGGATGAGTCGTCCGTTGCCGGTGCCGCAAGAATCCGCGGTGACCGAACCGGCGGTCGAACTTTCACCGGCCGAGCGTGCGCACGCGGCTGGCTTGATGCGCGTGAATCACGTCGGTGAGGTCTGCGCGCAGGCGCTCTATCAGGCTCAGAAACTCGCGACCAAATCGCCGTCCTTGCGGGCCGTGTTCAATCGCGCAGCGATCGAGGAAGAAGATCATCTCGCGTGGACTTCCAAACGTCTCGAAGCGCTCGACTCGCGCCCCAGTCTGCTCAACCCGCTCTGGTATACAGGCGCGCTCGCAATCGGCCTCGCGGCGGGGCGCATGGGCGACCGCGTCAGCCTCGGCTTCATGGCCGAAACCGAGCGTCAGGTGGAGCTGCATCTCGACGGCCATCTAAGCGAATTGCCGGCAGCCGATCACGAGTCGCGCGCAATCGTCGAGCAGATGCGCGCGGACGAAGCGGAACATGGCAAGGCGGCGATGGAAGCCGGTGGCATGGAGCTACCGTTGCCCGCGCGCGCGCTGATGCGCGCCGTATCGAAAGTCATGACGCGTACCGCCTATTACATATAAGTCAAAGCCAACTGTTCACGTACATCTCGAAAGTGGGACGGCGCCTCGCGCCGTTCGCCTGAAGCACCCAGAAACGCCATCCCACGTCTGCCGATCCCGCTTAACGATCTCTTTCATTCCGCGCCTTTCCCCAGCACTTTTCACGTATCACCTTCACAAGCTGCACTAGCTCGTTCATTTATAACGGTTTTCCGTTTTATGCGCGACGTGAAGGAGTCGCGCTAAGTCCTTGTTCTAACAAACAAAATTCGCTGGAAAAGCACGTATCTCCCTTGACCCCCGTTTAGCGTTCCTCTAAAGTGGGAGACAGTGTGAGAAAGTGTATTTTTGTGTGATCTCACGAGCGGTTTCGGGTAGATTTTCATGGGTCGGGCAGCTGGCGCGCCAATGCGCCAAATGGGGAGAGCGAAGTGTTCCAAGGGGCGTCGGCGCTGACGCTCGATGCGAAAGGGCGGATGTCTATTCCCTCTCGATATCGGGATGCGCTGCAGACACAGGCAGAGGGCCGGGTGACGATCACCAAGCACCCGGACGGCTGCCTGTTGCTCTTTCCGCGCCCAGAGTGGGAGATCTTCCGCGACAAGGTCGACAAGCTGCCTATGAACGCGACCTGGTGGAAGCGCATTTTTCTCGGCAATGCAATGGACGTTGAAATGGACGGCGCAGGGCGCGTGCTCGTATCGCCGGAATTGCGCACGGCTGGCGGATTGGAAAAAGAAGTGACCTTGCTTGGCATGGGTCGTCACTTCGAGTTGTGGGATGCACAAACATACGCCGCGAAGGAACAGGCGGCAATGGCCGAGGGCATGCCCGACGCGTTAAAAGATTTCACGTTCTGATCGCGGTTTACATATATGGCACCTGCGATGGGAAACGAATTGCAGCATCGCACGGTGCTGCTGGAAGAAGCGGTCCAAGCGCTGGTCACGCGCGCAGACGGCGTCTATGTGGACGGCACGTTCGGGCGCGGTGGGCATAGCCGCCTGGTGCTGGAAAAGCTGGCTGAGTCGGGGCGTCTGATCGCTTTCGACAAAGACCCGCTCGCCATCGCCACGGCGCAGCAGATTGCCGATCCGCGCTTCGGCATCGTGCACGAGAGTTTTGCTTCACTGCGCACCGCGATTGCGGAGCGCGGCGTAGGACGGGTGTCGGGCGTTTTATTGGATCTGGGCGTGTCGTCGCCGCAAGTCGACGATCCGGAGCGGGGCTTCAGCTTCCGCGCCGACGGCCCGCTCGACATGCGGATGGACCCGACGCGCGGCGAATCGGCCGCTGATTGGCTCGCGCGGGCCACGGTGCAGGAATTGACGGAGGTGATACGAGATTATGGGGAAGAACGGTTTGCTTTTCAGATTGCAAAGGCGCTTGTTGCTCGCCGGGCAGAGTCCGACCGTCTTGGGCCTCTCGTCAGCACGGGCGAGCTTGCCCAAATCGTGGCTAACGTCGTCAAAACCCGTGAGAAGGGCAAGGATCCGGCAACCCGCACCTTTCAAGCTATACGGATTCACATCAATCAAGAGCTTGCGGAGCTGCAAGTCGTTTTAGAAGCAGCGTTGTCGCTGTTGGAGCAAGGGGGGCGGCTGGTGGTCATCAGCTTTCATTCGCTCGAGGACCGGATCGTCAAGCGATTCATGCAGGCGCACGCGAGTACGCCGACGGTGGATCGCCGTCTGCCGATTCGCGCAGTCGATCTGCCGAGCCCTCCGCTCAAAATCATCGGCCGCGTATTCGCGAGCGACGCTGAAGTCGCCGCGAATCCGCGCGCCCGTTCTGCCGTGATGCGTGTGGCGGAGCGGATCGCACCATGAACCGTCTCAACATCTTCCTGCTGATCATCGTGATGGGCTGCGCTCTGTCCGTCGTCAATGCTACCAATCAGCAGCGCCAGATCTTTATCCAGTTGCAGCGCGCTCAATCGCAGGAGCGTCAACTGCAGCAGGATTATTCGCAACTTCAATATCAGCAGAGCGCGCTGTCGAAAACGTCGCGCATCGAGACTATCGCCACTGATTCCCTGAAGATGCAATCGGTCGCCACCGGCCGCACCCAGTACCTCACGCTCGATCCGGGCGCGGCGAAAGCCGAAGATGCACCGATTCCGACTTCCGGCCCGGCATCGGCGCCGGCACCGACCCGTCGCGGAGGCGTGCGATGAAAAAATCGTCGACTCGCAAGAGCGTGGCTTTCTCAGCCAATCCGATCCTGTCGGTGCGCCTGCCGATGTGGCGCTCGAAACTCGTCGTGTTCCTGCTGTTCATGGCGTTCGTCGCGCTGACCGCGCGCGCCTTCTGGATCCAGGGCCCGGGCAACGCGTTCTATCAGAAGCAGGGTGAAATCCGCTATCAGCGCCGGCTCGAACTGCCGGCCACGCGCGGCAAGATTCTCGACCGCAATGGTCTCGTGCTGGCCACGAGTCTGCCGGTGCGCGCGATCTGGGCGATTCCCGAATCGGTGCCGGACGACCTTGGCGCGGACAAGCTCACGTCGCTCGGCAAACTGCTCGGCATGACTAATAAGGAACTGCGCGCCAAGCTCTCGGAAGACAAGACCTTCGTTTACGTCAAGCGCCAGGTGCCGGTGGATGTCGCAGCTAAAGTCGCCGCGCTGGAGATCCCCGGTATTTACGCGCGCGACGAGTACAAGCGCTTCTATCCGGAAGGCGAGATCACGGCCCACCTGATCGGCTTCACCAATGTGGAAGACGAAGGCCAGGAAGGCGTCGAGCTCGGCGACCAGAAGCTGCTCGCCGGCATGTCGGGCAGCCGCCGCGTGATCAAGGACCGCATGGGCCACATCATCGAAGACGTGGACGAGCAGGTTGTGCCGCACAACGGCCAGGACGTGGATCTCTCGATCGACAGCAAGATTCAGTACATCGCCTACACGAATCTGAAGGCGGCCGTCGAGAAATTCAAGGCGAAGGCCGGCGCGGCCATGGTGATCGACGTGCGCACCGGCGAAGTGCTGGCGCTCGTCAATTACCCGACCTACAACCCGAACGACCGTTCACACCTGACCGGCGATCAGCTGCGCAACCGCATCCTGACCGACACGTTCGAGCCCGGCTCGATCATGAAGCCGTTCACGGTCTCGCTCGCGCTCGATCTGCACCGCGTCACGCCGACTACACTGGTTGATACAGGCGGCGGCCGCTTCGTGCTTGACGGCGCGCCGATTACCGACGACAGCGCGTTCGGCGTGCTGACGGTGGGCGGCGTGATCCAGAAGTCGAGCAACATCGGCGCGACGAAGATCGCCATGCAGCTCAAGCCCGAAGAGATGTGGAACATGTACACCAGCATCGGTCTCGGCCAGGCGCCGAAGGTCGGATTCCCGGGCGCGGCGGCCGGCCGTCTGCGTCCGTGGAAGAGCTGGCGCCGCATCGAGCAGGCCACCATGTCGTACGGTTACGGTCTGTCGGTGTCGCTGTTCCAGTTGGGCCGCGCTTATACGGCAATCGCGCACGACGGCGAGATCATGCCGGTGTCGATTTTCCGCACGCCTGGCGATCAGCCGGCCACCGGCCCGCAGATTTTCGCGCCTACTACCGCACGTCAAGTGCGCGCCATGCTCGAAACCGTCACGGCGCCGGGCGGCACCTCGCCGGATGCGGCGGTGCCGGGCTATCGCGTCGGCGGCAAGAGCGGCACGGCGTACAAGCATGGCGCGCACGGCTACGACCACTCGAAATATCGCGCTTCGTTCGTCGGTATGGCGCCAATGCCGAACCCGCGCATCGTCGTGGCCGTCTCGGTCGACGAACCGACGGCGGGCAGCCACTTCGGCGGTCAGGTGTCGGGTCCGGTGTTCTCGAGCATTGTCGGCGACACGCTGCGCTCCTTGAATGTGCCGCCGGACATGCCGGTCAAGCAAATGGTGGTGTCGGACGATTCGGCACCGGCCGCACCGACCGCGCCCGCCACGCCGGCCACGGCCAAGAAGCTCTCCACCAGCGCCGGCGCGAAGAAGATGACGATTTCCGCGAACGCAAAAAGCCATCCGGGAGTCGTGCGATGAGCATGTTGCGGAAGAAGCATCCCGCACAGCGGCAGATCGCCGACGCCCTCGCCTGGCTGCATGCTCACGTGCAGCCAGGCGCGCATCTGCACGCCGACACGCGCTCGCTCGCGGCCGGCGACGCGTTTTTCGCCTATGCCGTGGACGGCGCGGACAACCGCCCGTTCATCGACGGCGCGATCGAACGTGGCGCCGCCGCCGTGCTGGTTCAGCCCGAAGGCTTCAGCGGCGCGATCGATCCGTCGAACACGCTGGCCGTGCCGGCGTTGAACGAACTGGCGGGTTCGATTGCGAGCGGCTGGTACAACGATCCGAGCGACAGCATGCTGACGCTCGGTGTTACCGGCACGAACGGCAAGACCTCGTGCAGCCAGTGGATCTCGGCGGCGCTGACGGCGCTCGGCACGCGTTGCGCGATCATCGGCACGCTCGGCACCGGCTTGCCGGGCCACCTGGTGCACACCGGCTTTACTACGCCCGACGCGCCGCAATTGCAGCGCAGTCTCGCGCAGTTGCGCGACGCGGGCGCGCAGGCGGTAGCCATGGAAGTGTCGTCGCACGCGTTGCATCAGGGGCGCGTGAACGGCACGGCGTTCGACATCGCCGTGTTCACGAATCTCACGCAGGACCATCTCGACTATCACCATACGTTCGAAGCCTACGAAGCGGCCAAGGCGCGTCTGTTCGCCTGGCCGGAACTGCGCGCGGCCGTGATCAACCGCGACGATGCAGCCGGCCGCCGTTTGCTCGCGAGCACGCAGGGTCATGCACGCACCATCGCGTACGGGCTTGACGAAACGCTGCAAGACGCGCCGCAAGCCGACGCGCTTCTGCTCGCTTCGAACGTGCGCGCTACGGCCACAGGCACCGCGTTCCATCTGAGTACTTCCGATTGGGGCGATGCCGAAGTGGAAGTGCAGACGCTCGGCGCGTTCAACGTCAGCAATCTGCTCGGCGTGTTGGGCGCACTGCTCGCCGCCGACGTCCCGTTCGGGGCCGCCGTGGCCGAACTTGCAAAGCTCGAGTCGGTGAACGGCCGCATGCAGCGGCTCGGTGGCCGCTTGCAAAACGACGAACCGCTCGTCGTGATCGACTACGCGCACACGCCGGACGCGCTGGAAAAAACACTCGAAGCGTTGCGCCCGATGGCGACCGCACGCGGCGGCGAACTGATCTGCATGTTCGGCTGCGGCGGTGACCGCGACGCCACCAAGCGTCCGCTGATGGGCGCGATCGCCGAGAAAATCGCCGACGGCGTCGTGGTCACCAGCGACAACCCGCGCAGCGAAGATCCGCAAGCCATCATCGAGCAGATTGCGGCGGGCATGAAAGACGCGTCGAAAGCGCGGCGTATCGAGGACCGCGCGAGCGCGATTCTGCAAGCGATCCGCAGCGCCGCGCGCGAAGACGTCATCGTGCTGGCCGGCAAGGGGCACGAAGCAACACAGGAAATCATGGGCAAGAAACGCGCTTTCTCGGATCAGGACCACGCTCGCCTCGCGCTAGCCGCGCGCGCGACGCACGCACGCGGAGGTGGCGAATGAACATGTTCTCTCTGCGTGAAGCCGCCGCGCTGATCTCGGGCGCGACCGTGCTGGGTGACGAGGGCGTTACCTTCGAACGCGTCTCGACCGACAGCCGCAGCGCGGGCCCTGGCGATCTGTTCGTCGCGATCAAGGGCGATCGCTTCGACGCCCACGACTTTCTGCCGGACGTCGCCGCGCGCAATGTGACGGCTGTTCTCGTCACGCGCACGCCGCAAGACTGGACTGTGCCGGCGCTCAAAGTCACCGACACGCGCATCGCGCTCGGCGCGCTCGCACGCGGCTGGCGCCGCCAGTTCAGCATGCCGCTCGTCGCGGTGACGGGCAGCAACGGCAAGACCACGGTCAAGGAAATGATCGCGTCGATCTTCACCGCCGCAGTCGGCGCCGACGCGCGTCTCGCGACCGCGGGCAACTTCAACAACGACATCGGCTTGCCGCTCACGCTGTTCCGTCTGCACGCAGCGCACCAACTGGCAGTGGTCGAACTGGGCATGAATCATCCGGGCGAAACCTCGGAGCTCGCGAAGATCGCTGAGCCGACGGTGGCCGTGGTGAACAATGCGCAGCGCGAGCATCAGGAATTCATGGCGACGGTCGAAGCGGTCGCGCTCGAACACGCAAGCGTGATTCACGCGCTCTCGCCGGAAGGCGTCGCGGTGTTCCCTGCGGACGATGCCTACGCGAGCATCTGGCGCGTGGCCGCAACCGGCAACCGCATCATGGACTTCGCACTGAACTCCGCCGAGCGCATCACCGAAGCCGCAGTAAAAGGCACGTTCGCCGGCAACGTCCTGAGCATCGACACGCCGGAAGGCCAGGTCGAAGTCACGCTGAAAGTGCTGGGCGACCACAACGCGCACAACGCCTTGGCCGCAACGTCGGCAGCGTTGGCCGCGGGCGTGTCGCTCGACGCGATCAAGCGCGGCCTCGAATCGTTCGGCGCCGTGAAGGGCCGCTTGCAGGTGAAGCAAGCCGTACTCGGCTCGCTCGCCGGCGCCACCGTCATCGACGACACCTACAACGCCAACCCCGATTCGATGCGCGCCGCGATCGACGTGCTCGCCTCACGCGCCGCGCCGCGCGTGCTGGTGATGGGCGACATGGGCGAAGTCGGCGACAACGGCCCGGCGTTTCACCGCGAAATCGGCGCTTATGCCAAGGAACGCGGTATCGACGCGCTGTACGCAATGGGCGACGCCTCGCGCGACGCCTGCACTGCGTATGGCGCGAACGCGCATCACGTCGCCGATATCGGCACGCTGGTCGCGCAATTGCAGCAGGCCGGTTTCGGTCCTGGTGCAACGCTTCTCGTGAAAGGCTCGCGCTTCATGCAGATGGAGCGCGTGGTGGACGCCGTAACGAGTCCACAACCCAACGCAGCGGGCAGTACGCCCGCCGCACATTGAAATAGAAGGACCGAAGCATGCTACTGGCGCTGGCGCAATGGCTGCAGAATGACGCAAGCTTCTTGCGCGTGTTCAGTTATCTGACTTTCCGTGCGGTGATGGCGACCATCACCGCGCTGCTGATCGGGCTCGTCTGCGGCCCGGCAGTGATTCGCAAGCTGACCTCCATGAAGGTCGGTCAGGCCGTTCGTAAAGATGGCCCGCAAACTCACCTCGTCAAATCCGGCACGCCGACCATGGGCGGCGTGCTGATTCTGCTCGGCATCGCCGTGGCGACGTTGTTGTGGGCCGATCTGACCAATCGCTTCATCTGGATCGTGATGCTCGTCACGTTCGGTTTCGGCGTGATCGGCTGGGTCGACGATTACCGCAAGGTGGTCTACAAGGATCCGCGCGGCATGTCGTCGCGCGAAAAGTATTTCTGGCAGTCGGTGATCGGTCTGTTCGCGGCGGTTTATCTGGCTTTCAGCGTGTCGGAAGCGAGCAACGTGCGCGTGTTCGACCTGTTCATGGCGTGGGTGCGCAGCGGCCTCTCGATGGGCTTGCCGGCGCGTGCCGACCTGATGCTGCCGTTCGTCAAATCGATCAGCTATCCGCTCGGCGTGTGGGGCTTCATCGTGCTGACGTATCTGGTGATCGTCGGCGCGAGTAACGCGGTCAATCTCACCGACGGCCTCGACGGTCTCGTGATCATGCCGGTCGTGCTGGTCGGCGCATCGCTCGGTGTGTTCGCTTACGTGATGGGCAGCTCGGTCTACTCGAAATACCTGCTGTTTCCGCATATCGCCGGCGCGGGCGAACTGCTGATCTTCTGTTCGGCAATGGGCGGGGCAGGGCTCGCGTTTCTCTGGTTCAACACGCACCCGGCGCAGATGTTCATGGGCGACGTCGGCGCGCTCGCGCTCGGCGGCGCGCTCGGCACGGTAGCGGTGATCGTGCGCCAGGAAATCGTGCTCTTCATCATGGGCGGCATTTTTGTCGCGGAAACGCTCTCCGTGATGTTGCAAGTGACGTGGTTCAAATTCACCAAGCGCCGCTTCGGTGAAGGGCGGCGTCTCTTCAAGATGGCGCCGCTGCATCACCATTTCGAATTGTCGGGTTGGAAGGAAACGCAAGTGGTCGTGCGCTTCTGGATCATCACGTTGATGTTGTGTCTCTTTGGTTTGTCCACGCTCAAACTGCGTTAAGCAGCAGGTCCTTAAGGAAGCAGGCGATGTTCGGCGAGAAGTTTCGGGATCGGCAAAAGCCGATGGTGCTCGTGCTGGGACTGGGTGAATCCGGTCTTGCAATGGCGCGCTGGTGCGCGCGGCACGGCTGTCGGCTGCGTGTGGCCGATACGCGCGAAGTACCGCCGAACCTGCCCGCGCTGGAAGCGCACGGCATCGACGCCGCATTCGTCGGCGGCCCGTTTTCGCCGGTATTGCTCGAAGGTGTCGAACTCGTCGCCATCAGCCCGGGTTTGTCACCGCTTGCCGCCGATCTGTTGCCGCTGATCGAAGCGGCGCGCGAGCAGGGCATTCCCGTGTGGGGCGAACTCGAACTGTTCTCGCAAGCGCTGAAGTCGCTTGGCGAAAGCGGCTATGCGCCGAAGGTGATCGCGATTACCGGTACCAACGGCAAGACCACGACGACGAGCCTGACCGGCCTGCTGTGCGAGCGCGCCGGCAAGAAGGTCGCGGTGGCGGGCAACATCAGCCCGTCGCTGCTCGACAAACTCGCTGAAGCGATCGACAACACCGCGTTGCCCGACGTGTGGGTGCTGGAACTGTCGAGCTTCCAGTTGGAAACGGCGCACACGTTCTCGCCGGATGCGGCGGTCGTGTTGAACATCACGCAAGATCATCTGGACTGGCACGGCGGTCTGGACGCATACGCCGCCGCGAAGGGCCGCATCTTCGGTGCGCAGACCGTGCGCGTGCTGAATCGCGACGACTCGCGTGTCATGAAGCTCGCGCCCGCGGAAGATAGCGAAGCCGAGATGGTCACGTTCGGCGTCACCGAGCCGAAGAACGACGGCGACTACGGTCTGCTGCGCGACAACGGCATGATCTGGCTCGTAGAGGCGCACGATCGCGACGCGAGCGACGAACCGGTGCCGAAGCGCCGTCGCAAGAACGAAGTGGTCACGCCGCCGAACATCGCGCTCAAACGCCTGATGCCTGCAGACGCCCTGCGCATTCGTGGCCTGCACAACGCCGCCAACGCGCTCGCCGCCTATGCACTCGCACGCGCGGTCGGTCTGCCGGGCGCGCCGCTGTTGCACGGTCTGCGCGAATATCGCGGCGAGCCGCATCGCGTGGAATTAATTGCGTCGATCGATGGTGTCGACTATGTGGACGACAGCAAGGGCACCAACGTCGGCGCGACGGTGGCCGCGCTCGACGGGCTCGCACAGCGCATCGTGCTGATCGCCGGCGGCGACGGCAAGGGTCAGGATTTCGAACCGCTCGCCGCGCCGGTCATGCGCTGGTGCCGCGCCGTGATGCTGATCGGCCGCGACGCGCCGCAGATTCGCGCCGCGCTGGAAGAAACCGGCATCGCCATGACGGATCACGCCACGCTCGAAGAAGCGACGCGCGCCGCGACCGCGCTCGCTGAGCCGGGCGATGCCGTACTGCTCTCGCCGGCTTGCGCGAGCTTCGACATGTTCAAGGGTTACGCGCACCGCGCCGCGGTATTCCGCAGCACGGTAGAAGACATCGCGGCCGAACGGGGGACGATGATATGAGCTGGTCGGAACGTTTCGGTTCGCGCCAGGCCGCTGGCGGCGATGCGGGTGGTTCGGGCGGCGCGGCGCGCGCCGGGGGCCGCACGGGCGGCAGTGGTCTTGCGAGCGCCGTCAACGGCGTGCGTCCGCTGCGCTCGCGCATGCTCGACTACGATCACTCGCTGCTGTGGGTGGTCGTCGCGCTGCTCGGTCTGGGCGTGGTGATGGTGTATTCGGCGTCGATCGCCATGCCCGATTCGCCGAAGTACGCGTCGTACCGCGATTACGCGTTCCTCGTGCGCCAGATCATCTTCGTGGTGATGGGCTCGGTGATCGGCATCGTGTCGTTCCGCATTCCGATCGCGACATGGGACAAGTACGCGCCAAAGCTGTTTCTGATCTCGCTGTTCGCGCTGGTGATCGTGCTGATCCCGCACGTCGGCAAGGGCGTCAACGGCGCGCGCCGCTGGATCCCGCTCGGCATCACGAACATGCAGCCGTCGGAAATCATGAAGCTCGCGGTGACGATTTACGCCGCGAACTACACGGTGCGCAAACAGGAATACATGCACAGCTTCGCCAAAGGCTTTTTGCCGATGGCGGTCGCCGTGGGTCTCGTCGGCGCGTTGCTGCTGCTCGAACCGGACATGGGCGCGTTCATGGTGATCGCGGCGATCGCAATGGGCGTGCTGTTTCTCGGCGGCGTGAACGGCAAGCTGTTCGGCGGCCTGGTGGCGACCGCGGTCGGCACGTTCAGTTTGCTGGTGTGGGCGTCGCCGTGGCGTCGTGAACGGATTTTCGCGTACCTCGATCCGTGGGACGACCGTTACGCGCAGGGCAAGGCTTATCAATTGACGCACTCACTGATCGCGTTCGGGCGCGGTGAGTGGTTCGGCGTGGGTCTTGGCGGCAGCGTCGAGAAACTCAACTATCTGCCGGAAGCGCATACCGACTTCATCCTCGCGGTGATCGGCGAGGAACTGGGTTTTGTCGGCGTGCTGGTGGTGATCCTGATGTTCTACTGGATCGTGCGCCGCTCGTTCGAGATTGGCCGTCAGGCGCTCGCACTCGATCGCACGTTCGCGGGGCTGGTGGCGAAAGGCGTCGGCATCTGGTTCGGCGCGCAGACCTTCATCAACATGGGCGTGAACCTCGGCTTGCTGCCGACCAAGGGTCTCACGTTGCCGCTAGTCAGTTATGGCGGCTCGGGCATTGTTTTGAACTGCGTCGCTGTTGCCGTGTTGATGCGTGTGGACTATGAGAACCGGGTGCTGATGCGCGGAGGGAAAGTATGACCGCTCTGCCGCAACGCACGCTGATGGTGATGGCCGGCGGCACCGGGGGACACGTGTTCCCGGGGCTCGCGGTCGCTCATCTGATGCAGGCGTGGGGCTGGAAGGTCGTATGGCTCGGCAATCCCGCGGGCATGGAAGCGACGCTGGTGCCGAAGCACGGCATCCCGATGGAATACGTGCGCTTCGGCGGCGTGCGCGGCAAGGGCCTGAGACCCAAGCTGATGCTGCCGCTGAATCTGCTGCGTGCCTGCACGCAAAGTCTCTCCGTGCTGCGTCGCGTGAAGCCGGACGTCGTGCTCGGCATGGGCGGCTACATCACGTTTCCGGCCGGCTTGATGACCGCGTTGAGCGGTCGTCCGCTGGTGCTGCATGAACAGAATTCGATTGCCGGTCTCGCGAACAAGGTGCTCGCGAAAGTCGCTAAACGCGTGCTGGTTGCGTTTCCGAACGCACTGCCGCACGGCGAATGGACGGGAAATCCAATTCGTGAGGAACTTGCGCGCGCGATTGCACCCAAAGCACGCTACGCGCAACGCAGCGGTCCGTTGAATGTGCTCGTCGTGGGCGGCAGTCTGGGCGCCGCGGCCTTGAATGAAGTGGTGCCGCGCGCGGTGGCCTTGCTCGCGCCGAACGAACGGCCGTGCATCGTGCATCAGGCGGGCGCGAAGCATATCGAAGCGCTGCGCGAGAACTACGCGGCAGCAGGTCTGCAAGCAGGCGCCGACGTCGAACTCGTGCCGTTCATCGACGACATGACGAGCGCCTACGCGAAAGCCGACCTGGTGATTTGCCGGTCCGGCGCAATGACCGTGTCCGAGATTTCAGCAGTAGGCGTGGCGGCGTTCTTCGTGCCGTTCCCGTATGCAGTAGACGATCACCAAACCACTAATGCAGCGTTCCTCGCCGACAACGGCGCGGCGCTGGTCGTGCAGCAACGCGATCTGTCGGCGGAAACCCTCGCTGACTGGTTGCGCAGCCAGACGCGAGCAACCCTCGCGGAGATGGCGGAGCGTTCGCGCTCGCTCGCGAAACCCGACGCCACGGAACAGGTCGCGCAGATTTGCGCGACCGTGGCGGGTTCGATTTCGGGCGCGAGCCCAGAAGGAAAGCAATGAAACACATCGTCAAACACATTCACTTTGTCGGCATCGGTGGTGTCGGCATGAGCGGCATCGCGGAGGTGCTGGTCAACCTCGGCTATCAGGTGAGCGGCTCGGATCTTACGAGCAACGCAATCACTGATCGCCTCGCCGCACTCGGCGCGCGGATTGCGATCGGTCACGCGGCGGAGAACATCGAAGGCGCGAACGCGGTGGTCGTTTCCACCGCGGTGCGCAGCGACAACCCGGAAGTACTGGCCGCGCGTCATCGCCGCATTCCGATCGTGCCGCGCGCGGTGATGCTCGCGGAACTGATGCGCCTGAAGCAGGGCATCGCGATTGCCGGTACGCACGGCAAGACCACGACCACCTCGCTCGTGGCGAGCGTGCTGGCGGCGGGCGGTCTCGATCCGACTTTCGTGATCGGCGGCCGGCTGATTAGCGCGGGCGCGAATGCGCGCCTCGGCACGGGCGACTTCATCGTCGCGGAAGCCGACGAGTCGGATGCGTCGTTCCTGAATCTGTTTCCGGTGATCGAAGTCATCACGAACATCGACGCGGATCATATGGACACCTACGGCCACGATTTCGCGCGGCTCAAGCAGGCGTTCATTGAATTCACGCACCGTCTGCCGTTCTATGGCATCGCGGTACTGTGCGTCGATGATCCGAATGTGAAGGAGATCCTGCCGTTCGTGTCGAAGCCGATCATTCGCTACGGCTTCGCGCCGGACGCGCAGGTGCGCGCGGTCAACGTCAAAGCGCATGACGGCAAGATGCATTTCACGGCCATGCGCGAAGACGCGGCGCCGATCGACATCGTCTTGAACCTGCCGGGCGAGCACAACGTACAGAACGCTTTGGCCGCAATTGCAATCGCGACTGAACTTGAAGTGAAAGATGCCGATATCCAGCGAGCGCTGGCGGATTTCAACGGCGTGGGCCGCCGCTTCCAGCGTTACGGCGAAGTGCCTGTCGTCAGCGAAGGCAAAGCGAGCGGCGCGTACACGCTGGTGGATGACTACGGTCATCACCCGGTCGAAATGGCGGCCACGGTGGCGGCGGCGCGCGGCGCATTTCCGGGCCGGCGTCTGGTGCTGGCGTTCCAGCCGCACCGCTTCACGCGCACGCGTGATTGCTTCGAGGATTTTGTGAAAGTGCTGTCGACCGTCGACGCGCTCGTGCTGACCGAAGTCTATTCGGCCGGCGAGTCGCCGATCGTCGCCGCGGACGGCCGCGCGTTGGCGCGTGCGCTGCGGGTGGCGGGCAAGGTCGAGCCGGTCTTTGTCGATACGGTGGATGAAGTGCCGGACGCGCTCTCAGCAGTGGTGCGCGACGGCGATGTGGTGATCACGATGGGCGCGGGTTCGATCGGCGGTGTGCCGGGTCGTCTCGCGCAGGAAACGAAGGTGTGAGATGAGCAGTATCGACCCCAAACAATTCGGCAAAGTGGCAGTACTGCTCGGTGGTAATTCCGCCGAGCGCGAGGTCTCGCTCAATTCCGGCCGCCTCGTGCTGCAAGGTCTGCGCGACGCCGGCGTGGACGCGCATCCGTTCGATCCGGCCGAGCGTCCGCTCGCCGCATTGAAGGAAGAAGGCTTTGTGCGCGCGTTCAACGCGCTGCATGGCGGTTACGGCGAGAACGGCCAGATTCAGGGCGCGCTCGACTTTTACGGCATCAAGTACACCGGCAGCGGCGTGCTCGGCTCGGCGCTCGGTCTGGACAAGTTCCGCACCAAGCTCGTGTGGCAGCAACTCGGCATTCCGACGCCGCCGTTCGAAGCGGTGCTGCGCGGCGACGACTACGAAACGCGCTCGAAAGACATCGTCGCGAAGCTCGGTTTGCCGCTCTTCGTGAAACCGGCGAGCGAAGGTTCGAGCGTCGCGGTGATCAAGGTGAAGAGCGCCGACGCGCTGCCCGCCGCGCTGATCGAAGCGGTCAAGTACGACAAGATCGTGGTGGTCGAAAAGAGCATTGAAGGCGGCGGCGAATACACCGCGTGCATAGCCGGCAATCTGGATTTGCCGGTGATCCGCATCGTGCCGGCCGGCGAGTTTTACGACTATCACGCGAAGTACATCGCGAACGACACGCAGTATCTGATTCCGTGCGGTCTGACGGCAGACGAGGAAGCGCGCCTGAAAGTGCTGGCGCGCCGTGCCTTCGACGTGCTCGGCTGCACCGACTGGGGCCGCGCGGATTTCATGCTCGACGCCGACGGCAACCCGTATTTCCTCGAAGTGAACACGGCGCCTGGCATGACCGATCACTCGCTGCCGCCGAAAGCGGCGCGTGCGGTGGGCATCAGCTATCAGGAACTGGTTGTCGGCGTGTTGGCGCTGACGCTGCAGGACTAACCGGGGCGACCCGAAAGCAACACCATGTGGAACAACGTTCGCCAGCTCAATTTTGCCGCCAACACATTGCATGTGTTGCTGGTGCTCGTGCTGCTGGCGGCAGGCGGTTACTGGCTGATCCAGCGCCCGAATTTCGCGCTGCGCGAAATCCAGATCGACGGCGATACCGAGCACATCAATTCGCCGACGGTGCGCGCGGGTGTGGTGGGGCGCTTGAAGGGCAACTTTTTTACGGTGGATCTCGACGTGGCGCGTCAGGCGTTCGAGCAGATGCCGTGGGTGCGTCATGCGAGCGTGCGGCGCGTCTGGCCGAATGCACTGGCTGTCACGCTGGAAGAGTACAAACCGCTGGGAACGTGGGGCAGCGATCAGCTCGTGAGCGTCGACGGCGAGCTGTTCACCGCGAACCAGGGCGAGCTCGAAGAAGATCTGCCCGCGTTCGACGGTCCGGACGGTACGGCAAAAGAGGTGGTCGCGCGGTATCACGACTTCCAGAAATGGTTTGCGCCGTTGGGCGCGACGCCTGAAGAAGTGACGCTGTCGCCGCGCTACGCGTGGACGGTGAAGCTCTCGAACGGCACGCAGGTGGAACTTGGGCGCGAACGCAATCAGGACACGCTGCTCGATCGGAGCAAACGTCTGAGTGCGGCGTGGAGCGCGGTGACGCAACGTTGGGGAAAGGATATCGAGTATGCGGACTTGCGCTATCCGAACGGTTTCGCGATTCGCGCGGCAGGGATGCGCTTTATCACCGAACCCGACAAGGGCAAGAAGTAAACGGACATCACACGCAATGAGCACGCTATGAGTAAAGACTATAAAGATCTGCTGGTCGCCCTCGACATTGGGACGTCGAAGGTCGTGGCCATCGTCGCCGAGTTGAAGGGCGAAGGTCACTACGAGGTGATCGGCCTCGGCCAGAGCGAATCGAAGGGGCTCAAGAAAGGCGTGGTGGTGAATATCGAGGCCACCGTGCAGTCCATTCAGCGCGCGCTCGAAGAAGCCGAACTGATGGCCGACTGCAAGATCACCAACGTATTTACCGGGATTGCCGGCAGCCATATCCGCAGCTTCAATTCGAGCGGCATGGTGGCGATCAAGGAGAAGGAAGTCACGCAGACGGACGTGGCGCGCGTGATCGAAACGGCGAAGGCGATCAACATCCCGACCGATCAGCAGGTGCTGCATATCCTGACGCAGGAATTCATCATCGACGGTCAGGAAGATGTGCGCGAGCCGATCGGCATGAGCGGCATTCGCCTGGAAGTGAAGGTGCATATCGTCACCGGCGCGGTGAGCGCGGCGCAAAACATCGTCAAGTGCGTGCGCCGTTGCGGGCTCGAAGTGAACGATCTGATCTTGCAGCCGCTGGCGTCGTCGCTGGCGGTGCTGACGGAAGACGAGAAAGAACTCGGCGTGGTGCTGGTCGATATCGGCGGCGGCACGACGGACATTGCGATTTTCAGCGAAGGCGCGATTCGTCATACGGCGGTGATTCCGATCGCCGGCGACCAGATCACGAGCGACATCGCGATGGCGCTGCGCACGCCGACGCCGGACGCGGAAGACATCAAGGTGGATTACGGCATTGCCAAGCAGGCTTTGGCCGATCCGGACGAAATGATCGAAGTGCCGGGTCTCGGCGAGCGCGGTCCGCGCACGCTGTCGCGCCAGGCGCTGGCGGCGGTGGTCGAACCGCGCGTCGAAGAACTGTTTTCGCTCGTGCAGCAGGTGGTGCGCGAGTCGGGTTACGAGGAACTGCTGAGCTCCGGCGTGGTGCTGACCGGCGGCGCGTCGATGATGCTCGGCATGGTCGAACTGGGTGAAGACATCTTCCTGAAGCCGGTGCGTATCGGCGTGCCGGAATACGCGGGCGGTCTGGCTGACGTAGTGCGCAATCCGCGCTATTCGACGGCGATGGGCCTGCTCGTCGAAGGACGCTCGCAACGCATGCGCGGCCGCAAGGTGGCCGTGCAGTCGGGCTCGATGGGACAGGTGTTCACGCGCATGAAGGACTGGTTCCTCGGCAACTTCTAAAGCATTCGTTGTATCGCTGCACAGAACGGGTTTTCGAACAGGTTTCAAAAAAATACGCGCTGGTGCCGGCGGCCGGCGCGCGACAGGCGGTTGCCCGATCTCCTGCCGAATAACGGCCGAAGTGGCTGCAAATTTTTATCTTGACGGAGGCATCATGGATTTCCAAATGCTGGAAACCGAAACGAACGGCACCATCATCAAGGTGGTCGGAGTAGGTGGCGCTGGCGGCAATGCTGTTCAGCACATGATCAACAAAGGCGTGCAAGGCGTCGACTTCATCGTGATGAACACGGACGCACAGGCTTTGTCGCGTTCGCGCGCCACCGCGGTGATCCAGCTCGGCAACACGGGTCTGGGCGCCGGCGCCAAGCCGGAAATGGGCCGCGCCGCAGCGGAAGAAGCACGTGAGCGCATCGCCGACGCACTGCGCGGCGCGCACATGGTCTTCATCACGGCCGGCATGGGCGGCGGCACGGGCACGGGCGCAGCTCCCGTGGTCGCGCAGATCGCTAAAGAAATGGGTATCTTGACCGTCGGCGTGGTCAGCAAGCCGTTCGAATTCGAAGGCGGCAAGCGGATGCGCGTGGCAGAAGCCGGTTCGCAGCAACTGGAGGATCACGTCGACTCGCTGATCGTCGTTCTGAACGACAAGCTGTTCGAGGTGATGGGCGATGACGCCGAGATGGACAAGTGCTTCCAGTGCGCAGACGACGTTCTGAACAACGCAGTTGCCGGCATCGCGGAAATCATCAACGTCGACGGTCTGGTGAACGTCGACTTCGAAGACGTGAAAACGGTGATGGGCGAGCAGGGCAAGGCGATGATGGGCACGGCGACGGTTGCCGGCGTCGATCGCGCGCGCCTCGCTGCTGAGCAGGCTGTGGCCAGCCCGCTGCTGGAAGGTGTGGATCTGTCGGGCGCGCGTGGCGTGCTGGTGAACATCACGTCGAGCCGTTCGCTGCGTCTGTCGGAAACGCGCGAAGTGATGAACACGATCAAGAGCTACGCGGCAGAAGACGCGACCGTGATTTTCGGCGCTGTGTACGACGATGCGATGGGCGACGCGCTGCGAGTGACGGTCGTGGCAACGGGTCTGGGCCGTGCGGCCAAGAAGCAGCAATCGGCACCGATGACGCTGCTGCGCACCGGCACCGATAACCAGCCGATCAGTGCACACGCTGCTTACGCACCGCAGTCGTCGCACGCCAGCACCGCCGACTACGGCGCACTGGACACGCCGGCAGTGTGGCGCACGTCGCGCGATACGGCCGCATCGCATGTGCAGGCGTTGCAGGAAAAGGGCGTCGACACGTACGACATTCCGGCATTCCTGCGCAAGCAGGCGGACTGAGCGCACGGGCAGGCTTTCGTTGCGGCGCTGCTTGGACAGCAGTGCAGCGCTGGCGGACGAATGCACGAGCGTGGCGGGTGAACGGCGAACAAGTCGCGTATCTTTGAAGATTCGCGACAAGGACAAGTGCCCTCTTCGGATTCGCGAAGCGGATTGGGCGACTGTCGCCGGACGGCGGAGCATGCAGTGGTTGGTGCCCACGCCGGATTTTTCACTGCGACACGACGACGTGCGAGCGTGCTTCGCATCGATGCAAAGGACTGAGCATGATTCAGGCAGGTGACAAGCTGCCCGACGCGACGCTCTTCGAGTTGATCGAAGACGAGCGGGCGGGCTGCACGATCGGGCCTAACAGCTTCGACGTGCGCGAGCAGACGGCGGGCAAGCGTGTGGTGATCTTCGGATTGCCGGGCGCGTTCACGCCGACCTGTTCGGCCAAACATGTACCGGGTTATGTCGAGCACGCCGAGCAGTTGCGCGCTCTTGGCATCGACGAGATCTGGTGCGTGTCCGTCAACGACGCGTTCGTAATGGGCGCGTGGGGACGCGATCAGCACGCCTCGGGCAAGGTGCGCATGATGGCGGACGGCAGTGCGGCTTTCACGCGAGCGCTCGGTCTCGAGCAGGATTTGTCGGCGCGCGGCATGGGAATCCGTTCCCAGCGCTACGCGATGGTGGTCGACGACGGCGTGGTCAAGACGTTGAACGTCGAGGCTGCCGGCAAATTCGAAGTCAGCGATGCAGGGAGTATTCTCGCTACGTTGAGCTAGGCACGCTGGTGTCGTGGCCTTCGCCACAGGCACGCGCGGTTGGCGCGTTGTGCTTGGGCAACGGTCGACAAGACGCTTTTGTGACAGGCCGTTACGCGGGCCGATGACCGGAAACGCCTCCGTTCCGGGGCATCGGCCCGTCACGCTTTCCTGACGGGCCCCCAAGGGTAATGCAGCGAAACAGATTGATACGTTCCGCGGAAAGACGCTCCTTAGGGTATTGGAGTATAATTCGTGCTATGGAATAAAAAGTCCCGATTGGGATTTTCAATCGAATAGAAGATCACCATGCTGAAGCAGCGCACTATCAAACAAATCGTCAAGACAGTCGGCATTGGCCTGCACTCGGGCCGCAAAGTCGAACTGACGCTCCGTCCGGCCGGGCCGGACACGGGCATTGTGTTTTCGCGCGTGGACCTCGCCACGCCGGTGGACATTCCTGCGTCGGCGATGGCGATTGGCGATACGCGTCTGGCTTCCGTGTTGCAGAAGGACGGCGCGCGCGTCTCGACCATCGAGCATTTGATGTCCGCCTGCGCCGGTCTCGGCATCGACAACCTGTATGTCGACGTCACCGCCGAAGAAATCCCGATCATGGACGGCAGCGCCGGTTCATTCGTGTTTCTGATTCAGTCGGCGGGTATTGAAGAACAGAACGCGGCGAAGAAATTCATCAAGGTCACCAAGCCGGTCGAAATTCGTGACGGCGATAAATTCGCGCGTCTCGACCCGTACTTTGGTTTCAAGCTCAAGTTCACGATCGATTTCCGTCACCCGGCTGTGGATAAAACCGGCCAGGCGCTGGAAGTGGATTTTGCCAATACGTCGTACGTGCGCGAGATCGCGCGCGCCCGCACCTTCGGTTTTGCGCATGAAGTGGAAATGATGCGCGAACTGGGTCTGGCGCGTGGCGGCAGCATGGACAACGCAATCGTGCTGGACGAGTACCGCATTCTGAATAACGACGGCCTGCGCTACGACGACGAGTTCGTGAAGCACAAGATGCTCGATGCGATCGGCGACCTGTATGTGGTCGGCCATCCGTTGCTGGCAGCGTATGACGCATACAAGTCGGGCCACGGCCTGAACAATGCGCTGCTGCGCGAACTGCTGGCGCACGAAGATTCGTACGAAATCGTCACCTTCGACGACACGCAGAAGGCGCCGCGCGGTTTTGCCTACGAAACGCAGACGGCTTTTGCCTGACGCCTTCGGGTGAAATTTCTGAAGCGAGCGCATGAAAAGTAAGCGGCCCGGTTGGGCCGCTTTTCTTTTGCCTAGCGATTTCTCCGATGCCGCGCCGCCATTTTCGCCAGCGCTTCCTGTAACGGCGACGGCGCCAGCGACTCGCTCAGCGCGTGGAGCGCATCAGCGCCGGCCGGTGTCATGCGCGCCTGTTTGACCGGCGGCGGTTCCTTCACAGCCTGCGGCCGCACGCGAATCCGCAGCGAATTCACCGGCCAGCCGCGCTGCTGCAGATCCGCCAGCAGCCGCGGCTCCAGATGCCGCAGCCGCGCCGCCAGCGCGTTATGGCCGGCGAACAGGGCGAGCACGCCTTCCTTGATGAAGCTGGGTTCGACGCTCGTCGCCAGATAGTCGGGCAGCAGCGCGCGCAGATCCTTCTCCAACGCCGCAATCTGCTCGACGCCCGCGCGCAGGGCCGCGAACGCGTCAGTGCGATTGAGCACCTCGGCGACCGGCTGCGGGCGGCGCGCCTTGAACTGCTGGGGCGGCGGCCTTGAAAAGGAAGGAAAATGGCTCATGTTCGATGGGTCACGGCGTGTCCGCGCCCTATGCGCGTTCACGCCGCGATTGTACCGCGCAGGACGCACGCGGGCCCGCCTCAAGCGGACTGCCAGAGCTCGCTGCGGCGGGCTTCCGATGCCCTGCCGCCGTCTCGCTGCTGACATAAGCGTGGGCGGGGGCGCGTGCTAAAATGCGCGATTCGAATTCACTCTTGGACTAAGCCGCCGAGGCCCTTCCGACCCCGGAGCGCGCGTGCACGAACTGCACGCCGCGACCCAGCCGAAGCCGCGACGCAGACACCGATCCGATGACCACCGGTTTTCTACAGAAGATTTTTGGCAGCCGCAACCAGCGGCTAGTCAAGCAATATCAAAAGACCGTCACGGCGATCAATGCGCTCGAACCGCAGATCGAGCAATTGACGGACGATCAACTGCGCGCCAAAACGGGTGAATTCCGCCAGCGCGTCGCGAGCGGCGAATCGCTCGACAAGCTCCTGCCGGAAGCCTTCGCGGTGTGCCGCGAGGCCAGCAAGCGGGTGCTGAAAATGCGCCACTTCGACGTGCAGCTGATCGGCGGCATGGTTCTGCACTACGGCAAGATCGGCGAAATGCGCACCGGTGAGGGCAAGACGCTCGTCGCCACGCTGCCGGTGTACCTGAACGCGCTGTCCGGCCGCGGCGTGCACGTGGTCACGGTCAACGACTACCTCGCCCAGCGCGACGCCGAGTGGATGGCGCGCCTGTACAACTTCCTCGGTCTGTCGGTCGGCATCAATCTGTCGCAGATGGATCACGGTGCGAAGCAGGAAGCCTACGCGGCGGACATCACGTACGGCACCAACAACGAATTCGGCTTCGACTACCTGCGCGACAACATGGTCTACGAGACCGACGCGCGCGTGCAGCGGGCCCTGAATTTCGCGGTGGTCGACGAGGTCGACTCGATCCTGATCGACGAAGCCCGTACCCCGCTGATCATCTCCGGCCAGGCCGAAGATCACACCGACCTGTACGTGCGCATGAACGCACTGCCGCCGCTGCTTGAACGCCAGATCGGCGAAGAGAAAGCGGACGGCACCGGCGTCGAAAAGCCGGGCGACTATACGCTGGACGAAAAAGGCCGCCAGGTGTTCCTGACGGAATCGGGCCACGAAAAGGCCGAGCGTCTGCTCGCCGAGTGGGGCCTGATCGGCGACGGCGAAAGCCTGTACGCGCCGCAGAACATCACGCTGATGCACCACGTGTATGCCGCGCTGCGCGCACACACGCTGTTCTTCAAGGACCAGCACTACGTGGTGCAAAACGGCGAAGTGGTGATCGTGGACGAATTCACCGGCCGTCTGATGTCGGGCCGCCGCTGGTCGGACGGTCTGCACCAGGCTGTCGAGGCGAAGGAACACGTCAAGATCCAGAGCGAGAATCAGACGCTCGCGTCGATCACGTTCCAGAACTACTTCCGCATGTACGCGAAGCTGTCCGGCATGACCGGCACGGCGGATACGGAAGCGTTCGAATT
Organism: Paraburkholderia sp. BL25I1N1; assembly: GCF_003002025.1. GTDB lineage: Bacteria > Pseudomonadota > Gammaproteobacteria > Burkholderiales > Burkholderiaceae > Paraburkholderia. The sequence goes on from NZ_PVZB01000028.1 coordinate 29,694, forward strand.
CAACGAGATCTATGGTCTCGAAACGGTCGTGATCCCGACCAACCGTCCGCCCAAGCGGATCGACAAGCAGGATCAGATCTACAAGACGGCCAAGGAACGCTACGACGCGGTAATCCGCGACATTCGCGACTGCTACGAGCGCGGGCAGCCGGTGCTGGTCGGTACGACGTCGATCGAAAACTCCGAGTTGCTGTCGCATCTGCTGAAGCACGCCGGTCTGCCGCACGAAGTGCTGAACGCCAAGCAGCACGCGCGTGAAGCCGAGATCGTCGCCGAAGCCGGCCGTCCGAAGCGCATCACGATCGCCACCAACATGGCCGGTCGCGGTACCGACATCGTGCTCGGCGGCAACGCGGAAAAGCAGGCGTCGTTCCTCGAACTGGACGAAACGCTGGCTGAAGACGACAAGCAACGCCGCATCCAGAAGCTGCACGACGAATGGCAAGCGCTGCACGATCAGGTGAAGGCCGCGGGCGGTCTGCACATCATCGGCACCGAGCGCCACGAATCGCGCCGGATCGACAATCAGCTGCGCGGCCGTGCCGGCCGTCAGGGCGACCCGGGTTCGTCGCGCTTCTATTTGTCGCTGGAAGATCCGCTGCTGCGCATTTTCGCCGGCGATCGCGTGCGCGCGATCATGGACCGCCTGAAGATGCCAGAAGGCGAAGCGATCGAGGCGGGCATCGTCTCTCGCTCGATCGAATCGGCGCAGCGCAAGGTGGAAGCGCGCAACTTCGACGTTCGCAAGCAATTGCTCGAATACGACGATGTGTCGAACGATCAGCGCAAGGTGATTTACCAGCAGCGCAACGAATTGCTCGAAGCGAACGACATCACCGAAACGATCGGCGCGATGCGTCAGAGCGTGATCGCCGATATCGTTCATCAGTTCGTGCCGGCGGGCAGCATTGAAGAGCAGTGGGACGTGCCCGAACTGGAAGAAGTGCTGCGCAACGAATGGCAACTCGACCTCGCGATCCAAGAAATGATCAACGAGTCGAACTCGATCAGCGCGGACGAGATTCTCGAAGCGGTCGAAGCCGCTGCGGACGAAGCCTACGAAGCGAAGGTCGAACTGGTCGGCCGCGAATCGTTCAGCGCGTTCGAGCGCTCGATCATGCTGCAAACGCTGGATCGCAGCTGGCGCGAACATCTGGCCGCGCTCGATCACTTGCGTCAGGGCATCCATCTGCGTGGCTATGCGCAGAAGAATCCGAAGCAGGAATACAAGCGTGAGGCGTTCGAACTGTTCGCCGCCATGCTCGACGCTGTAAAGCTCGAAGTCACCCGCGTGGTGATGAACGTGCAGATCCAGTCGCCTGAACAGTTGGAACAGGCTGCTGAACAGCTCGAAGAGCAAGGCGGCCACCTTGAAAACGTCGAGTTCCGCCACGCCGAATTCGCCGAAGCGGCCGCCGCAGCGCCTGTTGCCGCGGAAGCAGCCACCGCCGCCATGATCGGCGATGCCATGAGCCACGGTTCGTCGCATACGGCAGCAGCGAACATGAGCGCGGACAACGTGCCGAAGGTCGGCCGTAACGACCCGTGCCCGTGCGGCAGCGGCAAGAAGTACAAGCAGTGCCACGGCAAGATCGTGTAATGCCGAAGGCGGCGCGCTGAGAGGCGCGCCGCTTCGTTTCAGGCGGTAGGTTGCCTTGATTTCGCGGTGGTCCGGCACCAAGCCCGGATCATCAGTTCCGTTTCCCCGATGCCGGCGCCTGCCGGCATTTTCTTCGACAGGTCGCGACCATGGCTGTCAATTTCCCCTCGATCGATCCCGCTCAACTCTATCCCGTCGCCGGCGTTTCGCTCGGCTGGGCGGAGGCGAATATTCGCAAGCCGAACCGCAAGGACGTGCTCGTCATTTCCGTGGGCGAAGGCGCCACGGTGGGCGGCGTGTTCACGCAGAACCGTTTTTGCGCGGCGCCCGTCACGGTGTGCCGTGAGAATCTGGAACGCGTGCGCGCCGGCGGCAAGCCGATTCGCGCGCTGGTGATCAACACCGGCAACGCGAACGCGGGCACGGGTGAGCCCGGCCTCGTGGCGGCGCGCGAAACCTGTGCCGAACTCGCGCGTCTCGCGGACATTACGCCGGAACAGGTGCTGCCGTTTTCGACGGGCGTGATTCTGGAACCGCTGCCGGTCGATCGTTTGAAAGCGGGTTTGCCGGCCGCGCTGGCGAACCGCAAGGAAGCGAACTGGTATGACGCCGCGCAGGCGATCATGACCACGGACACGCTGCCCAAGGCCACGTCGCGCCAGGTGACGATCGAGGGCCACACGGTCACGCTGACCGGCATCAGCAAGGGCGCCGGCATGATCAAGCCGAACATGGCGACCATGCTCGGCTTCCTCGCGTTCGACGCCGCCGTCTCCCAGCCGGTGCTCGACGCGCTGGTCAAGCACGTGGCGGATCGCTCGTTCAACTGCATCACGATCGATGGCGATACGTCGACCAACGATTCGTTCATCCTGATCGCGTCGGGCAAATCGAGCTTGCCGGCGATCACGTCCACCTATTCGCCCGCTTACGCAGCGCTGCGCGACGCGGTGACCGAAGTCGCCCAGACCCTCGCGCAGCTCATCGTGCGCGACGGCGAAGGCGCGACCAAATTCATGACCGTGCAAGTGGAAGGCGGCTCGAGCGTCGGCGAATGCCGCCAGATCGCCTATGCGATCGGCCACTCGCCGCTCGTGAAAACGGCCTTCTATGCATCGGATCCGAATCTCGGCCGCATTCTCGCGGCCATCGGCTATGCCGGCGTGGACGATCTCGACGTCGGCAAGATCGATCTGTATCTGGACGACGTGCTGGTCGCCACTGCCGGCGGCCGCAATCCGGCCTACCGTGAAGAAGACGGCCAGCGCGTCATGAAAAAGAGCGAGATCGGCATTCGTGTCGTGCTCGGCCGCGGCGATGCGCAAGCCACGATCTGGACTTGCGATCTGTCGCACGACTACGTGAGCATCAACGCCGACTATCGTTCGTAACCGGGTTCATTACGCGGCCTGAAGGCCGCTTATTTCACAGCCATGGATAAACTCGAACAGTTTCTGACCCGGGCCGAAGCCGTGCTCGTCCGCCTCGAAGCGATGCTTCCGCCCGCTTCGACCGATATCGACTGGTCGGCGGCAGTGGCCTTCCGCTGGCGCAAGCGCCAGGGGCGCGGCTACCTGCAGCCGGTGCCGGCCATCTCGGCGATCACGCTCGACGACCTGCAAAACATCGATCGCCAGAAAGGCCTGATCGAGCAGAACACGCGTCAATTCGTCCACAAGCAGCCGGCCAACAACGTGTTGCTGACAGGCGCGCGCGGCACCGGCAAGTCGTCGCTGATCAAGGCGTGTCTGAATGCGTACGCGAAAGACGGGCTACGTCTGATCGAGGTGGATAAGGACGATCTGCACGACCTCGGCGATATCGTCGACCTGATCGCGCAGCGGCCGGAGCGCTTCGTGGTGTTCTGCGACGACCTCTCGTTCGAAGACGGCGAGTCGGGCTACAAGGCGCTGAAGGTCGCGCTCGACGGCTCGATCGCCGCGCAATCGGACAACGTGCTGATTTATGCGACGTCGAACCGCCGCCATCTGTTGCCCGAATACATGAGCGATAACGAGACGTACAAGCACACGTCCGACGGGGAGATTCATCCCGGTGAGCTGGTCGAAGAAAAGATCTCCCTGTCCGAGCGCTTCGGTTTGTGGGTCAGCTTCTATCCGTTCAAGCAGGATGACTACCTGTCGATCATCAGCCACTGGCTGCGTCATTTCGGCTGCGACGACGCCGAAGTCGAAGCGGCGCGTGGTGACGCGCTGGTGTGGGCGCTCGAGCGCGGGTCGCGTTCGGGACGTGTCGCGTGGCAGTTCGCGCGCGACTGGTCCGGCCGCAAGACGTCGGCATGAGTGAGCGCATGAGCGACGACGTCGAGAAGAACGCCGCCGGCCGCAAGGTCACGCAAGTCGCGGTTGGCGTGCTGGTCCAGCCTGATGGGCGCTATCTGCTGGCGCAGCGCCCGGCCGGCAAGCCGTACGAAGGCTACTGGGAATTTCCGGGCGGCAAGCTGGAAGCGGGCGAATCAGTCGAAGCCGCGCTCGCTCGCGAGTTGCACGAGGAGTTGGGTATCGCGGTCGAAGCAAGCCATCTTTGGCATATGCTCGAACACGATTACCCGCACGCGTATGTGCGGCTCTTTTTCTGCAAGGTGACGCAGTGGTCCGGCGAGCCGCACGGCCGCGAAGGTCAGGCTTTTGTCTGGCAGACGCTGCCCGCGGATGTCGAGCCGCTGTTGCCGGCGACCATTCCCGTGCTGGAATGGCTCGCAGCCGAAAAGAGCTGAAGCGGAAAGAAGACGGCGCGCGACGTCAGGCGCTGCTCTAGCGAAGCGCCGATCGGCATGGCCCGGCCAGCGGGCCGCGCTTAATGCGGGGTGTAATCCCCGCCGGGCGTCTCGTCCGACGACGCTTCCTGCTCGTTCCCGCCGATCTTGTACTTCTCAGCGGCCCAGGCGCCGAGGTCGATCTGCTTGCAGCGATCGGAGCAGAAGGGGCGGAAGCGGTTTTCAGGTGTCCAGCGGACGTCCTTTCCGCATGTGGGGCATTTGACGACAGTAGGCATACGGTCAGGCAATCAATCGCAAACGGAACAAGTGACGAATATAGGGGCATTTCTCGCCGCTTTAAAGGCGTGCCCCACCGTTTCTGATTTAACAGGTGAACATGACAGGGTTGCGAGCGTGCCCTACAGGCTGCAAAGCGTAAGCTGGAAAGGAACGTCCACATCCACTGCACGCGGACGCAAATCGCCGTCCTGCACGGTGAAGCGCACCCACAGCATGTACTTGTTCGCGCTGGCTTCGGGGATCACGCGCAATTCCGGTGCCACCCGCACTTGCATCAATTGATACGAACGGCCGGACAGCATCTGCTGATAGCTGCCCTGCATGGCCATGACCTTGGACGCCTGGCCGGACTCGCGCGCCAGCCGCAAGACGATGATGGCCGCGTCGCGCAGCGGCAGCAGCGGCGTCACCCACTTGGCGATGTCCTGGCGGCGCTGATCGGGATGAATCTGTTGCCAGGCGTAATAGGACGGCAAATCGAACTTGCAGGTGCCGCCCGGAATGATCGCGCGGCTGCGGATACTGGCTAGCCACTCGTTGTCTGCAAGATGCTGGCCGGTCTTGCCCTGCATCTGCGAAAGCCCCGCGAGTGTTTGCTCGATCTCGCCGAGTACGGCCTCAAGCGCGTTTTGTTCGATTCCCGGATTGCCTCGAAACGGCGCTAGCGTTTGCCGTTGGCGTTCGAGTTCTTTCATCAGATCCGACTTCAGATCCGCGCGGCCCGCAACCTCCGAGATTTCGAACAACGTTGTCAGTGCGACGTGATGTTCCCTGGCGTCTTCCTGAGTCAGAAAGAACGTGAAGCGCTCGAACAGATCTTCGAGGCGCAATAGCGTCCGGATTCGCTCGTTGAAGGGATACTCGTAAAGGATCAAGCGGGCTCGCCTCGGGCGTGGTCGGTGACGGGAATGCAGAACATTCTAATGCCGTGAGACTACCCTAGCAATCACGCACTTTTTCAGCACGCATTTGCAACTTTTTTCACGTGTTTCGGGCGGTTTTCAACGCACTTTTGGCACGCGCATCGCTGCGAAGTTCAACCGGGATTTCCCGAGATGTCACGTCCGCGTCATGCGCGGGCGAGCGACAGATACACGCGATGCAGCGCGTCGACTTGCGACTCGAGCGCGTCCAGCGGCGCGTTGTCGTTGTCGATTATGTCGTCGGCCGCGGCGAGGCGTGCTTCGCGTGTGGCCTGACGAGCGATGATCGCCAGCACCTGTTCGCGACTGAAATTATTGCGGCTCATCACACGCGAGATCTGCGTTTCAATGCTGCAGTTCACCGTCAGCACGCGATTCACACGTGCCTTCCACTTGCCGGATTCAACCAGCAGCGGCACCACGACGATCACATAGGGCCCTTGAGCCTCACGCTGCTCGCGTTCGGTTTCAGCGCGAATCAACGGATGCGTGATGCCTTCGAGGCGTTTGCGCGCGCTGTCGTCGCTGAATACGAGTGTGCGCATGGCGGCGCGGTCGAGTGAGCCGTCAGGTGCGACGAACCCCTCGCCGAACTCGGCGGCGATTGGCGGCATGGCGATGCCGTGCGGCGCGGTGATGCGGTGCGCGATCAGGTCGGTGTCGACGAGCGGCACGCCGTGCGCCGCAAACAGGTCGGCGACAGTCGATTTGCCGCTGCCGATGCCGCCGGTCAATCCCACAGCAAACATGCTTCAGCCTCCCAAAGCCAGATAAAGCGGTGTGCCGAGAAACAGCGTCAGCGCGCCGCCCGCCGCAAGGAACGGCCCGAAGGGCAGCGGCTCCTCGAAGCGCATGCGGCCGCGCCATGTTGCCAGCAGACCGACGACCGCGCCGCTCACCGCCGCGATCAGCACGATCTGCGGCAGCGCCGCCCAGCCGAGCCACGCGCCGAGCGCCGCCAGCAGTTTGAAATCGCCGTAACCCATGCCTTCAACGCCGCGGATGAGCAGAAACAACCAGTGCACGACCCACAGCACCAGATACCCGAAGATCGCGCCCAGCACCGCATCGTGCAAGTTCGTAAACATACCGTTGAAGTTGACGATGATGCCTGCCCACAGCAACGGCAGCGTCAGGGAGTCGGGCAGCAGATGCGTGTCGATGTCGATCGCGCTCATGGCGAGCAGCGTGGCGCAAAGACCAAAGGCGGCGAGCGCCGTGACGGTTGGGCCGAACAACGCGAGTGCGCCCGCCGCGAACGCCGCACTGGCGATTTCGAGCAGCGGATAGCGCAGGCTCACGTGCGCCTTGCATGCGGAGCAGCGGCCGCGTAGCAATAGATAGCTCAGTACCGGCAGGTTCTCCCATGCGCTCAACACGTGGCCGCAGTGAGGACAGGCGCTGCGCGGCACCCACAGGTTGTAGCGCGCCGGCAAGCCGTCTTCTTGCAGGGGTTGATCGGCGGCCTCGCTGACTTCAGCGCGCCAGGCGCGGTCGAGCATGATCGGCAGCCGATGCACGACGACGTTCAGGAAGCTGCCGATCACGAGGCCGAACACAATGGCGAACGTCATCTGCAGTGCTGTGGGCAGGCTGCCGAACGCCTGGCCGAGGCCGGTCGCGAAATGGTCGGGAAGCAGGCCCGACAGCAGGCTGGAAGAAGTGTCTGGCACGAATGGAAGAGTGGCCCGCATAGATTAAGGATGGATTCGGCTGCGATCCTACACCACGTTGCCGAGTTGAATAATGGGAAGATACATCGCGATCACGAGGCCGCCGACCAGCGCGCCGAGCACGACGATGACGAGTGGCTCGCATAGACTCGACAGCGTGCCGATCTTTTCGTCTACCTGACGATCGGCCAGCGACGCCACGTCGATCAGCATGGCGTCGAGTGCTCCGGACTCCTCGGCAACCGCGATGGGCTGCACGACTTCGGGCGGAAAGCAGTGTGCCGCGCGCATTGCGGCGGCGAGCCGTTCGCCGCGCCGCAGACGCGCGGCGATTTCCACGGTGGCGCGGTCGAAGAATGCGTTGCCGGTGGCGTGAGTCAGCGAGTCGAACGCGTCAGCCAGCGGTGTGCCGGCTGATAACAAGGTGCCGAGCGCGCGGCTCCAGCGCGCCGCGCACAACGTGCGTAACAGCGGACCGGCGACTGGTATTGTCAGCGATATGCGCGCAAAGCGGATGCGCGCGGCTTCGGAACGTCGCAGCAGAAACGTCGCTGCTGATCCGATTGCGAAGATCATGGCGAATGCCGGTATGCTCCATCGCGCCACACCGGACGACAATGCCAGCACGAACTGCGTGGGTGCGGGCAGCCTGGCGCCAAAGCCGTCGAAGATCTGTTTGAAGGTCGGTACGACCCACACGAGCAATGCAGCGGTGATTGCCATCGCCAGCACGAGGATCGCGACGGGATAGGTCAGTGCCGCGCGCACTTTGGCGCGCTGCGCGGCGGCGCGTTCGCGGTCGTCGGCGATGCGGGCGAGGACCGCCGCGAGCGCGCCGGCCGCCTCGCCGACTTCGACGAGTTGGCAATACAGCGCGTTGAATTGCGCGGGATGCCGCTGCAACGCCGCGGAAAAACGCAGGCCGCCGGTGATGTTGCGCGCAAGCGCGCCGACAATACGCGGCATGCCGTGGCGGCGCGAAGTCTGGGCTTGCGCGAGCAGGTCCAGCGCGGGCGCGAGTGGGAGACCCGCGCGCAGCAGGCTGGCGAGCTGGCGCGTGAATAGCGTGATGTCCGCGGCGTGTGTGGTGGGACGCGGTGCCGGTCCGAGCGCCGTCAGTTCGAGGATGAACAGATTGTCGCGCTTGAGCAGTGAGCGGGCGATGGCTGCGTCCGGCGCGATAAGCGCGCCGTTTTTCCGCACGCCGTCGGCATCGACGCCGCGCCATTTGAAACGCATGTCGGAGGCCGGAAGCCTTTGGGTCGTCGCCGTGTTCATGCGAACTCGGTGGCGGCGAGCGCTTCGGCGAGGCTGGTGGTGCCGTCGCGCACACGTCTCAACGCGGCGTCGCGCAAAGTGCCCACCTGTTCGGTTTGCGCCAGCCGCGCGAGTTCATGCGTGCCGGCGCTCGCGACGATCAGTTCGCGCATCGCATCGGATACGGGCATCACCTGATGAATGCCGATGCGGCCGCGATAGCCGATGCCGTGACACGCGGGGCACCCGGCGGTGGCGTAGGGCTGCCAGCCATCGAGTTGCTGCTCGCTGAAACCCGCTGCCCGGAGCGCCGCGACCGACTGCGGCGCCGGCACGCGGCACGCGACGCAGAGCCGCCGCACCAGCCGTTGCGCGGTGACCATCCGCAACGCGGCGGCGAGGTTATACGGCTCGACGCCGATATCGATCAGACGCGCGATGGCTGCCGGCGCGTCGTTCGTATGCAGGGTCGATAGGACGAGGTGGCCCGTTTGCGCGGCTTTTACGGCGAGGTCGGCGGTCTCTTCGTCGCGAATCTCGCCGACCATGATCACGTCCGGATCCTGGCGAAGGAATGCGCGCAGCGCGACCGCGAAAGTGAGCCCGGCTTTTTCGCGCACGCTGACCTGATTGATGCCAGCCAACTGGATCTCCGCGGGGTCTTCCACTGAGCAGAGATTGCGGGCCTCGCCGTTGAGCAGATTCAGGAAACAATACAACGACAATGTCTTGCCGCTGCCGGTGGGGCCGGTGACAAGCATGAGGCCGTGCGGCGCGCGAATCGCGGCGTCCACGGTTTCGCGTTGATGCGGATCGAGGCCGAGCGAGTCGAGTGAAAGATCGGCGGGCAGCGCGTCGAGCCTGCGCAGCACGAGCTTTTCTCCGAATAGCGTGGGCAGCGAGTTGACGCGATAGTCTTCAACGCGTCCCGGCGAAGTGGAAATGCGCAGCCGGCCGTCTTGCGGCACGCGACGCTCGGCGATATCCATGCGCGCCAGCACCTTCACCCGAGTGATGAATGCGTCGCGCAGATGCGCCGGCGGCGGCGGGATTTCGTGCAGCACGCCGTCGATTCGCAAGCGCACGCGCCAGCCGTGTTCCGCCGGCTCGATGTGAAGGTCCGACGCGTTTCGGCGAGTTGCTTCCTGCAATGTGTCGGTCAAAAGACGCACGGCGGGCGCGTTGTCGGTATCAGTGGGATTTGTTGCGCCGACGTCGGGCGCGAATGGTCTCAGTTTCGCTTTGACGGCGCTTTCGTGGGCGTTTGCGATGGGGCGCGGCGATGCCGCCGTGGGCTGGAAAGAGGCTTGCATGAGAGACCGGTGATGAACCGCCTGTAGAACACGACGGCTTCATCTTCCGGCAAGGTGGCGGGCGCCGCTATTCGGCCATTCGGCTAATGGCGCGCGCTGCGTCGGTGTGCGATGCTGCTGCAGGTTTGGCCGCTGTGCTCGGCGCGTGTTCTGCCGCTGCCTGCCGTCCCTGGCTGTGGTGCCTGGCCGTATCGCGCTGTTGCTGGTCGTGCCAAGCGGTCGCGCGCCGCGTTGCGAAGTTGCGCAGTTACGTCGGCCAACCTAGCCGCGCAATACCTTGCCGGCTTTCACGCGCGTCGGCGGTCTGAACAGCTTGACCGTACGAATCGCCTGATCGTCGCTGCGCATTACTTCGAGTTTGACTTCGCCGATCTGCACGCACACGTCGCCGTCGGGAATATCTTCGAGAATTTCGAGGATTAGACCATTGAGCGTTTTCGGCCCGTCGGTAGGCAGCGTGAGATGCAGCCAGCGGTTCAACTCGCGCAGCGGCATGCTGCCGGCCACGATGCATTCGCCGTTCTCGTTCCAGCCGCCGCGCGAGTTGGCGCCGCGCGGAATCGAGGTAGTGAACTCGCCAATCAGTTCCTCGATGATGTCTTCCGGTGTGACGAGGCCCTGCAACTCGCCGTATTCGTTGACGACCAGCGCTGTGCGGTGGCGGCTCTCCTGGAAGAATTGCAATTGCTGGAACACGGGCGTCCCGCTCGGCACGAAGTACGGCTCCGCCAGCAGCTCGCGCAGCGTCTCGCGCTCGAGTTCCTGGTTGTGCAGCGCCGCCAGTGTCTTGCGTACGTGCAGCACACCGAGCACGCGATCAATGTCGCCTTGATAGACGATCAGTTTGTTGTGATAACAGGTTTCCAGTTGATGCAGGATGTGCTCGAACGGCGCGTCGAAATCCAGCGCCTCGATGCGGCGGCGCGGGATCATCACGTCGTCGACGGAGATGTTTTCCAGATCGAACAGGTTCAGCAGAATGCTGCGGTGCTTGGTCGGCATGAAGCTGCCGGACTCGAGCACGATGGTGCGCAACTCTTCGGTCGACAGGCGCTGGTCGTGCGCGCCCTTTGTATTGATATGCAGCACGCGCAGAATGCCGTTTGCAAAAAGATTGACGAACCAGACTAGCGGTTTGGCGACGCGCATCATCGGCGCGATCAGCAGGCTGGCCGGCAGCGCGACTTTTTCAGGGAACGTCGCGCCGACGATCTTCGGCGTGATTTCCGCGAACACGATGATCAGAAACGCGACGATGCCGGTCGCGATCGACAGCACGAGGTTGTTCCGGCCGAACGTGTGCAGGGCGATCGAGGTGGTGAGCACCGGAATGATGGTATTGAACAGATTGTTGCCGATCAGCACGACGCTCAAAAGCTGATCCGTCTGCGCGAGGAGACCTTGAGTGGTCTTTGCGCCGAGCGCGTTCTGATTGGCCAGATGTTTCAGGCGATGGCGATTGATCGCCATCATCGCCGTTTCGGAAATCGAAAAGAAGCTCGAGCAGATAAGCAGCAGAAAGACGGCGCCAATCTGCGCCCATAAGGGAAGTTGTTCCACGCGTCGTGAAGGATAGGGGAGAGGATGAAGAGAATATAGCAGAGGGGCTTGCGCGCACTGTTCGTGCTGGCGGCAAAAGACAGGGCGATGATGGCGATGCGGGGTGCGTGAGGGAAATAACACGCTGAACACGCCGCGCGTGACCCAACAAAAACAAAAAACCGCCGAGCTAGCTGGGCGGTTTTTTGAGCCTTGAACTAACAAGGCGAATCTGGTCGGGGTGAGAGGATTCGAACCTCCGGCCTCTACGTCCCGAACGTAGCGCTCTACCAGGCTAAGCTACACCCCGATGTGTACTGCAGACTCGATTCAGACTAAGCCAGCGTTTCAGTCTCGTTCAAGACTGTCTTGCCGTCGAGTAAGAACATAATTCTAGCAGGCTCTCTTTAAAAATGGAATCCGGAAACGAAGAAATTGCTGCAGCTGCGGCCTGAGCTTCCTTTTTCGCGCATTCGAGCGTGTGATCCAGTGCGCCGGAGCGCGTGATCGCCTCGAAAATGGTGTCGAAACGTTCCGTGCCACCTTGCTCGATCACTTCCCGCGCGAGCGCCGATTGCTCCGGCGTGCCGCGTTCGATCAGATAGATCAGCGGCAGAGTCGGTTTGCCTTCGCGAAGGTCGTCGCCGGCGTTCTTGCCCATCGACTCAGCTGTGCCCGTGTAGTCGAGCCAGTCGTCCATGATCTGGAACGCAGTGCCGATGCGCCGGCCGAATTCGGCGGCGGCGGCTTCCGTTTTCGCGTCCGATCCGGCCAGCACCGCGCCCAATTGGGCGGCTGCTTCGAACAGCTTGGCGGTCTTGTAGCGGATCACCTGCATGTAGCGGGCTTCGTCCACGTCGGCGTCGTGCATGTTCAGCAACTGCAGCACCTCGCCTTCGGAGATGATGTTGGTCGCCTCCGACAGAATCTCCATCACGCGCATCTTGCCCACGCCGACCATCATCTGGAACGAGCGCGAGTACAGGAAATCGCCCACCAGTACGCTCGCGGCGTTGCCGAACAGCGCGTTGGCAGTCTGGCGGCCGCGCCGCAGGTCGGATTCGTCGACCACGTCGTCGTGCAGCAGCGTGGCCGTATGGATGAATTCGACGACCGCCGCCAGTTCGTGCCGATGCCCTGTGGTTTCGCCCAACGCGCCGGCCACCAGCAGCAGCAAGGCCGGCCGCAGCCGCTTGCCGCCCGCGCTGATGATGTACTCGGAAATCTGGTTGATCAGCATCACGTCGGATGCAAGACGGTGCCGTATGACGCGATTGACCTGCTGCATGTCTTCGGCGATCGGAGCGAGCAGGCTGGCGGCGTTGGAGGAGGGGGTGGCAGTCGACGACATGATGGCTGAATTGGGTAGTGCCGCGAATTATAAGGCGAATCGCGACAGTTCCGGGTCGCAGGCTGCGGCGCGGCGCGTTCCGGGCGGCGGCAGAACCGCGCGCAGCGGCTGTGCTGCAAGGCGCCGGGCGCTACGCGCGGCGCTCCTCAATGAGTTTTGACCGAGCAGCTAACTCTATGTATAATCACGGGTTTCCGCGCGCGGTGCGTGGAAAAAATGAACACAGAGTGAGGTTCTCAATGTACGCGGTCATAAAAACCGGTGGCAAGCAGTATAAAGTTGCCGTCGGCGAAAAACTTAAAGTAGAACAGATACCGGCAGACATTGACGCTGAAATCACGCTCGACCAGGTTCTCGCAGTGGGCGAAGGCGAATCGATTAAGTTCGGTGCGCCGCTGGTCAGTGGGGCTTCCGTCAAGGCTACCGTCGTGTCGCAAGGTCGTCACAAGAAAGTGACCATCTTCAAGATGCGTCGCCGGAAGCACTACCAGAAGCATGGCGGCCACCGCCAGAACTATACCGAACTGCGCATCGACGCGATCAACGCGTAAGCGCACCGGTTAAGGAGCAAATCAAATGGCACACAAAAAGGCAGGCGGATCATCCCGCAACGGCCGCGACTCCGAATCGAAGCGCCTCGGCGTGAAGGTTTACGGCGGTCAGGCTATCAACGCTGGCGGCATTATCGTTCGTCAACGTGGCACGCGCATGCACCCGGGCGAAAACGTTGGCATCGGCAAGGATCACACCTTGTTCGCGCTGACGGACGGCCACGTCAATTTCTCGACGAAGGGCGCAGCGAAGAAGCACATGGTCAACGTCGTCCCGGCAGCAGTCTGAGCTTACTCAGGCACGGGCTTCAGGACCGGAAAAAGGCCCCGCGAAGTTAGCGGGGCTTTTTTTATTCCGGCAGGTTTTCGCCGGATGAATGGGCAGGAACGCCCTTCGCGCCGCTATGTCCTATGCCGCTAGGTCGATTGATCGACTCGCGGCGGGCGCGGCAAAATAGCAGCATCCAGTAGCAATAAATCTAGCAGCACCATCTGGCAGCACACCACGGGACGGAGTTACGCATGAAGTTCATTGACGAAGCGAGGATTGAAGTCATCGCCGGCGACGGAGGGGATGGCAGCGCGTCGATGCGCCGCGAGAAGTTCGTTCCGTTCGGCGGCCCGGATGGCGGCGACGGCGGCCGGGGCGGCAGCGTGATCGCGGTCGCGGACCGCAACATCAACACGCTGATCGACTACCGCTACGCGAAGAAACACCTGGCGCGCAACGGCGAAAATGGCCGCGGCGCGGACTGCTACGGCAAAGGCGGCGACGACATCACGTTGCGCATGCCGGTCGGCACCACGATCACCGACATGGAGACCGGCGAGCTGATCGCCGATCTGACCGAGCACAACCAGAGCGTGCAGATCGCTCAGGGCGGCGCGGGCGGTCTCGGTAACCTGCATTTCAAATCTAGCACGAACCGCGCACCGCGTCAGAAAACGGACGGCAAGCCGGGCGAGCGCCGCATGGTGCGCCTCGAACTGAAGGTGCTGGCGGACGTCGGTCTGCTCGGCATGCCGAACGCCGGCAAGTCGACCTTCATCGCGTCGGTGTCGAACGCCAAGCCGAAGATCGCCGATTACCCGTTCACGACACTCGCGCCGAATCTCGGCGTGGTGCGTGTCGGGCCGAGCCGCAGCTTCGTGATCGCCGACATTCCTGGTTTGATCGAGGGCGCGGCGGAAGGCGCGGGCCTCGGTCACCAGTTCCTGCGTCACTTGCAGCGCACGGGCTTGTTGCTGCATATCGTCGACCTCGCACCGTTCGACGACGCGGTCGATCCGGTCGCGGAAGCCAAGGCGATCGTCAACGAGCTGCGCAAGTACGACGAGCTGCTGTATGAAAAGCCGCGCTGGCTGGTGCTGAACAAGCTTGACATGGTGCCCGAAGACGAGCGCCAAGCCCGTGTTTCGGCGTTCATCGAAGGCTTCGGTTGGGATGGCCCGGTGTTCGAAATCTCTGCGCTGACAGGCCAGGGCTGCGAAAACCTTTGCTACGCGGTGTTCGACCACATCGCCGCGCACTCGGACGCACAGCGCGCGGCGGAAGCCGAAGATCTCGCTGCTGACGTGCGTTTCCGCGAGAAGCCGCAAGCCCCGGCCGCCGCGGACGATGCCGGCACCGACCCGCAGGCATAAAAAGCTCGAGCGCCGGCGCCCGGGCGGGTTGCCGGTATGCATCACGCGACATCTTGGGAGACCGCGCACAATGCGTTCCGTCATCGCAGATTCACGGCGATTGGTAGTAAAAGTCGGTTCGAGCCTCGTCACGAACGACGGGCGCGGCCTCGATCATGCTGCTATCGGCCGCTGGGCCGCGCAGATTGCCGCCCTGCGCGCGCAAGGCAAGGAAGTGGTGCTCGTCAGCTCGGGTGCCATTGCCGAAGGAATGCAACGGCTCGGCTGGACCAAGCGGCCACGCGAGATCGATGAACTGCAGGCGGCCGCGGCCGTCGGTCAGATGGGTCTCGCGCAGGTGTACGAAAGCCGCTTTGCCGAGCACTCCATTCAGACCGCGCAGATTCTGCTAACGCACGCCGATCTGGCCGATCGCGAACGCTATCTGAATGCGCGCTCCACATTGCTCACGCTTCTGCGCCTGGGCGTCGTGCCGATCATCAACGAGAACGACACGGTCGTCACTGATGAAATCAAATTCGGCGACAACGACACGCTGGGGGCGCTCGTCGCAAACCTGATCGAAGGCGACGCGCTCGTCATCCTCACCGATCAGCAAGGACTTTTCACCGCCGATCCGCGCAAGGATCCGACTGCCACGCTGGTCCAGCAGGCCGATGCTGGGGCGCCGGACCTCGAAGCCATGGCGGGCGGCGCGGGTTCGAGTCTCGGTCGTGGCGGGATGCTGACCAAAATTCTCGCCGCCAAGCGCGCGGCACACAGCGGCGCCAATACGGTGATCGCAAGCGGGCGTGAAGCGGATGTGCTGTCGCGGTTGGCCTCGGGTGAGGCGATCGGCACGCAGCTGATCGCGCGCACGGCACGCATGGCGGCGCGCAAGCAATGGATGGCGGATCATCTCCAGGTGCGCGGCCATGTAGTGATCGACGACGGCGCGGTCGAAAAACTCACTGACGGCGGCAAGAGCCTGCTGCCTATTGGCATCGTCGGCGTTCAGGGTGCCTTTGCGCGCGGTGAAGTGATCGCCTGTCTGAGCGCAACTGGGCGCGAAGTGGCGCGCGGCCTGACGAACTACAGCAGCGCGGAAACCAAGCTGATTCAGCGGCGCCCGAGTGGCGAGATTGAATCGGTGCTTGGCTATATGCTCGAGCCGGAGCTGATCCACCGCGATAACCTGGTGCTCGTCTAGGTCACGGATAGTCGCAAGCGCGGGGACCCGGATACGGCAAACAAAAAGCCGTTCCAGCGAAAGCTGGAACGGCTTTTTTCACGCCCATAAGCTGCATGGATCCCAATCTCAGTGAATCGACGAACTCGCTGTGCGCTTATAGCGGATGTTCTCCAGAATCGAGGCCGCATTCCCCATGGGCATCTTGTTCGCGCATAGATAGTCCTGATACAACGCCGCCTGATAGGCGTTCAGCGCGCCATTCTCGATACGCGTGAAGCTGTTGGCGACCGTCGTGTCCCACCCGTCGTGATCAGAATTCAGGCCCGCATACTGGCGCCATTCGTACGTGTCGCAGCGAATCCCTTCGTAGATTACGTTACGAGCGCCGCTCGGGCTTGCCACGACGACGGTAAGGCGAACCACGCCGTCCGTACCCACGGTCAGCGAATTCCGGTCGACCGCGAACTGCAGCGGCGTATTGCCGGAGACTTCGAAAGGCAGCAGATTCGAATCCTGCGGCAGCGGCGGCAGAGCGTCCACCTTGTTCTCAACCCAGTTGCCCTGGCGGTCCAGCAGATAGACAAACGCGCTGTCGTCTTTATTGGTAGGTTTGCCGGCGCTCGAACAACCAGCCAGCAGGGCGCCGGTGGCGACGCACGCCACGACGAGAGCAAGTGCTTTCAATATGGTTTCCTCGAAACACTGGCGCGGCTCGTCGAGCCGCGCCAGAGAGAGGCGGCGTGGACAGCCGCACAGAGTTGTTAATTGCGCATGCCCGGGCGGAACAGCGAGCCGGCCGTTTCGCCTGCCGATTCGTCTTCGTGTTCCGGCGCGGCGTCTACTTCTGCCGTTGACCCGGACCCCGGACCGCAATCGGACGCGATCGTAACGTGAACCGATGTTTCGATGCTGACGGTGGTTACAGAAGTCACCGTCATTACCGTGGAATCCGGCGGACTTTCCATTGACGACGCTATCCGGGGATAACGCGGCCCATGGTGCCCGCCAGGTTTTTCCGCACGCGGCGCAGCCCGGCGCATGAAACGGGATAGCTCCGTCAGCGCCAACTGATATACATCCCGCTTGAACTCGATCACACAGTCGAGCGGCACCCAGTACTCGTTCCAGCGCCACGCATCGAACTCAGGGTGGTCCGTGGCGCGCAAGCAGATGTCGCAATCGCGTCCAACCATCCGGAGCAAAAACCAGATTTGTTTCTGGCCGCGGTAATGACCGCGTACTTCGCGCTTGATGAACTTGTCAGGCACCTCGTAACGCAACCAGTCGCGCGTGCGACCAATCACCTTGACGTGCTCAGGAAGCAACCCGGTTTCTTCGTGTAACTCCCGATACATCGCTTGCACGGGGGTCTCTCCGTACTTGATGCCCCCTTGCGGAAACTGCCAGGAATGTTCACGGAGCCGTTTGCCCCAAAACACCTCGTTGTGCGCGTTCAAGAGGATGATGCCGACGTTCGGGCGAAAGCCTTCACGATCCAGCATACAACCACCTTCGAATCCTTTAAAATTGCTTTGATTATAAACAGATAACGGGTCTGACGCACCGATTCGCACCAGATTGGAACGATTCGCCGCCAAAGGCCCGCGTTTGCGGTAGCCTGTCAGTCTTTCCGTGCCTTATTTCTTGTGCAAAGGCTTTGCGCGGCGGCGTCGGCGCCGCGGTCGGACCGCGCTGTACCGATGTCAGTGTATTGTCAGGTGAGCCATGCCGGCTCAGAGCCGGATCTGTGTCGATTTCCCCACCGTTTTCACCTTTCGGGCGGTCCCTCCGGAGCCGCCGCTTTTGGATAATCTGAATGAAAGCTTCCCGTTTCTTTATCGGTACCCTCAAAGAAGCTCCCGCCGACGCAGAGATCGTCAGCCACAAGCTCATGGTGCGCGCCGGCATGATCCGGCGCGTCGCCGGCGGTATCTATAACTACCTGCCGGTCGGCCTGCGCTCGATCCGCAAGGTGGAAGCCATCGTGCGCGAAGAAATGAACCGGGCAGGCGGTATTGAATTACTGATGCCGGCGGTGCAGCCGGCCGAGTTGTGGCAGGAATCGGGCCGTTGGGAAAAGTACGGTCCCGAACTGCTGCGCTTCAAGGATCGCAAGCAGTCCGATTTCGTGATCGGACCGACCCACGAAGAAGTGGTGACGGACATCGCGCGTAATCAGATCAAGAGCTATCGCCAGTTGCCGGTGAACTTCTACCAGATCCAGACCAAGTTCCGCGACGAGATCCGTCCGCGTTTCGGTGTGATGCGCGGCCGCGAATTCATCATGAAAGACGCGTACTCGTTCGACAAGGACATGGACGGTCTGCGTGAGTCGTATCGCAAGATGTACGACGCGTACGTGCGCATTTTCACGCGCCTCGGTCTGGACTTCCGCGCGGTGGCGGCGGACAACGGTTCGATTGGCGGCAGCGGCTCGCATGAATTCCACGTGATCGCCGAGACCGGTGAAGACGCGATCGCCTATTGCCCGACCTCCGATTTCGCGGCGAACGTCGAAGCGGCCGAAGCATTGCCGCTCTACGCGGAACGCGCGGCGCCCACCGAAGAGATGAAGAAGACGCCCACGCCGGGCAAGGCGAAGTGCGAGGCGGTGGCCGAGCTGCTGAACATTCCGCTCGAACGCACGATCAAGTCGATCATCCTCGCCACTGAAAATGAAGGCGCCGAGCCGACCATCTGGTTGCTGATGCTGCGCGGCGATCACGATCTGAACGAGATCAAGGCGAGCAAGCTGCCGGGTCTGGCCGACTTCCGCATGGCGACAGAAGCGGAAATCATCGAAACCTTCGGTACGCCGCCGGGTTATCTCGGCCCGATCGGCACGAAGAAGCCGATCAAGGTCGTCGCGGATCGCACGGTCGCGAACATGAGCGACTTCGTGGTGGGCTCGAACGAGGTGGATTACCACACCACCGGCGTGAACTGGGGCCGCGATCTGCCGGAACCGGTCGTCGCCGATATTCGCAACGTCAAGAAGGGCGATCCGTCGCCGGACGGCAAGGGTGTGATCGACATCTGCCGCGGTATCGAAGTGGGTCACGTGTTCCAACTCGGCACCAAGTATTCCGAGGCGATGAACGCGACCTGCCTCGACGAAACCGGCAAGCCGCGTCCGATGGAAATGGGCTGCTACGGCATTGGCGTCACCCGTATCCTGGGCGCCGCGATCGAACAGAATTTCGACGACAAGGGCATCATCTGGCCGGAATCGATTGCGCCGTTCGAAGTCGTGCTGTGCCCGATGGGTTACGACCGCAGCGAAGCGGTGCGCACGGAGGCCGACAAGCTGTACGCGGCGCTGGTCGAAGCCGGCATCGACGTGATCCTCGACGACCGCGGCGAGCGCCCGGGCGTGATGTTCGCCGACTGGGAACTGATCGGCGTGCCGCATCGTCTCGTGATCGGCGACCGTGGCCTCAAGGAAGGCAAGCTCGAATACCAGGGCCGCCGCGACGCCGAAGCGACACTTCTGCCGGTCGAAGACGCTGCGCAAACGGTGATCGGGAAAGTTCGCGCCGCGTTGGCGCGCTAAGCGGAGCGGACGGTGGAGTACACCTTCCTGTCCGCGACCGTCCTGCTGATTCTGATCACCGATCCGCTCGGCAACATTCCGCTCTTCATCAGTTGTCTGCGCGGGGTGGCGCCGAAGCGGCGCACGGTCGTCATTCTGCGCGAGGTGGCGATCGCCTTCGCGATTCTGCTGATCTTCATGGTGGTCGGCGACCGCTTTCTGCGCATGATGAGTCTGACCGACCAGTCGTTGCGTATCGGCGGCGGGATCGTGCTGTTTCTTATCGCGCTCAGAATGGTGTTTCCGCATCCGGACGGTCCGTTCGGCGGCGACACGCGCGGCGGAGAGCCGCTGATCGTGCCGCTCGCCATTCCCGCGTTGGCGGGGCCGTCGGCACTCGCCACGGTGATGCTGCTGACGTCGCAGGCGCCCGGCAAAATGTTCGAGTGGATCGGCGCGCTGACCGTCACGATGGTGGTCTGCGCGATCGTGCTGATGCTGGCGGAGCGCATTCAGGCGTGGCTCGGCGAGCGCGCCATGATGGCCTTCGAGCGGCTGATGGGTCTCGTGCTGGTGGCGATTTCGGTGGAGATGATGCTCGGCGGTATCCGGTCGTTCGTGCATCAACTGTGATGCCGGCGCGGGCCAATATTTGGTGCGGCGGGCGTCACACAGCCAACAAAAAAGCGGCCCACTGGCCGCTTTCTTTTCATACCGATATCAGTTCAACCGCCCGAAAGCGGGCTCCTCAAAGAGACCTCAAGCCCCTTCGGTCAGCGCGCGGATCGTCGGCAGGTTGCGCCAGTAACCCTTCGCATCCATGCCGCAGCCGAACACATAGCGGTCCGGCACTTCGAAGCCGCAATAATCCGGACGCAGCGGCTTGGCCTTCGGAATGATCTTCTCGCACAGCACCGCGCTCAGGAAACGCTTCGCGCCCATCGCGAGAATGCGGTCGCGAATCGCGGCCATCGTCTCGCCTTCGTCGAGAATGTCGTCGAGCACCAGCACGACGCGATCCTTCACCGACTCCGCCGGCGCCACGCGCCACTGCATCTCGTTGCCGCCCTTGGTGGTATTGCGGTAGCGGGTGAGGTGGATGTAGTCGAACTCGAGTGGGAAATCGAGGTGTGGCAGCAGCATGCCGGTGAACACCGCCGCGCCGCCCATGACCGACAGCACGAGCGGGAAGTCCTCGCTCATCTCGTTGCGGATGGCGGCCGCCATGCCGCTGATCGACGCGTTGACGTCGTCGGCCGAAACGATTTCTTCGGAGTGGCTAAAAATGTGGAGAGCTTCTTCGCGGTTCATGACGTCTGGCGGGCGGTGACTGTATACATAGTGTGAGTGAGGACGGCGGCGCGCGGTACAGAATAAACCCGCACAAAGCGGGAGTCGGCCCAGCGGAGTCAGGGGCGCGTTCCGTGGTTCATGCGCGGAACGCGCGTCGCCGTCTTGCTAAAGCTTAGCGCATGCCGGGCAACATACCCTTCATGCCGCGCATCATCTTTTGCAGATTGCCGCCCTTGAGCTTTTTCATCATGGTGCGCATCTGGTCGTACTGATTCAGCATGCGGTTGACTTCCTGCACCTGCACGCCCGCGCCCGCGGCAATACGGCGCTTGCGCGTGGCCTTTATCAGATCCGGCTTGGCACGCTCCTGCGGCGTCATGGAATTGATGATGCCTTCCATGCGGCGCATCTGTTTCTCGGCCTGGCCCATGTTGGCGCCGGCGGCGGCCTGCTGGAACTGCGCGGGCAGCTTGTCCATCAGCGACGACAGGCCGCCCATGCCCTTCATTTGCGTGAGCTGTGCGCGGAAGTCGTTCAGATCGAAGTCACCGCCCTTCTTGACCTTGTCGGCGAGCTTTTGCGCGGCCTGCACGTCCACGCCGCGTTGCGCTTCTTCGACGAGGGCGAGAATGTCGCCCATGCCGAGAATCCGGTTCGCCATGCGATCCGGGTAGAAGACTTCGAGGCCGTCGAGCTTTTCCGCGACACCGACGAACTTGATCGGCTTGCCGGTGACATGACGCACGGAGAGCGCGGCGCCGCCGCGCGAGTCGCCGTCGAGCTTGGTCAGGACCACGCCGGTGAGCGGCAGCGCGTCGCTAAAGGCCTTGGCGGTGTTGACCGCGTCCTGACCGAGCATCGCGTCGACCACGAACAGCGTTTCCGCCGGCTTCAGCGTGTTATGGAGCGCGGTGATTTCCTGCATCATCGCTTCGTCGATGCCGAGACGGCCGGCCGTGTCGACCAGCAGCACGTCGTGATAGTGGCGCTTGGCCCAATCCACGGCGGCGCGCGCGATGTCGACCGGTTTCTGATCCGGTTCCGACGGGAAGAAATCCGCGCCGACCTGCTCGGTCACTGTCTTCAACTGCGCGATAGCGGCGGGGCGATAAACGTCGCACGAGACGGTCAGTACTTTCTTCTTGTGCTTCTCGCGCAGCAGCTTGGCGAGCTTGCCGACGGTGGTCGTCTTACCCGCGCCTTGCAGACCCGCCATCAGGATCACGGCCGGCGGCGTGACGGCGAGGTTGAGTTCGACCGCCTTGCCTTCGTAGTCGCCGCCGATGATCGCGGTCAGCTCGCGCTGCACCACGCCGACCAGCGCCTGACCCGGCGAGAGGCTGCTGATAACTTCTTCGCCGAGCGCCTTTTCCTTCACCTTGGCGATGAACTCGCGTACGACGGGCAACGCCACGTCGGCCTCGAGCAGCGCGAGACGCACCTCGCGCAGCATTTCCTGGGTGTTCGCCTCGGTGAGCCGGGCTTCGCCGCGCAGCGTCTTGACGACGCGCGCCATCCGTTGAGTCAGATTGTCGAGCATGGGGAGCGATGAACAGTGCGGCCGGAGCGGGGCGCGATGCAGGAGACGTCGCGGAGCAGGGGCCTAGTGTAAACTTCGAATATGGATATTGTACTGTATGCCCTCACTGCGCTCCTCTACGGCGGTTTAGCCGTGGCCGGCTGGCGCTCGCACCGGCACGCCGCGTTGCGTCCCATGCTCGAAAGCGTGCCGCCGGTGCCCGCCGCGCCGGCGTCCGTGTCGGCCCCGTCGGCTGCTTCGGGCATGAGCAGCTCGGGCCGCGCGCTGTTGTTCGTGGCACTGCTCGCCCACGGGGTGCTGCTGCACACCACCATCTTCCCGCAGAACGCCATGGTGTTCGGCTTCGCGTTCGCGCTGTCGGCCATGTTCTGGCTGGGCGCCGGCATCTATTGGATAGAGAGTTTTTTCTTTCCGCTCGACGGTCTGCGCCTGCTGGTCCTGCCGCTCGCCTGCGTCGCTTCGTTGTTGCCGCTCGCGTTCGGCGGCGTGCGCGTGCTGCCGTATTCCGCCGCGCCGATGTTCAAGCTGCACTTTCTGATCGCCAACATCGCCTACGGTTTGTTCGCGATTGCGGCGCTGCACGCCATTCTGATGCTGCTCGTCGAGCGGCGGCTGCATGCCATGCGCGGCGGCGTCGCGCAGCGTCACGCGGCTGCGGCGGGCAACGGCTGGCTGTCGAGCTGGCTCGATACGCTGCCGCCGCTCCTCACGCTGGAGAAGCTGCTGTTCCGTTTGATCGGCGCGGGTTTCGTCCTGCTGACGTTGACGCTGGTGTCGGGCATTCTGTTCAGCGAGCAACTGGTCGACCGCGCGTTGCGGCTCGATCACAAGACCGTGTTCGCGATTCTTTCCTGGGTGATGTTCGGCGCGCTGCTGACCGCGCGCAAGGTTTCCGGCTGGCGCGGCCGTGCGGCATTGCGCTGGGTGCTGGCGTCGTTCGTCGCGCTGTTGCTGGCGTACGTCGGCAGCCGGTTTGTATTCGAGGTGCTGTTGCACCGTGCTGTAGTGTGAGCGTGTCCCATGCGACAAATTTTTCTGCTGATCCTGTTGTTCATCGTCGGCCAGTGGCTGGTGAAGGCGCTGCGCCGTCATGACGCGCAGGCGTCACAACGCACCGGCTCCGGCGCGAATGGCGCCGCGGGTGCCAAAGGTCCGAACGGCGGCGCGGGTCCAACCGCGTCCGCGCCGGCGCAACTCCCCGAGCCGATGATCCGTTGCGTCGAATGCGGCGTGCACGCGCCGCAGAGCGATTCCGTGGTGGTGGCGGGGCAGCCGTTCTGCAGCGCCGCGCACGCGCAGCGTCACGGCGCGCGACCCACGGGCCGCGACGCTCGATGAGCGTCGAGTTCGCCGTCGACGCCGACGGTTGGGTCGCCGCCGCGCGCAAACTGCCATCGCCGAATTTCGAAGCGCGGCCCGCAGGGGCCGTGCCGACGTTGATCGTTGTTCACAACATCAGCCTGCCTCCCAACGAATTCGGCGGCACCGCGATCGCCGAACTGTTCCTCAACACGCTCGATTGCGACACCCATCCCTACTACGACTCGCATCTGCGCGGCGTGCGGGTGTCGGCGCATTTCGTGATTCATCGCGACGGCGCGCTCGAACAGTTCGTGTCATGCAACGAACGCGCGTGGCACGCCGGGCCGTCGAATTTTTTCGGCCGCGAGCGCTGCAATGATTTCTCGATCGGCATCGAGTTGGAGGGCAGCGACAGCACGCCTTTCGAAGCGGCTCAGTACCGCACGCTCGGTGCGTTGGTAAGCGCCCTCAAGGCTCGCTATCCGGTCGAAGCGCTTGCCGGTCACTCGGACATCGCCCCCGGTCGCAAGACCGATCCTGGGCCGCATTTCGAGTGGTCGCGTCTGCAGCGCGACACCGCGCTCGACGCTCAGTATTTCCCCTATCTCAAGTTTTCCAAAACGCGGTAACGACCCTTCGCGCGACTTCGCGTGATGCGAGGAGAGCGAGGCGCCGCCTTGTTCTCCGGGGAGTCGGCTTCGCGCCGCGCTAAGCAAAAGTCAAGACATCGAAAGTAAATATTTCGATTTGACCTGTCTCGAATCTCCACTATACTTGGTGCCACAAATCCAGTTGCGCACTACATCTTGTGGTGTTCTGTGCATAACCATGTGAATAACCGGGTGCACAACTGGGTGAATAAGTCAGCGGCGTCCGCTCTCCGAGCACGGCGCCGCAAGCATTTCAGGCAGCGAAAAAATATTCCTGTGGCGTGGCCGGAGAGACCACCGGCGGCATCCAGAAGCATTCAGGAAAGGGGCTTGGCAAGTGATCGCGACATACACGATGAAGACCGTTATCAATTCGAACCAGGCTTCATCGCGCTCGCATCCCGCCAGCCGGCTCAGCCGGTCCCTTTCCTGCACCTCATCGCTTGCGCACGCGGCGGCGCAGCGTTCGTTTTAATCCGCGGATCTTCCCGCAACATTTCCAGGACCAGGAGCTTTGCACATGCAAACCACCGACAACGTGACGACCCGGTACGAGGGCTCACCGACTGGCCAGGCCTTCGGCCAGGCACAAGGCGCACAAGCGCTCGCGCCGCAAGCGACCTTCGCCGACTACAAGGTGATCCGCCGCAACGGCAGCGTCGTGTCGTTCGAACCGTCGAAAATCGCCATCGCCGTGACGAAGGCATTTCTGGCCGTGAACGGTGGTCAAGGCGCCGCGTCGGCGCGTGTGCGCGAACTGGTCGAGCAGCTCACGCAGAATGTGGTGCGCGCACTCGTGCGCAGCCGTCCGAACGGCGGCACGTTCCATATCGAAGACATCCAGGATCAGGTCGAACTCGCGCTGATGCGCGGCGGCGAGCACAACGTCGCGCGTGCGTACGTGCTGTATCGCGAGAAGCGCACGCAGGCGCGCGGTCACGACGACCAGATCGTGGCGAACACGCCGGGTCTGAACGTGACCGACAACGGCGTCACGCGTCCGCTGGACATGGCTGCGCTGCGCGGCATCATCGAACTGGCTTGCTCGAACCTGGGCGACGCTGTGAGCGCCGATCCGATCATCGCGGAAACGGTCAAGAATCTGTACGACGGCGTGCCGATGAGCCAGGTCTACGACTCGGCGATCCTGGCTGCCCGCACCATGATCGAAAAAGATCCGGCATACAGCCAGGTCACCGCGCGCATCCTGCTGCACACGATCCGCCGCGAGATACTCGAAGAGGAAGTCACGCAAACGGAAATGGGCGAGCGTTACGCCGAATACTTCCCGCAGTTCATCAAGCGCGGCGTGCAAGCCGAGCTGCTCGACGACAAGCTGCTGCAGTTCGACCTGAAGCGCCTCGGCGCCGCGCTCGACAACAACCGCGATCTGCAATTCGGCTACCTCGGTTTGCAAACGCTGTACGACCGCTACTTCCTGCATCACGACGGCGTGCGCATTGAAATGCCGCAGGCATTCTTTATGCGTGTCGCGATGGGTCTGTCGCTGAACGAGATCGACCGCGAAGCGCGCGCGATCGAGTTTTACAACGTGCTGTCGAGCTTCGACTTCATGTCGTCCACGCCTACGCTGTTCAACTCGGGCACGCGCCGTTCGCAACTGTCGTCGTGCTACCTGACCACCGTTGATGACGACCTCGACGGCATCTACGAAGCGCTGAAGGAAAACGCGCTGCTGTCGAAGTTCGCCGGCGGTCTGGGCAACGACTGGACGCGCGTGCGTGCTTTGGGCTCGCACATCAAGGGCACCAATGGCAAGTCGCAAGGCGTCGTGCCGTTCCTGAAGGTGGTCAACGACACGGCGGTCGCCGTGAACCAGGGCGGCAAGCGCAAGGGCGCGGTGTGCGCGTACCTGGAAACGTGGCACCTGGACATCGAGGAATTCCTCGAGCTGCGTAAGAACACCGGCGACGACCGTCGTCGCACGCACGACATGAACACGGCGAACTGGATTCCCGACCTGTTCATGAAGCGCGTGATGGAAGGCGGCGACTGGACGCTGTTCTCGCCGTCCACCTGCCCGGATCTGCACGACAAGTTCGGCGCGGAATTCGAAACGGCTTACACGGCTTACGAAGACAAGGTCGCGCGCGGCGAGATCAAGCTGTTCAAGAAGATCCCGGCGGCGCAACTGTGGCGCAAGATGCTGGGCATGCTGTTCGAAACCGGCCACCCGTGGATCACGTTCAAGGATCCGTGCAATGTGCGCTCGCCGCAACAACACGTCGGCGTCGTCCACTCGTCGAACCTGTGCACGGAAATCACACTGAACACCAGCGACGCCGAAATCGCCGTCTGCAACCTGGGCTCCGTGAACCTCGTCGCGCACCTGAAGGAACAGGCCGACGGCACGCTCGTGCTCGACCACGACAAGCTGAAGCGCACCGTCAGCGTGGCGATGCGCATGCTCGACAACGTGATCGACATCAACTATTACGCGGTCGCCAAGGCGCGTAACTCGAACCTGAAGCACCGTCCGGTCGGCATGGGCATCATGGGCTTCCAGGACTGCCTGCATCTGCTGCGCACGCCGTACGCGTCGGAAGAAGCGGTCAAGTTCGCCGATACGTCGATGGAAGCGGTCTGCTACTACGCTTACTACGCGTCGACGGAGCTGGCGCAGGAACGCGGCCGCTACTCGAGCTACCGCGGCTCGCTGTGGGATCGCGGCATCCTGCCGCAAGACTCGGTGAAGCTGCTGGAGCAAGCGCGCGGCGGTTACGTGGAAGTCGATTCGAGCGAGTCGATGGACTGGACCGAACTGCGTTCGCGCATCGCCACCTACGGCATGCGCAACTCGAACTGCGTCGCGATCGCGCCGACGGCGACGATCTCGAACATCATCGGCGTGTCGGCTTGCATCGAACCGACCTTCCAGAACCTGTATGTGAAGTCGAATCTGTCGGGCGAATTCACGGTGGTCAACGACTACCTGGTGCGCGACCTGAAGGCGCGCGGACTGTGGGACGAGGTGATGGTCGCCGACCTGAAGTACTTCGACGGCACGCTCTCGCGCATCGACCGGATCCCGGCCGACCTGCGCGCGATCTACGCCACCGCGTTCGAAGTCGATCCGAAGTGGCTGGTCGAAGCGGCGTCGCGTCGGCAGAAGTGGATCGACCAGGCGCAGTCGCTGAACATTTACATGGGCGGCGCGTCGGGTAAGAAGCTCGACGAGATATACAAGCTCGCCTGGGTGCGTGGCCTGAAGACGACCTACTACCTCCGCACGATGGCGGCGACTCACGTCGAGAAATCGACGGTGGCGCACGGCGCGCTGAACGCGGTGAGCTCGGGCGGCGGCGAAGGTTCGGGCGGCGCTGCGGGTGGCGCGGCCGGTGGTTTCGGTGCGAACAACGGCGCGGCTGGTGGTGCCGCGGGTGGCTTTCAGGCTGCAGCGGCCACGGCAGCAGTCGCGGTTGAAGCAGCGCCGGAAGCGGATGGTCCGGTGTGCATGATGCGTCCGGGCGATCCTGGCTTCGACGAGTGCGAAGCTTGCCAATAAGAAGCACGCAGGTAGCAGGATCGCTGCTTGCTGACGGGTTGTAGGTAATGACCCGAATGCAGCGAGCAGCGAAGCTGAAGCAAGTGAAGTAGAAGTGAAGCCGATGAGCGGCGCGGCCAGTGAAATCCGAGGCGCGCTGTTCATCGCAACGCAGCGAGGCTATGCAGCGAGGCTATGCAGTGAAGCGACGCAGTGAAGCAGGGGAGGTCACTGAAGTCTTGAAGCGGTCACTCGGCAATCAGCTGTCGGCAGCACCAGACGAAGCGCGCGACACAGTGCGCGCAGCAAACGCTTCGATCGATGGGTCGATCAACGCAGCCGGCCCGATGCATCGCTCGACATGGCATTGAACTTCACCTCGCCGGCACTGACGAATAGGCAAATGCGAGGCAAACGCGAGGCAAATGCGAAGCACTCGCAGGGCAAGCGCGAAGCAAGCGCGGACCATCGCGACGAGCAACGCGAGTCAGCAGTCAGCAGTCGCAAGACGCTACAGGCACGCTCCGCAATACAGATAGATAGAGCAGCGAAACGTCGCATCGACACGTTGCTCTTCGAGCTCGCGAAGCACCTCGACGACACACGTTCAACACGCTTCACATGAGGTGATGCACACACTCCGTTGAACAAAGTGTTGTATGAACGTAGCAACGCGAATCGAAAACAGGATTTTTCATCAGCGAACTCTTTTATCGCTCGTGAAAAGATGGTACAAACCGTTCTAAATTGATGGTGACATTTATGCTCAACTGGGATGACGAGATCACTGCCGTAACTCCCTCGAGCGCTACGCAACAGAATGTGTTGCGCAACGCTGCGGGATCGGCTGTCGGTTCGCAAGTCGGAACGCGTTCCGCTCCTCATGCTCCCTCGGCTCAAGACGTTTTCGCGAACGACATCGCTGTCGCTCCCGTCGCTCACGCTGTTACCGGAACGGCTGCCGTTTCGGAAGCGCGGGTCAACGTCGCCGACAAGCGCATCATCAACGGCCAGACCGACGTCAATCAGTTGGTGCCGTTCAAATACAAGTGGGCCTGGGAAAAGTATCTGGCTGGTTGCGCCAACCACTGGATGCCGCAAGAAGTGAACATGTCGCGCGACATCGCCCTCTGGAAAGACCCGAACGGTCTGACCGAAGACGAGCGCCGCATCGTCAAGCGCAACCTGGGCTTCTTCGTCACGGCCGATTCCCTCGCCGCCAACAATATCGTGCTGGGCACCTACCGCCACATCACGGCGCCCGAATGCCGCCAGTTCCTGCTGCGCCAGGCGTTCGAAGAGGCGATCCACACGCACGCCTACCAGTACATCGTCGAATCGCTGGGTCTCGACGAAGGCGAAATCTTCAACGCGTATCACGAGGTTTCCTCGATCCGCGCAAAAGACGAATTCCTGATTCCGTACATCCACGTGCTGACCGATCCGGCCTTCAAGACCGGCACGCTCGAGGCAGACCAGACGCTGCTGCGCTCGCTGATCGTGTTCGCCTGTGTGATGGAAGGCCTGTTCTTCTACGTCGGCTTTACGCAAATTCTGGCGCTGGGTCGCCAGAACAAGATGACCGGCGCCGCGGAACAGTACCAGTACATCCTGCGCGACGAGTCGATGCACTGCAACTTCGGCATCGACCTGATCAACCAGATCAAACTCGAAAACCCGCAACTCTGGACGGCTGAGTTCCGCGCGGAAATCCGCGAGATCTTCCAGCAAGCGGTCGAACTTGAATATCGTTACGCAGAAGACACGATGCCGCGCGGGGTGCTCGGCCTCAATGCGTCGATGTTCAAGAGCTATTTGCGCTTCATCTGCAACCGCCGTTGCCAGCAGATCGGTCTCGATCCGCTGTACCCGAACGAGGAAAACCCGTTCCCGTGGATGAGCGAGATGATCGACCTGAAGAAGGAGCGCAACTTCTTCGAGACGCGAGTGATCGAATATCAGACTGGCGGCGCGCTGACCTGGGAGTGATCCGAGTTCGTGCTGCAGATGCATTCATCGATGGGGATGCCGTCGGCTTGGGCCGCGGCAATTTTGGCTAGGAGCAGAATCGCCTGATGCAAAGCATGCCCGGTGCGCCGCGTGCCTTCGCGGCCCACAACTATGACAGGCACTTTGCGAACCCTTCAGTGGGATGGGCAAACTTCCCCCCGGAAAAAGCCGCTGGCGTCGTTGCCGGCGGCTCGATCAAGCAATTGCCGGCGTTGAGCTTCAACGCCGAACAGATCTGGCGCGCGGTGCCTTTGGGCACGGCGCGCCTTACCGCATTCATTAGCGTAAGCGCGCAGCACCTGCGTACGCCGATGAATAGCCCGCTTCGTAGCGCGCGCCCTGAGAAGCGTCCGCGGGAAGCGGGTTTTGACGAAGGGTGTAGTTTGAACTGACTCTCATCTGAAAACCTGAAGGAGAAAATGATGGCAACTGCAAAAAAAGCCGCCGCAAAGAAACCCGCAGCCAAGAAGGTCGCAGCAAAGAAGGCTGCTCCGGCTAAGAAAGCTGCTCCGGCAAAGAAAGTCGCTGCCAAGAAAGTGGCAGTGAAGAAGGTCGCAGCGAAGAAGGCAGCACCGGCCAAGAAGGTTGCAGCGAAGAAAGCTGCTCCGGCCAAGAAGGCTGCAGCCAAGAAAGTCGCAGTGAAGAAGGTTGCGGCGAAGAAGGCTGCACCGGCTAAGAAAGCCGCAGTGAAGAAGGTTGCAGCAAAGAAGGCAGCACCGGCCAAGAAGGCTGCAGCGAAGAAGGCTGCACCGGCTAAGAAGGCTGCTGCCAAGAAGGCTGCGCCTGCGAAAAAGGCTGCTGCTAAAAAGGCTGCGCCCGCGAAAAAGGCTGCCGCTAAAAAGGCTGCGCCTGCCAAGAAGGCTGCCGCGAAGAAAGCCGCTGCTCCTGCCAAGAAGGCTGCCCCTGCGAAGAAGGCTGTCGCCAAGAAGGCGGCTCCCGCACCCGCTGCGACTTCTGTCTCGAGCGCACCGGCGGCGACGGTGAAGACCGCGCTGAACCCGGCAGCGGCATGGCCGTTCCCGACGGGCAGCCGTCCGTAATCCGGACGCTGAGCGGTAGAAGTACTTCGACACGTCGCATGATGTGTCCGATGATCGAGTAGCGCTTGAGTAGCGTGATGAGCGCTACTCGGTCAGTCCCGTTGCCGGTTTCCGGCGACGGGATTTTTTTCGCCCGGCGAAATCGCCCGGCGAAATCACCAGGCGAAGTCACCCGGCGAAAAACGTGCAGGCGAAAAAAAACGCATGCACAGGGGAGGGCATGCGTGTGAGGTCGTCGCGGCGGCAGACAGCCTCGCCGCGCGAGAGGGGAAACTTAGTGCGTGACGCGCGTGACGCCGCCGCTGGAGAGCAACCGTACGCGTTCGCCGGCGCGGAAGATCTCGCCGGTGGCACTTTGCGTGATGGCGCGCATGTCGCCGTTGTCGAGGCGGACGGTGACCTCGAGACCGTCATGCACCGCGACGCCGTTCTCGACCGCATTGCCGGCCACCGCGCCTGCCAGGCCGCCAATAATGCCCGTGACGATCGCGCCGGTGCCACCGCCGATCCTGCTGCCGGCCACCGCGCCTAGAGCGCCGCCACCGATCGCGCCGAGACCGCTCGGCTGACCATTGTTCGAACTGATCTTCACGGCGCGCACGCTATCCACCGTGCCCATGCGGACCGTTTCTTCGCGCTGCGCCTGCGACGCCGTGTACACGTCCGCGGAACTGCTGTTGTACGCACACCCCGACATGGCCAGCGAACCGGCAATCAAGGCGGCCACGATCAGGCGACTCGTTATTCTCATTCCCTAAACTCCAATAGCTCTCGGTATTACGGCAGGTCGTATCCGAACGCCTGCTTGAACCGCTCGTTGATCTCGGCCCGGCTGGGCGCGTAATTTTGCGGGCCCTGATGTTCGATCTTCAGCGCGCCCATCAAGCTCGCCAGCCGCCCGGTGGTGGCCCAGCCGAGCTTGTTCTCGATGCCGTACAGCAAGCCGCCGCGAAACGCGTCGCCGCAACCTGTCGGATCGAGCACTTGCTGTGCCTTCACCGCCGGAATCTCTTCGATACCGCCCGCGTGATGGATCTGCGCGCCATGCTCGCCGAGCGTGACGATCAGCGCCTCGACCTTGCCGGCGATCTCTTCGATCGACCAGCCCGTTTTGTTGCTCACCAGTTTGGCTTCGTAGTCATTGACCGCTACATAAGTGGCGAGTTCAATCATGCGCCGCAGCGACTCGCTGTCGAAGAGCGGCAAGCCCTGGCCTACATCGAAAATGTACGGGATGCCCGCTGCCGCGAGATGCTCGGCGTGCTGGATCATGCCGTCGTAACCGTCCGGCCCGACGATGCCGAGCGTGATGCCCTTGGCCTGATCAGCGCGATTCAGATGCGACTGCATCATCGCGCCCGGGTGGAACGCAGTGATCTGATTGTTTTCCAGGTCCGTAGTGATCATCGCCTGCGCCGTGTACGTGTCCGGCACCACCAGCACGCTCTCCGTCGACAGTCCGAGTTGTTCGAACCGGTCCATATAGAGCTGCGCGTCGACCGAGCCGAGCGTGCCCATGATGCGCGCGTCGCCGCCCAGCAGATGCAGCGAGTAGGCAATGTTGCCCGCGCAGCCGCCGAACTCGCGGCGCATGGTCGGCACCAGAAAGCTCACGTTCAGGATGTGGACCTGCTCCGGCAGGATGTGCTCCCGGAACCGGCCTTCGAAGGTCATGATGTTGTCGTAGGCGAGCGAGCCGCAAATCAGCGTAGCCAAGGCGAGCGTTCCTGTAAAAACGATAAAGGGAATGGGCGCGACGATGTGACAGCGCCGCGCATGAAGCGCGGCGCCGGGTTCGTGCGCGAAGGTGTTACTTCAGCGCGGCGAGGGCTGCGTCGTAGTTCGGTTCGTTCTTGATTTCGCCGACCAGTTCAGCGTGAACGACCTTGTCGTTCTCGTCGATCACCACCACGGCGCGTGCCGTCAGGCCGGCCAGCGGGCCGCTCGTCACGTCGACGCCGTAGGCTTGCGCGAACTCATGGCCGCGGAACGTGGACGCCGTGACGACGTTCTCGATGCCTTCGGTCGTGCAGAAGCGCGACGCCGCGAACGGCAGGTCGCCCGACACGACGATCACAACCGTGTTGGTCAGCTTGGCGGCGGCTTCGTTGAACTTGCGGGTCGAGGTGGCGCAGGTCGGTGTGTCGAGGCTCGGGACAATGTTCAGCACTTTGCGCTTGCCGGC
This sequence comes from Paraburkholderia sp. BL25I1N1, assembly GCF_003002025.1. Taxonomy (GTDB): domain Bacteria; phylum Pseudomonadota; class Gammaproteobacteria; order Burkholderiales; family Burkholderiaceae; genus Paraburkholderia. The sequence continues at coordinate 62,792 of NZ_PVZB01000028.1, forward strand.
GAAATCGGCGAGCGACACCGGCTTCAGATCCTTGCCGACCAGCGAGAAAGCGGGAGCGGCCTGGCCCACGGACGGGAACGTGCCGGCTACTTCGATCGGGTTGCCACCCAGCGTAACTTGACTCATGTTGTCGTGCTCCGAAAATTCGTCAGGATTGACGGTGAACGCGCCCGGTCAGTGCCGGGCGCGCGGGAAAGCGTTACGGATAAAAAATCTGTACGCGGAAATTGGAAGCGACCGCATTGCCCGTGTCGAGATGCACGATCATGGTCTGGGTCGTGTGCGCGGGCAGTCCGGCCGCGATCTGCGTGCCGGGCGGGACGTAGTCTTGCGGCCACAGCACGCGGCGCACCGCGACGTTGTTCTGGTCGTCGAGCAACGTGAGTTCGATGGCCGGATAGGCGAGCGCGATATTGAAACGGTTACGCAGCGGCATCTTCAGTTCGAGCTTGTGCGGACCGTCGATCTGCCGCAGATCGGACGGTTCGACCTGCAAGCCGTCGATGTCGTGCGGCGGCGTAACCTGGCAACCGAGCGTCAAGCAGGCCTTCGCATAGAGCGTCTGCGAGCGCGGGAAATACACCATCACCGTTTCGCGTTGCCACCAGGCGAGTTGCGCGAGCAGCGCGACGATCAACAGCGCCGCCACCACGGAGCCGGCGACGATCCAGCCCATGCGCCGCGGTTCGGCCGGGCGGGTTTCGCGCACCACGGGGAAGGGATCGGGGCCGTCGTCGATCGGCTGCACGGAGAAGGGTTCGCCGCTGGCGGAGACGGGACCGGTAGCGGCGGCGGGGCCGGCAGCGGCAAAGGCCGCCGCGCCTGCGCCTGTAGCCATCGGCGCATCCGGCCTAGCTGTGCCTGCGCCGGCCGGACCGAAGCCCGCCGGACCCGCGCCGGCCGCACCTAGGCCGGCCGCACCTAAGCCGGCCGCGCCGAAACGCGGTTCATTGTCAGGAATGCCATACAAGGTAGCCGGCTCGTCCAGAACCGGCTCTTCGAGCGGTTCGCTCGGCGCCGTATCGGGCGCGCGCTCGGTTTTGTGCCAGACACGCGGCGCTTCGGTATCTTCCTCGGGCGGGTCCAGGTGATACGCGAACGGGTCGAGCGGCGCGTCCGCCAGCACCGGTTCATCGTCGGGCGGTAGCGGCGCGTTGGATGCGCCGGCTTGCAGTTCGGGCTCCGGAGCGTGGCGCGGCGTGACGGCGACGCCCGCGCCGGTCGAGACCGGGGAGAGCGGTACATTGCCGGCGTTGTGGCGCAGACGCTTGTCGATGGCGGCGTCGGGTGCCGGCGCCCACGGGTCCCATGCTTCGGCGCTGAAGTCGGGGCTTTTCGGCCGCACGCCCGAAAGCGCTTCTATCGCCGCAGCCGCGGCGACCGGTTTGGCGGTCGAAAAATCACCGCCTTCGCTAATGTCGAACAGACTGCTCGATGCGTCGAATACTTCGTGGCAATGTCCGCAGCGCACAAGGCCGCGGCGCAGCGCAAGCTGTTCCGTTTGCAGACGAAAAACGGTTTCGCAGAAGGGGCAACGCGTCGCCAGGAGCATATTGAGCCGATGAGCCGGAAGGCCGTTGGTTGGACAATACGCCTTATTCTAATGGCTTTCGCGACGCGTTCCCGACAGGCATACCCAACCCTCGTGTTCGCGCCATACGCTGATGTCGATCCACCGTGAGTAGACCTGCGCGACCTCGTCCGCTTGCCGCGCCAGAATGCCGGACAGCGCGATCTTGCCACCCGGCTTGACCTTCGACGTGAGCATCGACGCCATCAGTTTGAGCGGGTTGGACAGGATATTGGCGACCACGATATCGAACTCGCCGGCGGGGCATTCGTCGGGCAGGCCATAGGTGACCTCCGCGCGGTTGCGCTCGCTATTGTGACGCGCCGACTCGACCGCTTGCGGATCGATGTCGATGCCGTACACCGGATTCGCGCCGCACTTTTTCGCGAGGATCGCGAGAATGCCGGAGCCGCAACCGTAATCGAGCACGGACTGCTCGGGCTGCACCGACTGCTCCAGCCATTCCATGCAAAGCCGCGTGGTGGGATGGCTGCCGGTGCCGAAGGCGAGCCCAGGATCCAGCTCCAGCACCAGTGCTTGGGGGTCCGGCGCATCGTGCCACGACGGCACGACCCAGATGCGTTCGCCGATCTTGATCGGATCGAACTGCGACTGCGTGAGGCGCACCCAATCCTGATCTTCGACTTCACGCACGGTGAACGAAGGCGCCGCCGGGAGGCCGATTTCATTGGCGGCGGCGGTGAGCAACACCGCAGGGTCGTGTTCCGGCGCGACCAGCGCGATCACGCGCGAACGCTGCCACGCCGTGCGATCCGGCGTGAGACCGGGTTCGCCGAACAGCGGCTGCTCGTCGGGCGTGTCGGCGTCCGCATCTTCAACCGATACGGACAACGCGCCCAACTCGAGCAGCGCGTCGGAGAATTCCTCTGCCTGCTCGCGTGCCAACTCGGCGATCAGTTCCCGGTAGCTCATGGGTTACGCTTCTTCCGGCGCGGCCTGCAGCTTCGCGGCCAACCGGTTTTCGAGGTAATGAATGCTGGTGCCGCCTTCGACGAATTTCGCGTCCAGCATCAGCTCGCGGTGCAGCGGGATGTTGGTCTGAATGCCTTCCACCACCATCTCCGACAACGCGATGCGCATGCGCTTGATCGCCTGTTCGCGCGTGGCGCCGTAAGCGATCAGCTTGCCGATCATCGAATCATAGTTCGGCGGCACGAAATAGCCATTGTAGGCATGCGAGTCGACGCGGATGCCGGGACCGCCCGGCATGTGCCACGACGTCAAACGTCCCGGCGACGGAATGAACTTGAACGGATCTTCCGCGTTGATCCGGCATTCGATCGCGTGACCCTTGAACACGATGTCGCGCTGACGGAAGGCGAGCTTCTCGCCGGCCGCGATGCGGATCTGTTCCTGCACGATATCGACGCCCGTGATCAGCTCCGTGACCGGATGCTCGACCTGCACGCGCGTGTTCATTTCGATGAAGTAGAACTCGCCGTTTTCGTACAGGAACTCGAACGTACCCGCGCCGAGATAGCCCATCTTCTTGCAGGCGTCCGCGCAACGGTCGCCGATGCGGTCGATCAGGCGACGCGCGATACCCGGCGCCGGCGCCTCTTCGATCACTTTCTGGTGACGGCGCTGCATCGAGCAATCACGTTCGCCCAGCCAGACTGCGTTCTTGAACGAGTCAGCCAGCACCTGAATTTCGATGTGCCGCGGGTTCTCCAGGAATTTCTCCATGTAGACCTGCGGGTTGCCGAATGCACGGCCGGCTTCTTCGCGCGTCATGTTGACCGCGTTGACCAGCGCCGCTTCCGTGTGGACCACGCGCATGCCGCGGCCACCGCCGCCGCCGGCGGCCTTGATGATGACCGGATAGCCGACCTGGCGGGCAATCTTCACGATCTCTTTCGGATCGTCCGGCAACGCGCCTTCCGAACCCGGCACGCACGGCACGCCGGTCTTGATCATGGTCTGCTTGGCCGTGACCTTGTCGCCCATCATCCGGATGGTTTCCGGGCGCGGGCCGATGAAAGTGAAGCCGGACTGTTCGACACGTTCGGCGAAGTCGGCGTTTTCCGAGAGGAAGCCGTAGCCGGGGTGAATCGCTTCGGCGTCGGTGACTTCCGCCGCGCTGATCAGCGCGGGCATGTTCAGATAGCTCAGGTTCGAAGGCGCCGGGCCGATACAGACGGCCTCGTCGGCGAGCTTCACGTACTTGGCTTCCTTGTCGGCTTCGGAATAAACGACGACCGTCTTGACGCCGAGTTCGCGGCAGGCGCGCTGGATACGAAGCGCGATCTCGCCACGATTGGCAATGAGGATTTTTTCAAACATAGCGGTTTTTCGACTCATCAATGGGCGCCGGGTTGATCACAACGCCGGCTGCCTCAGAGGATCGGTCGCGCGCCTGGGAACGACGGGCGCGCGGGCGGCATGCGTAAAGCGCGCCGCGTCAGCCGACCACGAACAGCGGTTGGCCGTACTCGACCGCCTGGCCGTTTTCGACGAGGATTTCCTTCACCACGCCGGACTTGTCCGACTCGATTTCGTTGAGCAGCTTCATCGCTTCGATAATGCAGATCGTCTGGCCTTCCTTGACCGTGTCGCCCACCTGGACGAACGGATCGGCGCCCGGCGACGGCGCACGGTAGAACGTGCCGACCATCGGCGAGGTCACCACATGGCCTTGCGGCGCGACGGCGGCCGGCGTAGCCGGCGCGGCTGCGGCAGCCGGCGCTTCGCCGCCGATTGCCGGTGCCGGCTGCGCGTATTGCGGCGCATATGAGGCGGACGGCTGCACGTAAACCGGCGGCGCATTCTTGACGATGCGGACCTTGCCTTCGCCCTCGGTCACTTCGAGTTCGGAAATACCGGACTCCGAGACGAGGTCGATCAGAGTTTTCAGTTTACGTAAGTCCATCAGGCAGCCCCTTTAATGCGAAAAGTGCCGGCGCATACGCAGCCGGCGCAAATTAGACGTGTTTGGAATCAGCCGCGCGACGAGCCGGCGGACAGCCGGTCGAGCGCGAATTCGAGCGCGTACATATATCCCTTCCAGCCGAGACCGCAAATCACGCCCTCAGCCTGGTCGGAGAAATACGAGTGATGCCGGAACGGTTCGCGACGATGCACGTTCGACAGATGAATCTCGACGAACGGGATGCCGACCCCCGCCAGTGCGTCCCGAATGGCCACGCTGGTGTGCGTGTACGCGGCGGGATTGATCAGTATGAAATCGGTTTTTTCAGTCCGCGCGGATTGGATGCGGTCCACCAGAGCGCCTTCGTGATTGCTCTGGAACGACGCGAGTTCGACGCCTGCGTCCGCTGCGCGGTCCGCCAGCGCCTGATCGATCTGCGGCAAGGTCACGCGACCGTAGACCTCGGGTTCCCGGGTGCCGAGAAGGTTGAGGTTGGGTCCGTGCAGTACCAGCAGTCGCGTCATGGTCGCTTCTTTTTCCGTGGAATTGGGCGCACTTTAGCGCTGATTAGAGAAACTTGTCTAGTTTCGCGCGCGTACGGATCGATGCCGGCGGCGCTTTGACGTCGTGCCGGGCGCCCATCTTCTCTCAAATCCGCGGAATTTGCGCGTAATTTCGCGCCTTCCGCAGGTAATCGAGCGTCAGAAGAATGTGAAATTTAAAGCGCGTCGAGCGTTTGTTTCAGCGCTTGTGGGTCGATTTGTCCCAATTTTGTCGAGCGAATGTTGCCATTTGCGTCGATTACGACGGTAAACGGCAGCCCGCCCGCAGTATTGCCGAACGCACGCGCGAGGTCGGCACCGCCGAAGCCGGTGATATAGATCGGATACGCTACTTTTACTTTCTGCAGGAACGCCTGAACGTTTTTCTCTGAATCGACGCCAAGTCCAACGAACTGGATGCCTTTTTTCGCGTAGTCGCGCTGAAGCTGCGACAGAGACGGCATTTCTTCGACGCAAGGCCCACACCACGACGCCCAGAAGTTGACGACGATTGGGTGCCCTTTGAGCACACTTAGCGTTTGCGGCTTGCCGTCCACCGTCGTGACGGGGGCGGTCCAGAGCTGCGCGACGGCGCTTTGGGGGGAGGCCGGTTGCGCGGCGTGCGCGACTTCCCCGGTGCCGCCGTTCAGCCAATGGTTGGCCAATACACCGCCCCCCGCGGCGGCGATGGCGACACACGCGCCGGCCAGAATCCGTCTCATATTCATCTTGGTCAGTCTAGTTGGTTGAAGGAGCGACGTCGCTGCCGTCGAGCAGCGTCTGCACGGCCTGCAGGTTCGCGCGCGCCGTGCGGCCGCGCGCGTCGGCACGCACCGCGCCGCGCAGGTCGTCCGTTTCGTAGAGCGCCACGTGCACGCCGACCGGCTCCGCGTCGCGGCCTTCATTCGTGGGGCGCCACAGGAAGCTAAGCGTCTCGACATAGCCGCGGCCGGCGAAATGCCGCGTTTCCGAGACGTCGTACTGAATGTCGGCGTTAAGAAAATAGATCGCGACTTCTTTGGGGTTGTCGCAGAACACCTGAAGGTGGATATCCGAGTGCTCGCCGGCGGTGCCGCCTAGCACCGCGCCGGTCAAATAAGGATTGAACGGCGCGAGCCGTTCCATCCAGTCGACTGCGATATGGCGCAGCCGCCGCAGCAGCGCGGGCTGGCTGTCGCCCTGGAATAGCGACTGATACTCGCGGATTTCTTCTTCAATCTGGTCGTTATCCGGCAGCCATTCGCCGGCAACACGGCTCTCGCCGATCACCTGGCGGGCGGCTTTGCGCTTCGCCGTGGCGTAGTCCAGACCGTCTTCGGCGATCAGGCGGGCAGCCGCGATGGCGATTTCCTCGCGCACGCGCTGCGGATCGAAGTGTGATTTGCGAACCATCCCTCGATCATACTAGAGATTGGCGACGGCCTTTCCTGGCGGGTCGCACAGCGCGCGGGGCGCGGCGGGGCGGGCGCGCGCGCATAGGGTGATCGAAAGGCGTCGGTTACAATAGCGTCCTTTGCAGACGGTCGTTTCGGCCGCTCTTCTGCGCTCCCATCCCTCTCAGGAAAACCCCGGGCCGCGCCCGCTTTTCTTGCCCCCTCGGGGGAACGGCGCGAAGCGCCGGATTAGTAGGGGCTTTTCCAGGAAAAACGCCCGCGCGGCACGACAGGCTTATGCACATCCACATCCTCGGTATCTGCGGCACGTTCATGGGCGGTCTCGCGGTCCTCGCGCGCGGCGCGGGCCACACCGTGACGGGTTGCGACGCCGGCGTCTATCCGCCCATGAGCACCCAGCTCGAGGCGCAAGGCATTGGCCTGATTGAAGGCTACGACGCGGACCAGTTGAACGGCCTGAACGCGGACCTGTTCGTGATCGGCAATGTGGTCTCGCGCGGCAACCCGCTGATGGAAGCCATTCTCGACCGCGGCTTGCCGTACACCTCCGGCCCGCAATGGCTCGGCGAGCATGTGCTGAACGGCAAATGGGTGCTGGCGGTGGCCGGCACGCACGGCAAGACCACCACCAGCTCGATGCTGACCTGGCTGCTCGAAGACGCCGGCCTCAACCCGGGCTTTCTGATCGGCGGCGTGCCGCTGAATTTCGGCGTGTCGGCACGGCTGACCGACTCCAGCTTCTTTGTGATCGAAGCCGACGAGTACGACACGGCCTTCTTCGACAAACGCTCCAAGTTCGTCCACTACCGGCCCAAGACCGCGGTGCTGAACAACCTCGAATTCGATCACGCCGACATCTTTCCGGATCTGGGCGCGATCGAAACGCAGTTCCATCATCTGATCCGCACCGTGCCGGGCATCGGCCGCGTGGTCACGAATGGCCGTGAAGACGCGCTCGAGCGCGTGCTGACACGCGGCTGCTGGAGCGAAGTGGAGCGCTTCGGCGTGCAGGGCGGCTGGCAAACCTTGCCGGCGGAAGACGGCGTGCCGGTCGACGAGCGCTTCGCCGTGTATCACAACAGCAAGCGCGTCGGCGTGGTCGAGTGGGAGGTGCAAGGCGAGCACAACCGCATGAACGCGCTGGCCGCGATTGCCGCCGCACGCCATGTCGGCGTGCCGCCGGCGCAGGCGGCCCGGTCGCTGGCGAGCTTTCGCAACGTCAAGCGGCGCATGGAAGTGCGCGGCAGCGTCGACGGCGTGACCGTGTACGACGACTTCGCGCATCACCCGACCGCGATCGATACGACCGTGGCCGGCTTGCGCGCCCGCGTCGGCCGCGACAACACGCGGATTCTCGCCGTGCTGGAACCGCGTTCGAACACCATGAAGCTCGGCGTGATGAAGGCGCAATTGCCGGCCAGTCTCGCCGACGCCGACCTCGTGTTCGGCTACGGCGCGCCGACCGGCCGCGACGCGCTCGGCTGGAATCTCGGCGAGGCGCTCGCGCCGCTCGGCGGCAAGGCGCAGGCTTTCGACAATCTCGACGCGCTGGTCAAGGCGGTAGTCCACGCAGCGCGCCCGGGCGACCAGATTCTGGTGATGAGCAACGGCGGCTTCGGCGGCGTGCATCAGAAACTGCTCGACGCCCTTTCCGCGCGAGGCGCTTCGTGATCCTTTATCTACACGGTTTCCGCTCGTCACCCAATTCGTTCAAGGCGCGCGTGCTGGCGGCGCGGCTCGTCGAGCTCGGCCGCAGCGACGAATGGTGTTGTCCGATGTTGCCGGTTTCGCCGTTCGAGACCGTGGCGCTCGCCGAATCGCTGGTGGCCGCGGCGCAGCCGAAAGTCGTCACGCTGATCGGCAGTTCGCTCGGCGGCTATTTCGCCACGCATCTGGCTGAAAAGCACGGTTGGCCGGCGGTGCTGCTGAACCCGGCGGTCGTGCCGCAGCGCGATCTGAGCGCCTATCTCGGCGAGCAGCCGTTGTGGCACGGCGGCGGCAGCATCGTCGTCGAGCCGCATCACCTGGATGAGTTGCGCGCGCTCGGCGTCGCCTCGATCACGCGGCCTGAACGCTATTATTTGATGGCCGCCACCGGCGACGAAGTGCTCGACTACCGCGAAATGCTCGCGCACTATCCCGGCGCACGGACTACGCTGATCGAAGGGAGCGACCATGCGATCAGCGAGTTCGCGCAATACGTCGACGACGTGCTGGCCTTTTGCGACGCCGAAGACGTCGAGCCGCCGGCGCCGCGCGAAGCCGCTTGATGTTGCATTAAGTCACGTCATGCCGGGTGTTCCGGCAGCGCGGCAGTTGCCGCGCATCATGATTCATGCCGCAGGCGCGCGTACCGCGCCGCGGATCCACTACCACGACACGTTGCCGTGCCGCGCGCGCAATGACCGATCGCTGAACCAGATCGGGCGCGCCGGCGGATGCAAGTCAGAACGAGAGTATTGAGTGAACGTTTTCTTCGAGGAATCGGGCAGTTTCAAGGCCGGCAGCGTGCTGTCGCGCCAGGGCGATGCTTTTCAGGTCGAGCTGCCGGGCGGCCGGCGCACCAAGGTGCGCGCGAAAGACGTGCTGATCGAATTCGACAAGCCGAGCGCGGCCGAGCTGATGCAACAGGCCGACGCCGCCGCGCAGGAGATCGATCTGGATTTTCTGTGGGAATGCGCGCCTGACGACGAGTTTCCGTTCGCGACCCTTGGCGCCGAGTATTTCGGCGAGCGTTTCGGCTCGATAGAGCGCGCCGCGCTGGTGTTGCGCATGCACGGCTCGCCGGTGTACTTCCGCCGCAAGGGCCGTGGCATGTATCAGCGCGCGCCACAGGAACAACTGAAGATGGCGCTCGCCGGCCTCGAGCGCAAGCGCCAGCAGGCGCTGGTGCAGGCCGGCTACGAAGACGAGCTGAAAGCCGGCCGTCTGCCGGAAGCCTTCACCGGCAGCAAGGCGCTGGCTCTGTTGACCAGGCCGGACAAGAACACGATCGAGTACAAGGCGCTCGAAGGCGCGGCGGCAGCGCGCGGCATCTCGCAAGCGCGTCTGATGCTGGAAAACGGCGCCATTCCGTCGGCGCGCGCGCTGCACGAAGCGAAATTCCTCTCCGAGTTTTTCCCGCACGGCACGGCCTTTCCGCCCGTTACGGTCGGCAGCTTGCCGGAGGATCTGCCCGAAGCAAACCTGCAGGCATTTTCGATCGACGACATCACCACGACTGAAATCGACGACGCTTTCTCCGTCGAGCATCTGGCCGATGGCCGCGTGCGGATCGGCGTGCACATCGCCGCACCGGCGCTCGGCATTCAGCGTGGCGACGAGGTCGATGCGATCGCTCGCACGCGTCTGTCGACGGTGTATATGCCTGGCGACAAGATCACCATGCTGCCCGACAGCGTCGTCGAAGCGTTCACGCTGGCCGAAGGCGGCTTGCGTCCGGCGCTCTCGCTGTATGTGATCGTCAATCGCGAGACGCAGGAAATCGTCGCGAGCGAAACGCGCGCCGAGCGCGTGTTCGTCAAGAACAACCTGCGCCACAACACGCTCGACGAGTTGGTCACCGAAGAGGCGCTCGCCGCCGGCACCGGCGACTATCCGCACAAGGACGACATCGCCGTGCTGTGGCCGTTCGCGCAGGCGCTGTTCGAAAAGCGTCAGGCCGCGCGCGCCGGTTACGGTTTGCGTCGCGAAGTGCAGCGCAACACCGACTTCAACTTCTACGTGGAAGGCGAGCACATCACGATCACACCGCGCCGGCGTGGGTCGCCGCTCGATACGATCGTCGCCGAGTTGGCGATTCTCGCGAACTCGTCGTGGGGCGCGTTCCTGCATGACCACGGCGTGCCGGGCATTTATCGCACGCAACGCGCATTCGGTGCGCCGACCGGTCCGAAGCGCACGCGTATGCAGACTAACGCCGCACCGCACGAAGGACTCGGCGTCACGCAGTACGCCTGGAGCACGTCGCCGCTGCGTCGTTATGTCGACCTGGTTAATCAGTGGCAGCTGATTGCCTGCGTGCAGCACGGCGTGACCGCGAAACTGGCCGCTCCGTTCAAGCCCAAAGACGCCGATCTGTTCGCTGTCGTGCAAGGTTTCGACGATACGTATACCGCGTACGCCGATCACCAGCGTCGCATGGAATATTTCTGGTGTCTGCGCTGGCTGAAGCAGGAGAACAGGAAGCAGGTGGTGGCGTCGGTCGTGAAGGGCGATCTGGTGCGCCTTGAAGAGATTCCGCTGCTGCTGCATGTGCCTGGCCTCGGCGTGCACGCGCGCGGCACGCGTTTGCAGATGGAAGTGATGTCGATCGATGAGTTGACAGTCGAAGCGTCCGTGCGTCTGCTACACGTGCTCGACGCGCCGACCGTGACGAGCGGCAGCGAGGCTGAGGAAGCGGACGAGGGCGAAGAGGAGATCATCGACGCCCCGAACGAGAGCGCCGAAGGCGAAGCCGAGGCGCAGGCGGAAGCCGAATTCGACGGCAACGACGCGGCTGCTGTGAAGAACGATGCCGAAAGCAGCGATGGCGCGGACGGTGCCGTTACCCATCAGCACATTGCGGAGCCGGGGCGATGAGCACCCAGGATTCACGCGACCGCTATGCGGTCATCGGCAACCCGGTCGGCCACAGCAAGTCGCCGTTCATTCATGGGCGCTTTGCCGCGCAGACCGGCGAGCCCGTCGAGTATGGCCACCTGCTCGCGCCGGTGGATGCGTTCGTGCCGCACGTGCGGGCTTTCATCGATGCGGGCGGGCGTGGGCTGAACGTGACCGTGCCGTTCAAGCTCGACGCGCATGCCTTTGCGGACACGTTGTCGCCGCGCGCGGCGGCGGCGGGCGCGGTGAATACGTTGCGCATCGACGCGAATGGTATTTACGGCGACAACACGGACGGCTTCGGCCTCGTGCGCGACATCGAGGTGAATCTCGGCGTGTCCTTGAGGGGCGCGCGCATTCTATTGCTCGGCGCGGGCGGCGCCGCGCGCGGCGTGGTGCTGCCGATGCTGGACCGCGCGCCGCATACGTTGACCATCGTCAATCGCACGGCGGAAAAGGCCGAGGCGCTGGTGGATCAATTCGCGCAAGCCGCGCGTGATGCCGCGTGCCGATTGAGCGGCGGCAGCGCGCGGGCGATCGAGGCGGGCACCTATGACGTGATCGTCAACGCGACGGCGGGCAGTCTGGACGCGTCGCTGCCGGAGTGCGACGACCGCGCGTTCGGCAACGGGACGCTTGCCTACGACATGATGTACGGCGCGCATCCGACGGTCTTCATGGAGCACGCGCGGAAGCTGGGCGCGCGCGGTGCGGACGGGCTCGGCATGCTGGTCGAACAGGCGGCTGAATCGTTTTACGTGTGGCGTGGCGTGCGGCCCGATGGCGCGCCGGTGCTGGCCGAATTGCGCGCGCTGTTGACGGCGCCGTCGCACACCTAAGGCGGCGATTACTTTGCAGCGGCCATTGACACGAGGACTCGACGCACGATGACAGCAACGCGGCGCGTGAGCCGGCCAGGTCCGGTGCGATGGATCGTCTATCTGGGCGCCGTGGTGGCGATTGCGTGGCTGGCGACGCAGGCGTTTTACTTCGGGCAGATCGCGGTTTGGAACTACGTCAATCCGCGGAGTACGTCGTTTATGCGGTCGGACGCGTGGCGGTTGTCGCAGGATCGGCCGGATCTTTCAGTGCAGCATACGTGGGTGTCGTATGACCAGATTTCGCGGAATCTGAAGCGCGCGATTATTGCTTCTGAGGATGCGAATTTTGTTAATAACAACGGCTATGAGACCGACGCTATTTTGCAGGCTTGGGAGCGGAATAAGGCTAAGGGCAAGATTGTGCGCGGTGGGTCGACTATCACTCAGCAGCTGGCGCGGAATCTGTTCTTGTCGCGGGAGAAGAGTTATATCCGGAAGGGGCAGGAACTCATCATTACCTGGATGCTTGAGACCTTGATGGATAAGGAACGGATCTTTGAGATTTATCTCAACTCCGTTGAGTGGGGGAATGGGGTTTATGGGGCTGAGGCGGCGGCTCGTTATTATTACAAGACGTCGGCGAGTAAGTTGACTGCTGCGCAGTCGGCGCGATTGGCTGTCATGCTGCCGCAGCCTAAGTATTTTGATGAGCATCGGGGGTCGCAGTATTTGGCGCAGCGGGCGCGGGTTATTGCGAGGCGGATGGGGGCGGCGGAGTTGCCCGATTGATGAGGTTTTTGCCCTTGCGCGGTGCTTTGGGTGGGGTTTTTGTGGTGTTGGCCTTTCCTTGTATTCTCAGTGGTCTATTAGCGTCGCCCCTGTGCGGGGCAGGCACCTACTTTCTTTGCCGCGGCAAAGAAAGTAGGCAAAGAAAGCCGCTTTACACCGCTAACCCTTAAGCGGAGCCCTCGCGCAGCTGCGGTAGTGGTGCATCTGGAATCTGTGTTCTCGCACATTCGGCGCTAGTGACAAGGCCGTCATACTTCCCGCCTCGCGCTACGCGCTCGCCGGAAGGGTCTGCTTCTAACCAGTGGGTTTCTCTGTGCGCTGTGGGGCCGTCGGCTTTGGGCCCTAACGACTTTCGGTATTTGGTGCGCTTCAGTTCGGGGCTTCTTCGAAGCGACGTATATCGACGCAGAGCTTTGTCAATGCGCTGCTGTCGTTGCTCGCGTGATGCTTCTAAAGCGAGGTTGCCTGTTCTGCATCGTTCTTTTTGCGCCGATGCACTCGCGGTCTTCTGACGCTGTCTTCGTGGCCTTTGCAAGAAGGTCCGCTGCGCGGCGCGCTGTGATGCGGCTCTGCGGAATTCCCTTGGCATCAAGCGCGATCACCTGGTACAACTCGCGGTCGATCTCGACTTCGCGTTGGTAATCCTCGCCCGTGTCGAGCAGCAGTTCCAGTAATTTCCGTTGGCGATGTCTCTCCTCTCGCGTCACCGCCGGACTGCTGACTATCGAGGCCGCAAGTGTCACCAGCTTGTCCAGTTGACTTAGCTGCCGCTCAAGCAGCCCAAAGGCAGACAAGGCGAGCTTTTCGTATTGAAGTGCATCAACGGGTGGGCGCGACGTGGTTCGAGAATTCTTGACGGATTTACTCATGGCGCGATCTCCCTGAAACTTACCTGGATCGCCCGACACGCGCTTGCAAGGTGGTGAGCGGGCACAGTGACGGGGTTAACAGACCGGAGCGCAGTACCAAAAACCGGCGAGCCGTGAGGCTCCCCCGCCAAGGCCCGCCCGTTGAGAACAGACGCGCAAAGGCAGCCGCACAGTTGCGTGAGCAATCGTACGGGGTACTACGCTAGTAGGCTGTTAAACCTGTATGTCGCGGAATACACGACAAAAGAATTCTAAAACGTGTCTTCCAGCAAGCGAACACCTGCGCAGGCTAAAAGGTGCGTGCGGCAATCAATTCCGAAATTTCTCAAGCCCTAGTTCGTGTTCTCAACGGCTGTGCCGAGAAGAGGGGGCGGGCAATGCGGAAGGGGGGGCTACTCGCACCGTTGCAAGACCTCGCGAAACCGTTGGCGATTCCATCCCCGGCGTCGCTCTTCACACACCGGCACTTCAGCGCCACGCCGAGGCGAAGCCGACGGCCCCACAGCGCACAGAGAAACCTACGGGTCAGAAGCGGACCCTTCCGGGGAGCGCGCAGCGCGAGGCGGGAAGTATGACGGCTTTGTCACCGTGGCCGAATGTGCGAGAGCACAGATTCCAGATGCACCACTACCGCGGCTGCGCGAGGGCCCCGCTTAGGGGTTAGCGGTGTGAAGCGGCTTTCTTTGCCTACTTTCTTTGCCGCGGCAAAGAAAGTAGGTGCCTGCCCCGCACAGGGGCGACGCTAATAGACCACTAACGCGTCAAGGAAAGGCCAGCACCCGCACACCACACCCCAACACCCTCACCCCACAGCAAAAAAATCCCATTATCTGAATCCAACACTCACATATTGGAGCTTTCTCAAAAACCGCCCTACAATCCAACCCAACAAGCAGAAAGCGCCGCACGGCATGGAGAAACTCCCGCCGCCAGGCGCCGAAAAAGCGACAGCAAGAAGAAACCGGAGACAAAGCCCAAACCATGCCTAAAGCCCAAAGGCATCACCGCCGCGCCAGCCATACCGCGAGCAATCAAGGCCCCCTCTCCGGCCCCGCGCTGTAAGCGCAAAAAAACCACCGAAAAGCGAATCGCCATGAACAAAGCGATGCCTACTCACGCCGCGAGCGAATCCGAAGCCGATCTATCGCCATCCGTCGACCACGCGACTAGCGGCACGCCGCCGCGTCCGTCGGCGCCCGCCGCCAAGACACCGCGCGCGAACGCCGGCATCCACCCGGCCCCGGTGGACGGAATCGCGCTCCCCAGCACGCTGCTCGACATCACCCCGCAGCAAGCCGGCACGCAAACCCTCCTGCGCGGCCTGGCGATCCTGGAAGCCGCAGCAGCGGGCGTGCGCGACCTCCGCACCTTCGGCGCCGCGCTCGGCACGACCCGCAGCACCACGCATCGCCTGGTCAGCAGCCTCGTGCAGGCGCGCTATCTGCGCCAGGTCCAAGGCGGCTACCTGCTCGGCCCGAAGCTAATCGAACTCGGCACAATCGCGCTCGAACAGATGCCGCTCACCGCGGTCGCTCGCCAGCACCTCGAATCGCTCGCGGAACAAACGCTCGACACGATCCACCTCGGCGTGCGCGACGGCGACGACGTCCTGTACATCGACAAAATCCCTGGCACCCGCGGCCTCGAAATGCGCTCGCGCGTCGGTCACCGCATGCCGCTGGCATCGACGGGGATCGGCAAGGCTATGATGCTCGACCTCACGCCGGACGTCTGGCAGTCGCTCTTCGACGCCTCGCGCCGCGCGCTCGCCGGCGTCAGTTTCAAGCCGGACAACCGTCCCGACGCGCAGACCTTCATGCAGCGCATGACCAACTACGCGGCCGGCGGCTACACCTTCGATCTCGAAGAAAACGAAGCGTCGATCCGCTGCGTCGCGGCTCCCGTGCGCGATGCGTCGGGCGCGGTGGTGGCGGCGCTGTCGGTGGCGAGCACGATTCCATACATGTCGCTCGAACGCATGGACGAACTGATTCCGGTCGTGCAGCGCGAAGCGCGCGCGATTTCGGAAGAACTCGGCTGGCGCGCTCCGCAGCCGGCAACCCGCAGGATCAAGCGATGAAGCGAGCGGGTTCTCCCACCCAGGCAGCCGGCCACACCGCAGCCGTTTCGGTCGATGCGAGCCACGAGCACGCCGCGCTGATCGCGCTCGACTGGGGCACAACGTCGCTGCGCGCCTATCTGTACGACGCGTCCGGCAACGTGCTGGCGACGCGCGCATCGACGGCGGGCATCATGAATCTGCCGCGCAGCGCGGAGCAGGGCGGCTTCGACGCGGCCTTCGACGACACCTGCGGCGCCTGGCTCGAACAAGCGCCCGCCGCCCCGGTGATCGCCGCAGGCATGGTCGGCAGCGCGCAGGGCTGGCTGGAAGCGCCGTACGTGGACACGCCGGCGAGCGCCGATGCGCTGGTGGCGGGCATCGTCCGCGTGCAGGCGGCGTGCGGCGTGACGCTGCATATCGTGCCGGGCGTCCTGCAACGCGGCGAACTGCCCAACGTGATGCGCGGCGAAGAAACGCAGATCTTCGGCGCGCTCGGCGAACAAACAAACACTGTCGACAGCGGCAAGCGCTCGCTGATCGGCCTCCCCGGCACCCACGCCAAATGGGCCGTGGTGCAGGCGGACCGCATCGAGCGTTTCCACACCTTCATGACCGGCGAAGTATTCGCGGCACTGCGCGAGCACACGATTCTCGGCCGCACCATGCTCACGCCTGATCTTCCGGACACCGGCGCGTTCCTGCATGGCGTGAACATCGCGCGGGAAAAAGGCCAGGCGGGAGTGCTCGCGACCGTGTTCAGTTCGCGCACGCTCGGCCTCACCGGACAACTGTCGCGCGAACAGCAACCGGACTATCTGTCGGGGTTACTGATCGGACACGAACTGGCCGGTCTCGACGCCGTGCTTGCGCAACAGCAAAGCGCGCTCGCCGGGCAGAGCCTGCGCCTGATCGGCAACGAAGCGCTGTGCGAGCGTTATCGGCTCGCGCTGGCGCAATTCGGCTGCACCCAGGCGGAGCTGGTCAAGCACGCCACCGAGCGCGGCCTGTGGCGCGTCGCCTCGCAGGCGGGGCTCGTCAAACCGGCCGCCAAGACGGCGCGCGCCTGACCATCAGCGCCGCCGCTCACGAAACAAGGAACCGACATGCAACCTCACATCAATCTGCCCGCTCCGTACATGCCGCACGCGGGTTTGGTCGCGGCTTTCGAGGCGTGTCCGCTGATCGCGATCATGCGCGGCGTGACGCCCGCCGATGCCGCCGAGCACGGCCAGGCGCTCTACGAAGCCGGCTTCCGGATTGTCGAAGTGCCGCTGAATTCGCCGCAGCCTTTCGACAGCATCGCAGCGATCCGCAAGGTGTTGCCGGCGGATGCGATCGTCGGCGCGGGTACGGTGCTGCATCCGAGTTTCGTCAACGACGTGAAGTCGGCGGGCGGCGAACTGATCGTCATGCCGCATAGCGATCCGGAAGTCGTCGGTGCTGCGAAAGCGCAAGGCATGGCCTGCGCGCCGGGCGTCGCGACGCCCAACGAAGCATTCCTTGCGTTGAAGAACGGCGCGGACGTGCTGAAGATGTTCCCCGCCGAACAACTCGGCTGTCAGGTGGTGAAAGCGTGGCGCGCGGTGATCGCGGCGGAAGTGCCGCTGGTACCGGTCGGCGGCATCACGCCCGACAACATGGGCCCGTTTCTGAGCGCGGGCGCGAACGGCTTCGGCCTCGGCTCGGCGCTGTATAAGCCGGGGCAGAGTGCGGCAGTGACGGCTTCGCACGCGAAGGCTTACATCAACGGTTTGCGCATCGCTCGCGCGGGTGCGAAGAAATGAAACGGCTCGCCGGCAAAGTCGCTCTTGTCACCGGCGCCGGTCGCGGCATCGGCGCGGCGATCGCGCATGCGTTCGCGCGCGAAGGCGCGGCCGTCGTGCTGGCCGAACTGGATATCGAGACCGCGCAGCAGACGGCGGAGCACATCGAGGCGCAGACGGGCGCGCACGTGCTCGCGGTGCACACGGACGTGACGCAATCCGCGTCGGTTCAGCACGCGGTGAGCGAAGCCGAACGCGCATTCGGCGCGCTCGACGTGCTGGTGAACAACGCCGGCATCAACGTGTTCTGCGACCCGCTCACCATGACCGACGACGACTGGCGCCGCTGCTTCGCGGTCGATCTCGACGGCGTGTGGAACGGTTGCCGCGCGGCCTTGCCGGGCATGGTCGAACGCGGCGCGGGCAGCATTGTGAACATCGCATCGACACATTCGTTCAAGATCATTCCGGGCTGCTTTCCCTACCCCGTGGCAAAGCACGGCGTGATCGGCCTGACGCGCGCGCTCGGCATCGAATACGCGCCGCGCAATGTGCGGGTCAATGCGATCGCGCCGGGTTACATCGAAACGCAATTGACGCATGACTGGTGGAACGAACAAGCCGATCCGGCCGCCGCCCAGCAGGCGACGCTCGATCTGCAGCCGATGAAACGCATTGGCCGCCCGGAAGAAGTGGCGATGACGGCGGTGTTTCTCGCCTCGGACGAAGCGCCGTTCATCAACGCCACCTGCATCACGGTGGATGGCGGGCGCTCGGCGCTGTATCACGACTGATTTTTGCAGGACTCGGATTGCGCAGGGGCGCATGGAGTACACCGGACGACGCGCTGGCCGCGTGTGTCACACCCGGTACAAGAAGACGCGGCCGATACCTTCTCGTTATCAATTAGTCAGGAGACACGCATCATGAAACGTAGAATTTTCCTCACGCTGGCAGCAGCGGCGACGGGTGTGCTCTTCAACGCACCGGTCGCGCAAGCCGCCGATCCGGTGAAGATCGGCTTCCTCGTGAAGCAGCCGGAAGAACCGTGGTTCCAGGACGAGTGGAAGTTCGCCGAAATCGCCGCCAAGGAAAAGGGCTTCACGCTGGTGAAGATCGGCGCGCCGTCGGGCGAGAAGGTGATGAGCGCCATCGACAACCTGTCGGCGCAAAAGGCGCAAGGCTTCGTGATCTGCACGCCTGACGTCAAGCTCGGACCGGGCATCGTCGCGAAAGCGAAGGCCGACGGCCTGAAGATGATGACGGTGGACGACCGCCTGGTCGATGGCGCGGGCAAGCCGATCGCGTCGGTGCCGCATATGGGCATCTCGGCGTACAACATCGGCAAGCAGGTCGGCGACGGCCTGGCTGCGGAAATCAAGAAGCGCGGCTGGGACATGAAGGACGTGGGCGCGATCGACGTGACCTACGAACAGCTGCCGACCGCGCATGACCGCACCAGCGGCGCAACCGACGCACTGGTCGCCGCCGGCTTCCCGAAGGCCAACATCATCGCCGCGCCGCAAGCGAAGACCGACACCGAAAACGCGTTCAACGCCGCCAACATCGCGCTGACGAAGAATCCGAACTTCAAGCACTGGGTCGCTTACGGCCTGAACGACGAAGCCGTGCTCGGCGCCGTGCGTGCCGCGGAAGGCCGCGGCTTCAAGGCGGACAACATGATCGGTATCGGCATCGGCGGTTCGGACTCGGCACTCAACGAGTTCAAGAAGCCGTCGCCGACGGGCTTCTACGGCACGGTCATCATCAGCCCGAAGCGTCACGGCGAAGAAACCTCCACGCTGATGTACGACTGGATCACGCAAGGCAAGGCACCGCCGCCGCTGACGCTCACGACCGGCATGCTGGCCACGCGTGACAACGTCGCCGATGTGCGCCAGAAGATGGGACTCGCGGCGAATTAAGCGGGTTGATTCTGCAGGTGGTGAGATGAAGTGAACTGCCGGCGCGCCTTTTGCCAAGATCGGCGCGCCGGCAGCAGCAATAAAAGATCAGCAGTAGAGACAGGCCGTGCTTTTGCGATGTTGCCCGCCAAGCACATCGACGAACTCGGTTCACACGAAGCAACAGGAGGCGAAGTGTCAGCGACGCTACGTTTTGACAATATCGGTAAAGTCTTTCCAGGCGTGCGCGCGCTCGACGGTGTGTCCTTCGACGTCAACGTCGGCCAGGTGCACGGCCTGATGGGCGAAAACGGCGCAGGGAAATCGACCCTGCTGAAGATTCTCGGTGGTGAATATCAGCCCGACTCGGGCCGCGTGATGATCGACGGCAACGAGGTGCGCTTCACGAGCGCGGCGTCGTCGATCGCGGCGGGTATCGCGGTGATTCACCAGGAACTGCAATACGTGCCCGATCTGACGGTCGCGGAAAACCTGCTGCTCGGTCAACTGCCGAACTCGCTCGGCTGGGTCAACAAGCGCGAAGCCAAACGCTTCGTGCGCGAACGCCTCGAAGCGATGGGCGTGGCGCTCGACCCGAACGCGAAGCTGCGCAAGCTCTCGATCGCGCAACGGCAGATGGTGGAAATCTGCAAGGCGCTGCTGCGTAACGCGCGCGTGATCGCGCTGGACGAGCCGACCAGTTCGCTGTCGCATCGTGAGACGGAAGTGCTGTTCAAGCTGGTGCGCGATCTGCGCGCCGACAACCGCGCGATGATCTACATCTCGCACCGCATGGACGAGATCTACGAACTGTGTGACGCCTGCACGATCTTCCGCGACGGCCGCAAGATCGCCTCGCATCCGACGCTCGAAGGCGTGTCGCGCGACACCATCGTCAGCGAGATGGTGGGGCGGGAAATTTCGGACATCTATAACTACTCGGCGCGGCCGCTCGGCGAAGTGCGTTTCGCGGCGAAGGCGATCGAAGGTCATGCGCTCGCGCAGCCGGCCAGCTTCGAAGTGCGGCGCGGCGAGATTGTCGGCTTCTTTGGCCTGGTGGGCGCGGGCCGCAGCGAACTGATGCATCTGGTGTACGGCGCCGATCACAAGAAGGGCGGCGAGTTGATGCTCGACGGCAAGCCGATCAAGGTGCGCAGCGCGGGCGAAGCGATCAGGCACGGCATCGTGCTGTGCCCGGAAGACCGCAAGGAAGAAGGCATTGTCGCGATGGCGACCGTGTCGGAGAACATCAATATCAGTTGCCGCCGTCACTATCTGCGCGCCGGGATGTTCCTCGACCGCAAGAAGGAAGCGGAAACCGCGGACCGTTTCATCAAGCTGTTGAAGATCAAGACGCCGAGCCGCCGCCAGAAAATCCGTTTCCTTTCGGGGGGTAATCAGCAGAAGGCGATTCTGTCGCGCTGGTTGGCGGAGCCTGATCTGAAAGTGGTGATTCTCGACGAGCCGACGCGCGGTATCGACGTCGGCGCGAAGCATGAAATCTACAACGTGATCTATCAGCTTGCCGAACGCGGCTGCGCGATCGTGATGATTTCGTCGGAGCTGCCTGAAGTGCTCGGCGTGTCCGACCGGATCGTCGTAATGCGCCAGGGCCGGATTTCCGGCGAACTGTCGCGTAAGGATGCAACGGAACAATCGGTATTGAGCCTCGCGCTGCCGCAAAGCTCGACCGCACTGCCCGGAACGGAAACCGCTGCCCAACAGGCGGCCTGAACATCATTCGGACGAAAGTCCGGCAACCCGTGGGGAACGGGAGGAGTCTTCAACATGCAAGCCAGAGAAAACCTCGCGCAACAGGCCGCCAAGAGCGCTGCCGATGCGTTGATTCCGCAGTCGAACGACAAGGCCAAATGGTGGCAGCAGATCACCGAGTACAGCCTGATCGTGATCTTCGTCGTGATGTTCGTCACGATGTCGTTGACCGTCGATCACTTCTTCTCGATCGAGAACATGCTCGGCCTCGCGCTGTCGATCTCGCAGATCGGCATGGTCGCGTGCACGATGATGTTCTGTCTCGCCTCGCGCGACTTCGACTTGTCGGTTGGCTCGACGGTCGCGTTCGCCGGCGTGTTGTGCGCGATGGTGCTCAACGCAACCGGTAACACCTTCATCGCGATCGTCGCGGCGGTGGCGGCGGGCGGCGTGATCGGTTTCGTCAACGGCGCGGTGATCGCGTATCTGCGCATCAACGCGCTGATCACGACGCTCGCCACGATGGAAATCGTCCGCGGTCTCGGCTTTATCGTCTCGCACGGTCAGGCGGTGGGCGTGTCGTCGGATACGTTTATCGCGCTCGGCGGCTTGAGCTTCTTCGGCGTGTCGCTGCCGATCTGGGTCACGCTGCTGTGCTTCATCGTGTTCGGCGTGATGCTCAACCAGACCGTGTATGGCCGCAATACGCTCGCGATCGGCGGCAATCCGGAAGCCTCGCGTCTGGCCGGTATCAATGTGGAACGCACGCGCGTCTACATCTTCCTGATCCAGGGCGCGGTGACGGCGCTGGCCGGTGTGATTCTGGCCTCGCGTATCACGTCGGGTCAGCCGAATGCCGCGGAAGGCTTCGAGCTGAACGTGATTTCGGCGTGCGTGCTGGGCGGCGTGTCGCTGCTCGGCGGCCGCGCGACGATTTCCGGCGTGGTGATCGGCGTGCTGATCATGGGCACGGTCGAGAACGTGATGAACCTGATGAACATCGACGCGTTCTATCAGTACCTCGTGCGTGGCGCGATCCTGCTCGCCGCCGTGCTGCTCGACCAGTTGAAGAACCGCGGCTCGCGCGATTAAACGCCCCGCCCACTCACTTGCTCTAAAAGGAATCGAACGATGTCGTCTCCGGCCAATGCAAACGTCCGTCTCGCGGACAGCGCCTTCGCGCGTTATCCGAGCCTCGTCGACCGCACGGTGTTGATCACGGGCGGCGCGACCGGCATCGGCGCATCGTTCGTCGAGCATTTCGCGGCGCAAGGCGCGCGCGTCGCGTTTTTCGATATCGACGCGAGCGCTGGTGAAGCGCTTGCCGACGAACTTGGCGATTCGAAACACAAGCCGCTGTTCCTGTCGTGCGATCTGACCGACATCGACGCGCTGCAAAAGGCAATCGCCGACGTGAAGGCCGCGCTCGGTCCGATTCAGGTGCTGGTGAACAACGCCGCGAACGACAAGCGCCATACGATCGGCGAAGTCACGCGCGAGTCGTTCGACGCGGGCATCGCGGTGAACATCCGTCACCAGTTCTTCGCGGCGCAGGCGGTGATGGAAGACATGAAAGCCGCCAACAGCGGCTCGATCATCAATCTCGGTTCGATCAGCTGGATGCTGAAAAACGGCGGCTATCCGGTCTATGTGATGTCGAAGTCCGCAGTGCAGGGTTTGACGCGCGGTCTTGCGCGCGACCTCGGCCACTTCAATATCCGCGTCAATACGCTGGTGCCAGGCTGGGTGATGACCGAGAAGCAGAAACGCTTGTGGCTCGACGACGCGGGCCGTCGTTCGATCAAGGAAGGGCAGTGTATCGACGCCGAGCTGGAACCGGCCGATCTCGCGCGCATGGCGCTCTTCCTCGCCGCCGACGACAGCCGGATGATCACCGCGCAGGACATTATCGTGGACGGAGGCTGGGCGTGAGTGCGAGCGGTTCATCCAGCACGGCCGCGCTGCTGCTCGATACGAAATGCACGCTCGGCGAAGGCGCGACATGGTGCGCGCAAACCGGCCGTTTCTACTGGACGGATATTGAAGGCGCGCGTCTGTGGCGCTACGACCCACGGGACGGCAGCAACATGTCCTGGCAGATGCCCGAGCGTCTCGCCACCTTTGCGCTGTGCGCGGATCCGCGTTACCTGTTGCTCGGCCTGGCCACGCATCTCGCGTTTTTCGAGCTGGCCACCGGCGAGACGCGGCGCATCATCGACGTCGAGGCCGGCTTGAACACCCGCGTGAACGACGGCCGCTGCGACCGTCAGGGCCGCTTCGTGTTCGGCACCAAAGATGAGGGCGCGCCGTTGCAGGCAATCGGCGGCTTCTACCGGCTCAGTCAAGATTTGTCGCTGGAGCGTTTGCCGTTGCCCGCGCCGGCTATCTCGAACAGCATCGCGTTCAGTCCCGACGGCGCGACGATGTACTACTGCGATTCGCCGACACGCGAAATCCGTGCGTGCGACTATCGCGCGGACGGTAGCATCGCCAATGACCGCCTGTTCACCCGCCTCACCGACGCCAGCGGCGAACCCGACGGCTCGACCGTCGACCGCGACGGCGGCCTGTGGAACGCGCAGTGGGGCGGCCGGCGCGCCGTGCGTTACGGACCGGACGGCGTGGAAACGGAGCGCGTCGACGTGCCGACCGCGCAGCCGAGTTGCGTCGCGCTGGGCGGCACGCAGCTGGACACGCTGTACATTACGAGCGCGCGCTGCGGCCTCGATGCGGCGGCGCTCGCCGACGATATGCAGGCAGGCGGCGTGTTTATCGCCACGCTCGGACGGCAAGGTTTGCCGGAGCCGGTGTTCCAAGGCGCGCCCGCTTAGCGCAGAATGACGCTGCCTCGCTCCCTAGGCAGCCATGAAGCAATCAAGCACGGTCGGGCAGTGAATCAGAAGTGAATCGCAAGTTGATGGTGCAATCCCAGTGGCAGCAAATCGGCAGCATGCAGTTCGGACCCAGAGGCGACCCGTTTTAAGAAAATCGCCCAACAGCATCCGTCAGCAATGACGGCAACGTCCCAAGCCTCTCGATGGAGCCAGATATGACTGTTGCGAATCCTGTTTCCTCCTCCCCTCAGACCTCACAGAGTCGACGCTCGCGACTCGCGGCGGCGGCCAATCCGGTGCTCGCCGGTCCCAGCACGTCGGCGGTGGCCGTCGGCGAAGACAGCGGCGGCGATGTCGCATGCATCACGCTTGCCAATGCGCAACTGCGGCTCGACGTCGCGCCGACGCTCGGTGGCGGCGTCACTCGTTTCGACTGGCGTAACGACGGTGCGCTCACGCCGATCTTCCGCCGCTGCCGCCACGTCACGGCCGATACGCAACCGAATCAGTTGGCCTGTTATCCGCTGCTGCCGTATTCGAACCGCATCGGCGGCGGGCAATTCAATGTGGCGGGACGGCGGGTCGAGGTGCCGCGCAATCGCGCCGACGAACCCTTGCCAATTCACGGCGACGGTTGGCAATCGGTCTGGCAGGTCGCGGAGTCGGATCGTGAAAACGTCCGCCTCACGCTCGAGCGCCGCGACGGCAAGCCGTACGCCTACCGTGCCACGCAAACTTATACGCTGGACGGCCCGACGCTCGTCGTCGCGCTCGAAATCGAAAATGCCGGCCGCGAGGCGCTGCCTTTCGGGCTGGGCGTGCATCCCTTCTTCGTGCGCGACGCGGACACCGAGTTGTCGGCTGCTGCCGGCGGCTTGTGGCTCTCCGGCGACGACTGGCTGCCGGTGCGGCATGTGCCGGCGCCGCCCGCCTGGCAATTCGGCGTGGCGTATCCGCTGCCGGAAACCATGGTCAATCACGCTTTTACCGGCTGGAGCGGGCAAGCGGCGGTCGTGTGGCCGAAGCGCCGCCTGTCGCTGAACATTGCCGCCGACACCGATTACTACGTGCTGTACACGCCGCCCGGCGAAGACTTTTTCTGCTTCGAACCGGTGGATCATCCGATCAACGCGATGAACCTGGTCGGCGGCGCGAGCGAAAACGGCATGACTTTGCTGGGACGTGGCGAGCGACTGACGCGCACGTTCCGCTTCACCGTCGAACGCACAGGGTTGCGCTCGATGCCGGGCGCGCGCGGCTCGAAGCGGCGGCAGTAGCGAGCGAGGATAGCGCGACAGGGCGCACGTGTGCATACCCTGATGCGCTGCGGACATCATCGGCTCGCACGGTTCTTCGCGAGCGCCTGGCCGATGAATGTGCGCACTCACGACGAATTGCGGCCGGTAGCCGCGCCTGTCAGCATCTGGCGCCGGACCGCCGCTGCCGCACGCTCCCGGCGCGGCCCGCCGCGCGGGACGGGTAAAATACGCGCCTCTTCCGTTTTCCTGCTTGCCGCGAGACCACCATGCCCAACTTCATCCAGACACTCAACGACGCCTGGCAGCGCACCAACTCGCTGCTGTGCGTCGGCCTCGATCCCGAGCCGAGCAAATTCCCGGGCGCGCTCGCGGGCCGTCCCGAGGCGATCTTCGATTTCTGCCGCACGATCGTCGACGCGACCGCGCTGTATGCGTCGTCGTTTAAACCGCAGATTGCCTACTTCGCGGCGCATCGCGCGGAAGATCAGCTCGAGCAGCTGATCGCCCACATTCACGCGAACCATCCGGGCCGGCCCGTGATTCTGGACGCGAAGCGCGGCGACATCGGCAGCACCGCCGAACAATATGCGCGCGAGGCGTTCGAGCGCTATCAGGCGGACGCGGTGACGGTGAATCCGTACATGGGCTTCGACTCGATCGAACCGTATCTGGAGCATGCAGGCAAGGGCGTGATCGTGCTGTGCCGCACGTCGAATCCGGGCGGCTCCGATCTGCAATTCCTGGAGACGGGCGGCCGTCCGCTATATCAGGTCGTCGCGCAACTGGCGGCCGAGAAATGGAATGCGAGCGGCCAACTGAGTCTGGTGGTCGGCGCGACTTTCCCGAAGGAAATCGAGGTGGTGCGCGGGATCGTCGGCGATATGCCGCTGCTGATTCCGGGCATCGGCGCGCAAGGCGGCGACGTGCAAGCGACCGTCAGCGCCGGCCGCACCGCGAACGGCACGGGCATGCTGATCAACTCGTCGCGCGCGATTATTTACGCGGGCAAGGGCGACGATTTCGCCGAAGCCGCGGCGAAGGCCGCGATGGAAACGCGGGATCGGATCAACGCGTTCCGGTAAATCACGGGCTAGCGTTGTTCGGGTGCGCGTGGAGTTGAGTTTGGCCCCAGCCGCGCGATCAACGCGGCATGCTGTGAGTGCCGCGCTTTCAACGCGTCAACATCCGCCAGCTCGAATTCGCTGAATTCAAAACCCGGCGCCACCGTGCAACCCACCAGCGCGAAGGCCGCCGGGTCGGCGCATTCCGCCGCGAACCATAACCCTGCCGGCACTACCGCCTGAAACACGGCATCCGGATGCGTCAGCGCATTGCCCAGTTTATGCGTCACCAGCGCCCCCGTTTCGTCTAACACGTGGACGTTCAACGGCTCGCCCGCATAGAAATGCCAGACCTCGTCGGATTTGATCCGATGCCACGCCGAATGCGCGCCGTCGCACAGCAGGTAATAGATCGCCGTCGACGCGGAGCGCGTTTGCGCTGAGCCGCTCTCTCTGTCGCGGATCACACGCTCCACCGAGCGATACGTCTCGCTGAAAAATCCGCCTTCGGGATGCGGCTTGAGTTCGAGGCGGCGGATCAGTTCGTCTTTGATTGCGTGCGAATCAGGCATGGGCTTTCCGCTTCGAACAGAGGTTAGTGCTCGCGTTCGTCGAGCAAGGCTAGTACGCCGCGCAGCGCATGCGCGGCAGCCTGCACGCGAATCTTCTCGCGGTCGCCCTTGAAAATCTTCGTCTCCACCGACGTATGCAGCCGGTTGCTCCAGCCGAACGAGACCATGCCGACCGGTTTCGTCTCGGTGCCGCCGCCCGGCCCGGCCACCCCGGTAATCGACAGCGAGACCTGCGCGCGGCTGTTGCGCAGCGCGCCTTCGGCCATGGCGCGCGCCACCTGCTCGCTGACCGCGCCGTGTTTGTCGATCAGCTCGGCGGGCACGCCGATCATCTCGCTCTTCGCCTGATTCGAATACGTGACGAAGCCGCGCTCGAACCAGCCGCTGCTGCCGGAAATATCGGTGATCGCGGTCGCCACCATGCCGCCCGTGCAGGACTCGGCGGTGACGAGCATGAGGCGCTCGTCGCGCAGACGGTTGCTCACGCGAATCGCGAGCTGATGAACGACGGAATCGGTAGGCATGGCGTCAATCCGGAAAACGGGGGCTGGCGGTGAATGCACGGCGGCGCGGCGGCCGCCGGGCAGCAATCAAACGGACATACGCCAGAGCGCAATCACGAGCAGCGTGAAAAACGCGGCAACCAGGTCATCGAACATGATGCCAAAGCCACCTTTCAGACGGCGATCGAAATAGCCGATGGGCGGCGGCTTCACCATGTCGAAAAAGCGGAACACGATGAACGCCCAGAACTGGCCGGTCAGCGTGACCGGCGTGACCATCAGCAGCACCAGCCAGAACGCGATGATTTCGTCCCACACGACTGGCGACGGATCGTCGGTGCCGAGCTTCTTCGCGGTGAAGCCGCAAACCGCAATGCCGCCGAAGAAGCCGACGACGATCAGTACGGCCCACTCGATGACCGTCAGATGGCGGCTGAGAACGGCGAACGAAGCCCACGCGAACAACGTGCCGATCGTGCCCGGCGCAATCGGCGACAAGCCGCTGCCAAACCCAAGCGACAGAATGTGCAGCGGATGCGACAGCATGAAACGCGCTGTGGCGCGACGCGGCTGACGGCCAGGCGGGCGCTGATCGGGCGCGGGCGGGGGCGGGGAGGTCTCGGCGGCGATGAGTTTGTCGGCCGGGCCGAGCGGGGGATCAGTCTGCATGAAAGTGGTCGAAGCCTTGCAACGTCAGAGTGAGCGGCGCGCCGGCGGCGTCGTGCCAGCCGATCGCCGGGCGGTCGGGCGCCGTTTCGAGAGCGCTTATTGTACCGATGCGGGTGAGCTGAATCCCCACCTCGTGGCCGGCCTTGTCGACCGCGGTGCGCGCTGCGACCGGCGCCGTGAAGCACAGCTCGTAGTCGTCGCCACCGGCGAGCGTGCAGCGTCGCTGGATGTCGGGGGCGAGGCGGCGCAGCGCATCTGAGCGCGGCACGGCGTCGACATCGACGGTGGCCCGCAGGTTCGAGCGTTCCAGAATGTGCAGCAGATCGCCGGCAAGGCCGTCCGAGAGGTCGAGCGCGGCGTGGGCAATGCCGCGCAACGCCATGCCGAGCGCGACGCGTGGCTCCGGTCGATCGAGGGCGCGGCGAAACGTCGCAGTGTCGCCGGCATTGGCGGACCATTCGCCGCGCTGTACGCCGAGGCCGGCGCGCGCGTCGCCGAGCGTGCCGGAGATCCAGATGTCGTCGCCCGGCTGCGCGGCGTCGCGGCGCAGCGCAGCGCGCGGCGGCACGCTGCCGAACACGGTGATGCACAGATTCAGCGGGCCGCCGGTCGTATCGCCACCGATCAGCTCGCATCCGTAGCGTTCGGCCAGCGCGAACAGCCCTTCGCTGAACGCGGCGAGCCAGGCTTCTTCTGCCTTGGGCAAGGCGAACGCCAGCGTGAACGCCTGCGGTTGCGCGCCCATCGCGGCGAGGTCCGACAGATTCACGGCGAGCGCTTTGTGACCGAGCGCCTCGGGATCGACATCGGCGAAAAAGTGGCGGCCTTCGACCAGCATGTCCGTCGATATCGCCAGCATTTCGCCGGCGCGCGGCGCGAGCAGCGCGCAGTCGTCGCCGATGCCGAGCGAGCCTGCGGCAACATCGGATGGCCGGGCAGCGGCGCGGCGGGCAAAGAAACGATCGATCAGCGAAAACTCTGAGAGCATGGTGGCGATGGGTGGATGCGAGGGTGAACGCGCAGGTGAATGGTCAGGTGCCGTGAAGTTCGGCTAACGGCGCGCATTGTACGGAGCGAACGAAGGGTAAACCTTCGATCCGCCCGCAACTCCGATTCGGGTCGCGTTCCGCCCACAGCATGCCACGTCAGCCTTTCGCTATGTTTCAGTCGCGGCAGTTGTACCCGTATTGAAGGAATTGGGCCGGCAATTAGGGCTACAATGCCGTCGAACGTCTATTCTAATCCGCCCTCCGAAGCCCGCCTTATGTCGACTCCCGTCAATAGCAAACTCCGCGAAGCCGCCCTCGATTACCACGAGTTCCCCACCCCCGGGAAGATCGCGATCGCCCCGACCAAGCAGATGATCAACCAGCGCGACCTCGCGCTGGCGTACTCGCCCGGCGTCGCGTTCGCGTGTGAAGAAATCGTCGAAAACCCGTTGAACGCCGCGCGCTTCACCGCGCGCAGCAACCTGGTCGGCGTCGTCACGAACGGCACCGCGGTGCTGGGCCTCGGCAACATCGGGCCGCTCGCCTCGAAGCCGGTCATGGAGGGCAAGGCCGTCCTGTTCAAGAAGTTCGCCGGCATCGACGTGTTCGATATCGAGCTGAACGAGTCCGATCCGCACAAGCTGGTCGACGTGATCGCGGCGCTGGAGCCGACCTTCGGCGGCATCAACCTCGAAGACATCAAGGCGCCGGACTGCTTCATCGTCGAACGCGAATGCCGCAAGCGCATGAAGATTCCGGTCTTCCACGACGACCAGCACGGCACCGCGATCGTCGTGGCGGCGGCCATCACCAACGGTTTGAAGGTGGTCGGCAAGGACATCAAGGAGGTCAAGCTGGTCTCCTCGGGCGCGGGCGCGGCGGCGCTGGCCTGCCTGGATCTGCTGGTCGATATCGGCCTGCCGCTCGAAAACATCACCGTGACCGATCTGGCCGGCGTGGTCTACAAGGGTCGCGTCGAACTGATGGATCCGGACAAGGAGCGCTTCGCGCGTGAAACCGACGCGCGCACGCTCGCTGAAGCGATTGGCGGCGCGGACGTGTTCCTCGGTCTGTCGGCCGGTGGCGTGCTCAAGCAGGACATGGTCAAGCAGATGGCGGACAAGCCGCTGATTCTGGCGCTGGCCAACCCGACGCCGGAAATCCTGCCGGAACTGGCGCTGGAAGTGCGTCCGGACGCCGTGCTGTGCACCGGCCGCACCGACTACCCGAACCAGGTGAACAACGTGCTGGTGTTCCCGTTCCTGTTCCGCGGCGCGCTGGACGCGGGCGCGACGACGGTGACGCGGGAAATGGAAATCGCGGCGGTCAACGCGATCGCCGAACTGGCGCGCCAGGAGCAGAGCGACATCGTCGCGACGGCGTACGGTATTCAGGACCTGTCGTTCGGTCCGGAATACCTGATTCCGAAGCCGTTCGATCCGCGTCTGATCGTCAAGGTCGCACCGGCCGTGGCGAAGGCCGCGATGGATTCGGGCGTTGCCGAGCGTCCTATCGAGGACATGGAAGCCTACGAACAGCATCTGCAGCAGTTCGTGTATCACAGCGGCACGACCATGAAGCCGATTTTCCAGCTCGCGCGTGGCGTCGAGCCGGAGAAAAAGCGCATTGTGTTCGCGGAAGGCGAAGAAGAGCGCGTGCTGCGCGCCATGCAGATCATCGTCGACGAAAAGCTGGCCAAGCCGATCCTGATCGGCCGTCCGGCGGTGATCGAGCAGCGTATTGCGCGCTACGGTCTGCGTCTTATCGCAGGGCAGGACTACACGGTCGTCAACACCGACCACGACGAGCGCTATCGCGATTTCTGGCAGGAATATCACAAGATGATGTCGCGCAAGGGCATCAGCGCGCAGATGGCGAAGCTCGAAATGCGCCGCCGCACCACGCTGATCGGCGCGATGCTGGTTGAAAAGGGCGAGGCCGACGGCATGATCTGCGGCACGGTGTCGACCACGCATCGCCACCTGCACTTCATCGATCAGGTGATCGGCAAGAAGGAAGGCGCGAAGGTCTACGCGGCGATGAACGCGCTGGTGCTGCCGAACCGCCAGATTTTCCTGGTCGACACGCACGTGAACGTCGATCCGACGCCGGAGCAACTGGCCGAAATCACGATCATGGCGGCTGAAGAAGTTCGCCGTTTCGGCATCGAGCCGAAGATCGCGCTGCTGTCGCATTCGAACTTCGGCACGAGCAACGCGCCGACCGCACAGAAAATGCGCGACACGCTGGCGATCCTGCGCGAACGCGCGCCGGACCTGCAAGTGGACGGCGAAATGCACGGCGACATCGCGCTCGACGCGAATCTGCGCCGCGAAGTGATGCCCGACTCGACGCTCGAAGGCGACGCC
The DNA here is from genome assembly GCF_003002025.1 of Paraburkholderia sp. BL25I1N1. GTDB lineage: Bacteria > Pseudomonadota > Gammaproteobacteria > Burkholderiales > Burkholderiaceae > Paraburkholderia. The sequence goes on from NZ_PVZB01000028.1 coordinate 93,967, forward strand.
AATCTGCTGGTGCTGCCGAACATCGACGCGGCCAACATCTCGTACAACCTGCTGAAGACCGCCGCGGGCAACAACATCGCGATTGGTCCGATGCTGCTGGGCGCGGCCAAGCCGGTGCACGTGCTGACGGCTTCGGCAACGGTGCGCCGGATCGTCAATATGACGGCGCTGCTGGTGGCGGATGTGATCGCGGCCCGTTAATCCACGATCCAGACGAAGCATGGCGCCGGTTTGAAGACCGTGCGCCATGCAAAAAAAAGGCGCGCCCGCAACGGGCACGCCTTAGGGTGAACAGGGGATTGCCACCCAGGAAAAACGGCAAGTCAGACATTCCGCCTCGGAACGCTAATGGGCGAATCGCCCTTGCCTCGGGAATCGAACTTTACTGACTGACGCAAAGCGGCCCGGCATCCGCTCCCCACTTGCCTGCCTCCACCGCCATTCGCAACATTGAGATAAAGTTTAGCTTGACTAAGCTAAATATTCTGTCAAAAGTCGTCAAAGCCGCGCCGGTGGCCATTTCGCGCCCTATGTGAGGATTTCGCCGGCCCGGCGAGCGTTGATTCCGGGGGCCATTAGCGATACCCTTACGACTTTCATGGTCGTCAAACTCGTGATCTAACAGCGGGGAACCCTGATACATGGCACGCAAGTGGCATCGCATGAAAGGCGTGCTGATCGGTGCTATTACGCTGTGCGTTTTATCCGGCCCCGTGCCTGGCGCGTTTGCGCGCGACTCCACGGCACCCGCTGACGCGAACGCGCAGTTGCAGGGCACCGTCGCGCTGGCGCAGTTGCCACGCGAAGCGGTCAATACATTGAACTTGATTGCCGCAGGCGGGCCTTACCCGTATGAGAAGGACGGCATCGTATTCGGCAATCGCGAACGGTTGCTGCCGGCCCATCGGCGCGGCTATTACCACGAATACACCGTTCCCACGCCTCGCTCACGTAATCGCGGGGCGCGTCGCATCGTCTGCGGAGGTCCGCTGAAGCGAACCGACAATTGTTACTACTCGGACGACCACTACACCAGTTTTAATCGTATTGTTGAATGACATCGGGATGAACGGCATGAGCGACAACGTCTACGCGCACGACTCCGGAGTCGCGACGGATCTTTTCGCGGCCGGCGACGGCAATTTGTTCCAACGCGTCATGCGGATGCGAGCCGGCGATCAGGGCCGCGAGAACCAGAGCGAAGCAGGCACTGTGGTTTCATCGAACGAGGAGCCCATGAGTCTTTTCAAGACCGTACGACCCAACATCGTACAGTCGATCCGCGCGTTCCGCGTGCAGGATCTCGCGGACGAAGCCAACCGGCTCGGCCAGCATTTTCTCTATGCGTATTGCGCCAACGCGCAGTCCAAGCAGGAGGTGCTCGAAACTATCGCGACCTCGTTCCTGTTTCCGAAGCATTTCGGCAAGAATTACGACGCGCTCTACGACTGCCTGACCGATCTTGTCCAGAAAGCGGGTACGCAGCCGGGCTTTGTGATCGTGCTCGAACAGTTGCCGGTCGCCCAGAAGTTCGACAAGGAAGGGCGCGAGACGCTGCTGGACGTGTTCCGCGAAGCGGCGGAGTTCTGGGCCGAGCGGAAAGTGGCGTTCCGGGTGTTTTACTCGTTCGCCTGAGTTTTTGCTTCGGCGTTGCGCGTTCAGGCAAAACAGCAAAGGCCCGCCAGTCGGCGGGCCTTAGCTTTTGGTGCGAATGTCGACACCGGCTTGCTGCCCTCAATCGAGACGGCCGGCGTGGCAGGCGAGCGGCTTACCAGCCGCCCCAGCCGGCCGCCAGCGCGGAGAGAACGGCGATGCCGGCCGTTTCGGTACGCATCACGCGCGGCCCGAGGCCGACGGCGGTAAACCCGTGAGCGGCCGCCGCTGCTTCCTCGGTCGCGGAAAAGCCGCCTTCCGGGCCCACCAGCACAGTCACGCGTCCTTTCGGCGGTTCGGGGGGCAACGCGGAAAAGCTGATGCTGGCGCGCGGTGAGAGCAGAATGCGCAGGTCGCCTTCTTCAGGCGTGCGGGGCATCGAGCCGAGCCAGGTGGCGATCTCGCGCACCGGCATCACTTCCGGCAGGCGATTGCGCCCGCACTGCTCACACGACGCCCGGACGATGCCTTGCCAGTGCGCATGGCGCCGCTGCGCGCGATCGCCGGAAAGACGCACGACGCTGCGCGTGGTGGTCAACGGCACGAAGCTGGACGCACCCAGTTCGACGGCTTTTTCGATCAGCCAGTCCATCTTGTCGCCGCCGGCAATGCCCTGTGCGAGCGTGAGGCGATAGGGCGCCTCGACCTCGATAGCGCGGAATTCGCGGATCTTCACCACGGCCGAGCGCCGTTCGACTTCGACGAGTTCGGCGCTGTATTCGCCGCCTTCGCCATTGAAAAGGACGATTGAATCGCCGGGCTGCAGGCGCAGCACGAGCACATGCCGAACGACGTCATCGGGAAGCGGCATGACGTCCTCGGGCTGGAGAGACGTACCGACGAAAAAGCGAGGCATCAGAAAAATACTCATTGGTTCACGAAAGGTGGCGAGCGAGCGCCCAGCGGTAGCCGTCCAGATCTTCGACCTGGGCGAAGCGGTCGCCCCAGAACTGATCCTGTGGCTCGCTCAGCGACTTTGCGCCGGCGGCCAGCGCCCGCGCATAGATCGCGTCGACATCGTCGACATAGACATAGAACGATTGCGGTGCGATTGCGCCCGCGCTTTTGGGTGTTTTCGCCGCCGAGCCGAACGCGCCTTCCGGAGCGAACATCACAATCAACTGGCCTTGATAGGTCATCTCGACATGCATGACGACACCGTCGTCCTGGACACTGTCACGCACTTCAAAGCCGAACGCCGCTGTGAAGAACGCGGACGCGGCATGTGCGTCGCGCACCGTCAGATAAGGGGTCAACCAGGGCACACCGGCTGGGCGGGAGGCGGTCATGGGATTCTCCGGATCGATGGGGTTGGCGGGGCACGTGCTGCGAGTCCAGGTGGACGTTTGCGTATCGTTATGCCGATAGCGCAGTCCGACGGAACCGTGCATTTTGCCCACGCGTTAGCTTGCTGGCTTTAAGAATTGACCTAGTTTATCTCGCAGTGAGCGGGATGCCGAGAACAGTCCGGCGTGGGTGGCCGCGTCGTAGTGCATCAGGGTGTCGATTCCTCGCGCGGCCAGGCGGTCCGTAAGCGTATCGACGGTGAGGGCGGCGGGGTCGAGCGTGTCGCTGGCGGTCGCCATCATCCATAGCGAGCCGTATAGCGGCACGAACGTGCTCATGGTGCGGACGACGGCGAAGGCCGCGCTCAGGTCGTCGAGCAGGCGCGCGACGCGTTCGGCATGAAAATACGGCGAGCCGAGGTGCACGGAGAGTGCTGCAGTCGGGCTCATGACGCGCTTGAGCCGCTGGTAGAAGGCTCGCGTGTACAGACCGGCGGCGGGTGAATCCGGCGGCGTCAGGTCGAACACGACGAGATCGAATTGCGCCGGAGCGGCTGCCTCGACGTATTGCGCGGCGTCGCCGATGATCAGTTCGACGCGTGGGTCGTCGAATGCACCGCCGTGCACCTCGGGCAGATGTTCGCGCGTCAGACGTACGACTTGCGCGTCCAGCTCCGCTACCACGATCCGTCCAATGTCCGGGTGCCTCAGCAATTGCCGCGCGGCACCGCCGTCGCCGCCGCCCAGCACAAGCGCCGCTTGCGGCGACGGATGCGCCAGCGCGGCCGGATGCACCATGCACTCGTGGTAGATGAACTCGTCGCCGGTGGAGGTCATCGGACGGCCGTCGAGGGTGAAGAGCCGGCCGAGTTGCGGCGTGTCCCAGACCTCGATCCGCTGATACGGCGAATCGACGCGCACGAGGCGCTTCGCGTGCGGAAATCCGTAGACGGCGCCGGGATTCGGTCGGAACAGCAAGGGAATGCTCACGGATGGCGGGCTCCGTCCGGAGCGCGGTGGGTCGAGGTTGAGCAATTGTAATGTCCGACGCGCGGCGCGGGCTCGGCGGGCGCATCGGGCCGCACAGCCAGACGGCTTTCGGAGCGGGGCGTGGGCAACGTTCTGTTAGAATGTCACGCTTTCAGCCTTGTCCGTTTGCTCTGCCCGTTTCGCGTCTCCTGGCGCCGCACCGTGCGCCAAAGTGAACCGGCATTCGAGCATTCGGGACTCAAGCGCGCACCGCTTTCTGACTCTGTCTCCGGACTCGACATGACGACCCCGTCTCCCGCACCCACTTCCCTGATGGCCAACGCAATCCGCGCGTTGTCCATGGACGCCGTTCAAAAAGCGAATTCCGGCCACCCCGGCATGCCGATGGGCATGGCAGAAATCGGCGTGGCGCTGTGGTCGCGCCATCTGCGCCACAACCCGAAGAACCCGCAGTGGGCCGATCGCGACCGTTTCGTGCTGTCGAACGGCCACGGCTCGATGCTGCTGTACTCGCTGCTGCATCTCACCGGCTACGATCTGCCGATCGACGAGCTGAAGAACTTCCGCCAGATGCATTCGAAGACGCCGGGCCACCCGGAATACGGCATCACGCCGGGCGTCGAGACGACCACCGGCCCGCTCGGCCAGGGTCTGGCGAATGCGGTCGGCATGGCGCTCGCCGAGTCGCTGCTCGCCACCGAATTCAACAAGCCTGACGCGAAGATTGTCGACCACCACACGTACGTGTTCGTCGGCGACGGCTGCCTGATGGAAGGCATCTCGCACGAAGCCTGCTCGCTGGCGGGCGTGCTGAAGCTGAACAAGCTGATCGCGTTCTACGACGACAACGGCATCTCGATCGACGGCGAGGTGGTGCACTGGTTCCACGACGACACGCCCAAGCGCTTCGAAGCGTACGGCTGGAACGTGATCCCGAACGTGGTCGGCCACGACGTCGAAGCCGTCGACGCGGCCATCAAGCAAGCCAAGCAATCCGACAAGCCCACGCTGATCTGCTGCAAGACGGTGATCGGCGAAGGCTCGCCGAACAAGGCCGGCAGCCACGATTCGCACGGCGCGGCGCTGGGCGACAAGGAAGTCGCGGCCACGCGCGAAAAGATCGGCTGGAAGTGGGAACCGTTCGTGATCCCGCAAGAAGTCTATGCAGCGTGGGACGCGAAAGAAGCCGGCGCGCGCAACGAGTCCGATTGGGACAAGGCGTTTGCCGCGTACGCAGCCAAATATCCGCAGGAAGCCGCGGAATTCAAGCGTCGCGACGCGAAGCAACTGCCCGCCGACTGGAAAGAAAAGGCCAAGGCGATCATCGCCGGCGCGAACGAACGCGCGGAAACCATCGCGACGCGCAAGGCTTCGCAGCAGGCTATCGAAGCTTTGTCGGCCGTGCTGCCGGAACTGCTCGGCGGCTCCGCCGACCTGACCGGTTCGAACCTGACCAACTGGAAGGCCGCCAAGCCGGTGCGTGTGAACGCCGAAGGTCAGGCTGCCGGCAACTACGTCAACTACGGCGTGCGCGAATTCGGCATGAGCGCCGCCATCAACGGCATCGCGCTGCACGGCGGCTTCAAGGCGTTCGGCGGCACGTTCCTGACGTTCTCGGATTACAGCCGCAACGCGCTGCGCGTCGCCGCGCTGATGAAAGCGCCGTCGATCTTCGTGTTCACGCACGACTCGATCGGCCTCGGCGAAGACGGCCCGACTCACCAGTCGGTCGAACACGTTGCCAGCCTGCGTCTGATTCCGCACCTGCAAGTGTGGCGTCCGGCTGATACCGTTGAGACTGCGGTAGCCTGGACCCACGCGGTCGAACACCACGGCCCGTCGTGCCTGATCTTCAGTCGTCAGAATCTGCTGTTCTCGGAGCGCACGGACGCGCAGATCGCCAACATCGAGAAGGGCGGTTACGTGCTGCGCGACTGGAACGACGAAATCGTCGCACGCAAGGTCATCCTGATCGCCACCGGTTCGGAAGTCGAACTGGCACTGAACGCAGTCGAGCCGCTGGCGCGCGAAGGCATCGCGGCGCGCGTCGTGTCCATGCCGTCGACCACCGTGTTCGACAAGCAGGACGCCGAGTACCGTGAACGCGTGCTGCCGCATGGCGTGCGCCGCGTCGCGATCGAAGCGGGCGTCACGGATTTCTGGCGCAAGTACGTGGGTCTGGAAGGCGGCGTGGTCGGCATCGACACGTTCGGCGAATCGGCCCCGGCTGGCGTGCTGTTCAAGCATTTCGGCTTCACCGTCGAGCACGTGGTAGAGACGGCAAAAGCCGCCCTCGGCTGATCCTGAACAAGCGTTGCCGCGTGCGTGCGAGCGCGCGGCAACGCAGTCAGTCAGACGAAACCTGGACGTATTTTTTCAGCCCTCAGGAGATAGACCATGACGATTCGCGTCGCAATCAACGGCTACGGCCGGATCGGCCGCAACACGCTGCGCGCCTTCTATGAAAACGGCAAGAAGCACGATATCGAAATCGTCGCCATCAACGATCTCGGCGATGCCAAGACCAACGCTCACCTGACGCAATACGACACGGCGCACGGCAAGTTCCCGGGCGAAGTGTCGGTGGACGGCGACTACCTGGTTGTCAACGGCGACAAGATCCGCGTGCTGGCCAACCGCAACCCGGCCGAACTGCCGTGGGGCGAGCTGAATGTCGACGTCGTGATGGAATGCACGGGCTTTTTCACGACCAAGGAAAAGGCGAGCGCGCACATCAAGGGCGGCGCGAAGAAGGTGATCATTTCGGCACCGGGCGGTAAAGACGTTGACGCCACGATCGTCTACGGCGTGAACCACAACGTGCTGAAGGCCTCGGACACGGTGATCTCGAACGCATCGTGCACGACGAACTGCCTGGCGCCGCTCGTCAAACCGCTGAACGACAAGATCGGCCTGGTGAACGGTCTGATGACCACGATCCACGCGTACACGAACGACCAGGTTCTGACGGACGTGTACCACGAAGACCTGCGCCGCGCTCGCTCGGCCACGCACAGCCAGATCCCGACCAAGACCGGCGCGGCTTCGGCGGTCGGCCTGGTGTTGCCGGAACTGAACGGCAAGCTGGACGGCTACGCGATTCGTGTTCCGACGATCAACGTGTCGGTGGTCGACCTGTCGTTTATCGCTGCGCGCGACACGACGGTCGAAGAAGTCAACGCGATCATGAAGGAAGCGTCGGAAGGCTCGCTGAAGGGCATCCTCGGTTACAACGAGGCACCGTTGGTGTCGATCGACTTCAACCACAACCCGGCTTCGTCGACGTTCGACGCGACGCTGACCAAGGTGTCGGGCCGTCTGGTGAAGGTGTCGAGCTGGTACGACAACGAGTGGGGCTTCTCGAACCGCATGCTGGACACGGCTGTGGCGCTGGCCAACGCGAAGTAACCGACTGCGCCTTGCGCGCATTGCGCCCGCAATGCCGGCTTCGTGCCGGCGGTGGCTGGGCAAAGAAAAACCGCTCTTCGGAGCGGTTTTTTTTCGCCTATGCCTCTATGCCCGCGGTTGCGTCTGCGGCGTCGGGAAATAGACCCCGGCGCGCTGCGCGGCGTTCGAGATATGCGTCTCGATGGCTTTGCCGGCCGCGGCGGAATCGCGCGCCTTGAGCGCGTCCAGAATCACGCGATGCTCGTTGTAAGTGGACAGCACCAATTCGCGCCGGTAGAACGGCATGCGCTGGCTTTCCTTCATGATTTCCGCGCTGCTGCTCAGAATCGATTCGATCGCCGCGTTGCCGGCAATGTTGACGATGCGCATGTGGAAGTCGTAGTCGAGGCGGGCGGCTTCGTCGAGTTCGTCGCAGGCGAGCGCTGTTTGCATGGCGGTGATGTTGTCTTCGAGCCAGGCGAGGTCGGAATCGCTGACCGCCAGCGCCGCCATGCGCGCGATAAAGCCTTCCAGCGCGAAGCGCATCTGATAAGTGTCCGGCAGCGACGACTGCTCCGCGAAGCGCCACGCATGCGCGGCCGACGCCTGCGCGCTTTCCACGTAGACGCCCTTGCCGGGTCGAATCACCAGCAGGCCGAGCGCTTCGAGTGTCGAAAGCGCTTCGCGCAGCGACGCGCGGCTGATCGAGAGTTCTTCGGAAAGTTGACGCTGCGCTGGCAGCAAACTGCCCACCGGATAGACGCCCGCTTCGATCCGTTCGCGGATGGTCGCGATGGCGGCATCGGTAACGGTATGCGGGACGTTTTTCATCGTTAGCTCACTGTGGAAGCGCGGTCTGACCAGCATTGTAATGCGTGGTCTGAACGTTCGTGCGGCTCGCTACGCGCCGGCGCTGATCCGACCCAAAACCGCCATGAAAAACAGCGGGTAAACACCGTTTTATGAATCCTTGACGTCAGTATATCGGCTTCCTACTATTCGAGATAACAGCACTGGTCGGACCAGTCTGAACAGATGTGAATCGCAACCAGGAGGAAGCCGTGTTGAAATTTTTCAATTCGCTGTTTGGGCGGGTCGTCATTGCGCTAGTTGCGGGCATCGTAGTCGGCGCCGTTTTTCCGCATTTCGCTCAATCGCTGCGCCCGCTCGGCGACGGCTTTCTCAAGCTGATCAAGATGGTGATCGGGCCCATTGTCTTTTGTGTCGTGGTCAGCGGCATGGCGCATGCCGGCGACTTGCGCAAGGTGGGGCGCGTCGGCCTCAAGGCCGTGATCTACTTCGAGGTGATGACGACGATCGCGCTCGTGATCGGCGCGATCCTGGCGTATGTCACGCGTCCGGGCGTCGGCATGAACATCGATCTGCACTCGCTGGATCCGGCCTCGCTCTCGACCTACACCGAGCACGCGAAGAGCCTCAAGGACACGGCCGGCTTTCTGCTGAAGATCATCCCCGACACGGCGATCAACGCGTTCGCCACCGGCGACATTCTGCAGATCCTCGTGTTTTCGGTGCTGTTCGGCTCGGCGCTGTCGCTGCTCGGCAGTAAGGCGCAGCGTGTGAGCAGCCTCATCGACGAGCTGTCGCAAGTGTTTTTCCGCGTGATGGGCTTCATCATCAAGCTGGCGCCGCTCGGCGTGCTCGGAGCAATCGCGTTCACCACCGGCACATATGGCGTCGAGTCGCTCAAGCAGCTCGGCATGCTGGTGCTCGTGTTCTATGTGAGCTGTTTCGTGTTCGTCGCCGTCGTGCTGGGCGTCGTCATGCGACTCGCGGGCTTCAGCATTTTCAAGCTGATTCGCTACCTGCGCGAAGAACTGTCGATCGTGCTCGGCACCGCCTCGTCGGACGCCGTGCTGCCGCAGATCATGCGCAAGCTCGAATGGATGGGCGTGAAGGATTCGACCGTCGGTCTCGTCATTCCGACTGGCTACTCGTTCAATCTCGACGGGTTTTCCATCTATCTCACGCTCGCGGTTATCTTCATCGCGCAGGCCACCAACACGCCGTTGTCGGTGCATGACCTGATCGTGGTGGTGCTGGTGTCGCTGGTGACGTCAAAGGGCGCGCACGGCATTCCCGGCTCGGCGATCGTGATTCTGGCCGCCACGTTGTCCGCGATTCCGGCGATCCCGGTGCTCGGCCTCGTGCTGATCCTGCCGGTCGACTGGTTCGTCGGCATTGCCCGCGCGCTGACCAATCTGATCGGCAACTGCGTGGCGACGGTGGTGGTCGCCGTGTGGGAAAACGATATCGACCGGGCGCGCGCGCATCGCGTGTTGAATCGCGATGCGGCGTTGCGTTACGTGCCGGCCGGTGAAGGTGCCGAACCCGCTGCCGCCGGCGAGCACGCTCCGGCGGTCTGAACCTGAGAAACCTCATTGGAAACCGCGCGCCATTGCAGCGCGCTCCCAGCGCCGGCAGATCTGAAGAATGCCGGCTCTCCTTCACTTTTTCGCTGCCTGACCGAGACTAGACGACCATGGCTAATCCGATCCTCGACCCCAACGCTCCCGCCTTCGCCCGTCGCTATATGAACCTCGCCGACCCGCGTCTAGGCGCGAAGGCGCTCTTCGCCAGCGACGAATTCTTCGCGCCGAAGGAACGCATGCTGGAGCCGCAGCCGGCGGTGTTCATCCCCGGCAAATACGACGATCACGGCAAATGGATGGACGGCTGGGAAACCCGCCGCAAGCGCACTACCGGCCACGACTACTGCGTGATCCGCCTCGCCCACCCGGGCGTCGTGCATGGCGTGGATCTGGACACGAGCCACTTCACCGGCAACTTCCCGCCGGCGGCGTCGATCGACGCCTGCTACGCGGACGGCGACGTGCCGGCCGATAACGCCGACTGGCAAACCCTCGTGCCGGCCACCACGCTGCAGGGCAATCAGCACCACTACGTCGACGTGAACGACGCGCGCGCCTTCACCCATCTGCGTGTGAATCTGTATCCGGATGGCGGCCTCGCGCGCCTGCGCGTGTACGGCCAGCCCAAGCGCGATTGGGAGCGCGTGGAGCGCGGCACGCTGCTGGATCTCGCGGCGATCGAGAACGGCGCGTACCTGGTCGCGGCGAACAACCAGCACTTCGGGCCGGCCTCGCAGATGCTGATGCCGGGTCGCGGCGTCAACATGGGCGACGGCTGGGAAACGCGGCGCCGTCGCGAGCCGGGCAACGACTGGGCGATTGTCGCGTTGGCGCGGCCCGGCGTGATCCGCAAGATCGAAGTGGATACGGCGCACTTCAAGGGCAACTTCCCGGACCGTTGCTCGCTGCAAGCCGCGTCGGTGACGGGCGGCACGGACGATTCGCTCGTCACGCAGGCAATGTTCTGGCCGGTACTGCTCGACGAACAGAAGCTGCAGATGGACCACGTCCACACCTTCGCGGACAACCTCGCGTCGCTGGGCCCGGTCACGCACGTTCGTTTCAATATCTTTCCTGACGGCGGCGTGTCGCGCCTGCGCCTGTGGGGCGAAATCGCATAGCGGAGTCGTTGATGAAGACATTGCAGATGGAACGCCTCACGCGCGCGGCCTTCGCGCCGTTCGGCGACGTGATCGAACTGGACGGCGCGCGGCATTTCGCCATCAACGGCGGCACGACCGAGCGTTATCACGATCTGGCCAGCGTCGACGTGACGGAGCATGGCGGGCGGCCGCTGATCAACCTGTTCCGCGCGCAGCCGCGCGCGCTGCCGGTCGAAATCACGATGATGGAGCGGCATCCGCTCGGCAGCCAGGCTTTCATTCCCTTAACCGCGGGGCGTTATCTGGTGGTCGTCGCGCCGGCGGGCGAGTTCGATCCGGCGCAGATGCGCGCCTTCTGGACCGACGCGTGGCAGGGCGTGAACTACGCGAAAGGCGTCTGGCATCACCCATTGCTCGCGCTCGATCGGGTGAGCGATTTCGTGGTGGTGGATCGTGGCGGCGAGCAACCTAATTGCGACGAATTGTCATTGGCAGAGCCGTGGCGGCTCACGTTTGAAGCGAGCGCCGAGTTGGTGGAATAGGGTCGTAAAAAGCCTTCCCGCATAATCACCGCGCAGATGCAAAAAGACCCGGCCGATTCGCATCCGCCGGGTCTTTTTCTGCCCGCTTGCACCGCGCACCCCGGCGCGGCCGGCGCCGCATCAATGCTTGCGATGCGGGCAATTCTCCTTGGTGCAGGCGCCATACAGCGCCAAAGCGTGTTCCTGCAGCTTGAAGCCGCGTTCTTTCGCGATGGACTGCTGACGGCTCTCGATCTCCGAGTCGAAAAATTCTTCAACGAGCCCGCAATCGAGGCATACGAGGTGGTCGTGGTGCGACCCTTCGTTCAGTTCGAACACCGCCTTACCCGACTCGAAATTGCTGCGCGAGAGCAGGCCCGCCTGCTCGAATTGCGTCAGCACGCGATACACGGTTGCAAGACCGATATCGAGTTCTTCGTGCAGCAGGTTGCGGTACACGTCTTCAGCCGTCAGGTGGCGCACCGGGCTGTGCTGAAAAATCTCAAGGATTTTGAGGCGCGGAAGGGTCGCCTTGAGCCCGATATTCTTGAGATCGGTTGGATTGGTCATGACAAGGGATCCCTAGAGTACAATGCTGGGCTCTCATAGTAATGTGTTTTTGCCGTTCTGGTCATCTTCGATGGAATGAAACTCGCGCGGCTCGTCAGCGGGCCCGCACGGTGAGTGAAATGATTTCAAAATCTCAATTGATCTACCGGGGGAGCCGCATGCGGGGTACCTTGATCGCTGTTGCGACTGTCGCGGTTCTTGCCGGATGTTCCACGTACGACAGCCTGACACAGCGTATTGCCCAAAGCATCACGCCGTACCGCATTACAGTGGTGCAAGGCAATTTCGTCTCGAAAGAAGCGGCTGCACAGATGCAGGTCGGCTTGTCCCGCGCGCAGGTCAAGCAACTCCTCGGCACGCCGCTCCTGACCGACATGTTCCACGCGGATCGCTGGGACTACGTGTTCTATTTCAAGCGCGGCTCGACTAGCGTCGTGCAGCAGCGCGACTTTGTCGTCATGTTCGCGGGCGACCGTGTCGCCAGCTGGTCGGGTGGCGAAGATCTGCCGTCCAACCTCGAATTGCTGGCTGAAATCGACGGCGACAAGTTGGGCAAGAAGAAGGCCGCGGCGGCCGTGGCCGCTGGCGCCAGCGAAGCGAGCGCGCCGGTTGCTGCAACCGCGCCGGCCACGCTCGACACTACGCGTTCGCCGACCGTTGCCGGCGCGGCCGCAGCGGGCGTGCCGTCCACGGACGCCAACGCCGAAGCCGCGCAAGCCGCCAATCGTGCGACCAATGCGGTGCAGTTGTCGCCCAATGCGCGTCCGAGCGTGCCGAGCGCGCCGACCGCCAACGGCGGCGGCATCCCGCAACAGAGCCCGACGGCCGCGGGTCAGCCGCAGTTCCAGTTCCACCGTCCGCCGCCGCCGCAAAATCCGGGTACGGACAACAGCAATCCGGTTGGACCGACGGGCCCGCAGAGCAGCAACAGCGGCCCGACGCACAACGCGCCGCTGACCTCTTCTCCGGCTTCGGGAACGGGCGGCTAATCGCGCTGTCCGTGTGTTAAGACAGGCTGTTAAGACAGGCGCTTTGCGCGGGCAACCGCACTGCGCAAAGCGTCCGTCCGGTTCTTCGTTTTTCAGTCATGCGCGGCGCCTGGGTGTGCTGCCCGCCGCCGCTTTTGCCCGCCTTGCCGGGTTTTGCCTTTCGAACCCTCGTAGCCATGAAAATTGCCATTGCTGGCGCATCGGGCCGTATGGGCCGCATGCTCATCGAAACAGTCCTTAACGATTCCGACGCCACGTTGTCCGGCGCGCTCGACCGCGCGGGCTCTCCGCAACTCGGTCAGGACGCTGGCGCATTTCTGGGCAAACAGACGGGCGTTGTGCTGACCGACGACATCGAGCGCGTGTTCGCCGAATCCGATTACCTGATCGACTTCACGCGCCCTGAAGGCACGCTGATGCATCTCGAAGCGGCCCAGCGTCACAACGTCAAAATGGTGATCGGCACGACCGGATTCGACAACGAGCAGAAGGCGCAGTTGCGCGCCGCGGCGGACAAGATCGCCATCATGTTCTCGGCGAACATGAGCGTGGGCGTGAACGTCACGCTGAAGCTGCTCGAATTCGCGGCCAGGCATTTCGCGACCGGCTACGACATTGAAATCATCGAGGCGCATCATCGTCACAAGGTCGACGCGCCGTCCGGCACGGCGCTGGTCATGGGCGAGGTGATCGCCAACGCGCTCGGCCGCAATCTCGACGACTGCGCGGTCTACAGCCGCGAAGGCGTGACCGGCGAACGCGACCCGTCCACGATCGGTTTTTCGGCGATTCGCGGCGGCGATATCGTCGGCGACCATACGGTGCTGTTCGCGGGCATCGGCGAGCGGATCGAAATCACGCACAAATCGGCGAGCCGTCTGTCGTACGCGCAAGGCGCGCTTCGTGCTGTGCGTTTCCTCGAAGGCCACGCAACCGGTTTCTTCGACATGCAGGACGTGCTCGGTCTGCGCTGAGCATCTCCCGAGCGAACTTCAGGGGCATCGCGCCTCGTGTTCGCGCCCCTGAAATCACAACTCCATGGCGAGGTCAGATGGCAGGCAGCAGCGGCATCATCCATTACCTGCAAACCAGCGATGCCATCACGCATGGGGTCGCGTACGTGCTGCTGGCCATGTCGATTGCGAGCTGGTGCTTTCTGATCGTCAAAAGCTGGGTTCTTACGCGCGCCAAGCGCCAGGCCGCACGCGCTATCGCGCTCTTCTGGCAGGCGCCGACGTTGTCCGAAGGCGTCGCGGCGTTAAAGCGCGCGGACCGCGAGCGCGTCTTCACGCCGCTGGCCGAAGCGGCGCTGCATGCGTCTGAAGTGGATATTCCGGGCGCACTGCTCGCGCGTGTCGAACGCGGCGAGCGAGTGCTGCGGGCGTTGCGTCAGGCGCTCAACGTGTCGCAGCGGCGGCTCGAATTCGGCCAGGTGCTGCTGGCCTCGGTGGGTAGCACGGCGCCGTTCGTCGGCCTGCTCGGCACCGTTTGGGGCATTTATCACGCGCTCGGCAGCATCGCGGCGAGCGGTCAGGCGCAGATCGAAAACGTCGCCGGGCCGGTCGGCGAGGCGCTCATCATGACCGCCTTCGGCCTTGTGGTGGCGATCCCGGCTGTGCTCGCCTATAACGTGCTCGGGCGGATGGTGCGGCAGTTGTCGGAGGAACTCGACGGCTTCGCGCACGACCTGCACGCCTACGTGTGCGCACCGGCGGAGCAGGGCCACGCGCAGGCGCCGGCGCGGGCCCAGCAGGCCCCGACCCACTAAGCGCGCTCGGGCGGAAGGAGGCGGTATGGCATTCGGCGGACTCGAGAAAAAGCAGACGGCCGCGCCCATGGCCGAGATCAACATGACGCCGCTGATCGACGTCATGCTGGTGCTGCTGGTGATTTTTATCATTACCGCGCCTTTATTCACGCACGCGATCCGGCTCGATTTGCCGAAGGTCGCGGCCGCGCCCGCGCGCCAGACGCCGCAAACCATTTCTCTTTCCATCGACGCCGCCGGCAAGCTCTACTGGGACGGCAGCGTGATCACGCTCGAGCAGATGCGCGCGCGCTTCGCGCAGGCGGGCAAGCAGAGCGATCAGCCGGAGATCCAGTTGCGCGCCGAACGCTCCACGCGCTACGAGGTGATCGCGCAGGTGATGGGCGCGGCGCAGCAGGCCGGCCTCGAGCGGATCGGTTTCGTGACGGATCCGCCGCCGCCGGCTGCAAAGCCTTAGCGGCGCGGGAATTGGTGGAACGGGCGGGTGATGAGGCCGCCGCGCTTCCAGATCGCGTGCGAGTTGCTTTTCGCGCCGCGCGCTGCAAATACTTTCCAAGCCAAGCCAAGCCAAGCCAAGCCAAGCCAAGCCAAGCCAAGCCAAGCCAAGCCAAGCCAAGCCAAGCCAAGCCAAGCCAAGCCAAGCCAAGCCAAGCCAAGCCAAGCCAAGCCGTCGCATGCAGCACGCCGCGCGGCGGACCCGTCCGCGGACGGTATAATCAGCCCTTTCCCCCGCAGAAGGGGAAACGACGCCAATTCATCCAGCAGAGCACCAAGCGGCCGGTGCGAAAGCACCGACCCAGCGATCCCATCACACCATGCACGAAAAATACGTTCCCTCCGACGTCGAATCCGCCGCGCAAGGGCAATGGCGCGCCATCGACGCGTACAAATCGACGGAAACCACCGACAAGCCCAAGTTCTATTGCGTCTCGATGCTGCCGTACCCGTCGGGCAAGCTGCACATGGGCCACGTGCGCAACTACACGATCAACGACGTGATGTACCGCTATCTGCGGATGAACGGCTACAACGTGCTGATGCCAATGGGTTGGGACGCATTCGGCATGCCGGCGGAAAACGCGGCAATGGCCAACAACGTGCCGCCCGCGAAGTGGACCTACGACAACATCGCTTACATGAAGAAGCAGATGCAGTCCATGGGTCTCGCGATCGACTGGTCGCGCGAAGTCGCCACGTGCAGCCCGGACTACTACAAGTGGAACCAGTGGCTGTTCCTGAAGATGCTGGAAAAGGGCATCGCGTACAAGAAAACCGGCACCGTCAACTGGGATCCGGTCGACCAGACCGTGCTCGCCAACGAGCAGGTGATCGACGGCCGGGGCTGGCGTTCGGGCGCGCTCGTCGAAAAGCGCGAAATCCCGATGTACTACATGCGCATCACGCAATACGCGGACGAACTGCTGAACGACCTCGAAGGCCTCGGCTGGCCCGAGCGTGTCAAGATCATGCAGCAGAACTGGATCGGCAAGAGCTTCGGCGTGAACTTCGGCTTCCCGTACGAGATCGACGGTGAACAGAAGCTGCTGCGCGTGTTCACCACGCGCGCCGACACGATCATGGGTGTCACCTTCTGCGCGATCGCCGCCGAGCATCCGCTCGCCACGCGTCTCGCGAAAGACAAGCCGGAATTGCAGGCCTTCATCGAGGAATGCAAGCGCGGCGGCGTCGCTGAAGCCGACGTCGCGACCATGGAAAAGAAGGGCATGGCCACCGGCTTCTACGTCACGCATCCGCTGACGCAGGAACAGATCGAAGTGTGGATCGGCAACTACGTGCTGATGAGCTACGGCGAAGGCGCCGTGATGGGCGTGCCGGCGCACGACGAGCGCGACTTCGCATTCGTGAAGAAATACGGTCTGCCGATCAAGCAGGTGGTCGCGGTTGAAGGCAAGGAATACTCGACCGATGTCTGGCAAGAATGGTACGCCGACAAGACCGGCACGCTGATCAACAGCGGCAAGTACGACGGCCTTGGCTATGAAGCAGCGGTCGACCAGATCGCCGCGGACCTGAAGGAACTCGGCCTCGGCGACAAACAGATCACGTGGCGTCTGCGTGACTGGGGCGTGTCGCGTCAGCGTTACTGGGGCACGCCGATTCCGATCATCCACTGCCCGACGTGCGGCGACGTGCCGGTGCCGGAAAAAGATCTGCCGGTGGTGCTGCCGGAAGACCTCGTGCCGGACGGCACGGGCAATCCGCTCGCCAAGTCCGAAGCGTTTGTGAACTGCACTTGCCCGACCTGCGGCGGCGCGGCCAAACGCGAAACCGACACCATGGACACGTTCGTCGATTCGTCGTGGTACTTCTACCGCTACGCGTCGCCGGATGCGAAGACCATGGTCGACGAGCGCACCGACTACTGGGCGCCGATGGATCAGTACATCGGCGGGATCGAACACGCGATTCTTCACCTCTTGTATTCGCGCTTCTGGGCGAAGGTGATGCGCGACATGGGCCTCGTCAAATTCAGCGAGCCGGCCAGGAACCTGCTCACGCAGGGCATGGTGCTCAACGAAACGTATTACCGCGAAAACGAAGCGGGCAAGAAGACCTGGTACAACCCGGCCGACGTGACCGTTTCGTTCGACGACAAGGGCCGCCCGGTCGGCGCCGTCCTGAATGAGGACGGTCAGCCGGTGGTGCTCGGCGGCGTCGAGAAAATGTCGAAGTCGAAGAACAACGGCGTCGATCCGCAATTGCTGATCGATCAGCATGGCGCGGACACCGCGCGTCTGTTCGTGATGTTCGCCGCACCGCCCGAGCAGTCGCTCGAATGGTCCGGCTCGGGTGTGGAAGGCGCGAGCCGCTTCCTGCGCCGCGTGTGGAGCTTCAGTCAGGCGAACGAAGCCGCGTTGCGCGAAGGCGGCACGTTCGACGCCGCGCAACTGAGCGATGTTGAAAAGACGCTGCGCCGCGAGATCTACAGCGTGCTGAAGCAGGCTGATTTCGACTACCAGCGTCTGCAGTACAACACGGTGGTGTCGGCCGCCATGAAGATGCTCAACGCGCTCGACAGCGCGAAGGGCGCCCGCCCGGCCGTGCTGCGCGAAACGTGCAGCGTGATGCTGCGCGTGCTGTATCCGGTCGTGCCGCACCTCACGTTCCAGTTGTGGCAGGAACTCGGTTACGCCGACGAACTCGGCTCGCTGCTCGACGCGCCGTGGCCGAAGGTCGACGAGCAAGCGCTGGAGCAGTCCGAGATCGAACTCGTGCTGCAAGTGAACGGCAAGGTGCGCGGCGCGATCACGGTGGCGAAAGACGCCTCGCGCGAATCGATCGAACAGCTCGCGGCCGCGCATGACATGGTCGCGAAGTTCAGCGAAGGCAAGGCGCCGAAGAAAATCGTCGTGGTGCCGGGACGCCTCGTGAACGTGGTTGTGTGAGCATCGACGAAGACATGACAGCAGGCAGGACGCCGCCGCGCATGGCGGCGCTTGTCCGCGCTGCGGAATCCACTGCGAACCAGGAGCCAATGTGACTCGCAGATCGTTTTTGACGCTGGCTTGCAGCGTGCTGATGTTGACCGCTTGCGGCTTCCAGTTGCGCGGCCAGCAGGACTACGCATTCAAACGCCTCTATATCGCCGGCGGTTCCGCGGCGGCGGGCGCGCGTCTCGCGCGCATCGTGGAAGGCGGCAGCGACACGGTGGTGGTCACGTCGGTCGCGAATGCCGACGCCACGTTGCAGATCACCGAAGGCCGCGGCATCGGCACGCTGACGCTGAACTCGCTGGGTGTGGTCGAAGAGTATCAATTGAACCTCAACATGAACTATTCGCTGACGGCCAAGGACGGCACGCTGCTGATTCCGCCGAGCGTGATCGCGTTGAACCGCGCGATGACCTATAGCGATCAGTTCTCGCAAGCGAAAGCCTCCGAAAGCAACATTCTCTTCGACGACATGGAAAGAGACGCGATCGACCAGCTCACGCGCCGTCTGGCCGTCGTGCGCTCGATGCATCCGGCGCCGGGCGAGGAAGTGCCCGCGGTTGCGCCGCGCGCGCCGTTGCCGCCGCCGCCGCTGTGAGTCGCACCATTCGTTCGAATTGCCGTCTTTGTTCAACCTCGCCGATCGGTAGCCATGCAACTGCGACTTGACGCGCTCGAAGCGCATCTCGCCAAGGGACTCGCCGGACTGTACGTCGTGTACGGCGACGAGCATCTGCTCGCGCAGGAAGCGTGCGACCGCATTCGCGCCACGGCGCGCGCGGCCGGCTTCACCGACCGCTCGGTGTTCACCGTGGAGCGCGGCTTCGACTGGAGTTCGTTGCTCGGCGCGAGCCAGTCGATGTCGCTGTTCGGCGACCGCCAACTGGTCGAGTTGCGCATTCCGTCCGGCAAGCCCGGCAAGGAAGGCGCGGAAGCGCTGAAAGCGCTCGCCGCTGCCGTCAATGACGACGTGCTCACCATGATCACGCTGCCGCGGCTCGACGCGGCCACGCAGAAGTCGGCGTGGTTCACGGCTTTGTCCGAGGCGGGCGTCGCGTTGAAGATCGATCCGGTCGAGCGCGCGCAGTTGCCGAATTGGGTTGGGCAGCGGCTTGCAGCGCAGGGTCAGCGGGTTGCCGCAGGCGAAGAAGGGCGGCGCGCGCTCGCGTTTATCGCCGAGCGCGTGGAAGGTAATCTGCTCGCCGCGCATCAGGAAATTCAGAAGCTCGGGCTGCTGTATCCGGCGGGTTCGTTGAGCTTCGAACAGGTTCAGGACGCCGTGCTCAACGTCGCCCGTTACGATGTTTTCAAGCTGAACGAAGCGATGCTGGCGGGCGACGTGGGCCGTTTGTCGCGCATGCTCGACGGCTTGCGTGGCGAAGGCGAAGCCGCGGTGCTGGTGCTGTGGGCCGTGGTCGAAGAAGTGCGCACGCTGCTGCGCATCAAGCGCGGCGCGGCGGCCGGCAAGCCGCTGGCGGTGCTGGTGCGCGAGAACCGCGTGTGGGGTCCGCGTGAACGGTTGATCGGGCCCGCGCTGTCGCGTGTCACTGAAGGCGCGCTGGAAAAGGCGCTTGCGCTGGCAGCCAGGCTCGACCGGCAGGTAAAGGGTTTGTCGGGCGGCACGCCGGGCAATCATCGCAACGATCCGCCGCCCGATCCGTGGGACGGCCTGTTCGAACTCGCCATGACGGTGGCCGCGCCAAAAACGCCGGCCGTGCCGCCGGCACGACCTCGCAGCTCGGCGGCAACGTCGGCGCGGCGGCCGGTCTGAGGGCTGGCGTGGGAGCTGGCCTTGCGGCCGGCTGGTTCTGAAAACCGTACCGCTCGCGCCAATGGTCGCGGACCGCTAGCCCGTCGCGCTTTCGTCGTTTCGTCGCATGAAGGCCTGGCCAATCGGCTAACGCGCTTCACCGCGGTAAGCAAAGCGGCCTGGCCCGACTTACAATCGTTTGATCTTTCGCTAATTCTGCCTGTCCGCTGCACCTCGGCGTGCGCGGCACTACGAGACTCACCATGGATATCGACCAATACATGACCGACCTCGGTCGCCGCGCCCGCCGGGCATCGCGGGCGATGGCGCGGGCGTCGACGGCGGCGAAGAACGCTGCGCTTGCGGCTGTCGCCGAGGCGATCGAGCGCGACGCCGCGTTGCTGAAAGAAGCCAATGCGCGCGATCTCGCGCGGGCTCGCGACAAAGGTCACGACGCCGCGTTTATCGACCGCTTGACGCTCTCGGACAAAGCGCTCAAAACGATGGTGGAAGGCTTGCGGCAGGTTGCCGCGTTGGCCGATCCGATCGGCGAGATCAGCAATCTGAAGTTTCGGCCAAGCGGCATTCAGGTTGGGCAGATGCGCGTGCCGCTCGGCGTGATCGGCATCATCTACGAATCGCGGCCGAACGTGACCATCGACGCCGCGGCGCTGTGCCTGAAGTCCGGCAACGCGACGATTCTGCGCGGCGGTTCGGAAGCGCTCGAATGCAATACGGCGCTGGCGAAACTGATCGGCGAAGGGCTGGAAAGGGCGGGCCTGCCGCAGGAAGCCGTGCAGGTGGTCGCAACGTCGGACCGCGCCGCGGTCGGCAAGCTGATCACAATGACGGAATATGTCGACGTAATCGTGCCGCGCGGCGGCAAAAGTTTGATCGCGCGCCTGATGGAAGAAGGCCGCGTGCCGATGATCAAGCACCTCGACGGCATTTGCCACGTGTATGTCGACGGCCGCGCGGATATTCCGAAGGCGCTCACCGTCTGCGACAACGCAAAGACGCACCGCTACGGCACCTGCAACACCATGGAAACGCTGCTGGTCGCACGCGGCATCGCGGCTGAAGTGCTGCCGGCGCTCGGCAGGCTGTATCGCGAAAAAGATGTGGAACTGCGCGTGGATGCGCCGGCGCGCGAGGTGCTCGAAGACGCGGGCGTGGCGCCTCTGGTCGACGCGACGGAAGAAGATTGGCGCACCGAATATCTCGCGCCTGTGCTGGCGATCAAGGTCGTGGACGGGATCGATGAGGCGATCGGGCACATCAACGAGTACGGCTCGCATCACACGGATGCGATCGTTACCGAAGACCACGACCGCGCGATGCGCTTTCTGCGCGAGGTGGATTCGGCGAGTGTGATGGTCAACGCGTCGACGCGTTTTGCCGATGGTTTTGAGTTCGGACTGGGCGCGGAAATCGGCATTTCCAACGACAAACTGCACGCGCGTGGTCCTGTGGGACTGGAAGGGCTGACGTCGCTCAAGTACGTCGTGCTTGGGCACGGTGAAGGGCGCCAATAGCGCGAACGCGGTGGGCCGCGTGGCTGTGGAATGCGGCCACGCGTAACCGTTTCTCGCTGCATTCTGTCATTGCCGCGATCCTCGATCGCCTTGTGTCGCGATGCGTGCCGGCATAACCGCCGCCGCTCCGCACAACAATTCACCCGCAACCCGAGGAGCCAGATGCTCTGGATCAAGACGTTTCACATTGTGCTGGTGGCTTCCTGGTTTGCCGGCCTGTTCTATTTGCCGCGCATCTTCGTCAATCTCGCGATGGAAACGGATCCTGCGGCGACGGCGCGTCTGTTGATCATGGCACGCAAGCTGTTCCGCTTCATGACGTTCATTGCCGTGCCGGCGCTGGCGTGCGGGCTCTGGTTGTGGCTGGGGATCGGCATTGGGCGCGGGCAGGGATGGATTCACGCCAAGGTTGGCGTGGTGGTGGTGCTTTTGATTTACCACGGTTATTGCGGCGTGCTGCTGCGGACGTTCGAGCGCGGCGAGAATCGGCGGACGGATAAGTGGTATCGGATGTTCAACGAGTTGCCCGTGCTGGGGATGTTGGCGGCGGTGGCGTTGGTGGTGATCAAGCCGTTTTAGGGCAGCGGGTGGTTGGGTGGGTTGTTTGGGTTAGGGCTTTTGATTTTGTAGAAGGGCGGTTTGCTGAGGTGTTCGGCAAACCGCCCTTTTTTCGTTTGCAGCGCTGGATGGTGACGCGTGTCTTAGGCCGAATGGCCAGTGCGATTGTTAGCCTATATTGGGACGGCCGATGGGCGTGTTGGGTGATCTATAATTTCCCAATCATCGGCAACAACCGGTGATCTGGTTTAGCAGCCAGTGCCGAAAACCGCATACCCGCCCAGGCGGGGCGTGCGTCTACCTCTGCACGTCTATATTTCAATGGGCGGGCCGTGGTGGGGAGCCGCAAGGCTCGCCGGTTTGTTTTTGGCCCGGTCTGCTAACCCGCTACGTGCCCGCTCACCCTCCTTGCAAGCGAGTGTCGGGCGATCCAGCAAGTCTTAGGGAGATCGCACCATGAGCAAGTCCACCAAAAAACAAACGGCCTCGCGCCCACCCGTCGATGCCCTGCAGTACGAAAAGCTCGCCTTGTCGGCATTCGGTTCATGCGAACGGCAGTTGACTCAACTCAGCCGACTGGCCACGCTTGCGACCTCGATATATAGGAATCCTGCATTGACGAACCAGGAGCGACGCAGCCGACAAGTGCTGCTCGAATTGCTGGTGGAGACGTGCGAAGAGTATGAGCGCGAAGTGGAACGCGACCGCGAACTGTATCAGGTGATTGCACTCGATGCGCGGGGGATTGCGCATCGGCGGATTACGGCGAGTGCGGCGGCGAAGTTGCTGGCGGAGGCGACACGGGATGCGGACAGGGCCGAACCGGTCGCTGAAGTGGGCGCCGAGACGAGGCGCAAGCCAGCACAAGGGGCGGCCGATCCAGTCGCCACCGTGCCGGCGCCCTGAGACGGACTGCGGATCCGCTCCAGCAATCAAAGAGGCGCGAAGGATTCGCGCTTCCTGATTGATGACTCACGGCCGGTGACGCGTCACTTGAACGCTTAGGCGCTGGCCTCGCGTGCCGCGCGCGATGCCGCCACACGCCATGCGTCGCCACGGCGGACATACACGTCAGTGAAAGCGTAATCGGTCGCTTTCATCCCCGCGCCCGGCGTGTAGTGATTGACGCCGGACACCATGGCGACATTTCCGAAGACACGCACCTTCAGTTCGCTGAGCGTCTGCGCCGAGCCGGGCGGCAGCGTGGGCGCGACCAGAAGATCGGCTTTGGTACGGCGTGCGCCGTTAGGCATCGTCTCGACGAAGGAGTCGTCGAGCAACTGATCGAGCGCCGCGCGGTCGCCGCGAATGGCGGCATCGACCCATGCTTGCTCCATGAGGACGAGCTTGTTTTCGACTTGCAGCTGGGTGGTCAGGCCGGAGGCGAGGACGCAGGTTGATAGGCCAATCGCGGCCAGGAAACTGAGGTGCTTCATATTCACATCCATTGAATCGACGGTAGGCACGCGAGCGCGTGTCCGCATTGCGGCGACGCAGGCCGATGGGGCTGACATTCGGCCTGCGAATCGTCAGGCGGTGTATCGCGCAGCGGCTGTCGTGACTGGAAGACCGCGGCTGCCTGGCGTGGCTTGCAGTAGCCGGCCGACGTATTCCACTACTGAGGCACCGGCTTGTCGACCGGGCGGGATGGCTCCGCAACCGTATGAAAGAAGCGCGAGCAAGGTCACGCTTCTTGTGCCTTCAAAGCCAACAAGGGCGACGCCCGGGCCGCCCTTGTTCTTTCACTTGCGAATCATTTGTGCTGCGATCGCTCGCCAGCCTTCGGATTTACGGACGAACACGTCGGTAAACGAATAGTCCACCGGCCGCGCGCCTGGGTTTGCTCTGAATTGATTGATGCCGGTGACGATGGCGGTGTCGCCGTTCACGCGGACTTCCATATCCATCAAGGTTTGCGTCGAGCCGGGCGGCGGCGGCGGCGCCAACAGAAGGTCGGACTTGCTGCGGTGCGAGCCGCTGGGGGTCGTGTCGACGAAAGAATCGTCGAGCAGCTTCTCCAGCGCGACGCGGTCAGTGTTGGCGGTCGCAGTGGCCCAAGTCTGTTCCATTGCCTTCAGAGTCGCTTCGTCTTGATCTGATGCGAACGCAGGGGACGCGAGGGAGGACGCCAAAAGAATGGCAAGGGTCAAACGGTTGAGCGCTTTCATGCTGATTATCTCGATTAAGTGAGGGGAGGCGGCGCGCCGAGCGTGTGTTTTTTGCTCCAGCGGCTGTGCAAAAAACAATCACTTTGCGCCGCCGGCAATCGATTCCGACTTTCGGCAAATCGAAGGAGAATGCTTTGCTCTCGATTTGCGGGGGCGGCATTTGTAAAAATTTTAGATTATTTTGCATCAATATAAATAAGCGAATTCCTAATGTGCCCGAGGAATTCCGCTTGCCGTATTAAGAATTGTCCTGTTTTTGTCTCCGTCCATCGCGAGCAAGTCCTATTAGGTCCTCGGTGAATCTTGCCGTGGCCTCCGCCTTGTGCTTGCTAAGCATGGGTGTGTCGTTGGGACAATTCTTAATATCAAAACAGAAATCTCCGCCGCCGCGCCTTCCATTTACCAGACCCGTCGTCGAGTCGAGTTTGCTGAAGAAGAAAAATACAGACAGTTTTTGTCAATCTTGCCGCGTGATCTCTCAATTCGGAATGCTCTTATTAAGGTCTGATGGCGTCGGCCATAAAGTTTCATACATAGAGAAAACGCAGTCAAAGGCATTTTTGATATTGGAATGACGCCCCGATAAGCGGGAGCGATTCGGAATCTGCCGCAGGTCATAAATTCCGCAAATTTCAAATCAATTGGCGCTTCAGTCCTTCTCTTCCTGGCTCTGTCCACCGGCTATCGAACGCCTCAGTCAGAACTTCACCGACGCATCGCCGCGCGGCAAGCACGAACGCGTGAACAACTTTTTTCAATTTTCATCAGGATTTTCAAATGAATAAGACATATCGCTCTGTCTGGAACGAATCGACGGGGACGTGGGTTGCTGCGCAGGAGACGGCCAAGGGACGGAAGAAATCCGCCTCGCCGGCAAAGAGCGTGTTGGCGCTTGTGATTGGTGGGAGCGCGTTCATCGGCGCTGGCTCGGCCCTAGCTGGCGGGCTCGACGGCGGGACGGTGGCGGTCTCTACGGAGGTGGCGGTTGGTCAGGGTGCTAAAGTGACTGCCGGTGATGCCAGCGGTCAAGGGGTCGCCATCGGCGCGAACGCATTAGTTTCCAACAACTACAGCGTGGCCGTTGGCGCGGGCGCGCAAGGACTCGGGAACGATTCAACCGCGATTGGCAACGGTGCGATCGCGGGGAACTCCTCGAGCGGCTTCTCGACAGCTCTCGGCTCGGCGGCAAGTGCGACGGGCGGACTTTCGTTGGCGTTGGGTGCGCTAGCGACAGCGTCGGCGACACAATCCACGTCGGTCGGTACTAGCGCGGTAGCGTCCGGAATCGGAGCCACGGCGCTGGGTGGGGCTGCGAATGCCACCGCTAACTACGCGTCGGCACTGGGTGAGAGTTCCACTGCGTCCGCCGCTGCTGCGACGGGAGTGGGTTTTCGCTCAACTGCATCAGGGATTGATTCGATAGCATTGGGCGCGTATGCGACTGCAACGGCAGCGAACTCGATAGCGCTGGGTTATTTGTCGACTACGACGGCAAACCTGTCGGCTGCGGGCTACAACCCGGGCACGGGCACGCTCTCGGGCACGGCTTCGACGGCTAACGGCGAAGTGTCGATGGGTTCGGCAGGCGCGGAACGCCGCATCACGAACGTGGCAGCCGGCTCGACGGCGACGGACGCAGTGAACGTGAGCCAGCTGCAGTCGGAAGATGCGAAGGTGAACACGGTCAACAACAACGTGAACAACCTGAGCAACAACGTCAGCAATCTGTCGGGCAACGTGACGAACATCGCGGGCAACGTCACCAACATCAGCAACACGGTGAACAACATCACCAACGGTGGTGGCATCAAGTACTTCCACGCGAACTCGACGCTGACGGATTCGTCGGCAACGGGCACGGATGCAGTGGCGATTGGTGGCAACGCATCGGCAACGACGGCGAACTCGGTGGCACTGGGTTCGAACTCGGTGGCGAACTCGACGACGCTGACGACGGCAGGCTTCACGCCGGCCGGCGGCTCGGCGATCACTGCAGCGACGGCGCTGGGCGGTGAAGTGTCGGTGGGTGCAGCAGGCAAGGAACGTCGTATCACCAACGTGGCAGCGGGTCTGAACGCCACGGACGCGGTGAACGTGAGCCAGTTGCAATCGGAAGATGCGAAGGTCAATAACGTTTCGAACAACCTGAGCAACCTGTCGAACACCGTGAACAATATCAGCACGGCGACGGGCAACATCACGAATATCAGCAACACCGTCAACAACATCACCAACGGTGGTGGCATCAAGTACTTCCACGTCAACTCGACGCTGGCGGATTCGCAGGCGTTGGGCACTAACAGCGTGTCGGTCGGTCCGCAGGCAGTGGCGGGCAACGCCAACGCCGTTGCGATAGGCTACGCAGCATCGGCGACTAACTACGGTTCGATCGCGACGGCTTCGTTGGCCATCGGCTCGGGAGCGTTGGCATCGGCTGATACCAGCGGCGGCCCAAGTGGAGATGGTTCGATCGCAATTGGCACGAATGCTCAAGCTGTCCAGACCAACTCGGGTGGAGCAGCCGGAAACGGTGGCGATATTGCGATTGGTGTCAACGCGAATGCCAGCGGAAGCCAAGGTTGGGGCAACAACACCGCCATCGGCAAGGCCGCGACCACCTCCGGTTACAACGGTGTCGCCATAGGTTCGCAGGCCTTGGCGGGAATGCAGGCAACGGCTCTCGGCATGCTAGCGACGGCAACGGGCGCGAGTGCGACCGCAGTCGGCGTTAACTCAAATGCCAGCGGCGCGAGCGCAGTAGGCATCGGCAGCAACGCATCGGCAACGACGGCGAACTCGGTGGCGCTGGGTTCGAACTCGGTAGCGAACTCGACGACGCTGACGACGGCAGGCTTCACGCCGGCCGGCGGGTCGGCGATCACGGCAGCGACGGCGCTGGGTGGTGAAGTGTCGGTGGGCGCAGCGGGCAAGGAACGTCGTATCACCAACGTGGCAGCGGGTCTGAACGCCACGGACGCGGTGAACGTGAGCCAGTTGCAGTCGGAAGATGCGAAGGTGAACAACGTCAGCAATAACGTTTCGAACCTGAGCAACAACGTCAGCAATCTGTCGGGCAACGTGACGAACATCGCTGGTAACGTCACCAACATCAGCAACACAGTGAACAACATCACCAACGGTGGTGGCATCAAGTACTTCCACGCGAACTCGACGCTGGCGGATTCGTCGGCAACGGGTACGAACGCGGTGGCGATCGGTGGTGCGGCCTCGGCCTCGGCAGCGAACTCGGTGGCGCTGGGTTCGAGTTCGACGACGACGGCGAACCTGTCGGCCGCGGGCTACAACCCGGGCACGGGCACGCTGTCGGGCACGGCTTCGACGGCCAATGGCGAAGTGTCGGTGGGCTCGGCAGGCAAGGAACGTCGCATCACGAACGTGGCAGCCGGTTCGGCAGCGACGGACGCGGTGAACGTCAGCCAGTTGCAGTCGGAAGATGCGAAGGTCAATAACGTTTCGAACAACCTGAGCAACCTGTCGAACACCGTAAACAATATCAGCACGGCGACGGGCAACATCACCAATATCAACAACACCGTCAACAACATTACCAACGGTGGTGGCATCAAGTACTTCCACACGAACTCGACGCTGGCGGATTCGTCGGCAACGGGCGCGAACGCGGTAGCGATCGGCGGGGGCGCTGTGGCAGCGGGCACCAACGGCATTGCGATGGGAACCGGCGCGAACACCGCGCCTGTTGCCGATTCCACAGGTGTTGACCTGATCGCTATTGGCACTAGCGCGCAAGCCGGTGGGGGATCGTCGGTCGCGCTGGGCGGCAATGCGAAGGCGGGCGTCCTCAATAACATGGGCTCCAACTCCGGTTACGCTGTTGCGATTGGCGAAAACGCGCTCGCCCAATCGGGGCCGGGAGTCTACGGTTTTTCCACCGCCATCGGCGCGAACAGCTCGGCCACGAATTACGCGGCAACTGCACTTGGCATGGGCGCGACGGCGTCGGCAAGCACCTCGGTGGCGTTGGGCTACAACTCGGTGGCTGATGTCAATAATACGGTGTCGGTGGGTTCGTCCACGTCGCAGCGCAAG
Organism: Paraburkholderia sp. BL25I1N1; assembly: GCF_003002025.1. GTDB lineage: Bacteria > Pseudomonadota > Gammaproteobacteria > Burkholderiales > Burkholderiaceae > Paraburkholderia. The sequence goes on from NZ_PVZB01000028.1 coordinate 122,158, forward strand.
GTGGTCAACATGGCCGCCGGTACGCTGAGCGCGACCAGCACGGACGCGGTGAACGGCTCGCAGTTGTATGCGACGAACCAGAACGTGGCGAATATTGCCGGCAACGTGACCAACATCGCCGGCAACGTCACCAACCTTAGTAACACGGTGAACAACATCACCAACGGTGGCGGCATCAAGTATTTCCACACGAACTCGACGCTGGCGGATTCGTCGGCAACGGGCACGGACGCAGTGGCGATCGGTGGTGCGGCATCGGCCTCGGCTGCGAACTCGGTGGCGCTGGGTTCGAGTTCGACGACGACCGCGAACCTGTCGGCCGCGGGTTACAACCCGGGCACGGGCACGCTGTCGGGCACGGCTTCGACGGCTAACGGCGAAGTGTCGGTGGGTTCGGCAGGCAAGGAACGTCGCATCACGAACGTGGCAGCCGGTTCGGCGGCGACGGACGCGGTGAACGTGAGCCAGTTGCAATCAGAAGATGCGAAGGTGAACACGGTCAACAACAACGTGAACAACCTGAGCAACAACGTCAGCAACATCGCGGGTAACGTCACCAACATCAGCAACGTGGTGAACAACATCACCAACGGCGGCACGGGCATCAAGTACTTCCACACGAACTCGACGCTGGCGGATTCGTCGGCAACCGGCACGAACGCGGTGGCGATCGGTGGTGCGGCCTCGGCCTCGGCAGCGAACTCGGTAGCACTGGGTTCGGGTTCGACAACGACGGCGAACCTGTCGGCCGCGGGTTACAACCCGGGCACGGGCACGCTGTCGGGCACGGCTTCGACGGCCAACGGCGAAGTGTCGATGGGTTCGGCAGGCAAGGAACGTCGTATCACCAACGTGGCAGCCGGTTCGGCGGCGACAGACGCAGTGAACGTGAGCCAGTTGCAGTCGGAAGATGCGAAGGTCAATAACGTTTCGAACAACCTGAGCAACCTGTCGAACACCGTGAACAATATCAGCACGGCGACGGGCAACATCACCAATATCAACAACACCGTCAACAACATCACCAACGGTGGTGGCATCAAGTATTTCCATACCAACTCGACGCTGGCGGATTCGTCGGCAACGGGCACGGATGCAGTGGCGATTGGTGGCAACGCATCGGCAACGACGGCGAACTCGGTGGCACTGGGTTCGAACTCGGTGGCGAACTCGACGACGCTGACGACGGCAGGCTTCACGCC
>NZ_PVZB01000029.1 GCF_003002025.1 Paraburkholderia sp. BL25I1N1
GCGCCTTTTTCTTTCCAGTCCGGAATCAGTTCGGTGATCGCGCGCGGATCCATCACCGCGCCCGACAGGATATGCGCCCCGATCTCCGAGCCTTTCTCCAGTACGCACACGCCAAGCTCGACGCCTTTTTCCGCTGCCAGCTGTTTCAGGCGGATCGCCGCGGACAGCCCGGCTGGGCCGCCGCCGACGATCACGACGTCGTATTCCATCGACTCGCGTGGACCGTACTGTTCTAGCAATGCTGCGGTCATGCAAAAAGTCTCCCTGCCGGTCTCGCGGATGCATTTTTCCGCAATTAAAGTTTTTTAACCCGCATGAAAAGCGCGGAAAGACGCGCCTAGGACTCCCTTCCCAAAAGCGCACCCAATCATCATGAAGGAAGTATAATTTTGTGAATGTCATTTTACAATATGAACGCAACATTTACCGTCACGCGGTCCTTCCCCTAGCGTCATCGATCCCCAACAAGGATCGACTGATCTCTCATCCATCACGTTCATTTTGAATTAGCCGGCCATCTGAGCGGGATTGCCTGCTTCGAAGATCACATCAGCGCGCGAGACGCGAACGTTAGCGTGACTGCTTGATTCGCAAGCTCCTCGTGCGGTCGCTGGAGGTATTGACATTGCGTCAATCGACATTTCTCTGCCAGCTAGATGCCGGTAGACGAGACACTGGCCTGGACGGGGTAATCACGTAGCTGATGCCAATCAAGAAAACGAAGAAACGGTGACGGCCCGTTCGCTCCAGCATTTCTCAGCGTGGAGAGATAAGAATGTTTGCCAGATCTGCGGTGGCCGGTGTTCCTTGAATACACCGCTGTTGTAAACGATCATGCGGCCCCGTGGATCGGATCTCGGAGCCTGCAGCATCTTGCGAATGATGTCCGCAGCATGATGTCGATCGATTGCACAGCGCGCGACAGCGGAGCGGTCGCGATTGTGAAGATGAACTTGATCTGCTCCACAACAACGCTATTGCTGTACCAGATCGTAAGCGCAGAGTGCCGCAACCTCCGTCACGCCGCCGTCCACCGGCAGACAGACGCCGGTAATGAAGCGTGCCTCATCGCTTGCGAGGAACAACGCAGCCGCCGCAACGTCCCATGCGTCCCCTTCAATACCGAGCGGTGCGACCTTGCGGCGGCGCTCTTTTGCCTGCTGGTCCAGCATGCTCTCGACCATTGGGGTAAAAATATGTCCCGGCGCGATTGCATTGGCACGGACCCCATCGCGGCCGTACACGACGGCCAGTTCACGCGTCAACGCGATCATGCCCGCCTTCGACGACCCATATGCCGCCGCGCCGTGACTCCGGATACCCGCAGTCGAACTGACGTTGACCACTGCGCCACTCCCTCCCGCAACCAGATGAGGTGCCGCCGCTCGGCTCATCAAAAAGGCACTCTTGAGATTGACGTTGATAATGTGATCCCACGAGGCTTCATCAATATTCTCGAAGCGGCCGCCAGCCCCTGCCACACCGACATTGTTGACCAGGATGTGTAACGCGCCATAACGCTCGACCGTAGCGGCAACGACGCGTGCGCATGCATCGCTGTCGGTGACATTGGCAGCGCACACGAACCCACTACCCCCCGCTTCAACGATCATTGCAAGCGTTTCGGCTGCCCGATCCTCGTCATGATCGACCAGGCAGATCGACGCGCCTTCGCGCGCGAAAAGGCAAGCGATGGCCTTGCCGGTGCCGACACCATTGCCTTGCGAACCCGCGCCAGTCACGATCGCAACCTTGCGTGCGAGACGCTGATGGAAAATCTTTGGAAAAGGCATGCTTTACCCGGTGTGTGTATTCGACGAACTGTCAGTGCGGTGGACGCAACACCGTTACCCGGCCATCACGCGCCGCCAGAATCACCTCATCTCCTTCGTGAAAGTGCGATGGAATCTCGTCGAGCGGCACCTTCCTGCCATCGATCCCCCGGCAGTACGTGTATTCATCGAACGCGAATGTCCCACTGCGGCCATGACCGTCCTGCACGGCCACCTCACGAGACGTGAGCGAGGTGATATTGCCGATAATCGGTGTGTCGCCGGACGCTGCCATCACGCGGATGTCCATCGAAAGCCGAAAGCGGTCCGAGTAATTCGCCACCCCCGTATGCGGGGTGTTCAGATGCATGATGACAACATCGCCGGGGCGATACGTAGTGCGGCGCCATGCATGCGCTGGCACCGCGCCATCAGGAATCGGAAAAAGCGGCGGTTGCGCGAGATCGTGCAAATAGGGGCCTTTGTGCATCCCTTCGGCGAGGACCAGCCCTCCGACCTCCGGGTCGATCTCGACCAGCGGAACCCAGCAGATAGAGAACGGAATTCCCGCGTTGTAGAAACCGTCTTGATGGACGTAGTCGAAGCGAGCTCGGGCGCGATCTTGCGCCGGGGGCGTGGCTCGATACTCGACTGTCGGAATCCAGAACGGCTCGTCAGCAAGTAGGCGGCTGAAGAAACGATGAATTGGCGGCTCGGCGACGAAGGGTTTCCACGTCTTGCGCGACGCGAGCGACTCCATACGAAATGGAAAATCTTCCAGGCTCTTACCGTTGTATCGAGCAGCGGGATCGTCTGGGGCTATCACGCCAAGCTGCGAAAGCTCATCGAGAAATACCCTGCGCAACCGGCCAACTGCTTCGGTGTCGAGCACATCCCTGAAGAACCAATAGCCATCGCGGTCCCACGCCGCCAGGAGCGCCGTGCGATCATCAAGAATATCGTTCGATACGTGGAGTTCCTGCATTGCCGCCAATACGCCAGCATCCAATGTCGCGTTCATCTCGTCTCCCTACTGTTCGCCGCAGTTCGTTCGCGCGGTCGGCCTTTCCACTCGTGGATTGGAGATTCAGCTTAAGCCTCACTGCGCAATAATGCAACTAGTAGTTCCATTATTGCGTGGGCACCAGTCGGATGTGTATTGAACTCTTCAGTCGAACATCACAGCGCCAGCGAGACTGTCCCGTGATCGAGTAAAGCCGCCCCGAAACGCGCAGCGTAAGCTGTGTTCGCTGCCTCGGTTTGAAAGCGCGTCTCGTTTATGGCAAAGATGAAGTAGCCGTAGACCAGGTCTCGGCGGTAGTCCTCCCACGCCACGTCGAACGCCGGCGTTTCCACGCCGTTTGCGACAAGATGGGTCAGGTAATGCGCGAGCAGTGGGCGCTCCCACTTGCGCCGTTCGGCAATATCGAGCGCGGAGCAGATATGGTAGGAAACTTCGAGACTCCACGGCGCACGGCTGACCTGCGCATCAAAAAACCCCGGCTTTCCATCCGCTGTCACGTAGAGATTGCCCAAGTGTGTGTCACCGTGAATCAGACACTCCGGCTTGCCTCGATGCGACTCGCCAAGGTGCGTTAGCGCCGCCTCCATCCAGTCACGGTCGTGAAGAAGCCGACTGACCGCCGCTCCACGCGGTAGTCCAGCATAGTGCCGCCATACTTCAGGCACAAGATAGCGACGCATATAGTCGAGCGACCACCCCGAGAAACGGTCCCCGACCCAACCGTATCGCCCGCTTTCGGCGAATTCCGGACTGTCCCACGTTTGAGCGTGATAACGCGCCATCGCGACAAGCCGCGCGGCGACGTCGTCATAGCCTGCCGAACGCTGTGCGTGACAAAACGTGACTCCGCTCGCTCGCAGATCCTCCAACACGACAATCGATTGCCAGCCAGAAGGATCCGTGCCCGCATAGAAGCACCGAGGCGTGTTCATATCGATGAATGGCAGTACGTCGCGATAGAAACGCATCTCGTTGTGGTACATATCTTTCATCAACGGGCTGTGCTCTTCAAATCCCCCCTTGACGATCATCCGCGCAGGCAGACCGAGGTCGTCTCCCGTACCGTTGTACTCGAGCAGAACACGTACCTTCGTCGAGGTTCCCGACAAGATGTCCTCGCATATCAAGCTGGTGACCTCGACACCGGGATATCGAAACCGCAGCGCTGCCGTCAGCCACTTCGCGGAAATTTCATCGACCGTCACCGGCAGTCTCATGTCGCTTGCAACAATTAGCGTGGACAAGGTTTACCCCGTTTAGAATTTTCAGTAGTCAACCCATCAAGTCGAACACGTCGTGGTCGAGGGCGGCCATCGCGAAACGAGGTACGACCGCGCAGTTATTGACCTCGGCCTGCCATTCAACGGGATTCACCAACCAGAAGTAAAGCCCGTAGACGAGATGCCGTCGATACGCATCCCATGCTTCGCCGAAGGACGGCGGTGTCGCAACCCCATATGCGGCGAGTCGCTCGAGGTAGTGCGTAAGCAGCGAGCGCTCCCATTTGGGACGATCGGCGATATCAAGTGCGGACACAAGAAAGTATGTGAAATCGTGCGCCCATGGTCCGCGCCGATAGGATTGCCAATCGAGAAAACCCGGCGTGCCATCGCGCTCGAAATAGAGATTTCCCAAGTGCACATCGCCGTGCAAAAACGTCATCGGGCCCAGTCGATCGAACCAACGCAGATTCAGCAGCGCTCGCTCCATCCAGTCCCGGTCATGGAACTGCTTGGGGATCGCAGCCCCTCGCGGCAACTGGGTATAGTGGGCGAATACATCGGCTTTTAGCTGCCCCCAGTGATAGGTGCCGGCCTCCCCGTCCGGCAATGGGTCCTGTTCCGCAAGCCAGGCAAGCTTGCCGTCTGCAGCGAGAGCGGGCGCAGCCCAGTATTGCGCGTGCAATCGGGCTTGGGCGTCGAGATTTGCGGCAGCCTGCGTGTACGACAACGTGCTCTGTACACGGCAAAACGTCACGTCGCGTTCCGCAAGATCTTCCAGAATGACAATCGATTGTCCGTTCGAATGATCGGTCGCCGAGAAGAATGCGCGAGGAACGCGCACCGGCAATTCCGGCTGCACCCCCTCGAAAAAGCGCGCCTCGTATTCGTAAATATAGGCATTCAGATGCCGATATTCGGGGACAAACCCGCCCTTGACGATCAGAGACCGCGGCAAGCCGGATTCATTTCCACGCGCATTGTATTCAAGGTGAACACGAAGCTTTGTTGCTGTCCCGTAGATGACATCCACCAGTTTCAGCGATGTGATCTCGACACCTTCGCAATAGGTCTGAAGTGCCTGCGTCAGCCATTTCGCAGTCACTTCGCTAACGTCCACGGGTAACGGCGACAGCTTCACGTCGTCTTCGCATTCCATTTGCTTTCCTGAATGTATTTATCTCGTAGCCGTCCCGCACGCGCGACCGCCTGCAGCAGTTGAAACAGATTGCATTGTCCAAGGCGTTCGCGCAGTCCTCTAGTTGGAGACCCGCAAGCCTTCCTCAGACTGGACATTCCTGAACATGTCGCTGCATCGTCGCGCACCGCGTCTATGGTTGACAACATGGGGAAAACCACACGACGAAAAATGTTGCGATTTTTGAATGTCGTGCATATAGTTGCATTCAACAGCAGATACTTTTTTGGCAGAAATCCAGTGGACAACTTGTCAGAGCTTCAGTTTGAGTCCGCTTCGTCGGACCGCGAACTCATGCCTGTAAAAGGCGCGAATACCTATCGCTCGGAGGAAAGTGTCGCCTACGGGATGAACCAGATACGTATTTTGTTGTGCAACGCGGTAGACGCACAGCTCTCGTCGTATGGCCTATCCGCGTTGCAATGGGGCGTCTTGAAAGCACTGTTCGACGGCCGCGCCAGAACGCCGTCCGAGCTATATCGCATCCTGTTGTCCGATAGCGGGGCAATGACCCGCCAACTCGACTTCCTTGAAAGACGTGGATTTCTCCGTCGCGTTCGCAATGAATCGGACAGACGTAGCGTGTACCTGGTGCTGACCGACACTGGTCGCATCACGATTTGCGAAACCCTTCCCCTGATCGTCGAGACGCACGATCGGCAATTGCGCGGTTTCACACAAGACGAAGTGACAGCGCTAAAGCTTTTCATGGATCGCATGATTGTCAACCTAGGCTGAGAAATGTTATTCCCACGCGCGCATTCATCCGGGCGCGAGTGTCGCGCCCTTACCGAATCGAGAAGGATTACTTATGGATCATGTCGACACCCCCGCCCAAAAGAGCCCGCAATCACTGCATGGCGGTTCCCCCGCGCAACTTCTCGTGCCGCATGTCTATCGCGGGCGCACCGTTTCGGGCGAGGCCGTCAAGCATATCTCGCGCGATCTTGGCAAGGAATTCAGCACGCCGGCGATAGGACTTGACGACCTGATCTGGTCCCGCAAGCAAGCAGGCCCAGCGTTCGACTTGCCGATTGCCCAGGTTATCGACTTCCTCGTGGACCTCGGTCCGCGTCTGCATCTGGACGCAAATCCGCTGATGCAGCAGGCGCTTGAATCAATGGTCGAAGTGAGTCCGCTCGGTCGCCGCATTCTGGAAAACTGCTATCGGGACATTCCGAATCTGTTCGCACGCAGCGTGATCGAAGATGAGTTGCGCATCAGCCTCGGCGACACCAGAGTGATCGACGGCTGGATGCCACGCATTTTGCGCGGGCGCCCCAGCCGCCTACGCGCGTTTCCACCGCGCCTCGTTCATATACTCGCCGGAAATTCGCCGATGGTCGCCGCCATGACAGTGATGCGCGCCGCGCTAACCAAAGGTGTGCATCTGCTGAAGTTGCCTTCCAACGACCTTTTTACCGCGACGGCAATTTTGCGCACGATGGCCGAAATGGACCCGGAGCATCCGCTGACGCAGTCGTTTTCGGCTGCTTATTGGCGCGGCGGAGACGAGAACGTCGAGTCGATCCTGTATCGCCCGCAATATTTCGACAAGCTCGTCGTGTGGGGTGGTGAAAGCGCCGTGCGCCATGCGATGCGTTATGCGGGTCCTGGCCTCGAACTCGTGGCTTTCGACCCGAAGGTGTCGATCTCGCTGATTGGCCGGGAAGCATTTGCTTCGGACGAACTGCTTCGAGAAGTTGCGCGCGCCGGCGCGGCCGATGTCCAGTCGTTCAATCAGGACGCGTGTAATGCGAGCCGTTATCAGTTCATTGAGGGAGACGAGGACGATGCTGACCGCTATTGCGAAAAGCTTGCGACAGCACTCGGCGAAGACTTCCGCTATGGCGACGGGCAAGGCCCAGTGGTGCCAGGCGACATCCGCGAGGCGGTCGACGTGCTACGCGAAATGGAGCCGATTTATCGCGTGTTCGGTGGGTATGACGGAAAGGGCCTTGTGATCCGGTCGGACGAACTGGTCGACTTTCATCCAATCTGCAAGACGGTGAACGTCATCCCGGTGAAAAGCCTGCGTGATGCAACCCGCTTTGCAACCGTGGCCACCCAGACCGTTGGCATCTACCCCCCGCACCGCGTCGTCGAGGTTCGTGACGCGCTCGCGTGTGCCGGGGTTCAGCGCATGGTGACGCTTGGCGAATCAATTTCAGACGGCGTCGGCGGCTATCCGCATGACGGCATGTTCCCGATTCACCGCTTCATGAAGTGGATATCCGAAGAAGCGGGCATTGATAACGCGACGGAGACAGCATGATGTTGGCTCTCGATACCCTGCTGCGACTGACCGATCATCCGGACCCTTTTCGCCACGCTCCCAGCGATCTTCAGGCCGTCCAGTTGCAGGCCCTGCGCGAGCGGTTCGCGCAGCGGCGTCAACAAATCCGCATTCTCGACAAGCGTGCAACGGATGCGGGCGTAGGCGAACTATCAAGCCTCCATGACGCGGTGCCCCTGCTGTTTGCGGACGCTGTCTACAAGAGCTATCCCGACTCCTTTATCGAACAGGGAAAGTGGGCGCGACTGACCGCGTGGCTGCAAACGATTACGGCGCAGAAGATCGAAGGACCCAACTACGCCGACGTTGCGAACATGGACGACTGGATCAACGAACTGCGCCGACACGGCCATTACGTGATGAGTTCCAGTGGCACATCGGGCAAACAATCCTTCATCTATCAAAGCGGCGTCGACCGGGAACTCGCCTGGCGGCTGATGGGCCAAGGCATTCGTTGGGCGGCAAGCGCTATGCGCGATCCATCGCGCCGCGTTCCGGTCTTCCTGCTGACGCCCTCTTCCGGTTCGTATACCGGCACCGAGCGAATGTCCAGGTTCGCGGAAACGATCGCTATTCCGGGCGACATCCACTACATGTCCGATGTGCCGCAAAGCGCGGAGCAGACCACCCGTATGGCACGCATGCGTCGCGCTATTGCTGACGGTACGGCCATGCCCAGCGAGATCGCTAAATTCCAGATCGAAAGCCGCGCACGCGCCGAACTCGTGCAGGCCGACTTCCGGCACTTCATCGATCTGCTGCTGGAACGGCGCCGCGAGCCGATGTTCATCATGGGCATGCTGGGCATGCTGTACCAGATTGTGGCAACCGCGCGCGAACGCGGCATACCCGATGGCGACTTCCATCCGGACACGGTCGTCAGCATCGGTGGTGGCAAAAAAGGGGCGAATCTTCCCCACGACTTCCAGCAACAGTGTGCGCGCTTCTTCAATTTCAACGCGAACAACTTCAATGATGGCTATGGCATGGGCGAGGTATCCGGATTCTGCCCATGGTTCCACGCGGCAAACGCGTGGGCCGTTCCGCCATGGCTTGTGCCGCTCGTACTCGACCCGACGGGCGAACAGTTGCTAAATCCATCCAATGGAAAAGGAATCGTCGAGGGCCGCCTGGCGATTATCGATTTGCTGGCCGATGGACGCTGGGGTGGCGTAATCAGCGGCGACAAGGTCGTGATGGAGTTCGGGCACGGCATCGATGGTGTGCGCACACCTGTCATTCGCGATGTCGTGCGCTACAAGGATCTGACGGGCGGCGACGACAAGCTATCGTGTGCCGGCACCATCGATGCCTATGTGCGCGGCGAGTTGGGCGACATGGTCGAAGCAGGCCCCGCCGCCTGATCTTGCTTCTTTAATTTCCTTAGAGAGAGTTTTGATGACAGCCAAATCGACATCGGCCGCTGTCTGGCTGATCACCGGCGTGTCGTCCGGTCTCGGCCGGGCCCTCGCTGAAGCAGTGCTCGCGCGCGGCGACCAGGTCGTCGGCACCGTGCGCAACCCATCGCAGATTGCGGCGTTCGAGCAGTTGTCTCCTGTCGGTCTGGCGTACGGGATGGTGCTCGACGTGACCGACGCGTCAGCCGTCCCGCAAGCAATCGAGCAGGCGCTCGCCCGCGCCGGGCGCATCGACGTGCTCGTCAACAACGCAGGATACGGTTTGTTCGGCGCCCTCGAAGAGGTGTCCGATGCCGAAGCCAGGCAAGTGTTCGACACCAATTTCTTCGGCACTGTGAACACCATCCGGGCAGTGTTGCCGCACTTGCGCGAGCGCGGCTCTGGACACATCGTCAACCTGTCCTCGGTCGCAGGGTTGATCGGCATCACTGGCTGCAGTTTCTATTGCGCTTCCAAGCATGCAATCGAAGGCTTATCCGAGTCTCTTTCGCAAGAACTCAAGCCATTCGGCCTGCGCGTCACGCTGGTCGAACCCGGCGGTTTCCGCACGAATTTTGCAGGTGGCTCGCTGCGATGGAGCGAAGTCGCGGCATCCGCCTATGCGGAAACAGTCGGCAAAATGCGTGAGCAGATGACGCACTATCACGGCACACAGTCGGGGGATCCGACCAAGGCGGCTGCGGCGATCATCCAGGCGGTCTATGCCGACGAGCCGCCGTTGAGGTTGCCTCTAGGACCCGATGCGGTCGGCGTCGTGCGCAACAAACTTGCGGCGCTGCAGAAAAACCTCGACGCGTGGCTCGACGTCTCGATCGCCACGGATTTCGCCCAATAGCGCCACATCCTCAGGAAACGCCATGTCAACCGTCGACTGCTTTTACGACCTTCTTGAACAGGATATCGATCCGTTTCGCCACCACCCCGAAAGTCTGCGAGCTCTTCAACTGGCGGCCATGCGCGAGCGCTTTGCCGAGCGCCGCCAACAGATCAAGCTCCTGAACCGTCGAGCAGCCGACATGGGCATCGATGACGTTCGCACAGAGGCGGATATGGTGCCGCTACTGTTCGCACACCAGATTTACAAGAGCTACCCGGAGCAGTTCGTTGAGAGCGGCCGATGGAAACATTTGAATACGTGGCTGCAAACACTGACGAGCCGTCCCGTTGTCGACGTCGATGTGGATGGCGTCGACAACGTCGATAGCTGGATGGAGCGCCTGCGCGGCGCTGGTCACTACGTGTTCAGTTCGAGCGGCACCTCCGGCAAATGCAGTTTTATCAGCCAGACGCGCGCCGACATGGACCGCGTGACGGCGACGTGCGTGAAGCTTGGCTTGTACGGCAACAAGCTGATCGAGCGGGATTTTGGCAAGCGCCCAGTGTTTCTGATGATGCCGCCCAGTGGTGCCCATCGTCATATCGGACCAGTCCTGAGCGCGGCTACGCAACTAGGCAGCGAAAGTACGTTGATGTTTGACGATCCCGTGCTGGCATCCTCGACGATCGAGATGGGCCGCATGCGTCGCGCGCTCGCAGATGGCAGCACGAAGCCGAGTGCGATCGCGGCGTTTCAGGAGCAGGCTGCAAAGCGTCAGCGACACACAGGAGCGATGATCGACCGCTTTCTGGACAAACTACTCGCTCACCGCGATTCACCTGTGCTTGTGCAGGGCAACTGGTCGCTGCACTGGACGCTGGTCGATTTCGCGCGCCGCCGTGGCGTTGCGGACGGTATCTGTCATCCGGAGACAGTCATCACCACCGGCGGCGGATTGAAAGGCACACAAGCCCCCGCCGATTTCCGCCAGCAGATCATCGACTTTTACGGCATCAAGTCGGAGAACGTCCAGAACAGCTATGGCATGTCGGAAATGATCGGCACCGGCCCGTGGTCGGACGTGGCGCAGGGCTTCGCGATCTGTCCGTGGATCGTTCCATTCGTGCTCGATAAGGCAGGCGAAAAATTACTCAACCCCGCCGATGGGACCGGCGCTGTCGAAGGTCGTTTTGCATTCTTCGATCTGCTTGCCGAAGGGTACTGGGGCGGGTTCATCACGGGCGACAAGGTGACAGTTGACTTCTCCCCCCAAGGCGACACAGATGGCTTGCGAGGACCACTCGTCAGGCAGGTCGGCCGTTATGCGGATCTCGAAGAGGGTGAGGACAAACTTTCGTGTGCGGGCACGATGGAATCATACGTTCGCGGCATGATCGAGGTCTGACGGTTCAGCCTGTGCACTCACCTATCTCAACACCGGCCGCGCCGCGCTCAATGCACAACCCTTCGATAGACGCGCTACCAGCAGACACCGTGAACGTTGAAAAAGGACCCGTTAAAAATCGCCGCATTATCACGGTGTCGATCATGCTGGCCACACTGATGCAAACGCTCGACAGCACGATTGCCAACGTCGCCCTGCCGCACATGCAGGGTGCACTGGCAGCGTCGCAGGACGAAATCGTCTGGGTCCTTACGTCGTACATCGTCGCGGCGGCGATCGCCACCCCGCTCACCGGCTGGTTCACCGACCGCCTTGGTTTGAAGCGTCTGCTCGTCGTTTCCATTGCCGGGTTCACGATCGCTTCGGGATTATGCGGCATTTCCGCTTCGCTTCAGCAGATCGTCCTGTCACGCGTGCTGCAAGGCGTGTTTGGGGCTGCGCTGGTGCCCCTCGCGCAGTCGATCCTGCTCGATATCAATCCACGCGAAAAGCAGGGTCAGGCGATGTCCGTGTGGGGCATGGGGGTGATGATCGGCCCAATCATCGGTCCGACTCTCGGCGGATGGCTCACCGACAGCTATAACTGGCGCTGGGTATTCTTCATCAACCTTCCGGTTGGCTTACTCGCTCTAGCCGGCATTCTGGTCTCGCTTCCGGCTCGCGATGATCGCCGGAAGCGCAGCTTCGATTTCGTCGGTTTCATCACGCTGGGGGTGGCGATTGGCGCTTTCCAGGCGATGCTCGATCGCGGCGATCAGCTCGACTGGTTCGGCTCGCTGGAAATTCGTATCGAAGCCCTGATTGCAGCGATCGCATTTGCCTTTTTCATCGTGCACACTGCGACCGCCGGTCCGCGATCGTTCTTCCGCTACCAATTGCTGTGGGATCGCAACTTTGCCACCGGCATCGGCTTCATATTCGTAATCGGTGCGGTGCTCTACGCCACCCGTGCGCTGATCCCGCCCATGCTGCAAAATCTGATGAACTATCCTGTCGCGACGACTGGTCTCGTCACCGCGCCAAGCGGTTTCGGTACGATGATCGCGATGCTCATCGCCGGCCGCCTCGTCGGCAAAGTCGATCTGCGGCTTTCATTGCTATGTGGCTTCGCGGTATCCGCGTTTTCGCTATGGCAGATGACGCAGTACACCATTGTGCTTGCACGCTCCGACATTGTTTGGCCCGGGCTGATTCAAGGCTTCGGTTTGGGTCTGGTGTTTGTGCCGCTGAGTGCGGCATCGTTCTCGACATTGGCGCCGCAACTCCGTGCCGACGGCACGGCAATTTACAGCCTGATGCGTAACCTCGGCAGCAGCATCGGCATCTCCCTTGTGCAGTCGGTCGTGACTCGCAATACTCAGGTTTCTCATGCTGCGCTCGCGGAACAAGTGACGGCATTTAATCCCGTGCTGCGGCAACAGTTCGACGTTTCTTCTCAAGCCTCGATGGCGACGCTTGATGCAGTCATCACGCAACAGGCTTCGATGATCGCGCACATCGATGCGTTCAAGCTAATGCTATGGGCGACGCTGGCTGTCATTCCGCTGCTTGTCCTGATTCGCCCGACGCACCGGCGCATCTCCGGGGAGATGCCGCACGTGGCGCTCGAATAGCCTTAGGTCGGCCCTACTGGCGAACTGGCAGGGAGGTGAGTACACTTTCACTTTCTCCCTGGTCGCCAGCTGCCCATGGCTAAATCTCCGGCGCTCCGCGCTGCACCCGCACCTTCAGTCGACGCCGCGGCTGCTACAGCCACTCCACGGGCTGCAGGCCGGCCTACCCAGGACGCCGCAGCCGAACTGCGCGAAAGACTGCTGAGCGCAGCGACGCAGATTTTTCGCGCAGAAGGATTTGGTGCAGCCAGAGTGGAAGAAATAGCCGCTCGCGCGGGAATCAGCAAAACTACGGTCTACCGGCAATTCGGCACGAAAGAGGATCTGTTTCGCGCCGCGATCTCGCATGGCATGGAGGATTTACGAGGCAGGATCGAGCAGTTGCTGAAACCGCCTCGCGAGTTCGAGAAGACGCTGTCGCTCCTTTTGCGCACATTGACTGAGCATATGGCGACCACGGACACGATTGAAATCACTCGTGTCGTAGTTGGAGAATCGAATCGCTTTCCGGATGTGGCGAATGGGTTCGTTCGATACGTGAACGAGATGCTCGAACCGGTAGCGGACTTCATCGCCTCCGCCGCCCGCCGTGGCACGATCAGCGTTCAGGACGCACCCGCGGCTGCCCGTGACCTGCTTACGCTAGTTGCCGGCAGCACGGAAGTGTTGATGGGCATTCCGACTACGCGCGCACACCGCGAACAACGCGCCGCACACATCCAGCAACTGCTGCTGTCGGCCTGGCGGTACACAGGGTCCGGCGAGATCCACCGGCCACAGGCCTAGAGACTGACAGCCGCTCTACCCATCCATCTGCCCTATTACCTGGAATTGTGCTGACGCCTGAGCGATACGCAGTCCGTTCGCCCAGATCAGACAGTCTGAAAAGACCACGCGCTTACCGGACCGAAGCACATCCACATGCGCCTCGACCCAGTCGCCGGGCTGAGCGCCACCCAAAAAATTGACCGTCAGATTGGTCGTCAACACCTTGACCGGGGGTTGGCGCGAATACTTGCTCGCCCATGTGATGGCGGTGTCCGCCAACATGCAGACCATCCCGCCATGCATCATCTGCCCAAGGTTGCGATGTTTCTCCCGCATGCGCATCCCGACGACGTGCCCACGCTCGCTTTTCCTGTACCAGATCGCGCCGACGAGTTCATGGAACGGGCCGAACATCGGCATCAGCTGGAACCCTTCGGGAATCTGATCGTCGTCATCCTGCTCGACGTGGGCAACCGCGGTGACGTGGGTTTGCATTGACATAGTCCTCTATACGCGTCGTCTTTTCATGTCTTGTGCATGGCACGAGACGCTGTTTCACCATAAAAATGTAGCGTATCATTATTCGCATGCAAGTCAACTATACGCACGGAGACAAAGGTGATCACAGCACCACTGTTTGCGCCACTCGCGGTCCGCGGAATCACGCTGGCAAATCGCGTCGTCATGTCACCGATGACGCGGGGCTTTTCTCCCGACGGACTGCCAGGGCCCGATGTCGCTTCGTACTATCAGAGGCGTGCTGAGGGCGAGACTGGGCTCATCATTACTGAAGGTGTCGGGATCGATCATCCGTCGGCGCTTGGCGAAGCCGGACTCGGCGAGAATTCAATTCCCACACTGACGGGGCCTGAATCGGTCGAAGCATGGCGCCTCGTGACCGATGCGGTTCACGCAAGCGGCGGTGTGATTTTTCCTCAACTGTGGCACATGGGTCCGATGAAAGAAGCTCATACCGGCCCAGTCCCCTCTGCTGCCCCAATGCGGCCGTCCGGCCTATGGGGACCACGGGGAGGCCTGACGTCACTCGACGCGGGCTATCTCGATCGAGTGCAGCCTGCCACCCGCCCAATGACCGATGAGGAGATCGCCGACGTCATTGCAGCCTATCGCCGAAGCGCGTCGCATGCAAAAACCGCCGGATTCGACGGAATAGCCCTTCACGGCGGTCACGGTTACCTGATCGATTCGTTCCTGTGGAGCGAGACCAATATACGCGCAGATGCGTGGGGTAAGGACCTGGTCGCGAGGAGCCGCTTCGCTGCGGAGGTTGTCCGCGAAATCCGCGCGGAGCTTGGCGAAACAATGCCTATAAGTTTCCGCTTTTCGCAGTGGAAACAGCAGGATTTTAAGGCGCGTCTCGCTAGCACGCCCGAAGAACTCGAACAGATTCTCACGCCGCTCGCGGAGGCCGGCGTCGATATTTTCGAAGCGAGCACCCGGTATTTCAACCGCCCAGAGTTCGAAGGCTCTGATATGAATCTTGCCGGCTGGGCAAAGAAGGTGACTGGCAAGCTCTCGATGACCGTAGGCGGCATTGGGATCAATAAGGGCTACTATGATTCCATGGCCGGCGCGCAAACGGTGGCGCAGCCCGACCTTAAGCCATTGCTCGATCGCTTCATGCGCAACGAGTTCGACCTGGTCGGCGTGGGGCGGTCATTGCTACATGATGCTAACTGGGCCCGTCGCGCACGTCTGGGTGAACCCTTCCTCGGGTTCAGCACGGATTCACTGGTTCGCCTGACCTGATCCGAGCAGTTCTCCGACGCAAATCTGCTGGCGCCCAGAAGGCTCCGGCAGTGCGCCCGGTTGACTGACTGCCTCGCGAGGCCGCGGCCCGTCGAGTGTGTCGGGCAGTCACTGGCGGATGACAATAGAACGCGCCTTTGCTGCAACGAAAAAACATGCCGCAGCAAAGGCGGTTCAGCGGCGACTCACCTACAAACGCCCGGTAATCGGGATCGATGCGCCCGTCACAGCGGATGCGCAAGGCGTTGTGAGGAAGAGAATGACGGCTGCGATATCGGCCGGCTGCACCCAGCGCGAGAAATCCGCATCGGGCATGTCCTTGCGATTTTGCGGCGTATCGATGACACCGGGAAGGACTGCATTCACAGTCATACCGCGATCCTTAACTTCGTCGGCGAGTGCCTCGGTGAAGCGCAGCACGCCAGCCTTCGACGCCGCATAGGCGCCCATGCCCGTGCTGGCCCGCAGTGCGGCGCCGGCACCAACATTGACGATGCGTGCGCCCTCCGCTCCGTTCGCGAAATGCTCCAAAGCCGCCCTGGACGCGGTCACAGCCGTACGCACATTCATCTGATACATCACATCCCATGTCTCCAGGTTGCTGTCCGCCAATGTTTCCCAGCGAAAACCGCCGGCCACGTTGATCAATGCGTTCAAAGGTCCGACACGTTCGACCACCGACAACATGGCCTTTCGTGCACTGCCCAGATCGGTCAGATCGACATCTCCGAGCAGCCATTGCCCGTCCTGAGTGGATGCGTCAGGCGCCGGCGCCCGATCCAACAGTGCAACACTCCAGCCATCGGCTGCAAATGCGTTGCCGACGGCCCGACCGAGCGTTCCGAACCCTCCACTAACCACAACTACACGTTGCATCTCAGCACTCCTCTTTCAACAAGCTGCGGGCGACAGCCAGGCGAGCGCGACTTAGCGGCCCTTGAATACCGGATCACGCTTCTCGCGAAACGCATTCACCGCTTCCTGGTGGTCTTCGGTCTGATTCGACAAGGCCTCGTACGCAATCGACGCGTCGAGTATCGAATGTGCAAGCTGTTTCAGACCGATATTGATCGACGTCTTGGTCCACTGAATGGCTTGCGAAGCACCCGTCGCCAGGCGCTTCGCCATTGCATCGACGACCGCATCGAGTTCGTCCGCGGGAACGGCACGATTGATCAATCCGAGACGAGCCGCCTCTTCAGCTCCGAGAAGATCACCGGTCAGCAGGTACTCCTTGGCCTTCGCGTAGCCAATCAGTTGCGGCCAGATGACAGCGCCGCCGTCTCCGGCAACGAAACCGACCTTCACATGCGGATCGCCGATTTTCGCGTGGTTCGCTGCATAACTCAGGTCAGAGAACAGCGCGATGGTCGCCCCGAGTCCAACTGCATGGCCATTGATCTTCGCGATGACCGGTTTCGGACAGTCGAGCATCGAAAAGATAATTTTCTTGGCGCGCTGCATGCCGGCGAGAAACAACGACTGATCGTCAATGACTTGCTGCATGTGTTCGATATCGCCGCCCGCACTGAATGCGCGGCCCGCGCCGGTGAGCACGACCACCCGCGTTTGCGGATCGTCGGCGACATCCCCGAAGAGCCGCGACATTTCGATATCCATCTGTTCGTCGAAGGCGTTCAAAGTGTCGGGCCGGTTGAGCGTGACGGTAAGAACCCCACCGTCGCGCTCGAGCAGCAACGCCTGATAATTCAGTAAGTTCATGGCTAGCCTGTCCAGAGTGACGCGAACGCGCGGGATGTCGCAAGCTCCCCCGCTGTCGCTTCTATCGTTATGGGTCGAACAAAAAACCGCTCGAGGCACATCTGACACGCGCCTCTTCACTACTGAAACATCCGAACGGTCAGGCCCGGGCCGGGATGAACCGGCGTCCGTTGTCGTACATGATTTTTTGAGTGTCCGTTGCGGACAACGGCTCGCAAGCCTCACGCGCGAAATCTTTCGGTTCGGGTACGCCTTCTGCGTGCGGATAGTCGGAACCCATCAGCAAATAGTCCGCCGACCCAGTTTGGGCGACGATCTGCGCGAGATCATCTTCCGGATACGCTACCACGAAGACGTGCTCCTTGAATATCTGGCTCGGCCGGGTCTTCAGTTGACCGCAAGGCCAGTAACCGTTTTTCGACATTCCGCGGCATTTGTCCATCTTCACCAGCATGGACGGCACCCATTCGGCGCCATTTTCCGCGCTGCACAGCTTTACGTTAGGAAAACGCTCGAAGAAATTGTAGAAGATGAACGACGACAGCGTTTCCACCACCGGGCGCTCGCCATAACCGTGCATCCACACGAATGCCGTCTGGCGCTGGCGCGATTGCTGCACCGGCTCGCCCCACACGGCCATGTGGTCCTTCATGTAAATCGCTTCGGAAACGTGGAACGTGACGCGCACGCCTGCTTCGTTAAGAATCGCCCAGTACGGATCGAAATAGGGATCGGCGGGTGCGCGCCCACCGAACGGCCCCATCGGCATCAGGATCACGCGCACGCCGTTTGCCACGAGCCATTTCGCCTCGGCAACAGCCGCGTCGAGATCGTCGAGCGTGACGATCGGAGTGCTGTAGATACGCTCTTTATAGCTGAAGCCCCAATCGTCGAGCATCCAGCGGTTGTATGCGTGCAAGACGGCATTGGCTGCGGCCGGTTCGCTCAGGTACGAGATGCATGCAACCATTTCTCCGACATACATCGTGCAGGCCTCAACACCGAACTCATCCATCTTTTTCAGACGCGCGTCGCGATTGAACATGTCCGGCGTGGGCTGAACCCGCATTTCAACGTTATCCTTACCGTCCTTCATGGCCCGCAGCCATTCGTGGAGCTTTCCCGGGGGCGGTACAAGTCCTTCGGCCGAAGTGTAGCCTTCGCTGATCTCGACCTTGCGATCGCCAACATACATGCAGCGATTGCCTTCGGGGGTAACGCGGCTTGTGAACCCCCATTCTTTCTTGAATTTTTCCGGCAGATAGCGGCTGAACGCATCCTCCACTTCGTAGAAGTGTGTATCAGCGTCGTAGATCTTTCCTTGATAAGTCGGCATGAAGAAGTCTCCTGTTTATGGAACGAGCGATGAGAGCCGCGCCGTTGAATGAAGTATCGGTGCACGCAATCGACCCACAAACCTCCATATCGAAACGAGAGATCGTGATACCGCATTGATATCGGAAAAAAAACGATCCATATCAGCGCGAAGGCAGCTCGATCGCCCTATGCAATAACAATTATACGCACACTGTTCAACTATGAGATGATACGTAAAACTCAATCGCAGGTAGACGCCTATGCACGCCGATGCAACGCCGCAATCGTTACCGCGCGCGCCCCTAACCGAGGGCACGCGCCGCCGGTTCATGGTTGCAGTGCTGCTGTCAGCAGTCGCGGCATCGTCCGGCATCACGGTGATCTACACGATGCTCGTCACGCTCTACAGGGTTTTTCCCGGGTCGGCTTCGGTGGGCTGGACCGTCACAGCCTACTGGCTCGGCGCGGCGGTTTTCGCTGCGATCTGTGGGCGGCTTGGCGACCTGCTCGGCTACCGACGGGTTCTGCTCACCGTGCTGGTTGTCGCGGCCGCGGGGGGCGTGGTGGCGGCGTGCGCGCAAAGCATTGCCGTGTTGATCGCCGGCTGCGTCATGCAGTCGATCGCGTCCGGCATCACGCCACTTTCCATGGGGCTCGTCCGAGAGAACCTGCCTTCTGGACAAATACCGTCTGCCGTTGGGCTGATCAGCGCCGCAGGTATGGTGTCGGCCGGATTGGTCTATATCGGCGCCGGTGTTGTGGTCGATCACTACTCGTGGCAGGGTGGCTTCTGGCTCAAAGTGGCTTTGTGTGCGCTTACGATCGCAGCGGTGCGTCTATGGGTGCCAGAATCGTCGCGCAGGGTCAGCGAAAGAATTCATTTCGTGCGGGGCCTTGCCTTCGCACCGGCGTTATGCGCGATTCTGTTCGCTGTTCAGCAGGTCCACGCATGGGGAATCATGGATCCGCGTATCTGGGGCATCCTGATAGCAAGTCTGGTGCTGCTGTGGCTTTGGGCGAGAGACCAGCGCAGGGTGACGAATCCACTTATTGACGTCCGCATTTTGGCAAAACGCCAGGTGATTCTCGCAAACGTCTGCATGATGTGCATCGCCATCGGAGCGATGCAACTGGGTCAAGTCTTCTCCATGCTCTTACAGCAACCGGCCTGGACGCATGCGGGCTTCGGGATGACCGCAACCCAGGCGGGATTACTGATGTTCACCATCAACTCTGGCGCGATGATTGCCAGCCCGTGGAGTGGACGCATCGCCGCTCGCTACGAAGCCCGTCGTGCCGCATTGATCGGCATGACCATGCTAGTGATTACGTGGACCAGCCTGATCCTGCTTCGCAGCAATTTATTGCTGTTCGTTCCCGGCGCAATGCTCTGCTCGTTTGGCCTGGCCTTCGCGCACACCGCTGTCTACAACCTGATTATTGAAGCGACTCCAGCCGAACAGACCGGTGAGGTGACTGGTCTGCTCTACGTATTTTTTTCGTGTTTTTTCGCGGTCGGTGCGCAGGCCGTATTCACGCTGCTGCAGGGTGCATCCGTGAACGAAGGAGGTGCGACGTTTCCTGCTGCGCAAAGCTATGTTGCAGTGTTTGGGTACGTCGCAGGCAGCGCGTTGGCGGGACTGGCAATTGCGTATGTGCTGCCGCGCCGTCGCGGACCAGGCCGTCAGTCCCGCGCCCTCGACTGCGGAGCGGTAAGTGGCCCGGCACGCATTCGGTAATTGCCAGACAGAAACTGGCGGCCGCAACGCGAATCCGCCAAAGACGTCTCGCGCGAGCCGGTTACTCGTCGTCGTTCGCTACGCCCAGTGCCGAGGCGCGTTGCGCAACGGTGAGCATATGTTCCTCCAGGCTCTTTCGTTGCCGGTCGAACCGCTCCAGGGGCGCGCCGACCGCCATTGCCGCAATCACGTTGCCGTTGGGTCCGAAAATCGGTGACGACAACCCTGCCGAGTCAGGCAGCAGTTCGCCGCGGCTGATCGACAACCCCGTCTCAACGATGCTCTGCAGCTCCTCGCGTAAAACCTTCTTGTTGACTGTGGTTTGTTCCGTGTGCCGCTCAAGCTTGACCGTCCGAAGATACTCGGCAAGGAACTCCTCGGATTGGTAAGCCAGCAGAACGCGCCCGGCGGCCGTACAATACAGCGGGCGACGCATCCCGACGATCATCGAATATCGAACAGATTGTGCACTTTCAATGACATCGACATACGTTATGACCTTTTGCTCCGCATCGAGCACGCCGATATAGACCGTTTCCCGTGTGCGCTCCGACAACTCGACAAGAAACGGGCGCAGCATTTTCGAAAAATTCCATACCGCCATCACGTTCGCGGAAAGCCGGAAAATGGACGGTCCCAGCCGGTAACGGCCGACGTCGTGCATCAGGAACCCCTCGGCCACAAGAGGGCGCAGCAAGTTGAGCAAGCTGCTTTTCGGCGACTCCAAGGCAACGTTAAGTTCCGCCAGCGACATCCCATCTGGCGCTTTCGCCAGTACGTCGAACAGTCCGAGCAGGCGAGTCAGCGAACGCGGTCCGGTGACATCTCTGTCCGCTGGCGCCAGGATTTCTTTCGACATATCACTCCCCTTCCATTTGATTTGAGTTCATTATAAATGAACCATTCACATAGTCTCACGTCGGACGCCGGTTTAGCACCGTTATTCGTCCCAAGATCCGAAATAATTTTGCGGTCATCGTGGCTCTCCTTATTATATAATCGAACGACGTTCAGAAATGTGTTTCACAGTGCTGCGACTGGTCAGCCGGCTCGATCCGCACCGTGAGCGCATCTTCAATCGGTACGAGACTAAGGAGTTCGTTCATGAGTGGACTACAGGACCGGGTTGCCGTCGTAACGGGTGGTGGCCAAGGGTTAGGGCTCGGCATAGCGCGTGCGTTGGCAATGGAAGGCACGAACCTTGTTCTGACTGGGCGCACCGAAACGAAGCTGCGGGACGCGCAAAGCACACTGGAGGCCCTTGGCGTGGGGGTGCTCGCGGTGCCTGGCGATACTCGCAGACGCGCAGACGCAGAGAATGCCGTCGCCCTCGCCATCAAGCATTTCGGGCGTATCGATGCGCTTGTCAATAATGCGCAAAGCAGCACTCCTGGCGTGCCTCTGGAACAGGTCACCGATGAAAACTGGCGCGACACGCTCGAATCCGGCCTTTATGGCACGCTTTACTTCATGCAGGCTGTCTTGCCACGCATGAAGCAGCAGCAAAGTGGCAGGATCGTTAACTTCGCGTCGCGCACCGGTATCGAAGGCACGCAGGGCTTTGCGCCATACGCCGCTGCCAAAGAAGGCATTCGCGGCTTGTCGCGGGTTGCCGCCCGCGAATGGGGCGTTCATGGCATCACGATTAACGTGGTGTGCCCCGCCGCGCTGACCCCCGCCGCGAATGCCTATCTGGAGGCGAACCCCACCGAGTGCGCGCGCTATCTGTCGGAGATTGCAATGGGTCGTTTCGGCGATCCCGAGAAAGATATTGGACGTGTAGTTGCATTTCTGTGCAGCGAGAGCGCAGGTTATGTCACGGGTCAGACCATCAATGTCGACGGCGGCCAGTCAATGCTCTAGATGCGCTGCAAGGTAACTTGTCACACATGAAGCAACAGCAAAGTGCAAGGATCGTTAATTTGCGCAGCAACAGTCGGTGAATCGCAGCGGAATTCAAGCGAAGCGCAAAGCTGCTCCGTAATACAGATTTCTCCTCCATCGAACTTCGCGAGAGTGCGATGAGTTTGGCCCTGCCTTCTTGCGGGAAGTCAGGGCCATATTTTTGAGCTGCTCAGAGCCGCCACTGCACCTGATGGCTGCGTCAGGCATTGGCCTAAATGATCTTGCGCTCACGCAACGAGCCGATATCCGCAGGCGACATCTCCAACAGCTCGCTCAGCACGGAATCGGTATGCTGGCCGAGCGTAGGAGGAGCGGTATAAGAATCGATCGGCGTACCTGACATCTTCACCGGATTAGCGACCATCCTCACTGCGTCGTCGGATAGCGGATGCGTGGCTTCCACGCACATGCCTCGCGCCTGAACGTGCGGATCGGCGAAGACCTGTTGAAGGTTGTTGATCGGGCCTGCCGGGACGCCCGCGGCGTCCAGCGCAACCAGCAGCTCGTTGCTCTGCCATTGCGCGATCAGCGGCTCGAATACGTCCCCGAGTGCCCGGCGGTTCCTCACTCGCAGGGCGATTTCGGCAAAGCGCGGATCGGTAGCGAGTTCCGGACGACCCAACACCTGGCATAGCCGCGCATACTGTTCGTTATTGCCGGCGACAATCATGATGTCCCGGTCCGCGCATCGAAACATGCGTGAGGGCATGCCGCCGTTACCCTCAGTTCCGCGTCGGATCGGGATTTCGCCGGATACCAGATACTGGCTGGCATAGTGCGAGGTCGCGGCGATCATCGAATCCAGCAGGGAGAGGTCGATATATTGCCCTTCTCCACCTGGCGCGCCTCCGGCGTCGCGCCGATAGAGCGCCGCGACAATCGCTGACGCTGCGTATTGCCCACAAATGATATCCGCGAGACTTGGGCCGGTCTTCATCGGGCCACCACCGGGCACGTCGTCGCCATTTCCCGTGATGCTCATCAGGCCGCCCATTGCCTGGAAAATCGAATCGTAGCCCGGACGCGGGCTGTAGGGCCCCGTCTGGCCAAAGCCCGTAATCGAACAGTAGACAAGGCGCGGATTGACAGCCTTGAGACTTTCATAATCGAGGCCATAACGTTTCAGGTCCCCAACCTTGTAGTTCTCCAGTAGCACATCGCATTTAGCCGCAAGCGATCGGATCAGTGCCTGCCCTTCAGGGGTCGCAATGTCGCAGGTGATGGACTTCTTACCTCGGTTCGCGCTGATAAAGAAAGTCGATTCACGCGTGTCGTTACCGTCCCGGTCCTTCAGGAAAGGCGGACCGAACTGGCGTGAGTCATCGCCCTTGCCCGGTCGTTCGACCTTGATCACCTCTGCCCCCAGGTCCGCCAGCATCTGCGCGCCCCATGGCCCAGCGAGAATGCGGCTCAGATCGAGCACGCGAATCCCCGACAACGCACCTTGCTTCATATCGAATCGTTCCATTGAATTCATTCCAAACGCGACGCCGGGAGTCGTGACCTGATAGAACTCGTGGTGCATGAAACCCCGTTCACCACGCGCTATGTATCGCGCCGGTCGTTTCGCTAGCAGCCGCTGAATTTGGCAGCGCGCTTTTCGACAAACGACTGGACACCTTCTTTAGCATCTTGCGTGTTGTAAAGAAATTGCTGGGTCGTCTGGATCCTGGAATAGGCGTCTTGCCAGCCTGAACCAAGCGATAGCCGAGCATTGGCCATGGTCGCCTGCACGGCCAACGGTGCCTGCGCGGCAATGCGTTCCGCGATCTCCAGTGCCTGCTTAAATTCTTCGCCCGCCGGCACTACTTCCTGAACGAAGTTCATACGATAAGCGTCCTGTGCCGTAAATTCGTCACCCGTAAGCAGGATTTTCATCGCGTTGCCCCACCCCGCGCGATCCACCATCCGTATCGTCGCGCCGCAGCCAGCCATGATGCCGCGCTTGACTTCGAGCTGCGAAAAGCGGCAGTTGTCTGCTGCCACTGCCACTTCAGATGCTAGCATCAGCTCAACTGCCACCGTGAAGCAGATTCCCTTCAGCGCAATCACGACGGGCTTCTTGCGCAGTGGTTCGCGCAGATTGAATGGGTCGACTTCGCCGACCGGAAGTAGCGGTTTACCCTCGCGGCGTAGCGGCGCGATCTTCGGCATATCGAGGCCCGCAGTGAAGTGATCGCCCTCTGCATGGAGCAGTCCACAGAAAATGTCGGGACTCGTTTCGAGAAGCGTGTACGCCTTGGCCAATTCCTCGAACATCTTGGGGGTAAAGCCATTGCGCTTTTCCGGACGGTCAATGCCGATCAACAGAACATGGCCGCGCTGCTCCACGCGAATTTGCCCGTCTTCATGGCGTGTGGTCACTCTGTGCCTCCTTGCGTCTTTTGATGGAGCGCCGACCCGAAGCTCAATTGACAAAGCTTCGTCGCGCATTCACAATTATAAACACCGTTCAATTTACGGACAAGCCTGATTCACCTCGGCGTCGGCAGTCCGGCACGGCGATGCAGCCGCACAAGCCGATCCGCAAAGCGATCGCGCCGCGTCCCGCACAGTCACCGGGTGGCGTACATGTTCGTTTGAATTCGTGCAAGGAAGACTTATGGGCTACGAAACTATTCTCGTTGAAACGCGCGGCGCAGTCGGCTTCATCAAGCTTAACCGACCGCAGGCGTACAACGCGCTGAACAACCTCCTGATGGACGAGTTGACCGCCGCACTCGATGGATTCGAAGCTGACGAAGCGATCGGTGCGATCGTGCTGACCGGCAACGAGAAGGCGTTTGCCGCGGGCGCCGATATCAAGATGATGAGCGACTGGACTTACATGGACGTCTTCAAAAGACAGTTCATCACATCCAACTGGGAGCGCACCGCGCGCTGCCGGAAGCCGGTTATCGCCGCAGTGGCCGGCCTCGCATTAGGCGGCGGTTGCGAACTGGCAATGATGTGCGACTTCATTCTCGCTGCCGACAACGCCCGTTTCGCGTTGCCTGAAATTACGCTGGCGACCATTCCGGGCGCAGGCGGAACACAACGTCTCACCCGTGCACTCGGTAAATCGAAGGCCATGGAGATGGTCCTGACGGGCCGCAAGATGGACGCCATCGAAGCCGAACGCTGTGGCCTCGTCAGTCGCGTTGTGCCTCTCGAAGAGTTGCTCGACGAAGCATTGAAAACGGCGGAGACGATCGGCGGATTTTCGCAACCTGTGGTTGCGATGGCGAAGGAATGCGTAAATCGCGCGTATGAATCGAGTCTCGCTGAAGGCATCCTCTTCGAACGACGCATGGCATATGCAACCTTCGCAACCGAAGACCGCAAGGAAGGCATGGCCGCATTCGCGGAAAAACGCAAGCCTGTGTTCGACAATCGCTGACAACGATGCGCGGGTCTGAACCGCACCTTTGTGCGGATCGGCTAAGGCCCGTGCCTGGATCGAGTCCTTGCCACCCAGTCAATCGCCCAGACGGCTCAAAACCATGAACCCCAAGAAAAATCGTATCACCGAATTGCTTGGCATCGATTACCCGATCATCCAGGGTGGCATGCGTTGGGTCGCTCGTGCGGAACTCGCGGCGGCAGTCGGCAATGCCGGCGGGCTCGGTTTCATTTCCGCCCACACACATGCGAACGCGGACGCGCTGGCTCGAGAAATCGACCAGGTGCGAGCGCTCAGCGACAAGCCGTTCGGCGTGAATCTGACCGTGCTCGGCAGCAACGCCGGACTCGACTACGACGGCTATGTGCGCACGATCGTCGAGCGAGGCGTGTCAGTCGTCGAAACCGCTGGCAGCAACCCCGCGAAGTACATCGCCATGTTCAAGGCGAGCGGTGTCAAGGTGATCCACAAGTGCGTCACCGTGCGGCACGCGCTGAAAGCCGAGTCGCTCGGCGCAGACGTGGTCAGTATCGACGGCTTCGAATGTGCGGGGCATCCCGGGGAAGATGATATCCCCGGACTGATCCTGATCCCCGCCGCTGCCGACAAGTTGAAGATCCCCCTGCTCGCCTCGGGCGGATTCGCCGATGGCCGAGGCCTGATGGCCGCGCTCGCACTCGGCGCGGACGGCATCAACATGGGCACACGCTTCATGCTCACGCAGGAATCGCATGTCCATGCGGCGATCAAGCAGCGCCTGCTGGAAGCGACCGAGCGCGACACTTTGCTGGTCGGACGCACGCTTGGCGACTCGAGCCGCGTGATAAAAAACAGCGTCAGCCTCGCCGCGGTCGAACTGGAGCGTGCCGGTGGTATCACTCACGCCGATCTGTATGCACTGACCGGCGCGAACCGTTGGATGGATGCCTTTGCAAGCGGCGACATCGAAGGCGGTGCGTTTCCGGCCGGAATGGTGACTGGCCTGATCCACGATTTGCCGACCTGTGCGGAACTGATCGCGAGAATCATGCGACAGGCGGCTGACATCGCGCAGCGTGACTTCCCCTTCGAGGTGCCTTCAGCATGAAGCTTGCCGGGGTTCGCGTCGTCGATCTCTCGCAATTCATGCCCGGGCCGATGCTCGCATCACACCTTGCCGATCATGGCGCCGACGTTATCAAGATTGAGCCGCTGACTGGAGATGCGGCGCGCGGTTCGTTAGAGTCGGACAGTGAGTTTTTTGTCGCGCTCAATCGCGGCAAGCGGAGCATCGCACTAGATCTGAAACATGCCGACGGACTCGCTATCGCGCTGAGACTGATCGACAAGGCCGACATCGTGATCGAATCGTCGCGGCCCGGAGTCGCGGCGCGTCTTGGCATCGATTACGACACCGTTAGCCGCACAAATCCCCGCCTTGTTTACTGCTCCTTGACCGCTTTCGGTCAAACCGGCCCGCTTTCGTCGGTACCGGCGCACGACCCCGTCGTACAGGCCATCGCGGGAACGCTGCCGCGCGACGAACGCGGCGCGCCCGTCACGTCCGGCGCATCGCTCGCCGCTTTGGCCGGTTCATTGACGGCCTTGTCCGCAGTGCTGATGGCGTTGTTACATGCGCGCGAGACGGGTCATGGGGACTTCGTGGACATATCGCTTTACGACGCGGCGCTGACCGCACAACCCCATCTGACCGGCCACGCGCTCAACCCTGTCGACGGACACGATGTCGAGGCCCCGCATGGCGACAATGCGATCGCACTGCTTGCGGCGTACCGGACAGCCGATTCGCAATGGCTTTGCCTCGGCGGACGCGAACTCGACTTCGCAACCAACCTGCTGACGCCCCTCGGCCGGCCCGACCTGATCCCCGTCGCAGTCGGACCGACAGGCGAAGCGCAGGCCGGCCTGCGCGCGTTCCTCACCGAAGTTTTCCTGACGCGCACGTTGAACGAATGGCTCGAGTGGTTAGAAGGACGTCGCGTCAGTTTCGCACCGGTGCTGTCGCTGCATGAGGCGCTCTCGCATCCACAGGCTCGCGCTCGTCAGATGGTGAGAATGGATGCGACGGGCCGCCAGCACATCGGAAGCGCGATTCGATTCCAACGCGATCCGGCAGAACCCGACCTATCTATTCCGGCCATCGGCGAGCATACGGCAGAGATTCTCGGGACACTGGGGTATACCGCCGAATACATCGCCGCTCTGGATCAAGCCGGTGCTGTCCGCACGCGGAACCCGAGAACCAAGGCGTAACGTCATGCCCTTGCTCCTGCAACCGGACTCGATCGATTTCGCGTCCATCGTTCGTCCTGGCGACACCGTCATGTGGGGCCAGGCAAACGCCGAACCGGTGCCGTTGACGCAGACTCTCATCGCGCAACGGCGGCAAATCGGTCGCTTCCGTGTGTTCCTGGGGGCGAGCACCACCGACACCTGCCAGCCGGTCCACGCAGACTGCATCGACTTCGTTTCGTACTGCGGAGCCGGCGCGAACCGGGTACTGGCGCACGCGGACGTACTCGATGTGCTGCCGTGCCACTACTCGCAGTTTCCGCAAATGATCCACTCGGGCGCGCTCAAGGTAGACGTGCTGCTGTTGCAACTCGCGCCGCCCGACGCCGAGGGCCGATACAGTCTGTCGATTGCGCATGAGTATCTGATCCCGGCACTCGATACCGCGCGTGTGATTGTCGCCGAGATCAACGAACGGGCACCGTGGACCTACGGCGAGCGTTATCTGCGCGATGACGACCTCGACTTCATCCTGCCGACCTCGCGCGCGCCGCTCGAAAATGCACCAGCCAAAGCGGGCGATATTGAACGGGCAATAGCCGGCCATATCGCTGGGTGGATTGATGACGGCTCAACGCTTCAGTTCGGTCTCGGCGCGATTCCCGAAGCTGTTCTGGGGCAGCTGTCGGACCGGCGAAACCTGGGTGTCCACTCCGGCACGATAGGCGACAAGGTCGCCGATCTGATGGAGGCTGGCGTTATTAACAATGCGCTAAAGAACGTGGACAGAGGCGTAACGGTTGCGGGCGTCATGATGGGCAGCCGCCGCATTCACGATTTTTCGCATCGCAACCGCAAGGTGCAATTTCGCTCGACGAGCTATACGCACGATGTCGACGTGCTCGCCCGCATCGACCGATTTGTTGCGATCAATTCTGCACTGGAAGTTGATCTGAGCGGGCAGATCAATGCGGAAGTCGCCGGCGGCAGGTACGTCGGCGCCGTGGGCGGCGCGCTCGACTTCCTGCGCGGAGCACGGCTCGCCAAAGGCGGCCTGCCGGTGATCGCCCTGCCTTCGACAGCAGCCAAAGGCGTAAGCCGGATTGTGTCGGCACTCAGTGGCCCGGTCAGCACGCCGCGAAGCGACGCCGGCATCATCGTGACCGAATATGGCGTAGCCGACTTGCGGGGGCTCAGTCTGAAACAGCGACGCGAGCGCCTTCTGGCGATTGCTCATCCTGACTACCGGGCCGCCCTTGAACATGCCACTAGCGGCTCCGGCTGACTTCCATTGCCCAACCCGCAGCCACCGGCCAGACGTGATGCCGGGCAGCGGCTTCCATCCCATTTGAAGAGAACCCTATGAAACGCGCAGCGATTGTCTCTCCAGTACGAACGCCGGTCGGCACTTTCGGCGGCAGTTTGCGCAGCGTGCCGGTCGAAGAGCTCGGCGCTCTGGTTACCAGAGAGATCTTGAAGCGTAGCGGGCTCGATCCCGCTCGCATCGATGACGTAGTGTTCGCGCAGTCTTACGCGAACAGCGAAACGCCTTGCGTTGGGCGCTGGATCGCATTGCAGGCTGGATTGCCGGTGCAGGTGCCAGGCATGCAACTCGACCGCCGATGCGGCGGCGGACTCCAGGCACTCGCTACGGCAGCGATGATGGTCCAGACAGGTGCCGCCGACGTTGTGCTCGCAGGCGGGGTAGAGAGTATGAGCAATATCGAGTACTACAGCACCGACATGCGTTGGGGCGCACGCGCGGGTTCGGTGCAGTTTCACGATCGGCTCGCGCGCGGCCGCGAACGCTCACAGCCAGAGGAGCGTTTCGGTCACATCTCGGGCATGATCGAAACGGCCGAGAATCTCGCAAACGACTATCACATCAGCCGGGAGCAGGCGGACGAGTATGCGGTGCGCAGCCATCGGCGCGCGGCCGAAGCGTGGGGGTCGGGTCGCATGGCCGATGAAATCGTACCGGTCCTGGTCCCGCAAAAAAAAGGCGCCCCCCGGCTCTTCGACAAAGACGAAGGATTCCGCGAAGACGCTAGCATGGACAGCCTCGGCAAGCTGCGCACGCAAATACCCGGAGGCACCGTCACAGCGGGTAATTCCAGCCAGCAAAACGATGCGGCAGCCGCCTGTCTTGTGGTCAGCGAAGACAAGCTCGAGGCACTGGGGCTGGAGCCGATGGCCTGGTTCAATGGCTGGGCCGCAGCGGGTTGCGAGCCGTCACGTATGGGCATTGGTCCAGTGGCCGCCGTTCAGAAACTGATGACACGCACAGGGTTGTCGATCGATCGGATGGATCTGGTCGAACTCAACGAAGCATTCGCCTGCCAGGTGCTTGCCGTGCTCAAGGGATGGGAATGGAACGATCCAGACCGGTTGAACGTCAATGGGTCTGGCATCTCCCTGGGCCATCCGATCGGCGCGACAGGTGTTCGGATGATGACCACTCTGCTCTTCGAGTTGCAACGCCGCAAGGCCCGCTATGGTCTCGAGGCGATGTGCATCGGTGGCGGCCAGGGTTTGGCCGCTCTGTTCGAGCGTGCCTGAGCTGCGGCGCCGGACCGGCGCCCACCTCACTTTCGATTGAGAAAGCGCTCGCGTCGAATGTGCACTTCTTCTGAAGCCATCAACGCGTCGTAAATGGCACGCGCCGTTTTCATCCCCGTTTCGAAGTCGACACATTCGACGGCGGCGCCGATCGCCACAAGTGCCTGCGCATGCACGGCGCTTCCGACCTCTTGCCCGATGAGATAGGCGCGTGCCTCTTCAAGCACCTTTGCAGTGTGATTTGTCACGACCGGCAGATGGCGGATCAGCGGTAACGAAATGTCATTGCGCTCGACGAGTGCATGCGCCAGCTGCACAGCCGAGGTCAAAGCCTGACCGTGTCCGACGATCCGATCGAACAAGGCGGTTCCCGCAAACGCCGACGCCGGTTCCATGCGAGCCGACAGAATCATATCGATTGCGCGTCGAAGGTCCAACGCCCGTGGCAGGCGTTGCGTACCCGACAGCGGAATGGTGCCAAGTGCGACCTCTGGCAGACCAATCCTGGCATCGGCCTCGACGACGCGATAGTGACATACCAGCGCCGTCTCCAGCCCGCCACCCACCGCCATGCCATGAATGGCGGCAATGACAGGCTTGTTCATCGACTCGATCATCGGGTGAACATGCATCGACAGTCCAGGCGATGCCGCCGCCCCAGGAGTCCCGAATTCGCGGATATCTCCTCCGGCGCAAAAGCCTTTGCCGCGGCCGGTAAGGATGACAGCTCGCGCATCTTCATCCGCTCGAGCCTGTGTGAAGGCTCGCAACAAACCCGACCGCACCGCAACGCTCAAAGCATTAACCGGCGCAGAGTCGATCGTGATGGTTGCAACGCCGTCGACACAAGCGTAGCGCACATCGGTGTCGATATCGGCCATTACCAACGGCATCTGGGGTTAGCCCGGGCCTCGAATCAAACCTCGATCATGATGAAGTCGCCCTTCCCTGCCCCGCATTCCGGGCAAGCCCAGTCGTCTGGAATGTCAGCCCAACGCGTACCAGGCGGAAAACCTTCAGCCGGGAGCCCGATCGCTTCGTCATAGAAAAAGCCACAGAAGATGCATTGCCACTGTTTCATAGTTGTCGATCTGCTATTTGATTGAAGAGACTCAGGTTCCGACTTTCCAGGTCAGCGGCAGGTACAGCATGCCGTTTACCGCGCCCGAGCCACACCGTGGTTTGTCACCGTCACGAATACTGAAGTCGGGAATCCGCTTCAACCATTCCTGCAAAAATACCTTGATCTCAGTGCGCGCGAGAAACGATCCGGGACACCGATGCGGCCCATTTCCGAATGCCGCGTGCAGCACCGGCTTGCGGGTCAGGTCGACCTCCAGCGGATTGGCAAACTTGCGATCATCCAGGCCGAACAACGAATTGGGCAACTGGATCTGATCACCCTTCTTCAGCGTAACGCCCTTGTAATCCGTGTCTTCAGTGACGACCCTCGCCGTATTCGCCACACCGAACCGGCGAATCAGTTCGTCGACAGATGAAACCATCAGTTCAGGATGCTCGATGAGTTGCCGCCGGTGGCCCGGATTCTCTGCCAGAAAACGGGCCACGAAACCCATTAGAGACGCGACAGTATCGAGGCCGCCGAAAAGCACGACGATGAACATGCCGAACATGCGCTCGGGGCGCATCGGCTCGCCGTCGATCTTTCCATTCGCAATCAGACTGATCAGATCTGCGCCGGGGTTGGCCTGGCGTTCAGCCACCCACTTCGAGATGTAGCCGCCGAGCAGATTCTGCGATTCGAGCCGCTCATCGACCGTGCCACGCACCGCCATCTCGGCCCATTCCAGCAGCCGTTCGCGGTCACCCAGCGGAAGGTCGGCAAGACGCAGGAAAATCACGATGGGCAAGATCTTGGCGAATTCGGAGACGAACTCACATTCACCACGTGGCGCCAGCTTGTCAATCAACTCCACTGCGAGGTTTCGCGCGTCCTCTTCGACGGACGCGATTGCTTTCGGCAGAAACGAAGGCGAAATCAGATTCCGGTAAGCGGTATGCTCGGGCGGATCGAGCTCAAGGGGCACCAGCTGCGTCTGCTCCAAAGACGGAATATTGACGCTGCGATGCGAGAAATGCGCATGGTCCTTCTGCATCGCCTCGATGTCTTCCCCCCGCGTCGCGATCCAGTGCCCACCATAGTATGGAGACCAGACTATGTCGGGGCCACGGTGCAAAGCCTTCCATGCGAGATGAACGTCATCGGAGGCGCCCACCGGATTCATGTAGTCAAAATCCACCACCAGCTCATCCGGCACGTGGTCCGGCACGCTCCAGTTCTCTGGATAACTCATTTGCGGGTCTCCTTGCGGCTCGAACCCGAGTCGCGTTACGTTCATAATATGCAACGACGTTCAGTTTTGCTATTATAGGCACACTAACTTTCTACATCAACGCCTAACGAATGGAGACGACGGTGAGCGATATCGTGAAGGATAAGGTTGTGGTCGTAACGGGAGCCGGAGCCGGCATCGGGCGCGACTTCGCGCTTCAGTTCGCGGCGGCCGGCGCGAAGGTGGTGGTCAACGACCTGGGACGACACGCGCAGAGCGGTGAGTTCGCGGCGGATCGAGTCGTGGCGGAAATCAAGGAAGCGGGTGGCCAGGCCGTGGCCGCTACCGATAGCGTCGCCGAATGGGAATCGGCACAAAAAATCGTGCAGGCCGCGCTGGACACGTTCGGGCGGATCGATTGCGTGGTGAACAACGCTGGTATTGTGCGCGACCGGATGTTCTTCAACATGAGCCCGGAAGAATGGAAGGCCGTCGTCGACGTACATCTGAACGGCTCGTTTTTTGTGGCAAGAGCTGCCGCGCCGCACTTCAAGGCCCAGAACGGCGGCAGCTACATCCACATGACATCCACCTCCGGTCTGATTGGCAATATCGGCCAGGCCAACTACTCGGCCGCCAAAATGGGGGTCGTCGGTCTATCGAAGTCGATAGCGCTCGACATGGCGAAATTCAATGTGCGATCGAACTGCATTGCACCGTGGGCGTGGACTGCCATGACCGCTTCGATTCCGTGCGAAACGCCGGAACAGAAAGCCCGAGTTGAGATCATGAAAAAGATGGAGTCCCGCAAGGTCGCGCCGCTCGCGGTCTACCTGGCGTCGGACCGGGCGGCAAAGGTATCAGGGCAGATTTTCGGTGTTCGAGCGAACGAGATCTATTTCTTCAATCAGATCCGGATGGTCCGCTCTCTGCACCGCGACGCCGGCTGGACACCGGAATCGATCGCCGATCAGGTTATGCCCGCCTTCGAATCGAGCTTCTTCCCGAATGTGCCGTCGCTCACACTGACGCCTTGGGATCCGGTCTAGGTTAAAGTCTCATGCTCCCGGCCGTTCCAGGCGGAGCAATCACCACGGCCGGCCGCGCCTGCGGCTGGCCGTAGCAAACAAGACGACAAAAAGAAACTGATCCGCATGGTCAACGCCATTATCGCGGGCACTGCCGACGCGTCGACGGTCTTCATCGTGCACGAGCATAAGCAGACCAACAAAGCGGCACTCCGACTCGTCGTCGGCAAGCCGCACACCGCGGCGACGTTCTCTCTTTGGGTCGGAATGTTCATGAATCTGATGACGGTGTACTTCCTTAACAGTTGGTTGCCGCTTATCATGAAAGACAACCACTTCAGTCTCGCTAACGCGGCTCTGCGCTTCGGCGGGATCTTGGGCGTGTCCATCGGTGCTGTGCTTCTCGGCTTTAAGTGGAGTTTCGGTGAATTGTTCCTCGCTCTGTCAGTACCGATTGGTCTAGCCATTATCGCGGCCTACATCAAGGGCTGTCATGACATGTCAGAAGAGGAAGCAGTCCTGCGCGGCGCTCACGGTCGTCGAATCGGGCGTGTACGCGCTACTTGCCTGCTGGTTGGTTCCGGATCATCGCTAATTGGCGCTGAGCTTTAAGGAGAACAGGCAAATCCACCATCCGGCCGTTCACCGAGACCGCACCGCCACCTGCGCGCGCGAACGCCTCAACCACCTCGCGAGCGTGCGCGAGATCTTCTTCACTTGGGCTGAAAGCCGCGTTGACATGTGGGACCTGCTTCGGATGGATGCAGAGCTTGCCGCCGAAACCGAGACCTCGCGCATTCAATGAATCGCTGGCAAGTTGGTCCATGTTATCGAGTGCGACGGTCACTCCATCCACCGGCGGCAACAAACCGGCGACTCGGGCCGCAAGGACAACGCGGGAGCGCGCATAGAGCAGCGCCTCCCGGGAGCCGGAGCAATCCAGATCGAGTTCGAAATCGACCGAGCCGAACACAAGGCGCTCTACGCCAGGCATCTTCGCAACCTCGAGTACCTGCCACACGCCCAAAGCCGATTCGATGATTGGCAATATCGGTTTCGCGGTCACACGCGCGACGGCTTCGAGGGCCGACGCGCTTTCCGCCTTAGGCAGTACGACGCCGTCGATACCGTCTCGCGCCAGCAACGCCAGGTCATCCTCAAACCACGGCGTACCGAAACCATTGACGCGCAGTAGCACGCGCGCAGACGACGCGCCAAACGTTGTCACCGCCTCGGCGACATGTTGACGAGCCTGCCCCTTGTCGGCTTCACTAACCGCATCTTCGAGATCTACTATCACTGCATCGGCACCAGAAGCAAGCGCCTTGACGAAACGCTCAGGCCGGATAGCCGGAACAAAAAGAAAGGAGCGCATAGTGCCTCGGGAAAGTAAAAGGTTACCTGGCAAAGTAATAGCGTGGTACGCCGTATGAACGATCGGCTAGGCAAGCACCGCATCGGCTTCCATCCGCAACGTACCGTCGTTGCCGGCGATCCACAACCTCACCGTCTTCCCTTGGTCTCCATCAGTTTGCCCGCAAACAAAGAACGCAGCAGTATCAATCACCGGGCTCCTTGCACGAAACGAATAAGCCTTGACCGTCTCTTCCGGTAATTCACGATGCAAAAGATCGAGCAGCAACGTGGCTAGCAGCGGGCCGTGCACGACCAGTCCCGGGTAGCCTTCCTGCTCCACCGCATACGGCCGGTCGTAGTGGATGCGATGGCCGTTCAATGTCAGCGCTGAATAGCGAAACAGCAGAACCGGGTCTGGATGAATCTCACGCTTCCATTGCGCGCTCTCCGGTGCCGCTCGCAGTATCGGCGGCACTTCGCTAGCGGCTGGATGATCCCGATAGACGATATCCTGGCGCTCCGTCATCGCCAGGCCCGCGGCATCATGAACCTCGTGCAACACCTTAACGAATACGAGATCGCCACTGCGGCCGTTTTTGTAGGTCACATCCTCGATCGTCGAGAATCGAGTGATCTTGTCCCCTGCTCGCAAGCGCCGCGAAAAGAGAAGCTGACTGCCTGCCCACATACGTCGGGGCAACTGGACCGGCGGCAGAAATCCACCACGCTTAGGATGACCGTCTGGCCCCACGAGCGACTGTCGGTGAACAGGCAAAAAATAGAGCCAGTGCCACAAAGGCGGCAACGCGTCTCCTGGCGCAAAAGGTTGGCGGTCGTGGTCAAGCGCCGCGGCAAGCGCGTTCATTGGTGTGAGAGCAAGCGTGTCTGAGACGGTCTCGCGCTTGCCGACCCATTGCTGCAAATAGGCGAGATCAATTGGCATGACAAGAACCTAGCTCAGATTTAACGCCTGACGTATCGCCTGTGCGATAGGCAGCAATGGGTCTTCGTCCGGCGAAGAAGGGTTGAAGAGTTTGTTGTGGCAGATCGCGACCGCAAGGCCGGTGTCAGGATCGGCCCAGCCGATCGAGTTTCCCTGCCCTGGATGACACAACGCGCGCGGCGACTGAACGGCCGTCACCGGTGGGTGCGTCCCACCGAACCAGAACCCGCCGATGGTGATCGGAATCGGAAATCCGAACATAACCGGGTCGGGTTCCTCGCTGTTCGCCCGCGGCGTATTCAAGGTCGCAACAAGTTCCTTCGACAGCAGCCGTACGCCATCGATTTCGCCACCGCCCGCCAGCATCGCCCAGAAGCGCGCTTCGCTTTGCGCGTTGAAGATGCCTCCCACTCCGGCCACCTCTGCGCGACGCACGTCGCGCCGTTCGAATACCGTTGGGTTCAACGCAACCTGCTCAGGCATGGAGGCCAGAAAAAGCGGCGGCAGATATTCAGGCGGCACCGGCAACATCGCGTCCGTGAGCTTTGCAATGCGCGACTCGACTGCATCCGGGATGCCAATCCACAAGTCGGCGATGCCTAACGGCTGCGCAATTTCGTCGCGCACGAATCGCCCCAACGAGCGCTTCTGCGAATCGGCCCGTCTAACCAGTTCACCGACGATCCATCCGAACGTCATCGACAGATAGAGCGTTTTCGTACCCGGTTCCGCTAGAGGCTCCAGGTCGGCAATCGCGGCTGTCATCCAATTCCAATCGCACATCAGCTCGGGCGTCACGCCTTCTGGCATCTGCGGCACGCAGGCACGATGCGTCAACACGTCTCGAACCGTCGTGCGCGCCTTGCCGCGTGCGGCATATTCCGGCCAGTAGCGCGCAACGGGTGCGTCGTAATCGATGTGGCCGCGATCGACCAGGATATGCAATGCGGTCGCTGCTACGGCCTTGGTGACGGAATAGACGTTGAAAAGCGTTTCGCCGTCCACGAGGCGTCCCGTGCTCGGATCGGCCAAACCGCTCCACGCGTCAATCACCAGCTTGCCGTCCAGATAAGCCGCGACCTGGACGCCGATCTCGCCGCCTTCGCGAGTCGCATAGTCCAGCGCCCGCTGAACGATCTCTGCGCCGTTACACTCTTGCACCGATTTGTTCACGCCGTGTCTCCTCGATAAAGGTTTCGCGGCCTCCGGCCGCGACGTTCAAACCGTTGCCGCGATACCCGCCAATCCCTCCAGCGCGAGTCCGTAGCCGAGCTCGGCGACCATGCGGCGCTTGAAGGGATGGGAAAAAACAGTGCGCGTGTAACGCAGCGTTTCGATGGGCTTCGCAGCCAGTTCTCTTGCCAGCTCCCAAGCACGCTCGAGTAGGCGTCCGGAAGCAAGCACTTCGCTGACGACACCGAGTTCGAGCGCTTGCAGCGCGGAAAGATGCTGGCCAGTAAGCAGGAAATATCGACTGCGGTTGGGACCGAGCAACATCGGCCAGACAACCTGAACCCCGTCTGCCGGTACGACGCCATGTACGAAATGTGCCTGATCGGCAATGTCTGCATGCTCCACGGCTAGCACGATATCTGACAGTGCAAGCAGTTCCGCGTGAATGTGCGCTGGGCCGTTGATCGCGCCGATCACCGGAACCGGAATATCCAGCAGCTGCATAAGGAGGTCCAGCCCCTCTCGCTGGAGCCGCGGCCAGATCTTCGCCATCGGCTCTGACGGTAACTCGGCGTAATTCATGCTATCGCAGAAGGCATCGCCCGTACCCGTCAGGATGACGACCCGGTTTTCAAGGTCGCGCGCGACCTGATAGAACGCCTCGCCGAGCTGCGTATGGATGCTTCCATCTAACGCGCCCCATTTGAGCGGTCCGCCATCGGTATGCAACTGGATCAGAAGAATGCCGTCGCATCTGTCGAAACGAATGTTTGCATATCGGTCGCGATACTGATCAAATTGGGTCATCGTGCGTCCTCCAGAATCAGATCGGCAGCCCGCCACGCCATTGCCATCATCGGGCCGTTGGTATTGCCGGAAATCATCGTTGGCGTAACCGACAGATCCATCACGCGAAGGCCGTCAACGCCGCGAACGCGCAGCCGGGAATCAAGTACAGCGAGGCTGTCCGTACCCATCTTGCAGGTACCGCAAGCGTGATAACCCGACTGACCTTCGCGCCGGTACAATTCGAGAATTTCGTCGTCAGACTGAATGGCAGAACCAGGTCGCGTCTCGCCATCCAGCAGGCTCGCCAAGGGGTCTGCGGCAATGATTTTGCGCATCAGCCGGAATGCGTTGACCGCCATGCGCTGATCGTATGGATCGGCAAGATAGTTGCCGGTCACCTCGGGCGGCGTAGCGCGATCAGCGGAAACAATTCTCACGTGCCCTTGGCTCTCAGGCCTGAGCGGATAGCTGAACAGCTGCATGCCGGGAAAC
Organism: Paraburkholderia sp. BL25I1N1; assembly: GCF_003002025.1. Lineage (GTDB taxonomy): Bacteria > Pseudomonadota > Gammaproteobacteria > Burkholderiales > Burkholderiaceae > Paraburkholderia. The sequence goes on from NZ_PVZB01000029.1 coordinate 38,233, forward strand.
GATTCGAACCCGTAGCCGGCCGCATCGAAATCCAATGAATACGGCGCCATCATCAGTTGCACGTCAGGCCGCGTTGCATCAGGCGCAGTTTTGACGAAGCCGCCGACTTGATACGAACCCAGTGCCAGTACGCCGCTGTGGAACAGAAAATACCGCAGCGCGTTGCGCCACAAACGCACTCCAGCGAACTCACGGTTCTGCGAATCGCGCCAATGCTTGAGACGCGCTTGAACCATATACAGCAAGTGTTCGCGCAGGTTCTGGCCCACGCCATGACTTTCCGCGACCACACGGATACCCAGCGACCGCAGATGCTGTGGGTCACCCACGCCCGACAGCTGCAATAGCCGCGGCGACTCCAGCGCGCCCGCTGAAAGCACAACCTCGCGGCGTGCCCGGTACGCGGTGTCGACACCACCTCGCTGGCACTGCACGCCCACGGCCCGCGTGCCCTTGAATACGATCCGGCTGACTTCGGTACCCGTGACTACCGTCAGGTTCTTGCGCTTCCTCGCGGGCTTGAGAAACGCTTCAGCCGAACTCTGCCTCCGTCCATTGCGGATCGTGTAGGTCAAGTACGCGACGCCTTCGTGGTCGAGCCGGTTGATGTCCTCAACGCGCCGTACGCCGAGCGACCGGCAGGCCTCGAGGACCGCTTCGCCGAGACGGTTGCGTTGCGCGTACAGTGACACCTTCAGCGGACCGCCTTCGCCGCGCAGTTCATCGGCACCGAGCGCGTGATCTTCGATGCGCCTGAAGCAGGGAGCTACGTCTCCCCAGCTCCAGCCTTCAACGCCCTGCGCTGCCCAGCCGTCATAATCCGCTGGATGGCCGCGCATGTAGACCATGCCATTGATACTGCTTGAACCGCCGAGCATCTTGCCGCGCAACCAGACCTCATTTCTATGTCCATTGCCGTTGTCCGGCTGAACAGGAATGAACCATGCGTGGGCGGGATCGCCAAGCAACTTTCCGAACCCTTTTGGCATCCTGATCAATGGATCGGTATCCTCCGGACCCGCCTCTATCAGCAAAACCTCATGGCGCCCGCTCGCTGACAGGCGGTTGGCCAGCACGCATCCGGCTGCCCCCGCCCCCACGACGATATAGTCGAACTCGGTCATCAGTTCAATCTCCGACGGCTTTTTGAACGGTCTCGCTTCGGGCGATCTACCAGCGTTCCGGGCCGCGTGTTGTTGTACCTGTAGCGTCAAGACCCGGCAGCAAATGCTTGCTGGCGCCTGACGCCCTTGATGCTCAGTCAAATACAATCGGGATCGAGTGCGGGACGCGCATCATGATTCCATTGATCAGCGGAGCAGGTGCCGCCGGATCGAGACGCAGGTTGGGCAAGCGGTCAAGGACCGCGTTGAGTGCACGTGTCATCTCGACGCGCGCCAAATGCTGGCCAATGCAGACGTGCGGCCCATACGCGAAAGCGAAATGCCGATGCGTGCTGGTGCGGAAAATATCGAATCGGTCGGGATCCGCGAAACGGCTGGGATCTCGATTGGCGCCGCCGGCCACCACGTCGAGGAACGCCCCTGCGGGAATATCGACGCCTCCGAGTGTCACATCGCGCGCCGCCATGCGTGATTGCATCAACACCGGTCCATCCCAGCGCAGCGCCTCTTCAATGGCACGTGGCACAAGTGTGCGGTCCGCGCGCACGGCGTCGAGTTGATCCGGATTCCGCAACAAGCCAAGCAGCAATACGCTCGTCGCACGGTAAGTCGTATCGCCCCCTGCGTTCACCAGTTGCCGGAGGAACGAAATGACGACCTCTTCTGGCAAGCGTTCGCCGTCGACCTCAGCCGTCGCCAGCATACTGACGAGGTCATCGCCAGGGCTCTCCCGACGTTGCGCGACGAGTTGCGCGAAGTACTTGCCGAGCTTGGCAGAGGCTTCGACTCCGTGCTCGATATCGACCGAGACGAGGGTCTGCGCGATAGCAAGCTTGTGAAATACCTTAACGTCCTCCGGCGGCAGCGCCAACTGACGGTAAATGATGTTGAACGGGTAATGAAGCGTGAATTCGTGCACGAGGTCGGCACGGCCGCGACCGACGAACTTCTCCATCAGGTCGTTCACTACCGGGTCGACCAGCGTGTCACCCCATGCGGCCACCGTGTTGGGCAAGAACGCCTTCTGGAAAATCCGCCGATACATCGGGTGCTCTGGCGCATCCATCGTCGAAATGCTACGGCCAAAACTGATCCCAATGTTGCGTTCGTAGGACCGGTTCGAGAAGGTCGCCGGATCGCCCAACACTTGCGCAACCTCGGCATAACCAAACACACAATAGTGCTCGACGTCGGACATTGTCAGGTCGGCATGCGCGCCCATGAGCACACGATAATCCCCCTTCTGCACTGAACCCTGCTCGCGCAATGCCGCGATGCGTGGATAAGGATCGGTATCTGCGCCGTAGGCCAATGAGTCTTCGAAGAAGGGATTGAACGCTGGATCGTCGAAATCCTGAAGTCTCATGTCATTGCCCATGATGCCGTCTCCTGTTATTGAGGTGATAGGGCACGAAAAACTCGCGCGCAAGAGCCCTACCCGAGTGCTAATATGTGAACTATGTTCGAATTTGCACGATTGTGCAAGAGAGAATTTTTATCTGCGGATCGTGTTGAAGTCAGCGACATCGGCTACCGTCGCTGTCCCGCCGATTTGCTACAGGGAAGCAAGTCATGCCGCGTTACAGCAACAGTTCCGTATTTGCCGCAACCACGACCAGGCTTGTCGCAGCGAGCGCGCCTGCTGCAAGCACGCGACGTACGACAGCCGAGCGCATCCTCGACACCGCCGAAGAATTGTTCGCACTACATGGTTACTTCGGCACATCGATCCGCGACATCATGCAAGCCTGCGAGCTGGAATTCAGTCTTGCGCGCTATCACTTCGGGAGCAAGGATGCCCTTTTCCGCGAAGCGATTGGACGGCGAGCAGCAGTCATCAGCCAGCAGGTGACCGAATCGCTCGATGAATTGCTGGACAGCACTCATGACGCGCCGCCGAGCATCGGCGCGATTGTCACCGCCCTGTCGGCACCGGCATTCGCGCATTTGAAAAGCGGCGACCGCGGCTGGCACAACTACCTTCGGCTGCTGACCCAGAATAGTTGTTTGCTCGAACGGCCCGATCTGACGGCACCTTTCTACGACCAATATGCGGCCACCGCGGCGCGTTATCGTGAAGCATTCGCGATCGCACTACCCAGGGAGGACCCCGACACGATCAGACTGATGCAGAGCTTCGTCGAATCGGTATTTCATCTGGTGCTGAACGAGCTATACGCGCGCATCACGAAAGCAAGCTCAACCGTCGGCGCTTCGCAACTGTCGTCAGTGGAGATTGAAAGCATGCATTCGTACCTCGTCCGCTTCGCCACGGGTGGCATCGATGCACTTGCCCGGCCGGCCCATTCGTCCCCGGATTAGCGAGCATTGACAGTCACCCACCGACTTGTTCACAATTGAGAACAATATTCATAAATGTGGATCGCTGTTGTTGCGTCATGGAATGCGCAATGGCGACGCGAGACAGGAGTTCGCCTTCATGACCATCGCAGCTCCCCAGGACACCGTATTGATCGTCGGCGCCGGCCACGCAGCCGGCGAATGCGCAACCAGCATTCGTGACCAAGGCTGGGCCGGCCGCATTGTGCTGGTTGGCGAGGAGCCCCATCTGCCGTATCAGCGGCCGCCATTATCCAAAGCCTTTCTATCTGGCGAGCTCTCGGCCGAGCAGCTTTACCTCAAGCCCCAAGCCACTTACGACAAGGCCAGGATCGAATTTATTCCGAATACGCGGGTCGAGCGCATCGACCCCGCCGCTCACACGGTCACCCTGTCGGACGGACGCGAAACTGGCTATACGAAGCTTGTCATCGCCACCGGCGGGCACGCACGGAGGCTCGAACTGCCGGGCATCGAGGAGATTGAAAATCAGCCGAACTTCCACTATCTGCGCACGCTCGCTCACGTCGAGCGCATCCGCGCGCAGTTTCATCCGGGCGTGCGTCTTGTCATCATAGGCGGCGGGTATATCGGCCTGGAAGTAGCGGCAATCGCTGTCAGGCGAGGCCTGCATGTCACCGTTCTGGAAGCATTGCCGCGTGTACTCGCGAGAGTCACGGCGCCCGAACTCTCGGCGTTCTATGAGCAGGTGCATCGTGAAGCCGGCGTTGACGTCCGCACCGGCATGGCGGTAAGCGGCTTCGAACTCGATGCGTCCGGCGATGCCGTTGCAGCGGTTAGATGCGCCGACGGTTCACGCATTCCGGCAGATCTCGTCATCGTCGGCGTCGGCCTGCAACCGGCCACCGAACTCGCGGAGACAGCGGGGCTCTCCGTGGACAACGGTATCGTTGTCGATGAGCACACCCGCACTTCTGATCCCGACATCTTTGCCATAGGCGACTGCACCAACCATCCCAATGGACTGTTCGGCCGACGCTTGCGGCTTGAGTCGGTGCCGAACGCGATGGAACAGGCGCGCACGGCAGCGGCCACTATTTGCGGGAAGGAACGGGTGTACAACAGCGTGCCATGGTTTTGGTCCGATCAATACGATCTCAGGCTGAAGATGGTGGGCCTGTCGCAGGGATATGACGAATTCGTGCTGCGGGGTGCGCCGGAAAGCCGTTCGTTCTCGGCTTTCTATCTGAAAGAAGGCGTGATGCTCGCCGCCGACACCGTCAGCCGCCCACAAGAATTCATGCTGGCGAAACGTTTTGTCGGCGAAAAGATTCCCGTCAAGGCAACCGAACTCGCCGACGATTCGATTCCGCTTAAGAGCCTCCTCCCCGCAGTCTGATTCACCCTTCCACATCCAACGACATCATGCCTATCATTCGATTCATTCAACCGGACGGCACCGAAACCGTCACGACCGCCAAGCTTGGCGAATCTGTCATGCAGACCGCCGTCAGCAATCAGGTGCCGGGCATCCTGGGAGACTGCGGCGGCAGTTGCAGTTGTGCTACCTGCCATGCCTATGTGGATGATGCATGGGTCAACCACATGCCGCCGGCTGAGTCGTACGAGACCGACATGCTGACCTGCGCCATGGATGTGCGGGAAAATAGCCGCCTCACATGCCAGATCAATGTCACGCCAGAACTCGACGGACTGGTGATTCGCCTGCCCAGCGCGTCATAAGAGGATTGCGCTGCCCCGGCCCGCGACTCCCCGGCAGGCGTCGCGCCACGGGAAGAGTCAGGGCGAGCGCGTGAGCGTGTCGATCGTGACGGCCTCGCCGGCCTCCCAGAACGACGTCCAGGTCGGGAACGTCTGCGGCAGGCGCGGCTGGTATTTATCGCTGTCGTACTTTCCGGGCCAGTTCTGAAAGCGCGGCGTTCCCGGCCGCTCCAGCCAGTCGGTCGAATACCAATGGCGCTCGTCGCGGCGCTCAAAATACCAGGCGCCGTCACGGCGCACATAGTGATCGAAATAGCAGATCGCCATGACTATCCATTTGCCGTTATCCTCGTGCTCCGCGCGACAATACACCTGACCGGATGCGTGGTCCTCGTCGACCAGGTCGATAGCGTGTCCACATATCTGGTGAATGCTACGGTAGAAGGAACGAAGGATATGTCCGGATCCGTAAAACGTTTTCAAGGCTGCCCGGCCGGTGCCCCACCGGCCGCAATTGACGTCGTCGGTGAAGAGCCCAACGAGGGCGTCGAGGTCGCGAGAATCGACTGCAATCGCGTAGCGAATCGGCAACTGCTGGATCGCTAGTTGCGCTTCGACGCGCTCAATTCGGGCGAGATGGGTATCCGTCATCACGTTGTCCTCGCCGCGCCTATCGTCTCGCTGGCCGAGGCTCGAGCACGGATCTCGTCCGCATAGTAGGGCTGATGAGACAGCAAACCGCCGTCCACGTTGATGATTTGCCCTGTGACGAAAGCAGCCTCATCGGACGCCAGATACACCACGGCATGCGCCACATCTTCGGGCTGCCCGAGCCGCGGCGTGAGATGATGGCTGAGCATCATCTCACCCGCCGGTCCCGCGTAGTGCCCCACCGTCGCCGGCGTCACGATCAGGCCCGGCGCGATTGCATTGCAGCGAATCCCCTCCTTGCCATGCTGCGTGGCAACGTAACGCGTCAATGCTTCGATGCCTGCCTTGCAGACGCCATAAGCGCTATAACCAAGCGCACCTGCCTGGGCCGCGCCTGACGACGTATTGATGATCGAACCGCCTCCGCGAGCGCGCATAAGCGGGATCGCATAGCGCGACGCGAGCATGGTACCGCGCAGGTTGATGCGCATGGTGTCATCCCAGACGGAAACCTCGACTGCTTCCACGGCATCATCGACGGTGCTCGAAATCGAAGTTGCCGCCGCGTTGTTGTGCAACACGTCGACGCCACCCCATGTTTCGTATGTCAGCGCGAACAACGCAGCGATCGAGGCCTCGTCGCCAATATCGACCTGTGCGGCAATCGCCTGACCGCCGTTCTGCTCAATACGCCGGACTTGCGCCTTGGCTCCGTCGACATTGCGGTCCGCCACGACCACCTGTGCGCCTTCAGCGGCGAGCATCGCGGCACAGGCTGCGCCAATCCCCGATGCGGCGCCCGTGACAACGGCAATCTTTCCCTTAAGTCGTGACATATGCCAATTTCCCCATGATTGCAGCCGCTTCGAATCAGTGCGTCGCAGCAAAACGCGCGAGGTGGAAGTCGATGTCTCCGAACATCTTTTCCATCATCGTCATTTTGCGGAAATAGTGGCCCACCTGATATTCCTCGGTCATGCCCATGCCGCCGTGCAACTGGATCCCTTGCGCGCAGACGAAACGGCTCGCGCGTCCGGCGACCGCCTTCGCGGCCGATAGCATGCGGCTGCGCTCCGTTGCCGGCCGCCCTAAATAAGCAATGCCGCAATAAAGCATCGAGCGCGTCTCCTGGACGGCAACAAACATTTCGGCCATCCGGTGTTGCAACGCCTGGAACTTGCCGATCGGCTGACCGAACTGCACCCGTGCTTTGATATATTCGGCCGTGATGTCCATCACGGCTTCCATCACACCAAGGATCTCAGCCACGCTCGCGAGCGTGGCGAGCCCCACCGCTGTCTCAAGCAATTGTGGCGCAGTTTCAGGAGCGCTCAGCAACGCCGACTCATCCAGTTCGACGTTACGAAACTCGATGTCCGCGGCGCGAGATCCATCGAGCAGGCGATACGTACGACAACTCACACCCGCTGCGAGGCGATCGACGACAAATATCGCCGGACCTTCGGCCGAATCATCGAGCCGCGCGGTTACGAGCAACTGGTCCGCCGATCCGCCTCCAATCACGAGCGTCTTGGCGCCGCTCAGCAAATAGCCGCCTTGCATCCTGCGGGCGCTGGTATGCGCGTCGCAGCCCAGCTTGAAGCGCGAGCCCGCCTCGCTGTCAGCCAGTGCAAGAAGTAGCCGGCCCTCGATTACGGCAGGCAGGAGAGCCTGCCGCTGCGCCTCCGAACCACTGCGATCGATAATCGTCGCGCATAGCACCGCCGTTTGCACAATAGGCTCGAGCACCATGCCGCGGCCGAACGCCTCCATGACAACAGCCGTTTCGACAAATGAGCAGGCAAGACCGCCCACATCTTCGGGGAGCGTCAGACCGAGCCAGCCGAGTTCCGCGTAAGACTGCCAGCGTGCACGGCTAAAACCTTCTTCGCTCGCGGCAATTTCCCGGCGCGTTTCGAATCCATATTCCTGCTGGATGAATCGCTCCACGCCGTCCTTCAGCATCAATTGTTCGTCGGAAAGATTGAAGTCCATGGTCAAAGTCCAAAGGCGAGCCGGGCAATAATATTTTTCTGCACTTCCCGCGCGCCGCCGTAAATGGTCGAAGCGCGGCCGATGAGATAACCTGTCGTCCGGCCGGCTACATAGCCGGGCCATGCCTCGTCCGCTAACGGATTCTCGGCGCTCCAATCGCCGTGTTCCTGGAAGCGCATGCTGCGAGGACCGAGTGCGTCGATCTGCAACTCCGTGACGCGCTGCTGCATCTCTGAGCCGCTGATCTTTAGCGCCGAAACCACCGCATCGAGATTGCGCGTGGTCTTTTCCTCTGCGAGTATTCTCAGCACCGACCATTCGAGCGCCAGCAAATCCACTTCAACCGCCGCCACCTTGCGGGCGAATTCCGGGGTGTCGATCAGACGAACCCCGTCAATCGTTTCCTGCTCGGCGATGCTCCTCGCACGCTGCAACTCACGCTTGTTGAAATAAAGAAATGCGCTCGTCGTGCGCTCCTTTTCCAGCAGATATTTCGCGTAGGTCCAGCCCATCCCGGCCTCTCCGACCAGATGCGCGCTCGGCACGCGGACGTTCTCGAGAAAGACTTCGTTGAGACCTGTTCCACCTTCGATTGAAACGATCGGGCGCACGGTGATGCCTGGCGTGTCCATCTTCACGAGCAGAAACGAGATGCCGCGCTGCGGTTTAACCGTCGTATCCGTCTTGACGAGAAAGAATCCCCAATCAGCGATCGTGGCGTCGCTGGTCCATATCTTCTGACCGTTGATCACATATTCGTCGCCGTCGAGCACGGCAGTAGTTCTGAGCCCCGCCAGGTCCGAGCCCGCATTCGGCTCAGAAAAGCCCTGACACCAGAACTCATCCCCAGAGAGAATGGCGGGCAGAAAGCGCTGCTTCTGCCAGTCCGAGCCGAACGCGATGATGACGGGCGCAACCATGTGCGTTCCCTGCCAGCCGTAGTCCATCGCATCGGCGTTGTACAGCTCTTCCATGAAAATGTGCTTGCGAAAGCCGGACCACCCCGTTCCACCGTACTCCACCGGCCAATGCGGCGCACCCCACCCGCGCTGATGAAGAATGCCTTGCCACGTGCGGATGTCCTCTCTAGCCGGGGGATGAGCGCCAATCGTCCAGCGATGGGAGATCCCAGCCGGCAACTGCTCCGTGAAGAACTGTCTCACTTCTTGACGAAACGCTTCGTCGTCTGGGCTGTACTCGAAATGCATGTCTGGCTCCTCCTGCTATTTCCCCGCTAGCGAACGCCCGATATGGCTCGCTGCCTTGCTTGTCCGACTGCTTGCATCGGACAGGTGATCGACTAGCGCCCCTTGAAAGCTGGCGTGCGTTTTTCGCGCGCGGCCAATCGTCCCTCGGCCGCATCCTCGGAATTCACAGCCAGAGCAACAGCGTTCAGCTCCTGAACGAGAAACTCTTCCATCGTGCCGGCGCTCGAACGGAACAGCTGCTTCGTCAGTCCGATCGAGAAGGTCGGCATTGCTGCCAGTTCGGCAGCGAGATCCTCGGCGACTTGCATGAGCTTCTCATCTTCGACGACGCGATTCGCCAAACCGCACTCAAATGCCTCCTTGCCGGTCAACTTGCGGTTGAGGTACATGATCTCTTTTGCGCGGAATTCGCCGCAGTGACGCGCGAGAAGATGCACCATGCCGCCTTCGGGCAGCGTCGCTCGCATAAGAAATGCTGGGATGAACTGGGCTGTGTCCGACACAAGCAGCAAGTCGGCACAAAGCGCGTAGCTCCATGCGATGCCAACCGCCACGCCTCGTACCGCCGCGATCACCGGCTTGTTGAGGTTATAGAGCCGCAATGCGATCTGCTGGTAGACGGCCGTCGACTGCCGCGCGTGCGACACGCTCATCTGCGGCGGCGCTGCGCCGCTGCCCTTGATATCGGCGCCCGCGCAAAATGCACGCCCTGCGCCCGTCAGGATCACCGCACGGATTGCCGGGTCCCGCTCGATACGATCGAGGTGTTTGATCAGCATGGTCAGCATGTCCGGCGTCAACGCGTTGAGCTTCTCGGGCCGGTTCAGCGATAGGGTCGCAATCGCACCCTGTAGTGAAAGTTCGACATCCATGGTTTAACGGTCTTCAGTGGGTGAGTCGGACGGCTCCGAAGCTCCCCGCGTCACGCGCGGGAGCGTCATTCACCGCGTGCACGCAGTTTGATCATGCCGTTGCCGAACGGCTCATCGCGACGCTTAAGCGCATCCTTCAGACCAACGGCTTCCATGTCCGCCTTGAACTGCGCTCGGCGCGGTCCCTGACCCTGATGCGCGCGCGCATCGTTCTCGACAGCGAGGCGCTGCAGCGTGCGCGCACCCGCGAGTTCAAGACCGAGGTTCACAATCCGCTTGTTGGCGGAAAGCAGGTCGGCGTCGACAAAAGACAGCCGCCGCGCCAGTTCCGATACTTCAGCGTCGAGCTCTTCGATGGGCACAGCATCCATCACCAGACCGATTTTCGCGGCATCGCGGCCCGTCAGCGAGTCGCCCGACAGCAAAAGGCGCTTCGCCCACTGCGGCCCAACGTGATAGAACCACATGTGCGCCGGTGGCGAGCCGTTCGCGCGCGTCGCCGGAAAACCGATCCGCGCGTTGTCCGCCGCCAGCACCATATCGCAGGCCAACGCGAGGTCCGTGCCACCCGCGAGGCAGTTGCCGTGGACCTGAGCAATGATCGGCTTGTGAATTTCGGCCATCAGGTTGACGGTTTCCGACTGCCGCTCCATCGACCAGCAATCGTCATCGAAGCTGCGTACCGTGCCGCGGTATTCGCCCGGATCGATCTGTTCAGCCGCACGGTCCGAATACGTCGTGACGAGGTCGTAGCCGGCGCAGAAATCTTTACCAGCTCCACTCAGTACAATCACATTGACCGACTTCAGATCGTCGGCTTCGAGCAGCGCCTCTTTCAGTTCACGCAGAAGAACACCGTTAATCGCATTCCGCTTGTCCGGGCGATTCAGCGTGATTCGAGCAACTCGTTCAGCAACATCGAACTGAACGCATTCTGTGCTTTTGAGCCATTTGCCCATGATTCACTCTCATTCGAAGAAGGTACTTGCGCGCCAACAGTTCAGCGGCTGAAACGCTGGCGCAACACGACCTTGCTGATTTTTCCGGTAGGCAGACGCGGGAGTTCGTCGACGAACTCGATCGACTTCGGACATTTGTAGCTTGCGATCAGCTCGCGGCAAAACGCGATCAGTTCGGCCTCCTGCCTCGCTTCGCCCGCGCGCAACACGACAATCGCCTTCACGCATTCGCCCCATTTCTCGTGCGGCACACCGATCGCAGCTGCGTCGATCACCGCGGGATGCTGAAGCAACGCGTCTTCGACTTCGCGGCTGTAAATGTTTTCACCGCCCGAAATGATCATGTCCTTCTTACGGTCGACCAGAAACACGTAGCCACAACTGTCCTGATAGCCCATGTCACCACTGCGATACCAGCCATCCCGCAGCGCTTCGACCGTTGCAACGCTGTTGTTCCAGTAACCGGTCAACTGGGTGGCCGAGCGCAGCCACACTTCGCCGGTCTGTCCCTGCGGAAGGTCCACCCCGTTATCGTCGACAATGCGCAATTCAATGCCCGGACATGGATGACCCACCGACGCCAAACGCCGAATTTCATCAGACGTGCCATGCGGCCGAACTTCGTGCGCCGGCAGCCAACAGGCATTACTCTCAGTCATGCCGTACTGGACCGCGAACACGGGACCCAGCACTTCGATACCCCGTTGGAGCAGTGGTACAGGAACCGGCGCGGCCGCCGTGGTAATGTTCTCGATACTCGACAGATCGTACGACGCCAGTTCGGGCACATCGAGCAAGGCCTGAAGCATGGCCGAGACGAGAAACGTGAACGTGATGCGCTCTGCCTGAATCGTCTCGAGCATCGCCTTCGGCTCGAAACCGCGGTGCAACACGGTCGTGCCGCCCATCCACGCGACCGCGTTCACATAACCGATACCGCCCACGTGAAATGCCGGCGTGGTCTGCAACACGCGTGAGTGTCCGGAGAATTCCGTCACGAGCGCACAACTCTCCGCGGTCGCGCACATCGCACGGTGGGTGCGAACCACTCCCTTTGGACGACCCGTCGTGCCGCTGGTGTAGATTAGATAAGCGTAGTCGTCGGGCTGTGACCGGATCGGCGGTCCATCCTGCGAGCCGGCTTCCATGACGGACTCGAAAGATATCGCCCACGACGGTGCGTCGCCGATACAAATATATTGTTCGATGTCCGGCATTTGCGAGCGCAGACTGTCCACCAGCTCCGAATATTGCGCCTCGAAGACAAGGGCTTTCGGCGCCGCATCCTTCAGGATGTGCGAAATTTCCGTGGGCGCAAGCCGGAAGTTGATCGTGGCGAGCAGAAAGCCGGCCCATTCGCATGCCCGGTAAGTCTCGTAGTATTCCGCGCAATTCATCGCCAGCACCGCGACCCGGTCCTGACGCCGAAGCCCCCGCTGGTAAAGCGCAGCCGAGAATCGGCGGGCTCGCTCTGCCATCTCGCCATGAGTCACGCGCCGGCTACCGAAAACCAGCGCTTCCCTGTCCGCGTAGAAACGGGCATTGCGCTCGATCATCTCCCCAATCGTTTTCATCTCGATCCTGTCTTCGTATGTTGAACGCTCGAATGTCAGGCCGCAAGCGCGTGCGGATCTGCAAGCATCGCAGCTATGAACGCCGTGAAGCGAGCTGCGTCCGCGCCGTTGATCACGCGATGATCGTAGCTCAGTGAAAGCGGCAACATCTTCCGCCAGTCGACACCGCCGTCGTCGGAGGGCTGGGGCGTCAGCCGGGTTTTCGTCACCCCGAGAATGGCAACTTCAGGCGCGTTGATGATCGGCGTGAAGCCGGTGCCGCCAAACCCTCCCAGTGAGCTGATCGAGAAACAGCCGCCCGACATTTCCGCCATCGAAAGGCCTTTCTCACGCGCCTTGAGCGACACCGCCGTTAGCTCAGCCGCCAGTTCCAGAACGCTCTTTTTTTCACAGTCGCGCAAGACCGGCACCAGAAGACCAAAACGCGTGTCCACCGCGACCCCAATGTGAAAATACTTTTTCAGCACAAGGTTTTTGCCGTCACCGTCCAGCGAAGCGTTGAATTGCGGGAACTCCTGCAACGCACGGATCGCTGCCTTGATGAGAAACACCAGCGGTGTCAGCTTTATTGCGGGTCCACCATCGTTATACGCCTTGCGGAAGATCTCAAGCGTCGTAATATCGGCGTCGTCCTGATGTGTGACGTGCGGAATCGTCAGCCAGTTGCGCGACAGGAACGCGCCCGTCAGCTTCTGTATCCGTGAGACTGGCTTGACCTCGACTTCGCCAAACTCGGTGAAGTCGACCTGCGGCCACGGGGGGAGATTCGCGCCGATACCGGTCGGCGCCGAACCATTGACAACTGCGGGCGCAGCCACGGGTGGTGCGGCGGAAACGGATTCGACGCTCATGTCGGATGCCTCGCTAGACTGGTTCAATCAACATAAAAGACAACCGACGAATCAGACGATCTCCGCCAGTACCGTACCGACCGGATACACCTCGCCGATCTGCGCAACGATCCGGAGCGTCCCCGAGGCCGGCGACTCCACTTCCTGCACTGACTTGTCGCTTTCCAGCGCATAGAGCGCCTGCCCCTCAGTGACGCTCGCGCCGTCTTCCAACAGCCATTCAGTCAGCGTGCCTTCGTTCATCGAAAAGCCCAGTTTCGGAAGCAAAACCTGTGTGGACATAAGTGCTCTCTTTAAGATTGGGAAAACCGGGATGGAGACTTCGAACCGGTGTCATCGAGTGTCGCGCGGATTGCTGCTTCGATCTCCGCGGCCCCCGGCACGAAGGCATCTTCCAACGGCTTGGAAAATGGGACCGGGCAAAACTGCGAGCCGACCCGCTGCACAGGCGCCTTCAGTTCACGAAACAGCGATTCATAGATACGCGACGCGATTTCCGCGCCCACTCCAAATGGCTTGACCGCCTCGTGCACAACTACGGCGCGGCCAGTTTTAGCTACCGAGGTCAGGATAGTTTCCATGTCGAGGGGCGAAATCGTCCGCAAATCGATCACCTCACACGAAATACCTGCTGCACCAAGCTGTTCGGCCACAGCCATCACGTCGTGCACCCTGCGGCTATAGGTGATGACGGTCACATCCGTGCCACTGCGGACCACATTGGCTTTGCCGAGCGGAATTCGCACGCCGCGCTCGGGCGCCTTGCCCGGATTCCAATAGGTCGGCATGTTCTCGATGAAGAGACACGGATCGTCGTCTTCGATGCACGAAAGCATCAGGCCGTAAGCGTCGGCGGGTGTGGACGGCGCCACTACCTTGATGCCCGCAACGTGCGCGAACCACGCTTCCAGATAGTCGGCGTGCTGGCCGCCCGTGCCGAACCCTGCACCCGTCATCGTGCGGATCACGAGCGGCACATGTGTCTGGCCGCCCGACATGAAGCGCAACTTGGCAGCGTGATTGACGATCATGTCCATCGCCACCGTCGTAAAGTTCATCAGCATGATTTCGGCGACCGGACGCATTCCGACGATCGACGCACCAATCGCCGCGCCGATGATGGCCTGCTCCGAAATGGGCGTCGATCGGACGCGCGAAGTGCCGTACTTCGTCGACAGACCTTTGGTCACGCCGACAATACCGCCTTCCTGCCCGTCGGCCACGTCTTCGCCGAGCACGATCACATTGGCGTCAGCGGCCATCGCGTCGTCAAGCGCAAGATTGACGGCCTGGATCGTATTGATGTCAGTCTGCGCCTGGTTCATGCCAGCACCTCGTCTTTAAAGATATCGCGCCGCAGTTCGGCGACGTCCGGATAGTCGCTCGACAGCGCGAACTCGACAGCCGCGTCGATTTCCGCGTTGTGGTTCGCTTCCATCTCCGTCAGTTGGGCCTCGGTCGCATGCTTCGCGGCGATCAGCCATGCCCGGAAGAGCGGCACCGGATCTTTTGCCACCCACGCCGCCTTTTCGTTCTGGTCCATATAGGCATCCGGGTCGCCAAATACGTGGCCGTGAAAGCGGAATGTATTGGCTTCGATCAACGTCGGACCACCGCCTTCACGGGCTCTGTCGATCGCCTCGCGCGCCGCGCGATGCATCGCGATCGGATCGTTACCGTCGACGGTGATGCCCGGCATCTGATACGCCACGGCGCGCTGCGCGATGTTCGGCACCGAGGTGCCGTACGCATATTTCGTGTGTTCCGCATAGCCGTTGTTCTGGCACACGAAAACAACTGGCAGTTTCCAGACCGACGCCATATTCAGCGATTCGTGGAAAGCGCCGATGTTGGTGGCGCCGTCGCCAAAATAGGCGACTGCCACGCGTCGTTCGCCACGAATCTGCGCAGCCAGCGCGAGACCATTCGCAATAGGCATCGAGCTGCCGACAATGCCTGTGGTCACCATCACGCCGGAAGCCGGATGGGTAACGTGCATCGGCCCACCCTTGCCTTTGCAGGTGCCAGTGACGCGGCCACCCAGTTCCGCCCACAGCTCCTTGAGCGGCACGCCCTTGGCGATCATGTCATGCACGCCGCGATAGATCGTGCAGATGTAGTCCTCGTCGGTGAGACACACCGACACCGCCGATGGAATCGCCTCCTGCCCGCGCGGCGAGTAATACGGCATGACGAGCTTGCCGGATTTGATAACTGCGCGAAACCGCTCGTCGTTCTGCTTGATTAGCGTCATGCGCCGATAGATATCGACCAGTGCTTCACTGCTGGGCGGCTGATGGACTTTCATGCGAAGGTCTCCTTCGATCACCAGATCGTTTGTGCGCCGCTGGCGTGCAGCGCGGCGATGTAGCCGAAAACGAACGACGCGCCGATACTGCTGCCCGCGCCAGGATAACAACGGCCAACGACGGACGCAGTGCAGTTGCCCGTCGCATAGAGCCCGGGAATCAGCGAACCGTCTTCCTTGAGCACGCGAGCGTATTCATCGGTGACAAGCCCGCCTGCCGTACCAACATCACCCGGATACATACGCACTGCGTAAAAGGGCGCCTGCTCGATGGGTCCGAGGTTGGGATTCGGCTTGATCGTAGGGTCGCCGTGGCACCGATCGAAAGCACGTGAACCGCGCCCGTAGTCGCTGTCCACGCCCGATTTGCAAAAGCCGTTGAAGCGCGTCACGGTGTCCTGCAAGCCGGCGGTGTCGATACCACACTTCTGCGCCAGCTCGCTAATCGAGTCAGCCTTGATCATGTAGCCACTGTCCAGCCATTGCTGCGGGATCTGGCCTTGCATTGCCGTGCCCCAGGGGTAGTACTTGCGCTGCCGGCTGTCCATCACCACCCAGCTCGGTACAGCCTTACCGGTCTCCTTCTGACGCTGGTACATGCGTTGCCCGATCTCCATATAGGCACCGGCTTCGTCGCAAAAACGGCGGCCATCCTGGTCGACCATGATGGAGAACGGCAGCGACAGATCGAGGTGGTGCATGAACGGCAGGGGCGAGCCGTCGGGGGCGCGCGCGCCTTCGGGCAGCGTTTCGTTGGGCCCAAGCGATGTCACGACCCACCAGGCCTCTTCCATGCAATCCACCGCACCGCCAATCGCGACAGCGGCTTCGAGAACCTCGCCGGTGTCGCCCGGATTGGCGTTTGTCCACGCGCTCGATGACGGCTGCGGCTGATACTTACGGCGCATTTCAGCGTTGTGTGAAAACCCGCCAGTGTTCAACAGCACGCCTTCGCGAGCATGCACACGCATTTCACGTCCGCCGCGCATTGCAATCACACCGGCCACCCGCCCATTCTCTACGATGAGATCGCGCACGGGCGTTTCGGTCCAGATAGGAATGTTTTCACGCAGCGCTATTTGCAGCATGCGGCCCTGGATCGCCGCGCCGTTCGAAACCAGCTCTTTGCCCGTCAGCTTCTGATACAGCATGCGGCCCGCGAGCTGCATCGCTTTGCGCTTGCCACCCCATGTGCGCTTGAGCAGGAAAAGCTCTGGAAACTCGTTCGAATTGGCGGGAATCGACACGCCTTTGTACCGTGAAAGCTTCGGCGCCCATTCACCCAGTTCCTTAACGTCGAACAACTTTGCGAGCAGTGAGCGGCCACGAGGCTCGCCACCAGGCAATGTGTCGTAATAGTCGGACCATCCGTCCGCATAGACGAACTGCATGCCTTGCTGTTCGAGGAATTCAGCCATCTTCGGGCCCGTGCGCAAATAGGCTTCCCGACGCGCCGGCGATGTTCCGGGCCCTTGATAGGTGACTGCCGCATCGAAGTATTGCCGCGCGCGCTCATACGAGTCACGCACGCCGTGACGCCGCATCACATGATTGTTCGGCAACCACCAGACACCGCCGGAATACCCCGTCGAGCCACCTACCTTTGACTGCTTTTCAATGATTAGCGCCTCTTTGCCCGCTGTCTTGCACGCGAGCGCGGCGCACATCGAACCGCCGCCGCTGCCGACAACGACGAAGTCATAGGTTGCATCCCAGTCACTCATGCTCAATTCCCCTGCGCGATGAATTCCCGCAGCGCGCGGTGGAAATTGGACACCGAGGTCTCCTGCAGCGGATTCGTGCGCGATCCTTTGAAGCCACGCGATTTCATCCCTTGCTGCACGTTCGTCATGTTCTGGAAGTCCTGCCACAGGATCAGACCGAAATTCTCCAGCGCGTTCTGCTTCCAGTCGTCGACCCCGTAGTAAAACTCTCGCTTGAGAGGCGGCTCAGCGCCCGGCGCGTAGCGAACCAGCGACCAGATGTCGTAAATGCAGGAATCGGGATTGTCGCCGTCGGGACGCGCACGATAGAACAGCGCACCGTCCGGGTAAGGCAGGAAAATAAGATTTGGGAACACGTGCCAGTCGGCGCCTGCTCGCCCCATCTGCTCGAAAGAGATGTCCGGCCAACCCGCACCTTCGGCGACGGCGGCCTCGCGCTGAAATTCCATGGCTTTCGCCAGAACTTCAAACTGGTTGCCGCTGGGCGCCATTTCGGTCAGCAGACGTTTGGACGCTTCGTAGTCACGCGCGGAATTGATGGCCTTCAGAGTGTCTTCCATCACCTTGAAGAAATTGACCAGCCCTTGCCGCACGTCTTCCGGCATCGGTTTGCCGGTACGCGAGGACGGGGCGCCAATGAAGCGCGTCGCTGTCGCATAGCCGAACATGCCGTGGCGCCCATAGGCGAAACTGCGGGTGACATCATCGCCGGCGACGTCGAGCAGTTGCGGGTGCGTTGCCGAGACGTGATAGCCCTCGTTGAACGCCTCTAGCGCGACCTTCCAGTTGCACGGCAACCGGATCGACTTGTACCAGCGGTAACGCATTTTTTCGAACTCGAAGCAGTTCGTGATTTCCGGAACCGGCTCAAGGAATTTTGCAAGCGGCTCGGCGTTGGTATCCATGTTGATGAACACGAATCCCCCCCATGTATCCACCTGGACTTCCTGCAAGCGCAGATCGTCGTCGGCCATGTCCGGGCAGCCCTCCCAATCGCTGCGATCGAGCACGCGTGCGACGCTTCCGTCAAGGTTCCATTGCCACCCGTGATAGTTGCAATGAAACTTCGCCGCCTTGCCGCAGCCGTTCGTCAGACGCCGGCCGCGATGCTGACAGACGTTGTAATAGGCCTTGATCTGGTCGGCAGCAGTGCGCACCACGATGATCGACTCACCGATTACGTCAAACGTGACGTAGTCGCCGACGCCCGGAATCTCTTCAAGCCGACAGGCCACCTGCCACACGCGCGGCCACAAATTTCGCGTCTCCTCGTCGAGGAACTGCTTCGAGAGGTAGCTATCCTTGGGCACAAAATCGAGGCGGACAGCATGCTCAACCGAACTGGTACTCGTGTCACCCATCGATATCTCCTTCATGGTGTCGCCGGCTTGCATGCCGATCCTGGATTCTTCGTTTCTGGCGCACCGGCCGATTGAGGCTTCAGCGCGCAGCGGTGGGTATATATGAACGTCGTTCAAAATACTAGGCTGACGGGAAGAACATTGTCAATCCGGTCCAACGTCAGTCCAGCGCCTCCGTGAGCGCGGGCACGGCATCGAAAAGATCGGCCGCGAGGCCGTAGTCGGCGACCTGGAAAATCGGCGCCTCGTTATCCTTGTTGATTGCAACGATGACCTTTGAATCCTTCATGCCGGCCAGATGCTGGATCGCACCGGAGATGCCCACAGCAATGTAGAGCTGAGGCGCGACGATTTTTCCGGTTTGCCCGACCTGGTAGTCGTTCGGCACGAATCCCGCGTCCACAGCGGCGCGCGAAGCGCCGACTGCCGCGCCGAGTTTGTCGGCGAGCGCGTCGAGGAGCTTGAAGTTATCGCCGTTCTGCATGCCGCGCCCGCCGGACACGACGATATTGGCTGCCGCCAGTTCGGGCCTGCTTGATTTAGTCAGTTCCTGGTCGACAAAACGCGCGCGTTCATAGGGCGCTGCCGCCGGCACGGATTCGAGCGGCGCACTGCCCTCCAACGAAGCGGCGTCGAAGGCCGTCGTGCGGACGGTCAACACTTTGATCGGGTCGACAGACCTGACTGTGGCAAGCGCGTTGCCGGCGTAAATTGGACGCACAAATGTATCCGCTGCCTTGATGGCAACGACTTCGGAGATCTGAGCGCAATCAAGCAGCGCGGCGACTCGCGGCATGAAATTCTTGCCGACAGCCGTCGATGCGGCGATCACGTGGCTATACGGCTGCGCGAGCGACACCACCAGCGCCGCAAGGTTTTCCGGCAACGCGTGCGCGTAGGCTTCGGCGTCCACGTACAAAACTTTGGTCACGCCGCTTACTTTCGTAGCATCGGCCGCGGCGCCCGACGCTTCGTGGCCGGCAATCAGCAGATGAACATCGCCGCCGATCTGCGTCGCGGCAGCGACCGCATTGAGCGTCGCGCGGTGCAGCGACGCGTTGTTGTGTTCTGCAATAACAAGAATGGACATGGTCAAATCACCTTGGCTTCATTGCGAAGTTTTTCGATCAACGTCTCGACGTCGGACACCATGATTCCGCTCTTGCGCGGCGGCGGTTCAGTCACTTCGAGTACCGTCAGACGCGGCGTCACGTCCACGCCGAGTGCTTCCGGCGTCAGCGTGTCGAGCGGCTTCTTCTTCGCTTTCATGATGTTGGGCAACGTCACATAGCGGGGACTGTTCAGGCGCAAATCCGTGGTGACGACTGCGGGCAGATCGAGAGCGACTCGCTCGAGCCCACCGTCGATTTCGCGTGTCACGGTCAGCACGCCGTCCGCGACTTCCGTTTTAAAGGCGAATGTGGCTTGCGGCCAGCCAAGCAATCCGGCGAGTTTCTGACCGGTTTGGCCGGCGTCGTTGTCGATCGCCTGCTTGCCGAGCAGCACCAGTTGCGGCCCTTCGCGTTCAACGATTCCCGCCATCAGCTTCGCGACGGCGAGCGGCTGCAGATCCGTCGCCGTCTCTACCAGGATTGCCCGATCGGCGCCCATCGCCAGCGCTGTGCGCAAGACGTCTTGCGACTGCGAGGTGCCAGCGGAAATCACCACCACCTCGGTTGCGGCCCCAGTTTCCTTTAGCCGCACAGCCTCTTCCACCGCGATTTCATCGAACGGATTCATGGCCATTTTGACGTTGGCCAGATCCACGCCAGAACCGTCGGTTTTGACACGGGGCTTCACGTTGTAATCGATCACCCGCTTCACCGCGACAAGTATTTTCAATTGACGCTCCAGACGCTTTTATGAACAATGTTCTACATTCTGAACCACATCTTTCGCTACTGTCAACGACAACGAAGGTCCATCGAGGCAATCCCAAGCCGTGATGGACGGCTATGGAGGCAACCATGAAGCTTTATCGCTGCGCTCGGATTGAAGGCATTACGGGGCTGGAATTCTGCGAGGAACCGGACCTGCCGCCACCGGGGCCACATCAGGTGCTGATGAAAGTGAATGCCAGTTCGCTCAATTTTCGCGAACTGCTCTTTATGCGTGGCGCGCTCGGAGACTGGCTGCGGCCGAACTACATTCCCGTCTCTGACGGTGCGGGCACGGTCGTCGCCGTCGGCCCGGGCGTGCGCCGCGTGAAGCCCGGAGATCGGGTTGCGGCGACCTTCTACGAGAATTGGGTTGGCGGTACGCTGCCGCACCATTCGGACACGCTGGGACGCGGCGCAATCGTCGAAGGCATGCTGCGCGACACGGTGCTGCTTGGCGAAGAAGAACTCGTTGCAATACCGGAGCACCTCTCGGACGAAGAAGCGGCAACGCTGCCATGCGCGGCCCTAACTGCCTGGAACGCGCTGTGCGAGCATGGGCCGCTGCTGCCTGGGCAAACCGTGGTCGTCCAGGGAACCGGCGGCGTCTCGCTCTTTGCGCTGCAATTCGCCAAGCTTTTCGGCGCACGAGTCATCGCCACCTCGTCGAGCGACGCGAAGCTCGCACGGCTCGCGGAACTGGGCGCCGATGCGACCATCAATTACCGCAGCACGCCGCGCTGGGCGGATGCCGTGCTGGAACAGACAGACGGCGATGGCGCCGACCTCGTCGTCGAGGTTGGAGGCGCTGCGACCTTCGCCGAATCGGTCGCCGCCGCACGGAAGGGAGGCCGCATCAGTGTGGTGGGAATGCTTACCGGCGCCCCCTCGCCCGGTGACGGTTTCTTCATGCGCGGCCTTGCTATCGCCCCGATTCATGTAGGATCCCGCCAGGATTTCGAGACCATGAACCGCGCAATCGATTTCCATCGGTTAAAACCCGTGATCGATTCAACGTTTGCCTTTGCCGATGTGCCCGACGCTCTACGTCACCTGGAGAGCCAGCGCCACTTCGGCAAAATCGTGATTCAGCACGCCTAGCGCTTGCCGGTCGGATGCGACCGGATCGCCATGCTCGTCTCGTGCGCGTCCGAGCCGGTTGCCCCCGCGTATACCCCATTTCGTGAACCGCCCCAAGTTGTTCATAATGTAGAACATCGTTCGTATGTTCCAATTTGCCGTTGATCGATGTCGACGCAAATCCAGCCATCGGATCGGCGCTCGTTCCCGGGGAAGACGTGCCAATGAAAATATTCTCTCTCGATGGTCAGGTTGCACTCGTCACCGGCGCGTCGCGTGGTCTGGGATTCGCGATGGCGAGCGCACTCGCGTCCGCGGGCGCGACCGTCGTGCTTGCCGCCCGCTCGCGCGACAGTCTGGAAACCGCCGCCGGGTCCATTCGCGGCACCGCTGGGGTCGGTAGCGAACAAGTCGACCTCGAGCCGTTCGATCTCACCGACCAGGCCGGCATCGCGGCTGCCGTACAGAACGTCCTCGCGCGTCACGGAAGGATAGACATACTGCTGAACAACGCCGGTATCTGCGAGTGGTCCGATTTTCTGCAGTCAACGCCGGCGATGTGGCAGCGCACGATGGACACCAATGTCACGGCGGCCTATCTCCTCGCGCAGCAGGTATCTCCGCCGATGATCGCGCACGGCCACGGGCGCATCATCAATGTCGGTTCGTACGTTTCGGTCCTTGGACGGGAAAAACTGCAGGCCTACGTGGCAAGCAAGCACGCAGTGGCCGGCCTCACCAAGTCGCTCGGCGCCGAACTGGGTCGCCACGGCATTCGCTGCAACGGCATCTGCCCAGGCTACTTCGTGACCGATATGGCCGAGCCCGTCACGTCGAATCCTCAAATGAAAGAAATCGTCCGTTCGCACATCTCCGTCGGACGGTGGGGACGCCCAGAAGAACTTGGCGGCGCGGCCGTATTCCTCGCGTCCGAAGCCAGTTCTTATATGAACGGCCAAATGCTAATGGTCGACGGCGGTGTGTCGGAGATCCTCTGCTTCCCGATGTCAGTGATCTAGCCATTCCTTCGCGCGAAAGCCGCTTGCGAAGCCACGCAGCGGAACGCGCCATCCGCATTTCAGAGAGCGCGTATATGAATACAAAGACGTTGACTTCCCTCCTCAACCTTGACGGCAAAACCGCCCTCATTACCGGCGCCGCACAGGGCATCGGCGAGGCGATTGCGAGACGTCTCGCCGAAGCCGGCGCTGCCGTCGTCATCTGCGATATCAACGGCAACCTTGCAGAAAAGACCGCGCAGTCGATCCGAGATACGGGCGCGCGGGCGTTGGCTGTCAAAGCCGACGTCGCCCACGTTGCAGACACTCAGATGGCGGTCGACATCGCACTAAATCAGTTCGGCACACTCGACATCCTCGTGAACAACGCCGCGCTGGTCGCCCCGCGCCCCGTCATGGAGATCGATGAACAGCTGTGGAATTCCGTGCTCGATATCGACCTCAAGGGCGTGTTCTTTCAGGCGCAAGCAGCGGCTCGCCAGATGATCGCCGCCGGACGTGGCGGCAAGATCATTAATATTTCTTCGGTCGATGCGGTGCTGCCGGTCGGCGGCCTGGTTCCCTACGATTCGGCGAAAGGCGGCGTCGCGATGATGACCAAGTCACTCGCAAAGGAACTCGGCAAATACGGCATAACCGTGAATGCGGTCGCGCCGGGCGGCGTTGCCACTCCGGGCGCAAACGAAGCAGCGCCGGGGATCATGGCCGTGCTGGGCATAGCTCCCGAAGCCATTGCTGACATTCCCGTTCGATCCACCCTTGGCCGTTACGCCGAACCCGACGACATCGCAAAGGTTGTCTACTTCCTTAGCACCGGTCTGGCTGATTACATGACTGGCGCGTTCGTCACCGTGGACGGCGGTTACCTGCTGATCTGATGGCCGGCGTGGCCCGCAGTAGTGAAACTACCGTCATGAACGACGTTGACAACCCAAAAATGCGTGTTTATATTTACGAACAGTATTCACATATTTCGATTCAGGACAGTCGATAGGCATCCGGAAAACAGAGACGGCGCAGTTAGCTAAAGGCAGCGGTCAACGGTGGACCTCACTCCATCGAAAGTTGAAAAAGAGCGGACGAAGTTCCGCAGGCTTAATCGGACATCTGAGTAGTAGGCCGAAAATTCAACGTAGAGGAGACAACATGAAACACTATCGGCCGCGGCCCACGAAAATCAGCGTTGCCGTGTGGACCACCTGTCTGGCGGCTGTGTGCGGGCTATATAGCACAAGCGGATTGGCTTTCGAGATCACTACGCCGAACCCGGACATCGATATGCACTGGGACAACACCGTGCGCGGCGATTACGGCATGCGTCTGCAAGGCCGCGACGGCTTCTACACGAATAGCCCGACCTACGACGAAAGCGACCTCTCGACATCAAAATTCGGCACGATTCAAGCTCGACTGAACCTATACAGCGAGTTCGACTTCAAGTACAAGGACAACTGGGGTTTCCGCGTGAGTGCGGCCGCGTGGTACGACCCAAGCTACAGGAGCCACGTTAATAACAACACGTCCTTGCCTTCGCCTAACAATCTGCCGAACTACCCGGGTAATACCTACTCGAGTTATATCGAGAAATACTACGGGGGTCCCAGCGGCGAGTTGCGCGACGCATTTGTCTTTGGCTCGTTCAATCTCGGTGACCATCCGGTCGACGTCAAACTGGGCCGTACCGCCATCACCTGGGGCCAGGCCGCTTTCGCAACGATCGGTGGCACAAACTCAATTGCATTCGCCCAGCAACCAATCGATCTATATAAGGCAACGATCAGCCCGAGCGCGTCGCTGAAAGAGGTGGTTTTGCCAACCACTCAAACGGTCGTGTCGACCAAGCTGACCGACACCATTACCTTGGCGGCTCAGTACACTTTCGAATGGGACTACGACCGCATTCCCGAAGGCGGCACCTATTTCGGTGGCGCGGACGCTATCTTGTACGGACCGCCGGTGGCCGCTTATACAGCGATCCCTGGACTTGGGCCCGTGCCGCTGAACCGGGTTGCCCCGATCAAGGGCCAGCAGGGCGACATAGGCGTAGATGGAAAGTGGCGTATCGATGCGATCGGCAGCACAGCGGAAGTTGCCTTCCGGCATTTCGCCATGAAATTCCCGTGGGCCGCGCTGGTCGCGCCCGGCCGTGGCGTGAACTTAGGTCCGGTCACGCTGCCCGGTATCCAGGCGCAATACGGTAATGATGTCAACCTGGTCGGCGCCGGGATCAACGGTCCTGTTGGCAATGCCGCGTATGCAGCTGAAATTTCCTATCGCTGGAATATGCCGCTGAGCCCCACCAGTACGACAACGATCAACAACGCCCCGACTGGTCGCACGTTGCACGGGCTGTTCAATCTGACGCAATCTGTCGGCAAGACGCCCTTCTGGGACAACATGTTTGTACAGGGTGAGTTCGCGTTCAATCGGTTGATGTCTGTACAGAAGAATCCGGGCAATCTCGCATTGTCTGGCTACGATACGTCAGGACAATGCTCGGGCAGTGGCAACAATCCGTACAACAACTGCGCGTCGCGGTTCTGGATGGGTATGGGTATCGGTGCGAGCCCGCAGTGGTACCAGGTGTTTCCAGGTGTCGACCTCACCGTGCCCCTCTTCATCAACTTGAACCTGAAGGGCTACTCACCGGTAATCAACAACGCCGGGGAATCGCAGGGCTTCAATACGTTCCTGATTGGATTGAACTTCAATATTCACAACAAGCATGAGATAGATATCACGTACACGTACTACACGAACAAGAAGGGATTCTCGAGCGGCGGTGCGGCGGCGGCCGTCGGCGCACCGTATAGCGATAAATCGTGGCTTGGGATTACCTACCAGACTACGTTCTAAAACAGATGGAGACAGTTGTGAAACGTATATCAACACTCGTCAAGGCGCTCGTGGTCGCCGTACCGCTTTGCGCGGTTCCCTTCGCTGGCGTTACAGCACTCGCGGCAGAATCAGGTACTACGCCATTCGGCGCCGAGATTGCGGGTAACAAGGACGGCACCATCCCCGCCTATACCGGTGGCATCACGACGATGCCGGCGGGCTTCAAGGCGAACAGCGGCAAGTGGGCCGATCCCTACCCCGATGAGAAGCCGGTACTGCAAATCACGGCGCAAAATTATCAGCAGTACGCGGACAAACTGAGCGCTAGCGCGCAGGAGCTTTTCAAACGCTATCCAACCTATCGGATGGACATTTACCCGACGCATCGCAGCGCGTCTTTTCCGGACTGGTACCTGGCAAATTCGGAGAAGAACGCCTCGACCGCGAAGCTGGAGAAAAACGGCCTGTTCCTCACCGGAGCATTCGGCGGCAAACCGTTCCCTGTGCCAAAGACCGGCCAGGAAGCAATCTGGGACTGGGAACTGCGCTATGTAGGCACCTTTCAGAGGAATACGGTTAAGACTTACCTGGTCGATACCGCCGGGAACTCGACGCTTGCGGCTCAATTTAAAAGCTCATTGAGCTACCCTTACTTCGACATCAAGAACGAAGATGATTTTAAGAAGAAAGGCGGCGAAGCAATCTGGTACCAGGTGTTCAACGACTATGCCGCTCCCGCACGACTGATCGGCGAAACGACGCTCTTCTGGTACTTCATGGATACCGCGGACCATGACCAGCAGTCGTGGATGTACAGCCCTGGCCAGCGTCGTGTGCGTGTCGCGCCCGATCTCGCCTATGACACGCCGAACCCGGGTTACTCCGGCGCCATCACCATGGATGACATCCAGTTGTTCTACGGCAAGCTGGACCGTTGGAATATGAAGCTTGTTGGCAAGAAGGAGATGTACATTCCGTACAACGACTACAAGCAGCAGTACGAAACACCCGCCAGCAAGATTCTCACGCCAAAGTTCGTCAATCCCGATACGACGCGTTGGGAATTGCACCGGGTATGGGTCGTGGAATTGACGCTAAAGGCCAATGTCCGTCACGTGTACAGCAAGAAGGTTATGTACATGGACGAAGATGGCGGCGGCGGTGCGATGGATGCGTATGACCAATCCGGAAAGCTCTACCGCGGCGGATTCGAAACCACGGTTCCCGCCTACGATTACAAAGTGCCATACTCGCTGGGCAACTGGTTCTATGACTTCGGCAGTGGCATCTATATCTTCGGCAGCCATCCCGCGGAGTCGCCAGGCATCTTCTTCAACGTGAGCTTCCCCAGGGATTTCTTCACGCCGGATCGTATGCAGTCGACTGGTGTCCGTTAAGGCAGCACAATGGACGGCGCGCGACGATTGGCCCGCCATCACCGCGCGCCACCAGAACAAATAAGATGAGACAGACCGTCGTGGCACCTTGTTTTGCCGCGACGGTGCAAGGAGATTAAATGAGCCCTAGAACAGCTCGCGCGTTTGTCCCAGTTGTCCCGGCGGTCACGCTCGCGCTAGTGGCCGCGGCGTGTATCGTAACCGGCGATGCCAACGCAGCCTTTCACGACCCGATCGACACCCCTGCCGCGGCAGCGCCAAACGCTACCCACGAACCCATGATGTCGGTGGCGCTGGCAGGCAAGCGGCTTGTTGCCGTCGGACCGCGCGGCGTGATTCTTCTGTCTGACGACGACGCCGCACACTGGCGGCAGGCGCCAAGCCCAGTGAGTTCGGATTTGGTCTCAGTCATGTTTGCAACGCCGCAGCAAGGTTGGGCAGTGGGACACGATGGCCAGGTGCTGCACAGCGCAGACGGCGGAGCCACGTGGCATAAGCAGCTCGACGGCATTCAGGCGGCAAAGCTGATGCAGAGCTTCTACTCTCACCAGGCGGGCACTTCACCGGATCTAAAGACAGCACAGGACGAAGCCGCACGCTTTCTGGCTGACATGGGAGGCCGACCATTCCTCGACGTATGGTTCGACAACGACCATTCCGGCTGGGTGGTCGGCTCCTTCAATATTATTTTTCATACGAAGGACGGCGGTAAAACCTGGGAGCCATGGTTCGATCGCGTTGACAACCCGAATGCGCTGAACCTTCACACCATTCGGCGCATCGGATCGACGCTGTACATTGCCGGCGAGCAAGGCCTTCTCCTCAAACTCGACGAGGGCGCGCAGCGCTTTGTCGGACTCAAGACGCCGTCGAAAAGCAGCTTCTTCGGTATGACCTCGAGCGGCTCGACGCTGATTGCATACGGTCTGCTGGGTAACGCATTCCGCACAGTCGACAACGGCCAGACGTGGCAGAAGATTTCCTTACCGACAGGCGCGAGCGTGCTGGCGAGCGGGCAACTTGCCGACGGCCGGCTGCTGCTCGGCACACAGGCAGGCGAACTGCTGGTTAGTAGCGATCACGGCAAGACCTTCAACCGCGTCGCCACGCCCGTGCCCGGCGCGGTCTTCGGCCTGATGACGCGTGGCAGCGAGGCCATCGTCACCGGCGCGGCAGGACTTTCCCGCATCGAGCTTCCCGTCGCGGGCAACGCAAAGTGACAGTGTTTATCCATCGCATTCCAGGAGCCAGACATGGCGGCAGGTAGCAACGCCCAATTCGACAAAATGCCGGTGGTGACTGATCCCACCACGTTCGATCGGCGATCCGGAAACATGCTGGAACGACTCATATTCAACCGCCGTCCATGGCTTATGTTGATCTGCGCACTAGTGACGGCGATTCTGGGTGTTCAGGCATCGCGTCTCGAAGTCAACGCCAGCTTCGAGAAGATGATCCCGCTGTCGCACCCGTATATCCACAACTATCTGACGAACAAGGCGGATCTCAAGGGTCTCGGGAACTCGATCCGGGTCGTCGTCGAAGCAAAAAATGGCAACGTGTACGATCCTACGTATCTGAACGCGCTCAAACGGATCAACGATGCGTTGTTCCTGATCCCAGGCGTGGACCGTCCCGGCGTCAAGTCGTTGTGGATGCCGATCGTACGGTGGAACACGGTGACTGAAAACGGTTTTGCGGGCGGCCCTGTCATGCCCGAAAGCTACGACGGCTCACCGGCGCAGATCGACCGGCTCCGCACCAATGTCGCGCGTGCCAACATCGTTGGCAGCCTTGTCGCGAACGACCTGAAATCGAGCATGATCCAGATACCCCTGCTCGACACTTATCCTGATAGTGGCAAGCCTCTCGATTACGCCAGGCTTACTCGCCAGATCGAAGACGTTTTGCAGCGCGAGTCGCATGGCGAAGTGCGCGTACACGTCGTTGGATTTGCCAAGCTGATCGGTGATCTGATCTCGGGGCTCAACCTCATCACGATGTACTTCGGCATGGCGGCGCTGATCGCCCTCGTCGTGATCTTTCTCTATACGCGCTGCATTCGCAGCACCTTACTGGTCGTGAGTTGCTCGCTGATTGCCGTGATCTGGCAGCTCGGCATCATCAAGACACTGGGATTCGTGCTTGATCCGTACTCGATTCTGGTGCCGTTTCTGGTCTTCGCGATCGGTGTGTCTCACGGCGCCCAGAAAATGAACGGTATCACGCAGGACGTCGGCCGCGGCACGCACAAGTATGTCGCCGCACGCTACACGTTCCGGCGGTTGTTCCTCGCCGGCCTTACCGCCCTGCTCGCGGACGTAGTCGGGTTTGCCGTGCTGATGGTGATCGACATCCCCGTCA
This sequence comes from Paraburkholderia sp. BL25I1N1, assembly GCF_003002025.1. Taxonomy (GTDB): domain Bacteria; phylum Pseudomonadota; class Gammaproteobacteria; order Burkholderiales; family Burkholderiaceae; genus Paraburkholderia. Next base: position 67,458 of record NZ_PVZB01000029.1, read on the forward strand.
TCAAGGATCTCGCGTTCACCGCCAGCGTCGGCGTTGGCGTACTGGTGTTCACTAACTTACTGCTGCTGCCGGTTCTGCTGTCGTACATCGGCGTCAGCCCGTCGGCCGCCCGACGTAGCGTCAGGACCGAGCGAGAAGAAAACGCCGGACATAATGCGGTGGGTTCAGTGTGGAACGTGCTAGACCGTTTCACTGAACGCCGATGGGCTACGGCTGCAATTGCCTGCGCAGCGCTTCTCGCCGTGGGCGGCTGGAGCGTCAGTCAGAAGTTGCAGATCGGCGACCTCGATGCGGGCGCACCGGAACTCCGGCCGGACTCCCGCTATAACATCGACAACGCTTATATCAATGCGCATTACGGGCTTTCGAGTGACCTGTTCGTGGTGATCGGCAAGTCCTCGCAGACGAGTTGTGATGGCAACAACTTTCCGCTTGCTGTCGAGGCCGATCGACTCGAGACCATGCTGCGTACAGTGCCCGGCGTCCAGACAACCACCTCGATCGGCGCGCTTTCCCGCTGGGTCACCTCAGGCTTCTACGAAGGCTACCCGAAGTGGTACACGATCGACCGCGTGCCGTCGATCCAGAACAAGACCGCTTCGCAGATTGTGCTGGACCATCCGGACTTGTTGAATGCGACGTGCACGACCGCGCCGATCATTGTGTACCTGACTGATCACAAGGCGGCGACTTTGTCGCGCGTCATGGCGGCTGCCGAAGACTTTGCGAAAACGCACAATGACAAGGACCATCAGTTTCTGATGGTAGCAGGCTCGGCCGGCATCGATGCGGTGACGAACGTAGTCGTCGCGAAGGCCAACCGGTTAATGCTGCTCATGGTGTACGGTGCCGTCATCCTTTTGTGCTTTATCACCTTCCGCAGCTGGCGCGCGGTGATTGTCGCTGTCGTACCTCTCGCGGTCACTTCGATTCTCTGCGAAGCGTTGATGGTAATGCTCGGCATTGGCGTGAAAGTCTCGACATTGCCGGTGATCGCGCTGGGCGTCGGCATCGGTGTCGATTACGCACTCTATCTGTTGAGCGTCCAGTTGTTTTACCAGCGAGCAGGACTGCCGTTGGCAGAAGCGTACCGCCGGGCCGTGCAATTCACCGGCAAGGTAGTTGCACTGGTTGGGGTAACACTGGCGGCGGGTGTTGTTACATGGGCGTTTTCACCAATCAAGTTCCAAGCCGACATGGGCATTTTGCTGACGTTCATGTTCTTATGGAACATGATCGGCGCGCTGATCCTGATCCCCGCACTGTCGCATTTCCTGCTCCGTGGCATCTCCGATTCGGCGAGCAAAGCGGCGGGGATGCCAGTTAAGGCCGACGTGTCCAAGCTGGTCGTGCCCGCCGTGCGCACCGAGAATCTCGCCGCGACGGGCGGCGCTAATACTAAACAGACCACGCGCGGCTGACCAGCGGCAAGCGGCCAGGCGCGAGAAGCAAACGCGCCTGACGCAGGCGGCCGGCGTCAAGGTAACGCCTATTTGCACTCGTCTCCAGAAAACCGCCGAAGGCGGCGAACAGATTTGGCATTCTCAAGCTCATGAGAGCGTCCAGCAGTTCGCGGCGGACCCTGACATCAACGGTGGTGAGAGACCTATGAACAACGCTACGGCATACGGCAAATCAGTACGTTGCGTCAAGAGCATCAAGGTTGCGATTGAGCAGAGAGACGGGCACTGACTCTTATCCAGCCGCACACAGGGCACCGAAGTGCCCCGTTTTCTTCTTAACGCACATCCCACTCCAGCGGCAAATGATAGAGCGTGCCGTTGACGCCGCCATGCACGCCCGCCTTTTCGCCGGGTTTGACCCGGAAGTCAGGGATTCGCTTGAGCCATTCCTGCAGGAACACCTTGAGTTCCACGCGCGCGAGAAACGACCCCGGACAGCGATGCGCGCCGTTGCCGAAAGTGGAGTGAATAGGCGTCGGGCGAGAAAAGTCCACCGTAAGCGGATCATTGAACTTACGATCGTCCAGCCCGTGCAGCGTGGTCGGGATGATGATCATGTCACCTTCCTTCATCTGCACGCCCTTGTATTCAAAGTCGTGCGTGATGCGGCGTCCCTGATTGACCACCGGAAAGCGCCGCAGTAGCTCGTCGACCGCCTTTTGCGTGAGCTCCGGGTGCTCGATCAACTCCTTGCGATGCGACGGGCTTTTCGCGAGAAAATTCGCGATAAAACCCATCGCCGATGCGACCGTGTCTAACCCGCCGATCAGCACGAGTCCGCACAGCCCCTTCAGTTCCTGATCCGTCAGCGCACGCTCGTCGATCCTGGATTGAACGATCCGGCTGATAAGGTCGTCGCCCGGGTTGGCACGCCGCTCCGCAATTTTGACGCCGAGATATTCGAAAATCGCACCGAGCGCGGCCAGCTTTTGCTCCGCGGAGTCAGGCCGAACCATCTTGTCGGCGAGGCCAAGAAGGAAGTCGCGATCTTCCGCGGGCAACGCGACCATATTCATGAAAATACCGATTGGCAAGTGCTGTGCGAAGCCCGACACAAACTCCACCTCGCCCTTTTCGTAAAAGCCCTCAATCAACTCGATCGTCATCTCGCGGGCCTTCTCTTCGAGTGTGCTGATCGCCTGGGGCATAAAAGCCGGGGCAATCAGCGCACGATATGCCGTATGCAGCGGCGGATCAAAGAAGATCGGCGGCAGCGGCGCATGTTCGACCAGCGGCACTGTCAGCTGCTTCGACGAAAAATTCTCGTAGTCTTTGAATATCTGGTAGATGTCGTCTCCGCGCGTCGCAATCCAGTGACCGCCGTTTCTCGGTGTCCAGAAGATGTCGGGAACGCCGTCGTCGTGCAGCCTCTTCATCGCGAGATGGTAGTCGTCCTCGGCGCCGGGCGGGTTGTAGATATCCATATCCACAACCAACTCCGGCGGCACGTGTGCGGGAATCGGCGCCGACTCGGGTGGCGCTGCGTGACCGGTTGCTGACATTCGGTGTCTCCTTTTCGCGACGTGGCCAAGCGCACCGACATAGCGGTTATCGCACTGGCTATTAGATGATTGATGCCTACAGGTAGGCCCCGTACAACTCAACGTGATGTTCGGTGTTGCCCCAGGTCATATCGATGCAGGTCAGGCGTTTCACGTACCATCCCACTGACAGTTCGTCGGTCATTCCCATACCACCATGCAATTGCACAGCCTGTTGTCCAACGAAGCGGCCGCTACGCCCGATCATCGCCTTGGCAGCACAGACCGCGCGATGGCTTTCGCGCCTATCGTCGTCCGCAAGTTTTGCGGCGGCGAAGTAAACCATTGAACGGGCCTGTTCGACAGCGGTGAGGATATCGGCGGCGCGATGTTGCAAAGCCTGAAACTTGCCTATCGGCGCGCCGAACTGCTTGCGTGTGCGCAAATAGTCGTAGGTCAGATTGGCCAGCTTTTCCATGGTCCCCACCGCCTCCGCGCAAAGTGCAAAGATGCCGTGATCGACTACCCACTCCAACAGCGCGAACCCTTCGTCTACCGTACCGAGCACAGCGTCCGCATTGACGTGCACCTCATCTAGCGTAATCTCCGCGACGCGCTGGCCATCGAGCGCCGGAAATCCTTTCACCGTGACGCCAGGTGTTTTTGCGTCTACAGCGAAGAGCGTGATACCCGCCGTGTCCGTCGGCTCGCCCGACGTTCGTGCGGAGACAAACAGCAGGTCTGCGCTGTCACCATGCAGGACCACACCCTTCCGACCATTGAGCACATAGCCTGCATCAGACGCTTTCGCGGTCGTGGTCACATTCCACAGGTCAAAGCGCGCGCCCGGTTCAAGCGTCGCGAGCGCGGTCTTCAGGTTGCCGCCGGCGAGACCGGTGAGCCACGACGCCTTGCGCGCCTCGTGGCCTGCAACCCCGATCAGTGTTGCGCCCAGCACCGCCGACGAAAGAAATGGCTCGAGCACAAGCCCCCGGCCAAATGCCTCCATGACGATCATGGTTTCCACCGGCGAAGCACCAAGACCACCGTGTTCCTCTGGCACGTTCAACGCCAGCAGCCCCATGTCAGCGAGCGTGGACCAGTGCGTGGACGACCAGCCCTGGGTTGTCGTCGCCAGTCGCCGCCGCGCTTCGAAAGCATATTCGTTGTCGATGAAACGGCCGACCACGTTGGCCAGCATCTGTTGCTCTTCGACGAGCGTAAAGTCCATGACGTCTCCTCAGATGCCGAGCGCCAATTTGGCGATAATGTTTTTCTGCACCTCGGTCGAACCGCCATAGATCGAGATCTTGCGCCAGTCGAGGTAGTGCGCGGCGAGCGCGTTCAGCAGTTCACCGTTCGCAGTTTCGCCGCTCCACTCGCCGTCTAGTGCGTCGGCGACGAATGGCACCGCATAAGGACCGGCGCATTCCATAATGAGTTCGGTCAATTCCTGCTGGATTTCCGAGCCACGAATTTTCAGCACGGACGCTTCGGGCCCAATCGTCCGTCCCGCCGATTCAGCGGAGGCCACACGCAGCAGCGACCACTCGTGCGCGATCAGATCGATCTCGACCTTCGCGATCCTGTCGCGGAAGCGGACATCGTCAATCAGTGGCTTGCCGTGTTTCCGTTCCGTCCGTGCAATCTCCTTCAATCGGCGCATGAAGCGTTTGCAGTTGCCAAGCCCGGCAATATTGGTGCGTTCATGGCCGAGCAGATACTTTGCGATCGACCAACCATGATTTTCCTCGCCGACCAGATTTCGGATCGGCACCTCAACGTTCTCAAAGAAAACTTCGTTGACGTCATGTCCGCCATCGAGTGTCTTGATCGGCCGGACGGTGATGCCGGGCGTTTTCATATCGATCAGCAGGAAGGAAATGCCCTCCTGCGGACGGTCGCCGCTGTGCGTGCGCACCAGACAGAAAATCCAGTTGGCCCACTGGGCAAACGAAGTCCATGTCTTCTGTCCGTTGACGATATAGAACGGTTCGCCGTCGCGCGGAGCACAGTCAGCGCGCGTTTTGAGTGAAGCCAGATCTGAGCCGGCGCCAGGCTCGGAATAGCCTTGACACCACCAGTCCTCCATCGTCACGATGCGAGGAAGAAAGTAAGCACGCTGTGCCGCCGTCCCGAACTTCTGCAGTACCGGTCCGACCATTGACAGGCCGAACGGCATCTGCCGAGGCGCACCGGCGGTAAAGCACTCTTCGTCGAAGATATTGCGTTGTGTAGCGTTCCACCCCGCGCCGCCGTATTCGACCGGCCACGCAGCCGCGCCCCAGCCGTTCGCTGCGAGGACGCGCTGCCAGCGAACGTAATCTTCGCGCGGCACATGACGGAAATTGAGCACTCGCTCGCGGATATCCGAGGGCAACCGGGCCGCCACAAATTCCCGAACCGATGCGCGAAAGGTCTTGTCTTCCAGACTTTCTCGCAAATCCATAAACACACTCCTTTGACCACACTTGTCCGGGACAACAATCCAGGGCGGAGTTCAGCCAATCTCCACGATGCCGTTATTCAGCACCACCATGTCGCGTGCATCCACTCGAGCCCGCAAATGGAAACGTGCGTCACTCTCGCGCCACAATTGAAAACGGATGGTTTCGCCGGGATAAACCGGCGACGTAAGGCGAAGCGCAAGGCGCTTCAGGCGGGACGCGTCGTTGCCGGCGCAGGTTCGGATCGCGGCATAGCCTGCAATCCCGTACGTCGCAAGTCCGTGCAGAATTGGCTGCTTGAAGCCGGCTTTCGTGGCTACCTCCGGGTCGGCATGCAGCGGATTCGAATCGCCCGAAAGTCGGTAGATCAGCGCAGTCTGAGGCGAAGTCGCAAACTCGAATTCACTGTCTGGGGCGCGCTCGGGAACCGATGGCAGCGCCTCCGGAGGCGGGTCGGTGATGCCGGTTTCCGCGCTAAAGCCACCGTCGCCGCGCAGAAAAGACACTTGCCGTACCTCGGCGAGCCGTTCGCCACTGCCCTGCTCGATCAGATCACGCCTGAGTTCGACGATGGCTCCCTTACCCGCTCCCTTGTCTGACACAAGGCTCACGCGGGTCTTGCTGACGATGGTCGCGGCCGTCGGCATCGGACGGAGGAAACGGACGTCCTGCTCACCATGCACCAGCTTCAGATAGTCAACGCCGGCACGCGGATCACGCATCCATGATTTCGGCCAGGCGAATGCTGCGGCGCACGTCGGCATCGCCTGCAGCTCCTTCTCGTAGACATACCGCAATTGCGCCGCGTCGAGCGGATCACCGCCGATGCCGAGACCGAGCGCGTAGAGCATCACATCGCGCTCAGAGTAACTCTGGGTCACATCTTCAATTGGCCAGTTCCTGATGACTTCGTACTTCAGCATGACTATGCCCCGTAAGATTTCAATCGTCGGTGAAATTCGGCTTGCGCTTTTCGAGGAAGCTCGCGATGCCTTCCTTGTAGTCGTCGCACTGATTCGCAATCGGCATATCGAGGCCGGCAGACATGATGGCCTCATGCGGCGTCTGAAACGGGACTTCCCAAAGCTGCGCCTTCATCACGCGCATCGAGCGCGGCGAGCAGTTCTCAGCGAGGTCGCGCGCATACGCATAGGTCTCTTCGGCCAACGTGCCCGACGGAAACGCACGGTTGACAAGCCCCATTCGTTCCGCTTCGAGCCCCTTGATCTTGCGCGCCGACAGGAGCAGATCGAGCGCTCTTGCATGCCCGACATGGTGCGAGAGTATCCAGGCCATGCCGTATTCGGCGGTGAGTCCGCGCCGCGCGAAAGCAGTGGTAATCGTGGCGTCCTCGGCAGCGAAGCGGATGTCGCAGAACAACGCGTGAATCAGGCCGATGCCCACCGTCGCGCCGTTGAGCATGGCGATGACCGGCTTCGGTATCGCCGGGTAGTACGAGCAGCGCGTTTGCCAGTCGGCGCGCTTGCGCATGTCGAAAGGACGCGGCAGCTTGGTCATCAGCGCGGCTGGATCGCCGCCAAAGCTATGAATATCGCCGCCGGCGCAGAACGCCTTGCCCGCTCCGGTGAACACGATGACGCGCACGCCGCGGTCGGCTCCTGCAGCCTGCATGGCCTCATAAACTTCTGTGGCCACCTTGTCGTTCCAGCTGTTCATGTGTTCGGGACGGTTCAGCGTGATCGTGGCGATCCGGTCCTTCACGTCGTACAGGATGGTCTCGTAGCCCATGGATGTCTCCGTCGGTGGCCGCGTTGTCTAGAAAGAGCGTGGCATGTCCAGCACATGCTCGGCCACGTAAGACAGAATCAGATTGGTCGAGATTGGTGCCACCTGATAAAGGCGGGTCTCGCGGAATTTCCGCTCCACATCGTATTCGCATGCAAAGCCAAAGCCGCCGTGCGTCTGCAAACAGGCATTAGCGGCCTTCCACGCGGCCGTGGCGGCCAAGTGTTTAGCCATATTCGCTTCGGCACCACATGGCTGGTGAGCGTCGAACAGTTCACACGCCCTGTACCGCATCAGATCCGCCGCTCTCACGTCGATATACGATTCAGCGATAGGAAACTGCACGCCCTGGTTCATACCGATGGGGCGGTCAAACACCTGTCGTTCGGTGGCGTACCTCCGCGCGCGATCGACGAACCAGTAGCCGTCGCCGATACATTCGGCGGCAATCAATGCGCGCTCGGCGTTCAGTCCATCGAGGATGTACTTGAAGCCTTTGCCTTCCTCGCCGATCAGGTTCTCTTCGGGAATCTCAAGGTTGTCAAAAAACAGTTCGTTGGTTTCATGGTTGACCATGTTGGGAATCGGACGCACGGTCAAACCGTTGCCGATCGCCTGATGCAAGTCGACCAGAAAGCAGGAAAGCCCATCGGATTTTTTCTTGACGTCGGCGAGCGGTGTGGTACGGGCCAGCAGAATCATCAGGTCCGAATGCTGCACACGGGAGATCCACACTTTCTGACCATTCACGACGTAGCGGCCATCTTTCTTCACCGCCATGGTTTTCAGTTTGGTGGTGTCCGTGCCGGTGGTCGGCTCCGTCACGGCCATTGACTGAAGACGCAGTTCGCCGCTGGCGATCTTCGGCAGATAGGCCCTCTTTTGAGCCTCTGAGCCGTTGCGTAACAGCGTATTCATGTTGTACATCTGGCCGTGGCAAAACCCGGAGTTGCCGCCATTGCGATTGATCTCTTCCATAATGACGGAAGCTTCGCTCAGTCCGAGACCCGAGCCGCCGTATTCCTGGGGAATCAGCGCTGCCATCCAGCCAGCGCGGGTCAACGCGTCGACAAACGCTTCCGGATAAACACGCTCGTGGTCGATGCGGCGCCAATATTCGTCAGGATATTCCTTCGACAGATCGCGCAACGCGTCGCGCAGTTCCTGATACGAATCCGAGGTAGAAAATCTGCTCATCTGAATGGTTCCGTTCACATGAAGAAGCCGCGGGTTCACGCCGCCGCATCGATCAATCCGCCCGCACTGGCGAGCTGGGTCAAGTGGTGTTCAGCGGCGCCGAACAGAATGTCGATCACACTCAGGCGACGGAGATAGTGGCCGACCTTGCATTCCTCGGTCATACCAATGCCGCCGTGAAGCTGCACGCCCTGCTGGCCTACAAACCGCCCAGCGCGGCCGATCTGTACCTTGGCCGCTGCCATGCTGCGCGCGCGTTCTTCCACGTCCGGCTCCTCGCTCATCATGGTGGCAAACAGCGCCATGCTGCGGGCCTGCTCAACCATCACCAGCATGTCAACCGCGCGATGTTGCAACGCCTGGAACGACCCGATGGCGACGCCAAATTGCTTGCGCACCTTGAGGTATTCGACAGTTTCTTCGTGCGCGGCCGCCATCGAGCCGACGGCTTCGGCGCACAGCGCTGCAATGGCCTGCGCGACAACCGATTCGATCAGCGGAAGAGCCTTCCCCGCTTCGCCAATCACATCCGCGTTGTTCACGCGTACGCCCGACAGTGCGACATCCGCTGCGCGCAGCCGATCCTGTGTCAAATACTCTCGGCGCGTTAGACCAGGCGCATGCGCATCGACAAGAAATAGCGCAATGCCGTCGCGGTCCCGGCGGTCGCCTGAAACGCGCGCCGACACGATCAGCCTGTCCGCAGCGCCGCCGTGTATCACAACGCGCTTTGCTCCATCCAGCACCCAACCATTGCCATCGCGTCGCGCGGTGGCGGCAACGTCGGCGAGGTCGTACCGTGACTGCGGCTCTGCGTGTGCGAAGGCCATCAGTAGCGAACCATCGGCAATCAGCGGCAGAATTGTCTCGCGCTGCGCGATACTGCCACCAAGACGGATGCAGCCACCGCTGAGCACCACGGTCGCCAGATAGGGTTCGACGACGAGTCCCCGCCCGAACGCCTCCATCACGATCATCGTTTCGATCGGACCGCAGCCGCTGCCGCCGAAGTCATCGGCGAAGCTCAGGCCAAGTAAGCCCATGTTGGCGTAGCGGGCCCACTGTTTGCGGCTGAACCCATCCGGCTCAGCCAGGTAGCGCGCACGCTGCTCGAAGCTGTACTCGTCCTTGACAAGCCGGTCGACGCTATCCTTGAGCATCCGTTGCTCGTCGGTAAAATCAAAGTCCATGGCCCTTGCTTCTCCGCGTTTCGATTGCTGCTCAAAGTCCGAGAACGGACTTGGCGAGGATGTTTTTCTGAATTTCGTTCGATCCGCCCACAATCGAAACGTGGCGCGCGAAGTAGTGATTCGGCGCAATAGTCAGTGCCCAGTCTGGGTCCCGGATCGGCTTACCTACGCCGCGCAGGAAATCCAGATCGAGCGGCAGCGCGTCAGGCCCGGCCACTTCCAGAAGCAGTTCTGCCGCGAGTTGCTGAAGCTCCGACCCCTTGATCTTCAGAATCGACGTCTTCGGGTCCGGCGTGTGACTACCGCGTGCGGTGCTTTCCGCAATCACTCGCATCTGCGTGATTTCCAGCGCCTTCAACTCGACTTCGATAGACGCGACACGCTCGCGGAATTGAGGGTTGTCCCAAAGCACACCGTCGCCGCACGGAACGCGCTTCGCGAGATCTTTGGCGTGGCGGATACGCATCTTCGACACGCCGACACGCGCAATGCCGCTGCGCTCGTTGCCGAGCAAATACTTGGCGTAATCCCACCCCTTGTTTTCTTCGCCAATCCGGTTTGCGACAGGCACACGTACATTATCGAAAAACACCTCATTGGTTTCATGATGACCGTCGATAGTGATGATCGGCCGCACCGTCAAGCCGGGTGTTTTCATATCGATCAGCAGATAAGTAATGCCCTGCTGTTTCTTCCCACTCGCGTCGGTACGCACGAGGCAGAACATCCAGTCCGCGTGATGGGCCGTCGAGGTCCACAGCTTCTGCCCGTTGATCACGTAGTGGTCGCCTTCCCGGACCGCCTGGGTCCTCAGCGCCGCCAGGTCCGAGCCGGCACCGGGCTCCGAAAAACCCTGGCAGAACCAGTACTCGAGACTTGCAATACGTGGCAGGAAGTCGCGTTTCTGGTCGTCACTGCCGAACGCGATCAGCACCGGGCCGATCATGGTGACATTGAACGAAAGCGTTTCCGGCGCGGGCGCCATGTGCAGTTCTTCCTTGAAGATGTATTGCTGCACCGCGCTCCAGCCAGTTCCACCCCACGCCTTATCCCACGCCGGCGTCGCCCAGCCGCGTTCGTACAGAATGCGCTGCCAGCGGCGCAGATCATCCGCCGAGTAGCGCTGTCCCAGCGCCGCCTTGACGCGGATGTCTTCAGGCAACGCTTCCTTGAAAAAGGCTCGCACTTCATCGCGGAACGCCAGTTCTTCGTCGGTATATCGCAGGTCCATGGTGTCTCGTCTCGATTCGTTACCGCGGCGCTGACGGCCGTCCATTGTTTTTGTCCCGCTCAGCGGTCTCTCAGGCCAGCGTCCCTGCCTGTTTCAGTTCGTCGATACTTTGCCTATCCAGCCAGACCGACAGCGCTGCCTCGATAGTCGCCGGATCTGGCGCTTCGGGTGGCGTCGGCATTGCCGGCACCGTCGACGAAAAACGCGGGGCGGGCGCTGGCTGCACGATCCCATCGATTTCCACAAAAGTCCCGCGCGCTTTCAGATGCGGATGGTTTGGCGCTTCACACCACGACAGGACAGGAGCGAAGCACGCGTCCGAGTGTTCCAGCAGCGTGGTCCACTGCGCACGGCTGCGCGTCTTGAACCTGAGCGCGAACAAGGCTCGTGCGGCCGGCCAGTTGCGCTGGTCGAGCTGGGCGCCAAGCGTGTCCGGCGATATATCAAGCAGTCGAAGGAGCTCCAGATAGAATTTGTCCTCGATTGGGCCAACCGTAATCCAGTTGCCGTCTGCGCACTCGTAGGCGTCATAGAAATGCGAACCCGAATCGGTGATATTGGTGCCGCGCTCGTCGCGCCAGATGCCCGCCGCCTGCATGCCGAAAAAGGTCGTCGCCAGATTCGCCGTGCCGTCGACAATCGCCGCATCAACCACCTGCCCCACGCCGCCACCGCGAGCATGAAGGATTGCCGAGAGCAGCCCCATTGCCAGGTACAGCGAACCGCCCGCGTAATCGCCGATCAGGTTCAGCGGGATCGACGGCGGCTGGTTTAATCGGCCGATCGCATTCAGCACGCCGGTGATCGCAATGTAGTTCAGATCGTGACCGGCATATTGTGCGAGCGGACCGTCCTGCCCCCACCCGGTGATCCGCCCATAGGCGAGCTTCGGATTGCGCGCCAGACACGCTTGCGGGCCGAGTCCAAGACGTTCGGTCACACCCGGACGAAAACCTTCTATCAACGCGTCGGCGCCCTCCACGAGGGTTAGCACAAGTTCGATCGCGGCCGGCTCCTTGAGATCCAGTGCGATCGTCCTGCGATTGCGCAGTAGCAGGTTGTAACGCAACGGTCGCTCGATACCGAGTTTGACAGGTCGCCGCCGGTCGATTCGGAGCACCGTTGCACCAAGGTCGGCGAGCAACATTGCGCACATCGGACCGGGGCCGATACCGGCCAGTTCGATGATCTTGACGCCAGCGAGCGGTCCCATGCTCATCCCTTGCGCGCGTGGGCACGCATAGCGTCCCACTGTTCGTCGCTCCAATCCTGCATCGCGCGAAATGTCGGACCGCCCACGCCCTGCATCCAGCGGCCACCGTCGATCACGATCATGTCACCGGTGATGTAACCGGACCCCTCGGAAGCGAGATACGAGTACAGATCAGCCAGTTCCTGATGGTCGCCAAAACGCCGCAACGGAACACTGCGATCCTGCGATTCAACCTGTGACCCCGGCGGGTAAAGTTGTTCCCACGCGCCTTCTGTCGGAAACAGACCTGGTGCCACGGCGTTCAGCCGAATGCCTTTCGGTCCCCACTCGACGGCGAGACTACGGGTCATCGCAAGCACGCCGGCCTTCGCCGCCGCCGACGGTGCGGTGAAGGCGGAGCCGGTCATGGTGGGCGTCGACACGGTGCTGATCACGTTGCCTGTGTGGCCTGCCTCGATCCACCGCTTGCCCGCGGCGATCGTGCAATAGAAGCTGCCGTGCAGCACGATGTCCAACACCGCATCGACCGCGCGCGCCGACAGTGTTTCGGTACGCGCGATAAAGTTGGCCGCGGCATTGTTAAGCAGCACGTCAAGCGGACCATCGCGCCAGATTGTGTCCATCATCGATTCGACCGAATCAGCGTTGCGCACGTCGGCAGTGATCGTCGTCACACGGGCATTGTTGATAGCTGCGCGAAATTCGTCGGCGGTCGCGTCGAGCACTTCCTTGCGACGGCCGCAAATGACCAGTTCCGCGCCGAGTTCCAGATAACGCCGGCCAATACTCTTCCCGAGACCGGTGCCGCCGCCGGTGATCAGAATCCTTTTATCCTTCAGCAGATCGGTCGTGAACATGGTCTGTGTGCGTTCTTAAATCCAGTGGCTGAAAAAAACGGCGAAATTGAGTTGGGCGCGAACTTGCTCAGGAGCCGGTAAAGACCGGCTTGCGCTTCTCCATGAACGCGGCAACCGCTTCCGCATGGTCGCTGGTTTGGCGCGTTAGCGGATTCAGATCGACTTCCAGGCGCCATGCGTCTTCTATCGAATTGCCTGCGTTGACGAGGCTCGCCTTCAGCAGCGCCAGCGTCACCGGCGGGTAGCTGGCGAAACGGGCCGCCTGCTCCAGAGCGGCATCGAGCGATTCGCCCGCCGCCGTAGTCTGACTGACAAGGCCGATGCGCTGCGCGGTAGCGGCGTCGATCACATCCGCTTTCAACATGAGTTCGCGCGCCTTGCCGCCACCGACCTTCTGCGGCAGCGTCCATAGAAGGCCGGTGTCAGGCAGCAAACCGACCTTGGTGAAGGCACAACAATATTTCGCTGCACTGGAGCTCACCGCGAAATCGCAAGCGGCCGCCAATGACAGCCCGGCGCCAAAACAGGTTCCCTCGACCGCAGCAACGACCGGCTTGGTGCCGGTGTAGATCAAGCGGAAAAGCCGCACGCCCACGGCGATGCGTTCACGCAGTTCAAGCAATGGCGGCGTGACTGCCTGCATTTCAGACAGGTCGCCGCCCGCGCAGAAGTGGCCGCCCGCGCCGGTGAGCACGATCGCGCGGGTAGCCGCGTCCTCGTGAAAAAGGCGCTGGAAGGTGTCCGTCAGCGCAACACGCATCTTCATCGAGAAGGCATTGCGGCGTTGGGGGTAGTTCATCGTGACGACAGCCACATCCCCTTCGTGGCGCACCTGCACGATATCGTTCCTGTCGTCCGCGCCATGCGGCGCTTCATTTCGCTCGACACTCATCGGAGATTCCCCAACGTTCATTGACCCGTAAAAACCGGCGTGGTCTTGTCGAAAAACGCCCGACATGCGGCCTGATGATCTTTGGACAGACGCAGTACCGGCTGATAATCGATTTCAGCGCGCAGTGCCAACTCCATGGTGTTGGCACCCTCGGTCAACGCGGCCTTGAGCAACGCAACGCCGAGCGGCGGTTGTTCACCCAAGTTGCGGGCCAATTCGATAGCAGCAGCGAGCGCAGCGCCCGGCTCGACCACCTGGTTTGCCAAGCCGAATTCGCCTGCTTTGATGCCATCGATTTCCATCGCGAGCGTCAGCATTTCTCTAGCGCGCGCCATGCCGATCTTTTCAGGGAGCGTCCACAGAATGCCGGTGTCGGGAATCAGCCCAACACGCATGAATGCCGCACAGAAGCGCGCATTCGATGCCGCCACCACGTAATCAGTGGCCACTGCCAGCGACAAGCCCGCGCCGAACGCTATCCCCTCGACGGCGGCCACCACCGGCTTCGCTCCCGCCAGCATGTCGCGCACCACCACACATGACTCCGCCAGAATCTCGCGGCTTTGCAGGATGGTCCGCTTCGTCATTTCGGAAATATCGGCGCCGGCGCAGAAGTGCTCGCCCGCACCAGTCAGCACGATCGCACGCGATTCGGGGTCGGCCGAGATCAGGCGGTGCATCGTGTCGCGCAGCAACTGGCGCATCTGCCTACCCATCGCGTTGCGGCGGCCGGGATTGTTCAGTGTGACAACGGCCACGGTGCCTTCCCGAGTGACCTCGATCAATGCAGGCGCGGTGTTCTCGTCCGTGTGCTTTTCGCTCATGATGTGCTTTCCTAGTCGGCCACGAATACCGGCTTGCGCTTTTCCATGAAGGCGCTGACCGCCTCCTGGTGTTCGCGGCTACGGCGCAGGATGGGCTGCAGGTTGACTTCCGTTTCGATCGCTTCGTCGAGCGTACGGATGCCGGTGGCCAGCGCCGCTTTTAGATGCGCCGTAGCGACCGCTGGCAACGCCGCATATTGACTGGCGATTTCCAGCGCTGCGGCCAACGCTCGACCAGGTTCGACGACCTGATTGGCAAAGCCGATCTGCAACGCTTCGACACCATTGAATTCGCGCGCGCTCAGCATCAGTTCACGTGCGCGGCCGCCGCCCACGCGCTGCGCGAGCGACCAATAAAGGCCTGTATCCGGCATCAATCCCACCTTGACGAACGCACTGGCGTAGCGTGCCGTCGACGAAGTGACCACCATGTCGCACGCGGCAGCAAGCGAAAGACCCGCGCCAAACGCGAAACCTTCGACGGCCGCGACGATGGCCTTGGGCCCGGACACCATCAGCTTGAATACTTCCAGCGGCAACTGATTGCGCTCGCGATACTCGAGCACCTTGCGCGGTTTCATCTCGGAGATGTCGCCACCTGCGCAGAACGTGTTGCCGGCGCCCGTCAGTACGATTGCCCGGCAAGCTTCGTCGTGATGCATCAGGTGGTGCAGACGCGCATACAAGGTTTCGCGCATCTTCAGTGAAAACGCGTTGCGCCGCTCGGGGTAATTCAGCGTGACGATTGCGGTCGCGCCTTCATGTTGGACCTGCACGATCTGCGTCGCGTCGGCGATAGTCTCTTCGCTCATCTGTCTGTCTCCTGTTGACCCGCTCAGCCAGATCGGTGCGCGACT
This sequence comes from Paraburkholderia sp. BL25I1N1, assembly GCF_003002025.1. Lineage (GTDB taxonomy): Bacteria > Pseudomonadota > Gammaproteobacteria > Burkholderiales > Burkholderiaceae > Paraburkholderia. The sequence continues at coordinate 82,856 of NZ_PVZB01000029.1, forward strand.
TCCATGCCGCGTGGCACCGGCCGGCCGGCACACGTCACAACGTCTCTTCGGTGCCGAGAATGACGGTTGCCTGACTCGACAATACGCCGCCATTGCCATGCGCGATGGCAAGCCGCGCATCAGGAACCTGCCGTTCACCGGCACGTCCTGTGAGTTGCCGCATCGCTTCCTCCATCAGGAACAAGCCGTACATGCCCGGATGCACGCAGGACAATCCGCCACCATTAGTGTTGACGGCAAGACGACCTCCCGGCGCAATCCCGCCGTCGGACACAAAACGGCCGCCCTCGCCCTTCGGGCAAAACCCAAGATCTTCCAGGAACAGGATCGTGTTGATCGTAAACGCGTCGTACAGCATCGCAACGTCGATGTCGCTCGCGCTTACGCCGGCCATCTCGTAGGCGCGCCGCCCTGATTCCTTTGCGGCGGTCACGGTAAGATCGGGCATGTTCGCAATCTCCCGATGCGACGTGGCCGATGCTGCACCGAGCAGATAGACCGGCTTGTCCGTCAGATCGCGAGCGCGATCCGCGCGCACCATCACGACGGCCGCCGCGCCATCAGTCACGAGACAACAGTCGCGCACGGACAGCGGATCGGATACCAGACGCGCACCCAGCACGTCGTCGACCGTTAGCGGCGCACGCACGTACGCATCCGGATTGAGCTGGGCCCACTTGCGGGCCGCCACCGCGACTTCGGCAAGATCCCGGCGTGTCGTTCCGTACTGGTGCATATGCCTTGCAGCGGCGAACGCATACGACGACACGGGATTCATCGGCTTATAAGGGCTTTCCCACGGAGAAGGCCGCGACGACTGCACGAGTTTGCCCGATGCACTGCGCTGGTTGCTGCCATAGGCGATCAGCGCGACGTCGATCTGGCCCGTGACCAGCGCCATCGCCGCTGTGTGCGCATAGATCTCGAATGCCGAGCCGCCGCTGCGGTTGTTGTCGGTGAACTTCGGGTGAATACCGAGGTACTCTGCGAATGTCAGGCCGGACAACATGTCGTCCGGCGTGCAGACGAACAGGCCGTCGACATCGGCCGGAGACAACCCGACCTGTGCCAGCGCGTCGACCGACGCACGCGCGGCGAGATCCAGCGACGACATTCCCGGCGCTTCGCCAATTCCGTATGTCGCGCCTGCCACCAGCGCGGTACGCCCACGTAAGTTGAATTCCATGCGATGTCTCTTATCGGTGCAGCAGATGCCTTCCGCGTATGCTGCCGGTTAGCTGGCGTCAGGCGGGCTCGAACACGAGCAAGGGCGCGTCGTTCCTGAATACGATCCTTGCCTGCACGGGCATGCCGATGCGCACCGCGTCCGGCTCTATGCCTTCGACACAGCTGATCATCCTCACTCCTTCGTCAAGGTCGATCAACGCCACGTTGTAGCTCGGCGTGGGCGCTTTCTGCCTCACCACGGTAGTGGAATAAACCGTACCTCGGCCACACGCTTCGACCCACTCCAGATCGCGCGCGCCCGTTACCGGCTCGGCCACCCGCGGATAAAACACGTGCCGGCCGCTGCTGCGGCTGCGCTGGATCATCAACCGGCCTTCGGCCAGAAACTTCTGATAGTCGACTTCAGGACAAACAGACTCCATTTCCCGCTCCTCCCAATGCATTCCCCTACGGGTCTCGGCACCTAACCGGCTGTCGCGCTAGTTTTACCTATATGAATCAAATAGCCGAACGTCGTTCCATATTCTAAACACGCAGCAGATGGCATGTCAACCGTGGCGAATAGTACTCATGCGCCGCCCGATAAGGCTCTCACTACATCCGAACAGTGCGCGGAGCGCACTACGGGCAAACCCCCGTTCGTCCGACATCATGCTTGACGAGCCCAAAGCCATCGTTTACTTTATCGAACAGTGTTCATTTTTATGAAGATCAGCAACTTTCCAGGGCCGCTCGGCCGTACGTCGCATCTTTACGTAGGTCCGAACGCCATTTACCTATCAGGCCCGGGATCATTAGCAAGAGACTTTCAACGTGACCTATCAACTGACAGACGACCAAATCCAGATCCGCGACCTGGTAAGGCGTGTCGCAAGGGAAAGAGTGGCGCCTCGAGCGGACGAGATCGATCGGACAGCCGAATATCCGCACGATATGTACGCGTTGCTTAAAGAACTGGGTCTTTTCACTCTTCCTTTTCCAGAGACATATGGCGGCGCCGGCAGCGTGATGTCCGCCTGCATCGCGGTCGAGGAACTGGGGCGCGTTTGCTACAACACGGGATACCTGTTGGTCGTGCAATGGACGCCGTTCGGCGCGATTCTGGCGGGCGGCACTGAACAGCAGAAGGCCCGGCTGTTGCCAGGGCTTGCGTCAGGCGACTTGCGCGGCGCGCTTTCCATTACGGAATCGCAAAGTGGCTCAGACGTGTCCGGAATCCGCACCACCGCACGCCGCCACGGAGACGGTTACGTGTTGAATGGCTCGAAGATCTGGTGCACGAATTCACACATTGCTGATTTCATGCTGGTCGCCGCTAAAACGCTTGATGAAGAAGGCAACCATCTCGGCATAAACCTCTTCGTCGTTGACCGTGAAACGCCGGGGCTCACCATTGGCCGAGAAGAAGACAAGATGGGCGCGCGCGGCGTGGCGTCGTGCCCGCTATTTTTCGACGACGCACTGATCAACGCCGATAACCGGCTTGGCCCCGAGGGGGGACAGGGATTCAAAGTCGCGATGGAAGCGCTCAATTCCAGCCGCCCGATCGTGGCGGCACGCGCTGTCGGCATCGCGCAGGGTGCGATCGACCACACCATTCGCTTCATTCAGGACCGCGTCGCCTTTGGGCAGACGATCAGTCATTTTCAAGGTGTGCGCTGGATGGTGGCCGACATGATCACGCAGACGGAGGCCGCGCGTCAGCTCGTCTATCGCACCGCGTCACTGGTCGACTCCGGCGCGACAGGACGCGAGCTAGCTCCGATGGCGGCGATGGCAAAGATGTTCGCCTCGGACGTCGCGATGAAGGTGGCCACCGACGCAGTGCAGCTATTCGGCGCCGCCGGTATCTCGAACGAGTATCCGATCAACCGCTATTTCCGCGATGCCAAGGTCGTTCAGATCATCGAAGGAACCAATCAGATCCAGCGGAACATCGTCGCCGACAGCGTCTTCGGACGTGTCAAGAAGACCGAGCGCCCTGCCCGACCTACAGACGCGTGACACCACGAGAGAGGGAGAACAAATATGGAAGAGATCGAAACAGTTGGCCTGGGAGTTCATTGGGAAGACCTGCCGGTCGGCCGCAAGTTCAAGACAGTTGGACGTACTGTCACGGAGGCGGATGTCGTCAATTTCGTCTCGGTTACCGGCATGCTCGAGGTGCTGTTTACTAACACGGAGTTTCTGAAAGAGACGTCCGCAATCAAGGGACGGGTCGCACCAGGCGCCCTCGTATTTACCTTCATGGAAGGCCTGCTGACCCAGGCAACGATGCAAGGGGTCGGCTTCGCCTTTTTGAACATGGAACTCGACATCAAAGGTCCGACCTTTGTCGGGGACACCATCCATGTCGAATGTGAAGTCATCGAATGCCGTCCCAGCAACGGTCGCCCCGGCCTCGGACTGGTGCGCACGCGCAACCGCGTGATCAAGCAGGACGGCTCGGAAGTCATGGTGTACACGCCGTTGCGGCTGGTGAAAGGAAAAAAATACAAGGCGTGACCATGCACACCCCACAGCAACCTCTGCAGCAGCCAACCGGCCCACTGACCGGCGTGCGCGTGATCGACCTGACCATCAATGTGCTGGGGCCCGTCGCCACGCAACTTCTCGGCGATATGGGCGCGGACGTTATCAAGATCGAGCCGCCCGAAGGTGACCAGAACCGGAAGAACGGCCCCGGTCGCAACCCCGACATGGCGGTGTTCTATACGATCATGAACCGCAACAAGCGGAGCGTGTCGCTGAACCTGAAACTGGCCGAATGCCGTGAAGCCGTTCTGCGACTGGTGGAAACCGCGGATGTCTTCATTCATAGCATGCGCCCCAGCGCGGCACGGCGTCTGGGCATCGACTACGAGAGCATCAAGGCCCGCAATCCCCGCATCATTTATGCATCTGGCCCCGGCTATCGCCCGGACGGCCCCTACAAGGATCGGCCTGCCTTCGACGACGTGATCCAGGGCGAGACCGGGATTGCCGCGATGAATCGTGATGCCGACGGCTCGCCCCGCTACTTTCCGACGGTCATCGTCGACAAGTTCTGTGGATACGTGCTTGCCTCGTCTGTCAGCATGGCGCTCTATCACCGGGAGCGCACCGGCCTCGGCCAGTGCGTGCAGGTGCCGATGTTCGAAACCATGCTTCAGTTCAACCTCTTCGAACATTTGTGGGAGGGCGCGCTTGGCTCATCGGACGGAACGGGGCTTGGTTATACACGGATGTTTTCGCCCCACCGCCGCCCCTACGCGACAAAGGACGGCCACATCTGTTTGCTTGCGGTCAACAACGAACAATGGCGGCGGGTGTTGTGCGCGATCGAAGCGGCCCATCTGCTCGACGACCCACGCTTCTGCCACATTGCCGATCGCATGCGCAACATCAACGAGCTGTACGGCATCGTGAGCGAAGCGATCAAGACCCGAACAACGGCCGAGTGGAACGCCATTTTCGCAGCTGCCGACGTTCCGCACGGTCCTGTCCGCGAGTTAAACGAACTAATGCAAGACCACTACATCAAGGAAACCCGTTTCTTTCAGCACTATGAGCATCCGACCGAAGGAGAGATGGTCATGACATCCATTCCGGTGCACTTCTCCGAGTCGCCAGGCAATGTTCGGTACCTGCCGCCTAATCTCGGCGAACACAGCATCGAAGTGCTCATTGAGGCTGGATACACAGAACATGAGGCAACCCAGCTGAGCGGCCACGCGTCGTCCCAGACAATCCGCCCCCCTGAAACAGTCACCAAAGCTTGACGGGCGTCCCCGCGCCCTACTACATCATGCGAGGAATTCAAAAATGAAAGGTCTCAAGAACAAAGTCGTTGTTGTTACGGGTGCTGCGGGCGGTATCGGCACGGCCATCAGCAAGCGTTTCGGCGAAGAAGGCTCAACCGTCGCGCTATTTGACCTGAACACAGAAAATGCTGCCCGGGTGGTGGCAGAAATCGAATCCGCGGGCGGCAAGGCTCGAGCCTATCGCGTCGACATCACCGATCACGAGGGCGTGAACAAGGCTGTCGCGCAAGTAGAGGAAGAACTCGGTCCGATCGAGATGCTCGTCAACAACGCGGGCTGGGACATGGGGGCCTTTTTCCTTCAGACCGAGAAACCGTTCTGGGACAAAGTAGTCGCCATCAACCTGTATGGTCCGTTGAACATGCATCACGCGGTACTGAAGCGGATGGCCGAACGCGGCCGCGGAAAAGTGGTGAACATTTCGTCGGATGCCGGACGCGTCGGTTCGTCGATGGAAGCGGTGTACTCGTTCTGCAAAGGCGGCATCATCGCGTTCTCGAAGACCATGGCGCGTGAAATGGCGCGGCAGCAGATTCCCATCAATGTCGTCTGCCCCGGCCCCACCGCTACAGCCTTGCTCGACAACCTCGCTCAGGGCGAAAAAGGCGACCGTATCAAGGCGGCGCTGGTCAAGGCAGTGCCGTTCGGGCGCATGGGCGAACCCGATGACATTGCCGGCACGGTGGCGTTCCTTGCAAGCGACGACGCCGCGTTCATCACTGGTCAGGTTATCAGCATCTCCGGTGGCCTCACGATGGCAGGCTAACGCCCGCCTCCCGCTCATTCAATCCGCAACTGGAATATAACCATGGAATTTCAGGACATTCTTTATAGCGAAGCCGGCGGAGTCGCGACGATCACGATCAATCGCCCGAAGGTCTACAACGCATTCAACGCGAACACCTGTGAAGAACTGATCAAGGCGTTTAGCAAGGCCGGCTGGAATAAGGACATCGGCGTCGTCGTGCTGACGGGCGCTGGCGAGAAGGCGTTCTGCACAGGCGGCGATCAGTCCGGCGACGGCTACGGTGGCCGCGGCACGGTGGGGCTGCCGATCGAAGAACTGCAGAGCGTTATCCGTGACATTCCGAAACCGGTTATCGCTCGGGTGAACGGCTACGCGATTGGTGGCGGCAACGTGCTCGTCACCCTCTGTGACCTTGCCATCGCCTCGGAGACAGCGATTTTTGGCCAGGTCGGCCCGAGAGTCGGCTCGGTCGACCCGGGTTTCGGCACGGCATATCTTGCTCGCATCATCGGTGAAAAACGTGCCCGGGAGATCTGGTATTTGTGCCGTAAATACACGGCCAAAGAAGCGCTCGAGTGGGGCTTGATCAACGCTGCGGTCCCGGCCGACCAGTTGGACGCCGAGACGAAGAAGTGGTGTGACGAAATCCTGCAGATGAGCCCGACCGCGATCGCGCTCGCCAAACGTTCGTTCAACGTGGATAGCGAAAACATCCGGGGCATCGGAGCATTCGCGATGCAGGCGCTCGCGCTCTACTACGAAACGGATGAGTCGAAGGAAGGCGGTAATGCGTTTCGTGAAAAACGGAAACCGGAATTCCGGAAATACGTTAAGTAACTCGCCTTATACAAAGGAGGCGTCAACGACGCCTCCCTCTCTCCCTTTTTCTGCGCGGCGCGTACAGACAAGTCTCCTGTTCTTTCAAACTATCGCTCCGTCTGCCACGCCATGGGCGTCTTTGCCTTGCGTTCAGCCAGCGCAGCCTTCTCTATCTCCAGCGCTTCGCTCAGCGAAGCGAGCGCTCCGGCGTCGATAACTCGCTTGACGGTACCGATCAATTCCGGCGAACGGCTCGCTATCGTTGCGGCAAGCGCGCGCGCCCGTTCGAGCAACGTCGCATGCGAAGTCACCTCGTTGACAAGACCGATCCGCAGGGCTGTAACGGCGTCGATTGGCTCACTAGTGAAACTGATCTGCTTGGCCCAGCGTGAGCCCACAATGTGAGGCAGGCGCGCAGTCATTCCACCGCCCGCGAGCGCGCCGATCTTTGTATGGGTGTCGGCAAACCGAGCGCGCTCCGAAGCGATGATGAAATCGCACCCCATTGCAAGTTCGAGGCCGCCAGTCACCGCAGCCCCATTGCACGCGGCAATGACTGGCTTGCTCAGTCGTGGCCACATGTCGATCATCGCGGCGACTTCGCCGCGTGGCGCGTCCGGAGCAGAAAATTCACCAAGGTCTAGCCCTGCGCAGAACGCCGGATCGGCACCAGTGACGATCAAAACACGGAGGCTGTCATCGCCCTCAAAGTGCGTCAATGCATCGACAAGCGCTCTCGTCAATGCAAGGTTCAAGGCGTTGCGGACATCGGGCCGGTTCAGCGTCAGTGTCAAAACACCGTTGTCGGAATCAGTTAGCAGTACCTGTGATTGCGCCATGTTCTCCGTCCTCGAGTCATGCAGCCAGAGCGCGTGCGTCCGCCTGAATCTGCCGCGCGTAACATTTCAGGTGGTACTCCATATTGCCAAACAGCACATCGGAGATTAACGTGCGCCGGTAGTGATGACCGACCTTATACTCGTCCGTGATGCCGTAGCCCCCATGCAACTGGATGCCCTGCTGCGAAACGAATTTACTGCTTCGGATGGTTTGAGCCTTGCAACCCGACACCTGAACGCTGCGCGTCGCATCGCCTTCGGTGAGCGCTCGCAGTGCCCGGTGCAACGTGGCTCTGGCCTGCATCGCCTCAATTGCCATATCGGCGATGCGGTGCTGCAGCGCCTGAAAGCTGCCGATGGGCACGCCGAACTGCTTGCGCGTCTTCAGGTACTCGGAAGTGAGTTCGACTGTGTCGTCGATATCGCCCAACAACTCCGCGCAACTCGCAACGATGGCTTCGTCGACTGCAGCCTGCAGACCTTGCAACGCCTCACCGGGCGTGCCGATCACCGCGCTCGCATCGACCGTCAGGCCCTCGAGCACCAGGTCCGCCGCGGGCGTGCCGTCGAGCAACCTGTATGGCTCGAGCATCACGCCGCGTGCGCGTGGATCGATTACAAAGAGCGCGAGCCCCGCATCGTCACGTACACCGCCGGCCACGCGCGCAACGACAATGACGCGATCAGCTACCGGCGCGCCCACGACCAGCGTCTTGCGACCGTCGAGCCTCCAGTTGCCGTCTCCCATCTCGCTGGCAGTTGCCGTCACATGTGACACGTCGCCTCGTGCGTCGCGCTCGCTGTGCGCGACGGCAACCAGCGCCTCACCCGAGATAATTTGCGCGAGCAAATCGTCTCGTTGTGTGCCGCTCGCGCAATAGGTAACCAGCGCGGCTGGAAACACGCCGCACATGACATAGGGCTCGAGCACGAGTGCCCGTCCCAGTTGCTCGGCGATCAGCGCGCTTTCAACCGGAGTAAAACCCGGGCCGCCGAAAGCATCGGGCACCGCGACGCCGAGCCATCCCATTTCGCCAAACATGCGCCACATCTCGCGCGAAAAGCCGTCTCCACGAGCAACCAGCGTACGGCGGTGCTCGAACGTATAATTTTTCTGGACGAAGCGCTGCGCGCTGTCCTGCAACATCTGCTGTTCGTCGCTTAGATCAAAGTTCATGCTGCGTCCTTTCGTGCCCGCCGGAGAAGTGATGCCATATCGATTGGACCGACTCGCGCCGTCGATGATATCGCCCGTTACAGTCCGAACAGCGCCTTGGCGATAATGTTCCGTTGAATTTCTGCCGTGCCGCCGTAGATCGTGCATGCGCGCCGGTAGAACACTTCGGCGGCGAGACCTGGCGCGTAATCCGGTCCCACGAAGGTCTGGCCCCGGAGCGCGTGGTCTTCGTTCGGATCGCCATAAAATACAGCGCCGTAGTCGCCAATCACTTCGAGCAGCATTTCAGTGAGCTTCTGATGCAATTCGGAACCTCGGACCTTGAGCATCGAGCCAACGGCCATGCCACCACTGCGCTCGTCCAAACCTTGATGCAGGATTTTCTGCACTGCCATGTCGATGGCGAGCACTTCGAGTTCGTATTGGGCAAGCCTTGCGGCAAACGTCGCATCTTCGATCAGGGGCGTATCACCGGCACGTTCCTTCATCGCGTAGTGACGAATCTTGCGCAGGTAGCGTTTTAGCGCCGGGGCTTCCGCACCAAGGAACGCTCGCTCGTTGAACAAAAGAAATTTCGTGTAGCCCCAACCCTTATTTTCCTCGCCGATCAGATTTTCAACCGGCACGCGAACATTGTCGTAAAACACTTCGGCGAGATGGTTGCAACCGTCAAGCGTCGCAATCGGCCGCACCGTCACGCCCGGCGACTTCATATCGAGCAGAAGGAAGGAAATGCCCTTTTGTGGCTTGGCTTCCGCATCGGTCCGGACAAGCACGAAGTTCCACTGTCCATAACCGCCGAAGCTGGTCCAGATTTTCTGGCCGTTCACGATGTAATGGTCGCCGTCGCGGACCGCCGTCGTACGCAGCGAGGCGAGATCGGAGCCCGCTCCGGGCTCGGAGAAGCCCTGTGCCCAGACACTTCGCCGCGCTGGATAGGCGGCAGAAAGCGGCGCTTCTGCTCGTCGTTGCCGAATTCACAAATCACCGGCCCCACGAGCGACACCCCTGCCTGATTTTGCGTGGGCGCACCCGCCAGGTAGCACTCTTCTTCAAAGATGTACCGTTGCGCCGCAGTCCATCCCGTTCCCCCGAGATCGGCCGGCCAATGCGGCACGGACCAGCCGCGCGCTTCGTGCAGGATACGGGTCCAGCGCAGCGCATCGTCGTCGCCCGCGAGAAATCCTTGCTGACCGCGCCAGGCGAGATCAGCAGGCAGATGCGCCTTAAGAAAATCCCGTACCTCTTTGCGGAAGGCTTTGTCCGCGGAATCGACATGAAAATCCATCGGGTAATTTCCTGTGTTTCAATTCAGCGGAGCGGGCTGGAGGCATTCGCAAGAGAGCCCCTTCGGGCAAGCAGCGTGCGACGCGTGGGAACCGCTTCGTACAGTTCCGCGACCACAGCGCTTCTTCGCGCGAGAACGTTGGCCTGGCTGATGGCGCCTTTCGCGCTCAACTCCCCGTTGTCAAGCGTCGGATGCGCGCTTTCCAGTACGATCCGCTCGATTCGGCTCGAACTACCGCCGGGGCGTGTAGCCAGCAGATCGAGCCCGCGCTGGAAGTGCTCGCGTACGCCAGCGCTGGCCACGATCTGGTCAGCGTGCGGCATGGGCTCAACCAGGTCGTCGCACAAAGCGCGGCACGCTTGCAGATCAGGAAAAACCAGCGCAGTAAGAAAGCCCTGATCATGGCCGGCGATTACGACGTCGCGTGCATAAGGTGAAAACGCGTTCAACGCCGCGAGTCGCAGTTCCGCCACATTTACCCATGTGCCCGAGGACAATTTGAAGTTCTCAGCCAGGCGTCCATCGAAGCGCAACCCGAGTTCACAATGCTCCGGATCGATGAATGCACCGGCGTCGCCAGAGCAGAAATAGCCCTCTTCGTCGAACGACGCGCGCGTGCGCTCCGGGTCCTTCCAATAGCCGGGCGTCACGCAGTCGCCCGCATAACGGATCTCCAGCTTCTCTCCAACCGGCACGACCTTGACCTTCACGCCGGGTACTGGCAGCCCGGCAATGGCTTGCCGTCGCGGATCCCACGCCGCCGACATCGGCGTCGGCCCGGCTTCGGTGCCGCCGAGCCCTGACATGATCAACACGCGCTGTCCGATCGTCTTGACCGCGAGCTCGTCCAGTGCTGCCCAGATGTATTCAGGCAGACTGGCGCCGCCGTAGTAAATCAGTGCCAGCTTACTGAAGAAATTCTTGCGTAGCGCTTCGTCCGAGCGGAGATGTGGAATCAGCGCCGCCAGTCCTTGAGGCGTATTCAGGTAGATGACCGGTGCGATTTCGCGCAACGCATCTAGTGTCGGACCGATTTGCTCGGGCGTGGGCTTACCCGGATCCAGGTAATACGTCCCTCCGCCATAGAGCACCATGCCGAAGTTGTGTGTGCCGCCAAAGGTGTGATGCCACGGGAGCCAGTCCACCAGCACTGGCGGTGCGTCCTGAAGAAAGGCGAAAGTCTGCGCGACCTGTTGCCGGTTACTGCACAGCATCCGCTGCGAGTAAATCACGCCCTTCGGTGCCCCGGTCGTGCCGGACGTGAACATGATCTTGCCGATCGTATCGGGGCCGACGTTATCGAATGCCTCATCGACCGCGGCGGTGACCGGCGTGTCAAGCCAGTCGAAAAACCATGAGGCCATACGCCCCTCTGGCAACCTCCCGCTCACCACACATTCGACATCGTCGAACACGTCGCGCAACGCGCGACCGTAAAGCACCCCGTCATCCGCGAACACGAGCCCTGGCGTACACACCGACGCCAGATGTTTCAGCTTCGCAAAGTCCTCGGATAGCAACGAATACGCAGGGGTAACCGGGACATAGGGGACGCCGACGTGCAGCGCCGCAAGCGCCAGCAGCGCATGTTCGAAGCTGCGGTCGGAGAGGATCATCAGCGGCCTCGCGGGCGACAGGCCTCGGGCAAGCATAGCCTCGCCTAGCGCACGAGCGCCGTCGAGCGCTTGCCGATATGTCAGATGCTCCCAACTGGCGCCATCGGTCGTTCGCCGTGCGAGCAACGGCCGATCTGGGGCGACCGCGGCCCACTTCACAAGACGCTCAGTAAGCCGCGCTGGGTATGGACCGAGCGGTTCGTCCAGCTCATAAACCACGCTACCGTCAGGGCGCTGTTCAACAGTGGCCTTCATACCGCCAAGGCGCAGCGGCCGAAACGGCACATCCATCAAAGGGTCGTGCGAAAGCGGACCTGCGTTCATCTCTGTCATCCTGTCGTTAGCTTTTTCCGTTCATATAGCTGCCGCTTTGCGCGCCTTTACCGACCATCCCCGCGCTAGACACGCGAACCAATAAATGAACATCGATCAGAAACAAGAACAAGAATATCGCGAAATTTCGTATGCGTCCATCCAGCATCACCCGATGTGAACGGGTACCACCGCGGCGCGGGAAGCGTCCGCCGCCGCGCGAGTGGGCGTGCATCGCCGGCGAACGTCCTCATGCAAACGATAGCAAAACCGTCCATGGACATCCGATCAAATTTGAGCTACTTTATGAACATCGTTCGTCATTTTAAACGCTGGTCATGCAGCATCAGCTTGGTGGGAGAGCGTCATGCAAAGAGAAGTCGTAGTTGCCGGCAGCGTTCGCACTGCGATTGGAGATTTCGGAGGCGCGCTTGCCTCCGTCCCGCCAACGCAACTCGGCGCGACGGTTGTCCGGGAAGTCCTGTCGCGAGTGCAGTTAAAAGGCGACGCAGTCGGACAGGTCGTGTTCGGCCATGTCATCCACACTGACCCCAAAGATATGTATCTCGCCCGCGTCGCGGCGATCGAAGGCGGTATCGGTACAGATGCGCCGGCGCTGACGCTGAACCGCCTGTGCGGCTCAGGCCTGCAGGCCATTATTTCGGCAGCGCAGGCGATCTGGCTTGGCGACACGGACATCGCGATCGGCGGCGGCGCCGAGAATATGACGCGCGCAGCCTATTTGGCCACAGGCGCACGCTGGGGCGCGCGAATGGGCGACATCCGGCTGATCGATATGATGGTGGGTGCGCTGACCGATCCCTTCGGCGCGTGCCACATGGGCGTGACAGCCGAAAATGTTGCGGCGAAATATGGCGTATCGCGTGAGGACCAGGATGCACTGGCGGTGGAGTCGCATCGCCGGGCTGGACGCGCGGTCGAGGAAGGGTATTTCAAGGAGCAAATTGTTCCTGTCGCGGTGCACAGCAAAAATGGCGCGACGATGTTCGAACTGGACGAACATGTCCGTCCCACCACCACAGTCGATGAATTGGCCAAGTTGCGCCCGGCATTTCAGAAGGACGGCACGGTGACAGCAGGCAACGCCTCGAGCCTGAACGACGGCGCGGCGGCCGTACTTCTAATGGAGCGCAGTGAGGCCGAAACTAGAGGTATTCGGCCACTCGCGCGACTGGTTGCCTACGCTCATGCCGGCGTTGAGCCACAATACATGGGTATCGGGCCCGTTCCCGCGACCCGGAAGGCGCTGGCGAAGGCCGGCCTGACCATTGCAGACCTCGATGTCATTGAGGCTAACGAAGCGTTCGCTGCACAGGCTTGCGCCGTGACCAAAGAACTCCAGTTCGATCCTGCGCGTGTCAACCCGAATGGCTCCGGCATATCGCTCGGTCATCCGATTGGCGCAACCGGCGCAATCATCACGGTCAAAGCGCTTCACGAGCTGCAACGGATAGGCGGCCGATATGCGCTTGTAACGATGTGCATTGGTGGCGGTCAAGGGATCGCGGCCATCTTCGAGCGCATCTGATCCCAGCAGGCTAGCCCATACTGATCACATGAGGGAAAGTGGTGTGACCCGTCCCGAACCACGATCATCGATCCCCCTGACGGGAATATGACCGCATATCTCGAATCCCTCGATCAGCTCTACATGCTGTGCAACCAGTACGGAGTCGAATTCATCTTGCCGGCACACGGGCACGTGCTCGGCTCCGCGCGCGCACAAATCGCACGCATCAAAACACACCGGCTTGAACGCGAAGCGAAAATTGCCGCGGTAGTGAGAAACTTGCCGCGGGGCACTCTCGACGAGTGGGTAGAACGCGCGTACGACGATGTGCCGCGCAAGTTGTGGCCAGCCGCGACGCGTTCTCTGCTCGCTCATCTCGCGCGCCTTGAAGCTCGCGAACATCCTGGCCTGCCCGGCATCTTTTGCTGAGGAGGCGACGTCGCCTTCGCCGCGGTTGACTACCGATTCCGGCTGACAACGATCCCGATCGAAAGGAGCGGCGGAGTCAACCGCCCCCGCTTGACCAATGCCGACACAGACTATTCCTGAACGGTGGCAACCTTCTCGCCTAATACTTCCTTGCAGGCTTTCAGCGCGATGCTGACGGCCGGAAAGCCCACATACGGAATAGCATGCAGGACGACCTCTTCCAGTTCCTTCTCGGTCAGACCATTCGCTAGCCCGATGCGGACATGATTACTGAATTCCCACGGCGTACGCTGTGCGATCAGCATGCCCAGCGTAACGAGGCTTCTCGAACGACGATCGAGGCCCGGACGTGCCCACGCGTCGCCAAACGCGTTCTCGAGGGCGAGCGAAGCCGCATCTGCACCAAATCCGCCGGATGCCGCCGCTGCGTCCATTGCGCCTAGAAACTCGTCACCCAACATTTCGCGAACGACCTGACGCCCCTTCTCACGACTTTCCGACACGGTATGCTCCTTGTTCGTCATCGACGGTTGTACTCAATTGCCATTCAAAGCACGCAGGCTGTTTCGTTGCTTGCCTTGTCCATCATGGTCGCCAGCCTTCGGTGAATCAGTTCGCGCGCCTCCGCGACCATGCGGCTCACAAGCTCATCGCAGGTGGGAATATCGTGAATCAGGCCGATCGCGAGGCCCGCGGGAAACGTACCGTCGTCTGTGTCACCGGTTTCATAAATGCGCTTTCCACGTTCGCCGCTCACGAGCGGCTTCAGGTCCGCAAATGTCGTTCCCTCCCGCCGCTCCAACTCGAGTACTTGCTCCGCCACCGCATTACGGAAAATCCGCGACGTATTCTTGAGGGTACGAAAAATCAGCGCCGTATTTCGCTCGTCGTGTTCGAGCAATTGGCGCTTGACGTTCTCATGGATGGGTGCTTCCCGAGTTGCCATGAAGCGTGTGCCCATATTGACGCCATCCGCGCCGAGAGCGAGCGCCGCTACCATGCCGCGCGCGTCGGCAATGCCACCTGATGCCAGCATTGGGATACGCAATTGCGCGGCGGCAGCCGGTAGCAAGATGAGATTGGGCACATCGTCTTCGCCCGGGTGGCCGGCACATTCGAATCCATCGACGCTGACCGCGTCGCAGCCAATCGCCTCCGCCTTCAATGCATGCCGTACCGACGTGCACTTGTGAATCACCTTGATACCCGCTGCCTTGAAAGCGGGCAGATAGGGCTCGGGATTGCGCCCCGCAGTTTCGACAATCTTGACGCCGCTCTCGATGATGACCCGCACGTATTCCTGATAAGGAACCGGCTTGATCGTTGGCAGAATGGTCAGGTTCACGGCAAACGGTTCGTTCGTCATTGACCTCACGCGATCGATTTCAATGCTCAACGCTTCGGGCGTTGGCTGCGTCAATGCGGTAATGGTGCCAAGCGCGCCGGCATTCGACACCGCTGAGGCCAGTTCCGCACGACCCACCCACATCATGCCTCCCTGCACGATGGGATAGCGGATACCCAGTAGCTCGGTGATGCGTGTCTTCATTCTTTGACCTCCGTGGAGCGAAGCATTGCTCGCGCCGTAGCCATAATCGATTACAGGGAATTGTCGCATTGGCCATGCAGCGACGTTCCTATTTACGAACGATGTACAATTATATACAC
The DNA here is from genome assembly GCF_003002025.1 of Paraburkholderia sp. BL25I1N1. Taxonomy (GTDB): domain Bacteria; phylum Pseudomonadota; class Gammaproteobacteria; order Burkholderiales; family Burkholderiaceae; genus Paraburkholderia. Next base: position 98,274 of record NZ_PVZB01000029.1, read on the forward strand.
TTTTTGATGTCTCACCAACATTCGCACCGGTCGCCACGCTGCCACCCGGCAGCCAGCCCTAAATCAGGTTTAGACCTTTGTCTATGCGACGCATAGGTCACACCAGAACACGGAACGCAGCGCACGGCTTTAAGGAGGCTACGTGAATCAGCGCGACAGCAACGGCAATCTGTCCATTACAGAACATCCCACGAAAGCAGAGGCAGAAGAGGCAGTTCGAACGCTAATCAGATGGGCGGGAGATGATCCGCTTCGTGAAGGACTCGCAGAGACGCCCGCCAGAGTTGCGCGCGCCTATAGGGAGTTCTTTTCGGGTTATTTGTCCGACCCCATGCAGATTCTTGCTACAACCTTCTCGGAGGTGGATGGCTACGACGAAATGATTGTGTTAAAAGACATCCGCTTTGAAAGCTATTGTGAGCACCACATGGTGCCCATCATTGGCCGTGCCCATGTCGCCTATCTTCCAGATCATCGCGTGGTGGGCATTTCGAAGCTCGCGCGACTTGTCGACACGTATGCGAAGCGACTGCAGATTCAGGAGAAGATGACTGTGCAGATCGCCGACGCATTGAACACGGTACTGCAGCCTAAAGGCGTGGGCGTCATTCTGGAAGCGGCACATCAGTGCATGAGCACGCGCGGCGTACACAAACCTGGAACGTCGTTGGTCACGAGCAGGATGCTCGGCTCATTCAGGAACGATCCATCCACCCGTCGGGAGTTCCTGTCGATCATCGGCAACGGCGCGATCGGACAGCTACCTAATACCTGAACGACAAAGTCGACCGGACTGGGTCGACTTTGTCATTGGAGAGGTGGTCAGCAACCCGCATCGTACATTTCCACCTTACTGTTCCTAACTGTATTCTCGCAAGCGATCCGGATCACGCGCCTTCAAAGGCCGGTCAAACGATATGTCGCTTCTGTCGCGCGTTCTGTTGCCGTTGCTCATCAACACCTCGCGCCACGCGTCGGGCAAGTTGGCAGGAGTCGACTCGTTAACCGCCTCCGAAATGCATACCCGCGCAGCGATTGCCCACTTTCCCTCCCTCTTCTCAAAGCGGTCGATATAGCGACCAACCGCCAACGTGTCAGGCTTGGACCGATTCTCGCCGAAAAAAAGCCAATACGTTTCAGTGTGCGCGACATCGCCCTGCAAATCGACGCTATGATTGAACACCATGTGATGATGCGATAGTTGGTGCTCGCTATGGTAGTCGAATGCCCAGCTCACGAATTCTTCTGGATTGCCAACGAAAGTACCATGGTCGTCAATTGCGTCCGGATGATAGGCCGATAGGGTCAACTCACGATCCATCCGGTCGACGCCCCGGCAATAGCGATGTATGCAGTCAAGAATCGCCTGTCTATCGAGCAATTCCTCAAGACGTTGTTCGAGTTCTGGTCTCATTTTCCCCGCTCAATTGAGAATGGCCACAAAAAACACGATCGCGCCGACCAGTGCACCGAGGAAACAATACCCCTCGCTCTGCCCATCCTCGCCTGCCCCACCGCGTCGAGCAATGCAACTTACGACGCCGAAGAACGCGGCAGCACCGAGCACGACGAAAATCATCACAATGTCGAAAATCGCCGAGAGGCCGAGTTCTTCCATCCGCCAATCCCGTACCAGAAAATACGCCGCTACCGCAATGATCGACAGCAGCAGGATCGGGAGCATGATCCGGCGTTCGTCGCCGGAAAGTTTGCGCGTGCTTCGACTCATGAACGCTCTCCCTCGGATATGTCGACCGGACGTAGTGCGGCGCGATTCAGCAGACCGTGTGCGGGCCACAACGAACCGATCCTGCGAAGCCGCGTGCTCCATTGCGAAGGCGCTGCGGTAGCTTTGACAGAAGCCGACTCGCTCGCTTTCTCACGCGGAGGAGGTACGTCCGCGCACGGAACTCCGGAACGAAGTGAATAGTCCGCGAGATCACCGTTCAAATCGCTGTAGATGAGGTACATAGCTTGTCTCCGATCGGCCGAGGCCTGGTGGGTGCTCGTGCACACCTCTTGATAAACATCGTAGGCGAGGACGTTCGGTTATGCAACTGTCCGTTCAATTATTCGGATCGGTGTTTTCACTACCAGCGATTTTTTCTGCCGCTGCAACATAGCCTGAAAATTCTGGTAAGTGCAGCCCGCAAATGCACGACGCAGGCGGACTCGGGGTCGCGGCCGCTCGAGAAGCGCGCTGTCGACGCGGCGCTCCCGCATAAAAAATCCCCGGCACCAAGTTATCGGCACCGGGGACAAAAGGACACCATGCATAGGCTTCGCATGCTGCTTACAACACGGGTAAGCACCGCCGGGCCTACGGCGGTGTTCATGATTGGTAATTTATGTACTCTTCAGGAAACCTGAAATCCTCCATCGACAGCGAGCAATTGGCCCGTCACATAGTCGGCGGCCGGAGAGGCAAAGAACAAGACCGCGCTCGCGATGTCCGCAGCGCTCCCGATCCGACCCAAAGGCATACGTCCCGGCTGGGTGATCGGTCCGTGTGCTTGATGGACTTTCGTCGATGCCGCTGCGCCTTCGGTCGCAACGCCGCCGGGGAGCACTGCATTGACCCGGATCCGGTCCGCAGCGAATTCGAGCGCGACAACTTTTGTCAGATTGTTCACGCCGGCTTTTGACGCGCCATAGTCACCGTTATCAAAGATCACGGGCTGCAGCGACGCCACTGAAGAAATATTAATGATCGATCCGCCCGCGTTGCCGGCTTGCATCCGTTTGATGGCTTCGCGCATGCATAGGAAGGTTCCGCGCAGATTGACTCGCAGCACGCGGTCCCACTTCTCCGCCGACGTATCGACGAAGCTCGTTTTCGGATAGATCCCGGCATTGTTGACGAGGATGTCGAGCCGGCCGAACTTGGCATGCGTCGTATCGAACATCCCGGTGATCGAAGCTTCGTCGCCAATATCGACTTTGACCGCGATTGCCTTGCCCGACGCATCGTCAATCTGCGCGACTGTTTGCAGAGCGCCCTCCTCGTTAAGATCGGCTGCGACGACTACCGCGCCCGCTGACGCCAGCAGCAGTGCTGTCTCGCGTCCGATGCCCGACCCTGCGCCGGTAACGACTGCGACCCGCCCATCGAGATCGAACAGGCTCGCTAACTTCGATGTACTCATTGCTCCTCCGGTTGCTCGCGATACGAACAGTTATTTTATGAACGTCATTCGGAAACATAAACTCTTGGGCAAGTAGTGTCAAGGCGGTGATGAGTGGCAGGAAGCCAGATGGAGGGAAAAATGACAGGAGAGCACGCTGCGTAGCGCAGCGTGACAAAAGACGAGTAAAACAGTCCGCGCGATGACTCAACAGCGTTCGCCAGCCTTCTCCGACTTGCGAGCGACAGTTGCAAGTGGACTGTCGTTGGAGCGACTCAGTCGGGCGTGGGGGCCGCGAGTTCGCGAATGATATCGAGCATGGCCCGGTGGTAGGCCTTATGGGGCCGATCGGTCCAGATGAGGGAAACTTCAGTATCGAACGATGTCGGAATATCGTCTATGTCGACGAAAACAACGCCCTCCACCGGAAGGTGCCGCGCGGAGTCCAGCATTAATCCAATGCCAAGCTCATTTGCTACGAGATTGAGCATCGTGTAAGGATGCCGTGCCTGCTGAGTGACTTTGGGAGACAAACCTGCTTCCCGCCGAGCGGCTTCAAACGCCGCGAACACCGGCTGGGACATTTGTTGCGGAAACATGATCAGCGGATACGCCGCGAGGTCGGCGACCCGGATGCTGGCTTGCTGCGCCAATGGCCAGCTTGCTGGAACGGCAGCAACCAACCTCATGCGTTCGATTGTGGAGCTTTCCAGACCTGACACGTCGGCCGCACTGTTGACGACCACGCCAAGATCGATGCTGCCATTCTTCACGCTGGCCGCCGTGAGCGCGCTGCCGCGCTCGATCAAACGGACATCGACGCCGGGCCACTGCCGGCGCAGCGTCTGTATGGCGAGCGGCATGATGCGCATCGCGCACATCGGCACAAACGCAATGCTAAGGCTGGCTAACTCATCCGCAGCCTGGCGCACGCGGCGCTCCGCCATTTCCGCTTGTGCGATCAAAGGTTTCGCTTCCGCGAGTAGCGCCGCGCCCGCAGTCGTCAACGAGACGCCACGCGGAGTACGTTCCAATAGCCTGGTTCCGAGCGACTCTTCGAGGCGCATGATGGATTGACTCAGCGGCGGTTGCGCCATGCCGAGTCGCGCCGCGGCACGGCCGAAATGTTGAGTTTCGGCGACCGCGATAAAGTGCCTGAGGTGACGCAATTCCATGACGTGATATCGCTTTGATATGACTCGACCTCGACAGAATATCCTTTTTGAAAGATCACAGCTAACCCTCCGTATTCCGCTCGCTGAGACGCTTGATCGGAATGACATGTCGTCATATCCACAGAGATGACGGGCCCCCTCGCGTGCAGTGAACCTTGAACACCGACTCACTCAGCGAGATCGATAAGCCGCCGACCCGTGTCGATGACGCACCGTCAACCATCAGAGCTGCGGCATTCTGCAGAGAGCGATCGCCGGGAACTGGCCGTTCTTGTGAAGAACGGACGCCTGACTGACATAGAGCGATGGCGCCTTGTTTTTGTCCCTCGATACCCTTGGATGGTAGCCGGCGTAACAGGGCGCGCTGCCGGGGTTCCGCAAATGGCCTGACGAATATTGTCAATTCAAAAGCCAAGTGCAAGCACGTAGATTGCGATGCGTCAGTTGGCGGTATACTCGAAAAAGCCGTCCAAGGGATCGACTTCAGGTAGAGATGCCAGGAAGAGGTGGCCGATCATGAACTGAATTCGTCGCTGTTCGCGCTATACCGATTCGCGCAGGAAGTAGGCAAGGTGAAGGGATGCAGGAGAAGTAACGCTCTGGAAGTACTCCGGAAATCAGGCGACGGACACGGAGATCGTGTCTGACTGTTTGCCGCTGACTCGGCCACGACGATGCACATTGACGATCAGTTTCTCGAGCGCAAAATGACCGAGATCGAGCAGGCGAGGTCATGGAGTCCGCGTGTCATTTCCAAGCTCGAGACTCTGGTCAGGAGCGGCGACGATCTGTCCGTTTACCGGGTCAACCCGCTGGCGTTTGCGCGTGATCGCGGCATAGGCGAGGCTGAATGCATCGACCTCTTTCTTCATGCGGCGCGATACGGGCTGTTCGGGATGAACTGGAACGTTCTTTGTCCGCAGTCAGGAATGGTCCTCAATAGCTTCGGATCGTTGCGCACGCTCAAGACCCACTATGTCTGTGGACTATGCGACGTTACGGGCGAAACCGACCTGGACGATTTCATCGAAGTCACATTTTCTATATCTCCCGAACTCCGGAGGCTGACCTTCCACGACCCCGAGTCGCTTTCCGTGGATGATTTCCATTGGAAGCTACGATTTAACGGTGACGGTCGTTTCGCCGGCCAACAAGTTCGGTTTCTCGACTTTTTGCGGGGTCTGGTGCGCGGCCTGACGTTTCTGCCGCCAGGCTCGACGACGACTCTACAGGCGGACCTTGGCCCCGGTGCCTTGTCGGGCGTGAATGTCGAAACACAGGCCGCTCTCGTGGTTGCGATTGCCGGCGAACCGGTCACGTCGCCGACGCTGTTGCAGGTGGGATATGACGGGCAACGGTTTGCCCCGGCGCTCTCCGTTGTGCCGCCCGGCCCTGTAGTCGTTGAGGTGAGGAATACGGGAAGCAAGCGCGGGTCCCTGCTCCTGATCAATTGGCCTCCTGAGGTCGTCGCCCAAGTCATCAAGCCGCCGCTCGAATTCGAACCGTATCTCTCCGGCGGGACGCTAGTGGCGCGACAAACCTTCCGGCGCCTGTTCCGCTCGGAACGCGTCGACGAGAAGGAGGGGCTCGGGATTCGGCAAGTGACATTTGTTTTCACCGATCTCAAGGGTTCGACGGCCATGTACGAACGCCTCGGCGATCTGAATGCGTACGGGCTAGTCAGACAGCATTTCGCATTGCTCGAGATGGTCGCACAACGGTATTCCGGCGCGATAGTAAAGACGATTGGGGATGCTGTGATGGCCGTCTTCTGTCGACCAACGGACGCTGTTTCCGCGTCGTTAAGGATTGTCGATGAAATCGGACGCTTCAATCGCGAGCGTGGAGAACCGGCGATCATTCTGAAGATCGGGGCGCATTGCGGGCCATCGTTAGCAGTGACGCTGAACGACAATCTCGATTATTTCGGCCAGACCGTCAACGTCGCCGCGCGCGTGCAGTCTCTCGCTGAGGCCGGAGAGATTTGCATCTCGGAAGCGCTCTATAGCTCACCTGGCGTCCGCGACCTTCTTGCTGGCCGCACTGTCGTCGAATTCGAAACTCCACTTCGCGGCGTCCAAGGCAGGGCAAGCGCATATCGCATCGCGTCCGGGTGATGACGATCACCGCATTGGTCTCGCTACTGAGTTGGAAGACGGGAAGAACGTCATTGAGTCGAGCAACTGTGCGTGAAGTCACGAAATGGTCCCAAGGGATTGAATACGTGCAGAGCACAATCTGCCGGCTTGGCGCATAGCCATCGGCCGTGTGGCTGCGCGGATGGGCTGCTGTAATGTGAAAGCTTCGCCGAAGTGGAACTGATTCAGGCGGCGGCAGTGGGCCGAAGAGGGTCGGCTTCAAAGCGCACAACAATCTCCCCTTCGATATTGAAACGCGTATTTCTTCCAGCGGCCGGCGGGTGCAGTTGGGCCATAGAACAAGGGCAGCTTGACCGGCCAGAAGCCGCCATTGGAGCTCCGCGAAATCTGGGCGATTCGGACGAGACTTCAGATGTCGTCCAATGTTCGTGAGTTGGCACTGTTCAGCCTGGCGGTTGATAGCTAGCTTCGCACGTGCGACCTGACGCGGCTGCAAGTGCAGGACATCTGCATAGGAGGCCACGTGGTCTCGCGTGCGACGCCCATGCAGCAGAAAACTCAACGGCGGGTGCAGTTCGAAATTACGGAGCAGACTCGGTGGAGTATCGCGGGGTGGATTTTGCGCGAGGACTGAAAAAAACCCGCCGACCATCACCTTTTCGAGCCGGTGCATGCCTTAGGGCAGCAAGATGAAAAAGCACGATCCGATGGGCATCGATCATCCCGCATCGGGCGCGATGTCGCAGTATGCGGGCGTGGGTGGCGAGGCCGGGCACGAGGCGGCAGGCCTCGTTTCATGCGTCGATCACCAAGCAGCGCGCAGTGCTTCATCGGCGACTGCGAGTCGCGACGCGATCGTCTTGATCAGAAAGCGGTGAAACTGCTGCGCGGTGACCGGGTCATCGCGTTCGAGCGTGAGAAGCGCGGGCACCGACAGACGGTGAACGCGTGTCGGCGCTTCGGCGATCACGTCGGCGCTTCGCGCCGTCTGGGTGTACACGGCCATTTCGCCGACGATCGTGCCCGGACCGAACGAGCGCAGCCGCACCGGCCGGCCATCGAGCAGCGGCAACGAAACGGCGACGCGTCCGCGCTCGACGATATAAATCGCATCGCCCGGCTCGCCACACGAGAACAGCGGCTGCCCGGCATCGAGATCGCACGGTTCGAGACATGCACACAACTTCTCCAGCGCGCACGGCGTGAAGTGCGGCGCGAGCGTCGCATAAAAATCGTGCTCGCCGGAGCGATCCGTGTCTGCATCGGATGCGAGCAGTTGATCTTCGATCCATTCGAGACCGGCATCGAGCGTTGGGAACTCGCGTATCCGTAAGTGCAGCGTGCCTGTCTTCACGAGCAGATTGCGCGAGCGTACGGGCAACGCGGTCAGCACGAGATCCGCACCCGACGTTGCGCAGAGTTGCCGCAGCTTCACGAATGCAATCGATACCGATGCGTCCATGCCATTGGTCGACGCGAAATCGAGTACGACATAGCGCACGGGCAATGCGTCGAGTACTTCGAGGCGTTCGCGCACCCGTTGCAGGATCGAGTTGGCGGTGCCGAAGAACAGGAAGCCTTGCAGGCACACGCCGAATAGCTGCGCGCCGACTTCGCGCAGACGCGCGGCGTTTTCGATACTGCGCTCGACTGTCGAGGTACGCGTAGTAGCATCGAATTCCATTCGCACGCAACTGACGCGTCCATACAGCAGCGCGAACATCACGCACGCGGCGATCACGCCCGCAATCACACCCGCAACGACGCCATAAAACGCGACTACGGCGAGTATGCCCGGCACGAGCGCGTACTCATACCAGTTCAGCCGCGCATACGCGCCGACCAGCCATTGCAGCATCAGGCGCAATCCCATGAAGAGTTGCAGCCCGACCAGCACGGGCACGGGAAACAGCGCGACCAGATCGGGTGACGCAGCGAGCACAACGAGGCATGCGATCGCTGCGAACACGCCCGCCATCCGGCTCGTCGCGCCGGCGCGCGCGTTGAGCATCGAGCGGTTGTACGACTGATAGCCGACCATGCCGCCCAGCAATCCGCTCGCGATGTTTGCGAGTCCCGCCGCGCGCATTTCGCGGTTCAGGTCGATGTCTTCGCCCGTTACCGCGCCGATGGCCGTCGAGTTCATCAGGATCGTGATCGCCGATGCAGATGTCACGACGAGCGTCTCAGGCAGATGTGCGCCGATCGCGGCCCAGTCGATCACGCCGCGCGCGAGCGGCGCAGGGATATGGAGATCGGGGAATAATTGCAGTTTCACATGCGGCAGTAGCAGGCCCATATTGCGCGCATCGTCGATCGACAGTCCGGCGAGATGCAGCAGCAGATAGAACAGCGCGATTCCGCACAGGAGTACGATCGGCAGTGCGGCAATGTGCTGCCAGCGGCGCGTAAGCGCGGTTGTGAGCACGCCGATGAAGAGCGCGGGTGTCCATGCGAGCCAGTGCAGATGCGCTAGAAGCCCGAGGCTATGCCATTGAGGCGACGCGCCCGTCAGCACGCGAAACGCGCCCGCGAGCAGCAGATAGCCCGTGCCAGCGAGAAACCCTCCGACCACGGGGTACGGCAGGAACTGCAATGAACGGCTGCGCTTCGACGAACCGATTGAGAACAGCACAATGCCCGTCAGCACCGAGCACAGCGCGATCGAAATCAGTACGGTCAGCAGAATGGTTGGTGGCGAGCCGCCGTCGGCGCGTGCGCTGCTGGCGACGCCCGCCGCTACACCCGCGAGAAACGCCGTCGCGTTGCTGTCCGGCCCGGCAATATTCAGACGCATCGAACTGGTCAGCGCGATCACGAGCGCAGTGACGATACAACTGACGAGCGCTGTAGGCACGCCGAGTTGGGCATAGCGCGCGAGGTCCGCGCTGAAGACCAGCGTGCCCAGGCTCATTGCGTAGCAGAGCATGACGAGTGTCGAGACGGCGCCCGCCGCCAGGTCGCCGAGCAGGCCGGCGACGTTCGACGCGAATTCCGACGCAGACCCGGACGCAGAACCTGTGGCACCTTCCTTCACGGCGCTCTCCCGCAACGCGCGGCGCCGAGACATGCCAGCGCGCCGCGCGACCCAGTATCCGCCGTCGTCCTTGCGCGTGTCAAACGGCCGTCGTACACCCGTCGGTGCGCGCAACGCCTACACTGAAACAGGCGAGCGCCGTTGTATTTCTTAAGCGCTCAACGGGAAACAGGTTCCGGCGGTGACGCGATGGACATCGAACTGTGGCTGCGCGAACTCGGGCTCGAGCAGTACATGCAGGTATTTGCCGACAACGACATCGATGGGGCGATGCTGCGCGAGCTCAGCGATGCGGACCTGAAGGAGCTCGGCGTGCGCTCGCTAGGGCATCGCAAGCGGCTGCTGACGGCGATAGCGGAGAAACCGTCGTCCACGGTACAGGCTTCTGTCGACCAGCCTGTCGCGCGGGCGGACGAGCGCAGGCAAGTCGCAGTGCTCTTCGCCGACATCTGCGGCTATACGGATCTCAGCCGGGCACTCGATCCGGAAGAATTGCTCGTTGTGCTCGGCGGCTACTTCGAGCAGGTAGATGACATCGTCGTTCGACATGGCGGGCACATCGACAAGCATGTCGGCGATTGCGTCATGGCGGTGTTCGGCGCGCCGCGTTCGTACGGAAACGATCGGGAGCGCGCAGCGCGGGCCGCACTCGCGATCATCGACGCGATGCCGAATCTGTCTCGAACGCTGGTGCGCCCGCTCTCCAGTCACATCGGTATTGCGGTCGGCCAGGTCGTCGCAAGCGACACGGGCAGCGCGGCCCATCGCGAGTACACCGTGACGGGCGAAACAGTCAACCTCGCGTCGCGTCTGACCGACGCGGCCGGACCGGGCGAAATCCTGGTCTCGGAAACTTTGTGGCGCCCGCTGGCAGACCGCATCGCGTGCGAAGCCCGTGGCGCACTTGCCGTGAAAGGCTTCGCCGAGCCCGTTCCCGTGTGGCGTCTCACCGGCCTTCGACGTCCGTCTGCCAGTCGACCACTCTTTGGCCGTCGCGACGAACTGCGCCATTTTCGGGCGATCCTCGAATCATGCCGGGAGACGAGACGCGGCCGCGTCGTTCGTCTGCGGGGTGAGCCTGGTATCGGAAAGACGCGTTTGGTCGAGGAATTTCAGCGCGAGGCAAACGGACTAGGCTTCGTGTGTCACACGGCGTTCGTGCTCGACTTCGGTTCTAGAGCCGGTCGCGACGCGATCCGATCACTTATGCGTGGGCTCCTGGCGTTCGACGACGCGAGCCATGAGGAAGCCGCCAAGTCCGCCATGACGCGAGCCATCGCCGACGGTTTGGCGGACGCCGGTGATGCGCTTTTCCTCAACGATCTGATCGAGGTGCCGCAGCCGCCCGAACACCGGGCGGTCTACGAAGCCATGAACAACGCGATGCGCGTTCGAGGCCGGCAGGACGTGATGGCCAGACTCGTGCAACGCGCGAGCCGCGTGCAGCCTCGATTGCTCATCGTTGAAGACATTCATTGGGCGGACCCATCGACGCTGCAGGACCTCGTCGAACTCAGCTTGGCAGCGGCGGATTGCGCGGCCGTGCTGATCCTGACAACGCGACCGCAGGGCGATCCGCTCGACTCGTCATCGGGCGCAGCGGCAAACGCGCCGTGCTCGCTATTCGATCTGGGCCCTTTGAACGACGGCGACTCCCGCCTGATGGCCGAGTCGTTTTCCTGTGCAACCGAGGTGGTGGCGCGCTGCATCAAGCGGGCCGCGGGTAATCCGCTCTTTCTCGAACAACTGCTCAGCAGCACAGATAAAACGGCTGAAACGGGCGTGCCAGGTTCGGTGCAAAGTTTGGTGCAAGCGCGGCTGGACGGACTCGATCCCGTCGACAAGACCGTCTTGCGTGCGGCGTCGGTGTTTGGCCAATTCTTCGAGCCGCAGGCCATCAGCCACATTCTCGAACGCACGGATGTGACGTTTGAACCGATAGTGACGGCGCGCCTGCTGCGTCGACAGGGCAGCGGACTCGTATTCCATCACGCGCTCATTCGCGACGCCATCTATGATGGGCTGCTGAAGAGCCAACGCCGCGAGTTACATCGACGCGCCGCGCAGTGGTTTGCGCAGCGCGATACCGTACTGCGCGCTGAACATCTCGATCGGGCAGGCGACCGTGACGCTGCTCGTGCTTATTGCGACGCGGCGCGCACGCAGGCGGCCGGCTATCGCCATGAATTTGCGCTTCAGCTTGTCGAACGCGGGCTTGCATTAGCGGATACCTGTGCCGACCGCGTCGCACTCGAATTGCTCCGCGGCAACATCCTGCATGACATCGGCGCCATGACGTCGGCACTCGGTGCGTTCGAAACGGCGCTCGCGGCGGCGACGACCGATGCAGAACGTTGTCACGCATGGATTGGACGCGCTACGGTGAAGCGGGTCATCGACGATCTCGACGGCGCGTGGACCGATCTCGACTGCGCGGCCGCAGTGGCCGCAGCCGAGCGGCTCTCGCGCGAACAGGCACGCATTCACTTTCTGCGCGGCAATCTCTGTTTTCCGCGCGGCGACAGCGACAGCTGCGTGCGAGAGCATGAACGCAGCCTTGCGCTCGCGCGCGAGGCGTGCGACTACGAACAGGAGGCGGCCGCGCTCGGCGGGCTTGGCGACGGTGAATACATGCGTGGACGGATGATCAGTGCACATGACGCATTTAGCCTTTGCATCGAGCTGTGTCAGCGCCACGGCTTCGGACGAATAGAGGTCGCCAATCTGCCGATGCGCGCGATTACCACGTGGTTTGCCGGCAAGGCGAGCACCGGGCTCGACGCGGCCCTGGCAAGCGTGGCGGCGGCGGAAAAGGTCGGGCATCTGCGGGCGCTGGCCGTCTCTCATCATGCCGCGTGGCATTGCCTGCACGATCTCGCACAGTGGGACCGCGCGTGGGAGCATGCCGGTTCGGCGCTGAACTGTGCGCGCGAACTGAAATCGAGGCGCTTTGAAGGCGAGGCGCTTGCGTTTCGCGCGGAACTGCATCGGGTCGCCGGGCGCCGGCGGGAGGCGCTCGACGATATCGCACAGGCGCTGGCGATCAGCCGCGAGACGGGCATGGCCTACCTCGGCGCGTCGTATCTGGGCACGCTCGCGCGCGCGACCGACGATGTCGCCATCGTCAAGCAGGCTATCGAGGAGGGCGAGGCTCTGCTTGCAGCCGGGGCGGTGAGCCACAATCACTATCTGTTTCGACGTGACGCGATCGAAGCCTGTCTCGAGCGCGGATGGTGGGACGCGGCTGCAGCACATGCTGCGGCCCTTGAGGCGTACGCCCGTCGCGAGCCGTCGCCGTTTTCCGCATTCGTCGTCGCACGGGCGCGCGCGCTACTCGCCTGCGGGCAGGGAAACCAGGTCGCGGCATTGCTCGACGAACTTCTGCGCCTGAAAAAAGAAGCGCGAAGGCTTGGAGCGCTGCACTCTCTTCCCGCAATAGACGATGCGCTGTCGCACTGTGGGTTCAGGTGACCAGGTACACGAGGTCAATCCCGCTCGCATTGAGTCGCGGGTGTTTCCGGAGGTGCTCATTTCCCGGTTGTTGGCGACAGTCGTTGCAGTGCTGGTTGAAAGAGGTCGTCTGTTCCGCGACGGTCCGAACGGCAAATTTGGGTCGACAGCCGAAGTTCGCCGCCGTTGGCGGTGCGGCTTGCGACGAACTTCCGGGTTCGGCCAAACCGCGTCGGGCCCGACAAGGGGAAGTTAGCGAAAGGTAACGGTGCTGCGGGCAACCTGGAATCCGAAGGAAGCCGGAAGTAAAGCGCTGGTCCGACGAACAGAATCTCGAAACCCTGATTACCCCTCCGGGC
>NZ_PVZB01000030.1 GCF_003002025.1 Paraburkholderia sp. BL25I1N1
TGATGCCGTCTGGTTCTGGAGGGACCCACATCTCCGATGTCACTCCTGCTGCAGCCTCAGATTTCCGTGAAGAGAGGGCGGCGTTCATACCATCTGTCTACATGGGTATGAAGCCGCATCCAGCACCCGCGCGGCAGTTTCGAGCGCGGTGTCAATGGTTGCCGAACAGGGGGATTGCCCCGACGAACGGCTGGTTGCGCGTCAGATGTCACAAACGCTTATCCGCCTAACTTCGCGGTGCCGCGACATCTAGTCGAGCGCTGATCTTGCAAGCCATTGATTGAAAATCAATTCCTGCAGCAAGCCGCCAGATTCGACGCTAAAGGGACGATTACCCCAGGAAGCAATATTCACCTCGTGAATGTGTTAATTAATCAAAGCGTTATTGGCCCTGTGCCAGCTGTCGTCCATCATTCAAGAGTTGCTTCATCGAGAAAAGCGATGCGTCGAATTCATACACGAATGCAGCGCCCTCTTGTCAATCGATGAGTTTTCAAAACATTCGGGGCATCGACGGCACACAGTTACACCTTAAATTCCTCAGTCCACAACTGCCCCACCATAATTAACCCGGCACGAATACCCAGGAGACAAAGCATGGCACAACTGTTACTGCAGCCGTCGTACGTATCTAGCCAGGCGGCAATCTCCAACTCCGGAAGCTCGCGCTCGGCGAGCCTCAACCCCATGAAGCGGCCGTCAAAATGACCATCAAGCCGGTAGTGATGTTTGAAGGCCAGTGATACTGGCCACATACAGGTGACAGGAGCAAGAACTTGAAGACTCAACTCATCATAGATAACGAAACCCGGGACGCTCAGGACGGTAAAACGTTTTCGCGTCTCCACCCGGTTTCGGGCAGCGTAATAACGGTAGGTGCAGCGGCGAGCGTTGAAGACGCGATCGCCGCAGCGGAGTCCGCGCAAGCCGCCTTCAGCAACTGGAGTAAGACAGGTCCTTCAGAGCGTCGCCGCCTATTGTTGAAGGCAGCGGATATTCTCGAAGGCAAGCTTCTAGCCCTTCGCGAGACAATGGCCAAAGAAATCGGCGCATCTAATCTGTGGGCAGAATTCAACGTCATGGGGTCTGCTGCTCTTTTTCGCGAGGCAGCCGCGCTTGCAACACAGATTCAGGGCGAAACCATTCCTACCGATAAACCCGGCACGCTGTCCTTCACGGAAAGGCATCCAGTCGGAGTCGTCCTAAGCATCGTTCCATGGAACGGACCGGTTCTACTTGCTGCCCGCGCGATCGCTTATCCGCTCGTTTGCGGCAACACCGTTGTGTTCCGGGCATCTGAGACAAGTCCGGCGACTCATATGGCCGTCGCTGAAAGTCTCTATGAAGCGGGCCTGCCCCCCGGCGTGCTGAACTTCATCACGTGTGCACCCGGCGATTCTCCCCAAGTTACAGACGCGCTTATCGCACATCCCGCGGTGCGCCGAATCAACTTTACCGGTTCTACGCGAGTAGGTCGAATCATTGCGGAAAAGTCGGCAACTCAGCTGAAGCGCTGTCTGCTTGAACTTGGTGGTAAAGCGCCATTTATTGTCCTCGACGATGCGGACATCGATGCGGCGGTCAATGCAGCAGCCTTCGGGTCGTTTCTGTATCAGGGACAAATCTGCATGTCGACAGAACGATTCGTCGTCGACGAAAAGGTGGCGGACCAGTTTGTTGCCCGTTTTGCCGCGCGGGCAAAGGAACTGCCGGTCAGCGACCCGGCGGCCGGCGCCCCCTGCGTAGTTGGCCCGCTGGTCAGCCCGGAATCGGGCAAGCGAATCAATTCGCTGATCCGGGATGCGTTGACGAATGGCGCGAAGTTGGTGACAGGCGGCGAGGCAGACGCTGCCGTCATGCGACCCACGATCGTCGACCACGTAAATCCATCGATGGCGATTTACGACGAGGAAACGTTTGGCCCTATCACGACTGTCGTGCGGGTATCTGGAGTCGAAGAGGCAGTAAGAGTCGCCAATGACACCGCGTATGGTTTGTCGTCAGCAGTCTTCGGGCGCGACGTGACGCGTGCCTTGGCTGTCGCGCGCAGAATCGATGCCGGATCCGTACACATCAATGGAGCTACTGTGCAAAACGAAGCGCAAGCACCGTACGGCGGGACGAAACAAAGCGGCTACGGACGATTTGACGGGCGCGCCGTGATCGATGAATTCACCGAACTGAAGTGGATCACGATCGAACCAGCTCGGCAGCCGTATCCGTTCTGACCTTGCATACCCGAGGAGCTGGCGCGAGGATGAGCAACATTGTCCTCGCGCCCGATCCTATCAGGCTCCAGGAAGCGGCCCTTTCAATCCACGGGTCGGGTTTCGTGTTAAGGCGAGACAAAGTCCGGTTGAAGTGCAGGCTGTGCTGCATCAAACGCCGGATGAGAAGAAGCATGGCGATAGACAGCCATACTCAGCGGATACGCATCCAGATTGCACCCCATCCTCAATGCATTCGCAATCTGCGGAACGAGGCAGCAGTCTGCTAGTGTGGGTTGTTCGCCGAAGCACCATGGTCGACTGCCGTATTTCGAGAGCAACCGCTCAACACCACTCATGCCTTCAGTCACCCAGTACTTGTACCACTCGCTCTTTTGCTCCGGCGTCACCTTCAGAACCGTGTCAAGGTACTTGAGCACGCGCAGGTTGTTCAGCGGGTGAATATCGCAGGAAATCAGGTACGACAGCTCCAGCACGCGCGCACGATGCTCTGATTCTGCAGGAATGAGTTGCGGCTCTGGATAGCGCGCGTCCAGCCAGTCGACAATTGCGAGTGACTGCCCGAGGCTGAAGTCACAATCCGTCAGGGCAGGAACGGTCGCCGAGGGATTCACCGCGTCGAGGTATGTTCCCTTGCGATGCTCACCGGTCCGGATGTTGACGGGTACGTAGTCAAACGGGACCCTCTTAAGAGCGAGCGCAATGCGTATTCGATAAGACGTTGAACTATTGAAAAAACTGTGAAGTTGCATAGTCCCCCCGACGTACTACACTACACGGACGTGAAGTTCGCCCAGCTTTTCGACGCCCACCGTCATGGAATCGCCCACCTTTACCGGACCCACGCCCTCCGGTGTTCCCGTATAGATAACATCGCCAGGTTCGAGGCGAAAGAATTTCGAGAGATCCGAGACCGTCTCCGCGACCGACCAGATCAGATGCGAAACGTCACTTTTTTGTTTTGTTTCGGCATTCACTGTCAGCCATAGGCCACCGCTTTCGAAATGCCCCACATCGCTCGCCTTGTGGATTGGACCGATCGGCGCGGAGCGATCAAACGCCTTGCCAATCTCCCAGGGGCGTCCCATTTCGCGCATCTTCATCTGCAGATCGCGACGCGTCATGTCGAGGCCAACGGCATAGCCCCAGATGTGACTGAGTGCATCGGTCAGCGCAATGTCCGAACCCCCTTTGCCAATCACCGCAACGAGTTCTGCCTCGTAGTGGTAGTTATTCGTTTGCGCTGGGTATGACAATTCAAGTACCTCACCGTAGGCCACCGGCACCACGGCACCCGCAGGCTTGCAGAAGAAGAACGGCGGTTCGCGGTCCGGATCGAAACCCATCTCACGTGCGTGTGCAGCGTAATTTCGGCCGACGCAATAAACACGCCGTAAGGGATAATGCGCATCGGTACCTACAACGGGCACGGCGATGGGTGCCTCGGGCGCAAAAACGAATTTCATGGGAAGAGACTCCTGACAATTAGTCGGCTTGGCGTGTTTTGGACAGGACCCTCACGTGCCCAGCACATCCAAAGGAAAACCTATTGGCGCTTTTCACGCAGCAGGTTCAATGCGGAAAGGATCGGTCGATCCGAGTAGCTGAAAAGCACGCAGTCGTTATCGGCCGTCAGACTGACCGGCTGCCATGACGGCACCACGAAGACGTCATGCGGTGAAAACCCGAAGTGTTCGCCACCGATACGCACGCTACCGTTGCCTTCCACGACACAAAAAATCGTGGCATCGGTTGTGCGATAGGTCTTACCGGAGAATCCGGCAGGCAGGAACTGCATGAATGTCGCAATCGTCGGCATCGGCCAGCCGCCCGTCGCGGGATTGACATAGCGGAGTTTGACGCCATCCCACTCGTCGAGTTCGCCGTTGCGATGGAGCGCATCAAGCGCTTCGCGACTGCGTTCGTACGGGTAGCTGAAGATGGGCGACGTTGGATCGGTGACCACATGACGGACGGGCACCATGTTGTGCCCAAACCGTGCGAAGCTGTCGCCTTCTGAACGAAGCACCGGCTGGCTTGCTTCCGGGTAGCTTTCGGCAAATCCGGCGTCAAGCGATCCAACGACCGGAATGTCCAGACCGTCTAGCCAAACCACCGGTTCGCCGCCGTCGGAGACTACCGGATTTCCGTGGTCGTGCCAGGCCCAGGAGGGCGTGATAATGAAATCGCCGGGATGCATGGCGGTGCGTTCGCCGTTCACGGCTGTCCATGCGCCTCGACCTTCCACGATGAAGCGAAGCGCAGATTGCGTATGGCGATGACTCGGCGCGACCTCGCCAGGCAAAATCAACTGCAGACCAGCATAGAGAGCCGGCGTAATGCTGGACTTGCCAGGCAGGCCTGGATTTTCGAGCACGAGTACTCGACGCACCGCCTCTTCTGCGCTGATGACTGACCCGGCCTGCATAACCAGATCGCGTATCTGCGCGTACTTCCAGATGGCGGCCTTGGCCTGCGGTCGCGGCTCCCTAGGCACGAGGTTGTGCAACGACTCCCAAAGCGGGGAGAGCTGTTGGGTCGCGAGTTGCTGATAATAGGCTGCGCGCTGTCCTTTAACCATATTGGCAGTCATGCGTGTCTCCTGATGATGTGCGTACCCGCGTCTGTGCTCATACGGCGCGAGAACCCACGAAATATGCCGTCGGACGCCAACTTTTTTAGCGTCCGGGTGTCGGGCTAGATTTCGATGTATACCGAGCCGTCCTCGACCTTGACCTGATACGTCTGGATATCCTCGGTCAACGGCTCGCACCTGGCTTTGCCGCTGCGGATGTCGAACTTGCCCTGGTGCAGCGGGCACTCGATCTCGTGACCGTCCAGGAACCCGTCGCACAGGCGCGCATGTCCGTGCGTGCAGATGTTGTCCGTTGCATAGACTGCTCCATCGACGCTGTAAATCGCGACCTCGCGCCCACCGGCCGTTACCGCTGTCACATCGTCCGCAGGTATGGCGACCAGCTCAATGAGCTTTGTCCACTGTTTTTCCATCTTCAACCTCAAATCGGGTAAATAATCGAGTTCGCGATCATTTCGCTGTCGAACACACAGACGCGGCTGGCGAATTTCAGTCCACAAGGTGTGCGTCGAACCGAATCGATATAGCGGCCCACGTTGAACACACTCGTGAGTTCATCAGGCTTCGTGCGAAATACCGCGTAGTTGGCCTGCGCCTCGATATTCTCTGCGCTAACCGCGCTCACCTGAGGGATGCTTACAACGTGCCGCTGATAGTAAGGGTCGTGGAAAATAGTCTCGGTCATGCCGTAGACGCGGTCCTTTAGCATGCCTTTGCTTTCAAACGCGAGAGTCGCGAGTGGGAAGTCACGATCGTAGTTTTCGCGAGGCTGGATCTTGTAGACGCATTCGTCAACAAAGAATTCCGGCCAGCGATCCCACTCGTTGTTATCCAGCGCGGCGGCATAGTCGGTATACAGCGCGAGCAATTGTTGCCACGTTTCAAAATCGAGCATCTCAGACCTCCATTACGCGGCGCCAGTAGTCGTACATCCCACGAATCAGGGTCTCCGTGACCATGTGGTCCGAGTCCGCGACTTCTCGTCCCCCAAGTTCCGCGATCGTTCGATGGAACGGCTTCTGCTCAAAGCCTTCCTGAGAAAATTCAATGACTTCGCCATCGTCCGCAGAAACAAAACCAGCCGGGCCGAACAGGTTGGCCTGCCGCAGTCGCCTGCGCGTCATCTCTTCGCTATCGACCTCGAATCCGAAGTGCGTCCAGACGAAGTCGAACGAGCCATGCCCGTTTGGCTGGATGTGGCGCGTGGAAAGAGAATTGACCTGCTGCTGGATGATGACGCTCGGGAAAAGTGTCATGAGAACGGCGGTGGGACCATTCCACCAAGGTTCGTGCACGACGTCGAGGAAACGATCATCGTTGAGCGTCATCTGCTCCTTGAAACTAGACACACCACTCGTGACCTCACCTTTGCCGCCCGAACCGCGCGTCGAGATCATCGCCGCATGGCGAAACTGCTCGTCCATCTTCAGTTCAGACTTGTTATCCGCGCGCCACAGACCGAACGTCACAAACCATGTATGCAGCAATCCCGGATGGTACGGGTCCTTGATATTTTCCTGCATCAGCTTCCAGTTTCCTGGAATGCGTTGGCGGTTATAGCCATAGATCCTGAGCTTGCGGCCGTCGAATACGCGGTCGAAATAGCCGAGAATCGTTGGGCCAAGATAGTCCTCGAGCGAAACCACGTCATGGTCGAACGACGCGAAGATGACGCCATTGCGCATGGCGACCTTCAGCTTCGTCAGACCGTGTTGCTTCGGATCGAAGTCTGCAGGCATTCCGCCGTTGACCTTGCCGTCTGTCTTCACACCTCGACGGAAAGGCACTCCGACGAGATCGCCCTTCAGGTCGTAGTTCCATTGGTGATAAGGGCACGTGAAATCCTTGCGATTGCCGGATTTCTCACGACAGAAACGCACGCCACGGTGCGCGCACACGTTCTCCACCACGGCGACTTCGCCATCATTTGTTCGGGTGACAATGACCGAGCGTTCACCAACCACCGTTCGCTTGAAGTCGCCCGGATTGGGAATCTCGGCTTCGAGGCCCACATAGGACCAGTGCCCCGAATAGAAAAATCGTTCGAGTTCCTGCCGATAGGTGGAGTTGTCGGTATACGCCCAGAACGGTACGCGGCTCGAGCCTTCGCCTTTCCATTCGGGCCGTTTAAAGACAATGGGGGCCACGTGCATGACTTGTCTCCTGTTATGGAATTGAATGACAACATCGGCGGCTACACACCGTTCGCGTAAAAAGCGTCGGCGTAGATATGGGCGGGATCGACACCTTTCTGACGCAGCAGAATGGAGGCCGCATCAACCATCACAGGTGCCCCCGCCAGATAGGCGCGCCAGTCGGCCATGCTTTTCCAGTCGGCGTTCACCGCTTCGGTCACAACGCCTGCGCGATATGGGCCGCCCGTCGACCCAGACGCAACCACCACGTGAACTGTGAGATCCGGCAACGCCTCACGCATCTCATTGAGCCAGCGAAGGCCATAGACGTCTTCGGGCGAACGAACGCCGAAATAAACGTGTACAGGATTGCGCATGCCAGCGTCGACCATCCCGCGCAGAATCGAAAGAATGGGGGCTAACCCTGTACCTCCTGCGATACACACCATCGGACCGGAGAATTTCTTTCGCAGGTAGGCTGTTCCCAGTGGGCCGCTGAGGCGAACGGCCTGTCCGACCGCGAGTTCCGTCGCCACGTATGAAGTGACTCGACCATCGGGAACCAGACGAATGTGAAATTCGACTTCCTCCGAATTTGCGGTGACCGCCATCGAATATGGTCTGATATGCTGCGCCGTGAATTGCAGAGTGGCGTACTGCCCCGGCGAGAATTCGAACGGTTTGGACAGGGCAAGTCGCACGCGCTTGATGTCGTGCGTCAGGTCATCAATGCCTACGACGGTGGCCTTAATGATTTTTGCCGGATGAGTCACGATTTCGTCGACCTCGGGTATTTCTATTACGCAGTTTTCCACTACCGTCGTCTGGCACGCCAGCACTGATTGCCCATTTCCGGTGGGCGACCGCGATTCGGGCCCACCGGTTACAAGGACGCTTCCGGAAACGACGCGGCACCGGCACGTACCGCATCGGCCGGCCATGCAACTATACGAAACCGGAACCTGATTGTTACGCAGGGCTTCCAGAAGATTTTCACCCGAACGTACATTGAGCGTGCGCTGAAGCGGCAAGATTGAAACTTCCATCGACCAATGCCTCCTGGCAGGACAACTTCTGCCCTATCATGCTTTCAATCGCACAATTGATAAATAGAAGTTACTTGATATTTCATATCACCAAAATCAATAATACTCAGCATCCGCTCGGAGACACGGCATGGAACTTCAGGATATTGACCTCAACCTGCTCGTCGTCTTTAACGAGCTCCTACGTCAGCGACGCGTGTCGGCCGTTGCGACCAGCCTTGGCATATCCCAGCCGGCTATCAGCAACGCGCTCAACCGCCTCAGAAAAGTACTCGGCGACGAGCTTTTTCTTCGCAGCTCTAAAGGAATGGTTCCAACGAAGTTTGCCGAGACACTGGCCGAACCGATTGGCTATGCATTAGGCACAATTCACAATACGCTAAACGTAACGTCCGAATTTGATCCTGCCTCGGCCTCTCGCGCCTTCACGATTGCGATGACAGACATCGGCGAGATCTATTTTCTGCCCAGCCTGATGAAGCGCCTCGCGCTTGTGGCTCCAGGCATCAAGATAAGTACGGTGCGCAACCAGTCCGATACATTACGCGACGAAATGGAGCACGGCGAGGTCGATCTCGCCATCGGGTTTCTGCCAGGTCTGAAGACATCCTTCTTTCAGCGTCGACTATTTCGCCAACGTTATGTCTGCCTGTTCCGAAAGGAACATCCGTTCGCGAAAACAGGCCTGACTAACAGGTCATTTCTCGGCGCCGAACATGTTTCGATCATTGCGGAGGGCACCGGGCATGGCATGGTTGATACGGCAATCCAGCGCGCTGGCGTACAGAGAAACGTGCTCCTGCGCGTGCCCCATTTCGTAGCTGTCGGCCACATCCTGCAGGAGACTGACTTGATCGCCGTGGTCCCTGAAGCGTATGCGACACGGACGCTCGCACCGTTCGACCTGGTGAGTGCACCTTGCCCGATCAAGATCCCGGACATCACCATAAACGTCTTGTGGCATGCAAGGAATCATCGCGAGCCAAGTAATCAATGGCTGCGCCAACTTGTGTTCGACGAATTCGCACTCTAGACCGGGCCGTGCGGAAACGAGATGTGCGCGAGCCTCCGGCCTCTGTCGAGCCGCATTCCCCGCAAGCAGTGGTCTGCCGAGTAGTAGCCGTTCGATCGCCGAGCACCGAAGCCCAACCGCAATTGACTCGCCTGGCTAACCCAGAAAGAAAACATGCATGTGCGTTCGAGCCACAGGACGGCCGGTCGGTATGTGCTCCGATCTAAGCTCGAGCCATCCCGTTTGTCTCTCATTCATGGCCCTACGCGCTAGCGGCGCATTAATGAGAGGCAGG
Organism: Paraburkholderia sp. BL25I1N1; assembly: GCF_003002025.1. Classification (GTDB taxonomy): domain Bacteria; phylum Pseudomonadota; class Gammaproteobacteria; order Burkholderiales; family Burkholderiaceae; genus Paraburkholderia. Next base: position 9,313 of record NZ_PVZB01000030.1, read on the forward strand.
GAGACTCTCCCGCAAAGAATCACCGATCACTCAATCTGGAGAACGAGGGATAATCCGTATCGCGCATTCTCCAAAAACTGACGAAACTCAAAAAAATCATGCCGCGACGCATGGATCGGCGGGCGATAGAACGAGCAGGGAGAAAATAATCGGTACCCTATTGAGACACGAGGTTCAGCGCGCGACTACCTTGAACGCAATGCGGGTATGGCCGAATCTGATCGGCAGCCTGCTCGCGGGAAGCTCCGAGACGCAACAGGCCTGTATGTTCGAGCCCATAGGCATGACGACGTTCAGCGGCTCGATAACTTGCGGCCGGGTGGGAGCCGCGCGTTTTGGGAAAGTAGCGGCCACGCCCTCCATGTATTGCGGCCAGTCTGCGCTCGGGGCCGAACTGTCACCTCTTTTTGTCGCGCTGCAGACGAACGGTGAAAGCGTTTTGGGTGACGGCACTTCTCGTGTTGCACTTTCCGCAAGCGAATGGACCATTTTCGATGGGCGCCGGCCATTCGCAATAAGCGGCGATCGGCCCATGGAGCTGATCTTCATTAATCTCCCAGGGCTCGGACCTACGAGATCCCAAGACCCATTGGCATACCCGACCTTCGAGTCGCTAGGAACGTCGGGCTCCGCGCGTATCTTTTCGGACCTTGTTACCTCGCTATTCAGGGAGTTTGAACACGTCGACGAGGCCGTTGCAATGGCATCAGTCGAAAACCTCAGATTGCTGTTTTCAGACGCGTGCCGGGTTCGCTTTCCCGGCGCGTTACTACCTGTCGAAGCGCAACGGCGAGCGATGATAGATTACATCGAACGACATCTCCCGGACCCGGAACTTAGCCCTGCTTCCATCGCCAGGGAATTCGAGACATCTGTCCGCCAGCTTCATCGCGTCTTCAAGGGTACTTGCGGTGAAACCGTCGGCGAGTACATATGGAAGCGACGTATTCACAAGTGCGCAGACGAGCTACGCTGCGCCGGGAACGCCGCCGATAGCGTGACTACAATTGCATTTCGGTGGGGCTTCAGCAGTTCGCCGCATTTTTCGCGCGCGTTCAAGGATGAGTTTGGGCAGACTGCATCTGCCTATCGGCGAAGTCTTCCCAACGGACCGGCCGTAACCAGGCTCACATAGAGCAAGCTGCAGTGCGCTCTCGGCATGACGGCCCGCTGCAGCTTAACCCGACTAGCGGGACTTCAGCTGAGAACGCGAAATCCAGTTGCCGTGGAATGCCAGGGGGATCCGGTTATTTATCTTCACCCGCGCGACAGGCTCCTGGTCGAAAGCTCTGGCGTCAAGAATCACCAGTTCCGACGCGTTTCTCGCCGGGTCCCACCATACTGCCAGGATCCAGCCGTGGTCCTCGCTTTCGGCTGACGGATGCGGCACAAAGATGGGTTCCCCCGGAATCATAGAATAGCGCTGCTCCACTCCCTGAACTTGAACTGCGCGCGTTTCGAAGTCAAACTTCGCGAGGGAATTAAATCCTTGGCCGCCCTTTTCCGGGTCGACAAGCGCGAGATAGCCGAAGCGATGCTTCGTCCCGGAGATTGCTTCGTTCGTCCTCAGGAATTCGCCAACTACGCCTTCGAACGAACTCTGTGTTGATCGTGAGTTGTGCACGTCGATAAGCGTGCGGACCATCCGGGCAGAGCCGAACACCGGCGTAGAGACGTGAGGAAAGGCAAACGGGAAAACTTCGCCGATCGGCGGAGCGTCGGGAACCGCCAGCAAATCGGCGATGCATGCATCGACAACGATCTTGTCCCCTTCCTGGTACGCGTTCAGGAAATGGGTTATCTGGAAGTCGCTCTCCTGTCTTATCATGACCGTTGACCCGTCGTGACGATTGACCAAGAAAATGCGCGTGCCGACAGATTTATCAAGCGACAAAACGCCCTTTCCTTGTGCGACCACCCCTTCCTCGGCGATATTATTTAACAATGGGCTCAGGAAGAAGATGAACCAGTCCTTGCTGAAGATGAAGTCGTGGATCCACGCCAGGCTGTCCATATGCACTGTATGTTCGCTCGTTACATTCCCAGTGCCGTCGACGGCAAAACAGGTCACGGTCTGCGCTTTATAGTCCTGCGCAACGAATAGTGTTTCCCCCGTAGATGGGTCCACGTGCGGGTGCGCTGTCAAAAGCTTATTGCCAAATCGTCCGTTGAAATCGAATGTACCGATGGTTTCCAGGGTCTCGGGGTCGAGTTCCCAATAGTGACTCTCGAGTTCATGCAGAGCCAGAACCCTTCCGGCCAGGGGAATCACATTGATGCCGGCAACGACTTTTATCGCGGGCGCACCGGGGGGCAGTTCACCCTGTGTGACATTGGAAACCCCGTACAACCCATTATATAGGGCACGCCCAACCTGTTGCTCCGTAAGGAGACCTTCAGTTTTCACCCATTTGCATGCATACCGCGCAGTTCCGCCTTCCAGGAAAAACGCATGCGTCATGCCATCCCCATCAAACCAATGTGCGCGGTCGGCGTTGAGCGGCTTGTAGTATAGAGAATTTCCCGTGCGATACAACGCACCGCTCAGCTCAGGCGGGATTCTGCCGACCACGACCGGTGCGCCTTCCGCATACTCCTGCGTAAGGGGTTCAAAGGGTCCGTTGAGAAACGGGTTGCTTTCGCTCCACATGTTTTCATCTCCATATTCAGTGGTTGTTAAGGGCCATATGCCGCTGCGGCGCTAGATTTATTTCGATGGGTTGGCCGGCAGATAGATTGCCTTAGTCTCGGTGAACATGGCCAATCCCTCGGGACCGCCTTCGCGACCAAGACCGGACTGCTTGAATCCGCCGAACGGAACCGACGGGTCGAGTTGGAGACCGTTTATAGTCAGATTTCCTGTACGAATGCGTCGCGCAATTCGCTCCGCCCGTTCAACGTCATTTGAAAACACGGTGCCGCTGAGGCCATAGTTGCTGTCGTTGGCGATGCGGACGGCATCGTCGTCTCCATTGTGGTCAATGATGGAAACGACGGGCCCAAACACCTCTTCCCGGGCGATCGTCATATCGTTGCGGACATTGTCGAAGACGGTCGGTGCCACGAAGTAGCCTCGCTCATGGCCCGACGCGCGAGTGCCGCCGAGCACGACGTTCGCACCTTCTCGCTTCGCGATCCCAATAAAGTCCATCACGCGTCGATACTGGTTCGCGGTCGCGACGGGGCCGATGACGGTATCGGGCTCCCAGGGGTTGCCGACCTTCATTCGTTGGATCGCCGTCGTATAGGCATCGACGAATTCGTCGTGGCGCTTGCGCGGAACAAGGACGCGGGTTTGCGAAAAGCAGATCTGCCCACTGAACGGCATTGTGAACGGTGCGATATTCGCAATCCATGCATCGATGTCAGCGTCATCGCAAATGACTGCCGCCGACTTGCCACCGAGCTCAAGACTGACCCGCGCGAGGCGGTCCGAACAAACCTGGGCGATGTGCTTGCCTGCCGCAGTCGACCCGGTAAAGCTCACCTTGTCGATCATCGGCTGACGAATCAGCCAGTCGCCGACCTCGCGCCCCGCTGGGACGACGTTGAAAACACCATCAGGAAGCCCGGCCTGCCGAACGCATTCCGCAAGTACCTGGGCGTCCAAAGGCGTTTCAGGACTGGGCTTCGTCACGACTGTGCAACCCGCTGCCAATGCCGCTGCCAGCTTCTGGGCAAGCAGTACAAGGGGGGCGTTCCACGGGACAATCAGCGCGCAGACGCCGACGGGCTCGCGAATGACCTTCACCCGTCCGGTACTGATTGCGCGCTCGGACTCGAACGTCGACTCGGAAATCAGATCGGCGTAGTAATCGAAATACGCAGCAGCGAGGCTGGTGAAGCGCTCCGCGAACCAGCTGGGGGCGCCTACCTGTGCCGTCCATACTCTGGAGAAGAGCGGAAGGCGGTCGCGCATCTCAGCGGCAATTCTCCGCAGTGCTGCGGCTCTATCGGATCGGGATGTCGCACTCCAGAGACCGCTATCGAAAGCGCGCCGTGCAGACTCGATGGCCGCATCAACGTCTTCGACGGAAGCAGCGGGCAGCCGGAAGATGACTTCCTCGCTAATGGGTGAAACAAGCTCGAGTTCCTGCGGGCTGTTCGGTTGAGCCCATTGCCCGTTAATGTAGAAGCGGGTCCGAATATCTTCGGAGAGTTCGCGCTCGAAATTAAATTGGTCTGTCGCCGTCATGGTCAGTCTCCTCTCGTATTGATTGGAGGTTACCCGGCGCAACTGGCGGGAGTCTTGCCTAACCGTGACACGCACTTATCCCGGCGAGACTGCAATTGCTGGTGGGCACAAAAAGAAATAGCGTGGGAGCTAGCGTTGAAGGACTTTCACTAATAAGAGGACCGGCTGGTGCTCGTAACCGTCTTAAAGGCGAGACCCAGGCGGTGGACCCTTACTGCACCGCGCTGACCCATTGGTCGCCGGGCTTAGCGTTCAGCGCAGGCGAACAACGCGATCTCTGCCTTAAGCGTTACAGCCTGTTCGTCCAAAGATGCGGCCGCGGCCGCCGCCTGCTCGACGAGAGCTGCGTTCTGTTGGGTAACGACGTCCATCTGCCTGACCGCCTGGCTCACCTGTTCAATGCCGCGACTTTGAACGTCAGAAGCACCGGCGATGCCGCTGATAATCTCGGATACCCGGCCAACAGCCTTCCTGATTTCGGCCATGACACTGCTCACCTCGACTATTCGCTGGGAGCCTTTCTCGATCCCGGACACAGATTCGAAGATCACCGATTTAATTTCCCTCGCTGCTGCTGCCGAACGCTGCGCGAGACCGCGGACCTCACCCGCTACAACGGCAAAGCCCCTCCCCTGTTCCCCAGCCCGTGCTGCCTCAACTGCAGCATTGAGCGCGAGGATGTTGCTCTGGAACGCAAGTTCCTCAATCAGGCCTGTGATCTGCGATATTCGTGTCGAACTCTCGCTGACATTCCCCATCGTTTCCACCATCGCGGCGACCATATCATCTCCTGTGGTCGCTACATCAGCTGCATTCGCGGCCAGCATCGTCGCTTCTCGCGCACTGTCGGCATTTTCGTTGACCGTCTCCGCCAGACGGGCCATGCTCGACGCGGTCTACTGGAGTGAGGCAGCCTGTTCTTCGGTCCGGGCTGAAAGCTCGATATTTCCGACCGCAATCTCGGCGGTCGATTTCGCGACAACGTCAGCGGAAGCTCGTACGGAGGAGATGGTTGATTCAAATCGTTGCATGAACCTGTCGAATGCAACCGCACCCGCCCCAAACTCGTCCAACCTGGGACTCTTCGATCGCTGGGATAGATCGAGAGTCTCGGTAATATCCTCGAATCGCTCGCGCATGCGGCTCAGACCTCCGCACACGAGCCGCTGGAAATACAGGGCTGAACAGATCGATACAACCACCGCTGCCGCCCCCGAGATCATGGCCATCAGCAGCACGGCGTCACTCTGGAGAATCTTCTGTCCCCTGTGGACCAGCTCGACGGCAGTCAGCGACGCGGCTGTAGCGGCCAGTACCGCCGATGCGCCGAACGCGAAGAGCAGTGTGAGTTTGATCGTCATAGTAGTTTTCATATTCCTGTCCCCATCGACCACGTGGCACCCATCCAGCCACGACAGTCTGAATCTATAGGAGGCAGCTCGCCGTCCGAAAGGACCTGGTACGCATTTGCGGCTGCCATATCATCACAATGACCTGGCCAGCCAGGGCTGGGTCTCGAGTCGCCTCTTCTCGTACTGGCGGATCAGGTCTGCGTGCCTGAGAGTGAGTGCGATCTCGTCATAACCATTGAGCAAACAGTCCTTTCGGAACACATCGATCTCAAACTGATACGTCTGTCCTGATGAGGTCGCTACCGTTTGACCTTGAAGATCGCTCGTCACCTGGAATCCGGGGATAGCATGCGTTGATTCAAAGAGTTCGTTGACCTGCATCTCCGGAAGTGCAATCACCAGAAGGCCATTCTTGAAACAGTTGTTGAAAAAGATATCAGCAAAGCTTTCGCCGATAAGTGCGCGAAATCCGAACTGCTGCAGCGCCCACGGTGCATGCTCCCGGGAACTTCCACAACCGAAGTTCCTGCGCGTCAGCAAAATTGACGCCCCCAGATATCGGTTCTGATTCAGGACAAAATCGCGGCTAATCACACGCATTGAGTTGTCAATGCCCGGCTCGCCGTGGTCGAGATAACGCCATTCGTCAAAGGCGTGCGGCCCAAAACCAGTGCGACTGATCGACTTCATGAACTGCTTTGGAATGATCGCGTCCGTGTCTACGTTTGGGCGGTCTAGTGGTGCGACCCGACCAGTATGGTTGGTGAATTTATCCACGTTGCGTCTGCCTGGAGTTATAGAAATTGATCCGACCGCTGGGCCAGCATGCCCCGCTTGCAAAGCCGAGCCATCGTTGCCGTTAGAAGCTGTGCCGGATGCCGACCATTGCGCCAAACTGCCCCTGGCCTGCGGCGGGGGTTGTACCGGACCCACCCGAGCTGACCGTGAAGCGAGCTTTCGCACTGTTCTCGAGGTAGGAGGTTTGCGCATAGACGGCTGTTCGCTTGGACAACATATAGGTGAGTCGGACGGTGCCCAGTGTGCCTCGCGTGTCATGCTGTGACACGATCATCCGATAAACCTCGCCGTCAACGATGATCGTAGGCGTAGTCAGAATGCTCGTGCCAACGTAGAACAGATTTGCCCTGACCCCCGTGACGCTAGGTCCAGTGACCATACGGACAATCCAACCTGCCCCAATGCGAGCAGGTCCAAGCTGCGTCCATCCGTTGGCCTCGATGCGTGCGTCCTTGTCGCCGCTGTTCGGAATGGGCGCAGGTGTCACACCGTCGGAAAAGTTCGCCGCCGCGTTTGTACCGCCTCTTTGCTCGTCATACACAGCAGATGCACCAAAGAAGCCGCCGTCGTACTTCAGGCGCGCACTCAACTGTCGACATTCGATAAGCTGACCGGGGACACCGCCGGCGCAGGTACCTTGACCCGGGGAATTTCCCGTACCCGTTGAGTCGCGCCCGAACGAATAGGTCGCGCCAAAGCTGAAACCATAGAAAGTCGGGCTCAGATAGGCAACGGAATTGTCGCTGCGGGCGTTCGGGAGGTAGGCGTCAAACGACGCAATCGCATAAATGTTCGGGCCGAGGATGTCGGACTCCTGAATCCCCCAGTAGCCCATTGAGTACTGCCGCCCAAATGAGAGCGTACCCCACGCGGGAGACTTTAGGCCAACCCAAGACTGCCGGCCGAACAATCTGCCTCCCTGCCGAAGACTCCCACTACCCGGGTCAAACCCGCTCTCAAGTACAAACACGGCCTGGAGTCCTCCCCCCAGATCCTCGTTACCGCGCACGCCCCAGCGGGACGGCAGCTCCCCGGTTATCGAGGGCATACGTAAGATTGAATCTCCCTTTGCGTTGGCGTCAGTGACGTACTCCACTCCCGTATCGATGATCCCATACAGGGTCACGCTGTTTTGCGCGCACGCCGGGCCAGCGATAAGTGCGGCACATCCTGCAATAGCGAATTTTTTCATCAGTTCTTCTAATTTTATAATATTTAAGTCTAGAGAGTTTCGAGGGGTGACTTCCTCTCCTATTCTCCTGCCGGAAAAGTGTTTATTAGACTTTAGCCGTACTCTTGTTCACCGCGATTGCAGCGGTGGCGACAACCGCGGGCACGATGCCGGCGAGAAATACCTCGCTGACACTCCAGTGCATCTGGAGCAGCAGCCCGCCCACAAGCGGCCCTGAAATCGAACCGATTCGTCCAATGCCAACGGCACATCCAACGCCTGTCGCGCGCATATGGATGGGATAAATCTCTGCGGCCAGTGCGTTCAACCCGGCCTGGACACCCTGCGTTGCGACACCCATCAGTACGCTCACCACCACCACGATATCGATGCTGCTCGCGAAGTTGGCCAGGGCGGCAGCCAGCGCCATATAGACGATCAGTTCGGTAATGAGCACCTTGCGCATACCAAAGCGGTTCATCGCAGGGCCCTGGAGCAGACATCCAGCGACGCCGCCAAGACTAAAAAGCGCGACGGACCGGATGCCGGCCGAAACCGAATGCTGTGCATCGGCCAAAACTGCAGGCATCCAGCTAACGATGAAATACAGCACGACCAGATTCATGAAGTATGGAACCCAAAGCAGGCACGTCTGGGCGGCATGTCCTCGCGCAAACAGGTCCCGCAACGGAACGCGGATTGCTTCCTTCCCGGGCGTGTAACGCACCGTTTCAAGGTCGATATCCGGCGCGATTCTGCGCACGATCTCACTCAGTTGCCTCTGCTTCCCGCCTCGCAGAACCAGAAAACGGGGAGATTCCGGCATGAGCAAAACCGACAGAAGCGCGACAACGAGAGGCAGTGCACCGCCGACGAGAAACACAGACTGCCAGCCATGCATCGGAATCAGCGTTGCACTGATAACCCCGCCAAGCACTGCACCCAACGGCATCCCGCACATCAGCGTCGAAACGACTGTCCGGCTATGGCGCCTCGGTGCATATTCCGACGCGAGTGAGATGGCGTTGGGGAGAGCACCACCGAGCCCGATCCCCGTTAGGAAGCGCAGAACAAGGAGTTGGTCGTACGTTTGGGCGTACGCAGTAGCGAATGAAAGCGCACCGAAGATCACGGACGAAAGAACGATCATGGTCCTGCGTCCGTATCGGTCAGCGAGTGGCCCGAGTGTCAGTGCCCCGACAAGCATCCCCACCAGTCCGGCGCTGAAAACGGGACCGAACTGTTTGACGGGCACTGCGAGACCGTGGGAAATCACCGGTGCCAGCATACCAATGACCTGCGTGTCGAAGCCATCAAGGACGGCGGTCAGCATGCACAGAGAGATTGCGTAGAATTGAAGTCGGCTCAACGGACGACCGTCGATGACCTCATGGACCTGCAACGAGGCCGAGGGAGTACTCATGTGTTGTCTCCATTGCGGTCAAATAGCCGCTTATTGTTGGGATTGCTTGGCGATAGCGTATGGCGCGCCTGTACGGCGGCACGCCATACGGAATCAGGGAAGGTCAATCGTTAGGCTTTCTCCGCAGATACGCGAAACGCAGGCGCAGAGCTTCTCGCCTCCTTTCTTTTGCTCGTCACTGAAGAAGACGTCCCGGTGGTCGAGTTCCCCGGAGTAGCCAAGGACCTCTACCGCACAAAGTCCGCACTCACCCTTCCTGCAGTTGAAAAGCGGGTCGGCCCCGGCGGCTTCGAGCGCATCAAGCAGTGTCTCCTGCGCCCCGACATTCACCGCAAGTCCCAGCCGGGGAACCTTGAGTGTGAACGGCCGGTTCGGATATGCACCACCATTGGCGAACGATTCGAATCTCAGATCGCAACGCCTGCGCCTACTGCTCTCCCACGAATGGCGTGCGGCAGTCAGCATGCCAACCGGGCCGCAAACGTACATCTCGGCGCTCGGGTCCAGGTCATTCAGCAGTTGGTCGAACGATACAATGTCACCCTTGCTCGCATCGTAGACTTCCAGCGCGTTGCCCAACCGCTCCTCGAGGCGGTCGAGAAATGGCATTGAGGCGCGACTTCTTCCCGCATAGACCAACCGGAATTTCGATCCTGCGGCAAGAGACGCTTCCACCATCCCCACGATTGGCGTTATGCCAATCCCACCGGCGACGAAGATCCGCGGTACAGACTGAGCGGAAAGTGGAAATGCATTGTGCGGCCCGCCGATCTCAAGCATGTCTCCTTCGGAGAGACGCCACATGAAGGCCGATCCACCTCGCGACGGCTCGACCCTGCGGACAGCGATAAGCCCTTTGTTTCCACCGTTCGCCAGTCCAATGAGGGAGTACGACCGCGACTTAACGCCATCGCCCGCGCCGCAATGGACATCGATGTGACTGCCGGGCCCGAAAGCGAACGGTCCGTCAAAGTCCAGTTCGAAAAGCCGCACGTCGTCGCAGACGTTTTCAATTCGGCTGATACGCGCGCTCTGTCGAAATTTCATGGTGCCTACCCCTTCGAGTGCGTGCCGACGGAGACAATCGGGATCACCGGACTTTTCGCGGCCCGACCGCCTCGCTCACGCTCGACCATCTGGTCGATGTACCGACGTGCCAGAATTGCGCCACCGTCAATGTTGAGCGGATAAAACTCACGGTCGGGATAGCGCGAGACAGCCGCCTGTTGCGCTTCCAGAATCGCTTTGTCCTCGGCAAAGATCGAGCGCACTGCCTCTCGCCATTCTGTCGTCAGGCGCTGGCTGGTGAGCTTGTAGTTGCGCACGATTGCCCAGTAGTAGACACAGGACGTCTCCGTTTCCGGCGTGCTCACATGAATAACGAAGCCCGTGATACCCTGGCTGCGATCGCCTTCCGGAGCTCCGGTGCCCGTAGGCGCGACGCCGACGTCAATCGTGACGGCGCTCGGTGCGTGAAAGGTAATGTGCTGCCATCGGTCGACCGGCCCCTGCTTGCCCAGATGCTTCCTGAAAAAGGGCGGCGGATCGATATTCACCATCCATCGCGTCACCTCCACGGTCTTTTCAGTGCGTGAAACTGTAAACGGCGCCTCGGCTACCGCACGATTGCCGATGCTGCTGTGGTGCACGAAGGTCTCATGGGTGAGATCCATGAGATTATCGATGAGTAACCGATAATCGCATTGCAGATGAGTCGTGCCGCCGTCTCCTGCCCATTCCACGCTGTCGTTCTGAAACAGGTCTGGAATGAGCGCGTCGTCGGCCTCCAGCGGATCGCCCATCCACACCCACACAAAGCGATGTCGCTCGACAGCGGGAAACGACCGCACGCACGCCGAAGGATTGAGGGTTTCCTGCGACGGCATTTGCACGCATCGGCCATCCGGTGCAAAAACCAACCCGTGGTAACCGCACACGACGTCGTCGCCACTCAGCGTACCAATGGAAAGGGGCAGCAGACGATGCCAGCAGGCATCCTCAAGCGCTGCTGCTGAGCCGTCCACCTTACGGTAGACCACGATCGGGATACCGCATACCTTCCTGGGCGTGAGCTGGCGTCCAATCTCATGGTCCCAGCCTGCTACGTACCATGCATTCATCGGGAACATACTTCGTCTCCTCTCTTTCTATCGCTCTTCATTCGAGCTCTCGGACTGACTGACTCCGCCTTACTGGTTCACCAGGACGTCGTGTGGGTCAATCACGAATTTCTTCGGAACTCCAGAATCAAACTCGGCGTAGGCATTCGGCACATCATTGAGCGAGATCACAGTCACATTGACGATGTCTGCAATCTTGAGGCGATCCCAAAAGATGGTCCGCATGAGATCACGTTGGCACTCCATGACCGGGGTCTGGCCGGTGAAAAAGCTGTGAGATTTCGCCCAGCCAAGCCCGAGCACAGTGAAGGCTGCCCGCACGGGCAGCCGGATCGGTCGCACCCGGTCGTCTGTCACGTAGAGACCTGGGATACCGATAGAACGGGCAGCACGGGTGATCTCCATCAAGGGATTGAGCACGGCCGCCGGCGCTTCCGAGCGCGATCCGGTGTGCCCATGGCATCGAGCTTCGAAACCGACGCAGTCAATCGCACAGTCGACCTCCGGCCTGCCGAGTAGTTCGACAATCCGGTCAGTCCGGTGCGGCGGTCCTGCCCCGCACCATATGCTGGTCGGAACCGCAGATGTTCGTCGAGATGACTCGCAAAATGACGCCGTGCTGCGCGGTTCTTCCAAGCGGGTCGATCAGTTTCGGAAAATCTATTTGCCGCACCTCGACACTTCCGGAGTCCGTATAGACGACTCCTCGATTTTCATCCATGCTCGCCTCCAATGATTTTCAGGCTTGGTTTAGCCATGTCTGAACGTGAACGCCCCGCCGTGAGGCTCGCATCACTTCGACGGGCACGACAGTCGCTTCAGTCGATCCAGCGCCGACGTGCCTCGAGGAAACCACTCACCAGGCACGGCAGACATCAATCAACCGTCGTACCTTATCTCCCGCCAAAGCCCAAGTGCTTTCTGGGCTGGACGATCTGAGAAGCTAAACAGGACGGATTTCCCCGTTGTCCAATGCGAAGTGATGGTCCAGGAAGGCACAACGAACACATCGCCCTCTCTCCACTCGATAACCTCGCCGTTGATCCAGGTACTACCCTGTCCTTCACGGACGCAGCAGACGCTCGCATCAGTCGAGCGATATGCCCGACCTTTGAACCCCGAAGGCAGCTCCTGGATGAATGCTCCCATCGTTGGCATCGGATAACCGCCGGTCGTCGGATTCGTATATTGAAGCTTGAAGCCGTGGCAAGCGTCGATTGCCCCGCCAAGCGCGACCTGGTCAAGCGCCGCCTTCACCCTCGCATACTGGTAGTGGAAAACCGGTGACGAGCTGCCGGTCGGAACATACTCGACGGGAAGCAGGTTCATCCCGTAACGTGCAACCGCATCGCCGGCAGTACGTTCGACCTCCTGCACGTCACCGGAGGGATAAGCTTCCGCGAAGCTAGCGTCAAAGAGATTGACGATTGGAACGTCGAGGCCATCGAGCCAGATGACCGGGTCATCGCCCATATTGCCGTGGTCATGAAATGTCCACGACGGCGTCAGAATGAAATCGCCGGGCGCCATCGGAATCCGTTCACCGCTGACGGACGTGTAGCCTCCGGTTCCTTCAATTACCAGACGCAACGCCGAGGCGGCATGCCGATGGCTCGGCGCAATCTCGCCCGGCAAGATTAGCTGGAGCCCCGCGTAGAGACTCTGCGTTATTTGGGACATCCCACGAATACCGGGATTTTCAAGCACAAGTACCCTGCGCTCTGCCTCCTTCGCGGTGATCAGTTCTCCCGCCTCAATCAGCAGTGTGCGCATCTCGGCATAGTCCCACTTGTGCGGTACACAGCGCGGTCGCGGTTCCGGTGTCACGAGCTGCGACATGACGGCCCACAGCGGAGCGGAGTCCACATTGTGGAGACGGTCATACAAGGCCAGCCGCTCCGGGCTTTCTCCGCTCGCCGATGGATTATCGCAGGATGTCTCCATGGCTTAAGCCCCGATGTCGTTGCTACGCACCGCGACGGTCATTGACCCGATGCGGTCGATTTCGGCGAACATGGTGTCGCCCGGTTGAATCGAAGCGACCCCTTCGGGTGTGCCGGTAATGATCACGTCTCCCGCTTGCAGCGTGTAGAAGGACGACGCGAACTCGACGAGTTCCCGCACACCGAGAATGAGTTCGTTCGTATTCGACTTCTGGCGCGTTTCGCCATTGACGGAAATCGAAAAATCCAGGTTACCTGCGTCGGGAAGTTCGTCGCTCGTCACCAGCCACGGCCCAAGGACCGTGTACGAGTCGGGGGACTTCCGGAAGCTACGCTCCTCGGGTCCGCGAATCGTGATGTCCAGTCCGATGCAATATCCCGCGACATACTGGAGCGCGTCCTTCCTGGAGACATTTGCCGCCGTCTTGCCGATCACGACCGCTAGCTCCACCTCGTGGTCGTTTCGGCGGTCCAGCTTGCGAAGCGCCACCCCCTCGGAGGGGCCGACGAGCGAGCTGGTCGCCTTTAGAAAGAGGCCAGAGCGCTGAATCTGATTGATTTGATTGTCGTGATGCAGGTTTGGGTCGCCCAGCACTTCCTTGAGATGCTTCTGGTAATTCACCGGAGCAGCGATGATTTTGCCCGGGTTTGCGACCGGGCTCAGCAGCCGCACATCCGACAGAGGAATCGACTGCGCCTGGGGCGCAAGTTCGGCAGCCAGATGCCGGACCTGGTCGAGATGGGCAATCAGCACATCATGACGAGGAAACGGGTACGCGGCGGAGGGCAGAAGCTCAAGAGCCTCAGTCACATCGCGAACGATGTTGCCCTCGACGACGCCGAGTCGGTTTTCGTTAAATCGACAGATTTTCATTTTGGTTCCAGCAGGTATCAGGAGAGTAGAGCTTAGTACGCGAGGGTTGGATCCGCGTCAGTGCGCGAACTCGGACTTTTCGCTTAGCCGCTCGGAAGACGGTCGAATCGCGTGCGCGTCGTAAAGCCAAGCCATTCCGTCCAATGTCTGCTCAAGCGTTCGAGACTGGAGGAACTGGTTACGTAGTTCGCGATTCACACCGTTAGCGTGATAGAACTCTCCGTACAGGCGGGCACTCATCTGGACTTTGCCTGTGCGCAGATATCGACGCTCCTGATAGCGCTCGAAAGCAGCGGCCGGATCGTCGTTGGCATGAACGATTTCGTCGGCGAGGACGACTGCGTCTTCCATGGCCATACAGGCACCTTGCGCCATGTACTGCAACATCGGATGCGCAGCATCTCCGAGGAGGGTTACGTTGCCCTTTGACCAGTTCTTGACAGGATCACGGTCACAAAGAACCCACATACGCCACGTTTCGATTTTCTCGAGTAGGGTTTTGACGGTAGGCACAGCATCGCGGAAACGAACATGCAATTCTTCAGCGTCGCCAACTGCGTCCCAACCTTCCACATAGCGGTCACTATGGAAAACGGCGACGAGGTTAAATAGCTCACCGCCGCGCAAAGGATAGTGAACGAGGTGGGTCTTTGCACCAGCCCAAAGGGTCATCGTGTTTGAACGAAGGTCTTCTGGGACCTCACTGATAGGAAGGACTGCTCGGTAGGCAATGTGGCCCGAGACACGCGGCGTGCCGTCCCCAACGATTTGAGCGCGCACGGTGGACCAAAGCCCGTCGGCACCGATCAGGGCACGTCCGCGCACCTCTCCGTCCGTCGTGTCGAGGACAACCCTGTCGCCGTGGTCAGTGAAGCCATTGACCTTCACGTTCGTCGCGGTCTCGATCAGATCCGACTGCAGGCAGGCATCGAACAGAATCCGGTGAAGGTCGGCCCGATGAATCAGCGCGTATGGGTAGGTGAATCGATTGATGAACTGGTCATCGAGCGGAATAGATACAACCTGCTCGCCGGAAATTCCGTCCATCATCACGAGCTTTTGTGGCATCGCGGCCTTCGCACGGACAGCGTCCGTGATGCCGAGGCGTTTGAACACGTGAAACGCGTTCGGGCCGATCTGAATCCCTGCGCCAATCTCCTTGATTTCCTGAGCCCGCTCCAAAAGGCGGACCTTGAAGCCTGCCTGGCTTAATGCGAGCGCTGCGGCGCACCCGCCGATGCCTCCGCCCGCGATAAGCATGGGCAGCGGTTGTTGCTGGCCTGAAGTCATGCGTCTCCTCCGATTCATGTGCAAGTTCACGGTGGCGTTCCGACCGCCGGGAGAATCCCATGGCGGTGACGTACGTCAAGTTTGTGTCGATTGTAGGGACTCGCGTTGTTTCAATCCATATGTAAGAATTGATACCAGTGCTCAAAATATTTGATATGGGCGGCTGAGATGGACAATCTCGATCTGAAGAACCTGATGGTGTTTGATGAGGTGTACCGCACGGGCAGTATTTCGCGAGCGGCGGAGAAGCTGGACCTCGGGCAGTCAGCCGTCAGCATGATCCTGACCAAGTTCCGGAAGCATTACGGGGACCCATTGTTTGTCCGCACGTCCGAGGGCATGCAACCCACCCGCCTGGCGGACGAAATAGTTGGCCCCATCCGCCAGGCCATGATTGTGCTTAAGACGACGCTGCATCACCGGGCGGAATTTGACCCCAAAACATCCGACCGCATGTTCAGCCTCTGCATCACAGACATTGGTCAGCGGGTAGTGATGCCGCGTCTATTGAAGCACTTGCGCGACGTGGCACCCGACATTCGAATTGACCTGAGCTATACGTCAGAGCACACGGCCCGGCAGTTGGAGTCCGGCGAAGTCGATCTCGCGATGGGTTTTCTGACGAAACTGGAAGCTGGAATCTATCAGCAGCAGCTCTTTCCCGACCGATTTGTTTGCATTGTCAATTTGCACCACCGTCGCCTTACCGGCACGACGCTGGGCCTGGAAGAATTCGAGCGAGAGTCTCATCTGATAGTTACAACTTACGGAACTGGCCACGTCATTGTTGAAGAAGCGTTGGAGCGCAACGCCATTAAGCGAAGAATAGGACTGCGCATCCCCAACTATCTGGGAGTTGTTTCGAATATCGTTTGCACCGAATTTCTCGCGATAGTCCCCGAACGATTCGCGCGCATAGTTGCCGAGAGCAATCCCATCAAGGTGATAGAGCTACCGTTCACTGTGCCCAACTTCCGTGTCATGCAGCACTGGCATGAGCGTAACTCGCGCGACCCCGCTAGCGTCTGGTTACGCGAAACAATTGGGACACTGTTTCGAGAATAAAACGACGTTGCTGCCGTATATCTATATATCTCCCAAGCTATCAGCTTCGGGCCGAGGCTCCAATGACGGCAATGGGAAGTTCAAAATTGATGAACCGGACAGCGGACAGTTCATACTTGGACGAACCGTGGGTTCAAAGTTGCCGAAACTCGTGCCGCACGATCTCGCGCGGCAGGTTCGGATTGAATGGTTTGTGCCCGCGTTTGCGGCGCGGATTGCCCGCGACCGACTTGCCGGGGCCGTTTTCACCCGCGGGCGCGTCAGCACTTGTCGCCAGCGCCTCAACTTCGTTGAACTGGCCGACCAGACCTTCGCGCCGATGCAACACTCACGGCGGCGCTCCTCGACCGGCTGCTTCATCATACACACGTCGTGCCGATCTCCGATGACTCGTACAGGCTGAAGGAAAGGCGTCAGGCCGGCATGATCAACCGCATCCCACCGTCGCACCTGAACGACGGGGACTGGGTCAAACACAAACGCAATTCGAAGGAGGCAGCACTCAGATAATAACCGCACGCGTAGGTGTATTAAATCCAAATTGCGTTTGCGTCCGAAGCTGTATCAACTTGAGGTCGCGTTTGACACCTTCGCTATTACCCGGTCACCACCTAGCTCGGGTAGTAACGCCAGGTGTAGCCATTGCAGCGGCTCGGGCATATCCAGAACGGCGCACCATTACGCAGCGCCGAGCTTGGACTGAATCAACGGAATGTCATGCTGCCAGTCGTATCGCACTACGCCCGTCGGCCAGTCGCTCATGCTCTGCGACCACTGCGTCACTCGCCCGGTCCAGATATCGCGCGAGTCCAAGTTTTCGTCCGCATCTCCCGCGCGAACTGCCGATGCGCCATGCAGCGACTTCCGAAGTCGCAACCGCACGTCACTGACAAGCATCAGCGCGTCACTGCTGGGTAAGACTTTGGTAACGGATTTTCCTACACTCCTTCACAAGAGCTTCCGCCGCATTGGAGAGCTCCATAGAAAAACACACGATCCCACTATAAGGAGACTCGAACGAGACGATCCCTCCGCAACTGGAGCTTCGCCGCTTCTGAACGTAGTCCTGGCAATCAACTTTGGGGCCTAGGCGTATCGTCCGCAGTCAGCGACTTAAACTCGACAGCATTCGTACACTGCCCGCGCACGCACCCGTCCTTATGGGTCGTTGGCCTTTGAGGCTTGAGCTTATCCGTGGCATGGATGCCGATCAAAGATCGGCGCTGTCACTGACTGCCCACCTGATCGGACGACTTCTGATTAGCTAGCCGGGGCTATCCTACAACATTGGATGAACAATTCAGAGTCAACTATGAAAAACAGATGGATTTCCAGGCGCATTAAGAAACTCGACGCTGAAGATGACTATGACGAAATCTGGAAGCTCATGACGGCGTACCGAGCTAATGACTTCATCATGAATTTCATCTATGTGGTGACTTTTCCCCACTTCTTCGTACGCGAGCATGACGCGCGGCCACTTATCGATGACGGCAATGGAAAGATACTAATCAATGGCGACCGGCGCGCCGACGACACGTCGTGGAAAATGCAGGTTTGGTGGCACTACGGATCGGACCATGAGAAGACACGGAAGAATGTCGAGTCGATCAACCGGATTCACGAAGCCTATGCAAAGCGCTTCCCCGACAGTTTCGGACATCTCGAAAGCTACTTGTATACGCTATGTTACGAAGCTGCCGGCATGCACCGATTGATGCGGCGAGTTGGCATGCGCGGTTTTTCTGCGAAGGAGCAGCGCGTTGCAGTAAAATATTGGTCGACGATGGCAGTTCTATTCAGGAACGCTCAAACAGGTGAGCGAATTAGCGGCTTTCCCGGGACTTTCGACGGGATAATGCGGTTCATGGATACCTACGAGTTGGACGGGATGACCGAGCCTTCTCATGAAATGGGCCGGATTGCAGCGCGAGCGATTTTGGATCAGTTCGCACAACGATATTTTCCCCGGTGGCTGCACGGCCTTGCCCACGCCTGGATCATAAGCCTTTACCCCGGAAATGTCCTGAAGGCTTATGAACTGAAACCCCTTCCACGCGCAGTCGTCAAACTGTTTCGGCTAGGCACAGCTGCCTTCCTCTGGTATGGGGAAAGGATTGTGCCCGACCCGATCGACACTTTCACAGAAAGACGCGAGGCGAAGCTGGCCCGACGGAAAGCAAGCGTTGTTACCACCGAGACGTCACACGATGCTGCTCAACCCGAGCACGAGACCGCCCTTCGGGCAGGATGTCCTCATTTTAGAGGTGGCACTGAGCATACGGACAGGTCGGTAAGTGGTAAAACCGGAGCCTGAGTCGGCCACAATGGCCGGAAACAGGGACCAGAATAGTGACAAAACGGAGCGACGTGCGCGCACGCCCCGCGTTCTAGGCGAGGGTGGCAGTTGCAGTTGATAAAGGTGTCCTCGTCGCTTATCTAGTGGGTCTCGCTATGCGCCGCATCGCCAACCCGCAGGCTGGTGAACTCAAGACCGATGTCCGCGATGCCCCCATCATTGCAGAAGCTGCGGGCTCGATGCCGCAGAAGCTGCGCTCACTTCGGCTGGCTGACGAACCGCTCGGCGAACTTACCGTCCTATGCGGCTTCGACGGCGATCTCGCGGCACAGATCACGCAGACCAGCGCCCCCATTCGAGGCCCGCTCGCCAGATCCATCCGGCGCTGGAAAGGGTACTGGGACCGCGCTTCGACCATCCGGCTGTGCTCGGTCTGCTTGAGCGATAGCCCGCGCCCGGTGAGCTCGCCTCAGCCAGCGAAAAAACACTGGCCGACCGCCTCACCAAACTCGCACCTCGCATGGGCAAAAGCCCTGGCCATCGAAATCGTACAGGCGCTCAGCGAACAGGCGGTGATCGTGCCCGGTACTTAGCCAGCAACCATCGTCATGCGACGCCTTGCTCAGCAACTCGCGTCCCTGCGCAAGCAACGCAAAGCAAGCTGGCGGCGAAGTTGAGCGCCTGGTGCACGCACACCCTCTTTGGCCGGTCCTGACCAGCTTGCCGGGAGTCGCCGTCAGGACCGCCGGCACAGTGCTCACTGAAGTCGCTCACAAAGCGTTCGCATCAGCCGCGCATCGGGCTGCTTACGCTGGCCTCGCCCCGGTCACCTGACGCTCGGGCTCATCCGTTCGGGGGTGAACATCCGCCCCGACGGGGTAACAAGGTGCTCAAGAGAGCGCTCTTCCTTTCGGCCTTCGCTGCCCTGCGGGCCCCCATCTCAAGGGACTACTACGCGCGCAAAGTCCAGCGGGTAAGCGCCGCAATCAGGCGCTCATCACTCTCGCCCGACGACGTTGCGACGCGCTGTGCGACGGCGCCCACTGCCAACCGAAATCCGCCTCTACTTCTCGACGAATCACATAGGGGCATCGCTTCGCTCGCTGTGATCAACTTGCGGTGGGACGTGCACCACTAGAATGCGTCCATGCTGGGCGCACGAAATGAAAGCGGCGCAGTATCGCTGCGCCCACATTGGCCAAGATGACTGCTCTTAAAACAGGTGAATCCACCGCAAGTTGACCACAGCGGAGTTTCTGAACCGGTTCCGCACAAGTGTTTCGGTATAGGTATTCAGCCAAAATTTGTCGCTCTTTCGAACGTCATAATAAAGGCCTGGACCGATACCTAGTACTTGTTCGCGCGATTCAGGAACGCTTGCTCCATTTATACGGTTTTCCGTAATCTGACGAAGATAGTAACCGTTTATACCGAGGCGCAGCTTATCGGTTAACCTGTATGAGGCGGCGAAGTTCGTGTAAAAAACCTGGCCGGCCTGTGTATCCTCAATGCCAGGAGCGAGAGGGGCGCCGCTTGCTGGCTCGTTATTCTTGAAGCTGTATTGGTAGTGCGGTCGCAAGCTAATTTCGAAACTCGGTCCAAGGAGAAAGGTGAACGACGCCGTAATACCTATCCCCCAAAAATGATTACCTGGATTCAGATCGACAGACGGATCATACCTTCCAGTCGGGAATGCCCCGTATACCTCTGCGCGACTCACAAACACGGGGTGGCCATCGACCATAACCGGGTCCCATTGCAGCAGGACTCCCAAGCTCATATCACCGAGCCCCGCGTGACTGGTCGTTGGTGTGACACCCGGGTACGGCGGCGGTGGGGTGAACGATGGACTGAGGTTCACAAGGGGCAAGATGACGTCAATGCCGGGGTGCCCGCCGAAAATCGTTGTAGCCGTGGGAAGCTCGTAAAGAACCTGCTCCACAAGCGTTTGTACATTCAACTGCGGATTGTTGAAAAGAGGCGAATTGGAGCCGTTGCTGGTCTTATACGCATTAGCATGCGTGACGGCAAAGTAGCTTTGCACTGCGAGGTCGCCGGGATTCCCGCCGAAGCCGTCAAGAAAGGAAGTGCTTCCCAAGTCGAGCCCAGTCGGAAGCGTGACCGTCGGCAAGACGGCATGGGCGTCGAACTGCGCGCTGGCAACCAACGCAACCAGAAGTTTTGAAGCGGCGATGGCCCAGTTGCGGACGGGTCGTCTCATTTTTTGTCTCCAAGGTAGTTATGAAAATTTTGTAGTTTTTTTCCTAAGCTCTTCAGCGCGCTGAGGGCCGTTTGGAAAGGAGTGTAAAAAAAGAGCTTGGCGATGTCTTATCCGGCAGTGACGTCAAGATGTCTGTCAATGACGTGCCGGTGTAACTTGGACTTGCCCCTGCATAACCGGACACACGGTCATGCTTAGGTAGGCGAATTTTGTTTGCCAGCGGAAGTCGCGTGGCGAGCGGTATTTCAGGGCGCTGTGCGGATGCAATTCGTTGTAGTGGCCGAACACGATGGCCACGTTTTGGGGCCTGTCCTCGCGTCAGGCTTGGGCATCCACGAAACTTAATCGCGCTTCATCGTTTTGACGAAGCCCCCAGCCTTTCCGTTGTTCTGCGGAGTTCGGACGGGTGCCGTGATGGGCTTCAGACCGATTGCCCGCGAGACCGTCAGAGTCTCGTCGGCAATGCAGCAGGAACCGTAGTCGCTAAGTCACTCGATTCGCTATCGGTTTCAGCGCCCCATGGAAGCGGTTCGCGACGGCCGGAAGCATTACGTCACGCACCAACCATGTCACCGGTGTAACCCCGGTCCTCGCCCCCCCAGCTCATAGCGTCGCGGTGGCAGCATCCAATGCAAAGACGACCAGCAATGGCACACCATCGTCACAACGGAATTCGAAGCCGTCCGAGCACCAGCGCGCACTGCCCCCAGGAGGACACCGGCAGAACGATCAGCCCCTTCGATGCAACTCGCCGCCTTCTGGGCAGATAGCGCTGCAGATTCCCCTCGGACAGGGACCCTTCTAGGTACGCACCCGCATACACGTCCGGTGACGAATACGGCTGAAAATACACGAGATTGCCCGTGCCCACCTCACCGCCCGGCGCCGTCGGGCGGAGGAAATAGTTGAACCCAACTTCGAACCGGTCAGCCACCGACGCGTAACTCACGATATGGCCGCCGGGTAGCCGTACGCCTCGTTCGCGCGTACCAACACGGCCAGCGCATTTCAGTGCAGTGCGCTGGCCAAACGCTCTGGGACTTCGAGATTGCCGCGCGGCGCTCATATAAGCGTCATCCAAGAGGTCCGGTCGGGCACGCAGCCATCTCGCGCGCACTACCTTTGCGCTAAGGTTCAAGGAACTGACCGGGCTTTCGCCGATGGGCTATGTGGCGCGTTGACGAATGACGCTAGCCGCAGACAGGCTAAGACATTCCCGTGACTCCGTTGCCAGGATCGGCCTGCCGTCGGGTTATGAATCGGAGAAATCGTTCAGTGCGGCGTTTAAGCGGGTCATGGGCTGTTCGCGCCGCCGGTATGGTCGTCGACTAAGCTGAGGTCTTCACCATGTGCAATAGTTCCGGATACGAAGCCACTATTTGTGTGATTCGCAGGCATGGCTTTCCAACTCGTGTGTAAGACGTGCGACACGCCCAACCGGGCAACGCGATCGATGGGAGTCTTACCGCGAGCGAGCCGTGCGGGCGACGCCACTTGTAGTCAAACGACCATCCCTCCACTCGTTGCCACCAAGGACGGTGGCTGGATGCGAACGTTTATTCCGGGCGCTCTCGGTTTGCGCTCCGTGCTCTTTCGCGCATGCGTCGACGGGTCGGTCGAAGTGCTGACGCGCCACCTGCAAAGGGAATGTGGTCCACGGACAATCGCTGCCAACCCAGTAGCGCCCGGCGCAATTGCGACCGGCATTGGTGGCGGCATCGCGCGCGAACCTCCCGACGTGAACAGGCAGGTTGCGGACATGACTGCGCGACGCAGCGTCGGCTAACCAATGATATTGGCCTAACGCAAGGCGCTCATCCGACGGGCTTGACTCTGACCACTCTGCTTGAATCGCGCAGGGTGCGCGCCGCGCCGCTCTTCACTAACGCCTGACGTTCAATCGAGCGCCTTGTCGCTCGGATTGTTATAAAGATGCTTCACTGCCTCACTCATGGGGAAATTCAGATTCAGGTTCTTAGGCGGAATCGGGCTTTGAAACCATTTCGCGTAAATTTTCGCGGCCTCGCCCGATTTTTCCATGTCCGCAATAGCGTCGTCCGCGATCTTTTTGAACGATGGATCGTCGCGGCGCACCATGCAACCATACGCCTCCCGCGACTGGGGACTTCCCACGATCTCCCAGTTGTCGGGCTGCCGCGCTCGTGCCCGAGCTCCTGAGAGAATCGCGTCGTCATTCATGTAGGCGACTGCTCTCCCCGTTTCCAGCGCCTGAAACGACTCGCTATGGTCTTTCGCGCTGATGATGCTCATGCCCATCTGCTTCTCGTTGTTCATCTTCCTGAGCAGGCGTTCCGATGTGGTTCCGGCCGTCGTGACTACGGTTTTGCCTTTCAGGTCCGAAAAATCTTTTACCCCAGAGTCTTTTGCAGTCAGCAGTCGCGTACCAATAATGAAGATCGTGTTGGTGAAGGCAACTTGCTTCTGCCGCTCGAGATCGTTAGTTGTGGAACCGCACTCAATGTCCACCGTACCGTTCTGTACGAGCGGAATGCGATTTTGGGAGGTCACCGGGATATCGCGAACTTGCACCCCCGGAAGACCGAGTTTCTTTTTCACTGCCTCGACGACTCTGAGCTGAAATTCCCGCGAATACCCCACGACTTGCTGTCGATCGTCGTAATATGAAAACGGGACAGATGACTCGCGGTGTCCAAGAGCAATGAGGTTTGTTTCTTTGATTTTATGCAGCGTACCGCTTTCTTGGGCGTGAGCGTTCGCAGCCAAGAAGCAAAAAACAACATGCGAAAGTACCTTGCGTTTCATGGAATCTCCCGTTGCGCGTGCTTTGAAAAAACCTCTTTGACGGTCCCGTCGACCTATGGAAACCACCTATGCAATGGTCATCTAGCCACTTCCTGACAGCCCTTCGTAGTGTCCGCTGAAAACTACTTGATGTCCCGAATGTGACCGACGACGTAAGAAGTCTATCCGCGACAAAATCCACAATTCGCTATATATTTTTGAGCTTTGCACAAATCTCCGTTGTATGTTTTTTCATCGGAAGTGGTTCGGTCGGCGGCAACGCCGCAGCGTCGATCGTAGCTGCGACCCATTCGATAACCTCCGACGCTTCTCAGGATATGTCGCCTATCGAGACGAATGAACAATTTGATCGAGTGTCGAGAATGGTCGAAACGTTGCGGCCACGCGAAACACCCTCACTGGCCGGCAAGAGGCCACACTTCGGTACGTCGAGCGTTGCTTGTTCGCTAGATATCGCGCTGAAACAGCCAGCGCACGGTTCACACCCTTGGTAGTGAGGCGACCAATAGGAAGGAAGGCGCGGCTGATGCGCCGACGGACGTGCTTGCCGGACGGTCAGTGCCGACACAGGCAAGGCCCGATGCTGCGACGTCCGTGCTGTACTTCGCAAGGCGACAATAATTCCGCGTCCTGACCAACCTGCCTGTCACCTCCCTCTTTTTATTAGCGAGCGCGGCCTTTGTCGGCGGTCTTCTTGCTGCCTGTCGCTTCGCTCATCGACCGAACGAACACTTGGACCTGAGCACGACGTGGCAACTCTTGACGTTCGACGATACCAATTTCGCGTGAGAAGGTTGCCCCGCCAAGTGGGAGCGTCGTAACGCCATGCGGCATAGGTATACCGT
The DNA here is from genome assembly GCF_003002025.1 of Paraburkholderia sp. BL25I1N1. Taxonomy (GTDB): domain Bacteria; phylum Pseudomonadota; class Gammaproteobacteria; order Burkholderiales; family Burkholderiaceae; genus Paraburkholderia. Next base: position 33,693 of record NZ_PVZB01000030.1, read on the forward strand.
CTAGCCCCGGAACGATCGAGACTCCGACACCCTTCGCGACAAGCGCCATGACCGTGTTCAAGTCGTCCAGCTCGATAACTTCGCCATGGCTGACGTGATTCATTTCGAAGATACTGTCCACGTGCCGTTGATTGAAGGAATCGCGGCCAAACCGTAGAAAGGGCCGGGAACTGAGTAGATCCCTCCAGTGCTCGTTTTCAAGGCTCTCAGGCACCAGGACGACGAACTGCTCCGTCGCGAGTGGATGCCACTTCAAATCGACAGGTAGAGAAAACGGCGGCTTGATAATTATGGCGCCGTCCACTTCCCCAGAAAGCACCTGCCCTACAAGGTTCAGCGAAACACCCAGCCTGATTTTTAGACGACATCCCGGCAAGAGTTTGCGAAACTCACAGACTCCATCAACGAGCCAGGTGCCGTTCGCCAAAGCGGTCGAGCCGATAAGGACCGACTCAGACACGGCCGGGTGTTGACCTACGGAATTGTGCAGATATTGTCCCATCGAGATTCGAGGAAGTTATCATCGCCTGATTCGGGACCGACAGGCTGGCATCAGTGCGTTAGGAAAAGCAGCCAGCCACCGGGGCCGCGTGAAGCTCGTGCGCGGTTCGTCTGCGGCTGGCGGCAATAGCTTCGCCGCCGTCACGCTACGGGCGATCTCAACCCTTCTTGGATGCCTCGTACCGCGCCTTGTTTTCTTCGTTCGGAGGATACAGACCGGGCAATGCAGCACCGGCATTGACCTCATCCATAATCCAAGCTTCGAAACGTTCCTGTTCGACAGCGGCCTGAATTACATCGTCAACGAGTGCCGCAGGGATAAGAACCGCGCCGTCCTGGTCGGCGACGATGACGTCGCCAGGGAAAACGGCGACCCCGCCACAAGCGACAGGCTGCTGCCAGTCCACGAACGTGAGGCCGGCTACCGAGGGTGGTGCTGCCGCACCCGCCGCCCATACTGGCAAACCGGTCGACAAGACGCCCGTTGCGTCACGAACAACACCGTCAGTGATAAGCGCGGCGACGCCGCGCTTGGCCATTCGTGCACAAAGGATGTCGCCCCATACCCCCGCGTCCTTCACGCCCATTGCGTCGACCACCGCGATACATCCGGCAGTCATCTGCTCGATAGCACCGCGAGTCGAATTTGGTGACGACCAGGACTCGGGCGTCGCCAGGTCTTCACGTGAAGGAACGAACCGCACCGTGAAAGCCCGACCGACAACGCGCTTCGTGCCAGATGCAATCGGAAACGCTCCGCGGATCCACACATTGCGTAAGCCCTTTTTGAGCAAAATGGTCGTGAGCGTTGCCGTCGTGACGCTCGAAAGTGCCGCGAACTTCTGTTCATCTGCTTCGAAGGTCGACATAGCGACTCCTTTTCTATCTGGATATGTAAAGCGGACTAGACAGCCGCAATCAAACCGCCATCAACACGGATGGTCGACCCGGTGATGTACGATGCGCGCTTACTGGCGAGGAAGGCCACAACATCGGCGTACTCTTGTGGATCACCGTAACGCCCCATTGGGATCGACGCCTCACTCTCTAACTGGACTGCGGCGGCCTCGCGGCCCTCCCGTTTCGCCTTGGAGTCGTCGAGAAAACGAGTACGGGCCGTGGCAATTCGGCCCGGCACGATTACGTTAGATGTAATCCCGAACTTCGCGACGTCGCGAGCCAATGTCTTCGACCATCCGACCAGAGCGATGCGCGTAGCGTTCGAGAGACCGAGGTTAGGGATCGGAGCAATGACTCCCGACGATGTGCTTGTAATGATCCGACCCCACCCGCGGTCACGCATTCCAGGAAGCAACAGGTCCGTGATGCCAATTACCGATATCACCATCGATTCAAACGCTTCGCGCCACACGTCCTCGGAATGGCCGAATGCAGGCCCCGGCTGGGGTCCTCCCGTATTGTTAATGAGGATGTCGATGCCGCCGATGTCTGCTAGCAGATCCTGGATCGCTGTGCGCCATTGTTCGGCAACGCCAAGATCAAAAGCCAACCCTCGGCTTTTCCCGCCGACCTCGGAGATTCGAGCCTGCACCTGGTCAAGCGACGAGGCGTCGCGATCTGCAACGCAAACATCAACGTTCTCGCGCGCCAGCGCCACCGCAATCTCGCTGCCTAATCCCCCACCAGCACTCATTACAAGAGCCCGTTTACCGCTCAAACCAAGATCCATAATCCGCCTCCTAATTTAAATTTTCGCAGGCTTCTCGAATGCGCCTGCAAGCTTCCTCAAGCCGCTCCGTCGCCGTCGCAAATGAGATGCGAAAGTAGCCAGGAGTCCCGAAGGCACTCCCGGGCACGACTGCTACCTTCGCTTGCTCAAGAAAATACCGTCCGACGTCCATATCGTTCTTCAACTTTTCGCTCCCGCAAGTTGCACGATCGAGCAAGCCCTCGCATGACACAAAGAGGTAGAACGCCCCTTCCGGACGCCGGCAACTCAGACCCGCAGTTGCATTGAGCGAGTCGAGGCACAGGTCACGTCGAATTCTGAAGATCTCGTTTCGTTCGGCAAGGAACTCCATGGGACCGTCAAGCGCAGCCAGCGCGGCCGCTTGTGCAATCGAACTTGGGTTGCTGGTGCTCTGTGACTGGATGGTGCTCATGGCAGAAATCAGAGCGCGAGGCCCTCCTGCATAGCCGATCCGCCAGCCGGTCATTGCGTAGGCTTTTGACACTCCGTTCACCGTCAATGTACGCTCCTTTAGCCGCGGCTCGACAGAGGCAATTGTTGAGAACGACCACCCGTCGTACCGGATGTGCTCGTATATATCGTCGGTCAAAACAAGCACGTGCGGGTGCCGGAGCAACACGGCGGCCAGCTCCGCCAGTTCCGCCGCCGAGTATCCTGCGCCCGTCGGGTTGCTAGGCGAATTGATCACAACCCATTTCGTCTTTTGGGTAATCGAATCGCGTAGCTGCGACGCGGTGAGTTTGAAGTCCTGGCTCGCAGGGCAATGAACCTCCACTGGCCTGCCTCCCGCGAGGCGAACCATGTCGGGATAGGACACCCAATACGGCGCCGGGATGATCACCTCATCGCCAGGATTTAGCGTTGCGACGAGGGCGTTGTAGATGACCTGTTTTCCCCCGGTTCCAACACTGATCTCGGGAACCTCGTAGGCAAGCCCGTTGTCGCGCTGAAATTTCCTTGCGATCGCTTCCTTGAGTTCGCGAGTGCCGTCGACGTCCGTGTATTTTGTCTGCCCGCCATCTATCGCGGCTTTCGCCGCCGTGTTCACATGCTCCGGCGTAGGAAAATCGGGCTCGCCTTGCGACAAGCCGATTACGTCGATACCCTCCCGTCGCATATCGCCTGCTCTTTTCGTAATTGCCAGAGTCGGCGATGGCTTAACCGTGTTGAAGATCTCAGATAAAACTTGCATTACGGATCCTTATTTCAAGAAGAACGCAACTAGTATTCTTTAGATCGGCTTGTATGCGCGCACCGCGTTCGGCCACGTCGTCTGAACGTGGACGTCGGTGACCACCCTCTATTACGCCCGTTAAACGGAACGGTATAAGGCATCATGTGCTGACCGAGACGGATACGCCCTCCGAGACAGGGCGTATCCCGCACCACGCAGCCGTTCGCGGGACGCGCTTACGCGGTAACTCTCTCTTCCGCAGTGCGTTTCTGTTCCCATCGAGCGATGACCAGTGGTGCCACCGCGTTTCCGAGAACGTTCAATGTCGTCGTTCCACTGTCAATCACGCGGAAGATGCCGGCAATGAGTGCAACCCCTTCGAGCGGTATCCCAGCAGAGGCGAGGGTTGCTGACAGAATGATGATTGCGAAGCCTGGAACGCCGGCAGCGCCCTTCGACATAAGGACCATCGTTACGACGAGCACTGCTTGTTGCGACAAGGAAAGGTCGAGTCCGTACAACTGAGAAATAAAGATCGTAGCGACACCAAGGAAGATGGACGCTCCGTCGAGATTAAAAGCGTAGCCCACCGGGACCACGAAACTCACTACGCGGCGTGGCACGCCATATTCCTCGAGCTTCTCCATCAACTGAGGCATGACGGCAGCGGAGGCGGCGCTCGAAAAGGCGAGAATCAGCTCGCTTCTGAAATAGCGCATCAGCCTGAAGACGTTCTCACCAATCAGCAAGCAGATTCCGCCAAGCACCACCACGGCAAATACGAGCAGCGAGAAGTAGACCACACCGATGAGTTTCAGCAGCGGGAGCAAGGAAGCGAAGCCAAATGATGCAACGGTGGCTCCGATCATCCCAAAGACACCAATCGGCGCGTAGGCCATGACCATCGCGACAACTTTGAACATTGCGTCAGCGACTCCCTGCAGCACAGCGAGGACCGGAGCGCTCCGCTCTCGAGGCATTGCGTTCAGAGCAATCCCGAACAGTACAGCGAAGAAAAGGATTGAAAGCAGCTTGCCGTCGGTAAGCGCACTGAATAGATTGTCCGGGACAATGTTTTGCAAGACGATAAGGGCGCCTTTGCTGGGCTCGGTTTTTATTGTCGTACCGGCGTGCGTCAAACCGGAAATATTTGTACCCAAACCAGGCTTGAGCAAATTCCCGAAGACCAGGCCGACGATCGTAGCAAGGCCAGTAATCGAGAAGAAGTACAACATGGACTTGATGCCCATTCTTCCGAAGGACTTGCTATCACCGCCACCCGCGATTCCGAGGATCATGCAAGAAAACACGATTGGTACGACGACCATCTTCATCATCTTGATGAAGATATCGCCAAGCGGCTTCAGTATTTCCGCAGTTACCCATTGTTGGCTATGCGAGTGAGTGTTGAAAAACCAACCGACCGCAATGCCGATCACCAAACCAATGACTATCTGCCACACCAATGTTATGCGCTTCATGATTGTCTCCGATGCGCCCGGATGGTCCGCTTTAACGGAGCTCAAGCGCTATTTGTACTGTCAGGCGTAAAAAAGGCGGCACCGTCAACGCGTGCCACCCCTAATCACTTCGCAAACAGCTGACTCATGTCCTTGAACGCCTTAAACTCTAGCGCGTTGCCACAGGGGTCGAGGAAGAACATGGTTGCCTGTTCGCCTACCTGACCTTGGAATCGAATGTAAGGCTCGATTACGAACTTCGTTCCAAATGACTTCAGGCGAGCGGCCAACGCTTCCCATTGTTCCCAGTCGAGCACGATGCCGAAGTGCGGAACCGGCACGTCGTGACCATCTACTGGATTGGCACGTGCATGCTCCTGGTCAGCAGTCTTGCCGTGCTCGTGGATGACCAGCTGGTGGCCAAAAAAGTCGAAGTCAACCCATTGCGTATCCGAACGACCTTCCTTGAGACCAAACACCTCTCCATAAAAGTGTCGGGCAGCTGGCAAGTCATAGACTGGAATAGCCAGGTGAAACGGGGAAAGACTCATTGAAAACTCCGAGAATGATGTTGTGGCCGCGGCAAAGGTCGGTCGGTGCTGGATCCGGCGCTATTTTTCCAGACCTCTCGGCAGTAATGCCTTGTCGTGCTGCTAGTTCCTTCGTCGAAGCGGCAGGCTCCGAGATGCTCGTCTCGCACAAACAAATTGTAGAAACGCGGAAAGGAAAATAAAATCAATATATATTTTTCATTCTCACAAAAAGGATTTGTATATGATCCGCGAACTCAGGACGCTCCTGGCCGTTGCTCGCGAGGGCACGTTCGCCGCCGCAGGCGACAAGATAGGCCTGACGCAGGCCGCAGTCAGCGCGCAGATGCAGCGTCTGGAGTCAGAGCTGGGCTTCGAACTTTTCGACCGGAAGGGGCGTGCCGCGAAGCTGAATAAGCTGGGACACCAGACTTTGCTGCAGGCGCAGGAGCTGATTCGTCTGTACGAGAATCTGGGATCTCCGTCCGTGGGGGCGCCACCAAGCGTCCTGGTCAACGTTGGCGCGATTGCTTCAGCTCAGAGATCATTGCTGCCCGCAGCGCTCACGCGATTTCATCGGCAGCACCGGCAGTGCAGAACGCGGATTGTTCCTGGCCTCTCGTTGGAATTGCTCAACGCAGTTGACGCCGGCGAAATTGATCTCGCAGTTGTTATCCGACCGCCCTTCTCACTTCAGAAGGATCTACGCTGGACCACGTTGGTGAGCGAGCCGTTTAGGCTGATAGCACCGCGCAACGTGGCGGGCGATGACTGGGCAGAGTTGTTGTCGAGCCAACAATTTATCCGCTACGACCGGTCTTCCTTCGGTGGTCGTCAGGTCGACAAATTTTTGCGCGGCATGCACTTCACGCTCCGCGAAGTCTGCGAGGTCGACGAACTGGAAGCAATAGTCAAGCTCGTCGCGAACGGCTTAGGGGTCGCACTGGTCCCGCAAGTGGCGGCCTTTCGGCGATGGCCCGCCGCAGTTCGTGCCATCGATCTCGGGGCGCATACTTTTCACCGCGAAGTCGGCCTGGTGCACCGCGCCTTTGGTAACCTGTCCGAACCGGTGCGAGATCTGGCCAACCTGATCCGCTCCTGTGCCGATTCCTCCGGCGACGCCGACCCCAGCTGACACCGTAAGGCACGGGGCATCAAGAACAGGGGCCGAAGCCCCCGACCATGGCCAGCCTATTTAGCGATAACCGATGCACCACGACCGCGAGGATCGGACACTGGAATCGGATTGCCGTTGACAATTTGAACGGCCGCCACGTCCGTGTTGAAGCCACTATTGGCCACGGAATACCCTCGCGTCGCCAGCTCCGATACGAGCGACGACGGGAACGGTGCGTACGGTTCGTAGTAGACAACGGTACCTTGCGGCAACTGATGATGGAAGCGCATATTTTTTACGGAATCGGCAAGCGGCATGTTGTAATCGTAAACGTCAGATAACACCTGATAGAGCGACGTGAAGATATGCGAGCCTCCCGGAGTACCTATGACCATCGCCACCTTCCCGTTCTGCAGCAGAATGCTGGGAGACATCGATGATAGCGGACGCTTACCTGGCTGCACGGCATTTGCATCGCCCCCAACGACTCCAAGAGCGTTGGGTTGTCCTGCTACGGTGGCGAAATCGTCCATCTCATCGTTCAAGACAAATCCAGCACCGCGGACGACCACACCGCTGCCAAAGAAACCGTTCAGTGTGTACGTGTTGGACACAGCATTACCCCACTTGTCCACGATTGAGAAATGCGTGGTATGGAACTTCGGTTTTCCCGGAGCAACACTTGCCGACGGCGATATTGAGGTTGGGTTGACCTCCGCCGCGCGTTGAGCAATGTAGTCTGGGTCGAGCAAGCCCGCAACAGGTACGCTCACGAAGTCTGGATCACCCAGGTACGTTTCTCGGTCGGCAAACACGCGCTTCATCATCTCTGCGCTGAGGTGGATGTATTGAACGCTGTTTACGGGCACACCGGTGAATGCCGTGTTGGCAAGATCCGCCTTCATCCCGAGCAACTGAGCGAGCGCAACACCGCCCGAACTCGGAGGAGGCGCCGTCAACAGAGTCATCCCCTTCCACGTGAAAGAAATTGGTTGCCGCCATACCGGCTTGTACGACGCCAGGTCTGCTTTGCTGATAACACCCTTGCCGCCATCCTGCGTCATGGAGCTGACAAGCAGATCAGCGGTTTTTCCCTTGTAGAACTCGTCGGCGCCCCCGCTGGAGATCCGATCCAGTGTCGCCGCCAGGTCCGGCTGTGTAAAAGTCTGGTTCGCCTTCATCCCGCCAAAGTATTCCGACAGGTTGATGGGATAGGGATGGCCCTGATCCGCCGCAATCGTGCCGCTATAGTTGTCGACCGAGTCCTGCGACGGAATGTAACCGTTGCGCGCTAGCGCGATCGCTGGCGCGAGAAGTTGCCGCCACGGCAACTTGCAGAATCGCTGACACGCAGTCCAAAGCCCCATGACTGTCCCGGGGACACCGACTGCCTGGGCACCTTGGACGCTACTCTGCGGGTCTTCCTTGCCATCCGCAGTCGAAAACTGTGAAAAGAAAGTTGGGGACGTGGCCGCTGGGGCGACTTCGCGATAATCCAGGAAGTATGGCTGTCCATTCATGTAGATCGTCATGAATCCGCCGCCCCCAATGTTGCCGGCCTCAGGATACGTTACCGCTAGAGTGAAGGCCGTCGCCACTGCGGCATCTACTGCGTTGCCGCCAGCAGCCAAGATCTGCTGCGCGACCTGGGCACTGAAGTTATCTCCCGTTGCCGCAGCGCCAGCCGAGAGTTGGGTTGGCGCGTCCTGAGTTGGCGAGTCAATATGTCCCCCGCATGCCGAGAGGACACTTAAACTCACGCACGCTACCAAAACACTTCGTTTCAATGCGATATTTAGACCAAGCATGTCAACACCTCTGATATCTCCATCCAATGCCATGGGCGAGCGCCCCCCTGAACCCGGTGGACCCGCCATAAGATTCCTACCTCAAAGATCGATCAGTTTTGCAGGTTCGTATGCCACATGGACTTAGCACTCCTCTGAAGTTAGTGTTACGGACCGCATCTTCCGAAGCGGTAGACGCCAACGAATTCAGATATCCTAGGCCGCAGAAAAAACAAACATAATCAATAAATTTTTTAGTGAATCATCACATTTGTTAATGCAACGGACCGCCGATGAGCGCTACCAAATCTTGACCGAATGCAATGCCGGCGGCCTCTGACGGGGTACGGCCCGCTATTTGACCGAGCAGTCCTGCGGCACGATCGCTACGGTTCTGCGAGACCGCGTTCACAGGACTCGTAGACGACCGGTCGACTATCTGATAGGCTGTCGTCATGAGGAAACCAACTATAGAAATGCGGCAGCACATACTGGGTGCGGCGAAGTCCCTGATGACTGAAAAGGGGTACACCGCCGTGGGCTTAGCGGAGATCGTGGCGGCGGCCGACGTTCCGAAGGGCTCCTTCTATTACTACTTCAAGTCCAAAGAAGAGTTTGGTCAGGCATTGCTCGAGGGGTACTTTGACGATTACCTGTCCACGATAGAAGGAATGCTTAGTGGCGAAGGCAGCGCTTCTGCTCGCCTGCAGGCCTATTTCCGCTTCTGGGCCGACAAGCAGTGTACGGGGCTTACTGACGGAAAGTGCCTCGTAGTCAAGCTGGCACCGGAGATGTGTGACCTGTCCCAGGATTTGCGCGAAGCCCTCAAACGGGGAACGGACGCAATCGTTGAGCGGATCGCGCAATGTGTCAGGCAAGGTCAGGTGGATGGCTCGATCGCCGCAACCAAGCCCGCAATTGAACTGGCAGAGTCGTTGTATCAATTGTGGCTAGGTGCATCGCTGCTAGACAAGCTGAATCATGATGGCAAATCGTTTGAGATTGCTTTAGGTGCCATGGCTCACCTGCTGTCTTAACACTCTTTTTTGCTTTTTGTAGTCGACCGGTCAACTTTATGGGATTAACTGATGAATACCAGCACCAAAACCGACCTCTTTGAACCGAGCCGACTAGGCGCGATAGAGTTGGCAAACAGAATCGCGATGGCGCCGCTCACGCGGAGCCGCTACTCTGAGGATGGCGTGCCCAATGACCTGCACGCAACGTACTATGCTCAGCGTGCCGGCGCCGGGCTCATTGTGGCCGAAGCTACGAACATCTCGGCGCAGGGTCGCGGCTATGCGGCTACCCCAGGCATATGGAGTGACGAGCAGGTCGCCGGCTGGAAGAAGGTAACCAACGCGGTTCATGCTGCGGGCGGCAAAATCGTCAGCCAACTGTGGCACGTCGGCCGCTTCTCGAGCACAGAACTTCAGCCAAACGGCGAAGCGCCGGTCGCGCCGTCAGCTATAAAAGCTGAAGGCGAAACCTATACAGTGAAAGGCTTCGTGCCGGTATCGATGCCGCGAGCGTTGGAAACCGAAGAAATCCACGGCATCGTGGAGCAATACGCCCATGCGGCTGAGAATGCCAAGCGCGCGGGTTTCGATGGCGTCGAAGTGCACTCTGCCAATTGCTATCTGCTAGATCAATTCCTCCGAGATTCCACCAATAAGCGTACAGACCGATACGGCGGCTCAATCGAGAACCGCACGAGGCTTACGCTTGAGGTGACCGAGGCGATCGTCGATGTTTGGGGTAACGAAAGGGTTGGCTTACGCCTGTCGCCGGTTTCGCCCAATGCTGGAAATACCCCTCCGGACAGTACCGTGATGGCCACATACGGACATCTCATTCGCGGACTGAATCGCATGGGACTGGCCTACCTGCATTTTGTGGAAGGCGCGACCGGTGGTTCGCGGGACGTCCCTGCCGGGGTTGATCTCGACGCTCTACGGGCGCTCTTCGACGGTCCGTACATTGGCAACAACGACTATGACCTGGACCTCGCAATTCAGCGCCGTGCTGAAGGGAAGATCGACATCGTAGCGTTCGGCCGCCTGTTCATAGCAAACCCCGACCTCGTTGAAAGGCTCCGTCACGGTGCCGATCTAACGATTGCGCCGCGCGAGTCCTACTACAACGGGGGTGCGAAGGGTTACACCGATTGGCCGACCGGCGCTTATTAATCGTACGCCGATATCTGGAACATACCGCAGTCCCCTAACGTGACGATTAGGTGTCCACATCGCTTAGGGTAAACCTTCAGAGAGGACTTCAACATGAATTATCTGCAAGACAAAGTTGCCGTTATCACTGGTGCATCATCCGGCATCGGGGCGGCGACCGCCCGGGCCCTCGTGGCGCAGGGCGCTCGAGTAGTCGCCGTTGCCCGAGACGCCGCGGAAGTCGAGGCATTTGTTGCGACTGCCCGACAGAACGGTGGCGAGATTGTAGGTCACGTTGCAGACGTCACAGTCGCAAGACAGATGAAGGCAATGGCACAGTTCACCAAGGATGCGTACGGCTCCATCGATATCCTGGTCAACAACGCGGGCCTGATGCTGTTCTCGAACTGGACCGACTTCGCGACCGATGATTGGGAGAAGATGATTGAAGTCAATATCAAAGGCTACCTGAACGCGATTGCGGCCGTGCTGCCTTTTATGCAGCAGCAGAAGTCCGGCCATATTCTGAATATGGACTCGATTGCCGGCCATCACGTGGTGCCATCGGCGGGTATCTACTGCGCAACAAAGTTCTTCGTCCAGGCTGTCACGGAGTCCTTGCGCAAGGAGCTTTCCGTGCACCTTGGCATTCGAGCGGGAACGATCAGTCCCGGGGTAGTCGACACTGGATGGGCAAACAAAGTCAGCGATCCAGAAGGCCGCAAGGCTGCGCAGGAGCTCAACAAGCTTGCCATCGCACCTGAAGCTGTAGCACAGGCTGTCGTCTACGCCCTCAATCAACCCGCGATGGTCAATATAAACGACATTGTTATCACGCCGACCCGGCAGGACTGGTAAGTCGGCAGGTGTTTCTCGCCCCTACTCTTCCTTAATGTTTTGTTATTTCGAGGATGCATATCATGAATAGTCCCACCTACGTGCAAGAATATAATGCGATCGTGGAAGTTCTCAAGCAGTACAACGAGGGCGGCAAGCAAGCGAAAAGCAATATCATGAAGCCTGCATTCAGCGAGCAGGCTACCATCTTCGGCGTCGACGGCGATAGCAAATTGACCGGCGGTCCGATTCAAGGCCTCTTCGACACCATAGACAGTGTCTTCAAGCCATCGCCTGATGCCAAGGCTGCTGTCACCCGGATCGACATCGCAGGCACCGCCGCCAGCGCTCGCATCGACACAAATGACCTCTCCGGTTTCTGCTTTACTGATTTCTTCAATCTCTTAAAGGTCGAAGGCAAGTGGACAATAGTCAGTAAAATCTATCACACCCACGTCTGATTTAATCACCCGGGCATGGCCGGGCTGTTTTCGCTCGGCCATGCGCACGGCGCGCCATTACCCCAGCATAAGATCCATTCTTCGCATAGACCTATTGCCTATAGGCGCGACGTGACTAGTCGGCAGCAACGGGGTGCGCTTTCTGCTTCGGGACCCGCGTCCACTCCGCTTCTTAGCGCGCCTCCAGGCGGCAAGTAGGTAAGCTTGGAAGTGCGTTCGCTTTATCTCTCCGGCTCGCAAACATTGGTTGGCTATCGGCCACAGATCCGCTGTTTAGCTTATGTCGGCGTACTGCCAGTGGGAGTCTTCGCAACCATCGCGCTGGCGCCTTCGCCGCACAGCGAAGATCACCCGAGCAGTGGTCGAAGCAGCGCCCGTCGCCCGCCGAGTCGAACACCTTGTGCCCTCGAAAACGGCCTGACTTGAGGGTAAAAACAGCAATCCATCTGAACTAGGAAGGAATGGTCATGCCAACTGTCGAATTCTCCGCCGTAATTGATGGCGACGCCGATAGGATTTGGAACGTTCTTAAACGTTTCGGTAAAATCAGTGAATGGTTTCCCGCCATCACCGACAGCATCACTGAAGGCGATCAGCCCGATGGTATGGTGGGGAGCGTTCGCCGCATCAGGCTTCAAGATGGCAGCACGTTGCGCGAACGCCTTCTTTCCGTGGATGACCGGCATCGCAGGCTATCGTATTGCATTGAAGAGTCGTTCCTCCCACTGGACAACTATGTCGCCGCCGTCATTCTTGTTCCGCTGACGGGAGAATCGCGCACCTTTATTCATTGGACGGCGAGCTTCGACCTGCGGGCAAGCGACGCCGAGGGCCAGTATGAGAAGCTCATTGCAGGATTGTTCAGTGCAGGCAACGACAGCCTACAAGCATTCGTACGCAAGGAGCAGGCATGAACGGGTATCTGAAGCCGGTTGAACTCGGAAAGGCCTCCAGGTTGATCCATCATGGCCCCACCGTTCTTGTGTCTGCTCATCACCAAGGAGTGGACGACGTAATGGCGGTTGGGTGGGCTTGCGCGCTCGACTTCGCTCCGCCAAAGCTGACCGTAGTGCTGGATAAGGTCGCTCGTACTCGTGAGCTCGTAGAAGGTAGTGCGATCTTCGTAGTGCAAGTGCCTACAGTGGCCCAACTGCAGCTTGTTGATGCGGTGGGCACCAGCACACTGTTCAATGATCCGGATAAACTACTGAAAAGTGATGTGCATCTGTTCCACCAGGATGGCTTTGGGCACTTGCCTTTCGTAACCGGCTGTTCGGCGTGGCTCGCTTGCAAGCTAATTCCGGAGCCGCACAATCAGGAAAGCTACGACCTTTTTATCGGTGAGATCGTCGGAGCATGGGCCGATACACGTGTGTTTCGGGAGGGCCATTGGCATTTCCAGGATGCGGATCCGGCTTGGCGGAGTCTGCATTACATCGCAGGCGGGCATTACTACGCAACCGGCGACTCCTTCTTCGCCGCAACGGTTGAGAGCTAGATAATCCTTCGAATGTAAAAAAAGACCGGTGCCCAGATCAAGGCGCACCGGTCGGAATACTCTACTCGCTACCCCCGCCCGGCCGATTCGCGATCTAAGTCAGATTCCTGAGCGTAAGCGATGAGCGGGACTAGAGACGTCGCAAGACGAGGCCACCTGAATACCTTTTTTTCAAAACGTCAGCGGTTCGAAAATGGCAGGACGTCCCTGTCGTGTCCTCCACTTGCGAGCAGCCGCTCGGCTGCTCTCGCAAAGATTGTCAAAGGTAGATGTTCCTCGCGCTACGGAGTGCTCGGCTCATCCCGAAAGGCCTTCCGCCTCCTTAAGTTCTGGTCGCGGCCCATCGATTAAATGGTACTGAGCCAAAATAGCGTCCTTGATTGCCCGCCTGACGATCTTACCCTGAGCGTTGCGTGGCAGTCTTTCGAAGGGCACTAGCAATCGCGGACGCTTATAGCTCGTCATGGATTCGGCTACGGCTCTCATCTGTTCCCGCCAGTTCGGAGGGGGAGACTCCACTGCTGCAAGTATGACCTCTCCCCAATACTCCGAGGGGATACCGACCACTGCGATTTCTGAGTTGCCCACGCTCCCCGCCAAAGCGCGCTCGACCTCATCGGGGGCGACCTTGTAACCGCCCGTCTTGATCATATCTGCGGCACGTCCGACCAGGCGCAAGCGGCCTTTGGCATCGATAAAGCCTAGATCGCCAGTATCGTGATATTCGCCTTGAGACATCGGCATGAAGCCGTCCCGCGTTCTGTACCCAGACATTAAGTGATGAGCTCGAACGTGTACCGTTCCTACCTCTCCGTCGGGAAGAACATTCGCATCATCGTCGCGAATCGCGACTTCCACTCCAGCAGCTGGCCATCCGACGCAAACAGCGAGTCCCTCTTCCTGATACCAATGATCCGTCTCAGCAGACTCCATCACAGTAATCGGATTAAACAGTTCGCTTTTACCATAAGTGATACGGATTACCGGGCCGAAGACCTCGCGAGCTCGGCGATACAGATGAGGGCTCAATATTGCCGTCCCGCAAAAGATCGACTTCACCGCAGGGAAGCGCCTACCTTCGGCCGCATCCACAACTTTTGCCAAGACAGTCGGCGGCATGAACGCCGCCGCACAGTCGCCACGCTCGAACATTTCCAGGACTTGCGGGGTATTCACTCCGTCCATCAGCACGACCGAACCGCCAGACGAGAGATATGCATAGGCGAGCAACGAAGCACCATGGGAAAATGGCGTCATTAAAAGCACTGGACCACTTTCCGACGGCTGATGCGGCAGGTTTGCACGAAGCAGCAGGTTGGCGATCCACCTTCCTTCCTGCGTGTGGAGTGCGCCTTTTGGCGGACCAGAGGTTCCCGAAGTGAAAACAACACGTGCCGCTGCCGTTGGCTCAACCTGCGGATAGTCTGCGGGATCGAACGTTTTTGGTCCGATTGAATCTACCTCTACCACGGGGCCTTTAAATTCTGCAAAGCGCTCGACGAGATCTGCGCTGGTAAGCACGAGTTTCGCCTCGCTAACTGCCAGGCAGTGCTCCAATTCGTTCTTGCTGAGTGCAGGATTAATCGGCGCCTCAGCGAACCCCGCCATCATGACAGCATAACCCGCGGCAACCGCGTCAGAGCCGTTGCGAAACAGGGTTGCGATGGTCTCGTCTGCGCCTAACTGAAACGACCGCAGTTGGGTAGCGATTCCACTCGCCTTCGCAATAAGATCTTTATAGGTGACACGGCCACGTGTATCAATAACAGCAACACGGTCACCATAGCGCGCTGCAATTTGCGCGACGTCGTTCGCGGGCTTGAAGGACTGCATGTTTTAGGCTCCCTTTGTCCGTAGGTGGGAGTCAGTATTGTTCTCGATTGAATCGACGTCACAGAGCAGATCGAATCATCACAAATGTGATCTAACGGAACCTCCGTTCTGGAATATTCTTCGGGAATTATATTGCATTGAGCGCGACGTCAAAGTCACGCTTCAGGTCGTCAATGTGCTCCAGACCGACTGCTAGTCGAACGAGGTTCGGAACAATGTTGGCATCCCTCATTTGTGATTCTGTCATCGTGCCAGCCCACATGGCGGCCGTATGGACAACCAGCGTGTGCACTCCGCCCAGGCTGACCGCTTGGATCGCCAAACTCAATGATGCGACAAAACGGGAGGCCGCTTCAAAGCCTCCTCTAACCGCTAGCGCTATCACGGGCCCGAACCCCGTCATTTGACGCGTTGCCAAATCATGTTGGGGGTGACTACTGAGTCCTGGATAGTACACCCTCTCCACCATCGGATGTCGCTCTAACCAGGCCGCAAGTTCCAAGGCGTTGTCGTTCATGCGCGCCATACGCAATGAAAGCGTACGTACGCCCCGTAGCAGTAGCCAGCCATCCATAGGAGAGAGGACAGAGCCAAGGATGATATGCGTCGCCCAAATGCGCTCTGCAAGCGCATAGGAACAGCAGATGACGCCAGCCATCAGGTCGTGGTGCCCTCCCAGTGCCTTGGTCGCGCTGTGGACGACGATGTCGATTCCAAGTGCATGTGGCTTTTGATTAATCGGAGACGCGAACGTGTTGTCGGCGACGGTTAAGATCCCTCGCGGCCGGGCCATCGACGCAATTCTTCTGAGATCGGTGAGGACGAGCGTGGGATTCGCCGGAGTCTCAAGCATGATGAGTTTCGTCTCAGCGCGCAACGATGCCTCAATGAGGTCTGCGTCGCTCTGTTCGACTAATGAGACTTCGACACCGAGTCGTGGCAGCAGCTCATCGAACAGCTTTGCGGTAGCCATATAGTGTCGAGTCTGCGCTATCACATGGTCGCCTGCCTTAAGAAGGCTTAACGCCGTCGTGCTGATAGCGCCCATCCCCGAACCAGTAAGCAAGGCCGTTTCTGTGCCCTCCAGTTCAGCAACAATCGCGGCGACCCGATCGTGGGTCGGGTTCCCGTAGCGCGTATAGTAGGTGGAGTGGCGTGCAGTACTCGCCATCTCCACGAAGTCCGCCGCGTCTGTCGCTCTGAAGGTAGCCGAATAGTAGATCGGAGGCACTACAGAACTGCTATCGCCGTGCGCTGAGTCACCATGCAGGACGAGTGTTTCGTCGCGCCACTCCGCGCGGCTGCCGTGGGCCGTTGCCGGCCTAGTGTCTTTCATCTCCACCCCTCCAAATCAACTGACTATTTGACAAGACGCATCTTTC
This sequence comes from Paraburkholderia sp. BL25I1N1, assembly GCF_003002025.1. Classification (GTDB taxonomy): domain Bacteria; phylum Pseudomonadota; class Gammaproteobacteria; order Burkholderiales; family Burkholderiaceae; genus Paraburkholderia. Next base: position 50,152 of record NZ_PVZB01000030.1, read on the forward strand.
GCAGCGCATAGACCCGTCCCTCGATGTTCTCGCATTCTAACGGAATCCCTGACGATGGAAATCACAGATATTTTTGCGAAATCACGTGGAAACCTGCATTGCACACGTGTGTATTTGCGTATACCATGGCCTCATACATGACTGACGTGCAGCAAAGTCGGTCGCATGGGGAGATCATATGTTTTCGGCTTATTACGCCTTGGGTAACTCCCGCTTCCAGGAGCGGTTCGGCGTTTCGTTTGAGGGGCTGGCGCCCGGTCAACGCTTTCTGCACCGACCGGGCATCACATTTTCCCAGCAGGAAAATGTGGATGATTCACTCAATATGCTGAACAGTGCGATGCTGCACTATGACGAGCGTTACGCGGGAGGGACCGCGTGGGAACGCCCGTTGATGGTGAGCACGTGGACACTTCAGCGCCTCATTGGCATGACCTGGAAGACCTTCGGAACTTACCGAAAACGAATTCTTTCAATGGACAGTATCGCCATGAAGGGGCCGGTGTTCGGCGGCGATACGATCTATGCAGAGACAGAAGTATTGCAGAAGACGCTGTCGAGCGCTTCTGCGTTAGTCCGGCTCCGTACGGAGGGCTACAACCAGCGCCGAGAGCAGATCGCGGTCGTCGAGTACACCATTGAGATGTTCCATGAAGGTGACCTGCCCGACGCAATCCGGATTGGCGGGCAGCCAAGTGACGAACTCCGATTCCGCTCACATCGTGACAATGGTGACGGTACATATACCGAGCAGGTTGGGCTCTTCTTTGAAGACCTCGCCGAGAACGAAACCTTCGCTCACTTCCCTCGCCGTACCATCCTGCCCAGTGACCTCGCTGCGCGGGCTTATAGTGCGCTGGACTGGAGTCCTGCCAGCCATGACTTCGCCTGGGCGGAGGCCGCCGGGTTGCCTGGCAACAGTCCGCCCCAGACGTGGCTAGTAGGCCTCATAGCCGCGCTTTCGACACGAACGTTGGGACGTGTCGTGGCTAACTTGGCGTGGAATAAGGTCGAATTTCTCTCTGATGTCTTTGCAGGCGACACGGTCGAATCTCGCTCCACCATCACCGGCACCCGGGTATCAACGTCCAGACCCAACGAGGGCATTGTTACTGTGGACACGGAGGGTATCGCGCAAGACAGCAGATGCGTTCTTCGATTTTCGAGAACGTTGCTCGTCTACCGCAAGTCCGCCCAAACCCCGTATCAGGTAGCCGGCTACTAACAGCATCCCTTCGGAAATGCGTCTGTGTCAGGCGCGTTCGATTCAGGCGTCAAAATAAGGAGACAGCCATGAAAGCCCTGCTTCACTACCGTGCGAGCCCTATGTTTCAAGAGCGGCTGATGCAGAGCCGGCCTGACTGGCTAGATGTAGTCGTTGTCGATGAGGACGACCAGCCGGCTCTTCAGAAAGAGCTCAAGGACACAGACGTATTGCTTCATGTGTTGGCGCCTGCCGACAGGACGTTGATGAGCTTTGCGCCACACCTGAAGCTGATCCAAAAGATCGGAATTGGCGTGAACACTATTGACCTGGTCGAAGCCGAGGCGCGGCGAATCAAAGTCGCTAACATGCCCGGCACAAATACCCAGGCCGTCGCTGAACTAGCATTGGGCCTGATGCTCTCGACGCTCCGCAACATCCCTGTCCTGGACCGGGCTACCCGCTCAGGAGAAGGATGGACGCTCCCGGCGAGCGTGACCGACCGCCAAGGGGAAATATGTGGGAAGACAGTTGGATTGGTGGGCTATGGCGCAGTGTCGCAACGTCTTGCCCCAGTGCTCCGGGCCCTCGGCGCTGCTGTTAAGTATTTCAGCGTCGACGCTCACACCGATCCAGGCGCTACAGATTCCCTTGATGCGTTGCTGGCCCAATCCGATATCGTTTCCTTGCATTTGCCCCTCACTCCAAAAACTGAACACATGGTGGACGCATCCTTCCTCGGCGGAATGAAGGCAGGCAGTCTCCTGATTAATACCGCCCGTGGCGGCCTGGTCGACGAGGCTGCGCTCCTTGGCGCACTACAAAGCGGACATCTGCGTGGCGCTGGACTCGATGTCTTGGAGCAGGAGCCTATCAAGGCATCCAACCCCCTGCTAACGCTCGATAACGTCGTCGTCACGCCGCATTTGGCTTGGTTCACCGCCGAGACCGTGCAGCGAAGCCTTGATGTTGCCTTCGAGAATTGCAAACGCCTAAAAGAAGGCGAACCGCTCCTCTTTGCCGTCTAGGACGGCAGACTAGTAGGCAGTAAGTTCACCGGCCTAAATGCACACGTGTGCGTTTCCTTTCGAACCAGTCAAGCCCATTCTTTCTTGACCCGTTATCGGGGCGACCTTGGCCGACCGGGAACTTAAGTCGTCTACTGATGAACTGCATCAAACGGAGATCTTTATGTCGTTGCCAAATCAATTGCCGCTCCGCGATATTGTCGTTATTGAACTCGGTCATAGCGTCGCGGCGCCGTTCGCGGGGCAAATATTCGCCGATCTTGGCGCCACTGTTATTAAGGTTGAAAAATCTTCTGGCGATGATGCACGAGGGTGGGGGCCGCCGTTCTGGGAAGGAGCCGCATCCTTGTTTCAGACCTTAAACCGCAATAAGCAGTCAGTTGTTTGCAATCTTCGCGATGCCCAGCAATTGCTCGCGCTTAAGCGGTTGATTCACGAAAGTGCGGACGTAGTGATTCAGAATCTCCGGCCCGGCCAAGTCGCGAAGCTAGGCTTGGACGCTAAAACACTGCGCGCCGAGAAGCCGGAGCTCATTTATTGCAATATGGGCGCTTTCGGTAACAAAGGTCCACTAAAGGATCACCCAGGGTACGACCCGCTGATGCAGGCCTTTGGCGGCATCATGAGCACCACGGGCGAGCCCGGCCAACGATCCGTGCGCGTGGGCCCATCCATCGTCGACATGGGCACCGGAATGTGGGCGGCAATCGGGGTGCTGACGGCGCTCTATCAGCGCAAGTCGAGCGGCAGCGGCGCCGACGTCGACGTGTCCCTGTTCGAAACCGCTGTGTCTTGGATGTCGGTATTTGCCTGTCAATACATGTCTTCCGGTGAAGTTCCGGGCAAAAGTGGCTCCGGCTCGGCCAGCATTGTGCCTTACAAGAGCTATCTGACGGAGGATGGCGAACTGGTCGTGGCGGCCGGTAACGACGCCCTCTTCCAAAAGCTCTGCGTGGTAATTGGGATGCCAGAACTCGCAAGTGACCCACAGTACATCGACAACAAGAGTCGAGTCCTGAATCACAAAGCGCTTTACGCCATTTTGGATCCGGTTTTCCTGCAGCGACCGTCCGATGAGTGGACGTCGATCCTTGAGACTGCAGGAATCCCATGTGCCCCGGTTAATGACACGGCCGAGATGGTAAATCATCCGCAAACGGCAGACCTAGGAATTATTGCTCCTGTGCCTGGGACGGACATGCGCATGGTCGGCTTGCCAATCACCTTGAATGGTGAACGTCCAACTCCCTACCGCGCGCCGCCTATGCTAGGTGAGCACACAGATCTACACCTTTTCTCAACTGCCGCAGCCGCCGATTGAAGGCGCGTAAGCGACGACTCAATGACTTCTGGAATTGACATTATGGAAACATACACCGAAGAATTTGGCATGGCGGTCGAGGAAGACTTCCCAGAAATCCGCGACAGCATACGCCGCATTTGCGCTCAATTCGGCGGCGAGTACTGGCGCGCTCTTGACGAGAAAGAAGCTTATCCAAGTGAGTTTGTGACCGCACTTACGGAATCCGGATATCTTGGAGCGCTGATTCCTGAGGAGTATGGTGGTAGCGGGATGCCTTTGCGCGCAGCAGCCGTGATTCTTGAGGAGATTCACGCAGCAGGTTGCAGTGCCGGCGCGTGTCACGCTCAGATGTACACAATGGGAACGGTTCTACGCCATGGAAGTGCGGAACAAAAGAACAAGTATCTCCCCGCCATCGCCTCCGGTGAACTTCGTCTGCAAGCCTTCGGAGTAACAGAGCCTACTACCGGCACGGATACGACAAAGCTAAAGACGCGAGCGGTCCGTGAAGGCGATAGCTATATCATCAACGGTCAAAAAGTATGGACGTCGCGCGCGCTGTTTTCTGACCTGATGCTATTGCTGGCGCGAACGACGCCTCTGGATCAAATCAAGAAAAAAAGTGACGGTCTGTCCGTCTTCCTTATCGACATGCGAGAGGCACGTGGCAACGGGCTAACAATCCAGCCGCTTAAAGCCATGGTCAATCACAATACGACCGAGGTTTTCTTCGACAATCTGAGGATTCCTGCCGGCTCTCTCATTGGCGAAGAGGGAAAGGGTTTTAAGTACATTCTTGATGGAATGAACGCGGAACGAATCCTTGTGGGTTCAGAAGCCATCGGCGACGCAAAATGGTTCACGAAAAAATCCGTGGCGTACGCGAATGAACGTACAGTCTTCGAGCGGCCTATTGGCCAGAACCAAGGCATTCAGTTCCCCATTGCTCGAGCGCATGCGCAGACAGTGGCGGCCGAGCTCGTGCTTCGTAAGGCTGCAGCATTGTATGACGCGCACAAGCCCTGCGGCGACGAGGCGAACATGGGAAAAATGCTTGCGTCAGAAGCCTCTTGGGCAGCCGGCGAAGCGTGCATGCAGACGCATGGGGGCTTCGCGTTCGCGAGAGAGTATGACATCGAACGAAAGTGGCGCGAAACGCGCCTGTTTCAGATCGCACCTGTCTCGACTAACTTGATCCTTTCCTACATCGGACAGCACATGCTCGGCATGCCGCGTTCGTTCTGATCCGCGATCACTCTGACCCAGGAGAACTACATGGTCGCATTGACCCAGTCATTGGCCTCCTATATCCACGCTCCCGACTTCGGCCCGGATGAAGATGAGGCCCTCTCGATGGCGCAGCAAGGCGTCCTGGACTCGATTGCCACTCTGTACGCGGGTTCGGGCGAAGAAGTCGTGAGAATAGTCTCGAGCCAGTTCAGCGCCGTCGATCGTGAAGACGTGCGAGCGGCGCCCGCGCCGTTCTCAGGAAACCACTTCAAAGCAGATGAAGCTGCTTACGTCATTGGAGTTGCTGCACACGCACTTGACTACGATGATGTTGCACTGTCCGGCCACCCGAGCGCTGTCCTGATGCCGGCAATCCTTTCGTTCTGCTACAGCAGGAACCTGGAAGGGCTTGAAGCGCTTCGTGCATACGTAGTCGGCTATGAAGTCTGGGCCGAACTAGTGGCACGTGACAGTGATCAGTACCATACCAAGGGCTGGCATCCAACCAGCGTATTCGGAACGGTCGCTGCCACAGCCGCATTGGCGTACCTTGGGCGCCTAAGCATGCCGCAGATACAACACGCCCTTGGAATTGCTGCCAGCATGGCGTCAGGGCTAGTCGCAAATTTTGGCTCCATGACGAAATCGTGGCAGGTTGGCCGTGCGGCCTCTTCTGCATTTTCAGCGGTCGGGCTTGCGAAGGCGGGCCTCACCGCTAGCACCGATGTCCTGGAACATCCGGCAGGATTTCTCAACGCCATTTCCCCTAGAGGTAGCGTGGATCTCGCTCGTCCATACATTATCGGGAAGCCGCGCATTGTAGAGCATGGGCTGTCAATTAAACGCTATCCGGTTTGCTATGGGAGTCACAGGGTTATTGATGGCGTTCTTCAGCTCGTTGCAGCCGATGATATCCGCCCGCCCGACGTCGTGAAGGTAGTCGCGACTATAGGGACTGGACAAGCGTCAATGTTGCGCAATCACGCTCCAATGAGCGCACTCGAGGCGAAGTTCAGCTTGGAGTTCGCAGTGGCATCGGCAATTCTGGCCAAAAGCGTCGGCCTTGCGGAACTTACCGATGATTTCGTGCGACGTGCCGATATCCAACATTTGGTCACCAAAACAGTCGCTGAGCTGACCTCGGATCCGTGTCCGATCGACAATGCGTTCTCGTACAAAGACCGAGTTGTCATATACACCGAGGATGGACGTCTTCACGATTCCGGAGACATACGCTTTGCAAGAGGACACAGCAAAAATCCCATGTCTGACTCGGAGCTACGGACAAAGTTTTTGGACTGTCTTTCGTACTATACGAGTCTGAACGACCTAGAGGCTACGTATGGCGAGCGCTTGTATCAAAAGATTGTCGACCTTCGATCGATGAAAACTATTCGAGACCTTTGGACCTAACGCCCTTATCTCAGGAAGCGTCGAAGTCGCACCCTCGGCGAACCTGAAGAACGAGGATCAAGTTTTGACTGCGATGTCGACACTCGGCATCGCGGTCGAATGTCGGGCCACCAGCGTCGCTTCGAAAATCAGTTCCTTATGTGGAAATGAAGTCGTAGCACCTGCTTGATTTCCGATCGCGGAGAACAGCAATGCCGTTGCTTGCTCGCTCATATCACGCACTGGCAGAGCCATAGCAGTCAGCGGCACCGTGGCAACCTGAAACCATTCTGTGTCCCCGTAGCCGACGATTGATACTTGCTTGGGAATGGCAACTCCGCGTTCCCGCAGTGCCAATAGCGCACCTGACATCTGACGCGGGCTGCCGATGACCAGGCCGGTCAGGTCGGGGCGCATTGAGAGCAACTCATGCACGGCCTGACTGCCGTACTCGGGGGAAGGCGGCCCTAGTCTGATCAGCGCCGAATCGACTTCGCCGCCATGGTCTCGACATGCCGCTCTGAAGCCCGCCAAACGACTTGCGCCAGTACTAGTCGTCTCTAACGTCCCGATGTAGCCGATTTGACGGTGCCCCTGCGCGGCCAGGTGGTCCGTCGCCGTGTGTATGGCACGCTCCTCGTTGACACGTACAGCTAGCCCTCCAAGCTGCGGCTCGTAGCGCAACAATTGCACGCATGGGATGGCTTTCAGCAATCTCCGCGTTGCGACGGTGCTTCTTTCCGAGGGCGCGATCATGACGCCCAGTGCGCGACTCTGTACCAACGCCTCGATTTGTTCCTGCTCGCGGACCGGATCGTCCTCCGAGATACCAAGCATCATCGAGTAGCCATAGAGCGCGCAGTTGTTCGAAAGCACGCGGGCAAGCGCGCTGAAAAACTCGTTCTGTACGTTTGGAACGATCAAGCCGACGAGCCGGCTAGACAGCCCTCGCATCATGCGGGCTCCCGAATTCGGTATATAACCCATTCGAGCGGCTGTTTCCTGCACCTTGATGCGCGTCTGTTCGTTGATCGCCTTATGATTATTCAGCGCACGCGACACGGTCGAATGCGACATGCTCAAGGCGTCCGCGATATCCTTTATTGTGATCATTTCTGAGCGCCGGCAAGTAGATCGGGGTTTTGCACACGTTTTCCGCTCCCACCATTGTAGCAGTGGTTGCATCGCTGACTGGACACAGTGAACGGCTGACTCCCAACTTACACTTGCACGATGCGGCCCCACTTAAACTCGGTGGTTCTCACTTCTTAACGATCTCAGTCTTGCGCTCGCCGAGCCCGACCAATCCAGGCAAGGCATTGGAGACACAACCCACCGAAGCCCCTCCTTCCTCGATGCCTAAAAGACGCCTGCAGGCTTTTGGGGGCGAGCTGGCGCTACCGCTTCAGGTGCGGACCTTGACCGCGGATCGAGGCCTTGCCTTCCGGACAAGGCCTTCGTATCCCCGTCATCGACTTGCTTATTCCCCTAACGCTAGTTGACCAGTGAACTCCTCTCTGCAATATGCTTTCCTGCAATGCGCCCGAAGGTCAGGGCTCGTAGGACCGAGACCGCCCCAACATATAGGCCGTAGAGGATACCTACCGTCTCACCAGCAGCATAAAGTCCAGGAATCACCATGCCGCTGTTATTCACTACCTGCGCATTTGCAGTGGTTTTCAGTCCGCCGTATGTGAACGTAATTGAAGACATAATCGGGTAAGCAAGGAAAGGTCCTTTGTCAATGGGTCTCGCCCAGTTTGACTTTGGCGGCTGCAGCCCTTCTGTTCCCACGCCATCGAGCGTCGACGGTTCAAACGGACCTGGCACGCACGCTTCGTTGAAGGCCGACAGCGTACTCACAAACTTTGCAACCGGAAGCTCCAACTTTTGCGCCAGACCTTCGAGCGAATCAGCACTGACTGGTGGCAAATCCGAACGTACCATGGTACGCCAATTAGGATAATCATTGATCTTCTGATCGAGAATCAGGTAGGCAATGCCGTCGCGCTGCTCTGTCACGAATCGACACGGGTCCTCCTGAATTCGCCAGGCCTCGCTCGGTGCCTCGTCCATGAAGCGCACGGCGTCCTTATTGACGATAACTCCCATCGGGAAACAATTGACCAAAGCTTCTTGCATGCAGGAGCGGGCGTCGATCATCTGACGGTGACAGTCAGCGTAGTCGCCGGCAGGAGCGGCGCCAGCGTCAAGGGCCATACGGATGCCCTCACCCTTGTTGTAATATCCTCCGCGTGCGACCGGGCGCATATAGCGTGCTGCGGGACCGATGTGCTGAACAACCATCTGAGGGTTCCCTTCAAATCCGCCACACGCGAGGACCACGGATGCCGCATGAATTTTGATGCCTTCATGATTCGCATCTACAGCCTTGATGCCTACCACGCGTTCGTCGTCGTCCCGCAGGAGACCAACTGCAGTGGTCTCATATAGCACCTCTGCTCCCTTCTTCTTCACAATCGGCGTCAAGGTCTCAATGATGGCAAGCCCGCCCCCGTAGATGCTCATCATTGCCCAATATAGTGGGTAAGGATAATAACTATCGACGACTTTGATTCCGTGGCCTTGCAACCACTTCAGCACTTCCGGAACACCTTCAGCGAACGCATTCAATACTTCCGGGTCGAGGAAGGACAGAGCTTTCACAACACTAGGCCACGTCGAATATTCCCGTGTAGTGGCTTCAATGAAGTCCTGCTGAATGTTGTAACCTGAGTTCCGTGTAAACTCGTCGACAAAATCGTCGGTAACCTCGGTTTCACTTTTTAGTCTCAGCAGTGCTTCAGTCCACCGGGTATTTCCGCCGGACTCTGCTTCGTTCGCACGCTCGAGCATAACTACGGACTTACCCGCCTCCAGCGAAGTAAGCGCACAGGAAAGGCCAGCCGCGCCGCAGCCGACGATTACGACATCTGCTTGCATCTCTTTCACGATATCTCCTCCAACGCTTTTTGCGTGGTTATTGAGAACCCGCCCAAGTCGGTCAGGTTAATTACTCATTTCCGATCCCATTGCTGAGCCGCGAACAATAATGGGAAAGGCAGCATCCATGAAGCCGGACTTCAGTATTGTGCGATTTTGATGAGTGGAGGTTGCCAGATACCAAATAATCACGAATGTGATCGACGGACCCCCTCGGCCTAATGTCAACGGAGTCCGTGGCCGATGCGACCGTAGGAAGCGCCAACAGGCAACGTAGGTGCAGCCGCTGGTAGCGCGCACCGTGGCCTGGCATTCGAGACACTGTTTGATAGCTAAGTGCCCCGCTCTGACGCCCCTCTCACACACTGTGCTTTCTGGTTAGACTCGATACCACCGCGCGTGCTGGACCACTATATCGTTCGAGACGCTAGTGTTCCTGAGCCCTTGCCGGAGCATGGGCGCCGCATAGTTCTCACCTGCGGCACCTGGCGGCCCCATTTGTTTTCACGCCGAGAAAACAGCCAGGGAGGTTTGGTATTACTTGTTAAACAACGATAGAGCCGTCAGCAGGGCGATAACTTGTTCGCCGTGGCACGTGTACCGGCCTGAAAGGAGGGACTGGATTCAGGTGCAAAGGCGCCGCACCGCTATGCCCCTCTCTTCGGGGGACCCTTCCAACTAAGTCTCGCCCGAAACGGGCGAACCGTTTCGTCGAGTAGGTCTATAAACTCGTTCTTGTTCGCCTTTAGAACCTCTATCGACGCACCGAGTCCGATCGCCATGGGTGGTTGGCTAGATGGTGTGGGCAGTTCCATCGCCACCACACCATTTCCCGCTCGCACGGTACTTTCCGTGTAAGCGTATCCTTGGCGTCGAATCTGGTCTAACTCTGCCAGCAACGCAGTAGTGTTCACACGCTGGTCCGGATCCGGCTCTTCTCCGTTGATCCTGCGGACGATGGCGAGCGCATCTACGTCGGTCTTTTGAGACAAAAGTACCTTACCCAACGCCGCCTTATGCAAGGGGCGAAGCGACCCTGGCTTGATATAGAGAGGAACGGTCGGTTGAGGTTCCTGGATGAGGTGAATGTAGTGGACGTAAATGTCGTTTTGCATCCCTATCAGGACAGTCGCTCCCGTCTTCTCGTGCAATTGCTCAGTGATCCTTGACAGACTATTGTCGCTGAAAAGCTGGTCGTGGATCCACTCTCCCAGGAATGCGACTCGCATGGTCGGTAGGTAGACGTGTCTCTGGCGGTCGTAGTCGAGATAACCTAGTTTGGTCAAACTTTTCAGAAGCACCGAGGTACTCGACTGGGGAAAGTCGAGTTCGCCCACAATCTCGCCGACGCTCGCTGAGCGCCGGTTGTGAGCGAAGAATTCCAGGATTTGCAGGACTCGCTTTGCCGACTTAACCGTATCTCTTTCCGTCTTGAGAGATGCAGACTCCGAGTCCTTCTCAGCCTTCCCCGATTGATTAACCATGTCTAACCCAGCCGCTCTCCAGGCCAACGATCCAACGTTAAACAAGCAACCGTTTCAGGCAGCCATGCGCTGCTTATCGGGTGCTGCTGCGTTCACGCGTTTCAACCATTCTGCGATCTTCCCCTTAGGCTTGACATAGTCTGAGAACTCCCGCGCATACAGTAAAGCCTCAACCTGCACTGACACTGCGATGTCCGCAAGACTAATTTTCTCGCCCACAAGCCATAACTGTTTTTGTAGCAATGCATCGAGAGCGTCCGCATGGCGTTTTGCGTCCTGTACGACTTGCTCTTGGGGCTTACGCCCAATGCCCTGTGCTGTAGCGATGGCGCTGCCTTTTTCGACCAACAAAGCCGGCAGGGCTTGCCGATCCACGTTAGGCATAGTGGCGGCGAACTCATCTACCACTCGTTCCACGTTTTGTGGCCAGCCGATCCGCATCAACACCTCATAGAAGTACAAACTCTCATCAGCCCATTCCTCGATGATGTGTACGATTGCGCGATCGTGTGCGTCCGCTGGAATCACGGCCCGCTCAGGAAACGCCGCATCCAGATAGTACGCGATATCGGTCGAATCCCAAACGACGTCCCCGTCATTACGAATCGCCGGAAACTTGCCGGTCGGACTTACATCCTTGAATTCCGCTACCTTGTCTCGCGGCACCTCCACGATTTCGTAGTGGAGGCCCTTATAACCGAGGATCTTACGGACCTTTGCGCAAAAAGGAGAGGTAGAGAATTGGTAGACGGTAATCATCGTAGCCTCACAGCCGGATAGTGACGCACTTCAATTGTGTATTGTGATGCAGCGCCTCAATACCCTTCTCGCGACCATAGCCGCTATTCTTGTACCCGCCGAACGGGGTCTCGATGCCTGCAGCGAAATAATCGTTAACGGTGACCTGGCCAGCCTCGACAGCCGCGACCATTCTCAAAGCGCGACCTATATCGCGCGTCCAGATTCCGGCTGCAAGGCCATATTCACTATCATTGCTAATACGAACAGCGTCGGCTTCATCGTCAAAGGGAATAACAACGCCAACTGGACCAAAGATCTCTTCTTGGGCGATGCGGGCCTTGGGATCAATCGATTCGTACAGAGCCGGACCGATGTAATTGCCAATCCTGCCCGGTGCCTCATCGGTCGAGCCGGCCAACAAGCGCGCCCCGTCTTTGACAGCCATTTGAAGGGATTCACGGACTCGTTTATATTGTGCGTCCGTTGTGATTGCGCCAACATCGCTCGGAGCGTCAGCGCCCACTTGCAACGCGTTGACCTTAGCGACGAGCAGTTCAACAAAGCGATCGTATGTGGTGCGTTGGACTAAGCAGCGCGTTCCCGCCCAACAAATCTGGCCCGCATTCCAAGTAAAGCCTCTTAGAACTCCGTTGGCAGCGGCTTCCAAGTCCGCATCGTCAAAGACGATATTGGGCGACTTTCCGCCGAGCTCAAGAGTCAGCGGGATAATACGCTCTGCCGCAATATGCCCTACCTCTCGTCCTGCCCTGACGCTGCCAGTGAAACTTACCTTCCGGACCAATGGATGTTCCACCAGCGCGCGCCCAGCTTCCTGTCCTCGACCAAGAACGACGTTCAGTATTCCCGGCGGAAGTCCGCACTCTTCGACGCACATTTTGGCGAACTCGATCAATGAGCTTGAGGTCTCTTCAGATGGCTTGGCAACGACAGCGTTGCCCACGGCCAGTGCAGGTGCCGCGGCCCGGCAGGCCTGATTTAGAGGGGCGTTCCAAGGCAGGATCGCACCAATGACGCCGTAAGGCTCCCGTCGTGTGTACGAGTGCAACCCGGCTCCAAGATTAATGACCTCGCCTTGATAATAATTCACCAAGCCGCCATAGAAGTCGAAATACTGAGCACAAACCTCTATCTCCGATCGCGCCTGCTGCAACTTTTTTCCAGCGTCCGCGGCTTCCAATTCGGCAAATCGGTCTATGTCGCGGCGCAGCATCTGTGCGATCGAAATCATGATGCGGCCGCGCTCCATTGGCCTGAGGTCTCTCCAAGCCGGATACGCTTCGTGAGAGCTTTTTACGGCCAGGTTAACATCCGCGGCGTTGCCTGCCGCGACTTCTCCGATCGGCGCACCGGTGGCCGGATTGGTGTTAGGAATGTATGCGTCGGCGGATGGGGCAACCGATCGACCAGCAATATAATGGGTCAAACGTTGGCTAGACATGATGATATGGTCCTCGGGCGAATAGGGAGGAGCAAGCGGGCTCGAAATCCCCTTTGCAAGTTCCAAAGCCGACTTGAGTTCGTTAGCAAGGCTTTGGCGATTATTTATATTGCCGCCTCATCCCGAACACGATCCATTTTAGCGTCACATATCACATATGTGAGGGCCGCCGCCCAGGCAGCCCCCTCGCGGATTTTCTCGTCAAGCAGCCAGGTAGCGATGTCGAAGCGCCTCATCAGCATTGAACGCTGCAATATCGTCATCGAAGACCACGCTACCCTGATTAATCACCACCGCCCGCGACGCAACTCCCATACAGAATCGCATGTTCTGCTCCGCGAGAACCAAGGTCATTCCAGCCTGCCGCAATTGCTGCAGCAAGAGTTGGAGCTGATCCATAACTAATGGCGATAGACCTTGGCTGGGCTCGTCCAGCAACATTATTAAGGGGTTGCCTAACAATGCACGCGCGATCACCAGCATCTGTTGCTGCCCTCCTGATAGGGTGCCGGCGCCCTTTCGTCGTGCATCCCATAGCATCGGAAAGACTGAATAAACGCGTTCAAGAGTCCATTCGCACCCGCCGTCGGCGCCCGCCTTCATCCCGAGCGTAAGATTGGCTTCGACACTTTGGCGACGGAACACTTGCCGATCTTCCGGTACATAGGCTACGCCAAGACGGGCGATGTGCTCTGGGCGACAGCCTCGAGCCGGATGGCCCGACACCTGGATGATGCCGTTGCGCACGTCAGCCAAGCCCATTATTGATTTCAATGTCGTGCTCTTGCCGGCTCCGTTGCGGCCAAGCAATGCAACGGAATCCCCCCGATGCACGTCGAAGCTAACACCGAAAAGTGCCCGACTGGCCCCATAGAACGAATCGACGCCCTTAATGTTCAACATATCGTTGGTCGCGCTCACGTCGCTGCCCCCAGCACCGCCGGGTCGGCGATCTCATCACGCTCACCGGTGCTGCCCAGGTACGCTTCGATAACCCTCGTGTCACACCGGACCTGCGCTGGGGGGCCTTGAGTAAGCAAGGCGCCCTGCGCCAACACAACCACATGTTCCGCGATCGAGAACACGATATCCATGTCATGTTCGATGAAGACGACCGTCAGCTTGTGGCTTTCCCACAGTTGTTGGATGGTCCGCATCATCTTCCAGCGCTCGTCTGGCCCCATGCCTGCCGTAGGCTCGTCGAGTAGCAATACACGCGGTTCAAGCATCAGAGCGAGCGCAATATCCAACATTTTCTGGTCACCGTGGCTCAACTCGGAAACGGGACGATGTGCAACGTCGCCCAGATTCACCAGTCCGATTACACGTTGCGCACGTGCTGCTCCCTTCGGAGTGGGACAGGTCCTGAAAACTCCAGGCAGACCCAAATAGTCTGGATCTCCTACGGCGGATAGCGCTTCGTAAGCGGTCATCGAAGGAAACAGGCTTGCGACCTGGAACGCCCGCGCCAATCCCATTCGCACAATCTTACGCGTGGGCACGCCAGTGATCGGTGCGTTGCCTAGTAAGACCGCCCCGTCGTCCGGCTGCAATGCACCGGCCATCAAATTGAAAAGTGTGGTCTTTCCCGCACCGTTTGGGCCGATAATTGCGGTCAAGGATCCGGACGGGAATTGCAGGGATACGTCCCGTGTGACCTTCTGTCCGCCAAATCGCTTCTCTAAATGTTCAACCTGTAGCGTCCCACCATTCTCTTTTGGCGAAGCTGCAGCAAAAGAGGCCGCGCCCTCGCTGCCGTGCGGTGAAACTGCACGCCGCCGATTTTTCAAGATACCCGTAACCTTCCCATAGACAACGTCGGCTGGACTACGCCGAAGGCCGAGCACTATAACCAACAGCACACTGCCAAGCACCAGACCGGTATGGCCGGAAGATGCGCTCGTCACATAAATGAGACCATTCAAGATTCCATATCCAATGAGCGGCCCCAGGAAAAGTTGGCTACCGCCAAGCAAGATCGCAAAGATGGCGTCTCCTGATGCCGTCCACGCTGCAAATGTCGGATACGCGCCCGCGACCATGAACGTCGCCAGGCCGCCCGCGACCCCCGCGAACGCACCTGCGATTGTGAAAGCCGCAAGACGAGCCGAGTATACGTTTACACCAAGGCAAGCCGCACGGTCGGCGTTATCGCGGATCATCTGTAACGTTGTCCCGAATGCGCTCCGTGTGACATAGCGTAAAAGCATCACCGCCGCAAAGAAAAACGTAGCAATGAACACGTAGCGTTCAGTTCCTGTTGAAATGTCTAACCCAGCCACAGTAAGGCTCGCCGCACGGACCGATAAGCCGGAATCACCGCCTGTGTAATTGCTCGCCGCGTTTAAAGTGTTGGCGAATACCATGGCGAAAGCTAACGTGATAAACGAGAAGTATGTGTCTTTCAGTCGGACGCAAAAAATTCCTACTACCAAAGACGCCAACGTAGTCACTAACACGGATAACCCAAATGATCCCAGCACACCATACTCGTTTCCGAGGAACCAAGAGAAGCTATAAGCCCCGAGCGCGAAGAACATGGCATGACCAAAAGATACAAGCCCGGTTTTCCCGACCAGAAGGTTTAGCGACATCGCCATCAGACCATACACTAGCGTGTAACTCACGAAATCCTGCAGCGTGATGTTATGCAAAATGACAGGAATGACCAATAGCAGCACCGCCAATCCATATTTTACGAGCACCCGTAAGAAGCTAACTTTTGCCATGTCCTATTCCTCAAGGTCTTTCATGGACAGCGAACAATCCTGTCGGTTTAACACACAGCACAATAAGCATTGCAACGAATGTCAGACCCTCTGTAAATAGAGGCATCGCAATTGAGCCATACGATCGCGTCAAGCCGATGAACAGCGCCGCAAGCAACGCTCCGAAAATCGATCCCATCCCGCCGATAACTGTCACGACGAAGCACTCGATCAGGATAGAAAAGCCAACACCGGGCATCGTTGCGCGCATCGGCGATGCAAGAGATCCCGCCAAGCCGGCAAGACCACAACCTACCGCGACGACAACCGCAGCATAGAGTCGAGTATTTATCCCCAGCGCTGCGGCCATCTTGGGAACCTCCGCGACTGCTTGCACCGCGCGGCCAAAGCCGGAGCGGTTAATTAGCAGCCAACTCGCGATCCCTACCGTTGCCGAGATCCCGATAAGCACGAGGTAATAAACCGGCACCACACCCCCGCCGAGCTGCACGGGAGGCAACTGCATGGCCTCTGGCATGCCGGTAGACAATGCTGCACTACCCCAGAAGATCTTGACCAGATCGTCTGCTATCAAAACGACGCCATAGCATCCGAGCAGTATCATCAGCGGGTTCGAATCTTTGACACGACTGATAACCGTGCGCTCGAACAGGGCTCCGCTTGCGGCCACCAGGAGCGTCGCGCCGATCACAGCGACGAGAAAGCTCCCGTTCGCACGATAGAACGCGATGGTAAAGTAAGCGCCTAACATGTAGAACGTGCCGTGGGCGAAGTTTGTGACCCTTAACACGCCAAATACAAGCGTGAGCCCAGAGGCTGCCAAAAACAACAGGAAGGCGATGACCAACCCAGTCATCGTTTGCGTTACCAGACACGGTGCGCTTACTAGACACTCGGTCAATGCAGTGAGATCCATTGGCTACACTCCTATTAAACGTAGTTACTACGCTTCAGCCACGCTGTTTCGGATTCCAGAACTTGGTCCCAATTAACCGACTCGAAACTTTTCACGAACGGTTCGGCCGATTGGGCCATTCCAAATCCCAATGGATATCGAATCACTGCGTTATCGGCCGCACGCATGGTCACTTTGCCGTCGAGCCCGTACGGTACTTGCACGGTCGAGCCACGAATGGCCTGAGCCATTTTGTCGACCCGCAGTTCGCCGCCGGTTGCAGTCAATGCATTCACCGCAAGTTGGGCCGCCAACGCAGCTTGCCATGACCAGGTAGTCGGCCTGATTCCGCCACTTGTCTTCACGATTGCGTCGTGCCACGCTCGATTTTCTGCAGTAGGCGGATAGACCATACTGTAACGACTGCCCGTGTATGCAACCGGGGGAATCTGCTTGACTTTGTCGATCACGCCATATTCGGAGAGATCCGGCATGAACACGGCCCGATTACTGAACAACCCATAAAGATTCCCTTGCTCCATCAGCGAGAGAAGATCTCCGCTGAAGCATAGGGAATATATGACGTCGGCTTTCGAGGAAAGCATCTTTGTGACAACCTCCGTGTAATCGGAGGCGCCGAGCTTGGGCCAACTTTGACTGACAACGTTCAGGCTGCTGCCGAAACGTTTGCAGTTGTCAACGAACAGCTGTGTCACGTCACGCCCGTACTGATAGTCGGGCGAGCAGGTCGCCAATCTCCCATAAGATCGCTCTTTTGCTAAGCGGGTGAACCACAATGCTCCGCCCGCCGCGTCATGCACACCCTGTCGTGAAGTACGAAACACGTGTGGGGATCGCTGTTTGGGATCTGCGGTTAAAGCCGAATACTCCGCGGCCGTGTGAAAGAAAAGGACATCGCTGGTTCGAGCCACTTCGTTGACAGCGGCTGCGCCTGCCGAGGTTTCAGCCGCGATAATAATCCGGCATCCGTCCGAGTTCATCAGATTGCGAACATTCTTCACCGCCTCCTCGGGCAACGCACGCGAGTCACGAACAAGCAGTTCCAGCTTCCGGCCATTGATCCCGCCAGATGCATTAACTTTGTCGAAAAGGAACTTCACGGCGGCAACGCTGCTAGTACCGGTCAAGGCGACGGGACCGCTGGTTATGCATGACATGCCGACCTTGATACTCCCAGACTGAGCGCGACCAATTAAAGGAGAAGTCGCCAGAACTGCGCCGCTTGCCAAGCGTATAAACGAGCGGCGAGAAATTTGATGTTCCACGTGTTGTCTCCGAACTGTTGTTTTGACATTCATTGCAGCACCGCATCACGCAGCGCCGATCGGAAAGGTTGAGCTTAGCGGCCGACTCCTTCCGCTCCGGTCAGCGAGAGGCTTGCCTGAGACATGTAGACCCGGTAAGCCCGAGTCGACAATCCATGCTATGAGATATTTAACACGTGTGCAATAGAGCTTTCCCTGACGCTTCTGCGCTCCGCCTATTAAGCGCTACGTGCAATACGCGCCGCAAAGCCATCCTTCAATATAGCTGCTCGCGAGCAGGTCAAAGCCGGCGTCCGCTCGCTTATAGATTTGAATGATCAGGACGAGATAAGAAGAAATGCGAACGAATGAATGCAGACCATGCAGACCCAGCGCGGACGAAGGGGTGGCCGCGCTTCGCGACTGCTGAGCGCCCACGGCTAACGCTCCCGCTGGACTTCCTGAGACGCCATTCGGACGGCGGAAAATTTCAGCTTGAGCGGACGCAGAGGCAGAGATCCGTTCCACCCCATATGCCATGGGAAGAAGAAAACGTTCTGTGAAGCATATCGAGAAAATTTTAACGTTTCCCGCATGCTGTATCGATCGGCTAGTGAAATGAGTTAGAAATTCGCTGAATTTGCCCGATCGCTGTTTTGGCTTTGCATAACCATCCTTGTTCAACGAGGACGCGATAACCGGAGACATTTCAGTGGTTCCCTCCGAAACATGCATCTGCGGCCTCAGCCGGCGACAGGCCGCCGTGGAAGTAGCCTCGGAGACGCTTTATGATCGTCGCGTAAGGGTGAAACGGCGGCCGCACAAGATTCGCTGCGACGTCAGATCAATCCGCAGATGGCCCAATTGGGCTGCACTCCTAGGAAACACTCATTGCCGGACGCTTGGCCTCAGGCGGGAACACGCACCAGGCGCCGTCATGGTGGCGGAAGAAGAAAATTGCAAACGAACCTGCAGGTCTCGATGCCTCGACGCAGATATACCCTCTCGGACTCGAGCTTGTCCGACTGAATCGGGTTATGCGAACCGGCACCGCCGGCGTTGGCGCAAACCATTTTTCGACGAGCGTACGCAAGGACTTCTCCGCTTTTTCCATGGGTCTCTCCCTCAACTCGATGCCGGTGCAGCTGTCGTGGCTTGCTGCAATCGCCATCGCGCAGCTTGAGCCACCGCAAATTCGATCACTTCGCGCGATCCGCAGAGGATTATCTTGACGACGTGTCGATGGACAACATGGCGCATACCTTGTATGCGAATTTCTAACTCAGGGCACTAGCACCGGGCCAGTCCGCGGTGATATTCTGAGGAGCCAAACCTGACGACATCATAGGCCCGACGAAAGCAAGGACAGGACGACGCGCTTTTATCGCCCTTCTGTCCTTGTGAGATCGGTGCCTTCTACACTGTAACGCCGTCAAGGGCGTCAACTAACTCAGGCACAATGGCGAACAGATCGCCGACAAGTCCGTAGTCGGCCACGCTGAAGATTGGTGCTTCCGGATCTTTGTTGATGGCCACGATGACCTTCGAATCTTTCATGCCAGCAAGATGCTGGATTGCTCCAGAGATGCCAACTGCGATGTAAAGCTGGGGCGCGACAATCTTACCTGTCTGTCCGACCTGCGAGTCATTTGGCGCATAGCCTGCGTCGACCGCCGCGCGGCTGGCGCCAAGTGCAGCACCCAGCTTGTCCGCTAGCGGTGCGAGGACTTCGTTGAACTTGTCACTACTGCCGAGCGCTCGTCCACCAGAAACGATAATCTTGGCCGACGCAAGATCCGGTCTATCGCTCTTAGTACTCTCCTCTTTAACGAACTGAGTTCTGCCGTCGCCAGCGACCGCCTCAATAAGCTCGACTGTGGCACTGCCACCGTGAGCCGGGACTGGGTCGAAAGCGGATGTCCGGACGGTGATCACCTTGCGAGCATCGACACTTTGCACGGTCGCAATAGCGTTGCCGGCATAGATGGGGCGCTCGAATGTATCATCGCTCACAACTCTGATAATTTCGCTGACCTGCGCGACATCCAGCTTGGCGGCGACACGAGGAGCCACATTCTTCCCATTAGCCGTCGCAGGAAAAACAAAGTGGGTGTACGCAGGGTCTGCGGCGACCGCGAGAACTTGTGATGCCACGTTTTCGGCCAGGCCGTGAGACAAACTATCTCCATCGGCGTGCAGAACTTTACTTACACCTGTGATCTTTGCGGCTGATGCAGCCACAGTTCCAGCATTAAAGCCCACCACCAGGACGTGGACATCCACGTTGAAATTCGCAGCCGCCGCTACGGCGCTGAGTGTGACTGACTTGATACCAACACCGTCGTGATCTGCAATGACTAGGATACTCATAACGTTACTCTCAGATGACCTTGGCTTCGTTCTTAAGCTTCTCGATCAGCGTGGCGGCATCTTGTACAACAATGCCGGCGCTGCGCGTGGGCGGCTCGCTAACTTTCAACGTTTTCAGACGAGGCGAGACGTCTACAGACAGGTCTTCCGGACTCACGATTTCGAGCGGCTTCTTCTTCGCTTTCATGATGCTTGGAAGAGTCACATAGCGCGGTTCGTTTAGGCGCAGGTCGGTCGTGACAATCGCCGGAAGAACCAGGCTTACGGTTTGAAGACCGCCGTCGACCTCTCGTGTAACCGTCGCTCGGCCTTCGCTGATGTCAAGCTTTGACGCGAACGTTGCCTGCGGCAAGTCGGTCAGACTGGCAAGCATCTGCCCCGTTTGATTCGAATCGTCGTCGATTGCCTGCTTACCAAGAATGATGAGTTGAGGCTGCTCCTTCTCGACAATTGCCTTAAGGAGCTTAGCGACTGCGAGAGGCTGAAGCTCCTCGTTTGTTTCTACGAGGATTGCGCGATCAGCGCCAATTGCTAGGGCCGCCCGGAGGGTTTCTTGGCACTGGCGCGAACCGCAGGAGACAGCTATCACCTCGGAAGCAAGTCCATTTTCTTTCAGACGAGTGGCTTCTTCCACGGCGATCTCGTCGAAAGGGTTCATAGACATCTTGACGTTCGCAATGTCCACGCCGGAGTGGTCAGATTTTACGCCGACCTTCACGTTGAAGTCGACGACACGCTTCACCGAAACAATGACTTTCATAAACTAGTATCTCCTTATCGCGATCCGGCCAGCGCTGCCCGACCGACGAATCCACCGCTCACCAGACCGCTGTCCTCGAGACGGATCGCCTCGTTCCATTTAGCCATTCGCTCGGAGCGGGCGAATGAACCAACCTTCAATTGGCCCGCATTCCATCCTGTGGCCAGATGCACGATAGCCGTATCCTCCGTTTCGCCTGAACGAGCGGACACAATGGTCGCAAAGCCCCGCGCTTGCGCCGCAAGCAGTGCCGCACGCGTCTCGGTAACAGTACCCGCTTGATTCGGCTTTATCAGCACTGCGTTGCAGGCGTCAACGTCTGCGGCATGTTCTACGCGTGTAGCGTTGGTGACCAGATAGTCGTCTCCCACGATCTGTACATTCTTGCCTGCCGAGCGCGTGAACTCTATCAGTCCAGCCTCGTCATCTTCGGCCAGGGGATCCTCGATGGAAACGATCGGATATTTGTCCAGCCACCCTAGGAGCACGTCTGTCCATGATTGGGAGCTCATCGTGCGGTCGTCTAGCGCCAGGCGATAGCTGCCCTCCCGACCGAACTCTGACGCAGCAATATCCAGAGCAATGGCAACTTCCTTTCCGGACGCGTAGCCTGCGGCCTCGATGGCTTGGACCAATACGTCGAGCGCCTCTTCGTTCGACGAAAAATTCGGCCACCATCCTCCCTCGTCTGCCACACCCATAAGCCCGCTGCGCGAGGCCATTAACTTGCCTGCCGCAACATATACCTCCGCCGTCATCTCGAGCGCTTGCTGGAAGCTTTTTGCGCCTGTCGCAATCACCATGAAATCCTGGATGTCGACACGACGTCCTGCATGAGCGCCGCCACCGAAAATCTGGATCTGCGGAATCGGCAAAGATACAGACTTATCGCCTGCCAAATATCGCCACAATGGCATTTGATGGCTCGCCGCCGCAGCCTGGAGTGCCGCCAGAGAGGTAGCGATGGTGGCGTTTCCGCCTAGACGCGCCTTATTGGGAGATCCATCCAACTCGATGAGGGCGGCGTCAATCCCTTCCTGGTCTGAAACGTCGAACCCCAGCAGACGCGGGGCAATCTCTTCGCGGATGCCCCTTAACGCCTGCTGTACATCCATTCCGCCAAACCGCCCGCCGCCGTCCCGTAAATCAATTGCCTCCGCGGATCCACGCGATGCTCCGGCCGGCGCAATACCGCGGCCCCAAGCTCCAGAGCTTGTCCCGATCTCGACCTCAACCGTGGGCCGCCCACGTGAGTCCCATACCCGTCGAGCGATAACCTTTTCAATTCGTGCCATAGTAGTGCTCCAAGCAGTTCTTCCAGAAAGAATTCAGTTTATCTAAAGTCTTCAGCGGCTTCTTGATCAACGCCAGCGCGACCTCTCGCAACTGCTGCTGCTCGGTCGCTTTAAGGTATTCGACGGGCGATTTTCCATCGATCCTGGCAAGCGTCAAGGCTGGCAACAACGTCACGGCACGCCACTCAAGGTCCAAGGGCGATTCGAACGTGATATGTCCAAAATAGGAACGACTTAGCGCATCGAAGCTCGCCAATAGGGCTGACGCATTCTTTGGATCTCTCCACGCCTTGATCAGGAGGTGATTTAAGACAAACGCCAAGTCGAAGGCCGGGTCGCCATACCATGCGCACTCAGCATCGAGAAGAACGGGCCCATTCGGGCCAAGCAGAACATTTTTCGGGCTAACATCTCCGTGTACCAGTGCAACCCGATGGTCCCGCGTTCGGCGAACCAGCGCCTCCAGCTGTGGTTGCACCTCTTTATGGATTCGCGCCGCCTCAACAAGATACGGTTCTAACCGTATCGCATAGAAGTTGTCGTCAGTGGCAAACCGTCTCGCTATCTCTGGGTCATTGGCCGTGCGCTCGTGGATCAGACCAAGGATGTCGCCAACCTGACTGGCGGCATTGACGTCAATCTTTCCGTCTAGCAAATCCGACTTCCAGTTGACATACCCTTTGTCGAAATACTCCATTACGAAACTAGCAGTCTCACGGTCTTCTCCGATAACTTTCGGAACGCTGCCCGGCCTGATCTTTGCGACCGTTCGTAGCCACTCGACCTCGTAAAAGGCGCGCTCCAGCGGAACCTCCCACAGTTTCTCAACTTTCAGCTGTGGAAGTGCCTGCTTAACGCAGAAGCTACCTTTGCGGACGTCCACCCGCATGATTCCCGAGGATACGCCCCCGGTCAGGGGAGTGAGTTGCGGGGTTTCGTCCCTGTCCACCAGTCCCATCGCGCTAAGAATGCGCGAAAGCTGCTCTGGCGATGCAAAGAGGTCATTGAATTGCTGCACCATCAAAGTCTCCATGTTTTATCTCTTAAATCTTGCTACGGCAGTCCACGCGTTTTTGTCGAAGAGACAGCCCTGCTCGCTTCCAAACCACGGCTATGACACAGGTTCGCCTGCAGAAGAAAGAATCTCCCGAGCCTGCAATACGACCGGCACGTCAATCATCTGGCCATCGACTGAGACCGCCCCGCCCCCGCTCTCGGAGAATGCAGCTAATACACGGTGTGCCCATGTGATCTGGTCCGCGGTAGGACGAAAGGCGCGATTGACTACTTCCACTTGCGAGGGATGGATACATGCCTTCGCTCCGAACCCAAGGCGCTTGCCGCGTTCAGTCTCGTCCCGCAAACGGTTCTCGTCGCCGATGGCGGTGCAAACGCCATCGATTGGCGCCTGCAACCCGTACAACTTCGACACAAGCACGATATGCGAACGGAAATACAGCAATTCGTCGCCGTCGCCAACTATGCCGAGGTCGACTTGAAAATCGATGGTTCCGAACAAGATGCGCTGGACGCTCTCGGTTTGGCAGAGAGCTTCTACATTCCGAAACCCTCGTGCCGTCTCGACCAACGGGATGACACACGAAGCTCCTGCCGAACGGACGCGCTCGACCTCTTCGGAACGCTCACATTTAGGCAATATGACACCGCAAACACCCGGCGACCCCACAAGAGTCAGGTCGGCTTCGAAGTGACTCGTCCCAGAGCTATTGATGCGGACGTAGATCTCACGACCGCTCTTTAGCCATCCGCGCAGGGATTCTCGCGCATCAGCCTTTGCATCGGGGCCGACAGCGTCTTCCAAGTCGACGACTACCGCATGCGCCCCCTTGCCTTTTGCCTTCGCAATAAGTTCGGGGCGATGCCCTGGCACAAACAGGTACGATCGTTTGGGGATGTAAGCCAACTTGGTTTCTCCTGTCTCCATTTTTAAACTATCCTAGCACGCTTTGCACACGTGTGAAATCACATCTAAGATGATTTCCGAATCCGTTTCGTCTGGCTGCCCGCGATAGCGTTTTGCGATCTGCAAGCCGTGGCAAGGCGGCCGGAGTTTGGTCAACGCCGCACTGTTTCTTGACGCGCGTCAAGGTTGGACGTCGGGTCCGACGAAGCCTGGACGCCACGGACTCTCGCCCCGGCGGCCCGCAATCCCGCACCGCTGCCCGACGCTCCTTTGTCGGTCCTCCCGGCCCGGCTGGTCTGATGTAAGCGGGTCTCCGGCAGCGCCCCTTTCAAACCCTATTTCAAGGCGTCTAAGGCATATTGCCGCTCGTTTGACTTTGGAGGCTCGGCGCGCGGTGGCGGCGTAGCGCTGTGACACAGTGAATCTGGCAAGGTCGCTAGAACAATGGGAAAGGTACGCCGGAAAGACCATCAACTATCTGATCAGGTCACCCGATCTCAGTAATTAACCTCATTGCACACGTGTGCCTATTCGAATACGATGGTCTCAATGGATGAATACAGCGTACTAGGGAACCCATTCTGTTAGAGGGCGACTGGTCCGTAGAACCATTCGTAATCGCAGCCTCCGTAAGCTCATGCCGGCTTGTGGACAAGACCAAAGGATAGGAGACGCATCTTGAGAACGCGTGCCGCAGTGCTCTATGAGGCCGGACAAGAAGGTCCATTTTCGGAGACCAAGCCCCTGAAAATCACCGATTTGGAGCTTGCACCTCCGGGCCCCGGGGAGGTTCTCGTGCGCCTGATTGCTGCCGGACTTTGCCATTCCGACCTTTCGACCATTAGTGGTGTGCGTCCACGTCCGGTCCCGATGGCACTGGGTCACGAGGCAAGCGCGGAAGTTGTCGAAATTGGCGCCGGCGTGGTTGATCTCAAGCCAGGACAAACCGTCGCGTTGGTGTTCGTCCCCAGTTGTGGCCATTGCGTCCCTTGCATGGAAGGCCGTCCTGCGCTGTGCGAGCCTGGAGCCCTAGCTAATGGCAAAGGTACGCTTCTCGGCGGCGATATCAAGCTGAGAGAAAATGGGGCTCCAGTGCACCACCATAGCGGCGTATCGGCTTTCGCTGAATATGCGGTAGTTTCCCGTCGATCCTGCGTTCCAGTTGGCGACAATATCGAACCTGTGCTAGCTGCCGTTTTCGGATGCGCAGTTCTGACCGGGGTTGGTGCTGTGATTAACACCGCACAACTTAAGGCTGGCTGTTCGGCCCTTATTATTGGTATGGGTGGCGTCGGCCTGAGCGCCCTTCTCGGCGCGGCGGCGGCCGGTGCTGAGCCAATCATCGCGGTCGATGTTCACGACGACAAGCTCGAAGTCGCACGCGCCCTCGGCGCTACTCATACATTCAATGCACAGGACAAGGACGCCATCGCAAAGATTCGGGAGCTAACCAAGGGCGGTGTCGACTACGCCTTCGAGTTTGCCGGATCAGTTCAAGCAATGGAATTCGCATATGGCGCCACCCGCAGAGGTGGCACCACGGTAACGGCAGGTCTTCCCCACCCCGACTCCCGCTGGAACCTCCAGCAGGTCAGCCTGACGGCGGAGGAGAGAACGGTGAAGGGCAGCTACATCGGATCATGCATTCCAGCGAGGGATGTTCCCCGCTACATACGACTTTATGCGGCTGGCAAGCTACCAGTTGACAAATTGATTGGACAGCGACTGTCACTGGACGAGATTAATGAGGGATTCGACAGGCTCGCCGCAGGGCACGGTTTGCGCGATCTGATCGTGTTCTGAAATAGGCCATCCGAACCGAGGGAGGCTACATGAACCCTTTGCACGACAGCGAGTCCTCGACAGATTTCGAGGCGGTGTTACGAACGTGCGCTCCGAATCGGCTAACCCGAAACGACGGACTCCTGAAATATCTCGAGAGGATTACTCCTTGCCATTCTGAGTTAAATGACATTCTCGCTCGCTTGTCTGCGCTGCTCCTCGCAACGGCCTCTCGTTTGGAGCCTCATGCAACAGAGATGCTAGCGGGCACGCTCTGCTCCTCGATGCAACAGCTATCAGAGCGCCTGCTTACCTTGAGTAACGAAATTCCTAACGTGCATCTCCACCGGATGCAGGAAATTCACCGTTCCTGCGTGCGCGTTGCGCCCAAGATTCGAGCCCTTACGCTACAGGTGCGAATCGAGGCGGCCGAGGTGGACGCGCTGCGCAGAGAGATCGTTTCGTTGCACGCCAAGTTTCGCGCGACCTGCGATTTCAAATTTGGACTGAATGCTGTGGATTTTTATGAAGGCTGCAGTTGCGCCCGCTTATGCCTCTGTGTGTCTGAACAAAAAGCCGTCGCAACGGCCGAATCGTAGGCACGGAACGTTTCTTAACAAAAGAACCTGGGAGACAGCAGATGTCAAAGTATTCAATCTGGGTATTGGAGTATGCGCAGCTTGATCAGTATGCTCGCGGGGCATTGCAGTATGGGGCCTATGAAGGCTCGGTACGACTACCTTTTTGCTATGTCCTGATAAAGAGCGATGAGCACATAAGCATGGTCGATGTCGGTTATAACCATGCGGATTACGGCGGAGTGCTTGGGAAGAAGTTTGGAATTTCAAATTGGCACTCTCCTCGCGACGTGTTGGAACCGTTCGGCTTAACGCCCAGCCAAATCAACACCATCTTTCTGACCCACGCCCACTTCGATCACATGGGCAATCTGCAAGACTTTCCAAACGCGCATTTTTACATCCAGCAAAGAGAGATCTCAGAGTGGATCCGCGCGATGACGTTGCCAGAAGAATTTAAAGCACTCAATGGCGCCACCGATCCGGGTGACATTTTGAATGCTGTTCGTGCGGCTTGTGAGGGCCGACTGCATTACCTCGACGGCGACGCTTCAGATGTAATCCCTGGCATTGATGTTCATGCAGCGTTTGACACACACACATATGGATCAATGTGGATTCATGTCCGCAACGACCTTTCACAGGAATCTCAAGACGGTTGGATTTTGGCGGGAGACCTCGTTTACGTCTACGAAAACCTTGGCTGCGAGCATCCCGACCAAGTCGAAACAGGTCCCTACGTTCCAGTAGGCTTGGCAACAGGAAGCCAGACACGGCTGATTGAGACTTCGGCAACAATGGTGCGCACGACTAACGGTGAACGACGTCGAGTAATCCCAATTCATGACCGAAGGCTTCCGGACGTTTTTCCCTCACGAAAGCTTCAGAACGGTTTGACGATAACGGAAATCTGTCGCGCCGACGGTCAGGAGTCGATGGTTCGATAACATCGTTCGCACTTGAGCGCCGACATCATTCCAGACGCAGATGGATTGAGAGATTCAAGCGGCCAATCATAAACGATAGGAGACGAGCATGACGTTCGATGCAGCCGGTCTGTCAAATGACCGCGATCCCGGTCCTGAAGGACTACCCACCATGCTCATCCGGTGAAATTACCTCAGGTGTGCCTGAACTTCCGCCCCTCGTCTCAATATGCCGGTGGGCGCCCGAGCCGGGTAGCGCGGCGCAGATCCGCGTTCGCTGCCGGTGTTACGTCAATGTTCCAGAATCAGTGGCGACTGGAACTCTCCTCTGTGAGAGTCATTAGATCATGAAACAAAGCACATCTCCGCGTGAGGCGAAGCAGGCAGAGACATTTGACTATGTTGTCGTAGGCGCCGGCTCAGCAGGCTGCGTCCTGGCGCGCGCGCTAACCGAGGACCCTACTTGTACCGTTCTGCTCCTCGAAGCTGGGCCGGATATCGAGACGTTCTGGATCCGCACACCCGCCGGCGTCCCGTTTCTCTTCCACAACAAAGACTTCAACTGGTGTTATTCCACGGAACCTGAGAACAGCCTGGGCGGCAGGTCGGTCTACTTCCCCCGAGGAAAGGTCGTGGGCGGTTCGAGCGCGATCAACGGCATGCTCTATATGCGCGGTGACCGGCAAGATTATGACGACTGGGCGCGCGCCGGCAACCCCGGTTGGGGATACGACGACGTTCTGCCGTACTTCAGGAGAGCGGAGAAGAATGACCGCGGCGCCGACGCGTGGCGAGGCGATCAGGGCCCTCTTCGCGTCTCGTTAGGTCGGCATCAGCATCCGATTACCCAAACCTTCATCGAAACGGCAGCCACTGCGGGCATTGCGACCAATGCGGACTTTGCAGGGGAGAAAATCGATGGGGCCGGATACTGTCAGCACACAATCGGCGACGGCGTACGGAGCTCCGTTGCGCGGGCCTATCTACATCCCGTCCGGTCGCGCGCAAATCTAGCCGTTAGGGGCAATGCGCTTGTCCATCGAGTCGTGATAGAGAATCGCGTCGCGAAGGGAGTAATTTACGAGCGCGATGGCGTCGTTCAGAATGTCCGAGCCCGCCGCGAGGTGATTCTCTCAGCTGGCGTGATAGGCACCCCGCAGATTTTGATGCTCTCTGGAGTCGGTCGGACGAAGGAACTCGCCGACGTTGGCATCCGACCTGTTCATGAATTGTCCGGGGTTGGCCAAAACCTGCAGGATCATTATGCGGTCAACACAGTCTTCGAAGTCAAGCGCGGCTATTCAATGAATCCGGCAATTCGAGGATGGAAGAAATACTTGCACGGCGCGCGGTATCTCCTGGATCGAGGTGGCCCGTTGTCCATGGGTACGTCGCATGCGCAAGCGTTTGTCGCTACATCCCCTGGTGATCCCCGTCCAGATGTTCAAATCAGCTTCCGACCGTGGAGTTTTACGTTCGAAGCAAGTGGCGCACTGCGAGTGCATCCTTTTCCCGGGATCCAGATTGCCGCACTGAAGGTACGTCCTGCATCGCGTGGAACGGTTTCGCTCAAATCGCCGGTTCCTTCTGATGCGCCGCGCATCAGGGCGAACTACCTCTCGGCCAGAGAAGACCAGGAGACGATGATTCGCGCGTTCAAGTTGGTGCGCCGCCTGGCGACGACAGGTGGATTGGCTCAGGCGATTGTTCAGGAAGAATTCCCGGGCCCCGGCGTTGACTCCGATGCAGACATGCTCGAATTCATTAGAGACAACGGTCAATCCATCTATCACCCCGTTGGAACCTGCAAGATGGGCTGCGGGAATGATGCCGTGGTAGATGCGAGGCTTCGCGTGCACGGAATTGGCCAGCTCAGGGTGGTTGACGCATCGATCATGCCGAATCTCATCAGCGGCAACACAAACGCTCCCACCATCATGATCGCCGAAAAGGCCGCTGACATGGTTATCGAAGACGCGAAGGCGACCGCCAACCACGAAGTTATCATCCACTAGAAACAAGTGAACATCATGAGAGAAGAACGTCATTACATCAACGGAAAATCTGTCGCCCCTGCGGGAGGTCAGTTCCTCGATGTCGTTAGTCCGGCCACGGGTGAGAAGATCGCTCGCGTAGCGCGCGGAAACGTGATCGACGTGGACCTCGCAGTGAAAGCGGCGCAGGATGCATTAGAAGAATGGCGTGGGCGTCGACCCCTCCAGCGCGGCCGCGTATTAATGAGCATTGCGGACATGCTGCGGCGCCGCCGACAAGAATTTATCGAGATGGAGCGCGCTGAAACAGGAAAGGCACTTGAACAAGCTGCCGGGGAGATTGAGACATCGATCCAATACTTTGAGTTCTACGGCGGACTCGTCAACGCCGTCAACGGCGAGACCATCAATCTCGGCGACGGCTATCATTCGTACACCCGACGCGAACCATACGGTGTGGTGGGCACAATACTTCCGTGGAATGCGCCATTGAACCAGGCTGCACGAGCCGGAGCACCGGCTTTGGCTGCGGGCAATACCGTGGTAGCCAAACCGTCAGAGGCAACCTCTACCACTTTGCTTTGGATGGCTCGAGCCGCTGTTGAAGAGTGCGGCCTGCCGCCCGGAGTGTTCAACGTCGTAACGGGGCTAGGTCCGGAAGCAGGGGCGGCAATCGTGAAGCACCCTCTTGTTCGCAAAGTCGCCTTTACAGGCTCCGTTCGTGGCGGCTTAGAAGTCTCTCGTCTTGCCGCCGAGCGAGCGCTGCCGCTCACGCTCGAACTGGGGGGCAAATCGCCAAACATCATTTTCGAGGACGCCGATCTGGCTATAGCAGTCCCCGGGGCATTGCGTGCTTTCACTGTCAATTCCGGCCAGATCTGTGTGGCGGGAACCCGAATCCTCGTCCAGCGCTCCATCTACGATGAGTTCATCAACCAGATCCGGGAGGCCGCGGCCCACCTCGAAGTTGGCTGCACGACGACGGCGAATCTTGGACCTGTTACGACGCAAGCGCAGTACGACAAGGTGAAGAGCTACTACGAGGTAGCCAAAGCTGACGGAGCGGTGACCGTTTTCGGTGGGAAGTTGCCGGAGCGAGGCGAGTACGGAAGTCCCGGCGGCTGGTTCGTCACTCCGACACTCTACGCGGACGTGTCCAATGACATGCGAGTCGCGAGAGAAGAAGTATTCGGTCCGGTCGGATGTGTTATCCCGTTCGATAAGGAGTCGGACGCGATCCGCATCGCAAACGATACCGATTTCGGCCTGGCGGCCGGAATCTGGACCAAAGATCTGGCACGTGCGCATCGTGTCGCTGCTCAGATCGAAGCCGGCCAAATCTACATCAATGAATACATGTCTGGTGGCGTAGAGACGCCTCTTGGCGGTTACAAGCTGAGCGGCTACGGGCGTGAAAAAGGCATTGAGGCATTGCATCACTACACGCATCTCAAATGCGTCACTGTAAAGCTTTCTTGACGTTTTCGTGGTCATCATTCGAGCCTCGGATGGTGACCACCCACCGACGGGATTTTTCGATTCGGTCGATGGCGAACTAGGCATCGGCTCGACGAATACAACTTATAGACAGCCACGACGACGTTAAAGCATCGGGTTCCATACCCCCTGTGTATCTCCGTTGCGCGCGAATCTATTCTCTTCAATTTGTATGCCTACACCACGTTGACGTGGGGCCTTTTCATGATCATCGCACGCGCACCAGTCGATCAATGCGTTGCGTTCAATCAAAGGGAGACATCAGATGGGTAGTTCAAGCACCTCCATGGGAAGAACGACTGCTTACGCGTCCGGAAGCATAGAAGTCGCGATCGACGCAGGCTCCCTTTATGCAAGACTCGACAGGTTACCTGCTACTCGTAGCATCTGGAAACTCATCGTACTATTGAGTCTCGGATTCTTCTTTGAACTTTACGATCTTCTTTACACAGGATACGTTGGACCGGGTCTTGTAAAAAGCGGCATTTTATCGGAGACCACTTACAGTTTCTTTGGGTTTACGGGTGTTGCAAGCTTCATCGCTGCGCTCTTTTCAGGTCTGTTCGTCGGCACGATAGCTTGCGGGTTCCTCGCTGATCGATTCGGCCGCCGGACCGTTTTTACTTATTCGTTGTTGTGGTACACCGCGGCGAATGCCGTGATGGCATTCCAAGAAACCGCTTATGGCCTAAACCTGTGGCGCTTCGTGGCCGGCATCGGGATCGGTGTTGAGCTTGTCACTATTGGCACCTATGTCAGCGAGCTGGCACCAAAACATATCCGGGGGCGTGCGTTCGCCCTTCAGGAGGCGATCGGATTCACGTCTGTCCCCGTGGTAGCCTTACTTTCGTATTTGCTCATCCCTCGTTCGTTTTTCGGACTCGACGGCTGGCGCATCGTAGTACTGATTGGGGCGCACGGAGCGCTGTTTGTCTGGTGGATTCGAAGAGGATTGCCCGAAAGCCCGCGTTGGCTTATACAGAAAGGACGGTTTGAAGAAGCTAATCGCGTGGTCTGCGACCTCGAAGCGAAGGTGACCAAAGATCTGGGGAGTCCGCTGCCTCCACCCGAGGCTGCTGCTCCGACTCCTCCCCGAGGTCGTTTCGCTGACATGTTTAGCGGGAAGTACCGGCGCCGAACGCTGATGCTGTCGTTATTCAATCTGTTCCAGACAGTCGGTTACTATGGTTTTACGAATTGGGTTCCGACGTTATTGGTTAAACAGGGAATCACGGTAACTTCGAGTCTTGCCTACTCCAGCATCATTGCAATTGCTGCCCCGATTGGACCAATCATAGGTTTTTTTATCGCGGACCGCTTCGAACGTAAATTCGTCATCATGTTCGTTGCCGCAGCAAATATCATTTGTGGAATCTGGTTCAGTCAGGCGCTAGGTGCGGTGTTGTTGATTAGCCTCGGTGTCTGCTTAACGCTTGGGAACAACATCATGTCATACAGTCTTCATCTTTACCAAGCCGAACTCTTTCCAACAAGCTTCCGCGCTCAAGCTATTGGGTTCGTCTATTCGTGGAGCCGTTTTTCAGCGATCTTCACTGCGTTCATAATCGCTGCCATGCTTAGAAATTTTGGAGTTGTCGGCGTGTTCACTTTCATCGCAGGCGCTATGACAATCGTTATCTTCATCGTTGGGCTGCTCGGACCGCGCACAAAGAATCTCTCTCTTGAAGAGCTTTCTCATTGATTCATCTCAAGGCGCCCGACAAGAGCATTACTAGCAGACTGGGTGCGTTCAGGGAGCACGCTTGACTGGCTTGGAATACCCCATCGGCGAATTTCTGCGTCGCTGATTGTGAAATGGCTTGTTGTGCGCAAGTCAGCTGTGCTTTCCCATAGAGGGTGTTCACTTTCTCTGTAAAAACCTATACATGAAAGACGGTGCTGTAGATATGCGTGAATCAATGGAGTACGACATCGTAATTGTGGGAGGAGGTCCTGCGGGTCTTTCGGCTGCAATCCGTCTCAAACAGCTGGCAAACGCCGAGGACGTCAATCTAAGCGTTTGTGTCCTAGAAAAGGGTTCGGAAATCGGCGCACATATCCTGTCCGGCGCCGTCATGGACCCGTGCGGCCTGTCCGAACTCATTCCCGACTGGAAGGAGAAAGGCGCTCCGCTCAATGTCAACGTAACCGAAGACCGTTTTCTTTTTCTGACCCGAGAGAACGCCAGGCAAGTGCCGAACTGGCTACTTCCCGATAACTTCAAGAATCACGGCAACTACGTAATCAGTCTGGCAAACGTCACACGCTGGTTAGGTCAGCAGGCCGAAGCCATGGGCGTTGAGATCTTTCCGGGCTTTCCTGCGGCTGATGTGCTGTACGACGAGCGCGGCGCGGTAAAGGGAGTCGTCACGGGAAACGTGGGCCTCGGCAAGGACGGCGAGCCGACCGCGAACTTCCAGTTTGGCATGGAACTGCATGCGAAATACACGCTGTTCTGCGAAGGCGCTCGCGGGCACCTAGGCCGCCAGCTGAACGATAAATTCAAGCTGCGCGGAGGCGCCGATCCGCAGGTCTACGGGATCGGCATCAAGGAGCTGTGGGAAATCGATCCCTCGAAGCACAAGCCGGGCTTGGTGATGCATACCGCGGGCTGGCCACTGGAGAACGACACCTACGGCGGCTCGTTCCTCTATCACATGGACAACAACCAGGTGGTGGTGGGCTTCGTGGTGGGCCTGGGCTACACGAATCCGTACCTGTCGCCGTTCGAGGAGTTCCAGCGCTACAAGACGCATCCGGCGATCCGGGCGGTGCTGGAAGGCGGCAAGCGTGTGTCGTATGGCGCACGGGCGATTACCGCGGGCGGCCTGATGTCGCTGCCGAAGCTGGTGTTCCCGGGCGGCGCGCTGGTGGGCGACGACGCGGGCTTCCTGAACGCGTCGCGGATCAAGGGCAGCCACGCGGCGATCAAGACCGGCATGCTGGCGGCCGAGGCCGCGTTCAACGCGGTGCAGGCCGGTCGCCAGAACGACGAACTGACGGCGTATCCGGAGAGCTTCAGGACCTCGTGGCTGCATACGGAACTGCATCGCGCGCGCAACTTCAAGCAGTGGATGAGCAAGGGCCTGTACCTGGGCACGCTGATGGTGGGTATCGAGCAGAAGCTGCTGGGCGGCAATGTGCCGTGGACGCTGCATCACCAGCATTCGGATCACGAGATGCTTAAGCCCGCGTCACAATGCAAGCCGATCGTCTATCCGAAGCCGGATGGCAAGCTCACGTTCGACCGGCTGTCTTCGGTGTTCATCTCGAACACGAATCATGAGGAAAACCAGCCGGCGCATCTGACGCTAAAAGATCCGAACGTGCCGGTGAATATTAACTGGCAGACGTACGCTGGTCCGGAGTCGCGTTATTGCCCGGCGGCGGTCTATGAGTTCGTGAAGAGCGACGATGGCAGCGAGCGGCTCGTGATCAACGCGCAGAATTGCGTGCACTGCAAGACGTGCGATATCAAGGATCCGACGCAGAATATCGTGTGGGTCACTCCTGAAGGCGGCGGCGGGCCAAATTATCCCAACATGTAAGGGACCAAGCGCGGCCTTAATGAATCCGGCAGAAAGAGAAACAAAGCATCGCTTTCCATGCTCCAATAAACATGAGCTGTTTTGACATTCCACGGCCGTTCATGCAGCAACGCTCGATTGCGTTCATGTTGTCTCACCGAGCGTTATGAAATTTCGCAAGACTACGATGCACGACAATTCGTCGATCTCTGTGCGCTAGGCCCCAAGTAGCCAACCGACGGCCGCCGTTTGACACCACCGATCGGCGCTGGTCAAGACGCTGTACCGCTCCAAGAGCGGGCACGCCAACGTCGTCAGGTCGTACAACATGCTCGTGCTATGTGCATCGAGTGCTTACGTCGACGCACATGGGCTGCCTGCAACAGCGCTACGACTACGCTCACCCTGCTGTCCGGCCCATTCAGTATCGACTTGGACGGGCCCGCGTGCCATCCGACCAAGGCGGATACGCGTACGTGAGACACCGATGCTCGCGGAGAGCCCGGACATCTCGCTTTATGACGCATTGATCGATAGCTTTTGCGTGGCCGGGCTTATTCCGGCCTAGGCGGCGCAGTTTCGCTTGGCGCGTGCAGCATAAGCCGTAACGATGTCGGATCTACGGCTCGGGCATGCCACCATAGGCATGCCCCTCACCTCACACTAAAGCGGAAACGTCAGTCATACATATGGAACAGCTTGGAGACGACTTTCCACTTGCCATCGAGCTTGATTAGTTGGTGGTAATCCGTGTAGTTCTTTCCACACGCGGCATTTTCCAGCTCGATGCGAACCGTCGCTGTCGTCGGCGTCATGCTGAGCACGTCGATTCGGGTCGTCATGTTCTTGCTCGGGCCGAACTGTTCGATGTAATCCGCAAGATTCCGGATCGAGCCGCTCGTCAGGCTCCCTTCGGAGTAGCCGTACATAGTGGCGTCAGGGTGGAACGTGGTCATGACCAAGTCGAAGTTCCCCTCGATCGCCCCCTTGAGGTATCCCTTTTCAATGACGGTTTTCACTTCTTCGTAATCGGCAATCGAATTAATGTTCTTATTGAATGACATAGCTCGCAACTCCTCAGTGCAGAAAAATTAATGGTTTCAAGTGTTCAGCGTGCCTGATCTTTCAATTCAGTCCGTGATTCCCCCTTCAAGCGCCAAAAAACGGCGATCTTCGGCTGGCAAAAGTACGACACGCTGCACTACGACTCGGCTCTGAGCCTATCGACGCAAACCCAGCGTATTGCGCTCGCAAATAACGGTCAAGACTGCACCAGCCATCCATCACATAGATGATATTTTTTGCGCGCCACAAGTCGGCGCAAGTAAACATCGCGCCCATCTTTCACACATGTCGACTGAATGTGGCGGCGGAACAAGGCACCGTGTTCGACTACATTCGCCCCCTAAAATACGGGCTGTAAACGCTCGGTGCTAGCGTTGAAAAGCCCCTTCGATCAAAATTTCATAATCGCCCTCGGTGTAATGGCGCCGCCGTCCGGGAAAAGCCAGCCTCCTCAATTCCTGAAGAGCCTATGCGCGATCTCAAGCGCACGCTCATATCGGTCGCCGACGCCGTTTCCACGGATCCTACCGGCGCCTCGTCCAAGGTAGCGCGTACCTCAGTCGTTGAACGCATACTATTTATGTCCATACCGGGACCATTAGCGGCCAGAGAACAGTTGCGGAGCTTCCGTCGTCGGGCGGACAATGGTCTTTGCGTTATTGCAGTTGGTTAGACGACCGGATCAGTCTCCGCGGGGCAGACGAGCTCAACCCGGCCGGCCACGTCAGTCAGCTGATGGGACCAAGCGGGAAGCCTTTGTCGAGCATCCCACACGTGTTCTGGGTCAATGACTGCGGTGATGACGTCCGGCTCTTCTCCAGCCTCAGCGAGAACCTGGCCCCACGGGTCGATAATCATTGAGTGGCCGAACAGCGGTACGCCACCCTCGAACTCACCGCATTGCCCCGCGGCAAGCACAAAGCTCCCGGTTTCGATGGCGCGGGCGCGCAGAAGGGTGTGCCAGTGAGCTTTTCCCGTGTGACGCATGAAAGCCGCAGGGATGCTCATCACAGTAGCGCCTGCCTGCGCATATCGTCGATAAATTTGCGGGAAACGCAGGTCGTAGCAAATGGACAGGCCAATCTTTCCTGCACGCGTCGGCACGATGACGAGCTTCGTACCTGGTGCGACCGCTGCACTTTCCCGAACCTGACGGTCAGGCAGGTCTATGTCGCATAAGTGAATCTTGTCATACCTCGCGACAGGCTGCCCTTTAGCGTTGACGAAGAAAGATGCATTGAAAACTCTCCCGTCATCGGCCGACACGCCGATGGACCCGATTACCAGTTCGATCTGATTCTCGCGAGCGAAGGCGCAAAACTCCTTCAGTGCCGGATGGTTGGACTCTTCGAACGCCGAAGGTCTGAAGAGGCCACCAGACGTGTCGATTCCCGCGCAAACCTCGGGCAACGCGGCGATGGCAGCCCCGCGCCCGACCGCGACGTTCAACAATTCCAACGCCGTATCGACGTCCTTCTTCCAATCGTTGCTCGCGGTATATTGAATACATGCTGCTGTGACTTTTTCCATCACACACCCAGAAATTTGGTTAGGAGCTCGGATTCATTTGCTGCTAGCGCTTTTTCGACAACTCATAGCGCCGCTTGTTTTCCTCATTCGGTGGATAAAGTCCCGGCAGCGTCGCGCCGTTATTGACCTCGCCGATGATCCATAGCTCAAGGTTCTCCTGCTCAGCCGCAGCATTGGCGATCTCCTCGACTATCGCTGCCGGAATCAACACCGCGCCGTCCTGATCAGCGACGATGACGTCGTTCGGGAACACGGCGACCCCGCCACATGCAACCGGTTGCTGCCAGTCAACGAAGGTCAGGCCAGCGACCGAAGGCGGAGCGGCAACGCCCGCGGCCCACACGGGCAGTTTCGTCGAGAGGACGCCTTCAATGTCCCGTACCGCACCATCCGTAACCATCGCAGCGACGCCTCTCTTCGCCATACGAGCGCAGAGGATGTCTCCCCATACACCGGCGTCCTTGATACCCATCGCGTCGACGACAGCCACGCAGTCAGCAGGCATCGCTTCGATGGCAGCCCGGGTCGACTTCGGCGACGACCACGATTCCGGAGTCGCAAGGTCCTCGCGGGCCGGTACGAAGCGAGCAGTGAACGCTCTTCCGACGATGCGAGTGCCGGACGGCGAGATTGGTAGCGCACCACGGATCCACACGTTGCGCAGCCCTTTCTTTAAAAGAACAGTGGTCAGGGTGGCGGTGGTAACACGAGCGAGAACTTCAAAAAGTTTTGTATCTTCGGCGGACATGGGTATGGCTCTCAGAAAATGCGTTTCTTTAACGAACTTAAATACTGGCGATCAGGCCACCGTCGACGCGGATGGTCGAGCCCGTCACATACGAAGCCCTTTCGCTCGCCAGAAAGGTAACGACGTCCGCGTATTCCTCCGGCCGACCGTAGCGACCGGAAGCGATAGTTGACTCGCTTTCCTCCTGCACGTTCTTCACGTCCCGGCCTTCCCGTTTCGCTCGAGCGGCGTCGAGAAATTGAGTGCGCCCAGTCGCGATGCGGCCAGGAATGACCACGTTCGAGGTAATCCCCCACCGCGCGACTTCACGCGCGAGCGTCTTCGACCAACCTAGCAGTGAAACTCTCGTTGCGTTTGAAAGACCAAGGTTGGCGATGGGTGACACCACGCCCGAAGATGTGCTGGTAATAATTCTTCCCCAACCCCGGTCCCGCATTCCCGGCAAAAGAAGGTCGGTGATTCCAATGACCGAAATCACCATGGACTCAAAGGCATTTCGCCACACATCGCAATCGTGTCCATGCGCCGGTCCAGGAGGCGGCCCGCCAGTGTTGTTCACGAGGATGTCAATTCCGCCAACGTCGGCCAACATTTTCGATATGCCCGCTTGCCACTCGTCTTGTTTCCCGAGATCCCATACGTATGTGCGGCTCCTGCCACCAACCTGGTGGACGGCCGCTTGGACAGCGTCTATTGAAGAAACATCTCGGTCTGCGAGGCAAACTTCAACGCCTTCGCGAGCCAATGCGACCGCGATGGCGCTCCCAAGTCCACCGCCAGCGCTCATCACGAGCGCCCGTTTTCTATCTAGGTTCAATTCCATCAAATCTCCGTGGTTCCAATTCCGGCTACGATTTCAACCGCGTACGAGCCCGACCAGAGGTGCTCGATTGAGCTACGAGCCGAACTTTAAAATCGCTTCCTGATCCCGACGCCTGCAATGAATTGACGACTTGTCGTAGAGGGTTGTAATGCGATCTGTTGGGCCTGATGCAAGGATCCTCCAACAGCTTGCGCGCTCGTTAACGCATACAGATCGGTCGACTTAGAGAGGAAGTAATGTCCCACCAAGCCGATCTGTTGGATGTGCGCGTGCTCATTAACGCCTGCGGTAGTTTGGTCGCTGAAGATGTAGAACGCGCCGACCTGAATCGCGGGACCGAAGGAATAGCTTGCGCCGATCTGGTAGTTATTGAACTTCGCAAGGATCGTTTTCCCGGGCGACGTGAACGTTACCCTGGAGTAAAGCAGAGCCGTTGTGAGACTTCCCCAGTTAGCGTATGCACCGGCTGCAAAGATGTCTTGCTTTTGCGCTGCCGCCACTGCTGCCCCCCAGAACACGTTGGTATACGTCGCCGTATTGGGATATGCGGTGTAGGTCGAGGGGTTTTGGATGTGCTGATAAGCAACGCCTGCACCAAATACCGACCCCGCGTAAGCAGCGCCGGCACCCCAAGCGCTGTCCGTGGAAAAATTTCCGGCTTGACCGCCTAGCGTGTACTGGCCGCCAAAGCTGACTCCGTTGAAGTCGGGGGACTTGTACTTGATCGTGTTATTGAAATGCATATCGCCGCCCACGTCATCGACGTCGTTCACGTACAGCCCGGGGATTCCACCGGCGAAAATCTGATTGACAGAGAACCAATGCACCCAGTCAAGCATCGCGGAGTATTGACGGCCGACCGTCAAAGTACCGTAAGGAGAAGACAGGCCGATATAGGTGCGCTTGGCGAACATCAAGCCGGCGCTGCTCAGTGCGCCGGTCCCAGGATTGAAGCCACCTTCAAGGTCAAAGATGATCTTCATCTTTCCGCCGATGTCCTCTGACCCCTGAAGGCCGTACTTGCTGGAGGTCTGCATCGTCGAGATAGCAGTACGCGCGCTTCCGGCGTAGTTATTCGTGTACAGAAGACCCGTATCGATAATTCCATATAGCGTCACACTGCTTTGTGCGTGCGCGACCGTATGACAGCCTAGAATGGCCAACGCGGCACCGAGAATCCTATTCGCACTCCTGATTGATACATAACGATTTTCTTTGCACAAGGATGAAATGATCACGTTCATTTTCGTTGGGAAGCGTTCTTCGCAAGTTAGGAGAATGGATCCTGTGACTAGGCTGCGAGCGACGATGAGGTCACACGCGAAGCCAGGATCAACTGAATTTCCTCAATGGCCGACGCTTACCTCCCCCTTTTCGCTGTCGAGCAACGCGCAGCCGGGTGAGGTTGAAGGAGCTTCCTTGCCCGGGCGATCAGGTCGCAGCCAGAGCGCTCCACCAATCAGAGCTGCTGTCACCGCAACGACGGTCACGGGCGTCCAGGACGTGTAATGCTTGTAGAGCATCTCGAACACTACCGGTCCAATGGCGAGACAGCCGTTCCCTGCAAACTGTGTAAATCCCGCTGCAATGCCTGTAGCGCCGGTAATCGTCTGTACACGAGCCCAAGCCAAGATTTGGCAAAGACCCAGTGCGAACATCGATCCGCTCAGAAGCGTCATCCCGACGAAAATGTTGTCCGTCAGTACGCCTGCTGCGAGAAAACCACCGGCTGCCAGTACCCCAACTGCGCGTCCGGGTGCTCCGTAGAGACCAGCTCCCTTGCCTCGACGCTTCAGGTACTTGATGAGCGCCCCCCAGAAAAGCACAGACAGATACAATGCGCCCCAGAGGATTGAGAAAAGCGATCCTGCGGACACAGGTGTGACGTGGTACATCGAAGTCGCAAAGTGCGGGAAAGTAATCAGGAAGAAGCCGTGCTGGACGCACACCGTACCGTAGAACGTTGCAGCCTGAGCGATCTTCCAAATAATGTCTATCTGCCTCAGCTCGCGGAAGCTCAGCTTTTCGGTTACGGACACAACTTCGCGAGTCTTCCCGCGATAGAACACCAGCACGAGCAGCCCAAGCGCGACGCCGACCAGCCCATAAACCGTGAAGCAATACCGCCAACTGGAGTGCTCTACCATCCACGGTGTGAAAGCACCGCTGACGATGACGCCGGTGTAGGCAGCAGCGAGCAGCAGCGCGTTCGCGTCTTCGCGCTCCGTTTCGGGAAAAAGAAGCTTAAGTGCAAGGATACATGCGACCCAGTCGGGGGCCTGCCCGATGCCGAGAAGGATCCGAGCGGCGAAAAATCCCGGCACATGGGTTTGCAGTGCCGTCATAGCCGTCGCAGCGGACCAAAGGAAACATGCGCCCGCGAGAACCCATCGTACGCCTAGCTTCTGAGCGAGCCAGCCCGCAGGTACTTGCATACACGCGTAAACGGCGGTGGAGATGACCAAGATTTCCGACATGAGAACGAAATCAATGCTGAGTTCGTTCTGCACGTAGTGCGCTGTTACGCTCAGCGCGTTGCGGTCAAAGCCGTAAAGGAAATTTAGCGGCATTAGCAACGCAAACAAAATAAACCATCGATTTTGAAGCAACTTCATGATGATTAACGCCTAGCGGGGGTTGTCAATTGGCATCTCATTCCACTTAGCAATGCCCGATGTTTTGCGTGCGCAAGTGCTCGTCTGATTCAGAGCTGCGCTTGCCCGGTCTTCGAGTCTGACCTCCTAGCGACGTGTTTCGCTACTTCCGCTCCGACAGAGACAAGCTTCTCGACTAAGGCCGCTCCAGTTTCCGCAGTACATAGTCGAGGGTCGCCTCCGAGAATGCCGTTCGGGACAGTGTCGTCCCCTTCGAGCGGGACCGTTATCGATCCCTCGCCGATTGCAAGCGTGTCAAAGCCTTTAATCGGCAGTCCCCAGATTGACTCCAGTGAACTCGGCGGCCCGATGAGATCTTCGCGGATAAGTTCTGGGAAGAGATGCATAGTCACACTTGTAAGCGGGTTGCTGCCATGGCCAGACGAAAGTGCCGCTCGCTCCGCCCCTAGAATCTCGGGCAGTACCTGGTAGCCCGTCTTCCAGAGGTAGTAGCTGGGAATGAGGACTCTGCGCTCGTTCCATATCTTTTGCGTAGCCTCGTGGATTGCACTGCAATTTCCTCCGTGGCCGTTCACGATCACAATACGAGTAAGTCCGTGGCGCAGAAGGCAGCTCAGCATGTCATCCACAAGTTTGCGCAGCGTCGACTGGGTGAGCGAGATGCATCCAGGCATGTAACCAAAGAAGTCATTGCCGCCGAATGGCACCACCGGCAACACGTAAGTCTCGGTACCCCCTTCGGTCGCACGTTGAGCAATGAGCTCAGCGACACGATCGGCCGACAGATAATCGCCAACGGGTGCATGGGGGCCTTGATCCTCGAAACTCCCCATAGGAAGAAGCAGGACAGGCTTTCGTTGAGCCGCCGCTTTAATTTCAGTAGCCGTTAATTCCGAAAGTCTATAAGTCTTGGGCACCTTCAGGTCTCCTGGAGAGCAAGCAATGCTCGCGCAAACATTCATGCTGTTATTTACCTTGCTTCAGAAGCCCAGTTGCTGTGCCCGCGCAATGGCTTCGGACGCGCCGCTTACATCGCCCAGGATGGACCTGCCCTCCCGCAGCGACCGCTCCACGACCGCTCCCGTCTCTTGAAGCTCCAAGGCGCGCCGTGCCTCTTTCTCCGCTTCGTCGGGCGGCAGAATCAGAACACCACTATCGTCGGCAAGCACAACATCTCCGGGATTCACGACGACGCCACCAATAGAGACCGGGACGTTCATCCGGCCGCCGAGGTCATACATGCGTGTTGTGATCGACGCGATACCTCGGGCCCAGACTGGGAAGCCGGATTCCTCCAGCTGTGCGAGGTCGGTGCAAGGACCATCAACAATTCCGGCCACTGCGCCAGAAGCTTGGATCCCAGCCGTGACACCGCCGCCCCAGCAGGCGAAGCGGTCGTCTCCGAGCCGATCTACTAAAAGCACGTCGCCCGGACGAAGCATGCCCGCAGCATGATGCAAAAGTGCCGAGTCAGGACCATAAATACCAAGTGTCACAGCGGTTCCGACAATATGCTTGCTTCGCAGCATTGGTCTAATGCCGCGATTGCAAAATCCCCAGAATCGAAAATGACCCACCGTTGCCGTTTCAACCTTTTGAAGCAGCTCACAGACCTCCTTACTGGCCTGATTAGGCATTTCATTGATAACGTATTTCGTGGTCATATCATTTCCAAAAGTTGAAGTCTAATTATCTCGCGGGGTGTTTTATTCCCCAGCCAAATTGGTAGGTTGCTGAAACTACTTTTTAATGTTCCGACCGGGTGGTTCATCGATCCATCTTCTCAATGCATCGCTTTATGACAATAATATTTCTCGACAAAACAATGGTGTCCAATCATTTAATGATATCTATTTCTATAAACTTCTCTTATGAGTGCTGGATCGGCTTCGCCGCCAGCGCCGGCGTCGGCGCCGCGCCTGACCGTGCGATACGCCACGCGGCGCGTGATTCGTTATGCGAACGCCTTCGCCCTGTATCTTCCGGGCGTCGAAGTTATGCTGCGCGCCGCGCTGTAGGACACGGATACCGGCAAGCGGCAGATGCGGTTCGACTACCCTCGAACAGCTCTGCACGTTCTTAGGCTAGCAAATTCGGGGTTTGCACCGGTTACGCCGGTGCGTCATTCCCGTTACGCTGGCGGGCTAACGGATTTTTGGCACGCTAGGATATTGAGACTCGGCGACGGCTTTGCGGTCTCTAGGGAGCGGCATGTGGCGTCTGGGCCATCTATTCGTGCGACGGGTTCGCGAGTCAGCACAGGAATTTTAGTGAACACGACTTTTCTTGAGACGTTGGTCTGGCTTACCAGGCTCAAAAGCTTCAGTCGCACCGCGGAAAAGCTGAACACGAGTCAGCCGTCGGTCTCCAATCGAATCAATAAGTTGGAGGAGCTGCTGGACATCCGGCTCTACGACCGTGGCGCTCGCCAATTTGAGCTGACCCCTGCGGGGCGCAGGATTCTCCGGCACGCTGAAGCGATCGTGTCGCTCTCTTCAGAACTGCGCGAGCTCGCGGCGAGCGATGAATCTGAGGATATTCACATCAGGATTGGGGTTATTGAGGTGGCGACGATGTCTTGGTTGCCGAGCTACATCGAAGCAATAGCGAAATCGTTTCCAAAAGCTTCCTTCCAATTTGGAACGGGTACTTCCAAGGATCTGCTTGGGCAGTTAAAGCGGGACGAAGTTGACTTGATTTTTGTGTCCGGGCCTCTCAATGAGCCAAATATCGGCACATCAGAAGTCTGTAGAATGAGGATGTCATGGTTCGCGAATCCAACTATATTTGATTGCGATCGGAGCTTCGATATAAGCGAACTCGCGGACTTGCCCGTAATACTTTCTCGACCTGAAAGCTCAGGTTATACATCTATAGTCGACTACTTTCGATCGTGCGGAATTTCTCACGTCCCTCAAAGGCATAATAGAATAACTTTAGATTGCGTCTATTCAGTGAGCACGGCTCGAGAACTTGCTGTGTCGGGTTTGGGCATTATAGCCCTCCCAACCTTTTTGATGGAGAAAGACGTCAAATCTGGGGCAGTAGCCGTACTGCAAGTGAAGCAAACTCTCCCGCCCTTCGAGCTTGTGGTCGCTTATAAGAAACCCATGATCAAATCAGCTATTGGTCATCTCATCGAGATCGCTAACGACTGCGTGGCGCAATACTCGTCAGCACGCGAATCAAAAGATATGTGGCGCTAGCTCAGTTGGCTCACTACCAGCAGCCTGCGTGCTCGATGAGGCGCCGGATCATGGGCGTCTGTTTCCAGCGTCATCGATCTGGCCGCTTTGCGAGC
The DNA here is from genome assembly GCF_003002025.1 of Paraburkholderia sp. BL25I1N1. Taxonomy (GTDB): domain Bacteria; phylum Pseudomonadota; class Gammaproteobacteria; order Burkholderiales; family Burkholderiaceae; genus Paraburkholderia. The sequence goes on from NZ_PVZB01000030.1 coordinate 94,560, forward strand.
GCGGTCGCGGCGACCGTCGTGCGGGCATCCATGCGATGAGCAAGTGGTTTTGGCGGAAACATGGTGATAACTAGATTGCGCTCGCGCGAGGAGTTCGTCCATTAACGCGCCGCATCTATCGATCCAAGGGCCCGAAGCAGGCGAAGCGGAGCAAGTCGTGCTCAATGTCGGACGCACTGCCGAACTTGCTTTCGGCCCCCGCAGCCTGATGCGCGGGAGCAGCGATGGGGTTGATGCTGATGAAAGGAACCGTGTTCGCCATCGCAGTGCGGATGTACTTCTATCTGCGCACACTTGTTGTCGCGTGGCTCATGGCCGCAGCCGCAACATGACCTGCGATTCGGTGTGTCCGCGCGCGCCTTGCGTCGCTACAGTCTCAATGGCGTTCGATGCCTCGGATTCAACGTTTCTCCCCCTGGCATCATGACCCGTGTGAGGGTATTTCTCAAAGTCGTTCAATTTTTTCTGCAATTACGCCGCAGCCAATGAAAAATCGACGGAGTTCATTCAACGGAATGCTGGCGCGGCGAAGCCGTTTTTTTCTATACCTTCCTCTGGTCCATCTTCCATTTCCCGACCTTACCGCGTAAGGACTTCGATGGTTTGACCGGAATGGGTGAGTTTGCCGACTCGCTTGCAGAGATGGACTTCCAGGTTGGCCAGATTGTCGATGAGATTGATGCGCTAGGTCTCGCAGAAGACACCCCTTACCTTTTGCAGCGACAACGGCGCCGAGTTTCGCGCGCCTTATCGCGGCACGGCCGGTCCATGGACGGGTACCTACCGCACGGCGATGGAAGGTAGTTTGCGAGTGCCTTTCATTGCCCGGTGGCCGAGAAAAATCCCGCTGGATGTCAACAACCAGACCGTGCACGTGGTCGATTTCCTGCCAACGATTGCTGAAGTCATCGGTGGCAAGCTTCCAGACGATCGGCCAATCGATGGCGTCACGCAGATCGATTTCCTCACAGGCAGGAAGACAACGTCCGACCGCGAGGGCTTCCTTTTCTAGATCAAGGACGAACTACGCGCGATAAGTGGCGCGACTGGAAGCTGCATTTCGTCTGGGAACCGTACGTCAATGCAGATGGGAACAAACTGGAATCGCCGTTTTGTTTCACCTCGTTCAGCACCCCAAAGAAGAAACCGACATTCTGGTGCGGAACACATGGGTGCTTGGACCGGTGCTGAAGATGGTCAAGCAATTCAAAGGAAAGTGTTAAAGCATATCCGAACACAGCACCTTGGGGAGGCTGACTGACACCTCCGCAGTCAAGCCTCGATTAATCCAAATTTCTTATCGGACTTTCCATGTTTTCCGACATTCCACCTCATGCCGGTGATCCCATTCTCGGTCTGCTCAAAACGTTTCGCACGAACCCACGCCCGGACAAATAAACACCGAAACACGCCTGCCAAAACTAGCAACATGGATCGTTAAAGGCGAGCTCGACTACTGTTGCAAGCATCATGGCAGTCGCGTTGGCGGGAGGCGGCTCGACCTTTGAGGGGCGGTAGATCGCATCGCCCGCGGCAATGCGCTGTCCGCTCAAGGCGCACAGACCCGATCGTTTTGCGGTAGCAAGGCGCCAAACCTGTTCGCCGTACTTGCAACCGCGGGGGTCGCTCCACGATACGGTGGCCGTTCGTGGACTGGGTCGATCGAGCAACGTGATCGCGACGTCGCCATTCCTTGCCGGCAGACGGCTCGATCCGTGCGAATCGACTATCTGCCTGACTTGAGCCGTCAATTGGCGCGCGCACCCCGCATCGAGTTGGCCGACAGTGCGCTGCCATGCAGTGTCAGCCGACAGGTATTGATCCATGGCAGTACTCCCGTCAGAAGCGAGGTGGCGTTCAGCTCAGTCGTATCTTCGGCTGCACGAAGCCGTTAATTCGCTCGGCAGTCCACAGCATCATGGCCTTACCGAAACCGTGCAAAGCCTGCTGATGTTGTCGATAGAGCATGGCGTGACTGAGCTGCGCGAATCGGCCCTTGATAAACCCGCCGCGGAAGAATCCGAACTGCCCGAGCGTCCCAAAAGCGTTATAGTCGCTCAGCGACACGAGCGCGCCGAAGTCGTGAAATGCAAAGTCGGGCAATGATCCCCCGCCGAGCCAGTCCGGCAAGTGCTTCGCGAGGTGTTGTGCCTGTTGCGTGGCGACTTGCGCCGTGGGTGCGAGAGGACGTTCATTGCCAGCGAGCGTCAACGTCGAGCAGTCGCCGAGGGCGAATAGTGTGTCGTCGTCCTGTGCCTGCAGGGTTGGTCTGACGATGATCTGATTGGAACGATTGCTCTTGATCCCATCCAGTTTGCCTAGAAAATCAGAGGCCTTGACGCCCGCCGCCCATACCATCAAATCGGCCGGTTGCTTGCTGCCGTCGCCCAACCGGAGTCCATCGGGTTCGGCGGCGGTCACTCGCGTGCCCGTTCGTACCGAGAAGCCGATATGCCGTAACTGTGCCTCGCTCGACTCCGACACCGCCGGCGGAAATGCCGCCAGTACGCGCGGTGCGCTTTCATAAAGGGTGAGGTTCAGTCGTGAGCGGATGCCGGGGTCGCCGTAACTCGACGCCAATTCGAGCAGGCGGCTCAATTCCGCTGCCAGTTCGACGCCGGTCGCTCCGGCGCCGACGATAGACACGCGCAACGGGCTATTCGTCACAACGCTCTGGAATATGCGGATTCGCAATGCTTCGTTGAAGACTTCAGCCTGTGCCTGGCTGTCAATGAAATGGCAATGATCAAGTACGCCTGGTGTGCCGAAGTCGTTGGCGCGGCTGCCTAGCGCAAGAATCAGCACATCGTATTCGACCGTGCGCGGCCCGATCACGACCTTTCCCGACGGCGAACGCAGCGCAGCCAGCTTCACGATGCGCGCATTGCGGTCCAGGCCTTCCATTTCGCCTGGTTGATAGTTGAAGCCGTGGTCGCGGGCGTGGGCAAGATAGATGACCTGCTGTTGCTGGACATCGCGAGTGCCGGCCGCGATGGTGTGCAGCATAGGCTTCCAGATATGGGTTGCACTTTTGTCGATCAACGTGACCTCGGCGCGGCCGCCGCGGCCAAGCGTGTTGCCCAGCCTGGTCGTGAGCAGAAGTCCAGCAATCCCGCCGCCGACGATGACAATCCGGGTGGTCTGGCGCATGGTCAAATATTCTACAAATGATGAATAAATGAGATACTAAGGTTTTGATGGGTTCGTGTCAAACCGATGCCGCTGCCATTCGCGGCGCGGCACCCGTTAAAATTCTGAGCTTTCCAACCGATCTATCGTCGCCGATGAAACACCATAACGATCAAGTCCCGTGTCCCGCGACGACTCCCACGCCGCGTCGGTCGCGCGGCCGTCCAGCGTGCAGCGACGCGGATGGCGCCGACGCATTGCTCCGCAGTGCCCGAGGGGCGTTCGCGAGGAGCGGCTATGAGGCGACGAGCGTGCGCGAAATCGCCAGGGCGTCAGGTGTCGACCCCGCGCTGGTTGCCCATCACTACGGCTCGAAGGAAGCGCTGTGGATCGCCGTGGTGGACCAAATCGCCGACGAAGCGGCTCCCATGGTCGCGAAGACCGCCGCCTTGCGGGAGATTTCAGGTCTAGGCCCGCGAGCGCGCGTCGAGGGCGCCGTGTCGGTCCTGATCGACCAGGTGTTTCTGACGCCAGACGTTGGCATGTTTTTTTCGACTGCAGCAACCGAAACTGGAGAGCGCCTCAACCTGCTGATCGAGCGTGTGGTACGGCCGTTTCATGACGTGCTTGTGCCGTTGCTCATCGATGCGATCGACGCAGGTGAGATTACGCGGCAGGATCCCGACATCATGTTCATGATGCTCGCCAATGGCATCAGCAAAACCGTCGCCTATAGCCATGTGCTAAGTCCGTTCTCCTCCATGCCACAGCGCGCAAGGGATTTCAAGCGTGCCGTTCTTACAAGTGCTTTAGCCATGCTTGGCTGAACCGCTGCGACCCGGACGCCGCTCTTACAAATGTGCCGTAAAGCCGTCCCTCCAGACGTGCAGAAACCACCTTCCGCGGATGTCGCTGCGTGCGGTGTAGCTGAGAGCACAGAGGGACGCTGCGCATCGCATGCTGCCGTGTTCGCAGCGGACAACCAGATGCTAAACATGGGAACGGCGATCGGCCCCATAGTCGGCGGACTGGCGGCCCTGATCGATGCCCGTTTCGCCTTCGCGGGAAGCGCACTTTTATTTGGCGTGCTGGGTGCGACTATGTCCCGATCAACAGTCGGATTATCCGAGACAGCGGATCGCCGTGCCGTCCTGGTCAATCTGCGCGCAGCTGCGACTAACCGCGATCTTTGGCGCCTGATCGTGGTTTCTTTTCCCTGGTTCTTTCTCTTCCCGCAGCTTTATGTCGCGTTTCCGTTGCATGCCGGGCGTCTCGCGGGTCCGAACGCAGCATCAGCTGTCTATGTTGTGAACGGCGTTATCGGACTGGTATTCATGCTGGTCGCGAAGCGCTGGCTTGTCCGGATGAACCCGGCCATCTCAACGATGTATGCCTATTTGGCTGCTGCGATCGCCTTCACCAGCGTGGCCGCATTCGATGACCTCGCATGGTTTCTGTTATTCATCGCCGGATATACGGTCATCGAGACAGTGATGCTTCCGGCACTGGAAACGATGACCGGCTCGCTAGCGGTTGACGGAAGTCAGGCCACATCCTTCGGCGCGTTGAGTGCTACAGGGGCATTGAGTGGCGCAGCGGGTTACTACGCCGGAAGCTGGCTGATCCTCAACGCTACGTCGCTCGAAACGTGGGCGACGTTTGGAAGTGTTGCTGCGGTGGGCTTCGCGGGAGCCGCACTGATTCTTCCGAAAACTATCCGTCGAACTTCGATGCTCTAAAAGTAGAGGCACTGCGCTGGATGTCAACGATTTTGCTGCCTCGGTCGAATGTCCCAAATTGGCCCGAGTTCGGAAACTCGAACCCAGGACATCGATTTGTTACGTGAGATTCAACCCACCATCCGATAGCAGAATTTCTCCAGTTAGATAGTCCGAAGCGACCAGCATCGCGACCGCCTGTGCAATGTCTTCGGGACTAGCTGACCGCCGCATTGGGGCTCTTGTTTTCCAAAGCTCCTGCGCCTGCGTCCAGTCTGCGGTCAATGGTGTATCCACTAGCCCGGGGGCAACAGCATTCACCCGGATATCGGGCGCAAGTGATAGCGCCAGCAGGCGAGTCATGTGGTTCAGTGCAGCCTTCGTGGCCGCATAAGGGATTGACGCGCCCTTTGGCCGGACGCCCGCGTGCGAGCTGATATTGATCACGCTACCCGGGCGGCCCCGTTGAGCTGCATCGCGTAATGCAGTTTCCGCTTCGGCTATCAAGCGAAACGGAGCAACCACATTGACTTCGTGCAGGTCCGACCACACAGTTGGCGTGGCCGCAGCCAAATCCGCATGTGGGATAACACGGCTGATTCCCGCATTGTTGACTAGAACGTCGAGTCGCCCCCACGCGGCGACAGCCTCGCGGATAAGCCGTACCCTGTCCGCATCGTCGGTTAAGTCGGCCTGTACGTAAATTGCCGAGCCGAGTTCACGAGCCAACGCTTGCCCTATTTCCGCCGAACTACGCGAATGCAAGACGACTGAGAAGCCATCGCTTGCGAGCCGCCGAGCGATGGCAGCACCAATGCCGGAAGTCGAGCCGGTGATAAGCGCGACAGGGGATGCAGTTTTCATGGTTGTCAACGTCGATGAGGGCGCGATCTGGTGTTCGTTCGCCGATTGTCTACGATGTAGGCGCCTATGTCGAACGTCTCAAATTGGCCGCACACGGTCCCACGCGCCATGCGGTCATTCCGACGTGTGCGTCGGGCGAAATCAACTTGAGTAGCCGGCTCAGCATCCTATTAATGTGAGACGGCTGACCGCCGAGCATGTTTTTCAGCAAATGCCAGTGCAGAGCGAGCCCTGACGCCGGATTACTCATAGGTCAGAAACATAGCGGACAGACGGATGTCTGAAGAAGGAGCGCACGAGCGTTGGGTTCCGTCCAATTTGTGCAAGCTGCTCGTGAATTCGCGGCCCCAGCTTTTCACCTTTTTGCAAAGGGCGTCGCGCGACTCCGGTGCGCTTGACGTGACTCCACACCAGTTCATCAGGATTGAGGTCGGGCGCGTAACCCGGCAGGAAGTGCAAGGTCAGTTTGCCCCGGGTGCTTGCGACGTAGTCCTTGACGACAGCTTTCTTGTGCGCGGGCAATCCGTCGACAATCAGATGAACTGCCTTGCGGCGATTGAACATCAGCTTCCTGAGCAACGTCACGAACAGCTCGCCGGTAAGCCCACCCTCGTATGTTGCAAACCAGAAGGCCCCTTTCGAGTTGACGGCGGACGCCGCGCTCATGCTTTGCCTCTGGCCCGGACGTTCAACGACTGGCGTTTCGCCGCGTTGCGCCCAGGTCCTGCCATGCACCGAGTCAGCCCGAAAGCCCGACTCGTCCCAGAAGAAGATGTCGGCATTTTCCTCGCGGGCCTGTCTGGCAATGGCCGGATACGTATCGCGCTGCCAGCGCTCGATCGCCTCCGGATCTCGTTGGTAAGCGCGCTGCAATGGCTTTTGCGGCGTCAGGTTCAAGCGTGCCAGTATCGCGCCAATGGATGCCAGGCTCAACGTGACATCGAAGTCTCGCCGCACCAGTTCGCGAACAAGGTTGCGCGTCCACAGGCCGAAGTCAAATCCATACTGCATTGGATTCTTGCCATTGATCCAGCGCAGCACCTGCTGTTCCTGTGCAGGCGTGAGCTTGCGAGGACGGCCCGTGCCTTTGGTCGAGAGCAGCAGCACACGCACGCCACGGCCGCGACCGCTCGCTTGAGCCCGGATCTTGTATGCCCACGAGCGATGCATCGCAAACGATGCCGCAACATCCTTCGGATGCTCTCCCTCGGCCATGCGTTGAACCGCCAGGATGCGCATCTCTTCAAGCGTATTGTGAGCCAGGCTCCGGCCGTCTCGTTTCATGAGCAATCCTGTCAGTAACTCTCGCTCAAGCATAGACCATATGTCCGCTAAATTCCTGACTTATGAGTAACGCTCACCTTTTCAAGCCGTGGCGTCATCCAACTCAAATGCGTATCTCTGCCGTTGCCACCGTCTAACCGAGACCTGAGCACCTAACATTGCTCGAAGTATCGAGGGCTGCTTAAGGCTGCTCGGCGTCGTCAGCCGGCTGACCTGGTTGTGCAGGTTCAAGCTCGATGGCCAGCGCCGTCGTGGCAAACAATCTTTTCATCAGCTTGGCCAGTCGCGCTGATTCAGGGCTCTGGTCGCTCGCAATCGCTCGGCACGCCTCCATGAAGCGGTCCGTCGCGTGACCGAAGTGCGGATCGTAGGCGCCTCGCTGGAGTCGCATCTGGATCATGCGGCGCATAAATTTCGGCAAGTCGTCGATGCCCATCTCTCGGATGGCCGACTCAAAATCGTCGGCCGTCGCCCGCTTCATGGCTATTTCTTGCAAAGTGCCCCAACCGCTGTGTTCGATGATGTAATTGCAGGCCTCTACCACGGTCGCCTGAGCCTGTTGTTGCGAGACGACGGCGTCGAACGTGGCTTGAATGTCAGGATGTAAGGAGTTGCCAAACGGGTTGTCGTCGTCCGGGGCGGGGCCTCCACGAGCCCTGAACGCCGCATTCCAAGCATGGATCACCTGCTCGGCCAAGCGCTGTCCGCCATCCAATTCGCTCAGCACGCCGTGGAGCTCCGTAGCGACATAGGGATCGAGCTGGCCTGCGACGGCGGGGAAACCGGTGGCTTCGGCAATGAGATCCGTATCGGTTGCCCGGTGGTCCCAGATTGCCTTCTTGATGAACATGCGGGCATTTTGGCGAGCCTCGATGGTTTGCGCCTCGCCGATGTAACGCTCGATGATAGCCTGGACCTTTTCACTTTCGAAAAGGCCGGATTCCAGGAACTCCACGAGCACCTTCTCGAAGTCGTCGCAGCTGTTGATGCCGAGTTCGCTCATGAGCATCCGCCAACGGTCTTCGCGCTTTTCTTCTTCGGTGGGCTCGTCCTCTTTGTCGCGGAGGAACGTGGACCAGTTCGGGTTTCCGACGTTTAAAGCGAACTGGAAGTCGGGACCGTCCTCAAGTCCCCGGTAATGAATAGCTCCGAAGAGAACGATCGAGGGCACAACTCGCGCTTGAATCGGATCGCTCAGATCCCTATTTGCGAGAATCTGATTGGCTGCCCGAATCACCTTCCCAATAATCCGAATGTTCGTGAGGCCACACGCGATGATGGCTAGTTTTAGCGTTGCCTCAAATTTGGGCGAGGCCACGAGCTTGATCGCGATGGCGAACGCTTCATCCGGCGTCGTCGAGAGTTTAATCTCCTGGTCGATCACTTTCTCTCGAAACGTGCTCCAAAGCGTCCGCTGCTCGCCCTCTGTCGCAAGCTGGTCGTCGTTGAGAACGAGAACGAACCGCGCCTCGAACTCCTTGGAATATTCGTCGATGAAACCAAGGATCTCGTCGATCCCGAGCTTCGCGTGCTTGCGTTCGATGTCGTCAATGACGATCACCCTCTCCCTCAAAGCGAGTGGCGCGACGAGCAGCAAGTTGAGGTCGTTGATGGCTGCGAGCGCCTTGTAATGGGTAGCCGCAGCTTGCACCCCGCTCTTGAACAGGTTCTTGACGATCTCAAGCTTGCCGCCGCCGACCGCCGCGTCGGGCAAAGCGCCCTCCATCAGCTTGCGTTTGACTTGGTCAATACTCGACAGGCCGAACAGCGATACGTATAGCGCCTTCTTGACCTTCACGTCTTTGGACTCCGTCTTGACCTCGTTCCAAAGATGGGTCTTGCCCGTTCCCCACCTGCCCGACAAAGCGATGACTTTGTTGTCGGCGTTTCCGAGCACTTCGATTAGTTGTTTCTTGGTTTTCTCAAGCGACATGGCGCTCCTCCGTCGACTTCTGGAGGCCGCATGCCAACGTCGGCTACGGCTCACCGGGTAAGCTCGTCGGCATTATCGCAGTGCAGGCGGGTATCCAGTCCAAAATGAGCGAACGACTCACCTCGGCCCGAAACGGCCATGCAAACGCTCGCGCTGGCTGGCAGCTCTTTGCCGCACTGCGTCGTTCACGGAAGCGCAGATGTAATGATCGCGTGCAACGCGCGCTTCATGCCGATGATATACCGCGACCCTAGACCTGACATTGATGCTTGCCCGTCCAAACTTTGGGGCGAATTGACACGCAATAAGTGTTCGAGCATTTTCACCAAACACTTTAGGGCAACGTTGCAATCGCATTATTCCAAAATCCAACGGGACTCGAATACGACTTGTCTGAAAACGTTGTTTTTGCCACAAACAAGTAGCTTGCGTATATTATTGTCGCCAGCGAAATTCGCTAAAAAAAATTAAACGCAAAAATCGGGGGTTAAGACCATGAGTATGGTAGAAGGCTTTGAGCGCAAGGCTCTGTTTAACATCACGCGAGCCGTTGCCCTCGTTTGCGTCACAGTGTTCCTCTTGGGCATCGTGGCAGCAGCGTTATATGGGACGTCCGTCTGGAAGGAAACCGTCGACACGAAGGTAACACCACAGGAAATCGTCGACCCGCTCAAGCCGGCAAAGGCGGCGCGAACCGATCCTAGCCAGCCCCAAGGCGCCCAACCTCCGGCAAACACCGGACCCGCAGAAAGTCCGCTCGCCGGCTTCAAGATTCCTTTCTCCCTGCAGAAGTACGCTTCCGGTGATAACGCGCAGGTAATCCGCAACCACCTGAATGACGTCCCCGAAGCCGATCGACAGCAATACCTCGACGAGCTCGGCGCAGTGGTAGCAGCAGCAGAGGCGAGCAAGGTTGCCCCGATTGACGCCATCAACGCGTACATGCACACCAAGAGCGAGCGCTACACGGCCGCCGCCGCGAAGACAGCGGAGAAATGGGGAACTCTCAAGCTGGTTGCAGAGGTTGCCGCTGGCGGGCTGCTTCTTGTCGCGCTCTTCAGTCTCGTTCTGGTTTTGCTAGCCATTGAGCGAAACACTCGCCACATGCGCAAAGCCGAAGTGCAAACCATCCGCACGGCCAGCGAACAGGTGGTTGAAGCATGAGTGCTCTAGCACGCGTAAGGCGCTACGGGGCAAGCGCCCTGTTTGTCTGGGCAGCGCTCGCACTCGCCGCTTGCGGGAAAAACAGCAGCACGGGCGGCGAGACCTCGTCGGCCAAGCAGTTTCCCGGATTCCAGCAAGTAGGGCAGTCAGGTGATGCCGCACAACTCTGGTTCAATCCTGCCAGCATTTCCCGCAGTGGCAGTGGCTATGTCGTCGAGACCCTCAAGTCATTCCCGCAGGGTTACGCCCGGTTTAGCGTGGTGACCAATTGTCGTGACTCCATTCTCCGGCGGGCGGGCACGCAGTATGGCGCCGATGGTACGGCACAACAGACCTACCCGGGCAACGATGCGGCCGTGTCTGCCAAGTCCGAGCCGGGTATGAGCGAACTCATGAGCGCGGCATGTTCGATTGCGATGGCGTCTCGCGCAATCGGCGGCGAGTTCAACATCCCTGCCGCCCTCGAGCTGCTGTATGGGCCGTACGACTACAGTTCGAAGACCGCATCCTGGCAGGATGCCGTCATACCGCCTGACCTGCCGTGGCGGGACAACCTGCAGGCGGCTACTGACAAGGCGCTGCTGGTTTCTGGTGTTGCCACGTTTGACTTCTCTGAAGACGGCAAAAAGAAAAAGGTGCTCGTCACAAATGCGGTGCCCGAGGGCGGTGGCTGCCACGCGTGCACCGGCTTGCTGGGTGTAGCCGTCTTCGTCAAGGACGGCGACAAATGGACGGTTGACTCAAACCACCCGTACGTAGCGTCGATGGGCGAGTCGGGTTCGGTGGGTAGCGGCTTCGAATGGGTTCCCTCCGGCGACAACAGTTACGCTCTAGTCGTGAATGGTGAGGATGGTCATCAGGGCTATCAGACAGTGACGACTACGGTCTTCGTGCGAGCGAAAGACGGTTCGCTCTCGCAAGCCGTCGACGATGGTGATACAGCCGTCTCGGAACAGGAACTGCTCTCGGCGCAAACGAGCCTCGTAAAGGGCAAGAATGCTGCCCACTACGATGTCAAGGTCGCGTTGACGTATCAGATTCCAAGCCAGGCAACATATGTCGCGGAGCACGTCTACCAATTTGTCAATGGCAAGTACGTTGCGGTGAAAAAGGATGGGCCACCCAAATACGTTCAGTCCAATGACGGCACGTCGGCCAATTCTAGCCAGAGCACCGACGTTACGGCACCAGCCATGTCGAGCACGTCCGGATCGCTGCAACCGCCGACCACCTACGCCACGAGCTTCGACTGCACGAAGGCTCGATCGGACGCTGAGCATCTGATATGTGGCGACCCCGAACTGGCAAACGCCGACATTCAGCTGGCTGCCGTCTTCCTGCGAGCGAAAGCTGCGGTCACGGATCAGGCCGCATTTCGTGAGCGAGTTCGCCAGCAGTGGAACTATCGTGAGCAAAGCTGCCACGACAAGGAGTGTCTGATGCGCTGGTATGTGGGCCAGAAAATCGCGTTGTCCCAGATCGCGCAGACGGGGCGCGTGACCACAAACTGAAAACTGCGCACGAACCCTCGTCCGGCGAGTCACTGCCAATCCGGCGCCATCCCCCTCTCATCCTGGCGGAATGGCGTCGGAGATGCGACCGGTGAAGGCAGCTAACCGCTGCTTTGCTGATTGATAAGAATTGCATCCGATATCTCCGATCGGCATCGGATACAGCTTCATTCAGTGACCGCTTCCGTTACAGTACATATCGGTAGGGCCATCACGACAAGGGAGATAGCACAGCAATGGCACGATGCACAGCACCAGTTCGAGGGCACCAGTCGGCAGCCGCGCAGGCAGCCTGCCCTGCATGTGGTTCTCGTTATGGCGGGTACCGCAGCAGCTGTGGCAGCGGGTACGGCGGTGGATATGGCTCGTCCTCTTATTCTGGCGGCGGGAACAGCTACAGCAGCGGTGGCAGGTCCAGCGGAGGCGGCAGTTCAAGGCCGCGCTGGTCGAGTGCCGATTCTTCCGTTTCGTACACACCTGCTCAGGTGGCGTCACTCACACCGGTCCGCGAGGCTGTAGAAAAAGAAGCTGCGGCGAAGCCGGACCTTCGCGATTGCTTCCTCTGCCACGCCTGGGATGACAGGCAGGGCGCCGCCAAGGAACTGCACGATTTGCTCGAGGCAGTTGGTGTCAAGGTTTGGTTTAGTGAGAAGGACCTCGGCCTTGGCGTGCCAATGATGCGGGCCATCGATAGAGGCTTAGCGGCCTCGAAAATTGGGCTCGTTCTGGTGACCCCTGCGTTGTTGGCACGTCTTCCGAAAGAGGGCGTCGCTGACAAAGAGCTTTCGACTCTGCTGCAGGGTAACCGTCTCGTGCCCATCGTGCACGGCACCACGTACACTGCGCTCCGCGATGTCAGTCCCATGCTTGCTTCTCGAAGCGGACTTGACACGTCGGAAGACACGATGGCGGCGGTCGCAACGAAAATTGCCGAGCTGGTCGCCATCTGGAACTGAGGACGTGTCAGAAATCTTGTGTGCTGAGGCCGGTTAGAAATCTCAGTTGATGGCGCTGGTGAACCGCTCGCCGAACAGAATGGCGAACTGATTGA
>NZ_PVZB01000031.1 GCF_003002025.1 Paraburkholderia sp. BL25I1N1
TCTTTGAGCCCGAGTATGGAGAAGTGGAACTGTCCCTTGCGAATGCGATGCATCAGTTCGATGCCGGAAATTGTGGTCACGGCATTCCTGAATCGTTTGAAGCCGAGCATTACGTTCGTTCTTGACTTGACGTTTCGATGGTCCTGCTCGATCAGATTGTTCAGGTACTTCGAGGACCGGATCTTCGTGTCATCTGGCAGCAGGCCATCGGTCTTCATCTCACGCACCGCCCGGTGTGAGGCGGCATATCCATCGAGCGTGATCGTCTCCGGCGGCTGGCCCTGATGTTTGATTGCGTTGCTGAAAAAGGCTTTGGCCGCGGCCACGTCGCGCTTCGCTCTGAGCATGAAGTCCACCGTCTGGCCGGCTCGATCTACCGCACGGTACAGATAAACCCATTTGCCACGAACCTTCAGGTAGGTTTCATCAACACGCCATGACCGCCCTGCGGGCATGCCAAAACGATTCCAGCGCTTGACGAACTCCGGCGTGAAGCGGTTCACCCAACGCATAATCGTGGTGTGCACCAACGACAAACCGCGCTCGGCCATCATCTCAACCAGATCACGCAGGCTGAGCTTGTAGCGCAGGTACCAGCGCACGCACTGAATGATCACCTCGCGGTTGAAGTGACGACCCGAGAACAGATCGTCCACGCTTTTCAGCTTGCGCATTATCGAAGGATGAGGTTGCGAAGGCCCCAGTCTAACCGAGTCAAATTCACTATTTGCACCAGAACCCTTGTTCCCAGGCGCGAGCACCGGGATCGGCGTGTCGTCCTCGTGGAGCTTGGCAGTCGCCATCGTGTAGCGGCGCAGTGCTTCAGTCAGCAGCCGGCAGAGTTCTTCGCATTGTCCGACCCAGCGCGCCATGGTGGCCCGATCGAGACGTACGCCGTCGCGCGCCGCGATCTCGGATTGCCGATACAGCGGGGTGTGGTTTGCATACTTCGCCACGATGATCTCGGCCAGCAAACTCGGATGCGCGATGCTGCGCTCGATCGGCAGCCCCGGCATGGGAGGTTGCGCGATATGGCCGCAACCGGTGCAGATCCGCTTGCGACGGATCGTGCGGATGACCTTGAACATCGCCGTGACGCGCGCGAGCTGCTCAGACACATCCTCGCCGAGCAACTCCATGGCGTTGTTGCACTTCGGGCAGATGGAATCGGGCTCGAGCTCGTGCTCTTCGCGTGGCAGATGGGGCGCCAAGGCTTCCTTCGGAGATGCTGCAGATACGCCAGCTCGATGCACGAGCGCGCGCACGGCGAACATCGGCAACGCCGCTGCCGGCTGCCAGATCCTCGAGTTGGGTTTCGAGCCGATCGATCTGCCGCTCCAACTGCTCGGATTTACGACCGAAGTGCATGCGCCTGAGCTTGTCGATCTGCGCTTTCAGGCGTTCGATTTGCTGGTCGCGTTCGACAATCTCCCGGTCGCGTTCGGCGATCTCCTGCTGCATCTTTGCGATCGATGCCTGCTGCTCGAGCACCAGGGCGTGGAGCTCGGCAACGGTTTGCGGAAGCGGCGCGTGATCGGGCATGTGCCGCAGTTTACGAGCCTTCGATGCAGTTTACAACATCGATAATGCCGCCGTGCGACGGGGCTGTCGCCAATCGATGCCTTCCAGCAACATCGACAGCTGTGCCGACGTCAGGAAGATCTTGCCGCCCTCCGCCTGGGGCCAAATAAACCGTCCATGCGAAAGCCGCTTCGCAAGAAGCCATAGTCCGTCATCTGTTGCCCATAGAATTTTTACGAGATCGCCGCGACGTCCCCGAAAAATGAACACGTCGCCGCCGAGCGGATTGTCTTCGAGTGCCGATTGCACCTTCGCGGCAAGAGCCGGGAAACCACTACGCATGTCGGTCACGCCTGCGGCGATCCAGATGCGAGTGCCTGCCGGCAAGCCGATCATCGGGATAGCTCCCGGATCAGCAGCCGCAGCATATCCGGTGACACATTGCCGCAAACCCTCAAGCGTGCCCGGTCGAACTCGATCTCGCAAAGATTCTCTGGCGACCGTGTCGCATCAACTGCCATCGGTGACGTATGTTCTGCCGCCTCAGCGACGACATTCACAGGCAACAGCGACGGCACCTCCTGTGCCCGCTTTGGCGTCGCGCCCTCAGGCAGCGTCGGCAAACCGTACTCTCCTGCCAGATAAAGCCGTCGCCATTTGAACAACGGGTTTGCATTGATATCGTTGCTGCGCGCGATCAACGCCACCGACGCGCCCGGCTCGAGAGATTGTTCAACCAGTTGCCGTTTGAACTCGGTCGGAAAGTTCGGCCGCTTATTTGCGCCGTCTGCGGCGCCATCGCCCCATGTCTTGTCCACTTTGGTACCCACCATAATTTGGTGGATACCAAACTACCCAAAACCTCAATCAGCACGCCAGAACGGCCACGGCGAGACGCTTACTCCTTTCTCCCGCAGGACCTTCCATCTCGCGCATCAGTCCCGTTCCGGCTCAGACGCGGATTGTGCCAAACCAGCGGCGAAGATGGGCTCGAAGAGATATCCCTGAACCCAATGCGCGCCACAGGCCTGGGATACGTGCAGGTCTTCCTCGTCCTCGACACGTTCGTCCACCACATGCGAAGCGCTTGTTCGCGCCAGATGGATCAGCGCACCCAAATGCACTCGTGCGCACCCGTTCGAGCGGGCCCGATGCAGATATCCACCATCGATTTTTGCAATGTCCACGCCCAGTTCCATAAGACTCCTCACGGAACTGTAGCCTGCACCGATGTCATCGAGAGCGACGCGACATCCGAGCTGTTGCAGCGCCCGGACGAAGTCCGCGACTGCGTCGATGTCGGTCAGCGGCGCGCTTTCCGTCAACTCGATGACGAGCCGTGCCGCGACCTGAGGCTCCCCGGCAAGGGTTTCGATCACCTTCGACCGCCAGCCGCCGAGCGCTGCACTCTGAATCGACACGTTACAGCCTAGCGACATGCCCGGATGCGCACGCAACGTATCGATCACGGTCGTCACCAGGATCGACTGTTCATCGGTAACAGGACTCTGAAGCAAAGCGAATACCGAATAACAAGCCGCATGCACGCCCTCCTCCGGCCGTGCGTGACATCGAATCTTCCCGGAGGCCCATCTTCATAACCGGGTACGCGCATATCGAAACGTCAGCCGCCGATTCCGACAATAGTCGGCTCTGCGCTAACACCCTCGCCGAACACCAACGGTGAGCCCGTTTCATCAACGTTTTTCCGCGCCAATGTCTGGTGCGGAAGGGCCTGAATAGAGATAGCCCTGAAGGCACGTCGCCCCGCACTCTCGCGCCTGTTGCGCGTCGTCCTCCGTCTCGATGCCTTCGACGATGACGCTCGCCGCGTAAGTCTTCGCGAACTGGATAAGCGGACGCAGACCTAGGGGACTTCGGGTGCCGCCTTCCTCCTGTCGGAGGCAACGCAGGTCGATCTTGACGATATCGACGCCAAGCCCGATCAGGGCGATCAGATTGTTGTGGCCTTTCCCCAGGTCATCCAGTGCCATCTGGCAGCCCAGCGCCTGGAACGTCCTGACGAAATTCCGCGCCTCCTCTGTTGTCGAAGTCATTGCGGCTGTTTCCGTAATCTCGATCGTCAGCCTAGAAGCAAGGTGCCTGTCTGCATGCAACTGTGAGGCGATGGGCGTCCACCACGCATCGAGTGTGGCGCTATGCGCGGACACATTGCAGCCGAGTCGAAGCGCAGGATTGCGGCGCAATGCGGCGATCGTCGAGTCGACGACCCATTCGTCGAGCCGCCTCACCATCCCCAGGCGCTCAATGGCCCCCACGAGACTACCGATACGGATGCGCTGGCCATTCCTTATCTCGCAAAGCAGTACCTCGTAGTACGTCACATCTTGCGAATCGCCTGCCGCGCAGACGGGTTCCCGATCGAAATCAAGCCTTTTCTCCTCCAGTGCCACGAAGACGGTAGCAGCCACCACCATATCGGCCTTGTACCGCTCACACCAGTGATGGCCCGCGGTCGCCAGGTTTGCCGCATCGATGAAATCCTGAAATGGCTGGTACCCGGAGCGCATCGCTGACGCGCGTACTACAGGCATGATGGCCGCGTCTCCCAGTGGTACGACGTGCGCGCCAAGTACCTTGACTACCCGGTGCTCGATGATGGGCCCGCATAACTGCTCCGACGCGTCGCCCTTGTAGGACAGGTAGGACAGGTCGAAGATAAAAACGATATGCGCACCGGTTGTTGCAACGGTAGCCCTCCCTGATCGTGAGAGCGCCCGGGCCCGCTCATAGACGGCATGCCGCACGCCAAGTGCAGTCGTCTCGCCATACACCTGCTCGATCTCGCGCAGATTTACGATCGTGGCGACGACGCAGAGCTCCCCGACCGATCCGGCAGGCTCCGCCTGCGCGTCGGTTCGTGTGGGCATCGACCACTGGTAAGAACGTGGACGATCTTCCGTCTGTCGCTGATCATCGAAACTCTCCTTGCACGCGTCGCACTTACTATCATCGCCCTCCTGCCCGGTAGGCCGGATCGACGCGGATCTGCTCAGCTCGTAAGCAGGATTTTTGGATGCCATAATCACCTCGGTATGCTAAACGTCCACAGTACCCTTCGCTGCACGCCGCGTAGCCACGCGTGGCGCGGAACACGCATTTACCGGTTCCCGATCGACACGTGTTCGATGATCGCAGCGAACCGGCCACGCAACCACGAATCAGGACGTGGAAAAACTGATCGCCATCAACGACGCTCACCCACAGCACACGAAGAAAGTCCCTGGCGCATCGTCGGTGGCGCCGAGCATGCTCCGAGCGTTCGGCCTAACGTTTAGTTTCACCGTGAGTCTCGGGCATACGAAACTTCAGCGATGCGCATGGCAGGTCTCTCTGGATCGGGTGGGAAAATGCACCATTTTCCGATTCGGTGTCGAAAAAAGAACATCGCCTTAGACCCGCTTCCGTTGTCTGCGACGACGCACACATATCGTCCCCTGCTGGATCGTCCGTAGTGGCTGACCCGAAACCCTCTCTTCGGGTCGGGCGCCAACCAGTCCTCCACCATATTTCTCAACGACATTCCCACAATCGTCATAGCTTCCTCATCGCTTTTGAAGGTTACGGTACGGCGATCCTGACGATCGAAGGTAGTGACCGGCTCGCTGCAACGCGCAGTCGACAGATCCACGCAGGCCTCGATTTACTTCCGACTTGCCCTTTTTCGCTTCCACGGCAAATCGGTACAAACGCCCTCGTACAGCTCGGCGGCCATCCCGATCGATTCGCCGAGCGTCAGGTGCGGATGGATCGTCTTGCCGATGTCTTCCACGTCCGGGTCCATCCCGACCGCGAGGCACACTTCGCTGATGAGCTCCCCCGCATCCAGGCCCGTGATCCCGCCGCGATCACGCGATGGGTTACTCGTCGAGCATCAGCCTCGTGAAACCCTGGCCGCGGCCATTCGAGATCGCGCGGCCCGATGCCGCCCCCGGGAACACGGCCTTGGCGTACTCGATGCCATCGGCCTTGCACTGCTTTTCGGCCTTGCCGGCCACGCGACTTCCGGATCGGTGTCGGCCACCGACGGAATCTGGAGCGCGTCGAAGTAGGCCTTCTCAACGTGCGCGCTTGCGGTGCTTCTGCACGTCAATCCGCGCTGCACGGCGACTGCGGGCAGCGAACGCAAGTTCAGATCTACGTAGACAGTCATTTCTAGCATCAGAAGTGCACCTAGCAAGGCTTTCAGACAGACAACCTTATCGTGAATCCGAAGTCACCGAGAACGCGACAGTTTTTGGCCCGAGTCAGGTAGGTCATTTGGCAAGCGTTCCCGGAATACTGTGTCGACCTACTCCAAGGCGGCCTTCGCTAATTGAAGAAGATCGAAAATGGGGACGGCCGTGAATCGACGAATGACGTTGCGGAAGTCCGGTACGAGCGTGCATTCAAGTATCAGTACGTTTATGTCACTAAGCACTCCGCCCTCGCCGAACGCTTACGACAATCGCTCTGCGAGTTCGTCGGCCATGCGCTCCTGCGTCCAATCGGCAGGTTCCCGATTGGTCCATGACTTCTGCCACTCTGGTAGCTGGGCAACAGCCAGAAGGCGTACACGTTCGAGTTCGGGGGACCACTCAGCAACCTATCGAGTGCCCGAACGCCCCAGGTGATAACTCCAACGGAACGCCCGGTGATGCGCAGAGCGAGATCGAGGAACTCGAGCCCGCTAGTGATCGTTGCCGCCGACGCCGTCCGGTAAGGAAGGTTGCGCGACGCCCACATGAACCCGCAGTTACCGATGATTAGTTGAACCTTACCGTCGAGCCGCCGCACTGCATCCACGATCCCACGGCTGGCCGCGTCAGTCGGCAGCTTGTTTCCGTGAGGCTCCGCACCGGTCGCTATCGCGTTGAGGAATGGCACCCTCCAAAACGATGGTTCCCCTACGCTGAACGGCATCACAGCGTGACGCGCTTCAAGTTCGGCTGACGATTCCAATACCGCGTCCTCAGTATCAAGATGAAGAATTCCCAGCCAATTCATGTGCCAACTCCGATTCAACCCACCGCCGCCTAGGCGACGGCTCTCCTGAGATGTCTACATTTCAACGACAACTTAGCCTCCGGTATCCTGGCCGCCGAACGCATACATCAGTCACGAACGCGCATAGGTTTTCTGACCGGCTGGTCTTCGCACTCAGCGGAATTCAAAGCGCCCCGCGGCGCGGTAATCGGAATCGCCTTCGAACCGAAATGACTCCGGTCGCAGATTCACGATCGCCGCTGGTTGCATCAATCTCCATAGACATCGAAGGCAAAGTATTTCTTCTCGATTCGCTCGTAGGTTCCGTCCTTTCTCACGTCAGCGATCGCCTGGTTGATTTTCTGTCTGAGCGCTGCGTCGTCTTTGCGCAAACCGATCGCATTCCCCTTCGAGCTGGACGGATCGACAATTTTGTCGCCGACAAATCCATAGCCAGCACCACGAGGCGTTCCCAAGAAGCCGAGCTGCGCCTGGATGTCGCCAATCAGCACTCCGTCAAGGCGCCCCACCGTCAAGTCATCGTAGACGAGATTCTGATTCTGATACGGGACGACTGTCGCTCCTTTCGGCGCCCAATTCTTCTTCGCGTAAGTTTCTCCAACTGTACCTTGCTGGACGCCAACCGACTTTCCGCGCAGTGCCTCGGGCGTTGGCAATACAGTGGAACCTTTTTTTGCCACAAGGCGAAGTGAGGAGTTCCAAAGCTTATCGCTAAATGAAATCTGTTCTGCGCGTTGGGCGGTTACGGTCATTCCCGACATGATTGCATCGAACTTTCGTGCTTTGAGCCCAGGGATCATTCCATCGAAGTCATTTTCAACCCAGGCGCACTTCGCGTGGATGCGAGCGCAAATTTCGTTACCGAGGTCGATCTCGAACCCCGCCAGCTTGCCGCTTGCATCCTTGGACTCGAATGGCGGATATGTGGGATCCACCCCGAATCGAAGGGTTGACACATCATTTGCATAAGAACAAACCGAGAACACTGACGCCAGCAGGAGCAGGACAACTGCTTTCATTACCGCCTCACAATTGAATAGGCCAGATATCAGGACATTCCAAGCCAGCTTCCGGGTCAAATGGCAGACGGTCTTACCCGACGCATTGGAATTGCATCGCATGGTGCGCCAATCGACCTAGGTCAAAGCTTGCGCGTGCTTGTGTAATGCAGAATACTAGGTATATCAACCATTCGTCAACCCACGTCAACCGTATTTCCAACGCGTCATAGGTATCGCGCCACATGTTGCAGAGGATTTTTTGTTTAGCGGTCGAGGCATCAGATGGATGTTGGGAGCCGGCGAGATCGGTCCGCGAGCGATAAATAAAAATCGCTTGTGCTAACCCGCTCCGCAAGCGTTCACTTCTATGGTGGGCATTGAATGAACGGCGCGGTGATTTGCGGTACCCGAGGGGTGGCCATCGCACGCCAAATGTGGGTGGTCTGACACAACCGGTCGCGCGAAGACAGTGAGAATGGGAGGGTCAGCGAGCAGATAGTGCGGAGTTTCGCGACATTGTGATGGTGCGAAGACGGCAAAGAACGAGTCGGTTTGCGTCAGCTGCATGGGGAAGACCAACGTGCTGGGGGCTGGTGCTGATGCCGGCCAGTGTCCATGGCTGGGATCAGGTGGAGAGAGGGTGCCAGGCACACCGCCTTCGATGCGGACCATGTGGCCCTTGTCGCACACGGGGCAATCGCGCAATGACCTGCCATTCTGCGCGCGACGTAACAAAATAACTCCGCGTCGGAGCATTCCGACTTCGAGACGAAGTGATGAAGCGATTGATGCCGGGCGCTCACGCGCTGAGGTTCCGGATGCGCCGCCAGCGGGTCGACACTCTTGCGCTGGATCGGGAGCATCAACCCCCGACAATAGCCAGTCAACCCGGAGTTCACGTGGCCAAAACGCGCCCGATCATCCGCGCCGCGCTAGCAGGCTAGCTTGATCCGCCGATGGATATTTCGTTATTCTAACTGATTCATTTCACCGAATTCGTGCAAGATCGACTTCAGCTGGGCTGTGGCGATAGCTCCCGCTGCGAAGCCGGCGAAACAAATTTCAACTCAACGCATCATCAATGACCGACGCCTCACCTGTCTAACGTTTGCTCGCAGGCACGCCCGTGCTTCCGTAAGATCTCGCTCTTAGAACGGTGCTTTGGAGACTTGAGAAGTCCGGGCGAAGTCACGCGAGCCATGGCACGACGGTCAGGGCGTGACAACCTGATATTGAAAGTACTTTTTTGCGATCTTATCGAGCGTTCCATCCTTTTTCAACGAGGCAATCGCCTCATTGAGACGGACTTTCAGTACCTGATCTTGCTTGCGGACGCCGAAAGACACTCCACGGCCACTTATCTTCTCATCGAGCAGACCTGGACCAACAAAGGTAAAGCCTTTGCCTTCAGGCGTTTTCAGGAAACCATCCTCCGCGCTTTGCTGTGATTGCAAAGCAGCATCAATTCGGCCACCTGCCAAGTCCGAGAACACCGCGCTTTGACTCGGATATGTGACGATGATTGCGCCATTCGGTGCCCACTTCGCTTCTGCATAGAGTTGCTGAGTTCCGCCTTGCTGAACCCCGACGCGCTTGCCTTTGAGCGATTCTGCGTTCGGTAAGATATGACTGTCCGCGCGCGCCACCAGACGCATCGGGGTCGCGTAAATGACAGATGTAAAATCAATTGCTTTTTCGCGCTGTGGGGTATCCCACATACCCGAATTGATAGCGTCGAACTTCTTCGCCATCAAGGCCGGAATGAGCCCATCGAACGAATTTTCAACCCACATGCATTTTAGCTGCAGTCGCGCGCAAACGGCATTGCCGATATCAATATCGAAGCCTGTCAATTCCCCGCTTGGTAGCTTATATTCAAACGGCGGATAGTCTGCCTCAATGCCGAAGCGCAGAGTATCTGTGGCAAACGCAGAAGACGCCAGCAAGCAAAGCACGGCGGAGGTCACCAGATGTTTCATCTCGGCTCCTTTATGGATCGATATTTACGGTTTGGTTAAGCTGATTCACTTAAAACAGGCTGCGTTTTGGAAGTGCTTTTGGCGCAATGTGAGCCGCGCAGGGACTAGAACAGGGGTACTTCTCATATCAGTGTCTCCGCCATTTATAATAAAAGATGCTGACTGCAATATCGGCTGTGATCAAACAGCCTCTGACTCAGACGAGCTGGACCTGATCGCTGCCGACTGCGCCAGATCCTCCGTGTGAGACTACTCGAGAGCTGCTTTGGCGAAATGCAGAAGGTCGAGCACTGGAATAGAAGTCACCGCACGGATGGTCTTCCGGAAGTCCGGGACCAATGTGCATTCCAGCAGCAAAACGCCGACATCATTCAAGACCCCGTCTTTGCCGAACGCCTTGATCAAACGCTCAGCTAACTGTTGGGCCATGCGCTCCTTGCTCCATCTGCATGGTTCTTGGTTGGCCCATGGATCTAAGCCCCAGCTCGCCCAATCCGGTAGGTCGCAGATACTCACGCAGCGAAGACGTTCAAAGCCGGGCTGATCAGCGAGTAGAGGCACGAGTGGCGTGGCGTCCCAAGTGATAATTCCGACCGGCTGATTGGTTATGCGCAGGGCAAGATCGAGAAACTCAAGCGCGCTGGTTAGCAGGGGCGTCGACGTCTGTCCGTAAAGGTGTTTGCGGGAGGCCCACATATAGCCGCAATTGCCGATAATGAGGTCGGTGTGTCCATCGAGCCGCCGAGCCGCTTGAAGGATGCCACGGGCGGCCTCGGGAGTCGGAACCTTGTTGGATACGGCATCCGCACCCTCGGCGACGGTCTTGCGCAGCGGCACTGGCCACAATGTCGGGTCGTCCACCATGAACGGCATCACGACGGCGTTATAGGCGTTGTCCGACCGTTTATCGGGTAAGTCGTCGGGATCCAGCATGATGACCCCCAAAGACGGCCTCTTCTCATCGGAATTCGCTGTTTCCATCTCGCTGTTATTGGGCTCGGGTCTGGACATTTTCACTTGATCCATGCGCTGAGTCGCTGATTCGACAACCATTTTTCTCATGGCCAGAATCTAGCTATCTCAAAGTAAATTGAGCGGCGAGCTCCATGGCACCCGCCGCACTTATCTTTCGGACCACGCCGTTAAAGGCCTATTTGGCTACCGGTCTGGCCGTCACCTCGAGCAATGGCGCGATTTCGCCGTTCAGGAGACTTGCGAAAGCATGGAGCAAGTCTTCTTGCTCCCTGTGATCCAGTACATAGCGCGTTGCCATCCGGAACTTGCCCTTCAGTTCATCCACCGACATCGGCGCGTCCGGGCCATAGGGAGGCGTTACCCTGGGCGACGAGTACGTTCCTCTGGTGGTTACAACGTCTACGCTATTGAACTCAAAGTCCGGATGTGATCCTTCGTCCGGCTGCGGCAGGTGTTGATACGCGTAGGCATGTTGGGCGCTGAATTCGGCGTTCGGGACGATTTCAACCTTTTCGGCAAGCGCGCAAATATCTTCTCGACCGATCAACGACTCGTCGATTGGCATGAGCGCTTCGGCGCCCAACATAGCCATGACAGCGATGCAGAAGGGAATGCTGTACTGGATATCGGAGAGATTTTCTGGGCGCGTCTTGTTGGACAGCTTCAGCGCATATTCGAATATGTTGACCCTGATTGCGGTAATTTCAGCCGGCTTAATGTCATGTTGGGAGACCAACGTTTCAAGTGCCTTGAGCGCGCCGTGGAAATGTCGGCATGTCGCGTACGGCTTGAAATAGTTCCCGTTAATCTTCATCTCCTCCTCACCTAACCCTCTGAGGATGCGCCGGGAGTTGTAAAAGGGTAAGTGATCGAAAATGTCGGCAAAGCCGATATGCCCCAGCTTGCCCAAGATCAACGAGGAATAGCCCGCCACGGTGCTCCAAGGGAGCCCTTCCTGTACATCTCCTCCGAATTGGCGGGTGTATCCCGTAGCGATCAGATTAGGGCTATAAACGCCCGACAACGCCAGGCCGTTTGCCAGCTGTTCAGGAGAACGCTTGAGTAGCCAGCCCGCCGCAGCGGCCACACAGAAGCCGGTCCAGACGCCGGTCTGGCCGTGCTCAAGTGGCTGCCCGTGACTGCCACGTGCGGCCTTTATCCGGGTTCCGACCTCGTAGCCGACAACGATTGCAGCGAGGACGTCGTCTGCGGACGCTCCGGTCTCGGCGGCAAGAGCCAGGACCACGGGAATTACCGCTGCGGCCGGATGTCCCCAAGCCTCGATCTGCCCATCGTCCATATCGAGGAAAGCCGCAGCAGAACTGTTGGCAAAAATCGCACCGGCCGCGGTTGTACGTCTGCCGTCAAACCAGATGGCCACTTCTCCCTTCCCGAACAGATCGATGGTGGCCTCACGCGCCGCGACCACACTCGGCGAATGGAGCGCGGCGGCAGCAGCGGCCAGGGTGTCGAGGACACACAGTGCGGCGCGGTGCTTGTCCGCGCCGAAAATGTCGGCTGCCTTCAAGTTGCACACATAGCGGGCCAGGAGGCCGACTGTCGAAACCGTTGAAGCGGTTGAAGCTGTGGACATTTCGTTGATTCTCCGTTGATAACGCCTGCGCAAGAGCTTTCTTAATATGCCTAGTATGCCAACTATATCATCGACAATATTGCTGTCAATAACTGCGTTGGTGCCCAGTTAGTGAAGCGGCCGACGATGAAACAGCCACCCCGCGTCGTCGGGAAGGGCGTTGAAGGTTCCGGACCGCGCTTTTTTGGTTTCGAAGATGGCTTCCAGTCCAGACATCGAAGCGGCGAGGTAGGACGACATCGGCTAGTTACAGTAATTCGCAGAGTGCAGCAAATACTTAGTACTACAGCCGTAGATCTGGGTAAACTGGAGGCACACATCCTCGTCTTCGGTAGTGGCACTGCTGGGCGCGGTACTGGTGTCGGCGCCGCCATGCCGACCAGGACAACACGTACGCGATAGAGTGGGCGCCGCGCCACAGGATGCGACAGAGCAGCCGGCGGATCTCCTGCACGCTGAGCGGCACCAAACCTTCAGGTGTTTTTTTTGCCGTGCACCCGCAGGGTGACGAGTACCGCATGGGCCAGCAGAGCCAGCGTGATGTGGCGATACCAGCCCTGCCATCGGCGCACCTCATACTGATCGAGTCCGCATTCGCCTTTGGTCGCCTCGAAGCCGGTCTCGATTTCCCACCTGCGGCCCGCCACGTTCACCAGGGTTTGCCGTGTGGCCTTGCTGCGCGGCGCGTATACGACGTAATACGCATGTTCGCGTTCCTCGTCCAGGCTGCGTCGCACCAGCAGGTAATGCCCGAAGCGACGCTCCTCTTCGGTGATCTGCAAGCGCTACAGCGGAGTCAGCGCCCAGTCATACAGGCGCTCGCCCTTGGCGCCGGCACCCGCTGACAGGCGGCGCCATGCCCTTGCCGGCAGGGCCTCGGCGATCCGGTCTGCCCGTACGTACTCTGGACCTTTCCACCATAGGGGTTCGTTCTTCGCAACGGCCAGCACGAAAGACTGGCCGCGCGACTCGAGCCACAGCCGCAGGTGACGGTCACCGCCGTAGACTTCATCCCCCGTGACCCAGCCGCACGGCACCCCTGCGTCCAGCGCCCGCTCAAGCATACGACGCGCAAGCTGTGGCTTCGTTGCGAATTCCACCGACCCGGGAATGCCCGCTGCCTCGCAGCGCACCCGGTCATCGGTCCACACCTTGGGTACATACAGTTCGCGGTCGATGAACGCACTGCCGCCACGACCGGCATAGCAGAGGAACACGCCGATCTGGCTGTTCTCGATACGACCTGCCGTGCCACTGTACTGGCGTTGAACACCGGCCGAATGCTGTCCCTTCTTGAGGAAGCCGGTCTCGTCCACAATCAGCACCGCGTCACGCTCGCCCAGTTCTTCCACTACATAGCTACGCAGCACATCGCGAGCGGCATCCGCGTCCCATTGCGCCCGCTCCAGCAGGTGCTGTACGCCATCGGGTGTCGCTTCGCCGATCCATTCGGCGAGTTGCCAGCCGTTCTTGCGCTCGACTGTACCCAGCAGGCCCTTCAGGTATGCGAGCGACCGCTGTCGGGGCTCCGGACGCCTGAACAGTTCCCCGAGCCGCTGGTGCAGTACCTCCAGTTCACGCTCCCACGCTTTTGCAGTCGAATGCATAGCCTTAACGTGTAGTAGTCCTTATTCATATAAGTATAATGAAAAATCTACGGCTGTAGTATTAGAAGCTGTTGCGAAATTAGTTAAACAGTGGCTTGAGACGTGTCCAGCAAATTAAGGCACAAGCCAGAGACAGGAAGGCTTCATGGATATGGGCATAACGTTCGTAGCGAATTTTCAGGCGTCGAAACGAGTGAAGCCATGCAATCGAACGCTCGACTGGCCAGCGCGTTTTGCCGAGACCACTTCCACGGGGCGAGCCAATTTGCGAGCACCGGCGTGATGCCGCGTTCTCTCAAACGTTGCCGATGTGGTTCGGAACTGTAGCCCCGGTCGCCCTGAACGATTTGTGGTTTATGCAAGGGGTGCCCCCGCTTGCCTCTGATGTGCGGAATTGCCTCAACCAGCGCATTGAGTTGGGTAATGTCGTGGCGGTTCGCTGCACTCAGGATGACCGCGAGCGGGATGCCTTGCGCGTCGACGATGAGGTGGTGTTTGCTGCCGAGCTTGCGCCGGTCCGTGGGATCCAGACGCCTGCTTCCTGCCATGCGACGAGCCGTCGCCAACAGGCAGTGCCTGAGCCGCACCCCATCTCCTGCGGCAGGAGATTCCCGCGATGCCTGAGCGCAGTACGAACACGATGCCTGTCAGTACCGCGCGGTCGGGTGTTGGCTTGCGCCCCGCATATTGCCGATTGCGAGGTGCTCGCGCAGGCAGAAGTGGTTCGATGAGTGACCACAGTTCGTCGTCTATGAGTTCTTTAGGCATCGCTTCCTGTCAGGCAAAACAAGACAGAAAGTTAACACCAAGCCAGAAAAGTTAACAGCCCCAGAACTTAATTTCGCAACAGCTTCTTAATACTACTGTGTCACAAAGAAATATTTGCAGCGAAGCGATACCTGGTAGTATTGAATAATACAGACTTCGGGCGATCGCGATGAGAGAAGATGTCGACGAATTTGACGCGTATCTGAATCATCTGGGGCAATCGTTAGGGCACGCCGATCGTCATGCCGGCCTCAAGGGTTACTGTTCAGGTCTGGTGTTGCCGCTGTCGCGCAAGAGCGTCGAGCCGATGGCCGCGCACATTGACCCGCTTCACGCGAGTGCGAAGCACCAGTCACTCCACCACTTTGTGGCCAAGGCAGACTGGTCTGACCGTGCGGTCCTGCAGCAGGTACGCGAATGGGTGATGCCCGCATTAGACACACACGCTGCTGAAGAAAGCGGTTATTACTGGATTATTGACGACACCGGTTTTCCAAAGAAGGGGCGTCATTCGGTCGGGGTGGCACGTCAGTACTGTGGGCAGCTCGGAAAGCAAGACAAATGTCAGGTTGCAGTGAGCCTGTCGATCGCGACGCAACGCGGCAGCCTGCCGGTTGCCTGGCAACTGTATGTCCCCAAGGAATGGATTGGGGACCGGGAACGTGCCTGTCGCGCTGGCATTCCCGACGATCTGGCTTTTCAGACCAAGCCACAGATTGCGCTGGCCCAGCTTCGCGAGGCTGTAGCATCCGGCGTTGCGCCGGGCATCGTACTGGCCGACGCCGGGTATGGCGACGAAACCGCATTCCGGGATGGCGTAACTGAATTGGGTTTGTTGTACGCGGTAGGGATCCGGCCGGGCACCTCTGTATGGGCGCCAGGTACGGCGCCGCTTCCGCCCAAGCCCTGGAGCGGGCGCGGCAAGCCACCGAAATTGTTGCGCCGTGCGCCCGGCCATAAACCGCTCGTGGTGAAGGAACTAGCCATGCAATTACCCATGAACGCCTGGCAATCCGTAACCTGGCGGGAAGGCAGCAACGCAGCACTTTCCTCGCGCTTTGCCGCCGTACGGGTTCGTCCCGCACATCGCGACTATTGGCGAAGCACCGTTCGCGACGAAGAATGGTTGCTTGTTGAATGGCCTGATGGCGATACGGAGCCGCTCAAATATTTTCTCACTACTGCCCCCGGGGAGGCGACACTTGAGCAGCTTGTGTTCGTGACCAAAATGCGCTGGCGCATCGAGCGCGACTATCAGGACCTGAAACAGGAGTTCGGGCTCGGTCATTACGAAGGGCGAGGCTGGCGTGGCTTTCACCACCACGCCACACTGAGTATCGCCGCATATGGGTTTCTGATGGCTCAGCGACTCAGAATGCGCTCGGATGAGCGCGATAAAAAAAACTTCCCCGAACGCGCGCTGCCTGCTCTTCCCCCGGATTACATCCCCCGGGGCAGTCCAGCGCGCTCAGCGTCACGTTCCTGATTCCATTTCCACGTTGCGCATCCTGCTTGGACTAAAGCTCATGCAACGATGGCATTCTTCCTGTACGGTAACAGACCGCGCAACTACTTATATGACACAGTAGTATTAAGATGTCGAATGAGAACTGTCCCACCGCTTCGCTCGGCTCGCGCTCTTTTCGCCTTGTCCCGGGAAACCCACATCTTGATTCGACGCGCGCGGAAGCTGCCCTGTGGTTTACAGGAGCCCATGCCGTGTAGCAACGTTGCGTGGCCCCACCAAAATCTGCGTCTTTAAGCTATGCGATGGTGCGCGTCGGTAACTCCCCTAGCTCGTCCAAACCACTACCGTAGGGTACGGGGTGATTTTTTTCGATTAATCAGGACGACAAGAATGTCAACATCCGCTCAATGTCGCGCCAAAGGTCCACGGGGCTTTCTAGTCCGATGCTGATGCGCAAGTAGATCGCATCCGGATTGTCAGACCCGTAGTTGCGTAGACCATCAAGCGACATTGGCGCCAGGAGGCTACGAGTCCCCCCCCACGAGGCGCCAATGGCGAACAGCTCAAGAGAACCAAGTGCGCGGTCGACAAGAGAGGCGTCTCGCGACCGGAGCTCAATCGTAAAGACGCCCGTACTTCCATGGAAGTCTCGCCGCCAGAACTCGTGCCCCGGAGACTCGGGAAACGCGGGGTGAATGACGCGAGCGACGCTGCGGTGGCTGCTTAGCCGTTGGGCAAAGTCGAGCGCGATCGACCCTACATGTGCCAGACGCACAGGCATGGTTTCGATGCCGCGCAAGGCGAGAGAGCAGTCATCTGGCGATACGCCTACCCCCAGGTTCGCCAGTTGCTCGCGCACTTTCACGTAAACATCCATCGATGCAAAACTCAGCGCGCCAAGCAGCAAGTCCGAATGTCCGCCTACATACTTCGTTAGCGCTTCAGCGACGATGTCGACGCCAAAGGATAAAGGCTTGCAGAATAGCGAGGTTGCCCATGTGTTGTCGCAAGCTGTCAACGCGCCGCATTCCTTTGCAACTCGCACGATGGACCGCATGTCGCAGACCTCCATCGTGGTGGAACCGGGTGCCTCCATCCAAATAAGTTTGGTCTGGCCGCTTTTTACCAAATCACAAAGCGACTGCAAGTTCATGGGATCGTAAACATCAAACGCCACACCATAGCGCGCTAGTACCTCCTGCGCGAACTGCTTGACGGGCGGATAGATGTTATCGGGAATAAGAACATGGTCGCCCTGGGAAAGCAGGGTCAGCATCACTACGGTTATTGCAGCCTGCCCAGACGGTACCAGGACGGACCTAACGCCGCCCGCGAGTTGCGTGAGCTGGCCCTCGAGCGCCCGAGTTGTCGGGGTTCCCATGAGACCGTAGCTGTATCCATCTGGGAATCGAAGGCCGCGTTCACGGTAGCTTTGTGCGTCCGGGAAAACAATCGTTGACGCGCGGTACACTGGCGTGGAAAAGCTCCGGAAGCCTTCTATCTGCGCCAGTTCCCTATGCACACACATTGTCGACGGTTCAAAAACCTGGTCAGTCATTTCACTTCCTACATGCGTCAAGAGAAAATTAGTGCACCGCTCCTCGAGCGGACTGTGGAGACTAGACGAAAAACCAGGCACCTTGCGAAGACATCGAGCAGGTCGCGCACCGGTTTCTGACGGCGTGTCCACGCTCCAGGAAATCGCAATTCGCGAAATTTGTCGCCCGCAGCGGACCCGGCTTCTCAAGAGTAGTCGCGTTGCCCGCGTGCAGCGCCTGGTTGCCGCACTCGCGGGCGATCGCAATCACGATGCGACGGCCGTTAGTCTCGATCTGCAACCGGCGAACTTGCTTACTAACGTTTGCAGATCGACCACTGCTAAAGCTGGCGGAAACCGGCCACACTATCGGTAGAACTGCCCGCAGAAATCCTTCACCGTAAGGCCCTTCGGAGCCACGTCTTCCGCCGTGAGGCCATAGCTCAGCATGATCTTTTTGATGGTACCGTTGGACTCGTTCTGTGCCAGGCTTTTGTTGAACAGGTCGCGAAACTCAGTGTCTTCAGGCCGAAAGGCAATCCCGCCAGAGTCCTTCTTCTCTCGCCCATTCACGACGAGTCCTTTGAATGGCACAGCACGCTCCAGTCCACCGAGGTTGGGGTCTCTGAGGAGCCCGGCCACGGTTCCGCTGGACAGCAACAAGGCATCAATCCGGCCTCCCTGCAGAGCGGCGATACCAGCGGTATTGTCCTGATACATCTGAATGCGTTCTTTTGAAATACCCGCCGCGACTGCATCGGCCGTTGTGGAGTCGCCACGAATATCGCCTACTCGAATCTGAGGATTCTTTGCGATTCCATCAAACCCATGGATATCCAAGGGACTGTCCTTCTTCACCATAGCAGTGACGCCACTGGAGTCGACCGGATGGGAAAAGATAACTTGCTCACACCGCGCCGGCGTAATGTATAGGCCTGCGGCGACAACGTCGATCCTTCTTGCCAGAAGACTGGGGATGAGAGCGCCCCAATCCATGACGACGAAATCAACTTTCTTAACCCCCATCGTACTGACCACTGCTTCAATCACGTCAGGATAGATGCCCGAAACTTCACCTGACTTACTGTCCACTCCCCAAGGCCACGTGTTTGCAATCCCGATCGTGAGCTCGCCCTCTTCAGATACCTTTTTTTTCAGCGTCTGCGCGTTAGCAGCGGGCACCATCGTCGTTGTCGCAACTGCGAATGCCAGTCCGAGCATTACCATGCGCCGCTTCAAGTCTATCGTCTTCATGCTTATCCAACTCCTGTCGATTCCAAACAATGGAATACCTTCGGATGATCTATTGAAGTCCGCGAATTACTGACAGACATGGACTGCCGGCCGCGGCGTCCCGACCCCGGTCGCCCTTCATCAAATGGCGGTCCGGAACAAGCGTCCCCAGCCGGGTACAAGGTCCTCACACCCCGAAAGACGCAGCGCATGCCAACATAGCGCCTGATTGGATGTGACAATCGCCTTGCCGGTCTCCGTTTCCAGATCCTCGATGATGGTGGCTGCCCGCATCTGCGTGCACGAGATAACGATAGTGTCCACGTCCGAACTTCTGACAATCTGCCGCACCGCATCTGCAATGCTATCCGGCGAGATAAACGGTGCATCATCTCTGACGGTGCCATGGCCATTGTCAAATTCGCCCACGGCACTCACCTGAAATCCCGCCTCTTCAATTTTTTCAATCGCAATATTGGCGACTTCTTTCGGGTATGGCGATATAAAGCCAACCCGAGCAGAGCCAAGAGCACGCAGACCTGAAAGGATCCCGGTGAAAGGATCCGTCACCTCCGCCTTCGGGTGAATAGCGCGTACGCAACGCTTCAGGTTCTCGGGACCGATTACCACCGCTGCCGACGTACAACCAAGCGCCACGACATCTGAAGCGAGCCGAGAGTTGATTTGGCGAAGTGCCACCTCGATGCCGTCGAACGTGTCCGCCAGAAGGTCTTCCGATATCGGCTGACTCTCCTCGTCCGGCGACGACGAGATCCGGCTTTCAAAAAGCGCCACACCGGGGATTGCCAACATGGCACGTGCTTCGTGGGACAGCGTTTGATCGCAGTCGATCACAACCATGCCAATCTGCGCCCGTGCGCCGAATCCTGCGTCCGTCCGGTAGGGAATAGCGGTCCAAGACATGCCGCCGGATTTTTCGTGTGTTTCAAGCATGACGTCTGCTCACAATAGAGAACCATGTAACTGAAAGACGCAAGTGATCTTTGCTCCGCGTCGTCGTCCGCGTGGAAAGAGTTTTCGAAGGATCCATAGCGCGCCGTCGTACCGTAGCGCATCGTGCAAGCAGCCCCGACGATGCCTCGCACCGATTCGTGCCTTCTCGAACACGGTGCGTTGGCCGGACTTGCGACTCCTTCGCACTATCAGAGTGCTCCGAGCATACACTGTAAAGTGTACCTGGCATACCTAGAATGTCAACCTCAGAAAGCGAGCACATCATGGGCAGTCGCCTCCCGTCGCTCACGCGCTTCCCGGCACTCGGCCGCTAGCGCATGTCCGCACAAAGCTTCATTTTCGACTAGCCACCGCAGGCGTTCGAGAACAGCCGCGGCGGCTAACAGTCGAGCATGCGCCACATCGAGCCACGAAGACTTTTAGAACTTATGGCGTATTGCGGCGCGGACCACTAGCTGATTCTGAGTCGACGAGACACCATTCGCGCCCGGTACGTATGCAACGTCTAAGACAGAACCGGTCGTATCACCACCGACGTGCTGGTAGGCACCCTGGAGGTAGACGTCAGTCCGCTTCGAAAGAAAGTAATCAGCCATGAGACCGATTGTCTGGTAGTTGGGATTACTCTCACCGGCGGCCGTGTGCAGTGTCGCGCGGGTATAGGTGTACAACGCTCCAAGATAGAATGCGGGCGTGAACTGATACTTGGCGTTCAGCTCAATGTTTTGGAACCGCAGGCTCGATGCGCTCCCGCCGGTCGGGGCGATAGGGCCAACGTAACCCGACGACACCGGATTCTTGACATCCGTGTTTGAGTAAGCAACCCCCAGCGTTGCACTGCCGATCGTGTAGTTGATACCGACACCGAAGATGCGAACCCGGTCTGCGACGAAGTTCTCGTCTCCGCCGTTATTGACGGCGCCGTATGCCGTTGCTGAGGGATTGTTCGCCTGGGAATACGAAGCCGCGATCAGAAGGCTGTCAGTGGAATATTGGGCTCCGATACTGTACTGACGGTTGTTCGCGAAGTTAACGTCATTCGAGAAGCTGTATGTTCCGCCGAACTGGAAGCCGCCGTAGACCAGGCTAGTGTACTTGACCGTGTTGTTCACTCGGAACGTGCCATCGGCGTTGTCATTGTCGTAAGGGTGGGAGAAAAGATAGCCCGCCCATGAACCATTCGCTGTGGTGTTGGCGAAATAGTCGACTACAGAATCGTATTGACGCCCAAGCGTCAGCTTACCCAGCGTTGGACTGGAGAGCCCCACGAACGCTTGTCGCCCAAACATCAGGCCGCCCTGGCCCAGACGGCCGGTGTTCACGTCGAACCCGTTCTCTATCTGAAACACCGCCTTCAGTTGTCCTCCCAGATCCTCGACGCCTTTCAGGCCCCAGCGACTACCTTGGACATAGCCACTTTGCAACTCATACGCTTTGCTGCCGGACGAGTTGTTGGTGAAGTCAAACCCTTCGTCGACGAGCCCGTACAGGGTGACTGAGCTTTGTGCATGTGCTGATATCGCCAGACCGGCCGAAATCGATGCCGCAAGAAGTTTCTTTTTCATTTAGACCCCAAAGTAGTACTTCGCCTCTTAGTAGTTCTAAGCTCATACAACGCTGCAAACATTGTTCGGCCGAGGACGCATGGAGCGAGCCTCCCTACCTGGGCGCATCACGAGTGCGCCCATAGCAGGCTCTTCAGTGCTCAAGGATTAATGCAACTCCAGACCAAATGTCACATGCTCTCGAACCAACACAACATGGACAAACTGGAACGCTCCTTTATGCATGCGACAACTGGCTGAGAAACTTCTGCGCTCTGGCATGTTCGGGCGCGCCGAAGAACGCCTCGGGCGCCGCGCATTCGAGAATCTGGCCACTGTCCATGAAGACGACCCGGTCTGCGACCTGCCGGGCGAAACCCATTTCGTGGGTCACGCAGATCATCGTCATGCCATCGTTGGCCAGGTTGATCATGACGTCAAGAACCTCCTTGATCATCTCGGGGTCGAGTGCCGAAGTGGGCTCATCGAAAAGCATGATTCTGGGTTTCATGCACAGTGCTCGGGCAATGGCCACACGCTGCTGCTGACCTCCCGACAGCTGGCTGGGATGCTTTTTCGCCTGGTCGGCGATTCGAACGCGCGTGAGATTCATCATGGCGACGTCCTCCGCTTCCGACCGTTTCATCTTGCGTGTGCGCATCAAAGCCAGCGTGCAATTATCGATAACTGTCAGATGCGGGAACAGATTGAACTGCTGAAATACCATTCCGACTTCGCGTCGAAGGCTAGGCAGGCCCCGCATCTTCACGTGCATTTCGTTGCAATCGACGAAAATGTGGCCTTGCTGGTGCGTCTCCAACTGATTAATGCAGCGTATCAGCGTCGATTTGCCTGATCCTGAGGGGCCGCAAATGACGATTTTTTCTCCGAAGCTCACATCCAGATTGACGTCTCGTAGTACCTGGAATCTTCCGTACCACTTCGATACGCCTTGCATACGTACGGCTACGCCTTCGCTTCTTTCTGGTGCGAAAGAATGCGTTTTCGGCTGCATCACTTCAGATGCCATGTCTCTCTCCATTACGACTCTGGTCCGGCAATATGCCTGCGACCGGTTTTATCCGTGGTTCCGAACGGTAATCCCGAAATATCGCTCCACCTTCGCAACGAGCCAGACTGCGATGAATGCAAGCAACAAAAAGAGAATTCCAGCAACAAGCATGGGTTCGGCATATCGGTATGTGTCCGAGGCGACGTCCATAGCACTGCCGAGCATTTCTGGAACGGCGATGACAGCCAGGTAAGGCGTCGATTTGAGAATTGCAATGGCATACGCCCCCAACGGTGCCGCGACGTTGCGGATCATCTGCGGCGCAATCACGAAGTACAACGCGTCCAACCAGGCAAGCCCGAGACTCTTGGCTCCCTCGCTTTGTCCGATTGGCACCGCATCGATACCCGCTTTGAAAACCTCGGCCATATATCCTGAGTAGTAGAAACTCACCCCGAAGATGCCAACAAACATCGCTGGCAACACGATGCCATACGAGGGGAGCACGAAGAAAAGGAAATAGAGCTGAACTAACGCAGGCGTTGATCGGATTGCATCAATGATAAATTGCGCTGCCGGCCGAACCACTTTATGCGATCGCCTCAGCATCTCCCAGAAAAAACCGAGGAAAAGAGCGCCGATGAAGCTTAAAATGGCGACCAAAACCGTATTGCCGATACCCATTAATACTAGCGGGACGATCCGCAAAGCGAAGGCAAAATCGAAAGTCATGTCCGACTC
The DNA here is from genome assembly GCF_003002025.1 of Paraburkholderia sp. BL25I1N1. GTDB lineage: Bacteria > Pseudomonadota > Gammaproteobacteria > Burkholderiales > Burkholderiaceae > Paraburkholderia. Next base: position 22,963 of record NZ_PVZB01000031.1, read on the forward strand.
CGTGCGGTCCCAAAAAATCTTTCGAGGTAGCGACCGAAAATTGTCACCGGATAACAAATGATCAGATAGGCTAAAAGCAGGCTCGAATAAATAAGCAGTGGGTTGTAACTCAACTGTGATATCTCCTTAGCGCGAAATGTCATGTCGCTCAGCGTAATCAGGGATACGAGTGCAGTGCCCTTCATCAATTGGATGAGGTCGTTGATGAACGTTGGAATCATTGCGCGGATAGCCTGAGGCAGTTCGACTAATCGCAGGACATCGAAGCGGTTCAATCCGAGAGCCAGACCGGCTTCGCATTGTCCCCGGCTCAGGGACTGCAACGCAGCTCTGACAGCCTGGCTGCTGTAGGCGCCAGAGTTCATTCCTAGAACAAGTGCGCCCACTGTGATACCCGATAAAAAGATGCCAAAAGCCGGCAATGAGTAATAGAACGCATAGAGAAGCACGATCACCGGTGAGCTTCTCCATAATTCAATTACCGCAGTTACAGTCTTTCGAAGAAATCCCGTGGAAAAATGCTGCAAGACTCCACCCACAAGCGCAAAGGGAATGGCGTACAGGAGCGCGAAAATCGTTACCGTCGCAGTAACGCCGAAGCCCTTGTAAATCGCGAGCATAACTTCTGGAAATGTCATTCTGGCCTCCCGTCAAAAAAGTGCGGTTTCACCGATAGCTAGCGCCGCAGATCTGTTTCGCCGTCACGTCCTCCGGCGCGACCTCAGCTTCACTGAAACCATATTTTGCAAATACATGCTTGACGGTCCCATCGACCCTTCGCTTCGTAGGTCCGCTGTTGTAGACATCGCGGAGTTGAACGTCTTCTGGTCGAAATGCGATCGCGGCATAGTTCGCCACTGGACGGCCATTTGCGACCAGCCCTGTGAACGGCGTAGCTCGCTCTAGCTTATCGCTCACCTTGGGATCCCTGAGGACGTTGATCACTGTCGCACTTAATTCGGCATCGGCATCGATTCGACCAGCGAGCAACGCACCGACCGACGATTCCAGGTCTTTGAGCAAGACAATCCGATCTTTTGGAATGCCCGCTGAAACGGCTTGCTCGGTCACTCAACTCCCGCGTCCGCCGGCCATGCAGACCGCCGGATTCTTTGCGACGTCGGCGAATTTATGAACATTTAGGAGAGTGCCCTTTCTGACCAACACCGCGTCGCCAATCGCCAGGTCTGGGTTTGAAAAAACGACCTGTTGACAGCGCTGCGGCGTGATTGCGAGACCCGAGGCGACGGCGTCGATTCGCCCGGACAGCAAGCTGGGGATAAGAGCGTCGAAGTCCACGACCACGAAATCAATCTGCTTTACCCCCATTGGGCCGAGCACAGCGCGGATGATATCCGGGCCGAGACCTGCAACGCTGCCGTCTGTATTTTTATAGCCCCACAGCGCCTGGTTGTGAATACCAATCGTAATTTTGCCGTCCCGCAGCACTTTTCGTTCGATCGACTGGGCGTTTGCGCGTGAGACGCCGTCGCACGTCAACGCCATTGCAACGGCCAGACGTACCGCCGTCCCTCTGCCAGTCCCCCCTAGATTCATGCTTGCCTCTTCTTCCTAGTTGACGGATGAAGTATACTTGGTATGCTAGGTACGTCAAGCAAACAAAAGTCGCGCGCTGGCAGTGTTTTCCCGAAGAGCTCGATGTGCAGCAATATGTTGTGCATCCTTGACGCAGCTACCGGCTGGCAGGACGAAGACTTGATCTGAGCCGTATGTGATAGCTGGGCTTCCGCCCGCCTTTTTTTCGGAGACAAAGAATGACCGCGCCGCAACTAAACATTCCCAGCGTGTTTCGTACCCCTGCCCCTGCAGTGCCCATGGACGAGCTTCGTCAGCGACTTGCCAACATCCGACGTGAAATGAGCGAGGCAAATCTCGACATCATCGTTCTGACGGACAAAAAGAACGTGGACTACTTCACGGACTACCAGGAGCTGTCCTGGGACCATAAGGCTCGTCCCATCTTTGCTGTGGTCTCGATGCAGAACATCGCCATCTTTGGCAGCCTCGGAGAAGCCAGGACGGTCGAGATGAGACCGCGCGTTTTTAGCGCCGTCTATTACAACGGCTACCTTGATGAGGCGGTGGCCTCGGTCTCGGACTGGATAAAGGCAGCGACCGGTGGCAAGCACGTCCGCATCGCCGTCGACTACGGACAGGACATGTTTGGCCGGGGTTCACTCGGTTTGCTTGAGGCGCTTAGCGCGCTGGATTCCAGCGGGACTGTTACAAGCGCCACAGGAGCGATCTGGAAGGTCAGGCTCATCAAGTCGAGGTCCGAAGCGGAGCTGAATCGGGTTGCTTACGAGATCGTTAATACCGCTTGGGACCACATCATCCAGCAGGCGTACATCGGTATGCCCGAGTATGAGCTGTATTACCTGATGCAGGCGCAGATCTATCTGAATGGCGCAGAAAGCGCTGACCCTATCGCGATGCTTTTTTCACGTGGTGACTTCGACTACACGCGCACGGCCAAACAGCGCAAGCTTCAGGAAGGCCATTACGTTTGGACCGATTTCCGCGCCACCTATGGCGGATACCCGGCCGACCGCAACCGTATCGCGCGCGCCGGTGAGCCGGCCGATTGGGAGCGTAATACCTATGCGGCGGTGCGTTCTCTCACGCTCGACCTTATTAACTCAATCCGCCCCGGCATGAGGTGCTCGGACGTTTATAAACGGTTCGAGAATATGTGGAGCGAGGCAGATCTCGGAACGGTCTATAGCGCCGTTTCCCGTATCGGCCACGGAGGCGGACTGGACGTGACCGAACCACCTTCGTTATCCAGAGCGGATACGACTCTAATTCAACCAGGCATGGTTCTCCATATTGAACCCAAGCTCGAGCGCGATGGCGCAGTTTTCCAGTTCGAGGAAGTCGTCTTCGTGACTGAATCCGGTGTCGAATTCATTTGCGCCCAGTCGCCGGAAAATCTTCCGGTGATCCGTTGATCTCCTTCCGAAGGTCGCATATGTCAGGTACTACACGCATTTGGTCTCCTGTTGACTACAGCAAGGATGGAAAGCAGGTCGACTGCCTGCGCCTTCCTATATCGACGGATACGTCCGCTTACGGATGGATTCCAATCCCGATTATTGTCCTTAAGAATGGGGACGGCCCCACCGCGGTGCTCATAGCAGGTACCCACGGTGACGAATACGAAGGCCAGGTTGCGTTGATGCGACTGTCCCGACAGCTGCAACTGCATGACCTGAGAGGCAGAGTGATCATGCTGCCTTCCCTCAATTTCCCCGCCGTACGGGCCGGCCGAAGGGTATCTCCGATCGACGAAGGCAATCTAAACCGCGTTTATCCGGGGCACGCGCACGGGACGGCGACTGAGATGATCGCTCACTACGTCACCGAAGTCTTACTTCCGATGGCCGACCTGGTCGTCGATTTGCACTCGGGCGGGCGCTCGCTCGACTACGTTCCCTGCGCCCTGGTTCGAGGCGGTAAGACGTTATCCGAAAACAGGAAACTGCATGATCTGCTCGACGTTTTTGGAGTGCCCTTCGCCGAGTTCACTGACGGCACCGGTGGCGGCGGCAATACGACCCTCCCAGCTGCTGCTGCGCAACTAGGGGTGCCCGTGATCACGGCGGAATTAGGAGGGGCCGCGACGCTAAGAAGGGCTGGGTCGGATCTTGCAGAACAGGGTGTCTTGCGTCTTTTGAAGCACCTCGGCATGTTGCCTTCTTGCGAGGTGCCAGCCCCCGGACCGGTAAGGTTGATGAACGGGGACAACATGGACCTGTTTCTCTATGCGGACAGCGACGGGATCTTCGAGCCCATGGTCGACATTGGCGACGAGGTAGATGAAGGACAGCTCGCAGGCTTGCTGCACTCTATTGAAGCGCCGCATAGCCCGCCGACAGAGATTGTGTTCGTCCGTCGCGGAATGGTTGCCTTTAAGCGCCACCTAGCTCTGACGGTTCGCGGAGACTGCCTTTATGGCCTCCTGGAAGACGTCGAACCCTCACCAGATATCCGGCGGTGAGCGGTGGAGAGCATTCTCAACGCGAACATCGGAGGCATGCAATGCATACGTTGCGATGCTTTGCATCCAGTGGCCGATTACTTTGAGGGCTGTCCCTCCTGCCTCGCGAGCGGCAATCCCGCGAGCGTGGCACCTCGGTACACGACGCTTCCGCGTGAAGTCAGGTTCGAGACTCTCGGGGACTGGCTATGCTATTCCGGCACGTCCGGCCTTGGCGAGGGCGTGACCCCTTTGTCGTCGTTGCCGCGAGTCGCCGCGGAGCTGGACATACGCGCCCTGCACTCGAAAAACGAATTCACCAATCCAACGGGCTCCCAGAAGGACCGGATGGCCGCGTTGATCGTGCAACGCGCACTCGACATAGGTGCCAAGACCATCGCAGTTGCTTCAAGCGGCAACGCCGCGGCGTCAGTTGCCGCCTACGCGTGCCGGGCCGGCCTCCGGTGCGTTGTGGTAACCACACCGGACATCAGCTTGAATTGGCGCCGCGCAATCGAGATGTACGGCGCCGAAATCGTCGCGACGAAAAGCGCGGATGACCGATGGACGCTTATCAAACGGCATGCCCGGAATGGAGACTGGTATCCGGCCACGAACTACATGACTCCACCGGTCGGCAGCAATCCGTTCGGAGTGGACGGGTACAGGACTATAGCTTTGGAACTTTATCTGCAGCTATCCGACGCGCCGCCCACCGACATTGTCGTGCCAACATCTCGTGGCGACTTGCTGTGGGGCATCACCAAAGGCTACCGCGACCTGCAGACTGCAGGACTGCTTGCGGCAACTCCCAAAGTCCATGCGGTTGAACCATACCCTCGTGTAGCGCATGCGCACCATGGACGCGGCATGGTGATAAGCAATTATTCGGGTGATACAGCAATGGGCTCCATTGGTGGCAACACGGTTACCCATCAAACGCTACGGGCGCTCGACGAGAGCGGCTCGTCCGCGATCTCAGTCAGGGACGAGGACGCGCTGGAGGATCAGCGGGCCTTGGCGCGCGAAGGGCTTTACCTTGAACTGTCGAGCGTCGCACCGCTATCTGGACTGCGTCAACTCGTTGAGAACGGCAACATTGGCGCGAGCTCGCGTGTTGTTCTCGTTTCTACATCGCATGGCTATAAGGAACCTGCCAGCTTTACAACTGCGCTGAGACCCATCACGGTTTAGGTCCAGCGAGAAAGCAAGGACTAGTCGATGCTGATCATTCGCCCACACCTGCCTTGCAGAACATGCACGCGCCGCCGCGTCGCAAGCTGAGCGCACGCGCCGACTCCGTATCAAGCATGTATACTAGGGATACCGGATACGCTGCGGCTGCTCTAGCCGCGGCGATCGAAGGCAAGAACGGAGAAAAAGTGAACAAATCCCAACTGCAGTCCTCGCTGTCTCTTCACGAAACGGTTCGGGAGGAGATTCGCAGCCGCATCACGGCGGGAACGTATGACCCGGATGTGCCAATCCCCTCGACGGCAATGTTCAGTGAAGAGTTCGGCGTTAGCACCATTACGGTCAAACGTGCGTTGCGCGATCTCCAGGCCGCCGGCGCAATCGTGTCAATACCAGGCAAAGGAACTTACGTCAAGAAGCAGCGTAGGTTAATGCGGCAGCTTGATGTAAAGCAGCCCTTTCTCGACGACACAAGCATTCGTCCAATATCAGTGACGCGAGAGAAGATACTTGACCCGACCATGGCTTCGTTGGAACCGTCCGACCGTGTCATGCTGTGCGTTCGAAAGACGATATGGGCGGACGACGCTCCGCTAGTCTACGACACTACCTATCTTTCCACCGATTTGAGTGACCAGATCATCGAAGAATTTGCTGGCCACTTCGTCGTAGACGTATTGGAGCGGCACTCGATCCACGTAGTCAAGACACACGTCGTCATCGACGCCGCTCCGGCGTCGGGTGCCGTCGAGGAATTATTCGCGGTGCCTAATGGCTACCCCACACTACGTCGGCTCTACAAGATGGTCACGAGCGATCCCAACGTCACGGTCTATGGCGTGTTGCAGGCGCCGTTTGACCGGCTTGCGTGCAGGATTGAATTCACTTGAAACGGCGTACCGACGGTCGCACGCCGTGAATCCGACCGAGCTGTAAGCGGTGCAAACTCAGCCCTTAGCGTCGCGTCTAATCCACCTCTCAATGCGCCTGTTACGGGCCTTATCGAGAGACCAGCGAACACCTGATGCTTGAACTCAGGACCTCCTTCGCAACCGGATGCGACGCCCACAGCACTATCCCCACTGTTTGGGACGTTCAAAAAAGCAGGCGCTACGTACGGCTTGGCAGGACCGCCGAACGACAACCCGTTGCGTTTGACGACACCTGTTATACCAGCTATGCTTGATATACCATCACAAGGACTACACTGAGGAGACGCTGGCATGAGACTGAGAAAGGTTTTTAATACGGTCGCGGTTGTTGCGGCGCTTTTTGGCGCACAAGCAGTGCATGCTCAGGGAGTTCTGAGTAAGGCCAAGGAGACAGGAACGATACGGGTCGGCATCTTCAATCAGGCTCCTTGGGGATACGTTGACGCAAATCGAGACGTGAAAGGACAGACCGTCGATATCCTCAAGGCGGCATTTGCTCCGCTTGGAATCACGAAGATCGACGCGGTCGTGACTGACTTCGGGGCGCTCATACCGGGCCTGTTGTCCAAGCGGTTTGACGTCATTGCTGCCGGCCTGTATATCAAGCCGGAGCGATGCAAGCTGGTTGCTTTCGGAAACCCCGACATTCAGATGAGCGACGCTTTGCTGGTTCACAAAGGGAATCCAAAATACCTGCATAGTTACGCTGACATTGCAAAGGACAAGTCCGTAACGCTGTCAACGGGCAGAGGAAACGTTGAGTATCAGCATGCAATCGACGCAGGCATCCCGAAAGAGCGAATAAGTGCCTTCACGGACAACGATACCGAACTTGCCGCGCTGACGACCGGCCGTGCAGACGCCGTCGTCGAAACCGCAGCGACCGTCAGCGTTTGGGCAAAAGCGTCCGGCAACATTGAGCGTGCGTTGCCATTCGCGCAGCCGGTAAGCGCAGACGGGAGAACGCTCTACGGTTATCCGGCGCTTGCTTTCAGGCCGGCCGATGCCGACTTCCGTGATGCGTACAACGCCGAACTCAAGAAGCTTCGGAAAAGCGGCAAGATGCTGGAAATTCTCAAGCAGTATGGCTTCTCGGAGACGGATCTCCCGCCAGAGAACCTGACTGCGGCAGATCTGTGCAAGTAAGCGTGGGCGAACAAGCACCTGATCCAAACGTTCGGAGGCTGGCCCACGGCCTCCCCTTCCAATCTATAAGGCAAGTTATGGAAGCGCCAGACCGCCAGCCCCATCAAAGCGAATCCCCGTCGCGCGTCGACCACATCCTTTTTCCCAGCAAGCCGGTTCACCACGACGCCGGTGTACTGGCGCGGTTTCTCGCAGAATTGACTTACGAAGAAATTCCCGCCGACGTCGTTCACATGGCCAAACTCATCACGCTTGATACGGTCGGGTGCATTATCGCTGGAACCCAAACCGCATTAGGCAGAGAGATATTGGCCGCCTACGACTGCGGAAGTGCAGGTGGCGGGTGCTGTGTCCCCGGAACCTCTTTGCAGTTCCATCCGTCGCTCGCCGCGAAGATTAACGGGTGGCTTTCCGACGTTCTTGACTACGAGGACACTGCGAGCGGTCATCCGAGTGCAACGGTCATTCCTGCGGCATTGGCCGTAGCTGAGCGACTGAAGGCGACGCCCAGGCAGCTGCTCGCCGGTATTGTCGCTGGCTATGAAGCGGGCCTTCGCGTTCATGATGCGACGCGCGCGAGCCCGGAAGCGTACCGACGGTTTGCCGTTTATCACGCGTGGCATGGGGTGGCGGCTGGTGCTGCCGCCATGGTGGTCTCCGGAGGAACGGAAGAGCAGTTCCGCTCTGCCTTGGGGCATGCTGCCGCGAACACTAACATACCACTCTGGTATGTCCAATACGGTCGACCGGCGCACGCCTTGAAAGCTAACTACGGCCAGATGGCGTTGGGTGGTGTCGATGCCGCGCTCTGCGCCCGTCAAGGTATCATCGGTCCGTTCGCCATGTTGAGCGATTCCGAGCGAGGCTTTGCACGCGTTATCGGATCGGACCGATTCGACCCAGCTCAGTTTTCTTTGGCTCTGGGCGAGGATTGGCGGACAAGAAAGGTAATGCTGAAGAAGTTTCCGAGTTGTGCTTTCCTTCACACGACGATCGATGCGGTGTCTCAAATAACAAAGGCCAATGACATCGATCCAGATGACGTTGAAAAGCTTGAAATTCGTTGCTTCGAAAGAATTGTCGAGTGGTTCTCTGACAGGGCGCCGAAAACTGCGCTCGATGCTCAGTTCTCGGTGGAATACGTGGCTGCTATGGCACTTCACTCCATCGAACCCGGCCGCGATTGGTATTCGCCAGACGTCTTCAATGATGCTCAAATCACTGCATCGATGTCGAAGATGGACGTAGGAATTGACCCGGTGGCTGAAGAAGCGTTCTGGGGCGAGAAAGAACAATGCATGTCGACCGTTACCGCGTATATGAAAAACGGTAAGTCCTATTCGGCGAACGTTCGTTGGGCGCCGGGCGAATGGCAGAGGCCTCTAAGCGACGCAGACGTTGTAGAAAAATTCCTTAGTAACGTGAAGGGGACGTCGCTAGATCAACGGGGATCACAGGTTGTAGAGAAAATAATGCATCTCGATGAACTGCACGCGCTCAATGACCTCACCGACCTGCTTCGCGCCTCATAGGTCGCCAGCTATCTTTGTTCGCGTTTTTCCTCGAGCAGTTGATTGACGCTTGTAGGACGATCGCAAACCATCAACTCGACGATAGGCATTGCGTCATTCCTCCGGAAACGCCGACCGGAAATCTTCAAGGAACACCACCGACAGCAACCACAACCTGCCGGTCGCGCCGAACCTGCTGCAACGCGACTTCTCGCCCGCTCGCCCCGATCAGGCCTGGAGCACAGACATCACGTATATCTGGACTGACGAGGGCTGGCTGTACCTGACGGTTATCCTCGACCTGTTCAGCCGTCAGGTGGTGGGTTGTCGATGCAGCCGCACATGCGCACGGAGCTGGTGTCGGACGCGCTGCGTATGGCATGGTTTCGCCGCCGGCCGGAAGCGGGCCTGATCGTCCATAGCGACCGGGGTAGCCAGTATTGCAGTCATGACTTCCAGGACCTGCTTAAGGGCTACGGCATGCGCAGCTCGATGAGCCGTCGAGGCCTTGAAGCGGCGTTTGGTTTTCGCCTTGATGCCGTGCAGCTTCATGAGTCGCTGGACTCGATCCTTGCTGACGCGAATGCCTTGCGCAAACAGCTTCTTCCACACGCGCGGCCAGCCGTACTCGCCTTTGGATTGCGCGTGTACGGCCTTGATGTGGACCAGCAGGGCGTCATTGCTGATGCGTCGGCGCGGACGGTTCGTATCGACGTCCCGGGCCTTGCGGGCGTGGTAACCGCTGGGGCTGACGCCCAGCACCTGGCAGGTCAGGGAAACCGGCCATTGTCGGCTGTGAAGCTCAATCCAGGCGTACTTCATCCCGACACCTTTGCGAAGTACGCCGTGGCTTTTTCCAATATGTCGCGTTCCATCTTCACGCGTGCCAACTCCGCACGTAGCCGCGCAATCTCCATCTGTTCGGGAGAGGTCTGTTTGCCTGCGCCGTTCAGCTTGCCAGCGGCATCGGCCTTCACCCAGTTGTGCAGCGTCTTCGGGCTGATGGCCAGTATCTTTGCCACCGCCGCCATGCTCTGGCCGCCGCGGACCATGCGCACGGCTTCTATCATGAATTCCTGCGTATACCGTGCTCTTGGATTACCCATCGTTGCTACCTCCTTGCGTGAGTTTTACACACTCAGCAAGGGATCCATTTTTGCCGGGCAAGCTCACCGCGTCGAAAACGATATAGGCGGCCGTCGCCGGCATGGATCCATTGGGCCAGACCCCGCAGGCGATCAATGAATAGGCCGACCATGGTAGCCGCCATGCGAGATCGCTCCGGATAGCGCGCCTGGACTGCAACGATGGACACATGTGCCGCGGCCAGACTGCTCTGCGCCAATGCATCCAGTGAAGATCCCAAGCTGCTTTCGAACTGGCGTAGCGCACCACGGATGGCCAAGTAAGCGGTGAAATAAGCGCACATGGTTTCCTGAGTCTTGATCGCGCAGCATATGTCCACTCATTGACAGGTGGACATATGACGCAGAATCCCTCAGATCCGTTGAAGCTTGAGCCCGTCGGCGTAAGCAGTGATGGCCGACGGCGCTACTATGACGAAGAGGCCAAACAGAAGTTGGTCGAGGCCTGCCTGCAGCCGGGCGTGTCTTTGGCTGGCATGGCGCTCAAGGCTGGTGTGAACGCGAACTTGCTGCGCCGGTGGGTCAGCAAGCACCAGGAGAAGCGCGACGGCACCGTCGCGATGGACGTAATCGAAGGTACGCCGTCGGCGTTCGTGCCGGTCGTCGAGATTGGCCGCACCGACGCGCAGTCGAGGCAATCCGGAGCGCAATCGGAACTCCTGCCGGCGCGCGGCGAATCCGTGCGCCGCTCACTGCGCCCACCGGCCCCCTCACGGCTGACGGTGGAAATGCCCAATGGCATTACGCTCAAGCTCGAGTGTAGCGGGCAGGACACGACGTTGGTGTCGGCGATGATCGAAACGCTGGGGCGCTACCATGTTCCGGCTGGACGCTGAACTGCGGGTCTACCTGCACCGCGACGCGGTCGATTTCAGGAACGGGATTAACGGTCTCGTTATCCTGGTCGAGCAGTCCATGCAGCTTGACCCATTTGCCCGTGCGGTCTTCGCCTTCCGTAACAAGCGTGCGAACCGCATCAAACTGCTGTTTTACGAGCGCTCGGGTTTCTGGCTGATGATGAAACGGTTAGAGGCTGACCGTTTCGTCTGGCCACGTCGACAGCAGGCAGTGATGGAACTTACGAGCGAGCAACTTCACTGGTTACTCGACGGCATCGACATCGACGCGGTGCGTCGTCACCCTTCGAGGCAGTACCGACACGTGAGTTGAACGTTCAGTAGCCGCGCGCCGGGCGTGGTGCGCGCGACGCCCGGCGTGGTTGTTACACTTTGACGTAAACCCATTCGTTGTGCAGCTTCGCTACCGTGGGGCACATGAATAGCGACGCCCGCCCCCCGTCCGCTGAGGACGATCTCAAACAGCTCTCCCCCGAGGCGCTGATCGCGCGCATTCTCGAGCTTCAGTCCCATAACCAGCAACTGGCGCAACGCATCGGGCAACTCGAGGAGTTGTTCGGTCTGGCGCAGCTCAAGCGCTTCGCGCCGAGCAGCGAAAAACTCAGGGATCGCGTGTTCGACGAAGCCGAGCAGATCGCCGCGACCGAACCCGGTGACGATGATCCGGATGGCGCATTCGCGCTGCCCGATACGGGACTGCCGGAAGTTGGCAAATCCGAGCACGGTAAGCGGGGACGCAAGCCGCTGCCGGCCGCGCTGCCGCGCCGGCGCATCGAGTACGATCTGTCCGATGAGCAGAAGATCTGTGCATGCTGTCAGAACGCGTTGCACCGCATGGGCGAACAGACGAGCGAGCAGTTGCACATCGAGATCCAGGCGGTGGTGCTGCAACATGTGCGTTTCAAATACGCGTGCCGCCACTGCGAGCGCAACGCCGAACGCACGCCGATGGTAATCGCGCCGATGCCCGTGCAGCCGTTGCCGGGTAGCAGCGCGAGCGCGGCGATGATTGCGACGGTGACAACCGGCAAATATGTTGACGGCACACCGTTGTACCGGATGGAGCACGCGCTGGCCCGTGCTGGCATTGCGGTGAGCCGCGGCACGCTGGCGAACTGGATCATCAGGCCTGCCGAGCTGCACTACAGGCGGCTGTACGAAGCGATGCGCCAGACACTGTTGTCGCAGCCGCTGATTCACGGCGACGAGACGACGGTGCAGGTTCTCAAGGAAGAAGGCAAGACGCCGCAAAGCACGAGTTATATGTGGACGTACAGAAGTGCCGGGGACAGCGAGCAGCCGGTGGTGCTGTTCGACTACCAACCCGGGCGCGGGCAGCAATATCCGCAAGCGTTTCTCGCTGGCTACGAAGGCATGCTCATGACTGACGGCTACAGCGCCTGGCGCACGCTCGAAGGCGTGACCCATTTCGGATGCATGGCCCATTCGCGGCGCCTGTTTGTCGACGCGCACAAGGGGCAGAAGAAAAAAGCCGGTGGTCGCGCGCTGCAGGCGCTTGAGTACTTCAAGGCGCTGTATCAGGTCGAGACCCTGGCCCGGGCAGAACTGCCCGATGGCGAGACGCGAGCCGACTACACCTACCGGCTGCGGCAGCAGCACAGCGTGCCGTTGCTGGAAGCGCTCAAGGCATGGCTGGACACACAGGCGCCCCAGGTTCTGCCTGAAAGCCTGTTGGGCAAGGCGATCAGCTATACGAGAAACCAATGGAAATATCTAAGCCGCTACGTCATCGATGGGCGTGCCCCCGTGGATAACAACATTCTGGAAAGAGATATCAGGCCATTTGCAACGGCGAGACATTCGTGGCTCTTCTCTGACACAGTTGCGGGCGCGAAGGCGAGCGCCATGGTCTACAGCCTCGTGCTGACGTGCCGGGCCTGCAACGTCGAGCCCTATGCATATCTGCATCATGTGCTCAACGAGCTACCGCAAAGAGCGCCCGGGGCTGACATCGGCGACCTGCTGCCTTTTAACTTCGCCAAACGAGGGACGCTCGCTACAACCCACCCCTGAAGCACCCCAGTCTGGGGTCCAGTCCGCGTTCTCCACGAGCTCCGGTATAAGTCGATCATCGGTCGGCAACGTGCGCGTGCTCGCTCTCGCCGCGCGGGCGCCAACGCGGTGCAATCGCGACCTCGGCTAAAATAACGGGGTGCTCGCTCTCGCATCAACCAGCGGAAATCATCCCATGACCAGGACAAATCTCAGGTCCATCAGCATTGCTTCCGACCATGACAAGTCTAATCTGTCGAAGGGGCAAAAGGCGTTCAACGCGCTGATCAAGCAGATCGAAAAGCGGCGCGCCCGGCTGCGTGCCTGGGAGGCTGCATTGCCTGCCTTCCATCGGAAATATCTAAGCGAGTTCGCTCCCCTTGAGCAAACTTCCATCGACTTGCGGACCAAGCTCGTGCATCGCCTGGACCAGGCGTACGGTCAGAAGGGGCTGACCAAATCCGAGCGGCGCACGATTGCAGACCTGATCAGCGACTTGGCAGGTGAGCTGGTCGCCCAGAGTGATGATCTGGAGCTTAAAACGATTTACAACCGATATAGCGAATCTGACTTTGACAGTGAAGCCGCCGCCGAGTGGGACGACATGAAATCGGCGCTCGAGGCCATGCTCGGGGTCGAGCTGGGCGACGACGTTGATTTGAGTTCTCCCGAGGATGTACTGCAGCGCGCCCATGCGCAAATGGAACAGCTGCAGGCACAAGATGCACTCGAAAACCAGGCGCGGGAAGCGCGAAGCGCCAAACGAAAAAAGACGCCCAGGCAACTCGCAGCAGAGGCACGAGAACAAGTTGAGCAGGCCGAACTGAGCTTATCCATCCGCGAGGTCTATCGAAAACTGGCCAGCGCCTTGCATCCCGACCGCGAAACCGACCCGCAGGAGCGTGATCGGAAGACCGCTCTGATGCAAAGGGCCAACCAGGCATATAGCAAAAACAGCCTGTTGCAATTACTTGAGTTGCAGCTGGAGCTGGAACATATCGACCAAAGCGCCATCAACCACATCGGCGAAGACCGGTTGAAACACTACAACAAGATTCTGAAGGAACAGGCCGGTGAACTCGACCACGAAATCCTGCATGTCGAGAACGGATTCAAGCACAGCTACGGAATTCCGCCCTTCATCAGCGTGTCGCCCAGCACCATCATGCGCAATCTTGCCGCTGATATCTTCTCGCTGCAGGAGAGCCTCCACGCCCTTGAACATGACCTGCTCGTATTCGACGACGTCAAGCAACTTAAGGGCTGGCTAAAGTCCGTGAAACGGTCATTAGCCACGCCGCGTTTCGACGATATGCCGTTCTAGAAGAGCGCCGCTCCTCATGCTTCTTCCGTAGTGTGGAGAAAACACCGCTTACATGGCCAACTTGGCAGCATGTCCTTCCCCCGTCTCGCCGCCCACGCCATCGCTAAGCATGAAGCATGCGTCGTGCTCGCGGATGCGTACCCCAAGGACGTCTTCATTTGTGGCCCGCTCACCAGCATGGGAGCATTGTGCGGTGGTCAACTTCAGCATTGGGCTGACTCTTTGCGTCGTTGCCGATACAGCTCGACTTCCGCGTCATAGGCCGCCAAGAATGCGTTACCGAACACAGTGTTGAAATCGTCCTCCACCGCATCCAGCATAGATCGATGCAGGCTGCGGTACCGCCCCCAAGCCCGGTTCTCATTCATGTGCGAGATAAGCCGCTCGTACCAGCGACGCTGCGCAACTTGCTGGACGATATGTTCCGGGCTGACATCCTTCAACAGTTGATTCGGAACTCGTCAAGCTGGCAGACAGCCTGCTGGCGAATTACCAGAAGCCGCAAGACCTGTAGGCGAGAATGGCCTGCTCAAGCAGCTGACCAAGATGCTGGTGGAGCGTGCGTTAGAGACGGAGATGTCCGAGCACCTGGGCCATGGCAAGAGCGAAACGGTGACCAATGCCACGGGCAACACCCGTAATGGTCATAGCGCCAAGACGCTGCAGGGGGAGTTTGGCGCGTTGCCGCTCAATATCCCGCGCGACCGTCAGGGGGCGTTCGAGCCGAAGCTGGTGGAGCGCCATCAGACGCGCTGGACGGGCTTCGACGACAAGATCGTTTCGCTGTATGCGCGTGGCCTGAGCGTGCGCGAGATCCAGGGGCATCTGGAAGAAATGTATGGCACGGAGGTCTCGCCGACGCTGATCTCGGCGGTCACCGACGCCGTCAGTGACGAGGTGAAGGTCTGGCAGGCCGTGCGCTCGAGGCGCTTTATCCGATAGCTCTGTGTTGCCCTTCACCTTGAAACTGCCACTCAATTAGTATCGCGAATTGCTGCGCGGTCCATCCTTGTGCCGCTTCTGTGCCATGAGCATAAGGATGACCAAACTCCAGCCAGGTCAGTCATGTGGAGACCTTTCTTGATTGCGAGTGGTGGCCTTTGCGACAAACCATGCGCACTTGTCGCATGTGCTACGGAGGCACCGCCGAGCTATCCGACGGCAGCTGTGAACCGCCGCGGATTTGGTGGAGGCGCCAACTCTCGCTGAATGGAGCCATGGATAAGTCGGACGGCTTCCTGCCGAATTCCACCGGCGACGGAGACCGGACAGCGCCTTGAGCTTGGATATTGAGAACGGACCTGATCCTGAGGTCCTCAACGTTGAGAGCACGTAGCGCAGATACGGGCTGTAGATAAGGCGGCACGTTCAGACCACCTACCGATATGTCGCGAACTGGACAGCCTTGCCGCAGATATGGGCTTTGTCGAGCTCGCGACACAATGGTGCCTAGCCGGGTGCGCCACCGTGCTCTAGCCAACAATTTGTATGCAAGCGGAAAACTTTGTTGAATTTTTTCGCAGTTGGCCCGGTTGTTGCCTGTCTCTGCTGGCAGCCGGTGTCAGAGCTGCACATTGGAATTCGTTTGCATTTAGCCGGGCACTTCTCTGCGACCTGTCGTTCGAAATTTTGTGAAGAAGGATGGGCGCTCAGTCGGAAACGTTTGATCCAGCACGAACGAGTTGTCGCTCAGAAAGCAGTACAACCGCCGGAAACCGATCGCAGAACAGCGCCTTGCATGTGCGTTCACGGTACAGGGTTTCTTGGCGCCGGAGATTTCAAGTGTCCGAACGTGAATCATTTTCATTCAATTTGAAGCGCGATCTCTCCTTCTTCTTTTCAATCTGGGTTGGGCAACTGCTTGTAGTTGCCTACTCTGTTGCCGACGCCCTTATTGTCGGCAACAGCAGGCCAGATCTACTCGGTGGCCTGGCACTGGGGAACGCGATTTACGGTCCGCTTATTGTAACCATGACCGCGTTTTTTTCTTCGATCACCATAAACGCCACGAGGGTTATAGCGGAGAAGTCCGCAGCAACACTAAAACACATCGCTTACTATGGCTTTGCGTCGGGATTTTTTGTTGCTATATTCGTCTTTTTTGTTTTGAAGTACTTTTCGACAATCCATCATTGGTCAAATCAATCGTCTTATCTAGTAGCCGCAACTCAAGATTATCTTGACACTCTCACGTTTAGTGCTTTGCCGTCTGCTCTCTTTCGCGTTATCGCCTGCATCGCGAACTCGGTCCGGGCCACAATATATATTTCGCTACTGCAGGGTGTCGGTTTGATAGCAAAAGTGGCCCTATCTCTGGCCTTGGTCGACAGCCCTCACTTCCACCTTGGCCTAACTGGCTGTGCACTATCGACCACCATTGCCTTCTATATTATGTGCATAGCCGCTACACTTCTTTTTCTATTCGATAGACGGTTTTCCCTATTCCGATTTGATTTTGTTTTGTCTCGAGAACCATCTAAGTTGATGGCTCTCCTGAGAACTGGCCTCCCCGTTGCATTTTCGACGCTTTCCGAAGTTACAGCGTTCGGATACATGGCCATATTGATAGGCAAGTTCAGTGCCGACCAGCTGGGTGCGCATCAAATCGTCTCCAATCTCTATAACGTCGGCTATACGGTGATCTTTTCCCTCGCAGTTTTAGTTTCTGTCAAGGTCAGTCACGCATTCGGGCTCGAAGGACCAATTGGAGCGCTCCACAAAGCAAGAACAGCGATCTTCATCACGATCGCAGTCGGATTTTCACTTGGCATTTTATATATGCTTTTTGGAGCCGCTGTCCTCCGATTTAATACGGCCGACGAGAAAGTTTTGGCGGCCTCAAATAAAATTCTGATCTTCCTGTCATTAGTGATTTTCGTCGACTGCGTTCAAACTGGTGCCGCCGCGGCTTTGCGTGCGCTTGGTATTAATGCGTTTCCCATGTTTATGCAGATAATTAGCCTGTGGATAGGTGTTGCGATTCTGGGAGACGGGTTCTCGACGCATCGGCTTCGGCTAGGTGGCGTGGACCTGGTCTCAGGACCGGGGGTCTGGTGCGGCGTTTTTCTTGGTCTGCTACCGAGCGCACTAGTTATGTCACTGGTTGCGGTCGGTGGCGGTAAGTCAGTTCGAAGGCACCTACAACGAATTATTTCTCAATGTACTTTATGACGTCATGCTGCCATGCAGTTTGGCGATCGCTCCAGCAGCGTTGGCGAATAGAAGAAACATACAGCGGAAATTTTCAAGCTAGATGTCGCCTCAACGAATGGATTCAGGCGGCTTTTTGCTCCTGTTGGTGGGGGCGTCGAATGAGTTCAGACTTGTCGGTCTGATCGGGATTCAGATAGACCGTGTGTACGCGCGTCCAGTTTCGCGTGGGGCCTTTCCATCGTAGAGGGTTGCGCTGCCTTGCCGCCTCATAAAGCGTCGCGCGGCGATCCAGAATCTGCTGATCGAGGTTGGCGTGCCGCTGTGCCGGCGTGACGAAGCGGATCGCGCTGTGACGATGCTCGTGGTTGTACCAGCGCACCAGCCCGGTGACCCAGGTGCGCGCGGCAAATAGGGTGTCGAACGGCCTTGAGCGGATAAGCAGGCCGGTACTTCAGTGTTTTGAACAGCGATTCCGAAAACGGGTTGTCGTTGCTCACGCCCGGTCGACTCAATGACGGCATGACACCCAGAGCCTGCAGGGTGGCGAGCATCGTCGCACCTTTCATCGGACCGCCGTTATCCGAATGCAGAATCACCTGGTCGGGCTGTATCGCTTCGCGTGCGCAAAGGTCCCTGAGGACTTCGCTGGCCAGCACGCTGCTTTCCTCGGCATAGACCTGCCAGCCGACGATCATCCGACTGAATACGTCCATGAACAGATAGAGATAGAAATACTGCCCACGAACCGTCGTCGGCAAGTAGGTGATGTCCCAGCTAAACAGCTGATTGGGCGCGTCGGCACATACTGCGCGAGGCTTGCTGCGGGCGCGGGCTGGTCGTTCACTGCGCCGATGAGCAAGCTGATTCTCTTCACGCAGCACCCGGTAGAACGTCGATTCTGAGGCGATGTAGCGCTGTTGGTCGGCCAGGCGAGGCACGATCTGGCTAGGTGGCAGATGAGCGAATTCGGCTGAGTTGGCCACCGCCAGCAGTTCGGCGCGTTCCTCTGCAGACAGCTTGTGGGCGGGCTCATGGCGGCGCAAGGTGCGGCCATCGACCGCGTCAGGACCGCCGCCTTGCCAGCGCTGCGCGGTGCGCGCGCTCAGCCCCAGCATGGCACACGCACGTGCCTGGCGAGCCCCGGCTGTGGTCGCCTCGCTGATCAGTTCGTTCAATGTCGCGCGCTCTTCAGGGGAAGTCATTCGTCCTCGCCCCCGAACAGCGCCTGATACTTTTTTGAGAGCACGAGCAACGCGGCTGCCTCCGCCAGTGCGCGGTCCTTGCGCTTCAGTTCGCGCTGCAATTGCACATTGGCCTGTTTCAGCTCACGCACCTCTGAGGCGTTTGCGCGTGGGCTGCCGGCGGCGCCGGCAGAGCAGAACTGCGCGCGCCACTGGAACAGATGATGGACAAACAGGCCCCGTTCGCGACACCACGCGTTCAGTGCTTCGTCGTTCAGTCCATGGCTCTGTTGCAAGGCCAGCAGGCGCTCTTCCAAAGACCAGTCTTCCGGGCGCCGTGCATCGACTGCCCCCGTGTTGCGGCTTGCGGCGTTAGACACCCGGATCCACTTCCTCAAGGTTAATACGTTCATGTTCAGTTCCGCGGCAACCGTTCCTACGGACCGGTTGCCGCGTTGCAGGACCTTCGCGAGTGCCTGCTCCCTGAATTCAACAGAATACGTCTGTTTGGCCTTCAATCTGCACCTCTGAGTTTTTCATATTAAAAAATTCAGAGGCGACATCTATTGTGACGCCGGGGGTACAGTACGCCCAGCCAACGTAGCCCGCCCACATGGGGGTGAAGTTGCTTGAGCATGTTTGGAATGCAGGACCCGGTAGATTTGAAGTTGCGGTACCGGGGCATGCCCTTTCTCTGCTGCGAGAGAAAGTGAGCCGAAGCGGCGGTGACTTGCTGGACACTGGCAAGGTGACGAAGTCCGTGGGAAACGGAGCTTGCGGCGAAGCGGTTACGCCAAGATGAGCTTCTAGGCTGAGCATGGGACGGTTGAGGGACACGAACCTATTGAAACGCATCTGAGGGTTGAATCGTCACCCCTGCCTACACCGCTTAAGAGGCAGGACGCGGATCGGCACCGGTCATACGTATGGACTGGTGCCGCGAACGCTGGCTGGAGATGTATGCCGGCCAGTTGGAATCACGGAGCGCGCGCAGCTAGACCGTGGTGTCTGCGACGACTTGCGGCAAGCAAGGATAAAGACTGCGATAGGCAACCTCGCCCGTGCGCTGAGTCCAGCATGTGAACTGGGGAAGGCTTGCATAAATGTCAAGGGAGTGTGCCCCCGATGATATGCAGGCTGGCGGAGCCTCCGTACTAGTCCGAGGCCGGGAAAGCCGGCTACATGGCGAAGGGAGGCAGTTGAAGTGGTTTGCTGGGTTGATTAGCTGACCATAGTGAGGTGAAGACCTTTGATAATCAGTGAAAGGCAAAGCAAACTGCCGACATGGTCGACGGAGGACAAAGAACGCAAGTTCGATCGACTTCTGAGACTGATTGCCGACAGGGTGGCTGAGCGAAGCGGCTCGCATTACGCTGGCTTCCAGCGGGGCTCGCACGCCAGGCGTGGACGGTGTCAGCAAGCGCATGATGGAGGAGAATCTCCAGCATGAATTGACGACGATACGCGACGAATTGTTGGCGGGCTCGTATAGTCCGCTACCGGCGCGCCGCGGAGGATGTCGTCGAAGCCCGTCCAGCGCCTCTGATGGCGCTCCACCAGCTTCGGCTCGAACGCCCCCTGACGGTCGCGCGGGATGTTGAGCGGCAACTCGCCACCCCCCCCCCTGCAGCGTCTTGGCGCTATGACCATTACGGGTGTTGCCCGTGGCATTGGTCACCGCTTCGCTCTTGCCATGGCCCAGGTGTTCGGACATCTCCGTCTCTAACGCACGCTCCACCAGCATCTTGGTCAGCTGCTTGAGCAGGCCGTTCTGTAAGCGCCAAATCTGCCACACATCGTTAGGTCTCGCGTTACCGGGTAACATGTTTCACATCGATAGTTACCGGGTAACGACAGTGAGGAGGTGGGAGATGACGCAAACGACGGCGCAGCGGCAAGCGGCTTATCGGGCAAGGCGCGAGACGGCAGGCAAGGACGGCAACGGTGATCGACGTCTGGATATGTGGGTGAGTACAGAAGCCTATCTTGCTTTGACACGGTTGGCTTGCCGTTACTCGGTAACGAAGCGTCAGATGCTGGAACGACTGATCACGCGGGCAGACGACGCGATCGTGCGCCGACTCGATCCCGACTCGGAACAGTGGGGCCAATACTTCGGCCAAGCGCGGTAGCGACGTGCGTTACCCGGTAACGGGCTGCTGCTTGGCGAAGTTGAACGGTAGTAGGTCGCTAATATCGGCGTCCGGAGCACGCTGCGGCGGAGGTGTCAGAAATTTCGTGTGCTGAGGCCGGTTAAAAATCTCAGCTGATGGCGGCGGTGAATCGCTCACCGAACAGAATGGCGAACTGATTGACAGCTTGCCGCCAGGTGATAGGCGGCATCTTCCAATCCTTTTCAATGTTGCGCAAGGCCAGATACAGCAGTTTGCTGGCGGCTTCGTCGCTCGGGAAGTGGCCACGATTCTTGACGATCTTGCGCAACTGCATGTGCATGCTCTCGATGGCGTTGGTCGTATAAACGATTCGACGCACCTCGTGAGGATAGGCAAAGAAGGGAATCACCTGCTCCCATTGGCGTTGCCACATGGCCGGGACGGTAGGGAATTTGCGACCCCATTCGCTTTGCGCAAAGGCCTCGAGCGCCGCGGCCGCCGCTTCAGCCGAGGCGGCCTGATAGATCGGCCTGAGCGCGGTAGCCAGCGGCTTACGGTCCTTCCAGCTCGCCAGATTCAGCGAATTACGGATCAGATGCACGATGCAGGTCTGGATCTGCGCGGCCGGAAACACCGCCTCGATGGCCTCCGGGAACCCACGCAGGCCGTCGACCACCGCAATCAGGATGTCGTGCAAACCGCGATTCTTCAACTCGTTGAAAACCTTCAGCCAGAACTTGGCGCCTTCGGTTTGTTCGATCCACAAGCCCAGCACTTCCTTGCGGCCGTCAGCCCGAATGCCCAGCGCCAGGTACACCGCCTTGTTCCTGACCGTGCCCTCGTCGCGGATCTTCAGTCGAAGTGCGTCGAAATACACAATCGGATACATCGCCTCGAGCGGGCGTTGTTGCCACTGCTCGACCTCAGCCAGCACCTCGTCGGTGACCGTGGAAATCAGATCGGGCGACACTTCCAGGCCGTACAGCTCCAGCAGGTGAGCCTGGATCTCGCGTACGCTCATGCCGCGCGCGTACATGCTGATGACGTGGTCGTCGAATCCCGCCAGCCGGCGCTGGTACTTGCCGACCAGTTGCGGCTCGAACGTCGCCTGCCGGTCTCGCGGGATATCCAGCGTCAGTTCGCCGTTGGGTGTGAGCACTGTCTTGCGGCTCGTACCGTTGCGGTGGTTGCCGGCGCTGCCTTGCTCCGCCTCGCTCTCCAGGTGATGCGTCAGCTCCGCGGCCAACATGCGCTCAGCCAGTTGCTTCTTCAGTTGCCCGGCCAGGCCCGATTCCCCGAGAACCGACTCGGCGTTCCTGTTCTGCACCTGCGCCAGCAGTTGATCGATCAGCTCATCGGGGAACAGCTTCGGCGCCTTCGGGTTCTTGCTCTTCTTGGTCACTGTTGTTTCGGTCATTGGACGTTATTTCCGTTATCGTCTCATGACCTCGACACACTAAAAATCTGACAGGCTCGCTGCGGCAGTTCGGTCAGCACGTGCAGCAGATAGGCATGCGGCTCGACGCCACAGGCTCGACACGTGAGCATCAAGCTGTAGATCATCGCGCTCGCTTTCGCGCCGTCGACCGTATCGCTGAAGAGCCACGATTTTCTCGCGGTGGCAAACGGCCTGATGTCCCGCTCTTATCCACGTAACCGAATTATGCAGAGTCCTACTTTCTGCGCCTTGCCGTCAGTCGTGCGTCCGACCGCCCTGGGGCCGGACGTCTCTCTTGAGGAGCTTCAGCAACGCAATACGTTCATGCTGTACGGTTAATGAGGGCGACCCACCAAGCAAGCATAATTACAGTCCGTCAAGAAAGTCGAGAATGTCTTTCGGCGGACAAAACCGGTGCTGTTTGAATTGCGGTGCTTGAATGGAGTTCAGTGCCCGCTGTTTCATGGCGAGATCGGCTTCGATGTACATATGGGTGGTGGCGGTACTTTCATGGCCAAGCCACAAGGCAATCAACGTGACGTCTACACCAGACTGAAGCATATGCATGGCCGTGGCGTGTCGCCAATGTCGTTGAAGACATTGAGCAGAGATTTTTTTGGTTGGCGGTCGCGGCAACCAGCGCATCGCCATGTCGTCGGACCTGATCCGCGACCGGTAATCAAAAAAATGTTTGTGCTAAACCGCTCCACAGGCGGTGGCCGCTATGGGCATTGAATGACCGCCGCAGTAATTTGTGATGTCTTGCAGGGGCGACCACACACGGACTTCCGGAGAGAGTGGGAAGCATCACGTGTAAAGGAAGCGGGAATGTGCGGGTGAATTGGCAAATCACCCGCCATTTTGGAGTACGCTGGTGCGCGAGCAGATCGAAGGCACGAGTGCAGCCGCGTTGGCCTCGTCAGGAAAGGCGAACGTGTACGGAAACAGGTGCGGTGGCAACTAGCGCGCATGGGTGGGACCTGGCGGGGCTCGTGGAAGGCTGCCGGGTATGTCTTCGATGCGGAGCATGTGTCCCTTGCCACATACGGGACAGTCGCGCAGTGACTTTCCGGTGAGTCGCTGGTAGCGGTCACGGTAGTCTTCCCGGGGCTCGGCTGCGGCAGCGGCGGGAGCCTCGATACCGAGCATCTGCCTGCAGGTGGCGAGCTTGTCGGCACGGTGGCAGTTGGCGAGCCACCCGTAGCTGCGAATGCGCTTGAAGCCGTCAGGCAGCACATGCAGCAGGAAACGACGGATGAACTCGTCGGCCGTGAGCGTCATGGTCCTTTGTCTGGACTCGTGCCGGTAGTCCTTCCAGCGGAACTGCACGGTGTGCCCGTCGAAGGCGAGCAGCCGGTTGTTGGAGATGGCGACGCGGTGGGTGTAGCGGCCCAGGTAATCGAGCACGTGTTCGGCACCGCCAAAGGGTGGCTTGGCGTAGACCACCCACTCCGCCCGTGCCGCGGGTGCAAGCCAGGTTGCGAATTCGACGGGATCGCTCAGGGATTCGAACTGACCGTGCAGGCGCAGCCCACCGGCGTCATAAGCGCGGCGCAGCTGTTCGAGAAACAGGCGGCGAAAGAGCCGTGACAGGACCCGCACGGACAGGAAGAAGCCGGGACTGCAGGCGATCCAGCGCTCGCCGTCCGGGGAGATGCCGCCGCCCGGCACAACACAATGCACATGAGGGTGATGCTGCAGATTCTGTCCCCACGTATGCAGGATCGTGAGGAAGCCGATCTCGGCGCCCAGGTGCTTCGGATCGGCGGCGATCGTGCGCAACGTTTCGGCGCTGGCGCGAAACAGCAGATCGTAGAGCGTCCTCTTGTTCTGGAACGCGAGAGCGGCGATGGATTCGGGAAGCGTGAAGACGACATGGAAATACTCGGTCGAGGGGAGGAGCTCCCCATGCCGGCGTTCGAGCCATTGCGCGCGGGCGAGTGACTGGCACTTCGGGCAGTGCCGGTTACGACACGAGTCGTAACTGATGCGCTGATGGCCGCATGCATCGCACTGCTCGAGATGGGCGCCAAGCGCTGCGGTACGACACAGCTCGATGGCACTCATCACGCGTCGCTGTACACGACTGAGCCCCTCGGCATGGGATAGCCGAAAACTGGGCCCACACTGGCGGAAAATGTCCGCCACTTCGAGCGCCGGCCGCATGACTGCGCTCAGAAGTACTCGGGCGCAGGTGGCGGGGATGGAATGGGTGCAGGGTGCGGCAGCAGATCGAAGGGACTGGTGGTGGCGCACACAGTGCTGGTGGCCAACTTCAGGTACCGGGACGTTGTCGAAAGGGACCTATGGCCCATCAGCAGCTGGATCCGGCGCACGTCAGTACCGGCTTCCAGCAGATGCGTGGCGAACGCGTGTCGCAAAGAATGGGGTGTCACGGGTTTGGTGATGCCGCTGCGCTTGCGTGCAAGCCCGCATGCGTCGCCCACGGCATGGCGGGTAATGGCCCGCCCCGGAATGCTGCCTGGAAAGAGCCATTCCTTCGGATGGGCGTCCTGCCAGTACAGCCTCAGGATCTCGAGTAGCCTCGGCGAGAGCATTACATGCCATCCTTATGGTTCTTCCCCTGGTTCACACGAATAACCATGCGCTTGCTGTCGATATCGGTGACCTTCAGATGCACGACTTCCGACACCCGCAGTCCGGCGGCGTACGCGGTCATCAGGATGGTGCGGTGCTTGAGACTGGCGATCGACTCGAAGAAGGTGGTGATCTCCTCCAGGCTGAGGACGACTGGCAGTCGGAACGGCGTCCTCGGCAAGGGAAAGTCCTCGTCACTCCAGTCGCGTTTGAGCGTCACGCGGTAAAGAAAACGCAGTGCACCGATCGTTGCGCCGAGACTGGCGGGTGCCAGCTTGCGCTCTTCGAGGAGGTAGACGAGCCAGGCCCGGATCTCGTCGGGACCCAGCAGTTCGGGCGAGCGGCGGAAGTGCCGGGCGAAACTGCGTACCTGAATCAGATAGGACTTCTGGGTATTATCCGCAAGGTTGCGGATCTGCATGTCATGCAGCATGCGTTGGCGCAGTGGTGTCATGGCGAGCCTCCTGGAAGCAGTGGGTGGAATGCCCAACCGGGCGTTCACATACTGCTCCTGGCGACACCGCTCACCACCTCGCTGGGGTTCAGCGTCAGACAACCCTCTTCATGAAACGCCAGCCATAGACCTGTGCCCACCTCCCCCTACCGCGTCAGCGGTTTAGTACTATACGGAATATGTGATTTGGCTCATATCCCTTATTCCGAGTCGCTGTTCAAGACCCTGGAAGACCGGCCCGCTTACCCGCTCAAGGCGTTCGACACCTTGTTTGCAGCACGCGCCTGGGTGGGCGCACTTGTGCGTTGGTACAACCACGAACATCGTCACAGTGCGATCCGGTTTGTGACGCCGGCGCAGCGTCATGCCAACCTCGACCAGGACATTCTTGATCGACGCGTAGCGCTCTACGAGAGCGCCCGGCAGCGCAACCCGCTTCGATGGAAGGGACGCACGCGCAACTGGCAGCGTGTAGATGCCGTGCGTCTGAACCCGGATAGCATTGACAACCAGGGTGTCGCCCCGCAACGCCCTAACCAGGAGAGAAAGGCCGCCTGAAAATTTACTCGTTGAGGCGACAACTAGCTTGAAAATTTCCGGTCATGCAGCCAGAGTGCAGTCCCAGTCAAACGCGTTCGGTCGAGACAACGTCCCTGATAAGGTCCATGCCGACAAGGGCTACGACTACACTCGTTGCAGGCAGGCCGGTTTCGGCAAGCTGCAATCCGGTTCGAGCGAAGTCTCGATACCCACGTGGAATTGCTCTCATTCGCTTGCGCCATCATCTGCTCGAGATTCCTCGATCAGTTTTGTTGGAGACACCAAATGCCAGACGATCAAACGGGGATTCCGAGACTCCAAAGAACGAGAGCGATGGGTTGTCTGTCATTAGCTGATATGCGCGTCGGAGCGTCGGGAATCCGTCAGAGATTCCGAATGTAACCTTCGCCTCATCCGACGCAGGGCATGCGCCTACAAGCAATTTCACCTCGTCGAACTGTACTCCTTGTCCACGCAGCACCTCGCCAACCGACTTTCCCTCAAGTTCGTCAACTATTTTATCGCCAAAACAAAGTGGCACGTAAAGAACGTCATGAATGGTCGGCATTCCGTCGACCGCTATCATACTTCTCACACAGCGCATAGTTTCGTTTGGCGTGTCAAACTCGCGTAAAATCGGAATGGCGATTTTCCCTCGTGTCACCGAGGCTGCTGTAACCGATCGTTCAAGAGTATATCGCGACTCATCTTTGAAATTCGAAAATAAAAAGTCCTCAATATCAAAAACAAATCGTCGACTCTCTCGCACAAAAGTTCCACGCCCGGGCACCGCGTCGACGACGCCGGCGGACTGGAGATCGCACAATGCGCGTGCTATGGTTATCAAACTTACGCCGAATTCTTTTGCAAGTTCGGAAGCTGACGGCAAACGATCCCCCATCTCATATTGATGCTCCGCAACTCGCCGCTTTATCTCTTTTCGAATCCTTTCGTGCAATGCCCCAGCTATCGTCGTTCCAGGCATTCAGCTGTCCCCCAGAATGCGCAATACGGACCGCGAGTGCGGTCAAGGTCGGCCACTCCATTCGCGGAACACCTAGTCAACCATGCAGGAAGAATGAGGCGCTCTGTCGCATCCATGTGACGTGGCACTTCACGCGGCAAACCAATTAGAATTTCAACATTTACTAAAGACTCGTTCATTTAACATGTCTCTTCTGCTACTGGCGACCTGTCGGGCGCCGAATTCGACGAAATAGCGCGCATTTCTCTCACCCAACCTTATATTCGAGAATGTTTTGAATACCAATTGGGCCGCAGTATGTACCGCCTGTGTCTTGGAAGCCAGAGCTAAGATAAGCGCTTCTGGCTAGCACGTTGCGCGCATTGACGGCAAGCATGAGTCGGTCGATGGATGGTCGGTTCGACGCGATCCACCGAGCAGCCAGTTTGGTTGCTGCCTTACCGTATCCATTGCCTTGATATGATCGACCGATACGCAGGCTGTGCAACGTCACGACATTTGACGGTGCCCAATCCGGCAACGCGGCCTTTTCACGGAGGACAAAAAAACCAACTATTTCGTTCCGGGCCGCAATTGAAAACGGGTGCTCGAACTCGAGGTTTCGGCTGGTCTTTAGCTCCGAAAAGACCACGTACAACGGATCCACAAACTGACTTTGCTCATGCTCCAGTGCGAGATGGGCGACGGTGCCCCCGTCAAAGCGAGATAATGCTATCAGCCTCGTTTCACCTGCTTCGATGACAGCAGTAGTAGCCTCTCGAGACACTCCCTCTGGAGTACGTCTGCCTGCGTGCAGGAACGTCGACTGTTGGCGGGACTCGCTACAGATCGGAGACGACTTTTCAATAAGGCCAGAAAGAACCTCATCGAGGGTTCGCCTCCCCCAAGCGTAGCGCGACCAGCCACTCAATTTCTGTGTTGGCACCACAACCGTTGGTTCTTGCCGAATTTGCTCGGACCAGCCGCCTATGGATGAGAGCCTGTTCTTTTCATTGTCGTAGACGGTTTCGACATAGCGGCTCCCCTCGTCGGGGAAAATCGCCAAGACCTTCTTGCCAGGGTTCTTACGTGCCCACCAATCGGCCACTTTATATGCTGCACCACTGGTTGGGCCCATAAACAGAGCGTGTTCACGATGTAATCGACGAGTTGCATCAAGCACCTCTGCGGCCGTCAGCCAATGAACCTCATCAAACTGACGGTGATCTAAGCTGCCAGGAACAATTTCGCCGCCTAGCCCGCTGCCATCCTCTAGATCTCCACCGGGCTGCCCAAACAAAACAGAATTTGGAGTATCGATACCAATGACATGCAATTCATGGAATTGTTCTCTTAGAAATCTAGCTGTACCGCACATTGACCAATCTGATTCAATGGCAACTACCAAACAGTCAAGCTTTCCCACTCTGTCGATTAGCAAGTCCGCGAATTTCCTATAAGCGAGTGAATTGACCGAGTCGGAGTATTGTGACGGCCAAAATCCGTCGGGGAGCTCCTTCAGATACTGGGCCAGCCTGTTTAACCGGGCCTGCAGAAGTCGCCCGCGGGTCGCTGGTTCATTGACAATGTCTACATGCGCACCAAGCTCGATAAGGCGCCTTTTAAGATGTGGATCAATCGTCCAGTCGCTTATCAATATGAGTTTGTAACCATATTTCTCAGCCAACATCGCCAACGCAAGACCGAAAGTACCAGAAGGAGACTCGCAGATGGTGGTGCACGGCTTCAACAGTCCCTGCTCCGCGGCCCATTCCAGCATGAACCGTGTCGGCAAAAGTTTCATAAAGAAAAAACTGGCGCCGGATAGGTTGTCGCTCAACTCAACGATTCGAGGATTTTCAAAATCCTCCTGATTGTGCGCTACAGTTCCATTAGACATTTCTTTCCCAGAGTACGCTCATTCAGTATTAAAGTCAAAATATAGCCGATCGTGCTTTTCCGAAAGGAGTTTTTTGGATTCCACTCGCTTATAAATCAAGCATCAATCAAAAATCGCTCCACAATGGGCAATCTGTAATCCGGCCGCACCGTGCCGAATGCCAATTTTATAAAAGTCGTGCAGTTGCGCCTTGGGAAGTAATTTTTCGCTAAGCCGAATGCTTACCGTCGAATCGCGACCAAGTAACGTACTATCGGACAGTTCGACCGCCGTGCGTAACAGAGCTCGGAGCAAGCGAAACGTTCGAACTCCATAGGACGGTGGCAAAGCATAGAAACCACACCACAATGCATCAAACCAATCTTCTCTTCAAAGTCCCGTGGAGCAACTCCTGCGAAATCCAATGGCTTTGCCCGTTTCCGTATTCTGTGGAGGCGACGTACGCCCTCGCTTTGGGCGCGCCGCGACGCTTCAAGGCGTGAATCGGCCGTATCTCGCACGGACGAGAGTCGGTGACCGGTCGCCACGGCACGCTTCAGTAAGTTGAGAGTCGCAAGAGGCGCGCCATGTACCGAGCGGCTAGCAGGAAACCCAAGCTGGGCTCCGTAACGTCGCAAATGCGACGAAGCAGACGGAGGACGTGGCGGTTGTCCGACAATCATCCCGACAAGGCTTCCGATCAACCTGGATGGCGATGCCGTTTCGCGCCACAGATATATACCGTATGTATGTGCGGATGTGCCGCGTGCCCCAAACGGACGCGAGCCGCTTACGGAGTGCACCGGTCGAATACTGCCATCCATGCGACTCCATAGCGGTACCGGCCCAACGCTGCAACAGCGATGCCGATTATAAGGTTTCTTAATATGGCACGATACATGCAGCCGTTTATCCGAGAACACATTACTAACCGAGGTGAAGCCATTGTCGTCCGCAAAATTAATTTCTAGTTACACCGTAGTCAAAGTGCCTGTGCCGCAACTTCGACCAAGCGAGAACATTAATCCCGGCCGTGCTAGCACGCTAACCAAAATGATCGCCGAAAGCGGGCGGTGGACCGAGCCCATTCTGGTCGAACACCGCCATCTTGTTGTCATGGATGGCCATCATCGCCATTTTTGCGCCAAGGCACTAAGCCTATCGTATATTCCGTGCATCCTGCTTTCCTACGATGATCCAAATTTGGACGTGACCTACTGGTCCGATCCTGCGCCCGTTGCTGTCGACCAAATCATCCAGGCTGGCCTCTCCGGGAATCTGATGAGCTTCAAGACCACTCGACACAGGGTAAAGATCCCACTGCCAAGCTGCTCAATCGAGCTAGATGACCTGAGATGAGGGACCACCCATGATCCAAGAATACTTTGTCGACAGACCGGAACCCCTATTCAGCAAGTGGATGCGCGATTTGCTGAACGGCCAATCCGAACCAAGGCTTGGGTCGACGGGTTCCAACCGCCGTTGCGTATCGTATATCCAGACCAACCCACCAAAAACTACCTCCAATAGCGGAACGAATTGCACGAAAGCTATAGGAACAGTCACGTCCAGTTTGCGCCTAAGGCATGCAAGTCCAATTCGTTCCTGCGAGCAGCCGCAGTGGCTGGCGCCGGGGCTGACGCCTCATCGACCGAGGGAGATAATTTCGGCCGTTGTGAACTTGACTTCCGCGGAGCGTATGTCAATGACCGGTCCTGCAAAGTCCAATTATGAAAACAGTCTCCGCATATGTCATAAAGTGACGATTCACGTCGACCGCATCGGAGATGCTAAACGCATTCCCGTATTGACCGGCAAGGTTGGAACTGCCCGTTCGTTTGAATCCGTCCCGAAGGCGAACCAAGCTCGCGGTTTGGAATGTCCGCGGATTAACGGCCTGACGCCCGGTGGCATCGACATCGGCAAGGGATGCCAGATGTGCTTGTTCATGAACTCGGGACGGAGCGAAACACCCAGCTGCAGTGACCCAAACCGCGCATACCGAGTCGTCAGATCAAAGCTTTCTGCAGTACCACCTGCTCCCGGTCCTACTGTAGCCAGGACGACCACTTCTCGACCCGTGTGTGATCTGTGCCTTCGATGTGACCGACGTCGGGAATCTTGGAGGCAGTCGATTCGCAGAGGTTCTTGATGGCATGGTTCGGAAACTTGGTTTGGTGGCGGTTTCGTGCCTGTTCTGCGGCGAAGAAGCGAGCGGTGCCGCCATAAGACGCATCACTTTCTTGCCGGACGCAGTTGTCTGGAATCCGACATCATTCCGTGGCGCGGGCTGGCAATCTGGGGTGGCGTTGCCCCGAGCGATCTCGTCAGCTTCACGACACCGCCGACTATCAATGGATTCGAATGAAAATTCGTTTCACCAGATTCTCGTACTAAAAAAGGATAACCGCTTTCCGCCTCTTTTGAATTTTGAGTGGGTAGGTTTGGCGGGTGAAGGACGGACGTAAGGCCGGCGAAGCGAATCCTTGAGGCGCCCAGAATTGATAAGCTGAGCCGTGGCTGGTTGCGGCAGAATGCGGCAACCAGCCACGCAAGACAAAGCAACCATGACGAATCAACTGTTCGAATCCGCTCTTGGAATAACCGCGCCCTGGTACGTTCAAGGCGTTGACTTTGATGCCGCCCAGCATCAACTCACCATTGCCGTGGACTTCGTCGCGGGCACCCGGTTTGCCTATGCTGGAGTTGCCGGTGAGCATGCTGTCCACGACACGCAAATCAAGCGTCTGCGTCACCTGAATTTCTTTCAACACGAGTGCTTCCTGGAAGTGCGGGTGCCGCGTGTGCGCTTGCCCGATGGCTCCGTGCGGTTGGTCGAACCTGACTGGGTCGGTCAACTCAGCGGCTTTACGCTGCTGTTCGAGGCACTTGTACTGATGCTCGCCCAGCAGATGCCGTTTGCCGCTGTCGCGCGTGCCGTCAACCTGTCGTGGCATCGAGTACACACCATCTGTTCGCGGTATGTGGAGCTGGCACTCGCGGCGGCTGACCTGTCTGAGGTGACGGCAGTGGCGATTGACGAAACCTCGTATCGGCGCGGTCATGAGTATCTGACGCTGGTAGCCGATATGCAGGCGCGGCGGGTCGTGTTCGCCACGACCGGCAAGGATGCCAGCACGATTGAACGCTTTGCGGCCTATCTGGGCGAACACCGTGGCACGTCCGAACAAATCTGCTCAGTCAGCATCGACATGTCGCCGGCTTTCATCAAAGGCGTCAATGAACATCTGCCCGACGCGCGAGTGACCTTCGACAAGTTTCACGTCGTTGCTCACGCGTCCAAGGCGCTCGACACGGTGCGCAGGCAGCAACAGAAGGTCGACCCGCAACTCAAAGGCTTGCGCTGGACGCTGCTCAAAGACGCGAACAAACTGAATCTCGCCCAACTGACCGACCTCGAGGCGCTCGTCAGTCAGTACACCACCAAGCGCACGGCCCGGGCGTGGCTGTACCGAGAGCAGCTGCGCGACATTCTCGAGCGCAAGCAAATCAATGTCGTGTCGGCGATGTTGCACCAGTGGTGTACGAATGTCATGCGCTCGAAGGTCGAACCGATGAAGGACGTCGCGCGACTGATTCGCCGACACTTCGAGGGCATTGTTGCCTGGACTCAGACGCGCCAGACCAACGGCTTCATCGAAGCCATCAACGGCCTGTTTCAGGCCGCCAAACGCAAAGCACGCGGGTACGCTCGCTTCGAAACCATGCGTACTGTCCTGTTCCTCATCGCCGGGAAACTCGACTTATCGCGCTTTAACGAGCATGCCCGTTGAGCCCCGTTACCCACTCCGTTTTCAAAAGAGTCCGCTTCCGGCATCCGGTCGGATGGCATTTAGTAGTCGACAAAAACTTCCTCAAAGGGAGGATAAACAGATGATCGTTAATAGCATCCTTGATACTATCGGAAACACGCCGCTGCTGTTCATCTCTTTACGCGGCGGTGAGATCGATCTCTATCTCAAACTGGAAATGTTTAACCCAACTGGCTCTATGAAGGACCGCATGGCGCTAAGCATGATCAACAGCCGCCCAAATGAGGCCGTTGTTGACATTGTGGAATCCTCATCAGGAAATACGGCGAGTGCGTTGGCCATGATCTCAGCGGTACGCGGAATCAACTTCACCGCATTGATGGACTCCCATGCTAGCCCCGATAAGATCCTTACCGTGCGTGCATTGGGCAGCAACGTCCGGACGGTTGGCAGTGGCGATGGTGCCCTAGCCACGGACGTACGTGACCGAGAAGCTATGCGAATGTCGGCGGAAGAGGACGCCTACTGGACTGAACAACACAACAATCCGGCTAACTCTGCCGGTTACGTCGGGCTAGCCGCTGAATTGCTCGACGATCTCGGCCCAACAATTTCGCATCTTGTGTGCGCTATCGGTACCGGTGGGTCGCTTTGCGGTACTGCGCGTCACCTGAGGCGGCATATTCCTAGCATCCAAGTAATTGGTGTTGAACCAGCTGGAAGTGTCATTTTTGGCGGTCAGGGTGCGCAATACCACCAATCGGGCACTGGCACGCCTGAAGGCGCGGAAGTGGGCGTGGTGATTGACTACAACGTAATAGATTCGGGTCGAAAAGTGAGAGACGACATGGCCTTCTCGATTTGCCATCATTTGGCCCAGCGGCATGGCTTACTGGTCGGCGGATCGACCGGGGGGGCGATCTACGAGGCGCTTAGCGTGGCTCGCGAAGCACCGATAGGATCGCGCATCGTAACACTAGCGTGCGACAGTGGCACGAAGTACTTGGACACTATTTTCAATCAGGATTGGCTGTCAACTCACGATATTCAAATAATCGACGTTGAGAAGCACTTTGCAGATCTTTTCGCGGACGCGCCATCTTCACCGTAGTCCTAAACTGCAATAGCCTAGACTAAATCTGACAGTGGTCGGTTTCTGGTGCTGTTGCGCGTGGGCGCGGAGGACGTAGTCCGAAGCGGCGACGCGCGCGGCGAACCGCATGGAGTCCACCATGACTCAGGAACAGAAAGTCATCCGCGCCAAGGTCGGCATGCTCGAACTGGCGTGGCAACTGGGCAATGTCAGTCAGGCATGCCGGGTACCTGAACTGGTACAAGTGCGTTTCATACTGCCCAACCTCGCTATGTTATTGA
This sequence comes from Paraburkholderia sp. BL25I1N1, assembly GCF_003002025.1. GTDB lineage: Bacteria > Pseudomonadota > Gammaproteobacteria > Burkholderiales > Burkholderiaceae > Paraburkholderia. The sequence continues at coordinate 56,553 of NZ_PVZB01000031.1, forward strand.
TAAATCTAGAGAGCCCTCGTTGGTATTGTGGAGTGTCCGCGCCGTGCGCGAGCCCGCCCGACGAGTTCCGTAACTGCGTCCCCGGTCAGCGGAGCGCGATTGAAGATCCACGGCCCGTTGGGGGTTCTGGTGCAGATAGGCGGTGCAGACGAGACTTTGTTATAAATAGGCTACCTAATCAAACGACAGGACGGCCTCCCAGACTGCGGGCGCAGCGGTATCTTTGAGGCCGAGCTTCGCGAGACTGAATTGGCCTTTGCGAATACGATGTACCAACTCAATACCTGAGAGAGTGATCGCTGCGTTCCTGAAACGTTTGAAACCAAGCATGACTTTCGTCCGGGACTTGACGTTGCGGTGGTCCTGCTCGACCAGATTATTGAGATATTTTGAGGATCGGACCTTCGTGTCCTCAGGCAGCAAGCCATCGGCCTTCATCTCGCGCACGGCGCGGTGCGAGGCCGCATAGCCGTCAAGCGTGATGGTCTTCGGTGGCTGGCCTTGATGTTTGATCGCCTTCCTGAAAAAGGCTTTTGCTGCCTCCACGTCGCGCTTTGCACGGAGCATGAAGTCAACCGTCAGGCCAGCGCGATCAACCGCTCGATAAAGGTAAACCACTTACCACGAATCTTCAGGTAGGTCTCATCGACACGCCACGACTGGCCAGTGGGCCTGCCAAAGCGGTTCCACCGTTTGACGAACTCCGGCGCAAAGTGCCGCACCCAACGCAGGATCGTCGTGTGCGCCAGCGCCACGCCCCGTTCCGCCATCATTTCGACCAGATCGCGCAGGCTAAGCTTGTAGCGCAGGTACCAGCGAACACACAGAATGATCACATCGCGGTCAAAGTGGCGGCCGGCGAACAGTTCGTCCAGCCCCTTCAGCTTGCTCATCGTCGGTTCTCAATTCGTTCAGCCCCACACCTTAACCGATTCGCCCCCGCGCCATTTGCACCGGAGCCAGCTCAGGCGCCCGCCCGGCGCTGCGGTACTGCCTTTGATGTTCGGCGCGGTCGCCAGAGAGATCTGACAGTTAGTTGCGTCTAGTCCTCTTTTGCCGATCGACAACGGCGAGATCTTCCCCGGATCGGGCAGGGCATCCACCACATTCGTAGCATGGTTTATTAGGCCGACGACCTGCGGAATTCGAGAATTGCGCTTTCCATTCGCAAGCGGCAAGCCCCTGCGCGGCATCGAATCCGTCATCGGCAGATCAATGCCGTCATCAAGCAGTAGCGCATTGATGAGGGACCCGAGATGAGCCTTGCGCGCCTATGTAGGCGCAAACGCCGTTGGGTCCATCGTCGACCGCCCGTCGCGCGTTGGGCCTTTTCGTACGCCGCCACCGCTTGTCGTGAGCGGGTCATCAAAAAGGGGGCGATTACAGATCACCCGCCGCATTCTGAGCCACGTTCTACCGTGGGGCCTCCAGCGGATCCCGCACCACGGTTTGTGGAGTGCACGTAGGCAGCAGCCCCAATTCGTCGTTTTCCTGCAACTGCCCGACGCGCCACCAATACCGCCCAATGTCCGCGTCGATCGCGTGACGGACTACCGCAACTGCCAGGGATCACTCACCAAGCAGGTCTTCGCGCGACTGATCGCTAATGCCCGTTGGAAAGTAGTGAAAAGAAACAGTGATTAAGAACCGACACTTATTGCTCGATTGCCCCGACACTTATTCGACTTTGCATGACTGTTGATGTGGACAAGGTTGCCCGACGACGCGCGCGAACACCGCAATGCTGCGGATTTCTGCGTTTGGATGTGCTGGATACGCGCTCACCGTGCCAGTCGGCCGCTGCACGGCCCATCCGGACGTGCCCGTTCCTCGCGGCAAGCGGGTCGTCAGAGAAAACACGTGAAGATAGAACTATCGGGGAGGTACCAGCTGCTGGCGCGCAAGCCTGAAACAAGCGTCACGGTCGAGGGAAGGATTGTTCTGCTTGATCTGGCCGGCCCGGATCTGAACCTGGCGCTCGAACTCGGCGGCAAGACCGGCGTCTCCGTCATCCGGCGCCGACCGCGCCGGGTCGGGGCATTTTGACACGCGATTTTTCAGGCTTTCGAGCCACAATTGGCCACGCGCATTTTCGCGCGTGTTGCGACGGCACTGTTTGGCGTCAGCGGCTGTACGCAGTTGCTGGCGCAGCGCAGCCTTGCTGCGCTCGTGCCGCAACCACTTGGCGAGGCCGAATGCGCCAAACAGTGCTTCCGATAGATATCTGATTGCGGCAAGCCCTTTAAAGCTACCGTCCTCCCCGCGCTCGCAGCGTGATCGCGCCGAGGTCAACCCCGCTGCCTGCAGGTCACGCGTCGCGCGCTCCGCACGACGCATATCAAGCCCGGCTTGCCCGGCGAGAAAGCGCAGCGTCACGTTCTGCATCCCGCGTCCCACTGACGGGACACCTACGCGCATGGTCACCAGATCGAGGTATTTGAGACTCGCGCGCAGCAGCTGCACGCAGGCAACGCTTCGTTCAGTCCGTTGCTGGCGTGTCGAGCCGTTTGCCCGGTTCAGACTCGGCAACCAGTCATCCGGCGCGTCGAGATAGCGTCCAAGGCGGTGCATGAGTTCGGTCAGCACACGTGGAATCCCGCCCGCCCCTGTCCTCGGAGGGGTGGGTAGCCCGGGCGGGAGTGCCGCGACCCGACGAGCATGCAGGTGACCGGACATTCCGGGGCAGATGCAGCGTAGGATCAGAAAACCGGGCAGCGAAACGCCCTTCGCCGGCGTCGCCTCATCGAGCGCAGTGTCGCAGACATTGCGTCAGGAACGGAAAGGCACCGTCTGGCCCCTTTGGGAAGTCGTCGATTCATGGGTCACTCATCTTTTGCGATCAAACGCTCACCGACGACGCTTGACACCGAATGAGTAATTGCTAGAATCGACTTCAGTCACTGAAGTTGATGCATCTAGCACTCTTTTCGGTGCTGGCTGTCGTCAAGAACTACCCTCGCTGCCAGGCGAGGGTTTTTCTTTTGTGAGTTCCGATTTGTCGTGCGCTATGCACTCCTGCTGAACATAGAAATAATTTCCGGTCGATGCGGAGTCAGCAAGCCGCTTCTCACCTTGCAGTCTCCTGTTTCGATGACGATGCGCCCGCGGACGCATAGACTTCGTCCAAAGCATCGGCTGGACGGCCTAACGGTTTCGTAGCCTGACCCAACGACGGCGGCGGCAACTCCGGCATCTCTTCGCCGGCACGCCAGATCCATGACGGCATATCGCTGTTGTCGAGCAAGCTCGACAAAGCATCCTCGTCTTCCTGTTCCACGCCGGGCGGCTGCACATACAGCGCAACGGGCTTCGGTAACACATCAGCCAGCACCGCGCAGGCGAGCGGCTTGTTTTCCTCCAGGTTGTAACGAAGGCCCTTTACGAAGCGGCGCTTGTGCGCCGTGAGCGCATCGAGCATCAGCTTGTCGTAAGCGTGCTCGAATGGAATCCAGTTGGACGACACGACCATGAGGGCCAGCGTCTCGATCGTTGCGATCCCGGTCGGACTTAGCCCGAACGTTGCAATTAACACGAGGTGCGCCTCCTCAATGCTGTCCCACAGCGCCAGTTCATTCGCAAAACGCTTCTGCAGTCGCCGATGCAGATCCTCACTCAGCATGAACGGAAAGTCAGGAAGGTGTTTTGCGACGATCTTGAAGCCATAGCGCGACTCCACAATCTCCTTCACTTCTCCGATCGCGATCATCAGTTTGCGGGCTTTCCTGTTGATGGCCAGCTCTGCCATGTGAGCGATGCGGCGCTGTGCAATGCCTTCCGCATGCTCCAGCGAGAACGACTCTGGCACATACAGTGACCGCCCCAGCGGCTCCCCCCTGGACACCTTGCCGGCCGCAGCCTGCAGCAGAAATTTGCGCACGACGTACCATCTGCGCTTGCCCTCCATCGCCGGATACCAGCGATTCAGCCCAGCTTCTTCCCAGAGGTAGTGCAAGGTGCCGCGCAACGTCAGCTTTGCGCCGTCTGTGCGAACCGTGTCGGCCGCTACGCCTGAAGGTGCCGCCGCCGTTTTACCACCGGACTTCGACAGGCTGAAATCGAGCCTGAGCGTGGTAATACCGTCCTCGATGTTCTCCCGAATAGCCTCACCTTTCACCTCGCCCAGTCCGGAGAGTTCCGCCGGCGGCTCGTAGGACGCACAGTCCGGCGCATGTGCACCTCCCGTATTCGGCATGCGCTTGATCACATAGTGTGCGCCGACTTTTGCGACATACATCGGGACGCCGACCGGCGTACACATGCACAGTGGCCGAACCTTCTCGCCGTGCGCATCGGCAAGATACGTCTGCAGGTCGCCGGCATCAGCCGCAACAATCACGTCGTCGAATCGAAACTCGCTCATGGCGTTACCTCTGTCGATGTCTCTACGACTGCGTTGAAGGAAGGGGCGCGCCGATGATGATTGCATTCGCCCAGGGTTCACCCTGCGAAGCAGGCGCTGGATTAACAGCTTCGGGAACAGCGGTTGACGGAAGAACGTCGCGCCGGAGTGCCTCGATGTAAGCAGGCACACGCACCGGATAGTCGCGCGCGCCGAACCGGATCTTTGCAAGAGGCCAATCCTTGCCGTATTTCAGGTAGCCGTTCAGGTCGGGCAGGTTCGATATCTGCGACGACGTGACGACATGCTCCGACTCTCGCCGGCGCTCGCGCGTATTGATACGCAGCTGTCCCTGCACGCCGATCGGATGGCGCTCCACTTCGTGCGTGCCGATCATCTTGGACATGCGTCTGGTCGTCAGGGCATTGGCGCCGCCCATCGCAAGCAGGCTGCGGAAGCACGACAGCACAGCCTTCGCGGGAAGTTCGCCCAGCTGCATGTCCATCTGGACGAGATCCTGAACACCTCCAACCACACACAGTCCATGTTTGCGCCCCTTCGAGACCGCAGCCTCGAAACTGTAGAGGCGGCCGAGCGAGGCGAGTTCGTCCTTGTATACCCACAGTCGCCGGTCGAAAGTCGGCGCTTCGCTGAGGATCATCGCGTAGATCAGATCGAGCCAAACCGGGATCGTCGGACCCAGCGCCGTGCGCTGATCCTCGCGCCACGTAAGCCAGATGTTCCCGCCGTTTTCATTGCCCATCCAGCGCCGGATTGAGAAATCGCCATCGGGAATGCGCCGCAGTGGCCGGATGTACCTGTTCAGCGTAAAGATGATGCTGGCCGTCGCCCGGTCTGCATCTTTCGCGAAGAACCCCACCGAATCCGTGTCTTCGAGATACTTCTGCAACACAGGGCGCTGCTCACGCACAAGCAGATCCGTCAGCGTCACCATGTCGCGCATGTCGTCCTGGTCAAGCTTGTTCATCGTGTCAGCGAGCACTGCACGCGCATACCCTGCCCATTCTTCGGCCTGATCCCCGTTCTGAGGCGGAATCGCCGAATGCGCGAGGCGTTCGAAGTCGAAGCCGTGATCGACCTCGTTGAACAGCGACCAGCCGACGCATCGAGCGTCGTACGGGTTGATCACCACATCGCCAGGCAGATAGAAACGCGACATGAGCGAACCGTTCGGATCGACCACCACCATGCGGTCACCACGGTGCAGTGCCGACGCGACCAGGCCATTGATTGCCTGACTCTTCCCGGTGCCGGGCGCGCCCACGATGATCAGGTTCTGCGTTTCCAGATCCGTCGGCATCTCGACACCACACACCGCGACTGGCGCGCGCGGTGCATCGCCATGCTTCACGGCCTGTTTGCGGTACTGGTTGTTATGTCGCGTGATCCGGTTGCTCAGCTGATGCCGGTTTTCCATCTTCGTGCCACGGATAAATCTGGCGTACCGGTAGCCTTCAAAGCCGTTGAACAGGTATTCATGGCACGCCCATGCGGCACCCGCTGCAAGAGCCACACCCGGCACAGCACCCCAGAAAAGCAGAGGATCACGCACGGCCGCCATGAAGCCATTGATGATTCCGGCCGGGAACGGAAACGGCGAATGACCTGCCAGGGTGAAGGACACGCAAAGGCCAAGAACGAGCGCGAGCACCGCGCCCGTCCACTGCATCATCACGATTTCGTGCTTTTGCATGATCAGCCGATCCCGTGCCCTTCACGTTGCTTTCCCGGCCTGACGGCCTCCTTGGCCCGTTCCGAGACTGCCTGCTTGCCATCGCGCGTAAAGCCGGCCGACTCGCGCAGGTTCCCGAAGAACTCGGCGCGACGCTCAATCTTTTCATGCGCATTTAACTCCGTAAATTTCTTACGCGGGCCCGTCTCTGCACGCACGACGCGGGCACCTTCCGCCTGCTGCGTCTTGCCAGCGTCAACCGAATTGCCGGCATCAGGAGCGCCCCGGTCGGCGGCGTCCTTCGTTTTGTTACGACCAGGTTTCCTGAAACCCGCAACCCCGTCGACGGACTTCTTGGCCTCCGGTGTCTGGCCGCTATTCTCAACTGGCGCAGCTGACGGCGTTCGCTTGCCGGCTCCCATTTCGATGACATTCGACTTTTGCGCCGCCGGCTTCTCCGCGGCCTTCTCTGCTACCTTCTCGACCGGCGCCGTGCTCTTCCCACTGCCGCGCGAGAAGAACGCATTGCGCGCAGCTTCGATCGCGGCCTTGTCAGGCGTCCCCACTGCAGGCGCCCTGCCCGCGTTGGCTTCCCTCATTTCGCGCAGCATTTCAAGTGTGGCTTTGGCCTGTTCCGCACTGACCCCCGAGGTCTTCGCGACCGTATCGACAGTCGCCGCAAATTTAGCCGGATCTTTCAGGGTCTCCAGCGACGTATCAATACTGATGCTCTCTCTCTCGCCCGCCGCTACAGCCTTGCCCGCCGCTACTTCGACGGTGCGGTCTGCGGTCTTCTGCGCGGCCTGCTCCGCGACGGGCTGGGCTGCGGTCTTCTCCGGTCCCTCGATCGCACGGCGCGCCTGCGCCCGCAATGCCTGCTCCTGCGCATCGAGCTTGATCTCGGCAAGCTCCAGCTCACGATTGCGGGCTTCCAGCGATTTCGCCCAGCCATCGAGCGTCTTGGGGTAGGTGTGCGTGGCGCCCTTGGCGTCGACGCGCGCCTGCGCTTTCGCGAACATGTCGGCAACTTCCTGCCGGCTCCACTCACGCTGCACATTCAGATCCCTGTTCGCGTGCAGGATCTCGGCGGTCTTCTTCGCGTCGATCAACGCCAGCTTGTTCAGACCCGACAGAAGCGACGCCCGATCGGTAATCTGCTCGGCCCGCTGTGCCTGCTCGACTTCTTTTTCGGCTAACGCCTGCTCGAGCGCACCCCGCATCGCGGCCGTGTCGATCAGATCACCTTCCTTCAGGCCGAAGCGTGTCTTGAGCGCCTTGGCATCCGTCGCGAGCTGCCTGTCTTCACGGCGCTGCTGGTCCTCGCGCTCGACCGCCTGCGCGACTGCGTGCGGCTCCCTTTTCAGCCAGTCCTGCCGGTATGCAAGATTCTTCTGACGCGCCTCGAGGCTCGCGCGACGCTGCGCAAGCGCCTGTTCCTGCTCCGCAAGCTGTTGCTGACGCTCCTTGTCGCTAAACCGCAATACGGTGTCTTCAAACATAAAAACCTCCGTCAGTTCGACGCCTGCCCGGACCAGGGGCGCCCTTGGTTAAACCGGCTTTGCCAGTGCTGCTGATACGCCCGTGCGACCACCGGCACATGCCACATCACCACAGCGTTTTCGCTGTTGTACCTGGCCGCCGACGTCGTGTAATTGAAGCTGCCCGTCTCGACCGATTCACCGTCGATCACCATGAATTTGTCGTGATGAATGGGATAGATATCGATCGTGCGCACAGGAACACCTGCGCCGGATAGCAGGTTGAGCGCCATGCGACCTTTGCCGCTGCGATCCTCAACGAGATTGCTTTTCTCATCCGCGACCACGGCCACATCGACGCCTCGCCCGTGCGCGGCGATCAACGCGCGAACTATCGCTGACGACGTGAAGCTATAGGCCGCGATGCGGATCGAGTGGCGTGCCGAACAGATGGCATCGAGCACCAGCCGCCCGGCGGAACCCTCCGGCGAAAAGCCCGTGTCGATCGCAGGACCGTCAGGGGCTATACATGCGGCCTGGGCATTGCTCGAGTAGGTCAGAAGGGGAAAGGCAAGAACCGCCAGGGCCGACGTGACGGCTGCACATCTGAGAGAACGATAGAGTCTGCTCATCCTCGCCCTCACCGGCCCTGACCCAATAACTCGACGTGCTTTGCGACGGCGACGTCAACACTACGAAAATTGCCATGCGTCTCGCCACCGTGCCAGAGCATGTGTCGAGGCTTACCCTGGATAATGCAGCTGGCAATCCGCCATCCGGTTGGATGAACCGGTTCATACGGACCCACCCGTGTCCAACCATGCGCTGCCGCGTAAGTCATCCCCGTCACCCAACTAGTAATGAATGCGTGTCTGGAACTGGCCGGCCTCGTACACGTCGACCGCATTCGGCGACTGCGGCGGTTGCCAGACGATGTGGTCATACACCGTGACGGTGACGGAATCGCCGTCGTCTCCGCCACCGTCACGCCCGCTTCGCCCATCTCGCCTGCTCACAGCGGATGCATCACCCGAGGGATCGCCGTACACCTGATACGCACCGACCTGGCTGCCTACACAGGCCTGCGACCCGTAATACGCGTTATCGCTGCTGAGATCCGCCACGGAAGGCCTCGGCGTTCCGACCAGTGCGAAACCACTCGTGCCACTATATGGACGAGCTCCGGCCTTGCGTTGCCCTTCGGCCACCCAGGCGCCGGCCGCCGCGGCCGTCGTGCCCGCAGGGCATGGATCGTACGGCGTGTTGTCCTGACGGACGGTCATGTCCGAGTCTTTACATTGCGGCCAGCCGCGCCCGTGGCGGAGATCGTTCATCAGATGATCCATTGCCGGCCCGCAGGTGGCGGGTGCCCACGGCCCGCCATTCGATGACGGGTTGCCCAGGCAGATCACAATGCGGCATCCGTAGTCGTCGTCGGCACGGGCCATACTGGCGTGACCGCCTGAAGCGAGAATCGACATGACCAGCATCAGCCTGCTTCCGTTTTTCATCGTCATACCCCACCTCCTTCCCAGGTAAGCGCCCTGCGTCCGACCCTCATCTATCGCCAGGCACCCCACGTGTTGCGCACGGCCAGACCCAGCAAACAGAACGGCGACGCGGCCACCGCACCCAACCACATCAAGACAAGCGCGGGCGGCAGCAGGACCCAGCCACTGCCCTCGCGCACCAGTCGCGCGATCAGATAAAAGGACATTGGCACCATGAGCGCCGCGAACTGCCCTCCGGCCCCAGGCTGGTGACGCCACCATTGCGACGCCGCCACGGCCGCCGTGACGGCATAGCCGTCCAGCACCAGGGCCGCAGCGAGCAGCCGATACCGGTTACTGATCATCAACGGCTCCGGTTGCCCGCACTGCCTTGCGCGTATCGCTCGCCTGGCCGTTGACCTGTCCATTGGGCTGCCCGTCTTCATCGTCCTCCCCGTAGGTCGTGAACCAGTCGTCTTTGGCCGCAGACCTTGCGGCGCGCCCCGGCCGTGCCGCCGCGCGTCGTGCGGCTCCGCCTGCAGGACGAACGTCGGGAACAACCTCGATCGGCTGCGCCTCCTGCACATCGGAGGCCGGGACGGCAGCCGCCACCTTTTGTGCATAGGCGGCGCCCCGAGTCAGATCGCCGGTGTAATAACAGGACAGCGCCGCACGTACCGCGCCATCAGCCTGCGCAAATTGCGGCTTCGCGCGGGCATAGCACGCCTTAAGAATCGCGGCGCCGGTCCTGAGGTTCGTGCAGGGCTCGAAAATGCTCTCTGCGGTCTGTCCGTAACGCTCCAGAGTGTGTACGTTGACCTGCACCAGTCCCATGCTGTAATTCCAGCCGCCGGCGTCAAGCGCCTTGACGGTGGCCAGGGCTTCCAGAAGGTTCTTTGGCTGTCGCGCAAGATGTCCACCGACGACGCCGATCGCGAACGGATTGCCGCTGCTCTCAACGGTGGCCACACGACCCAGCAGCGCGTGATGAACGTCAGCGGCGCACTCCTGGGCCAGCGATACAAAGGACGCCGGAACCGATGAAGACGCGGCCTGCGTATCCGCTTGTGACGCCTGAGCGGACAGCAGCATCAGGCTTAGCGACAGAGGTGCAACAAGCGATTTAATGGGCGACATAGAGCACCTTGCTGATTCCCCGCACCCCATCGTCATAGCGATGCATCTGCACCACGACGTCGATGAGACTGCGGGCATAGTCAATAATCTCGGCGCGCTGCAAGGTCGAACCAAAGCGCATGACCATCTGCGCTAGCCGTTCGAACATGTGCTCGGGGCTCGTTGCGTGCAGCGTCGTCATCCAGCCACCGTGACCGGAATTGAGCATTTCGAGTGCGACGTATGCTTCAGCGCCGCGCAGTTCGCCCGGGATCACGCGATCAGGCGACAGCCGCAATGCCCCTTCCATCAATTCAACTGGCGTTACCTGTGTCGTACCCTGATTACCACGCGAATACACCAGGTGCACCGCGTTCTGTTGCGGCGGCCTCAGCTCGAGCGCATCTTGAATGGTGACGATCCGTTCATGCGGCGAGATCTCCTTGAGGAGCATGTTGATGAGCTCGGTCTTGCCGGCGAAAGTCGGCGCGCTCACCACGATGTTCTTTTTCGTCTGGACTGCGAGCCGCAGGAAGGCGGGCCAATCGCCGTCGCGATACAGCATTGACAGCTTCCTCGCCGTGTCCTCAGAATCGGGCAATGGTTCATTGACCCGATCGAAGGCTCCCGTGTCGATGTAGTGCTGCATCGTCAGATCGAGCGTCGACGGTTTGCGAATCGCGATCGCGATCGTGCCGGGCGGCACAGCGGGCGGCTGAACCACCTGAATCCGGAAGTCGCGATTGCCTGCTCCCGTCAGCTCCGAGGGGATCGAGGCCGCAAGCAGCGGGCGCCTCGCGTCCGTCTCCTGGTCCGAGTGATGCGCGACCAGCTCGGCGAAGTCCCGCAACGTGCTCTCAGTCAGAACGGGGGTGTCTACGCGTTCCATGAAACGCTTGCCCCGCCTGGACACCCATACGGCGCCGGGCCCATTGACCACGATCTCCGAGACATCGGCGTCATCGAAGAGTGGCCGGATGGACGCAGTGCGATTAAAAAATGCCGGCACGATCGACATGTCAGCGCCCCCGGATGCGTTCGGCGCGAGCCACCGCGCCGGCCTGCTGAACGGCGGGACGATCCAGACACACCTGCGCATCGAAACATTGGCGGGCAACGGCCTTCAGCTTCGCCTGTGCGAGCATCAGATACCGTCCGCCATCCCGGGTGAAGTCCCTGAAGATCTGTGCCTGCAACGCGTCGGCAACCGCGTCGTCCAGCTGGCGGCGCAGTTCGTTAGCGGCGGCTTCACATTGAACGTGCGAGAGATCCGTTGCCATCAATCCTCCTCGGAACCTGGCTTGCAATAGTCGGAGAAGTCCAGCTCATGCTCCACCTGAATGCGAACGCGCGTGCCCTGGTCATTCCTGAGCGTCGGCGGGATGTTGACGTAACCGCCCAGTAACTGCTGCGACGACTGGGCCATCGACGACTGAACGTTCTCACGGTACATCGAAGATGAGTTATTGCGGTCCGAGGACGACACCCCATAATTCGATGCACCGGCGCCAAGGATTGCCAGCGCCGCGCTCATGCCGAGAATCTGGCCAACGTGGTTATCAACGTCGGCATCGATGCCAGCCGATCCGAGCTGATCGGCAACCGGAGAGTCCACACGGATCTTGACGCCGTCCGGACGCAAGGCGACGGCGCTCGCAATGAAGGTTCGCTCCTGCCCCTTGCGCACGGACGAATTGGGTTTGCCTGTAATGCGCGTGCCCCACGGCAGCAGTGGAATCCGGCCCTTCTCCCCAAAAGCGTCCCGATCCAGCATGATCGTGATTGAGCCTGGCAGGTCGGAGATAATTCGGGGCAGCAGGTGGCCTTCAAGGATGGCCCCCGGCTCCATCCTGCATTGCAGGTTCTCGATCTTTTGCGCCTTCACAGTCGAATCGTCGGCGTTCGCAACACCGCGCGCGAAAGCCGAATTCGGATCGGTCGGCCCGTCGCCGCCAGAACGACGGCCGAGGCCAGCCTCACCTTGCTGAGCATCAGCGGAAGCGGCACCTGCATCGTCCGAACCATCGCCTCCCGTGTCTGAACCAAACAGACCCGACTTCATCCGCGCCTCGCGCATTGCCTCGGCTTTTCTGCGAGCCTGCTCAGCCGCTGCGGCCGCCTGACGTTGACGCTCCGCAGCCCATCGCGCTTCGTCCGGATCAACGCCCGAGCTTGCCGCCGGTGCCGACGCAACTGCCGCCATCGACGCGGGAAGTTTCTGCCGGCCAGCATCCAGCGGCGCGGCCTTCGTCGTGTCTTCGTCAATCTTCGGCTTGTCGGAACTGCCCGACGGCGCCGGCGCGTCATGCTTTATCGCGTAGAACCCACCGGCACACAGCAGGAACAGAATCACGCCGGCGACCGTAAAGAAGGTCTGGCGCCGGCCGCGCGCAGGATCGGCCGCGAGCGACGTCTGCCGCAGCGCGTCAGCTGCGCGCCGGCGCTCGTTCAGGCTGTCGCCTCCATCGCCCGGCTCGCCTCCTGGCCGCCCGTTGCCACGAGGCAGATCATTCGGGTTATCAGGCGTATTCAATTTCCGCCTCCCCAGGGTGAACGCTGCGCCTGCGTCGCCATACCCTGTTGCGACCGGATCACGCACAAGGTGCGATCGCCATCACGCAGCGTGAACTTGTCGGCCATCTGCTCGACCACCAGGTACGGCCCTTCCCTGCGCATGGGTGCAAGCGCCTCGGTACCGTCCCGGTCCACTACGTAGATGCTCGGCTTGGGCTTGCCGATCGTGGTCAGAAAGTAAGTGAACTGCCCGTCGTCAAACACGCGCTGCAGCCCGAACGAACTCTCGTCACCCGACACCTGATAATTCCTGTTGACCATGCGGGGTTGCGAATAGGTTGTGTCGGAAACACCGCCAGAATCGTCGCTCCATACGTCGCTTCCGTCAGCCGGATAGATGAAGCGGACCGCATAGGTCGCGCGCTCCGGATTCTTCGAACTGGACAGGCGGAAGTAATAGACGTGATTGCTGGTCGTGACCGTCAGATTGGTTCTTGCATCAGGCTCGACCGGTTTGAGCACAAGATGATTGCGAAACTTCAGGACCTGCCAGCCAATTGAATCGCCGATCGCCTTGTTAAGGATCTTCTCCCCAGGCGCGAATTCGATCGTCGTCGCGTATCCATAGACACCGGTGATTTCGTAGACCTGGTTCGGATCGAACTGAAGCTGGCATACCCGGTTGTCCGTGATCACGCAGCGTGGATTTTTCGCCGCCTGTGCATTCACACCCACAAAGGCGCACGCAATCCCAATTGACCATCCCAGCATGCCGTGGCGAATCGCTTTCATGTCGTTCCCTCTCCTGGTTAGTACGCCGAGGGCGTCACGAAATGCACGATATGCGCGGCGCGCAACGCATCGTCGATCGACGCTATCTGCAGGTGATAAGTGCCGCGCGTCGTCGTGACGTTCAGTCCCATCTTTTCGCCCGGCCGGTCTGCCGTCACCTGCAGCGTGTCGCCCGTTCGTTGAACATGAAAGACCGGGGCCGTGCTTTGCGCGATGGCCTTGATGTGTTCGTCGCGCGGAAAGTCAATCGCCAGCAAGGTCCTGTCAGCAACCGTCAGGTCGTAGATCTGGTCCGGCATGTACGGCAGGCGCTGCACGTTGCCCTCCGTACCCCGCAGGACAGGATCAGCAGCGGTTACTGCATGAGCCACGGCCGACAGCGCCGCCGCTACCGCCACTGCCGTCAAGGCGCTCCTGACTGTTCGCATCTCAACCTCCAGATGGGGCCGGCGCTCCCGGCTCTGTGTTCGGCTCGAAGCCGGTCACCATGAATCCCGTCCCGTTGATGTAGCGGTTCTGCGGCGTCAGTGCCTGCTTCACGAAGTCGTAGCGGAACAGCACATGCCAGTACACCGTCCTGTTGTCGCCGTTCCCGTCGTTGCAGGTCGTGAACGTTGCTTCTGCCTTGTGATCATCCCTGTCGAGAATCCGCACGCGAACGTCCTTGACCCGGCGCACCGTCGTTTCGGCGATGCTGTAGTACGGGTTGTCCCTGTTCTTCGCGTCCATCTCGTGGTTGAAGCTATCCGCCACGTTCGATGCCGAATGCAGCCTGACGTAATCAATATGGTCCTGACGAAACGCGCGATCGAGCGTGTAGCGTTCCGTCACGTATCGGGCAAGTTCGCTTTCGATCACGGCATCTTTCGAACTGAGCACCGCAGGTGTGCCGATCTCGCTTTTTGCGACGTGGTTGTGCGCGTCAAGGGTGAGCACCACGGGCGGCACATACGCCTGATTGGCCTTGTCGTAGGCCAGCGAAGCCAGTGCGAGGCCCGCGATCGGCCACGCCACCAACGCAAGCAGATAGGCACGATTCCGGGATAAGCGAATCGCCTCATAGGATTCGGCTGGCGGTGCGTCAGGCGCTGGCACCTTGAGTACCCTGGATGATTTCTGGATCATCGCGCTCACCATTGACCTCCCTCAGATGTGCCGCTCGATGGCGCTGTGCCGCCTGGGCCGCCCGGTTGACCGGCACCCGATGGGCTCGACATGCCTGAAGGGCTCGTAGCGCCGCCCGAGGACAACGCCCGCTCGATTCGCGCAAGCTGGGTGCCGTGAGCAGTCTGGGTGTTGCTGATACTGGTCAGTGCAGTCGCCGCGCCTGGATTCGCGCCGGCGCTGCCTCGCCCACCACCGGAAAACTTCGACATGATCTGGGACATCATGAAGCCGCCGATCATGTCCGCCATGCCGCTGCCGGCGGCGCCGCTCGATGTCAGGGCGGACGCGAGGGGGCGAATCGTAAAGGCCATGAAAAGTGTGATGGCGCCGGCGATGACGATGGCGGCGAAAGCATCGTTGGCCGTCATCGCATTGGGATCCATCTTCGAGACAAACTGGTCGGTGATATCAAAGCTGAATTTCACGATGACACCGAGCAGGATGCCGACCAGTGCGAACTTCGCCATCGCCGCGAACCAGCTCATGCCGAATCCGCGCGTGCTGCTCCACATCAACGTTGGCACGAGCAGCGGAAAGAGCAGCATCGTGACCGCAAAGCCCATGTCTGAACCGACCTTCAGAACAAGCGCGACCAGGACCATCGCTGTATTGACCATCTGCAACACGAGCCCAAGAAGCACGATGCCAATCTTGAGCATCGACTGCTTCATCATCTGGCCAGATGCATCGGAAAACTTGTTGTAGTCGTTCTCCAGATACTGTGTCATCGACTGCCCGCCCATCAGCGAACTTACGGTGTCGTCGCGCAGCTCCTGGAATGAATGAAAAATCTGTCCGGCAAGCCCGCCCCAATTCAATGCCGCGAACACGAACATGATCGTCAGAAGCATTCTGACGAGAGGCCACACGTCCGCTGGATCCCGTCCGGAATGAACCCGGATTACCTTCACTGCCACCCAGATCATCGCGAGGTAGAGCGCCGGTTGCGTAACTGCGTGCCCCAGCACCGGGTAATTGGTGGACAGAAACGCTTCCGTTCGCGATGGGATGCTGTCGAACAATGTCTGAATGAATTGATCTACCGGATCAGCCATGTCACTTCCCCGGGCCAAAAAATATCTGCTTGGAGGCCTCCGCGGCGGCGTTGCAGTCGCGTGCTTCCGGGGTGTCAGCAAAGGGACTAATGCCGCGGTTTGTGCAATCGTCTTCGCGCGCTTTCATCTCAGCGCGATGCGCAAGGTAATACGCTTCCGTCTTCGGCTCGAACGCCGGCACAGTCTGCGCAGGGGGTTCGACAGTGCCGCCTCCCGTGCTGCTCGTATGCACGACGTACACGATCAACCCGCCGCTTCCAACAACTGCGACTGCGAGAAGGAACCAACTGAGTTTGCCTGTCCACGTCATATGCCTGTCTCCAGTTTCTTCACCCGTGAGCCAGCAGGCCCACGGCGCGCTGTCACGCCTGCTTCCCGATAGAATGAAAATCGCAGGCGCACGGTGACTTCGATATCGCGCCGGAATGTGCACAACCAGCCAGACACGCAGCGCCGGCGAACAGGAGGTAAAAAACGATACGTCGCATGTCACGCCTCACTTCGAAACGTTGCTGAAAAACTTCTCGCGCTCTGCGGTGGCCTGGTTACTCTCGTTGAGCTGGTTCGCCGTCAGATTCGCGTTGATGGCCTGCAATTTCGTCTGCGCGGACTGCGCCATGCCCAGCTCCGCCGACATGCGGTTCTGCAGATCGGCAGCGTCCTTGACGTTCTGCGTCGTGTCGACCTGCTGCGACAGGTTCTGGAAATTACGCAGGTGCGTTTGCGCCTCGTCGTACAGCGACTCTCCGCCAGCCAGTGCTGAGCGAACCGAGTCGGTACTCATCCTGTAGTTCGCGCCCTCGCTCTTGTCCGCGAAGTCATCGGGTGACATCGTGTTCATCACCTTTTCATACGTCGCCTGCCGGCTGCCGTAGATGCCACTCTTCTGCTGCGATACAACGTCCTGCCAGCTGCCAGGAACAATTGACGACGCGTCAATTGCATCGCTCAACCCCTGCCCGCCGCGCCCGTATGAACCGGTTACCGCGCCGTATTGCTGCTTGAGCGTGTCGTATTCCTGCTTGAGCTGGGCCAGCTGCGCGGCCAGCGCGGTCCACGTCCCGGCGTCACCGACGGGAACGCCCGTTGCAAACGCTGACGTCGATATGGCCATCGCCGCGGTGGCCGCCACAAATGCACCTTTCATCTCTGCACCTCCGTTTCCTGTTGCACGGTCGACACCCGGACGAAAACGCGCAAAGCATCACGCTGCAGGTCGTCGAGTTCGTTATCCGCCACCACGCGATGGTCAGCGATCGTCTCGCCGTAAAGTCGCGCCAGCGCACATCCCACGGCGCTGCCGGCAAACCCGGCATCCGATGACGCGCGCACACGCCACCAGTGGATCGCCCCTTCGATTTCACCGAGCGTGAACTGCATGCCGCCGCTCCTGGTTGTCCATCCAGTACATCCTGAAGCCTCGCGCCCACGACCATGCATACACAAAACAAAGCGCGAGTACGCCGTACTGCTGCGATTCCCACGCCATCCAGAACCAAAACGGTTGCCCTGCAAGTCCACAGATGCAGGCCCACTTCCGCCAGTGTTCGCGCCGGTCCTGCGACAGGAAAACGCTCGCGGCACCAAGTACGCCGATTGCAATCTGTCCGATCACAGGGTCACCTCCACGTCTCAGGTCAAACGTTGTGCGTCCGTTCAGCGAGCGCCCGCGCCATGAACACCGGAACCCACCGGCTCGGGTCCGTTGTGCCCAACTCGGCGCGAACACGATTCATCAGTTCAACCGACCTGTCATTCGACGACAGCACGGCAACGAGCTCAGGCATGTCCGACATATCAAACGAGGCGCGCACACTGACTCCGTTGCCCTTCTTGATAAGCACCTTGAACTCCTCCGGCACGGCGCGCTCGATAAACTCGAACTCGCTCTGCGAAAAGTCGAGGTTATCGATGTAGTCCCGTCGATCGGCCTTGTCGTTCGCCAGATAGAAACTCGTCACCGCCTGGTTCTTCACAGCCGCCACGGGTCGATAGAGCGCGCTGGGCTCCGGCGTAATGAAGAGCGTCGCACAGTTGCGCCGGCGGAATGTTTCCCGGTATGTTTCGATCTTCTGTTGCCAGAATGCGTTACGGATCAGCATCTGGGCTTCGTCCCACACGATGATTGCGGGTGATCCATCGAGCGACTGTTCGATACGATGCGTCAGATAGTTGAGCAGGACAGGAAGCTCCGGCTTCGCTTCCTTATCCTTCATCAGTTCCCGCATCTCATACCGGTAGTGACGGTGCGTTGTCACGTCGAGCGTGTCATGCTCGTTATCGAACACTGCGGCATTCGCGCCACCGCTGTGCCATACCGCAATCGCCTGGTACAGGGCTGAATTCTTCGCGCCGAACCGCCAGGCGAGATTCCGCAGGCGCCGGTCTTCGAATCTGGTCAAGTGGTCGTTGAAGTTGTCATTGACCGCCGTCGCAATGCGTTCGATATCATCGACAGTAAGCACATAGCCGTAGCACGTCGCCATCATCTGCAGCAGCTCGCGCAGCATCGCGCGGTTCTGTTCGATGTCGGGCATCTTGCAGGGATTGCCAAGGGATCGTGACAGGCTGAGTACGATGTCGGCGCCGCCCATCGCCTGCATGAACACGGTGCTCCCGTTCTCCCGGTCGAACCAGTGCACCCGCGGCTCGAACTTGTCGGCCTGGCTGGTGATCGTCGCGACAAGCAACGTTTTACCGGTCCCCGTTTTCGCGCCGAAGTTGCCGTGCGCGGGCACCATTCCTGGGCGCTCCTCATGCAGATTGAGGAAGTACCCGGTCTGCCCTTCCGTCGGCAGGACCATGAGGCATTCGCCCCAGAGGTTTCCGTCGAAACGCCCTTGCGGAAAGCTGTGCAGCGATGCAAAGCAGGCGAACTCGATCGTCTCGATCTTGCCGACGCGGCCGTTATGACGCTTCGTGGCGCCCGGTATCTGCGACCAAACGGCACGCTCCATGCCGGTCGTCTCGACAACCGGTTTCACGCCCCAGCTCTTGAAACACTCGCCGGTTTTTCCCACGGCATCGTCCAGCGCTTCGAGCGCCTTCAATGCGGCCGCCTGCGAGCGCCCTTCTACCGGCACGTGAACGAGGACACTCATGTGATGCGTGCCGAGCACGGCCTTGTTGGCCGCCTGCCGCATGCGCAGCGCGGTAATTTCCGCCGACATGCTGGCGGTCGTCCGGTCATGCGACAGCCGGGCCTCACTGGTCGACGTCGCCATGCTGGCGTCAAGCTTGTCGATCGGGAAAAACTTCTGCGTAACGATCAGTTCGGCGGGCAGCCGCTGGAACCGGTCAGCCATCCCGGCGACCGCGCCATCGGGCCAGCGCGACATGGCGAGCACCTGTCCGATGCGTCGATGGTTGATCCCGTTGACCTCAAAAACGTCTTTCCCCAGGATCGGATTGCGGCCGAAGTGCAGATACGAACTTGCAATCGCCTGGGCCAGGTTATATGAATCAACAAGCACGGGGCCGTCTTCCTGCGTGAGCAGATAACGCAGGAAACGCGCCATCTCACAGCAGGGTCCGATGTCCGTTTCGACGCGGCCCAGCCGGCGAGGCGCGTAGTGCGCCAGCGATTTCATCAGTGAGTTGACCTTCTCTTCGAGGTCACGTACCTGCCGCGACTCCGTTTCAAGCTTGTCGTTGGCGCCGGAGGGATTGAACGCATTGAATACGCGATCGAGCTGCCCCACTACTCCGCTGTAGTGCCGGTAGCGCACGATGGCGATATAGATTTCGTGCTGATACAACGACCGCGTCTGGAAACGCGCCTTCAGCTTTTCATTGAGGAAATTCGGAAACCAGTTCGAATACTTGCCGGCGGGCCACCGGTTGGCCTTGCGCCGGATCTCGTACACGTAGATGCCCACGTTGCTGTCAGCGATCGACTCCAGCGCAGTGTTCCGCTGATGCTTGTACGCATCGACGCCGATGTCATCCAGCATTTCCGCGTAGAGCCCCTGCAGACGCACAATCTGCACCAGTCCGCTGTCGAGCGTGCGCAACGTATGGGCGTTGTAGTACGCGTTCAGGCCGAACGGAAGTTCGCGCGAGGCGTGCAGATCGGCCGCATCATCCTTGTCTGCCTCGCTCCGCTGAACGAATGGCGACGCGCCGAAATGACGATCAAGAAAGTCACCGAGGGGCATAGGTCTTCGCTCCGCCCCAGTATTTGAGGCTACGTGGCTTCGCCGTCGCGCCAAAACTCTGATACGCGACCGAGAACGCGAACATATCTTTCGCGGTGATCAGATAGGCGCCGATGACCAGGAAGGGCACGGCGAGCATCACCGGCCACCATTTGAGGAACATGAAGACAACCGCGGGCAATACGAACGAGCCGAGGAACAGCTCAGCCAGGCAGCCCCATATCATCCAGGGTTGCACCATGCCTTTCGGGATTTCGTGAACTTCACGCATGACCTCACCTTAGATCTGCGAGGAAGCGACCGATGCCGCATAGCGGACGATGGAAGGGACCGCGAAGAATACAAATGAGCAGATAACTGCGATTACGGCACCCTTCATCGGAATCCAACCCTTCGGCACCCCGAGCACGCAGATGCCGAGAATCGCCATGAAGACATAGGGACCCGCGTCGACGAACAGCCAGCTAACGAAATCGCGAACCAGGCCAGTGCCGGTGCTGTAGTCCATCGCATAGGCAAATTCAGGGAAAGTAACTGCGCACAGCAGAGTAATCAGCAATGACATGCGCCGCGATGTGCTCGCTTCGACACTGCAGAAAACCGCCTGCGCGTCGCGCGTCTTCGCGCAAATGAAGGACAACAGGCTCTTCGCAACACCCTTACCCGCAACGGCATCTGCCATATCAAGCCTCTTCAGTGATTCGTGGTTAGGCGGATACCGCGCCTTAACTCCTACCTCCGCGCGTCATCCAATGGGATGAAGATTACCTACTGCGTCACTTTACTAGCCATATAGCGCGTGTCAAGTCATGTTTTGCAAAGAATTACTCAAACATTGCGTGTCAGGTCAGTTATGGATAAAGTCAGCAACCAAAGGAGGGTATCGAGATATGCCTGATAACGACATTCAGACGGATTCAATGGCCATTGCCAGCCGCGTTCGCAATTTGATGGAGCGGCACGGCGTCACAAAACGGGCCCAGGCAAGCGAGCTAAGCCGGATACTTAATCTCAGCTTCTCGGCTGCGAGCCGCAAGATGAAAGGCCAATTGCCGTGGGATCTGAAGCAACTCGGGGCGGTTGCTACGCACTTCGGTGAAACGCCGAGCGTTCTGGTGGAAAGCAACGAAGGTTTTGAAGATTCGATTGCGGGAGAAGGGATGCTGATGGTGAGCCCGCGCCCGCTGCCCTGCTCAGTGTGGATTGGCGCCGAGCTGAGCGGTGATCGATCAGCCGATCTGGTAGCGATCCAGTCGGGCAACGCATGGAATATCTACCCGGCCGAAATTGCTCCGGCCGGCCGGATCTTCAATGTGCTGTCGGTCGAAATACGCCCCAACCTGCCGCATCTTGAGAAGCCGGCTATCGCGGTCCTCGACGACGATACTGAAACGCAGGCGGCCAACAACGTTTGTGACTATCTCAACGACCACGGCTTGAACGCCACGCCGTTTTACGATCTGGCCAGCTTTCGCGAGAGCCTGAAGAGCAATGCGTTCGACGCTTTTATAATCGACTGGCTCGTCAACGATGACACCGCCGAGGCCGCGATTCTCGATATCCGGAAGGCGGAGAATGCAACGGCGCCGATTTACCTGCTGACCGGGCAGTTGCAAAGCGGGAAAGCCCGCGTTGATGACATCGCTAGGGTGATTAAGCAGTTTGGCTGCAAGTGGATCGAAAAACCGGTCCGTATGCCCATCTTATTTTCGGAAATCTCTCACGAGCTGAGCCGCTCATCGAGCTAATCGCGAAGGTGCAGCGCCCAGTTGCTCGCAATCAACTTCTGATACGCGCGGTCGACAATCTCAAGATCGCCGGCTCGCCCACTTGCCTGGATTCCCTGAATTTCCGGAAGAGGAAGGTTTATAGCTTTGCACGACGGATAGTCGCGCACGCGCAACTCAGACGCGATCGTAGTGAAAAATGCCACTGTCGGCACGTCAAATCCAGCTGCGATGTGAACGGCGGCCGTGTCAGACGTCACAACAAAGCGGGCATTTTTCACCCATGCAAGAAAGGTGGCCGTGTCCGTCGATAGGCTCTTAATGTCTGTGTAGTGCTGGTGGTCGACCTTGCCGAAGCCAAGTACGGGAACGTGAAACCTTTCCCACAGCCGATTTACAGCCTCGGCTCGAAACGAGTGCGGAATGCTGCGCACAGGCGTGCTGGCTGTCGGACAGAGCAACGTATATTCCTTCGATGACCCCTCCGCGCCCAACGCCGGCAGAGCTACACGCTGAAGCCAGTCATTCGACTTGTGGTCCGGGTCAACGTCAGCCGGTGTGATCCCGAGCGCCCACAGGAAAAAATCTATCATGGGCATCGCCGAGAAGTTCGGCCAGAACAGATGGTTACCCAGATCGACCCGGAGTTCATCGTCGGGCAGAGAATCGATATCGACTGGAAGATCCAAAACAGCCCCAAAGATCGGCGCCGCCAGTTCGTATAGCTGCCTGACGTACGCAGGGGCGCAACTCGGACGGTAGATAACAAAGGAAATTTCCGGGTGCCGCCTCTTGATCGCCGCTAGCGCCGTTAGTCCAATAATCGAGTCCCCCAGCGTGACGCCCATTCCGTTGATGACATGAACATGCGTTAAACGCGAGTAGTCGACTTCAAACGGTGCAACGTTTGCATTCTTGATTGCCTGCACGGCAGAAAGCGCGCGAAAGCCTTCTGCCGCCACGTCGGATACCTCAAGGTCATAGGAGGCAACAATCTCACCATCGCGCGATAGCAGGGAACCCGCATTCGTAAGCGCCGATACCTCATCTAGGATAGTCATTGATCAATCACGTTCGGTTGAATTCAGTGTGGCTTGTCAGCTGCAAGCGCATCCAGTAGCGCCTGCTTTAATACCGAGTTTCGCACAGGCTTGTGCAGGTGTTGGGTGAAGAGTTCGGCTCCACCGTCTTTCAGCAGCTCCCTGGAAAACGCACTGATGCCGATGATAGGAACATCCCTATTCGGTCCCGGCGTCGCTCGCACCTTTCGAGCGACGGCAATCCCGTCTTCGCCTGGCATCTGCACATCCAGCAATACTGCGTCATACGTAGCCTCACTCAATGCAGCCAAAGCTTCGCCCGCGTCGGCAGCAACATCCACATGCGCGCCAAACGATGACAGCACATCCGCAAATGACTCTCTTGCAGATTCCTGGTCATCTACGATAAGTACCCTCTTCCGTTCGATGATCGCCGTAACTTGCAGCTCTGTTCCATCGGCCTCTGTAGCAGCCGCGGCTGCCTTGACGGGCAGCGACACTGAGACTTTCGTTCCGCGCCCCGGTTCAGTGTCGATGTTGATCGATCCGCCGAGCAGATCGACCAGCCCCTTGACGATCGCGAGGCCAATGCCTGCGCCGTCGTGTTTCCTCGTATTGGACTGGTCCAGTTGCGTGAAAGGCTGAAAGAGCTGACTAGCGGACGCCGCAGGTATGCCGGGCCCGGTGTCTTCAACGGTGATGTCCAGGACGGCCCCATCCCTGGACGGCGTCACGTCGAGACGCACAAGAATTCGACCGGCATCCGTATACCGGACCGCATTTGATAACAGGTTTCCAACTATTTGCCTGATGCGATCGGGGTCCGACAGATACCAGCCATCACCATTGTTGACCAGCGCGACGACCTCCAACCCCTTGCTCCTGGCAGACGTCGTCACGTCGTCAATCATCGATCCAATAACGTCGGCGGGTTGAAATTCCCGCTCCCTCAACGTGAGGCCTCCGGCGTCCAGTCGAGCGAAGTCGGTAAGATCTTTCATCTGTGTTTCTAGCCTACTTGCAGCCACCGCCAGCCGCTTGATCAACGTCGCGTCTCTTTCGGCAAATCGCCGATCCAAAAGGGTATCGGCCACACTAACGATACTTTGCAGAGGCGTCCGCAGTTCGTGCCCGATCATTCCGAGGAATGCATTTTTGGCGCGTACCGCGTCCTGTTCTGCTTTCATCGCGGCGTGTTGCTGGCGCGCCAGCCGTTTGCGATCGACGCCCAGTGTCAAGGCGAGGACAGCCGCTCCCGCCAAGAGTAGCAACAGCAGCAGGCTGCTCAGGAAAAAAAGGTGCCGCTTTTCGATCAGGTCGTCGTAGACGGTATCACGCCGGGCTATCTCGGCCTCACTCACGTGATCCGTGATGACTGCCATAGGGTCGTCTATTTGTCCCAGACGAAGCGACAGGTCCACAGCCTTGCCAGGATCTTGCGGTAGCTGTTCGATAGCAGGCTTCGCCTTCTCGATCACAGCACCTATTTGGACGATCGCATCTCGAAAGGAAACATTACCGCTGAAAATCTGGGTGGAATCGGATGGTGCGGCCAACACGGCGTATTTCGACTGCAGCACATCGAAGCGCAGTTGCACCGATCGGTAATCCGATCGGCCTGCGCCGTACAGGAGAAGGGTGTTTTTTGCCTTGTTGACCGCGATTTCCAGTTGTGCCACGGGCCAGTAGTAATTCTCTTGAGGACCAGTCAGCGCCTTGAGACTCGCTGGCGACAGGAGCAGCGAATACGCGAAATAGAGCCATACCCCGGATACGGACAGTAGGAGAGCGATCGCGACGCCGAGGACTCTTTTGACACCAAGTCGGCGAAGGAAAATCATTCAACGACAATCTTATAAATTTGCCACACAAATCGAGCCTCGATCGACGCCCGGTTCAGGTCCTCCTGATGGTCATCGCGCGGATAGATCAGCATCAGCGGCCCAAAACCCTTGGGTTCCAGGGCCTTCCCATCCCGCTCATACGCCATGACCACTCCGTACTGCACGGCGTCGCTCACGGGAATATCGTGGCGGTAGTCATCTAAAGCGTAGACGTGCAGTACCTTTCCTTGCACGCCGACCTTTTCGAGGATGCTCTGCAGTGTCGGACCGCGCCATGTACAGACGGGCGTCCAGTTGGTGGAGGTTTTGATCGTCTTGCTGCCGAGCGCGAGCAGATCCTTCCGTTTGAAATGATATGTATGCGTTGCCGGATCGGTGAAATTCTTGATGTTTCCACTGACGTCGAGAGAGAAATCCATCTCCTGGGCGTAAGCAGATGACATGCACACAAGCGCCAGCGTTGCTATGATCGGTCGCAGCGTTCTCAATGTTCGCTCCGGTTACGGTATTCTTCGAACTTCCGGTCAGAAAATCATTTTCTCTTAGTGACGACCGCAGGTCGAAGCAAATTTACTTTTTTCAAGTATGACAAACGATAAACCTTCTACCGTCGCGCGCCTAACCGACCTCCTTCAGGCGCTCCACCGGTGCCAGGAAGTTATCCAGTCCGGTAGCCTCGCGACAGATGGCGCGCAGAAATCATCGATGCTTTCGCGTATCGATGAACTCGCGCGTGAGGCGCACTCGCTCTGGCCGCAGGGCACTGAGGACGCCGATCCCGAGTTTCTGGAAATCATGCGCGTAAAGCAGGCGATCCAGAATCTGGTAGTCAATTGCCGAGCGTCGCTCGCATCCTGATTTGGGGCCGGATGATTCAGGTCAAGAACCTATAATACCGTACGGCTGAAACGCGAGTCATCCCACAGCGCATTGGTTACCGCGCCGTCACGCTCGGGGACAGCTGTATCCCGACGTCCGATCAGAACATTCGATAACCGCTACCAGCGGCAGGCTCGCCGCGGAACATTTCCTTATGAAGTATTTCTCGATCGCTCTCGCCTGCAGCCTCCTGTCTGTGGGCGCCGTGCAAGCCGATCAATTCATGCCGCTGATCATTAACGGCAAAGTTTCCAACGTCAACGATCCGGCCACGCATGGCTACCGCTTTTCGCAAGCAGAATTGATGTCAACGGCTTCCGCGACCATCGTTACTTCGACAAACTGGACGAAGAGGGAATCGTTTTCCGGCCCTCTGCTCTCCGCGCTTTTGAAGCGCGTCGGGGCCGGGGGTTCAATGTTGTCAGTCTGTGCGGTTGACGATTACTGTCACGATGTGCCCGTAGCAGATGCTGAGAAATACGGGGTTATCCTCGCGCTGACAGCTGATGGCAAGCCGCTGCCTCCTTCGACCTTTGGACCGGCTTGGCTTATCTATCCTCGCGACAAATACCCTGGCGAACTAAACACTGCAACCTACGATGCACGCTTCGTCTGGCAAGTCACCCGGATAACCGTTAAATGAACCCGGCGCCCGGTGTTCGTCGGGGCAATCGTGTCCTCGCATTTCTGTTGCCTTGCGTTCTGGTCGCGGCTGCTGGATGGACATACGCGTTGTACGACCTGTTGCTCTCGCCTAGCAGCATCATCTCTACACTGGGTCCGCAGGAGAATCATTACTGGACAGTTGCAAGGTTCCAGATCGCGGCACTCAACACTGAACAGCAGGTGCTCCTTTACGAGCGGGGCACCGCACCAGACTTCGATGCCGTCACAGCGAAATTCAATGTACTGCGCTCCCGCTATGCGCTAATGGCGCATCGCTCCGAAGCCGCAGATATGCTCGCCGGGCTGCCTTCGTTCCAACCGGCCATGGAGCGACTCGGCACCGCGTTGAGACAGATGGAGCCACTTCTGCTGCAGCTGCATACCGATCGCCGCTCGGCCGATGAGCTTATCCCGTTGTTCGAAAATATGAAGGTGGATAGTGGGCAGCTGGCATACGAAATCGGCGATCTCGAAGTCGCCCACCGCGATAGCGTCTACGGGGACTTCGTCCGCAAACGCAGAAACATCTTTATCGCCAGCGTTGGTGTCGCCGTGCTGGCTTCGATGATGGGTGTACTCGCCGTCGTCTATGACAGGAGACGCCGCGCGTTTGTCGCACAGCAATCCGCTGCTCTTGCGGCGGAGCAGCGAGCGAACCATGCGGCAGCCGAAGCCATCGGCGCAAAGAACGCTTTTCTCGGCGCGGTAGGGCATGAGTTGCGAACTCCGCTTCAGTCCATCACGTCATCCATCGAGTTGCTGGTCGCCAGCAACCCCGATGAGGCGAATGCACGGGTAATGAGCCGTCTTGACCGCGCCGCGAGACAGCTCGAATCACAGATGCGTGACCTGACCGACTACGCTCGGCTTGATTCGGGAAAACTGGCGCTTTGTCCGGCGCGTTTCGATGCGGCCGAGGTTCTCTACAGTGTCTGTGACGATATGTTGCCGCTGGCCACGGGCAAGGGGCTAGAGCTCACAGTCGGTGCCGACGTAGAGGCGGATGAGTACATGGCGGATGCGGCGCGCCTGCGTCAGATCATTGTTAATCTCATTTCGAATGCGATCAAATACACTAACAAGGGAACAATTGATGTTGCAATGACATCGAGATCTAAATGGGACCACTCCGTCCTGCATATCAGGGTGAGCGATAGCGGTGTAGGCATCCCGGCTGATCGCATTGACGACGTATTCAATGCCTTTACACAGATCAGGCCCGAAGGCGCCGCCCGTCAAGATGGTGTAGGCATGGGTCTCACCATCGTCAAGGGTCTAGTTGACCTGATGGGTGGAGAGATCAGCGTGACAAGCGAATTCGGGCGCGGAACAGTATTTTCCGCATCGCTCCCGGTCGCGCATGTCGAGCACCAAGCCCCTACGACGCCTGCTCGCATGCGGCCGATGAGTGCAGCAGGAAAGCCGCGCCGCGCCATGGTTGTCGACGATCAGGAATTCGCGCGTGAAGCCATTCGTGATTTGCTGGTAGCGCTGAATTACGAATGTGCTGTTGCCTCCAATGGTATCGAGGCAATGATCAATCTTGCGACCATCCGCCAAGACGTTCTTCTGTTTGACATCCAGATGCCCAGCATGGACGGCCCCGAGCTTGCACGTAAACTTCGAACGACGCCGGGCCCCAATCAGCATACTCCGATCGTATGGATCAGCGCTATGCCGCGGGAGACGATTACGCCGTCAGACGCTGAGAGTTTCCGTCACTACCTGATGAAGCCTGTGCGCGTCGATCGTTTGAGATCGACGCTCGAGGATGTGCTTCGGTCCAGCGCGGTCGACCTACTCTGAAAAGGAGGTCGGAACCCGTGGATGTCAACGAGTTAGGCCGCGGACTGATTTAGAAAGTAGCGCTGGGTGAATGCTCCAGGCGACAGGTAGTCTACTCGCGCCTGCGCGTGTTGCCGGTTGCCGGTGGCAGAACCTCTTGAAGTATTCGCTGCTCTCGCAGCCGTTGACTCACGGCGACGAGACGATGACGCAGATGTCGTTACTCAGTCGCCACGATTGGCTGATCGTCTTTTACAGTGATCTGGTTGAGCGTCGGGTCCGCAGTATGCACGGCAATGATGTTCAAGCGACCGGCCGGAAAAACACGGTAGCCGAGGCCTACAAGAAATTTCTCGATTGCCACCCTATCGGATTTGAGAATTTCGACGATCATGATCGGACGGTGCTTCGCCAGCATCGACCGGCCACCGTCCAACACCTCGAGCTCCATTCCTTCGATATCCAGCTTCAGCAGGTCCAGACGCTCTAAACAAAGGGAATCGAGGCTCATCATCGGAATGATATTGCAGGACGCGGCATCGTAGGCAATGTGCTGTCCGATGAATTCGTTGTCAGGCTTCGGACGCAGTTCCAGACTGCCGAAGCTCGCCGGCGTGAAATAGTCCGGCTGCGGTACAACCAGTTCCCCGCACTGCGCGCCGAGAGCGGCAAGCCTCACGCGCGCATTCATGCAGTTATTCAACGCCACGTTCCCCGCCAAGGCGTAGTACAAAGCCTCTTGGGCTTCGAAGCCTAGAACGTGCCCCCAGCCGTACATGTGTCGCGCCCACTCAATCGTATGCACGCCGATATTGGCCCCTCCATCTATCGCGACAACATCGTTACCGAAATGTTTGCGACGGCAGTCGAGCAATGCCAGCACCAAGCTTACTTCGCTCTCGTCAAAGCTTGAAGTGTCGAATATCTGGAAGCCAACCCCGTAGGGGCGGCTACTGGAGTCAATGTGATGGTCATTGCGATTCACAATCATGCTCCCATGATTCGATGCAGCCAGAACGAAGGCAATGGGGCGGAGTGGCAAGGGCATGACTTGTGATCCTGAAAATGTTCTCGTGATGAGGCGCTGATCTGGTGGCAACATTATCGCGGTGCCGTCAGGACTTGCGCTTACGTACGCCAGCTGTGGGCGTTTGCGTTCGAAGCGCCGCACTCACTTGGGCTACCGTTCTCTGACGTCTTCGGTCGCCATTGGGAAACGCCGACGCGCGAATTCAGTCTGGCGCGCGTTGGCTGTGTACACCTGTTTGTTGGCGAGTCGCAAGGTTTCGTGCCGGTCGCACAAGATCAGTCCACATCAGAAGCGCGAGCAGTTCCAACGCTGCGCCTGTCCAGTTCGGCCCGTGTCCGCTCCAGTTCATGCGCGATTAGTTTCTCATCTGGCAGCACGGTCTGGTACTCCGCTGCGAGAATTTTGTTCGACAGGTTGTCGAGCGCATAGTGCGCTTCGGCAGCGCCCTTCTCCGCACACAGAATCAGACCTACTGGCGGGTTTTCACCAGGCTTCATCCAGTGTTCACGTGCGTAGTTCAGATAGAGGTGCATCTGTCCGGCATCCGCGTAGCTGAATCGGCCCACCTTCAGGTCGATCACCACGAGACATCTGAGTCGCCGGTGAAAAAACAGCAGATCCACCCTGAACCAAGCGTCGTCGATCCGCAACCGTCGCTGTCGACCGAGAAAGGCGAAGTCGTCACCAAGCTCCAACAGGAAGTCAGTCAGATGACGGATCAGGCCGTCTTCGAGGTCGGATTCCGAGTACTCGTCCTTCAGGTCCAGAAACTCCAGCACGAACGGATCCCGAATGGCCTGTTCAGGCGTAGGAGCGTCGTCAGCATCGGCCTGCCCTGCCTTTCGCAGCATCGCCGCCTTGTTGTGCGAGAGGGCGACGCGCTCGTAGAACTGACTGCCGATCTGCCGATCAAGCTGCCGGACTGACCAGCCGCAGCGCAGCGCTTCGGCTTCGTAGAAGCTGCGGGCCGCGGGATTCCTGAGCGACAGCAGGCGCACGTAGGCCGACCAAGGCAAGGGAAACGCCTGTGCCACGGCGGTCAGGTCAGGAGAGTTCCGCGCAGGTGATTCAGAAAAGTGTCGTCCGGCAGAAATTGCAGACAGTGTCGGGACTATTTTTGAGGACGGGGATTTTGCAGACAGCGTCTGCAAAATCTGCTCCGCCGGTCTGCTCAGATAAAACGCGCGCATCTGCGAAAGGTTGCGCCAGCCGAAACCTCGCCCGAACCTCTGGGACAGATCGGCGCCGAGTCGCTTGATCAGTGCTTCGCCGTAAGCGGCCCGGCCCTCACCACCCTGCTCGAATTCCACGATGCGTCGGCCAATCTCCCAATAGGTTGCCGTCATCAACGCGTTGATACTGCGGGCTGTCGCTTCGCGCGTGGACTCCACCACGTCAGCAATTTCGCGTTGCAGGCCCGCATAAACGGCTGCCGCGATGTCGGACTTCGTCATGACGCGTTCACCGCCTCCCTGAACATCTTGCAGGCCGTGAACTTGGCCGTCTTCGCAGCTGGAATCTGGATTGCTTTGCCGCTTGCCGGCCTACGCCCCACGCGCGGGGCGCGCTCACCACTCGAGAACGAACCGAAACCGATCAGTTGCACGATTCCGCTCCCTGCCACCGCAGTGGTCACCGCATCGATAAGCGAGTCGATCGCCATCTTGCTTTCACTTTTCGCGGCGACGACCGTATCAACCAGTTCCTGCTCAGTCATCGTTTATCCCTTTCGAGTCGTAATGGACCGTTCCCGCGGACCGCAGCCGCCGGTTACGCCCACCCTACCGCATGGCGCCGCATCCGCGCAAACGGGACGCTTCCTTTAACCCCAGATATCCCACAGGCTGCCGGTGATTCAAAAAGGTCGTGAGCGCGGACCGCTTCGAAACGCGCAGATGTCCATGCTGACACTCACGCCGATGAGCGAGACGAATTCATGCGCCCAAATACGAATTGCCCCAGGTACCAAACCAATTCCGTATTCGCAACGATGTCCTCCTCCACTACAGCTGCGGCCTCGAGCTTCATACGACGCAGCATCAGCTTGCCCTCCCTCGACGCAACCCACGCGCGGACCAGTT
The DNA here is from genome assembly GCF_003002025.1 of Paraburkholderia sp. BL25I1N1. GTDB lineage: Bacteria > Pseudomonadota > Gammaproteobacteria > Burkholderiales > Burkholderiaceae > Paraburkholderia. Next base: position 87,406 of record NZ_PVZB01000031.1, read on the forward strand.
CCTTGCGGGTTTTGGCGTCCGCCGCGTTGAAGTGTTCGCGGCCCTTACGCGACTCCTCATTCATGCGTGCACGGACTTCTTCTTCGCGCGAAGCGAGGCTGCGTGCGACCGAACTCTGGGTTTCGGCTTTTACGACATCCGCTTCAGTTTCTTCGGTAAGTAGCTTCGCCTGAACCTCGACCATCTTGCGCTCGGCTTCAGACATCTTCCAGTTATCGCGTAGGGCTCGCATCAGGTAGCCGGCGGGACTCCGTTTTATCTGTCCACGATTGAGCTTGAATCGCGTGTATTCGACAGCCTGCTGGATGTGCGCATCGGTCCAGACTTCGCGGTTCTCGGAAATCTCGCTGAACTGCTTGGTAGACAGGTTGAATTCTTCGTTGAGAATTTTGTACAGATGACTGGCGTCAGCCAAGCTGGCCAGCGCAGCGTCGGCGGTATCCTTGCGCTTGAGCAGGAACCTTATACGGTCGATTTTTTTCGACGTGCTGGACTCGGTCCTGGTCTCGTAGGACAGCTCGATGTCCGACACCTCATTGATTTCACGCACAGCTGGTTCTAGCCAGTCGCGCTTGAAGTATTTAAAGATGGCAGCGTTCGCTCCCATTCTGCCGGGCCAATTTCGCATGTCTTCCAGCGGTATCCATTCCGTTCGGCCATTTGGGACACTGGGGAGGACCTGGTCATAGATCGCGCGCGCTAGGCTGCGTGTAAAAGCCGTCGATATGCGTAGGCTCAACCAGTGGGATTTTTTTGGGTCACGGATTTGCGGGACCAGCCGAGGGTGCACGTCGAATCGAATGCGCCCCCTGTGGAAGCCGACCATGCCCATCAACTGGACTGATACCCACAGATCGTTTTCGGTGGGGTCCCGATCGATCGGTGTATCGGTAACCTGGATTTTCGCGTCTTGAGCTTCTTCCGCGATAGTGCGCAAGTGCTTGAGATTGCGGCTGTCATAGCGCATTAACCACTTGAAGTAGTTCAGCTCAACGTCGTACTGGTCTCGTGCTTCCTGCTCCTGGGCGACAATGAAATACGCGGCGTCAAGAAAGCGCCGCGCTGGCAGCCCCATGTTAACGACTTGGGTGAAGAAGTTGTTACGCTGGTATCCGATTTCACGATTGGCTTCGCTGATGGGCAAGCCCAAGTCGAACATGTCCTCGAACAGCGCGAGCGCCATCTGTCGCGGTGTCACCTTCGACTTGCCTTCCTCCGGATTGTCCTCCGCCGCCATATTCTCATCCGCTCTTCATTTTCGCTTTCGGAAATGTAGCATTCGTGGGTGAGCTGTCAACACATACAACCTCACCATCATCCGATCGTACTGGCTGTCTGCCGGCTTCGCTCATCTGCCATGCACAATGAACCTCACCCCAGCACAATCAACCTCACCACGATGAACCGTATTTCCCCTCAAACCCTTGCCCCGAGTGATTGGAGTTAGATCCTGCGCGACTATGCACAACTAACCTCACCTTGGTACGCGCGAGCGAATCTCGCACATCTAACCTCACCTTCGTGTGGAACCGGCCTCACCTTGCCCACACAACGAAACTCACCTTCGTGCACATCCGACCTCACCTTTGTCACAACGAACCTCACCTTTTGAAGGTTAAGTGTTTGAAAATAAACTAAGTCACATGCCTCTGTTGGTTTGTTGGGTTGTTTGATTTTTAGAAAAAGCAAACCAACCCGTTACCAGGAGGTAACTTGGCGAGCGTCCCTTAAGGTGAGGTTGATTGTGCGAAGCAGCAGTTTCGCTCCAGCTTGTGTTCCGCTTCAGCAGAAACACGTTTTAGATCCGCAAAGAAGCATCCGATTGAAGGTGAGGTCCATTGTGCAAGCCTGTGCACAGACACCAGTATAAAAACCTCTGCTCGTGCGAGGCGGTGAAAATTGGAGAGGAAGGTGAGGTCAATTGTGCTGCGTGAGAAAGCTCGTAACGCGCTGATGTGTTCGTAGCACAATGAACCTCACCATTTGCCGTATTTTTGTGCAAAGGCCGTTTGGGGGGCGATCCTTCTTTCAGAATTAGCACAAGCGACCTCACCATGAACGACCGTCTGGCGACCGGCTCGGGAATAACAGTGCCCAATCGACGAGAATGCGGCAGAGTGACAGCGGTCGGGGAAGAGCAGGAAATGCCTCCTCTAAGTTTGTCGGCCGTACTCCAGTCAACCGGAAACGTGCAATCACGTGCGATTTTTCAGAAAGTCTTCACGAAAACAGTCATTTATAGAGTAAATTTCATGTAATTCATGTATTCTGAGGTTCATCGAAATTTACGGACAAACCTCAGAATGGTGAAAACGAGCCAACTTCCCGCTGTAGACCGAACGGTCCCTCTTGAGCAGATTAGCCAGTTCGCTGAAAAGGTCTCAATTTTTACGGATGAGCTGCGTAACACCATTCTTGCACCTCGCCCGCGAAAAGCTGCTCCTGTTTTCAAAACAGGGGAAATTGCTGAGATGTGCAACATCTCTCATTCCCAGGTCCAATACCTCGCAACCAAGAGCGACGGAGAGTTGCCGGCAGGTACTGCTGCCGGTACCGGTAGGACCCGCACATTCACTCTGGAGGAAGCACGCCTTTGGGTCCAGAAAGTCTCCGACATCTATCAGACTCCACTCGTTACGGGAACGCGTGAACCGGAAGGGAAAATCGTCATTACCGCCCAATTGAAGGGCGGCTCGGCCAAGACAACCACAACTATGTGTCTCGCACAAGGGCTGACGTTGCGCGGGCGCAAGGTGCTTGTCATCGACCTCGACCCTCAGGCCTCGCTTTCCGAACTATGCGGCTTGTACGCGGAAAAGGATGTGACGCCGGACGACACCGTGTTGCCGTATATCTACGATCAGGACGTCGAGGGTGGCCTGGAAACAAGGGTTCAGTCGACTTACTGGGATGGGCTTGACGTGATCCCTGCTCACACCGAATTGATTGGTGCGGAGTTCCATCTGCCGGCGATGCAGAAGATGCGGCCTGGCTTCCGGTTCTGGACGGTGCTTCGGCAAGGTCTCGAGCCATTGCGCAAGCGCTACGACTACATCCTCATGGACACGTCGCCTTCGCTGTCCTACCTCAACCTGAATGCACTGTTGGCGGCGGATGCCATGGTCATGCCGATGGTTCCCGAAAATCTGGACTTCATCAGCTCGCTATCGTTCTGGCGACTGTTTTCAGATGTATCCAAGAGTTTCATCAAGTATGAGCAGGACAAGAAGTACGACTTTATTTCGCTCATGCTTTCGAGGGTCGACTACGGGCGCACCTCGTCCGCACCTATCGTGCGCGCATGGGCACAGAGCGCATACGAGAGTTGGCTGCATTCGATTGAAGTGCCGGCCAGTTCAGTGATGAGCACAGGAGCGCTGGCATTTTCGACGGTATTCGACGTAAGCAGTACCCATAGTGCGGCCAAGTCGTTGCAGCGTGTACGACAGCCCCTTGTCGATTACTGCCGATGGGTGGACGAAATCTATGCAGAAAAATGGAGGAACGCGCAATGAGCAACATGCGAGAGCAGCTGCTGGCCAAGACGTCCGGTATCCGGACGACCTCATCTATCAAGGAAGAAGAGGTCAAGCGTAGCAACCGAACGCAGACGGCACCGGGCCTTGCGGGTGCGCTTGCGGTAGCGCAACTACGTGTCCAAGAGCTGGAGTCCACTGGCGCCGCGTCGCAATTGTCTGTGTCTGACATCGTACCGAACCCCTGGCAGCCGCGGAGAGTATTCAACGAGGCAAAGCTGTCGGAACTGGCCGAGTCCATTCGCGAAGTCGGGCTTATGCAGCCGATCGTGGTCCGCCGAGCCGACGATATCTATCAGATTGTGGCGGGCGAACGTCGGTGGCGCGCACATAAGATGGTGGGACTCGATGCCATCAAGGCTGTCGTGGTGGAGTGCTCCGACGAAGACATGGCTGTGCTAGCCCTAGTGGAAAATGTTAGTCGTGACGACCTATCCGACTATGAAGTTGCAATGTCCATGCGGCAGACGGAGAAGGAGTTTCCTGACCGTAAACGGATGGCCGAGGCCCTAGGTATGTCCCGCAGCGGGCTGTACCAATTCCTCTCGTTTGAAAATCTGCCGGACTTCATCAGGAAGGACCTCGACATACAGCCGCGGCTGCTTGGCGGGACTGCTGCTCAAGCGATTGTTGCGGCCATCAAGAAACACGGCGAAGACGGTGTTAGCGCAGCAATGGAACTCTGGCCGCTGGTTGTGAAGGGCGACATGGACCAGGGGAAGGTGGCCGCGGCGATTAAGGCGTTGGCAACTCGCCGAACGACAACGTCGAATTCTGCACGCGAGCGGAGCATCGACAAGTTTTTCTCTGGCAAGGAACACGCCGGTTCCATTACCAAGGACATCAGTGGTATCACGGTGAAGATTAAGGCCGGCGCGCTCACCGACGCGCAGGAGACGCAGATTCGGGAGCTTATCAGCCAGATGTTCCACGCTCATCCGAAAACAAACTGAGGAGCGCTTCACCCTTAAGCCCGCCTTGCGCGGGCTTTTTTTCGTCCAGCCGTTCCCAAAGTGTCTAGAGTCTAGACACACCGCTGGCTGGGTCGCTATCCTTCCAAGAGCATGCGTGTCTAGACTCTAGACACGAGATTGGGCAGCGGTTAGCGGCTTCATGCGGCCACCTCGATGCCCGTCCAGAGTCTAGAGACGCAGGAGAATCGCGGTCGAAATCTCAGCAGTTCACGGCTCCTGAAGCGACGATCGAGGTGGACGAGGTGTGAACATGTCTAGACTCTAGACACGCATCCGATGGAATCAGACAGGCAGGAGCTAAGCTGCTATAGAGCAGCGTGGCACGGAAGTCAGCGCTGGCGCCACAGCCTGTCAATTTGAATGCGAAAAGACTGGAACTCAGACGCTCTTCGTGCCAGACCCAAAGCCCGCGACAAGCATTCATCTCAACGGCAAGTAAGCATCCCTGTTCACCTTCGGCCTGAAAAATCGCTACTTGTTAAGCAAAACTAGCTCTAATAACAGGCGTCAGATGCGAGAAGATGTATCAGTGCGAACATCCATTACAACATGTACGTCCGGTGCCCTTGCACCTTTTGACGGACGAAACCTCGCCTCACGGCAGCCCCTACGGTCGAGGCGAACCACACCGTAGGGGTCACCAATGTGACTAGTATCTCCGCGGCGCGCGCGACCATCTTCCTGATGTTGTTCCATGTCATGGTATTTCCTCTTGCAATTGCGCCCCTCGCCTGTGTGGTCCACAGAGGCGTGATCGTTTGGCGACGTGTCTATATCTCGGCGTGCTCAAGTGGCATTGCGCTAGAACTCCCCTACTTCCTCTCGCCGCCGCCGCTACCTGACAGATCACCTCACACTGGGTCTATACGCCAATCAACTTCCTCTCGAAGCACGGCCGATTTCAGTCATCAGGTACAGGCCGGGCAGATTGCTGCCCAACAGGCGAGGCGCCAGCAGCGGGACGCTTCCGCGGTGTTCAGCGCACTGGCTAGTTGCGCGGGGGACGGTTTCTTCGACGGAAGCGGTGAGCGCCGGATCGTGATCGGCGAGGGCATCCCGGAAATGACAGTTCGTGACTGCCCTGCGTGCCAGCCGTATTCGCAGCGCTGATCATCGCGATGAGGAGACCTTGATCGGCGCGACGGCACCCGGCAGTCTCGCAAACGCGCCGAACGTTAGCGTGTCACGCGCGTACGGGCCAGTTGCGTCGCCAGCGCGCGTCTCAGTGGTTCGTCGTCGACGTACTGGCGAAAGGTACGCAGATCACTGTGGCCCATGTTCTCGAGCGCCGCAGAGGCGTCCAGACCATCGCGGACCGCCTGCGCGAGCCCTTTGGCGTAGGTATGGCGCAGCCAGTGCGTGGATGCGCGTTCAAACCGGTCGGCGTCGACGCGCCGGCCGTGAGCGCGTGCGTAGGCGAGTGCCTCGCTGCACAGCCCAGTGACCAGTTTCCAGATCGCAGTGCGGCTGCGGACGCCCTTGAGTTCACCCCAGCGGGAGCGTCGCACCGACAGCAGCAGCGGCAGGTCTTCGTCCGGCAGCGGCACAGGTGGCAGGCCAAACGCGATCCGGTAGGCTTGCAGCGACAGTGAAATCTCGTCGCATGGTACCCAACGGGCCTTGCCGCCCTTGCCGCGCTCGACGCGCAGCAGCCACTGGAAGGGCGGGGCGTCCGGAAACTCGCGGCGCAGTGCCTGCGGCACCGGTTCGATGCGTACATGGCCCATCCGGCATTGCACCACCTCGGTGGTGCGCAGGCCGGTCCGTTCAAACAGGTCCACCGCGAACAGGTCGCGCGCATTCGTCAGGCGCGCCTCGCGGCCGGACTCGGCGCCCGAGCGGGCAGCAATCGTCTCGCGCAGCAGCGCCGTGTCGTCCGGGGACAGAAAACGCGCCTGCTTTTCCGGCTCGCGCCGGCCGACCTTCGGCAGCCCGGTGGCCGGATTCAGTTGCAGGTAGCCGACGTCGCGCAGCCAGTCGAACAGCGATGTGACGATTTTCTGGGTCTGGCCGGCCGAGCGGTCGCTGAGTGGTCGGAGAAAAGGTCGCCAGCCGGGTGAGCCGCGCCGTACGCCAGGCTTGCGAATCGCCCACGGGGCGGCGCCTGCAGGAAGCCGATGTAGGCGGAAAACTCATCCAGCCCCCAGCACGAGATCGGCGTGCCGGTCTGTCGCGCAAACCAGAACAGACGCTCGGCCTCGGTGCGGTACTGCGCAAGTGTGGTTGTGGCAAGCCGCCCGCGACCGGTCGCCTTGGCCGCAAGCCAGCGGCCGACCACCTCCTCGTCGGACAGGCACGGCGGCAGGATCGGGCTCTCGAGCCGATTGGGCCGGTGGCCGACGACCGCCTGCGGAACGTTGGCCGGGACGACGGAGTCCGGCTCGATGCGGCCCACCGCGTTCATCGGAATCCTCCTGCGCGAACATGAGTGCCGCGCACGACGCAACTAACGGTCTGCGCGCAATCCGCCCGCCCTTGCCCGCTCGCGCGGGCGAACGGCGATTTGTAGGGGAGGGCGGTCGGTTCGGACCGCGGGACACAAGCGCTCACGACGCGTCCTCCGGCGTGGTGGCGGTGACATACACCTGCAGCGAGTTCGCCAACGGCGGACTGCAGAGAATCCCGAAGAAGCCGCACACGTTGTACGGATGCACGAGAAAACGCCGCGGCCGTTCGTTTGACGGCAGTGTCACGTCAAGCATCCGGCCGAGCGTGGTCAGCACGACCGAGTGGGCGACGAAGCGATAGGGGCGGTGCGTGTCCGGATCGCCCTCGGCATCGAGCAGCCAGCCGCGCAGAACCAAGTCGCCCCGGTGATCGTTCACCCAGCGGTCGGCATTGTCGTGACACTGGTTCGGCACTGGATGGAAACCGAGCAGCTGGTCGCCGCACAGCATCGGAAAATCCGCCTGCTCCGTAGCCAGCCTGGCGAGCAGGGCGGCGCCCAGCGCGTCGAACGGATTGCCGGGCGGGGTGGTGCGTAGGAGAGGGGTCACGGCGATTCCCCGCTCGCGGGCGCCGCGCTGACGTTGTCGTCAAGCTCGAGTGGCAGCTGTCGGTCGTCGGTGGCCTCGACCTCGATGGAGGCGAGTGCTTCGGAGTTCAGGGACGTAATGCAGGCATTCGCGGCGAGCTGCTTCTGCTGCAGGGTTGTCAGCAATGCAGTTCCCCGGCCAATGTTGTCTCGCGCGTAGCGTCTGCCTTTCAGCCACTTGATGTTCAGGTTCGCAATGAAGAGCCCCGACGTGACCGCGGCAATCGCCGAGCTGATGGCCGCGCCGGAGTCACCGCGGACCGTACCCCAGCCGTTTTTGAACACAGTCACGCCGTGGTCGATCAGCGGCAGGCACAGGTCGATAATCTCGAACACGTTGTCCGTTGCACCTTCGAGCATGGCGTTGATCTGCCGGGACAGGGCGCCTTTCGCTTCCGGTGTGGTTGCGCTTTCCCGCTCGCCGATGAGCCGGATGACCTCTTCGAATTCGCGCGCATCCTTTTCGAACAGCACGCGCAACAGGGGATCGATCTCGACCATGCGGTCGCGGATGTGGCGCAGCGTCGCTTCCGCAGAGCGGCAGCTTTCCTTTTCGAGGCTCTTGAGACACACCGTGCAGATCAGCTTCACGGCGAGCAGCCCCATCATGGCGGCCGCGCTTCCGGAGCCGGGCGACGCCCTGCCGGAGCCGAATGCGTCGAGCAGTTGATTGGCCGACTGGGCCAGCAGTGTCGGTCGTCGGTTGAAGTAATAGAAACAGCACCGTCGGAAGCGCGACCGTCCTATTTATATGGCTTCGGCGGCACCTTGCTTCCAGATTTGCCTGCGGTCGAAACGAAGCAAAAGTTCGAAATCGCAAACAGTCGAAGTAAATGTTATAAAGTTAGGACTATTAAATGCCGGTTGCCGAGCGATGACCTCGACTCGCGCCTCCGCCCGCATTGCTCCAGACGGCTCGCGGGCCCGTGAAACATTGGTGAACAAAAGATGTATCCGCCAGATCGCCGTCGATCAAGGCTTTGCCGGGCGATCGCGTGAAAATGTTTCACGGAAAAATCGGCATACCGCCACCTGGACGCGTTTAGTTGCGGACTTTCCGGCGAGCACAAGCTATGCGGCGGGAGTCGTCACACCGAACGTATGATTCATTACGTAAAGTGTAGTATCCGTACATCAATGCTTTTTGCACCTTCCGGGATATAGGAGGGTCCGCGCGCTGCCGGCAGCGCGAGTGCGCGCGCTATCGGCGGGGCGGGGCGTCGACTCACTCCTTCTCGCTTTCCCTCGTTTTTGTACTACAACTCCATAGTCGTCTCAGGAAACTGGGGGCCGCAATGGCCAACCCGCGGTACGTCTGTCCGGTCGACGATGCGCGTCCCTACGGAGTGCATCGCTACGATGTCTATGGCCTGAAGATTGACCGTCGCCTGACACTGTTCGGCCATCGAGCGTTGAACGCGTGGCTGCAGCTTGAGTTCGATCCCGATATCGTCAGCTATTGCGAACGCCCGCTGCGTGCTCGTGGTGCGTTCCCGGCTCGTCGGATAGATTTCTGGGCGAAAGCCAATGACACCGAGCGCCTCGTCATCCTGCTTCGGACTTCGGAACTGCAATGGGCCACGATGCCCCCGCGCTGGTTCGCGGCGTTCGAAGCGTGGGCCGCGAAGTCCCGAATGGAGGTTTGTCTTGTCGAGCCGGAAGAAGCTGCGACAGGTGAGGTACTGCGTCGCAATCAGGCCGCCATACTTCACCACGTTGCGGCAGGGCACGCTTTCGTCTCGGAGAGGATGAAGCAGCACGCGCTTGACTCGAGCGGGGGAGGCGCGAGCCTGCTTGAGCTCGAAGGCAGACTGTGCCCCCAAGACCCCGTGCTGGCACGGACTGTCGCATTCATGCTGGTCCTCGACGGTCGCCTACGCTGTCCAACTCTTGCCCTTGAGCCAATCGGTCGACATACCCTGCTGGTGCGCGGATGAAGATGATGGCCTTCGGCGACCTTCGCTTCGACCGGCAATCGGTACCAGAGGAATTGAGCGATATTGCGAAGTGGCCATCCGCAGATGACAGCGGCTTGTCCAGTGCCGATCGTGATCTGCTGCGAAGGCGCATTCAGGCGATAACGCTCTTTATTGACCGGCAGACGTCGTTGCGCGAAATCGGTCGCTTGACTGGAGTACGGTTCAACGACCTCTACAGGCTGTTCGAGCGGTGCACTGCGGTCCATGACGACGGAAGGATTTTCGGTGTGCGCGCGCTGATCCCCTACAGCCATATTCGCGGGTACCAGCGCACGGCCGTTGTCGTTCTTTCCCGCGATGGTGTCCGAGGCGGGGCGACCGGGGCGTTCGCACAACTGTTGCAACGATATCCGGTGATCTCGCAATGGATCGAGCGCAAAGTCGACGAGCGTGGCCGAAAGAACGGCGGACGACGCGAGGTACTGAGAAGTCTCCGGCGTCTGCATCGCGACTTTCTCGACCAGTGTCGGCGGTCAGGTGTCGGCGCAAACGACTATCCGTTTAACCAGCAGCATCTCGGCGAGCGTTCGCTGGCGACTCACATTCGACGCCTCGCAGACCGGCATTTTGATGGGTCGGCGCAGGCAGCCGGCGCAGCACAGATCGGCCATCCCTGGAACGATACTGGCGAACATGTGCGCAAGTCCGCTGCCCGGCCATTTGATGTTGTCGAATTCGACGGTCACAGGATCGACCTGCGCATCACGCTAAGAATCGATGACCCGCTCGGCTTCGAAACCCTTCTCGCGCTTCACCGGATCTGGATCCTGATTCTGCTTGATGTCGCGACGCGTGCAGTGATCGGCTACAGCCTTGCGTTAGGTAGGGAATACAACAAGGACGATATTGCTGAAGCGTTGCAGGCGACCCTGAAGCCGCACGAAACGCGGGCGTACCGCATTCCCGGCCTGCGCGTGCGCGCAGGCGGCGGGTTCCCCTCAGAAACCATCCCCGCGACTGCGTGGGCGTGCTGGAGCACCTTGCGATTCGACGCTGCAAAGGCGCATTTCGCGAAGGCGACGCTTGATCGACTGACTGGCGTGGTCGGCTGCTGGACCGATAACGGGCCGCTTTGCGAAAAAAATGAGCGGGCGTTCGTCGAGCGGTTCTTTGACCACATCGCGTCTCACTTTGCGCATCGGCTGCCCGGAACAACGGGACGGGCGCCGCAGGCGGTGGAACGCGCGCTCAATGACGTGGGCGGGAATTTGTCGTTGCTGATGAGCCTTGATGAACTCGAAGATGTCATTGATGTGGTGCTCGCCGATTACAATGGCGAGCCGCACACCGGCCTGGGTGGTCGCACACCGCTCGAGGCGATGCGTTTTCTTCTTGAACGCGGTTCCGGTCTCATCCAGACCTTACCCATTGCCCGCCGCAGCACATTGTGCCTGCTGCAGGAGGCTCGCGTCGTCACGATACGCGGCAGTGCGAAGCGGGGCGTGCGTCCGCACATCAACTTCGAGTATGTACGCTACTCCAACAGTGTCCTCTCAAGTAATGCATCGCTGATCGGTCAGCAATTGCGTGTCTACTTCAATGTGAAGGACATCCGGCATATCCATGCCTTTTTCATGGATGGTTCTGAAGTGGGCATGCTGACCGCAGTACGGCCATGGTGTTTTTCCCAGCACTCGTTGCGTGTGCGACAGGAGATCTTCAGGCTCGTCCATCAGCGCAAGATGGCGTACCGGGATGGAGAAGACCCGGTCGAGGCGTGGTTCGCCTACAAGAAGTCCGAAGCGACCCATCACCAGCGCAGTGCAAACGATCTTGCCCGCATGCTTACGGATCGGGCGAAGTCACACACGACGGGAACGGCTTTCTCCGCCCCCCCATCACCGGACACGCTGCCGCAACCTTTGGCGACTGAGAGGCAAAGGCAATCACGTATCGCCCGGCCAGCGCTCCGACTGACGCAGATCTTCACGTTTTCCTGACGGCATGCTTCTCTCGACGACGCGTCCTCTTGCGCCCGACGCCCATCCGCTGCTGAACAGGGGCTACATGGTGCCGACGCCGTCGATCGGCGCGATGTACATGTGTATTCTCCGTTGCATCCGGCGTGGCGTATCCGGCGCCATGATCTACGGGCATACCCGTTGGGGGAAAACGTACGCGATCCGGTATTGCGAGCGCCTGCTGCGCGACGAGTTACCCCGAGTCGCGATCTTCCATCTGGGCATGCCGCAAAACCCAAGCCGTTCAGAAAGCCTGTTTTTCGGGATGCTTCTGGCGGCCGCCCGGCATGAACGTCCCGATAGTGGCTCGGCCCTGCAGCGACGTTTCCGTCTTTACAACAGGTTGACCGAAATCGTGGAGCGTGCATCGGGCAAGTCGCTTGTCGTGTTCGTTGACGAGGCCCAACGTCTTGAACTCGAACACTATGAGTGGCTGCGCGACGTGCAGGACGAGATGGAGCGCCGGGGCATCCGGATGTACACGTTCCTGGTGGGTCAGCCGAGCATCCTGAATCGCAAGACTTCATTCCGACAGAGCATCGATACATCGCAGATCGTGTCGCGGTTCATGATCGAGGAGATGCGCTTCCAGGGCTTCCAGTCCGCCGCTGATCTCGAAGTATCGCTCAGCGCGTACGACGAGTCGGTGTTTCCGGAAGGAAGCGACTGGACGTTCACCAGGTTTTTCCTGCAGCATGCGTACGACTCAGGCTTCCGGCTCGGACACCAGAGTGAACTGGTTTGGGAAGCGTTCGGTCAGGCGCACAGGAACGCGCGCTTCGACTTCACGATGGAACTGCCGATGGAATATGTCGCCCGTGCGGTGGAAATCGTGCTTGGCGATAACCTGGAACATGATGCGCCGGGATTCGCGCTTAGTCCGGCGTTGTGGGCGCTGGCCGTGGAGGAGTCGGATTATGCCGCGGCGCTGGAGGATCTGCGCATCGTGTTCGTTGACAGCCCGGCCGGTCCATGAAACGGCGCTTCGAGATCCTGCTACCACTCGCCAATGAAACCTCGTCGGCGGAATGGTGCTGGCGGGACGACTGGAATGTATCCGGACAGTCAGCCTTCATGCTGCTCGCCAAATTCCAGCAGCTCAACAGCCTGTCATGTACAGCGGTCGCGATGATGTTCCTGCGTAACCCTGGTACAACGGGACTTCAGCGTGATGTCGATTTACACGATGCGGAGAAGTTCGATCTCGTTCAGATGTCGAACCTGATGCACATGTCCCTATCGGATGTCGCCGCTGCCTTTCCGCCACGCTTTCAACGGACCGGTGCGACGCGCGGTCCGTCACTGCGCTGGTGTACGCAGTGCGCGTCGAAAGGTGTCCACCTTACCGCATTCCAGTTCAGCGGCTGCAATACGTGTCCTCTTCACGGTTGCGCCCTTCGTGATCGCTGTGCGCAATGTGGGGAGGCGATGGCCGTGTATCGCCTGCGGGCCAGCCTTTTTCGTGCGCCGTTCAGTTGTCCGTCGTGCGGACATGATTGGGCGCCGGCGCTTCGTAGGCTTGACGACCACGCTTTACGATTGTCTTCCGCCTATCGGCAGAGCCTGGCACAGGGTCTCTGCCGGGGCTGGTTTGGACGCCGGTCTCCAAACGTAGTGCGACTGTTGCGATTGCCCGGTCAAACCGCGGAACGGCTTTCATGGCTCGCTTCAGCGCCGCATTGTGGGAGCCGCCTGGATACCGGTGGGGACTTCTGCGAGCGGCTCATTCGGGACGATACAGACGCCAGCCTGCATGTACTGGCACGATATTACGACCGTGACGGCGCGTCCGGGAGCGGCGCGCCTCGCTCACATCCCGGCGAGGACATTACGATCGACGCGCTCGCCTGCTATAAGGCGATAAAGCGGTACGTCGTTCGCTGTGTCGGAGGCGGGCATCGCTCCTGTTCTGTCAGCGCAGCCCGCCATTTGACCTGGTGCCTTGATGCCAGAACAACGACACTATTCTGTCCGGTTGCGCACGCGATGCTCAGATGGCGAACAAAATGGGAAGGCGTTCGCATTCCATCCCATCTGTTAGCTCGGAGTGAACACGGGCCGCTGGGAATTCTGGCCTGGCTCTCGCTTCTTGCGCCAGTCGGCCTCGCACATTGGAGCACGGCGGCAGATCGCTGGGTAATTCTCCATGCGCTCGCTCGCGCGTGTCTTGACAGCTTTTTTTGCTATCTGCGTGAAGCCGACGACGTCACCGGCAGATCGAGGCCTGTGTGGATGCCGTTTCCCGTGGTGGACTTTCCGGAACGGGAATGGGTGGTGCTGGACCGGGATTCGGAAGGGAAGGCCGAGCCTCTACGATTAGTCGTCGCCCGTGGTCGAACGGACCGCATCGTTAAAAAAGCACAGCCACAGCTCAATGGCGAACATCACCGGCAGCGGCATCTGTGCGTGCTGAATGAAAACTTGGCGCCATCAGAACGGCTGACGCCCACGGGGCGCAGGCGCGATGTGAGTTCTGATAGCGACCTTGCAGTGACCGACCCCTTGCGTGTGCATCGTAGTGGCGACATCAGTGTTACTGCGATGGTGGTCGCAGTCCTGTTGGCATCAGATACCGAATAGGGCAGGCGGGGAGACTGCCTGGACGCCGTGCCTTTTTTTGCTTCCAGGGCGGAGAGATGAGCGCTGGAGCAATCGGTCGCTGAGATCGACACCGATTGCCGGCTCGGGGAGCGGTACCAATCATACTGAACAATCTGCACGCCGACCGTATTGGCATTGCACGGCAGTCATAATTAAGGATTCCGAATTATTTGCATGGTCGTTCGTGCTTACACGGATAGTCCAGATAGTCGGCCCCAAGCCTATCCTTTCCGCAGCGGCACGCACAGAGGTCCGGCCGGAGCCGTCTCGCTTTACCGTGAAATTGCTGTCCGGCCCGAAATCCGCACTTCACCAGTCCAGACGATGCTTCTCTTCTGTCTCGCGGTGACGGGTATCGTCGTCGCTATGAAGATAGATGCTCGTCGTCGAAATCGATGCATGTCCAAGGTTGTCTCGCACGAGTCGCAGATCGAGGTTGCCGTCGGCCATGTGCGACCCGGCACTGTGCCTCAGCCAGTGTGCGGATGCGCGCTCGAGATGCGTAGCACGCGCGGCATAGTCTTCACCGCGAAGCCTTAATTTGTCCGCTGCGCCAGCAAAGATGCCTTTGATGATCGAGTGCAGCGCGGCCCGCGTGAGAGGCTTCATGGATTTGCCGAGCGGCAACACCAGCGGCGTGTCCTCGCGCGAGGACGGGAGCGGTGCGAGCCCGCGCGCGCGCCTATAGCGCGCGAGTTCGACCATCATCTCGACGGAGGCGGGGACGAGTCGCTCCTTGTCACCTTTGCCAAGCACCTCCAGCCACCACCGTTCGCGCCCCTCGTTGTCACGCCGGCAAAAAAACTTGCCCATCGTGTTGCCACCGACCTCCGAAATCCGCAGGCCGCCCAGGTAGAGCAAAGTAAAGAGCCATCGAGCGCGCCAGTAACGTTCCTGTTCCCGATCGCTATCACGGGGCAGGCCGTCGATATAGACCTTGACCTCCTGCCAGAGGTCGCGTTCGAGGTATCGGGTGATGCGAGGCGCCAGACGACGGGACCGCTGGCGCGATAGCGACAGCGGGTTGCCGGCCAGGTAGCCAGCTTCGACCAGCCACGCAAACAGCGCATTGAGGATCACCATCGCCTGGCGCTGGCTTGAGATTGCCAGCGGCCCGTAAAACGGCCGCCAGCGCGGATCGTGACGCGGGAACTTGCGCCCGCCATCCGACACCCAGCGCGAACACGGTTGTGGATCCTCCAGGAACAGCCTGTAGGCGAGCAGGTCCTCGTGCGTGAGCGATGACAAAGGCTTGCCCAGCTGTACGATGGACCACAACAGGAGCCGCTCGGCTTCCTTCCGGTAGTTTTCGAAAGTGGTCTTCGTATCGACGACACGGGCGAGCCACGCACGTATCGCGCTCAGGTCGTCTGCTGCGGTGATCTGCTTACGACCGTTCGCCCGGTTGACGCCGTGGCGACCGTCAAGGTCGGGCGGCAGGTCGAGCGCGTCGAGCGGGCGCGGAGCGATCAGGGTCGTCGTCATGGTCTGAACGTGGATCGGGTGGGAGCACAGGTCACCGCAATTGTCGCACGCGCGGAAGAGCCTTTGACACTACAGCCATAATGTCCAAAAATCGAAACGTAGCATCGAGCCGTCAGTGGGCAGCGTGAGCGACTCCTACGATAACGCACTGGCTGAAACGATCAACGGCTTGTACAAGGCAGACGTGATCCATCGCCTCGGACCGTGGCGCAATCTGCAGGCCGTTGAAATCGCGACGCTCGAATGTGCGGACTGGTTCAACAATCGTCGACTCTTCGGTCCCATCGGCAACATTCCACCTGCCGAGGCAGAAGCCGCTTATGATTCAAAACTTGCTTGGTCCGCCATCGGGGCGTGACTCAGGCCGTTTATAGGCATGCAGTCTGTCTCGCCGCCGTCCACACCACCAACGTCTCGAAGGACACCGGAGCTTGACCAGTGACGCATTAAAACCCGCTTGTCAAAATGGGGAAGTCCTTATAGGCGGTTCAAGTTTGCCACCAATTTTGACGTCAACTGATATAAGCGTCGAGTTGCTTCTGATCCATGTTGGCGAGGAACACGCGGCCGCTGGACGTGCAGTGTAAAGGCGTACGATGCCCTTTCTGGAAATTGAGTGTCAGAGGCGAGTTGCCGATTGCGCTATCGACGTAGACCACCTCCGAGCCGCGCATGACGCCAAGACTCACGGTCTCCGAAGTCCGCCTTGAAAGCTCCATGAGAAGTGCGTGGACGGGGCCGTGCGAAAACGCAGTGGTGAGTACGTTGGTCGCGAGTTCCAGCAATCGCGGACCAACCTGATAGCGCCCGCGTTCGATGCCGTGCTCGAGAAAGCCGAGTTCCTCAAGATTGCTCACGAGACGGTGAGCCGTCGTCTTCGGGATGCCGAGTGCAGTGATGATATCCACGGTCGACACACGTCCCAGTTGAGCCGTCATCTCGATGATGTGGAAAGCTCTCTCGGTAGGGGAGACCTCGGGTTCTGCCATTTTCGGAACGGGATTTCAACCTTGCGCATGGCTGCCTTACGCCGTTTGCCAGACGTCGACGCCTGGTACGAGACTGGCTAATGTGAGGATAGGGACGCGTAAGGATACATGAATCAACTGGGTCACGTAGAACGTATTAAATCTGTCTCTATTGCGTAATTAAAAGTGTCACTTTGCGTTGGCGACGCTTTAACGCAACTAACCGTCAGCCGGCACAGGGCGTTTCAACTGCTTCGCTATAAACCGTTTGGCAAAAGGGAGGTGCAGCCCGCCACCCCGCGGCCGGCACCGAAATGCGACTATTACCCGTTCGACCCACGCGAGGCATCACTGCGTAGTCGTAGAAGCACTCGATCCTGGAGCGCGAGGCGGTCCCGCCGTCGCATCGCCGGCACCGTTGAACGGACCGGGAGGAGCCCATAGCAGAAATGTGAACGACACCAGACGCAGCGAAATGGCGCTTCGATCACACTGCTTGGTGCGCGACAATTGGAAAGTCCGCTCGTGTTGCCTCACGGGATAATGTTACTCCCGGCTAATTGTCATCGACGAATCGTTTGTTGGTGAAGGCTGGCGCTGCGTAGCAGCGTCAGCCTTC